>NZ_NOII01000099.1 GCF_002245695.1 Fictibacillus aquaticus | reverse complement strand
TGCAGCTCGACTTGGCATTTGACCATAAAGACATCATAAGCGACGCAATTAATGTCATTTCGACCGATCTGCTGCAGACAACTGCTGCAAAGAACTTTTTGCCAAAGCATTTCACGTATTCGGAATTGCAGGCTGTTCTTAAAACCGTTACAGATGATCCAGCGATCCTCAGCGATCAGTCTTTTTCAAGAAAAATTAAATCGCTTCCTTTCATTAAAGAAGTTCCAGGAAAGACAACGACCCGCACGTCGAAACGGGCAACAAAGCTATACACATTCATTGATATGGATGTGATCAAGCCGATCTACACAGCACGCTACTAATTTTTTTGAAATAAACAATTAACAAATTGTTGATTATTAAAACGATAAATGGAGGGTCTTATCATGAAAAAAGCTTTGATCAATATCGATTACACGTTTGATTTTGTGGCAGATGCTGGTGCACTGACGTGCGGAAAACCTGGCCAGGATATTGAGCAGCACATTGTTTCGGTAACAGATGAGTTTATTAAGAAGGGTGATTATGTGGTGTTCGCTGTTGATCAGCATGAGCTAAATGACGAATACCATCCAGAAAGCAAACTGTTCCCGCCGCACAATATCACAGGAACGCCTGGCCGTGATCTTTTCGGAAAGCTGAACGATCTTTACGAAGCTCACCAGAATGA
>NZ_NOII01000098.1 GCF_002245695.1 Fictibacillus aquaticus | reverse complement strand
GGAATCGTTGGGATCGGATTCGCCTACTGGCTGTCCGTACCAAAAGCGATCGAGCTTGAGAAGATCGACCGCGCCAACGGAGTTATTCAGCCGCATGAATATGTGGATCCAGATGATGAAGTGCTTGGAAAACAGGAAGACCGGATCATGCCTGAAGTTAAAGGCATGTAAGTATAGTGAAAAAATAGCTCCGTCCGAATGTGGACAGAGCTATTTTTTATGTATACAGGTTGATTAATTAATGAAAGATAAAACACCAATAATCATGGCCAAACAAAATGCGCCAACAAACATTTCTACATAATACGTGTTTGGCTGGGTACGGGTATTTTTGAACTTGTACAGTCTCCAGCCTGCAATACCGCCTGCAAAAGCTCCTAATATGCTGTAGCGGATGAGAGAAATTATGTAATCGGAAAGCGGCACATACTCAGTANNTCAGTAGTGTAGGATTCAACATCAATTGGCGTTATTATTTTATAATCCACGAATAAGACAGATAAAGCTAATGAAAGAAAGAAGCTGTACATTATCCATTTCAGTATCGTTTTCTCCATTTTATCCCCCTTTTCAAAATATTGTCCTAATAATTACTATACAATATTTTACATATACTCACCAAAATTTCTTTGTGGTTTTAGTGTTGACAAATGAGGGGATATAGATTATAAATAAATTAACAATAAACAAAGTGTTAAATATAAAACGAGTTAGCAAGGAGTCCTGCCATGACAAATAAAAAAGCACTAGAACAATATGACGTAAAAAAATACCGCACTCCTGACGGCTACACTTCTGATATCTGTGTTTTTACAATCATTCCAGAAAAAATGGAAGCGTATAAACCGCCTGTTATGGACTTGAAGATTATGCTCATCCAAAGAGCGGCGCTTGATTCTGAAGGAAATGTTAACATCGAGGCGAATAAATGGGCGATACCTGGCGGATTTGTTCAGGATGACGAAACGGCTTTTGAAGCGGCAAAACGGGAGCTTGAAGAAGAGACGAACATATCGGGCATCCATATCAAGCAGTATGGTGTCTACGATAAGCCTGGCCGCGATCCCCGCGGGTGGATCATCTCAAACGCGCATTACGCGATTGTGCCAGACACGTATTTAGCTAAACGGAAGGCGCAGGATGATGCTGCTGAAGTTGCTTTGTTTTCTATAAACGAAGTATTGCAGCTCGACTTGGCATTTGACCATAAAGACATCATAAGCGAC
>NZ_NOII01000097.1 GCF_002245695.1 Fictibacillus aquaticus | reverse complement strand
GAAACTTGGACACCATCCCAACGTTTTCAGGAGCGAAAACAGTAAGACAGCCTGAAAATGAAGATCTTCCGGAAGCTGATTTTACCGAAAATCGCGAAGGCTTGAAAGACCCTGAACTTGTTAAAGAGCATCAAGCTAAAACACCGTCCCGTATCGGTATCGGCAGAGCGGGAGTAAGACCGCCGACAAAAGCACTGCTGAAGTTCAGGCTAGACCATGCAGCAGCTGTTGATGCAGTTTACGGAGAAGTAACAGAAGAACTTCTGAATAAATTAGATCTGTTCACTGTCCAGTCTCAGGTTGACGAGAAAAGCGAGTTCATCCTAAGACCTGATCTAGGGCGGAAGCTGAACCAGGATGGGAAAGACACGATCGCGCAAAAATGCCAGAAAGAGCCGCAGGTCCAGATTGTGCTGTCAGACGGCCTAAGTTCAGAAGCGGTCGAAAAGAATGCGGAGGATGTTTATTTATCACTTCAGCAGTCTCTCAAACAGCTCGGTCTTTCAGCTGGAACACCCTTTTATGTGAAGAACGGAAGAGTCGCGGTCATGGATGATATAGGGGAGATATTGAAGCCTGAGGTGATCATACTTTTGATCGGCGAGAGGCCGGGATTGATCAGCGCTGAATCTCTCTCTGCTTATATATGCTACAAGCNNGGCACGGGATGATCGAGGCAAACAGAATGGTAGTGTCTAACATCCATGCCGGCGGAATTCCGCCAGCTGAGGCAGGAGCCTATCTCGGCAGTGTGCTTCAGAAGGTTCTGCATTATAAAGCGAGCGGGATCGAGCTCATCAAAAAAGAAAACTAAGGAGGTGCAAAACATGAGATTAAAAGCAGAAATACTTGCCATGCAGGTTATTCCGAACGTTGACGCAGCATTGAAAAAAGAACTGCAGCTTGCAGACCATCACCGCAGCATCGGGATGCTGACAACGAC
>NZ_NOII01000096.1 GCF_002245695.1 Fictibacillus aquaticus | reverse complement strand
TCGTATAATTGCAAATATCAACAATGAATACTAACACAGCTTTGCGAAAAGAGCTGTCAAGGGACTTGAAGTTTGTGCAAGTTTTTTGGAGCACTAGCAAAAAAGTTCACAAAGTTTGCTGAAGTGTTAGCGAAAGCATCCCTTTACTGATCTTAATGAGCGAATGATTACACTTGAGAGAACAAAGAGGAAAGAGAAATCCCTTTTTAAACTCTGTTTAAATAATTAAATATTTTGATTTGAATCTTTTAAAATCTTTTTCTTTTATGAAGTAAAGTTCATTTGTAGCTCTGGTCATTGCTACATAGAGTGGATTTATTTGAGCAGGTGTTAAATGAGCACATGAAAAATCTTTTTCAAACAATGATTCAAATGTCTTAGTTAGAATAATACAAGATTTTTGGTAAGTATCGCCTTTAGAATAACCCCAATTAATAGCTGGAATGCCGTTATACTTACGACTTTGTTTAAAGAATAACTTTATTATATTAGCATCTTCTAAAACCTCAATTATTTTTGAATCTGTTTCTAATAATTCATAATGCCCTTTTATTTCACTTGAAGATTGTATGTTAATCCCCAGTTTATTATTAATGAAATTACATATTTCCTCCGGAACACGCCTACTTTTTATCAGAGTGCTTTCATCTATTTCTACTTTCCCTTTAAAAAGTAGTTTGTATTCTTCTTTCGATATATTGATTTTTCCTTTTTTCAGAAATGGTTTGGTAGCTGAAAAATTAGATTTACTAACGGAATGTTGATGAAAGTCTCCTACAGCAAAAACTTTTACGTTCTTTTCTTTTACAAACATTGATAATAAATCAAAATCTTTGCCCATGAAATCTTGGAGTTCATCAAAATATATTTGATCGCAAAATTTATTTAGACGTTCAATTATCATTTTTTTTATTTCTTTCGATTGAGCTAACACTAAACTGGACATTCTTGAAGGATAATATTTTTGATTATAAATATAATGTCTATAATCATCTTGTTTAAAATATTTGTAATTTGGTTTTCCTTTAATACTTTGTGGCTCTGGTTCTTTATTAATTTCAACCCCGTTAGTAATTATTACAGTACTACTACCAATCTCTAAGATAGGTTCAAAAGGTTTCAATAGCCATCTATATACAAAACTAGAAAACGTTAAAACTTGTGTATTCTTTGGTACTTCCCCATGTATATTTTTTATTTCTCTTTTAAGATTAGCTACATTCTGCCTTGTATAAGTTATTACTAAATTTTTTTGATTTTTATTTAACTGATTTGCTATATAATACGTTTTTCCTGAACCAGCTGATGCAAGCATTATCGTTGAACCAGCCATTTAATCCCCTCCTGAATAT
>NZ_NOII01000095.1 GCF_002245695.1 Fictibacillus aquaticus | reverse complement strand
TTAGTTTTCGGACATTCTTAATGGCCTTTGCCATGCTGGTTTCGCTCCTTTTTTACGACATTTCCCGGGAAAATATAATCCTTTCTCGCCCATTTCCGCTCTACTCCGACACCGATTTGCGGCTGCGGATTTCCGTTTCTGAAGTTTGTCTTCGGAAGCGGGTTCACGCCTTCCTCTTGTAAAATTTCGAGTTTGGCACTTGTTTCCTTGTAAGCGGGTGTATCGGTATCTTTGTCGGCATAGCTGCTCGTCAGCAGATTGATAGCTGCTTCGCCCTGATCGTTCATCGGCAAATACACTTCCTTCCCCTTCACTCTGTCCGTGATGAGGCAGTGAACCTTCACATTGCCGTACGGCGAACTCAGGCGGACGAGTGTCCCGTCTTTTATGCCCCGCTCGGCAGCCAGTTCATATGAGACCTCGAGCCAGGCTCTTGGTGTCTTAGAAGTGATGCCTTTAGATTGATAGGTCATGTTTCCTTCATGGAAATGTTCAAGCAGCCGCCCATTATTTACATGGATATCATACTCTTCACCGAACTCAACAGGTATTGTCCAGTCAACAGGATACAGTCTTGCTTTTTTATCAGGAAACGGAAAGCCGTCTAAAAATAGAACCGGTGTATCGGTTCCGTCTGCTGCAACCGGCCATTGCAGGCTGTTGTATCCTTCTAGACGCTCATACGAAACGCCGGCAAACAATGGAGCAAGCTGAGCTGCTTCAGCCATGATGTCGCTCGGATGATCATAGTTCCATCCGGCACCGAGGCGGTTCGCGATATCCATGATGATTTGCCAGTCCGGCCTTGAATCGCCAAGCGGTTCCATCACTTGATACAACCGTTGAATTCTTCGCTCTGTATTCGTGAATGTGCCTTCCTTCTCAAGGCTCGGGCTTGCCGGCAGCACGACATCTGCGAACTGTGCTGTACGGGTAAGGAATAAATCCTGGACAACGAAGAACTCAAGCTTTTCAAAGGCAGCATGTACGTGATTGATGTTGGAATCGACTATGCCCATGTCTTCTCCTTTTAAATACATGCATTTTACATTCCCATCAATGATGCCTTGAACCATCTCATGGTTATTAAGTCCAGGCTCATCAGGAATCTTCACTCCCCATGCCGCTTCATATTTTGCTCTCACTTTTTCGTCTGCCACTTTTTCATAGGATGGAAGACGGTCCGGCATGCTGCCAAAATCACTCGCTCCCTGCACGTTGTTATGTCCGCGCAGCGGATACGATCCACAGTTCGGACGGCCATAGTTGCCAGTAACGAGCAGAAGGTTAGATATCGCGGTGCTCGTATCGCTTCCTCCAGAATGCTGTGTCACGCCCATCGCCCATAGAATGCACGCACTTTTTGCTTTGTGAATCGTTTCAGCTATCGTTATGAGCGTTTCCTTTGATAGTCCGGTCGCTTTCTCAGCGTATTCGAGCGTAAACTTTTGCAGGTTCTCACTGTATTCAGCCAGCCCGTTTACATGATTTCTTAAAAAATCTTCATCTGCCCAGCCTTTATCCAATATGTATTTGGTCACGGCAGACAGCCAGACGAGATCTGACCCGGCACGCGGCTGGATGAAAAGGTCAGCGCGCTCTGCCATCTCATGCTTGCGAAGATCTGCGACGATCAGCTTCTGCCCTTTCAGTTTGTGTGAACGCTTGACGCGGGTAGCCAGCACCGGATGTGATTCTGCTGTGTTAGCACCGATGATAATCACAAGCTCTGACCGTTCGATATCCTTAATCGTTCCTGAGTCTCCTCCATGTCCGACCGTTCGAAACAGCCCCATCGTTGCTGGAGTCTGGCAGTAGCGGGAACAGTTGTCAATGTTGTTTGTACCAATAACTCCGCGTGCCAGCTTCTGCATCAAATACGATTCTTCGTTCGTACACTTTGAAGAGCTGATGAAGCTCATTGATTGTGAGCCGTATTTTTCTTTAATATCTGTAAATTTAGAAGCAATAAGATTCAGCGCTTCTTCCCATGATGCCTCGCGGAACGAATCGCCTTCTCTGATCAGCGGCTTTGTGAGGCGCTCTTCGCTATTGACGAAATCCCATCCAAATTTCCCCTTCACACATGTAGAAATTCCGTTTGCCGGCGCATCAATCGACGGCTCTACTTTTAAAATCTGTCTGTCCTTCGTCCACACGTCAAAACTGCAGCCTACTCCGCAATATGTACAGACGGTCTTCGTTTTCTTGATGCGCTGTTCGCGCATGGCAGCTTCCATATCAGAGATTGCGAGAATAGAGCCGTAGCCGGTTTCCACGCTTTTCGTGATTTCGATCATCGGACGGAGTGTCTCTCGGTTTATGCCAGTCATGTAACCGGCCTCTCCCTCCATCCCTTTTTCCATCATGGCGTTGCAAGGACAGACCGTCGAACAGTGGCCGCATGATACACATGACGACTCATTGATCGGAACGTCATTATCCCAAATGACACGCGGGCGTTCCCTCTCCCAATCGATGGAAAGGGTCTCTGTTACTTGTACATCCTGACAGGCTTCTACACAGCGGCCGCAAAGGATACACTGATCAGGATCATACCGGTAAAAAGGATTCGATCGATCCGCTTCATACGGCTTGTGATCGAACGGAATACTTTGATGATTGACCTTCATTTCCTTTACAGTGTTATGAACCTCGCATCCGCCATTGTTGTAATCACACACTGTGCAATAAAGCTCATGATTGAACAAAATCCGGTCCATCCCGATGACCTGTGCTTCTTTAACATCATCCGAGACGGTGTCCACTTCATCTCCTTCATTCAGTTTAGTCGAGCAGGCACGCACAAACTCGCCGTTCACCTTGACGATGCACGTGTCACACGTTTCGATCGGTCCGAGACTCGGATGATAGCATACATGGGGAACCTGCGCTGAACTGTCTGAGAGCAGGTTCAATATTGTCTGATCCTTCAGTGCTTCCACTTCAGCACCATTAACTTTGACACGACAAGAATCTGGCAAACCATTCACCTCTTTACTATAGATACGAAAAATTCTGATAACTTTATCACTTTTTCCCTTAATGAGTTATCTTAAACTTCCAGCATCGGGATCCGGTACCCAGACTGGTTTGGTTCTTGTACTTGGTTTTAGCGAATATTTGTTTCAAAAAAAAAAGAGAAAAGCCCCGGGGCTTTTCTCTTTAATGTTGTTTAAAAGAATAGGAGGTAAATGGCTCCTGCGAGAACAATGCGATAGATAGCAAATGGGATGAGCCTTACTTTTGTGATTACTGCCAAGAAGAAACGAATGGAGATCAGCGCGAATATGAATGCGCTGACGAATCCAGCTAGGAAGAACGGCAGGTAATCTACATTGAAGTACTGCCAGTTTTTAAGCAGGGAGATCAAGCTGGCACCGGCCATGATCGGAACAGCCATGATAAACGTGAAATCGGCAGCTGCGCGGTGGCTCAAGCCTAAAATTACTCCCCCTGAAATCGTTGAACCGGAACGTGAAAATCCTGGCCAAAGGGAGAAACATTGGAACAAGCCTACAAAGAAAGCCTGCTTGTACGATATTTCATCGACAGTATGCACGAGCGGTGTTTTCGGTCCAGCAATATCTGCAATAATCATGAATACCGCACCAATGACAAGACCAATTAGCACTGTATTCATGGTAAATAAATGTTCATCTATATAATCCTCGAACAATACACCTAGAATTCCCGCAGGAAGAAGCCCTACAATAACTTGAGAAAGTTTAAGGCGCTGCTGCTGTTCTGCTTTATCAACAAGTGTTTTATTTTTCTTAAAGAGGCTTCTTAGAGCAAGCATATCCATGAAACGTTTCCAGAAGACGATCACGACAGCGAGGATCGATCCAAGCTGGATGACAACCTTGAAGGTGTTTGCTGGGTATTTTCCGAGAAACTCCTTTGATTTCAGCCACATGTCATCCACAAGGATCATGTGTCCAGTTGAGGAAACAGGGGCAAATTCTGTGAGACCTTCGACGATACCTAGAATGATCGCTTTCAATAGTAAAAGAAAATCCATTTTTTCACCTATTTCGTAAGTTTTCTTTATTATCACTAACAGACATGATAAATGGTTTTCATTCATATGACAATGTTAAACCATCATTTTAAATTGTGTAAAATTGTCAAAAAGTCAAAATACTCTTTGAAAATACCATGAAAATATAGTAAAATAATTTAAAATTATAAAAACGGCGTTTAAAGGCTATTTTTTTGGGGAAGGAGAATAAGTTCTATATGAAAAAACAACCAGGTTTTGAAGCAGCATTGTTTTTTTTAGGATTGCTTTTTGTGAGCGGCTTATACCAGGCATTCATGGTTTGGGGAAGAATTGATATGTTTTTTGAACAGGTAAGCGGCCTGACAACAACATCATTCTTTTCCTCAATGCTTTTGTTCTGGTCGGTGACAAGCGCATTTTGGATCTTAGCGTTAAAAGTGCTGGATGTTGCGCATAAAACAGAGCTGCTTAAGGCACGTAACGCTTTGTTCGGCATGACATTTCTATTCTTTGCGATACCTCTTGCAATCTGCGCACAGATATACCACGCTCTTGGACTGAACGGTATGGTCAGCACGATTTCTTTGGCTCTTCTGATTATGACACTGATTTCTTTCGTGATCGGGTTTGTGTTCAAGTTTAGAAAAGCAGTTTAAAAGCTTGTCTGCAAGGTTCTACTTCCTTGCAGACAAGCTTTTTTGTTTAACGGGCCTTGGGGTATGCTGGGGTACGGTACTACTTGCATCTTCCTATGAATAAACCAGCACTTCTCGCAGATGGTACCGGACCCCCATAACGGCCACACATAGTTTTGTTTATCCGCCGATATGAGACATCTCGATCTTTTTTCTAGGCTTGTCTGTGTTCTGCATTCTCTCCTCCGAATAGCG
>NZ_NOII01000094.1 GCF_002245695.1 Fictibacillus aquaticus | reverse complement strand
GTGATCATGGACCATTATAAAAATCCCCGCAACAAAGGGGAGATCACAGATGGTTCGGTTACGATAAACATGAATAACCCGACATGCGGCGACCGCATCCAGCTTCATTTGAAGGTGGAGGACGGCAAGATTGAACAGGCAAAGTTTGACGGCGAAGGCTGTTCAATTTCACTTGCCTCAGCTTCTATGATGACTCAGGCTGTAAAAGGTCTGTCTGTTGAGGATGCAACAAAGCTAGCAACAATTTTTTATCAAATGATGCTCGGCAATGAGTATGATGCAGAGAATTTTGATTTAGGCGATATTGAAGCACTTCAGGGTGTTTCCAAGTTTCCGGCCCGCATCAAGTGCGCCACGCTTGCATGGAAAGCGATGGAGCAGGGCGTCGGGAAAAAGGATGACTCAGAAGAATAAGCTTCAACTAGAACCATTCCTTTAAGGAGGGGATTTGCGATGGCGAAGAAAATGCCTGATATTGGTGAATATAAATACGGCTTTCGAGATAAAGACGTGTCAATCTTCCGTTCAAAACGCGGATTGACGAAAGAAATCGTGGAAGAAATTTCACGTATGAAGAGCGAACCGCAGTGGATGCTTGACTTCCGTTTAAAGTCGCTCGAAACATTCTACAAAATGCCGATGCCTCAATGGGGCGGAGACTTGAACGACCTGAACTTCGACGATATTACGTACTATGTAAAACCGTCCGAAAAATCCGAGAAGTCTTGGGATGAAGTTCCGGCAGAAATTAAAGCAACATTTGACAAGCTTGGAATTCCTGAAGCTGAGCAAAAATACTTGGCAGGTGTATCCGCTCAGTATGAGTCTGAAGTTGTATATCACAACATGAAAGAAGACTTGTCAGACCTCGGTATTCTTTTCACAGATACTGATACAGCATTAAAAGAGCATGAGGAAATTTTCAGAGAACACTTTGGAACGATCATTCCTCCAGCAGACAATAAGTTTGCTGCTCTTAATTCAGCAGTATGGTCCGGCGGATCGTTCATTTACGTTCCAAAAGGCGTAAAATGCGACACGCCGCTGCAAGCATACTTCCGAATTAACTCTGAGAACATGGGTCAGTTCGAACGTACGCTTATCATCGCTGATGAAGACAGCTCAGTACACTATGTAGAAGGCTGTACGGCACCTGTTTACTCAACGAACTCGCTTCACAGTGCAGTAGTTGAGATCATCGTTAAAAAGAACGCTTACTGCCGCTACACAACAATCCAGAACTGGGCGAACAATATCTACAACCTTGTTACAAAGCGTGCGGTTGCAGAAGAAAACGCTACGATGGAATGGATTGACGGCAACATCGGTTCCCGTCTGACGATGAAATATCCGGCTGTTGTTATGAAAGGCCGCGGAGCAAAAGGTACAATCCTTTCTATCGCGATCGCAGGCAAAGGGCAGCACCAGGATGCAGGCGCGAAGGTCCTTCACCTTGCACCAGACTGCTCGTCGACGATCGTTTCGAAATCGATCTCTAAGCACGGCGGTAAAGTAACATACCGCGGTATCGCTCACTTCGGACGCCGTTCTGACGGATCCAAAGCGAACATCAAGTGTGACACGCTCATCATGGATAACGAGTCAACGTCTGACACAATTCCATACAATGAGATCTTAAACAACAACATCACGCTTGAGCACGAAGCAACAGTTTCTAAAGTATCGGAAGACCAGCTTTTCTACTTGATGAGCCGCGGTGTTTCCGAGCAGGAAGCAACAGAAATGATCGTAATGGGCTTCATTGAGCCGTTTACGAAAGAACTTCCAATGGAATACGCAGTAGAGATGAACCGTCTTATCAAGTTCGAGATGGAAGGTTCTATCGGGTAACACATGAAAAGGCTTGGTACATAAGGGATGTACCAAGCCTTTTTTTTGTGGGGTTTTTTGTCGTGCCAACTTTATGCCAACTCGAATTTTTTTATATTCCTGTATGCGTAGGATACTTATAATACTTGAGATGCAATTGGGAACTCTTGTGAAATACCCAATCACAAAAAAATGAAAGAGGCAGATGTTAGATTTAAAAGAATTACAAGAAAGAAAATGGTATCTAGATTATTTCAATATTATAAGGAGTCAAGGCTAATTTCTTCTTGTATAAGCGGCAAACTTATTTAGTTCATCTGCTTCAAATTTGTCCGTAACATCTAAATATATGTCAGCTGTTGTTTTTATCGTTTGATGTCCAAGGCGCTGCGAAACATAT
>NZ_NOII01000093.1 GCF_002245695.1 Fictibacillus aquaticus | reverse complement strand
TACTGTTTTCGCTCCTGAAAACGTTGGGATGGTGTCCAAGTTTCTTGAGAACGTTACTTTTCCCGTCGTTGATGGGTGATGGTCTCCACTCTGGACTTCTAATGTCTTCACAGCTGCCTGCTGAGATCCGCTCGTTTTTTTCGAAAAATCTGGAACCGTGTTTAAGTTGGAAGAAAAGGTAACTTTGTTCTCTTTTCCTTGTTTTGGCTTATTGCTGAACTCTTTTAATACCGCTTCTGTTATTTCGTCTAGCAGCGATGGATTCATTCTAATCACCTCCATTAAGAAAAGATCGATAAATCTCCGGCTCTTTTCGTCAACCTTCCGTTTTCCATAATGCCCATCGTCTCAAGCCAATCCTGGAAAACCGGTGAAGGTTTCCTGTCAAGCGTCTGCCTGAGCGTCGCGATATCGTGAAAGCTCATAGACTGGTAGTTCAGCATGCAGTCATCGCCCATCGGAGTCGCGATAATAAAGTTAACGCCTGCAGCGGTCAGCAGCACCCCGAGGTCTTCCATATCATTCTGGTCAGCACGGATATGGTTCGTGTAGCAAATATCAACGCCCATTGAAATGCCATGCATCTTGCCCATAAAATGATCTTCAAGACCGGCGCGGATGACTTGCTTGCTGTCATACAAATATTCTGGGCCGATAAATCCGACCACGGTGTTCAGCATGAACGGGTTATACCTTCTGGCAAAACCATAGTTCCTCGCTTCAAGCGTGACCTGGTCCATTCCGTAGTGAGCTTCAGCTGAGAGCTCTGAGCCTTGCCCTGTTTCGAAATAAAGCCTTTGCGGGCCTGACGATGTGCCTTTTCGGCTGATCATATCGTTGGCTTCATCCAATATCTTTGCATCAATTCCGAATGAACGGTTGGCCGCTTCTGTGCCGGCGATGCTCTGGAAAATCATATCGGCAGGAGCTCCCTGTTCGATCGCTTTCATCTGGGTAGTCACGTGAGCAAGCACA
>NZ_NOII01000092.1 GCF_002245695.1 Fictibacillus aquaticus | reverse complement strand
GGTACGGTACCGTGATAATTATCACGGTACCGTACCCCTTAATTTTTGAAGCATTATCATAGGCGCAATACAATTGCCCCTTAATTATGACAAAATTCGTCAAAAACCTTTGACATTTAGACAGTTAGCATATTATACTAACTACAGAATAATCAGAAAAAACAAAATACTCAAAAGTTTTATCACTTTTGAAGGGGGACATCATGATGGAAAACCGGCAACAATTTGCCAGCCGCTATGGATTTATCATGGCAGCTGTCGGTTCTGCGGTTGGATTGGGCAACATCTGGAGGTTTCCGGCTGTCGCTTATGAAAACGGCGGAGGAGCATTTTTAATTCCTTATCTTATCGCATTATTAACTGCAGGGATTCCGCTGCTTATTCTGGAATTCACGATGGGCCACAAGTACCGTGGGTCAGCGCCGCTTTCTTACTTCAGGATGAACAAAGGATCGGAATGGCTTGGCTGGTGGCAGGTTCTCATTGCGTTTGTTATCTCTACGTATTATGCGGTGATCATCGCATGGGCATTATCATATACCGTCTTTTCATTTGATCTGAAATGGGGAGACAAGCCTGATGCTTTCTTGCTTGGTGAATATTTAAAAGTTGCAGATCCTGGGGTGTTCGGCAGCCTTGTACCTGGTGTCCTCATCCCACTTGCCATCGTATGGGTCGTCACGATTGGCGTATTGTTTAAAGGTGTGGCAAAAGGAATCGAGAAGCTGAATAAAATTTTCCTTCCGCTTCTGTTTATCAT
This sequence comes from Fictibacillus aquaticus, assembly GCF_002245695.1. GTDB lineage: Bacteria > Bacillota > Bacilli > Bacillales > Fictibacillaceae > Fictibacillus > Fictibacillus aquaticus. The sequence continues at coordinate 482 of NZ_NOII01000092.1, read as the reverse complement.
GTTCACGCTTATCGTTATCCGTGCGGTAACACTGGATGGAGCAGCTGAAGGTCTGAATGCGTTCTTTGAACCGCGATGGGACTTGCTGACATCTGGTAAAGTGTGGGTGGCTGCTTACGGGCAGATCTTCTTCTCGCTATCTATCGCGTTTGCGATCATGATCACGTATTCGAGTTATCTTCCGAAAAAATCGGACATCAACAATAATGCATTTATCACAGGATTTGCAAATTCAGGATTTGAACTGCTTGCAGGTATCGGGGTGTTTGCTGCCCTTGGATTCATGGCGCAGCAGCAAGGTGTACCGGTTGACCAAGTGGTCAAGTCGGGTATCGGGCTGGCGTTCATGGTCTTCCCGAGTATCATCAACTCGTTCCCTGGACTGAATGAACTGTTTGGCGTATTGTTCTTCCTGTCACTCGTGTTTGCAGGAATGACGTCATTGATTTCAATTGTAGAAGTGTACGTTGCAGCGCTGCAGG
>NZ_NOII01000091.1 GCF_002245695.1 Fictibacillus aquaticus | reverse complement strand
TTTGGTACGGACAGCCAGTAGGCGAATCCGATCCCAACGATTCCGGCCCCAAGCTTCCCGAGCATGACCGGCAATATCAGGTTAGGCTGGAAATTGGCCGTGAACGACAGGTGATCACCGAACAAGAACGCCGCACATACAGCAAACGAGATGTTGATAACTTTGTCTTTCGGACGCATCGATTTTACTAGACGGAACATCGCAAGGATATTGGCGATTGACGCTAACAGCCCGGCGCTTCCTTCCGCTTTCAATCCAAGCTTGTTTCCGAGCTTCTCTAATGGAACAGCAAGATACTTTCTGATCATGTAGACCATCGGGAAAGCCCCCGCGAGCATGATTCCGATATATCCCGCTGTTTCGAGTGCTCTGAACTGGTCTTCTTTGTCCGCTATGATTGGGTCCAGTCCCCATGATCCGAACACAGTCGAGAAAACTCCTGTGAAATACTCTACGATCGAGAATACGAGCACAAGCTTGATGAATGCATCCATGATGCGCCCGAACCACATAAATCCTGTGATCATTTTATCCGGATAGAACCTTAATCCTACTGCAATCCCGACAAAAAAGATGATGAGCGGCAATAGATTCATCATGATCGTGCCAAAGCTTAATGCAAGCTGATACGATGCATCTCCGCCAGTATTGATGACCTCCCGAATGTGTGGATTGGAAAGAGCGATCATCACGTTGCTGATGAAGACCCCGATCGGGATCGTCAGTACACCTGACATGACGCCGAGCGCCATGTATTTATGGTCACGCTTATCAAGCATCGCCAGACCTACTGGAATCGAGAACACGATCGTCGCTCCGGCCATATATCCTACCGTCATGGCCATAATCCAGCTTTCTTTCGTCTCAGCGAGCGCGCTTGCCAGCTGGTAGCCTCCCATATCAACCGCTATGATTGTCGTTGCCGCAATCGCAGGGTCAGCTCCGATACTGTTAAATAACGGACCGAAAACGCTTTCAATAAACTTTGATAAATAAGGGATAGCTGCCATNNTCACTGCGGAAAACATAATGATATAAATGACGTATGTTCCTAATTGACTCATATAATCCTCCCCCTAACAACTTATTGATTTCGTTGTTTGGCTAGATGGACACCGCTTGCCTGGTACTTTAACATGTCTGCAATGATATCTGATAGGTGAGCCCCAGCTTCTACTGGTGATAATCCGCCTTCATGAATATTGGAAATAACAGTACGGTCTGCTTCAACAGTTTTTTCGTTCGGTTTGTAGATCATATACGCACTGATGCTTTTCGCTGACGCCAGCCCCGGACGTTCTCCGATTAAAGAAATGATGACATCGCAGTTCACGATCTGTGCAACGTGATCCTGAACCCATACGCGTGCATTTTTTACAAAGAGCGGCTTTGCGAAAGTGATTCCCTTCAGCGATAGCCCCTGATTGATTGCCGGGAGCAAGTCAGCGATATTCTCTTCTACAGCTGTCGAACTTAATCCGTCACAGACAATAACCTGAACTTGCTTTCCTTTTTCGCCGTTTTTCTTCAGCCATGTTTCTGATTCTTCGTTCAGCCGGCGGCCTGAATCAAGATTCATCAAATATGTCTGCATATCTTCCGCTTTTGTCTGTAAGATCGGAAGCCCGAGTTGTTTCAGAATTTCTTCGTCAACGTCTTTCAAGACAGCATCCTGGGCAGCGGCATGGTCGATCCGGAAGTTCAAATAATGGCTTGTCAGCATTCTCGTTCCCGTATGCCCGATGCCGATCCTTGCAGGAGTAATGGATCTCGCATGTGCAATCGTCTGCTTGTTTTTTGGGTTCTCGACTCCGATAACATCTTCTTTAGAAAAATGAAAAGCGTCATCTTCTCGTTGAGTTGGTTGTTTAGGACTTTGGGTGTTTCCCAGATTTGCAAGAACCTTTGAAACAATATCTTCAATCTGATTTTTATTCATCCCATCCTCCTAATCAAACAGAGACAGGTCTCCGGCATACTTCGTCAATCTGCCGTTTTCCATAATCCCCATATTTTCAAGCCATTTTTCAAATTCTGTCAGCGGGCGAAGGTGCAGCATCTCCCGCAAACTTGCATCATCATGGAAACTAGTATCCTGGTAATTAAGCATAACATCATCACCAGCCGGCACGCCCATGTAAAAATTGGCACCTGCAACTGCCGTAAGGATTCCCGCGATTTCCTGGTCATTCTGGTCTGAATGCATATGATTCGTGTAAGTCGGCGCGATACCCATCGGAAGATTATGCATTTTACCCATGAACAGATCCTCAAGATCTGCACGGATCATCTGTCTGCCATCAAACAGCGTTTCTGGACCAATAAATCCTGAAACGTTATTGAGCATAAATGGTTTCCAGTGCCTTGCATATCCATATGTTCTGGCCTCAAGCGTCTGCATATCGACCCCGTGATCCGCTGCAAGCGAGACCTCGGAACCTTGACCAGTCTCAAAGTAGAAGATGTTCGGACCTGTAGAAGTCCCATGCTTCCTCATCAGAGCTTGTCCATGATCGATGATTTCCTTTGAAACACCGAAAGCTTCGTTTCCTTTCTGCGTTCCTGCCAGACTTTGGAACATCAAATCGATCGGTGCGCCTTTCTGCAATGCTTCAATCTGTGTGGAGATGTGAGCGAGCACACAGTTCTGTGTCGGAATCTTCCATTTGGTGATGAATTCATGTGACATCGTCAGCAGCCGTTTCACTGATTCTACACTGTCATTGTTTGGATTAATCCCGATCACTGCGTCGCCTGAACCGTAGGAAAGACCTTCTTTTAATGAATATAGGATGCCTTCCGGAAGGTCCACAGGATGGTTTGGCTGACAGCGGTAAGCCAGCTTGCCAGGCTCTCCGATCAGCGTGTTGCAAAATGCCTGATGCTTCATTTTCTGCGACGCGAGAACGAGGTCAATTGTTGACATCAGCTTTGCCACTGCAGCGATCATCTCACTCGTCAGCCCCTGGCTCATTCTTGCTAGCTTGTGAGAGTCTGTATCATGTGACAGGATGACGTTTCTTAGTTCCCCAACCGTTAAAGACTTCATCTCATTATAGATGAACTCATTAATATCATCATATATGACTCTTGTTACTTCATCGGTTTCATAAGGTATCACTGGATTATCGTAGATTTCCTGCAATGTGAGATTGCTGAGGACGACTTTAGCCGCCATCCTCTCCAAATAGGAACCTGCAGAAACTCCTGCCATGATGTCTCCTGATTTTTCTTCACTCGCCTTTGCCAGAACTTCCTTTAACGAACCGAAACTGTACTTTTGGTCTCTCATTATGCATGATAAGTTCAAAATAGCCCTCCTTGCTTAACCGGCGTATTTATTCTGCTTTTTTCTTTTTGGGCTTTGAGTTCGAAGGATTGTCAGTCGTCGGCGGTGTTTCAGGTGCCGGCGGTGTTTCCGCTGCTGGCTCTTTCTTCTGCTCTGTCCCTTTTGTTACTTGTGCGACCTGAAAATCTGGTCTTGGGATAATATGAGCCGAAACGAGTTCTCCTACACGCTTTGCCGCTTCTTTCCCTGCATCCAGCGCTGCCTGTACAGCTCCCACATCGCCTTCAATCATCACTGTCACGAGGGCGCCGTCGATTTTTTCCTGTTTTACTAGTCTTACATCAGCTGATTTCATCATCGCATCAGCTGCTTCAATCGAACCGATCAATCCTTTTGTTTCAATCATTCCAAGTGCTTTACTCATATTCTTCACCTGCTTTCTACATCTACAGAATCGACGATGCCGATAATGACGGCGTCGATCGGCAAGTCTTTATCTTGTATCACGAATCTTGCTGCGCTTCCCGTTGTGATCATGACTCTGTCACCTATTCCGGCACCTATTCGGTCAGCCGAGATGACAGGTGACTCTATTGGGGACCCATCAGGAGCTTCTAGCTGGACAAATAAAAATTTCAGGCCTGTCAACCCTTCTTCTTTCCGTGTTGCCCAGATATTGCCCACTACTGTGCCCAGCCTCATATAGAATCACCTCTATTTCTTTTCTAATTTAATAATAGATATTTTCTTCCTTCTTGCTGCATCACGTGCAAGAGGAGTAATGACCGTATGATGCGGAACAACGATAGAATGGGTCTTTGCCGATTCTACGTCTGACTCTCTTAAAAGCTTGCCAGTAAAGGTCGCTTCACCTTCAATGCTGTTGTCTCCGATTCCAAGTCTTCCGTCGAGCTCTTCATACTTTACAAAATGTGCACCGAAATACTCCAGCCGGCTTATTTGATTGGCCAAATATTCTTTGTAAGCATTGTTTTCGGTCTGCTCAAAAAGTGATGCATCCTTGGCTGGCTGCACAAACGTCACTGCTGCATTTTTTAACAGTGCCTCTGCTATCAATCTGCTCTGTACTGTATCCGCAAGACCCATCGCAGACCGGACAATCACGTCCTGAGACGCGTTTAGAATTAACACATGGCTATCACTTTGTATATGGGAAGAGCAGCAATCTTCCTGAAATTGCACCGTCCAATGTTCTTGATAGCGTGCAATGAGCTGCTGCTGCTTCTTTTCGCAATATTTTTCTTCAGAACTGATGATCAATAAAGGTTTATCTTTTTCCACTTGTCCTGTTACATGCAGCTGATTCATAATCTCTTTTACGATGGCGGATATCATGTCCCGATCAAATTCGTTATTCATGATTTCCACCTTCCTGTTTCAAGACTAGTTTCCCTGTCTGACCTTTTTGCACAAGTGCCGAATTGGCTTCGTCCGTATCGATATGCATTTCCAGCTTATATCGTTCATTCACTCTTATAAGGACGTCTTCAAAAGTAACTGGCCTCTCAGATTTAATAGAAACAGATACATAGTCGCCGTCCTTAACCGCAAGTTGCTCGGCATCTGCTGGTGTCATATGGATATGACGCTGAGCGATAATAAGCCCCTCTGGAATCGTCAAGGCACCTTTTGGTCCAATGACCGTGCACGGTGAAGACTCCCGGATATCGCCTGACTGCCTCACTGGCGGCCTGTACCCCAAGCTTATGGCATCCGTTTGGCTGATTTCAATCTGNNGAGCCGGACCGAGCACACGAACGTTTCGTATGCTTCCTTTTGTTCCAGCGATCGTTACCGTCTCATTTGCAGCAAACTGGCCTGGCTGTGACAGCTCTGCTTTTTGTGTCAGCTCATATCCTGTTCCGAACAAAACTTCAACATCTTGCTGTGATAAGTGGATATGTCTTGCTGAAACTGCTACCGGTATAGTCGGTTTCTCTTCCTTCGTTAAAAACGTAAGCTCCTGTACCACTTTTTCGACGATGGACCGTACGGTTTCTTTATTCATCGTGTCCCGCCTTTTGTCTGTCATTTAGTTATTGAAAAGAACTCAAAGTAGCGGTTGATCTCCGTTTCAGGCGCACGCTTTCCGCGGGGCGGGNNGTCCCGCAGGAGTCGGCGCCTTACACTCCGATCAACTTTATCAAAGATGAATTCAAGATGATTAGTGAATGATATACATGTGCAAGTCACAGTAAGGTTGTAAAGTTGTATGCCTGGTTCTAGATGTTCTATTGCTGGGTCAAGTAACCGTCACTCACCTCATCAGATACTCAAATCAATAGAGATTAACTACTTTTTAAAGCGCAGCTTCGAATTTTGGCAAGATGCTTTCTAATTCGTTGTGTGGGCGTGGGATTACGTGTACGGATAGGAGTTCTCCGATTCGTTCAGCGGCTGCTGCTCCTGCTTCTGTTGCTGCTTTAACTGCGCCGACATCGCCTCTTACTAATACAGTTACAAGTCCGCCTCCAACATGTACTTTTCCTACAAGGTGTACGTTTGCCGCTTTTACCATTGCATCTGCTGCTTCTACTGATGCTACAAGACCTTTAGTTTCAATCATTCCTAATGCAGTAAGTTCTCTAGACATTTTAATTCCTCCTGATAATGGTTAGTTTTTTATGATTAATTTTGTAATGCGCTGACTGTTTCTTTTACAACTTGGATAATTTTCTGCGGATCCGCTTGCTTTGGATCATCCATTGACGATATGACCTGCTTCACGATTTCTTCAAGTTCTTCTTTTGTAACAGCTGATTTCGCAGGTGCTGAATCAGCCTGCTTCACTTGCGGGATGTCCAGTTCTCGTGTCCCGTAAGCTAGGCGCTTTTTGTTAAATAGGTGCTTAACCGTGACATTATCGGAAGTAATATTTCCTCCAAATGTTCCGCATCCAAGCGTTAAGGATGGAGCGAGTCCGGTCGTGCCTCCGACTGCGCCGAGCGCAGAAGGTGTGTTGACGAGCAGGCGGGATACTGGCATCTTGATCGCAAACCGCCTTGCAAGCTCTTTATCCTTTGTATGAAGAGCAAGAGAATGTCCGCGGCCGCCGAGGCTTAGCAGCTTTTCGCATAGCGAGAAGGCTTCCTCATGGTCATTCACCGTATAGAAGGCGAACACCGGCGCCAATTTTTCAATGGAGAAAGGATATTCCTTGCCCACATTGTTTTCATAGGCGATCAGCAGCCTTGTGTTATCAGGCACGCTGATTCCTGCCATTCCTGCGATCACTTTAGCAGATTTCCCTACAATCTTAGGATTCAATGTCCTTGGGACCGGAGAGATGACAGCTTCCATCTTTCGCTTCTCTTCCCCGCTTAAGAAATAAGCGCCGTTCTTTTCAAATTCCTTTACGACTTGCTCTTTGATCTGGCGGTCTGCGACAACCGATTGCTCTGAGGCGCAGATCGTGCCGTTATCAAATGTTTTGCTGTCCGTGATTCGTTTAACTGACAGCTTAACGTCTGCTGTTTTCTCGATATATACTGGAACATTACCAGGTCCGACTCCATATGCCGGCTTTCCTGAGCTGTATGCCGCCCTCACCAAGCCTCCACCGCCTGTTGCTAAAATTACGTTTACGTCGGAATGCTTCATGAGTGACTGAGTCGCATCCATTGTCGGTTTGGAGATCCAGCCGATAATACCTTTTGGAGCACCTGCTTTTACAGCTGCCTCTAGGCATATTCTCGCTGTTTCCACACAACAGTTCTTAGCAGAAGGATGCGGGCTTATGACAATAGCGTTCCTTGCTTTTAAAGAGATCAAAATTTTGAACATCGTCGTCGAGGTAGGATTCGTCACAGGTACGATGCCCGCGACTACTCCGAACGGAGATGCCACCTCTGTGACTCCATTTTTCGGATCTTCTGAAATGATTCCAACGGTTTTCTCATTCTTAATTGATTCGTAAACACTTTTGGAACCTACTTCATTCTTGATTTTTTTATGCTCTGCAACACCTAGTCCTGTTTCTTCATGTGCGAGTCTGGCAAGGTGCTCTGACTGGCTGTATGCTGCGTCTGCGATCGCCTTCACTACGTCATCCACTTGCTTTTGTGTGAACTCTGCAAAGACCGCCTGTGCTTCTTTTGCAGCTTTCACCGCGTCCCGCATTTCCTGCATTGACTGCAAATCCGGGTCAAAATGAACCATGGGCGTCTCTCCTTTCTTTCGCCCCTATCTTACAGGGCGTTTTGCAATTTCCTCTATTGCATCCTTGAACGCATCTGCTGCTGCTCTGCAAGCTGACTGGCTGCCTGTTAACAGCCCTCCTCCAAAGTTTGTTTCAGAAGGCGGCCCGAAAAATTTAACGAGCCTAACATCAGCTGCTTTTAATGCAGCGTCAATGCCATATACAGCTTCAAGCGGCGGTGCGATCAAATACGCAAGCGGTTCTCCGATCGAGATGCCCGCAGTCTCAGAAAGAAAACTGCCGGTCCTTGGCACAACATGGGCATATAAAGCATGAGTGCCCGATTCATTTAACGATTCGAAAAAAGCTACATTCTCGATCGTGTTCTCGATCGCATCCAATCCGCTCCTGATCTCATCCGGGCTCGGCCCAGCAATGATGCCGATAAATTCTCCTGAAAGCGGCCCTGAAGCATTGGCCGCACCCGCGTAAAAGGATTTAGCGTACACCACATCTACTTCGGCATGTTTAGTGGCTTCATCTAAAGCCGTATAGCCGACATCATCGATGGTCGTTGTCAGCATCCCGATGCTGCGGTGATGGTCTGCAAGCTG
>NZ_NOII01000090.1 GCF_002245695.1 Fictibacillus aquaticus | reverse complement strand
CCAAAAAGAATGAGACCGGCTAAATAAATAGATGTAAGAGAATAGCCGAATAATTCCATAATCATCCCTACTTTTATATAGAGTTTTATAAATCAGTATAGTTCGTGGACTTCTAAAGCAGCATTCCCCCTTTTTCTTATGCTAACATAACCAGCTGGTAAAATAATCTTAATTTTAGAATTATTTAACAATTATATTTACGATATCTGTTAAGGAAAAGATTCATTTTTCCACAAAAAAATGACGAAGCTTTTCATGAAAGCTTCGCCAAACTTCTCTTATATGTATTTTTCATAGCACAATATTAGCTGGTTTCCCCTTGTTTTTTCTGTATATTTTCCATAACCCAACTTTTCCCAAAACTGCTTTGCCTTTTCATTCCCTTGCAGCACACCAATACGGCATTTATTGTACCCTTGCTTTCTTAGAGACTCCTCAAACATCGCGACAGCTGATTTTCCATACCCTTTTTTCTCGTGTCGCGCTTCAATCAAAAGAAGGCCGATCCAAGGCTGTCCATCATTCGGATTTTTATAACAATAATCAAACAGACCGACCGCTTTCCCTTCAGCCTCTATTATCATCCGGTTTCCTTTAACCTCTTCGTTTTCTTTAAAATCTGCCTGAACCATTTCATCAGTTACCGTTTCTCTGCCGTGTGCCAATAGATTGTATTGGGGCTGTGAGTTATGAATCTTTTTTTCCAGTGCTATTTTTTCTATTGAATTAGGCACGAAGATCATGAAGTCCCCTCCTTCTATTTAACAATATACCTTAAGCTCCTAACATCAGGATAAAAAAAAGCCCCCTTAAAGGGAGCTGAGATTAACCGATATCGCCAAAAATCATGTGGAGCACAAAATAAGAGATTGCTGCAATCGAAGCGGAAATAGGTAGCGTGATGAACCATGTGATAACCATAGTCTTCGCCGTACCCCATTTTACCCCTCTCAGACGATGAGAAGAACCTACTCCAAGGATAGATGATGTAATGACGTGAGTCGTACTGACTGGAAGACCGATGAATGACGCTCCTAAGATAACTGAAGCACCAGTTAGGTCAGCCGCTACCCCGTTAACAGGACGGATCTTCATGATCTTGCCGCCGACAGTCTTAATGATTTTCCATCCGCCTACAGCTGTTCCAAGACCCATAGCGACCGCACAGGAAACCTGTACCCATGTCGCGATGTCTGTGCTGTTTGTGTAGCCGTTGGCGATAAGTGCCATTGTAATAATACCCATCGCTTTCTGAGCATCGTTCGTTCCGTGCGAGTAAGCCTGGAACGCCGCAGTCACAATCTGAACCTTGCGGAAACGGTTGTTCGTTTTCGTTAAGTTCTGATTGTTTTTAAATATAGCCTTAATGATGGCATAAAAGATAAAACCGACAGCAAAGGCGAGTATCGGAGAAATGATAAGCGCCTGAATAATCTTTAAAAATCCAGAATAATGAAGTGCGCCGAAACCGGAAGCTGCGATTGCTGCACCAGCTACAGCACCGATGATTGCATGAGAGGAACTAGACGGGATACCGTAATACCACGTAATTAGATTCCATGCAATCGCTGCGATAAGAGCCGCCAAAATAACAAGAGAGCCATTTTGAAGTGTAAAAGGATCGACAATATCCTTAGAAATCGTCTTCGCTACTCCCGTAACCGTCATAGCACCGACAAAGCTCATAACAGCAGCTAGCATGATCGCGCGTCTTGGCGTTAGAGCCTTTGTGGAAACAGAAGTCGCAATCGAGTTAGCTGTATCATGA
>NZ_NOII01000009.1 GCF_002245695.1 Fictibacillus aquaticus | reverse complement strand
CATCGGCGGAGCGAAGGTTAAGGACAAAATTGACGTTATCAACAACCTTTTAGATAAAGTAGATAACCTTATCATCGGCGGCGGACTTGGCTATACGTTTATCAAGGCGCTCGGCCATGATGTAGGAAAGTCTTTGCTTGAAGAAGATAAGATCGAAACGGCAAAAAGCTTCATGGAAAAAGCGAAAGAAAAAGGCGTCAATTTCCTAATCGCTGAAGACGTTCTTGTTGCAGACGATTTTTCAAATGATGCGAACACGAAAGTCGTTCCTATTGACCAAATCCCATCTGATTGGGAAGGTCTTGACATCGGCACAAAAACAGCAGAAAAATACGCAGAAGTGATCAAAAACTCTAAACTCGTTATCTGGAACGGGCCGATGGGTGTTTTTGAAATCGATGCATTCGCAAATGGCACGCGCACAGTCGCGAACGCACTTGCAGAAGCAACTGGCACTTACAGCGTCATTGGCGGCGGAGATTCTGCAGCAGCTGTTGAAAAGTTCGGCTTAGCTGACAAGATGAGCCACATCTCAACAGGCGGAGGAGCATCCCTTGAGTTTATGGAGGGGAAAGAGCTTCCTGGAGTTACAGCTCTTAACGACAAATAAGCATTTTTTAACCATGATCAAACAGATGACCCCTGTTCTGATCGAATTATTCCAAAGAGGTGAAAACACATGCGTAAACCGATTATTGCAGGTAACTGGAAGATGAACAAAACACTTTCTGAAGCACGCAGCTTCGTTGAAGAAGTGAAGGGCCTCGTGCCATCAGCTGAAGCAGTGGATTCAGTGATCTGCGCTCCAGCTCTTTTCCTCGACTGCCTGGCAGATGAAGCAGAAGGAACTCCTCTTGCAGTTGGCGCACAAAACATGCACTTTGAGGAAAGCGGTGCGTTTACTGGAGAAATTTCTCCTGTAATGCTGAAAGACTTGAACGTACAATATGTCATTCTTGGACACTCTGAGCGCCGTGAGCTTTTTGCTGAAACGGACGAGCTTGTAAACCAGAAGACACATGCTGCATTCAAGCATGGATTGACGCCAATCGTGTGTGTCGGCGAGACGCTCGAGCAGCGTGAAGCAGACAATACAAAAGCGGTTGTTAAAGAGCAGACTGAAAAAGGATTAGCTGGTCTATCAGAGGAGCAAGTGAAACAGACAGTTATCGCTTATGAGCCAGTATGGGCGATTGGAACTGGAAAGACAGCTTCTTCTGAAGACGCGAACGAAGTATGTGCCTACATCCGGAGCGTTGTGGCAGAGCAGTTCTCTCAAGTTGCTGCAGATGCAGTCCGTATCCAATACGGCGGCAGCGTGAAGCCAGACAATATTAAAGAATTGATGGGCATGTCAGATATCGATGGCGCTTTAGTTGGCGGTGCGAGCCTTGACCCTCAATCTTATCTTCAGCTTTTAGAAGGTGTAAGCAAATGAGCAACAAACCGGTAGCACTGATCATCTTAGACGGCTTTGCCTGCCGTCCCGAGCAAAAAGGGAATGCAGTTGCACAGGCGAAAAAGCCAAACTTCGACCGCTACTGGGAGAAGTACCCGCATTCACAGCTCACTGCAAGCGGTGAAGCTGTTGGACTTCCTGAAGGGCAAATGGGTAACTCTGAGGTCGGCCACTTGAACATTGGCGCTGGCCGCATCGTGTACCAGAGCTTGACTCGTGTAAACTTAGCGATCCGCGAAGGCGATTTTGAAGAAAATCAAACCTTTGTTGATGCGATGGATCACGTGAAAAAAGAAGGCACAAATCTTCACATTTTCGGACTTCTTTCTGACGGCGGGATTCACAGCCATATCGACCATATTCTTGCATTGCTTGAACTGGCGAAAAAGAAGGACGTCAAAAACGTGTACTTGCATGGCTTCTTGGATGGCCGTGATGTTCCTCCGCAATCAGCAGAGAGTTACATTCAAAAGACTCTTGATAAAATTAACGAACTTGGAGTCGGTGAAATTGCTACATTGTCAGGCCGCTACTATTCTATGGACCGCGACAAGCGCTGGGATCGTGTAGAAAAATCGTACCGCGCTATGGCATATGGCGAAGGACCCGACTATACAGATCCAATGGACGTCGTAAAAGACTCCTATGCGAACGAAATCTATGATGAGTTCGTTCTGCCTTCCGTTTTGAAAAAAGAAAACGGAGAGCCTGTGGCTACAATCCAGGACAATGATGCAGTTATCTTCTGTAACTTCCGTCCTGACCGCGCGATTCAGATCTCGCAGGTCTTCACGAACGAAGATTTCCGAGGATTCGACCGCGGGGAGCATTTCCCAAAGAACCTTCATTTTGTGTGTCTGACGCATTTTAGTGAAACAGTGCAGGGAAATGTTGCATTTAAGCCGACGAACTTGGATAATACACTTGGAGAAGTGCTGTCACAGCAGAACTTCAAGCAGCTTCGCATCGCGGAAACAGAAAAGTATCCGCATGTGACGTTCTTTTTCAGCGGCGGACGTGAAGCTGAATTCCCAGGAGAAAAGCGAATTTTGATCGATTCGCCGAAAGTCGCAACATACGACTTGCAGCCTGAGATGAGTGCTTATGAAGTTACGGATGCTCTGTTAAAAGAAATTGAGGCTGACGCTCATGATGCGATCATCCTGAACTTCGCCAACCCGGACATGGTCGGCCATTCCGGTAAGCTTGAACCGACGATCAAGGCGGTTGAAGTGGTAGATGAGTGTTTAGGAAAAGTGGTCGATGCCATCATCGCCAAAGGCGGAACAGCCATCATTACAGCTGATCACGGAAACGCGGATGAGGTTGTGACGATGGAGGACAAGCCAATGACGGCGCACACGACAAACCCTGTTCCGGTTATCGTGACGAAAGAAGGAGTACAGCTTCGTGAAGGCGGAATCTTAGCGGATCTCGCACCAACGTTCCTGAACCTTCTTGGCGGAGACCAGCCTAAAGAAATGACAGGAAAAACATTGATTCAAAAGTAAAAAAGCAGCACGGCAAATGACCCTTGCCGTCTTGCAATTGGAAAGCGGATAGATGACCCCTGTCCGCACAAACCATTTAAAACAAAAAAACCATTTAAAAGGAGAGGTTTTCATGCCACAAATTATTGAAGTTTACGCACGTGAAGTCCTTGACTCACGCGGAAACCCTACAGTTGAAGTAGAAGTATACACAGAATCCGGCGCATTCGGCCGCGCGATCGTACCATCTGGTGCATCGACTGGTGAATACGAAGCAGTTGAGCTTCGTGACGGCGACAAAGAGCGCTACCTTGGAAAAGGTGTTCTTAACGCAGTAAACAACGTAAACGAAAACATCGCGCCTGAGCTAGTTGGCTTTGACGTACTTGACCAAGTTGGAATCGACCAGACGTTGATCGAGCTTGACGGAACAGAAAACAAAGGAAAGCTAGGAGCTAACGCAATCCTTGGTGTTTCCATGGCAGTTGCACGTGCTGCTGCTGACTACCTTGGAATCCCGCTTTACCTATACCTTGGCGGATTCAACTCCAAGACAGTTCCAGTTCCAATGATGAACATCCTTAACGGCGGCGAACATGCTGACAACAACGTTGACATCCAGGAATTCATGGTTATGCCAGTCGGTGCTGAAAGCTTCTCTGAAGCAGTACGCATGGGTGCTGAAATCTTCCACAGCTTAAAGTCTGTTCTTAAAGAAAAAGGCTTGAACACAGCTGTAGGTGACGAAGGCGGATTCGCTCCAAACCTAGGATCTAACGAAGAAGCTCTTCAAACGATCATGACAGCGATCGAAAAAGCTGGCTACAAGCCAGGTGAAGAAGTGAAGCTTGCAATGGACGTTGCATCTTCTGAGCTCTTCAACAAAGAAGACGGCAAGTACCACCTTAAAGGTGAAGGTCTTGTGAAGACGTCTGAAGAAATGGTTGCTTACTACGAAGACCTCGTAAACAAGTACCCGATCGTTTCTATCGAAGATGGTCTTGACGAAAACGACTGGGACGGCCACAAGCTTCTTACAGAGCGCATCGGTGACCGCGTTCAGCTCGTTGGTGACGACTTGTTCGTTACAAACACAGCGAAGCTTTCTGAAGGTATCGAAAAAGGCATCGCTAACTCAATCCTT
>NZ_NOII01000089.1 GCF_002245695.1 Fictibacillus aquaticus | reverse complement strand
AAGGATTGCCGCGAGCAAGAAACCTGTGATAAGCGGGTGGAAAAGAATATTCGAGAACTCAATAAACACTGTTTCAGGATCTGCGAGTTTTTGATTTTTCTGTGAGAACCATGCGATACCTGCAAGTCCTGTTAAAAGAGCACCAATGATTGAAATGATCATCCAGCTCATACCGATGCGGCGGGCTGTTTTCAAATCTTTAATGCTTGTGATCGCCATAAAGCGGACGATGATGTGAGGCTGGCCAAAGTAGCCAAGACCCCAGGCGAGCATGGAGATCAACCCGATGGCAGATGTTCCTTTAAAGAATTCAAGCAATGAAGGATCTACTTTTCTTACTTCATCTAGCNNGATGAACATGATGCATCCTTGAACAAAGTCGGTCCAGCTTACCGCTAAGAATCCGCCGAAAAGAGTGTAAGCTACAACGACTCCGCCCGTGATAAGCATTCCTGTTGTATAATCCACACCAAACGAACTTTCAAACAGCCTTCCGCCTGACACAAGACCGGCAGCTGCATAGAACGTAAAGAATACGATGATTACAATTCCTGAAACCATGCGGAGAATTTTCGCACGGTCATTAAACCGGTTTTCGAGGTAGTCCGGAATGGTAATTGAATCATCTGCAACCTCTGTATACGTTCTAAGTCTTGGAGCGACTAAGATATAGTTCAAGTAAGCTCCAATCGTAAGTCCGACAGCAATCCAGATGCTTGAAAACCCATCCACATACATGGCGCCAGGCAGTCCCATGAGCATCCATCCGCTCATATCTGAGGCTCCTGCCGACAGCGCTGTTACGGCTGGTCCGAGACCTCGTCCTCCAAGCATATAGTCGGATAAATCTGTTGTTTTCTTATAAGCCCAATATCCGATCAGCAGCATGCCGATCATATAAACCGTAAGTGAAATGATAACTTCTAACTGCACCCAATCTCTCCTTTTACAACTAAAATGCAAATTATTTCAGTTTAGTTTTTCTGATATTCAAATGTTTTATGTGTCAAAAACAGCCGCACGGTCGCTATGGTTATTTAACCTACCAAAAATAAAATTTAGGTTCAAGTAATATCCTGAGTTCTAAAAATGCTGATATATCAAGGTTTTATGCATAACGATAGGAAAGAAAGCGGTTGCACAAACATTCTAAAGTAAAACAATTCCGAATCTTCAGTCGCTGTAAATGAGGTTAAAAAAGGCTCAATGTGGCACTTTAAAAGCAAAACCGTTATTGGGGGAAGCGAAGTTGAATCACCATAACGAAGCGCGCGAAAAAGAAATAAGGGGATTGGCAGCCGCCGCACTCATAGTGGCCATCTATTTGCTGCCTCTATTTTTGCTGGGTGAAAATGCTCATGTGAGAATACATGATAATCTTGATTCTAACGTGGGCTGGTACAAGGTGCTGAAGGAAAGCGGTCAGATAGCGGGCTCGTTGGATGCCGTAATCCCCCAGATCATCAATGGATTGCCGAGAAACGCATTCGGTAATGAATTTAACCTGCTTATCTGGCTGCATTACTTTCTTCCTTCCATGACCGCCTATGCCATCAGCCAGACAATTGTGCGCATTGCAGCATTTGCTGGCATGTACCTGCTGCTGAAAACACATGTGCTAAAAGGCAAGGATGCATTGTGGATCAATATCGGTACAGCGCTATGCTTTGCTATCACACCATTCTGGCCATCAGGAATGCTTAGCACACTTGGCCAGCCGCTGGCTTTATGGGCTTTTTTGAACATTAGAAAAGGAAAAAATACATGGAGGGAATGGGCGGTGATTATATTGCTGCCTTTCTATTCAAGCTTTGTTCTAGGTTTTTTCTTTTTCCTTGCAATGGTGTTCCTTGTCTGGGTTTACGATTTGTTTCGCTGCCGCCGTGTTAACGTGCCTTTTGCTCTGAGTTTATTCATCATGGCACTGTTATTTGTGTGTATTGAATATCGTTTGTTTCTCTCATTAGTATTGACTGAGGAAGCATCAAGCCGAAATGAATTTCTCGCCTCAAAGCTCGAATTGCCGCGGACCATCCGGCTTGTGTTCAAAAATTTTCTCATAGGCCATAACCATGTGATGACTCTTCATACTCTTGTCATCCTGCCTGTCTGGGTCTATGCTTTTTGGTTTATCCGGAAAGCCGAAAGCGGTTTAAGGAGATTTTTTCTTTTGCTCATGCTCTTTAACTTCCTTCTTTCGGTCTGGTATGCCTTCTGGTTTTATAAAGGATGGCAGCCGGTAAAGGATGAGTTTTCTATATTAAAAACATTTAATTTTGCAAGGTTTCATTTTTTGCGACCGCTGGTGATTTATGTGCTTTTTGCAGTGGGTTTATACATACTGCTTAAACGGCAGGGGATATGGAGAGGATTTGTCTACAAATGCTTGATACTTCAAATTCTTGTGCTGTTTGCATTCAATGATGAAGTCGTTTATCGGGTATGGAAACAGCCGTCATTTAAAGAGTTTTACAGTGAACCTTTATTTGATAAAGTAAAGAGCTATATCGGCAAGCCGCAGCAAACATACCGTGTAGCGAGTGTTGGCCTTCATCCTGTAATCGCGCAGTATAACGGCTTTTACACGCTTGATACATACAATAATTATTATCCGCTCGAATACAAGCACCGTTTTCGAAAACTGATTGAGGGAGAGCTGTCGAAGAACAGGCAGCTGCGAAATTATTTTGATCATTGGGGCGGCAGATGCTACATTTTTGCAGATGAACTTGGCAAGAACTATATGTATACAAAAGATTTAGACATTAAAATAAAGAATTTTTCATTCAATACAAAAGCATTTCAGGAAATGGGCGGAGATTATTTGCTGTCAGCAGTCAAAATCATGAATGCAGAAGAAAATGGGTTGTTGTTAGAAAAAACGTTTCATAGCCCAGAGTCACCTTGGAAAATCTATTTATACCGGGCCAATTACAGAGCAGTGAACGGAGGTGCCTTATGAAGTCAGTCTTAACGATTGTCGTTCCTTGCTACAATGAAGAAGAAGTGCTGATTAACACGATAAGTGAGCTGCTTTCTGTTCTAGAAAAGCTGATTGCATCGCAGTCGGTTTCTAAAGAAAGCCGTCTCCTCTTTGTTGATGATGGAAGCAAGGATGATACATGGAATATCATTTGTTCCAAAGCTAAAAAAAACAGCATGGTCAAAGGACTCAAGCTGGCAAAGAACGCAGGGCATCAGAACGCACTGCTGGCTGGGTTA
>NZ_NOII01000088.1 GCF_002245695.1 Fictibacillus aquaticus | reverse complement strand
TACGAATCTCAATAGCAGCGTCGTCATTCAGCTCTGGCATCACTTCGCACGATACGAAAGAAGTGTGACGGCGTCCTGACGAGTCAAACGGCGAGATGCGGACAAGACGGTGCACCCCTTTTTCCGCTTTCAAATAGCCGTATGCGTTATGACCCTTGATGCTGAGTGTGACTGACTTGACACCCGCTTCGTCTCCCGGAAGGTAATCAAGCGTCTCTACTTTATACCCTTGACGCTCTGCGTATCGTGTATACATGCGCAGCAGCATAGATGCCCAGTCCTGCGACTCAGTGCCGCCTGCTCCAGGATGCAGTTCTAGAATCGCATTATTTTTGTCATACGGATCACTTAAAAGAAGAGTCAGTTCGAAATCGTTCAAGTCTTTAACAAGGCTTTTCAGATCCTTCACAATATCCTTCATCATGTCATCGTCGTTTTCTTCTTTCACAAGCTCGTATGCCACTTCAATGTCTTCGTATGCTGAAGACAGCTTTTCAAACTCGTTGACCTGGTCCTTCAGGCCGTTCGCTTCGTTAATGACTGCCTGTGCCGCGTTCTGGTCGTTCCAGAACTCCGGTGCGCTCATCTTTTCGTCAAGTTCAGCGATTTTGGCTTTCTTTGTATCGAGGTCAAAGAGACCCCCTAAAGTCTTCTAACCGTTTTACCATGACTGCTAGTTCTTGCTTTACTTCTGTTAAATCCACAAAAAACACCCCGCATTTATTTTTGTTTGAATTTGCTGTTCTCGAAACCTTTTAAAGAAATCTAAGAAGTGGTTGATCTCCGTTACAGGCGCACGCTTTCCGCTGGGCGTGGCGAAAAGCAGAAACGGC
>NZ_NOII01000087.1 GCF_002245695.1 Fictibacillus aquaticus | reverse complement strand
TAGGAATATTAAGTTCCTTCACAGGCAGCCCGATCGCTCTGTAGAATGAGCGGAGAAACTGCTCATTTTGTATTTCTTTGCCGACAACATCGTTAAAATTGCGAACGAAAAGCTCTTTGCCGATATCTCTCTCGTTCTCGTAATGCCCCTCAACAAGATCAAAGTAATGGACCGGAAAAAGAAGACGGCCGTACAGAAGCCTCCATGAGCTTTTTGACAGCGGCTTCACTTTTTCGTAATCATCAATGAATCCAAGCACTTGATTGTTCCGGAAATTGTCCTGATACACATAGCCTCTTATCCACTCAGCAAGGTCTCTTACTGGATGATCAACGATCCAACCGACTGGCAGTTTGGCAAACGTTCCATCCACATCGACCCAGGCACCTTCAGAAAACCTTTCGTGGCAGACAGCAGACGATCCTAATCCAGCCGGCCCCCGCTCGAGCGCATGATCAACGATATACTGAATCGCGTTTTCCGCCAATCCTTCATAGTAAGGAAAGGAAGTCAGAAACAAACGGTCAAAATCATTCTTTTCTTTCCGCTGTTTCACATCATGATACTTTTTGTGCATATTATCCATCCGTTTCATCCATAATTCAGCCCACTGTCCGAAAGCTGTGCGCTGAAGCGGATGATAATGATGGATATTTTTTGAACGCAGATGAAAATCAGCAAGCTCCTCGCCTAACGGTCTGGACGGAGAACGGTTCTCGGAATCGAGTTTAAAAAGCATCACTGCACTTCCGTCAATGTATGCGTTTGGCATACTCGAAACCGTCGGACAGAGTTCTGCAATTCCCTTCTCGCCAGCATGTTTCAGACACTCGCTGACATACAGCGGCTCTTGAATATCCTCATATGACAGGTTCCGCTGAGACACAACAATGTACCTTTCTCCCCTGCACCAGAATGTCTTGAAGCCGCGGTCCATTTTCTTTCCTTCA
>NZ_NOII01000086.1:1237-1560 GCF_002245695.1 Fictibacillus aquaticus | reverse complement strand
AGGACGGAGACGCCGAGGAGGCAGCCGCAGACAGGAAGGCACCTCTGACAGCAAGCCTTCAACAAAAGGGAAAAAGAAGCCGTTTTACAAACCGGTTGCGAAAAAGAGCAAGAAAAAGAAACGTTAAAAAATCGGTCAAGGTTCAGCAGCCGCTGAACCTTGACGTTTTCTGACCAACCTTGCTATACTAGATGATGCACCTCTTAGGAAAGGATTGAAATTCAGATGCCAAAAGGCGAAGGAAAAGTCGTCGCACAGAATAAAAAAGCGACACACGACTACCATATCGAAGACACATACGAAGCAGGAATCGTCCTTCAGGG
>NZ_NOII01000086.1:0-1208 GCF_002245695.1 Fictibacillus aquaticus | reverse complement strand
TTTGATCGGGATTGCGAAGGGTAAGAAGAACTATGACAAGCGTGAAGATTTAAAGCGCAAAGACGCTAAACGCGAGATTGAGCGAGCCTTCCGCGACCGTCAGAAAGATTGAGTTTTTACAGAAAGTGACATTTAGTTCGCTGCTTTTCTGTGTTATACTCGTAGTACTGTGAAGGAACATTTCTTCACATCTCATACTTTATATGGGGACGCTACGGATTCGACAGGGGTAGTTCGAGCTTAAGTTGCGAGTCGAGGGGGTCGGCCTCGTTAAAACGCCAAAGCCAATAACTGGCAAAACTAACAACAACCTAGCTTTAGCTGCTTAATAGCACTTTAGCTGTTCCTCCCTCCATCGCCTACGTGGTAGGGTAAGGGACTCACTCTTAGTAGGATACGCCGGCTGTCCTCCGCCTGAGGACGAAGGAAGAGCGCAATCAGGCTAGCGGTCCTGACGCCTGTCGATTGGCAGACGGATTTGCGAAACGCGAATAGATCGACTACACTCGTAGAAGCTTAAGTGCCGTTATCTTTGGACGTGGGTTCGATTAATTATTAGTCGCCTTATGTGGCAACACATAAGTGATAACCCGGCTTTATCGGTGAAACCTAAGTCGCATTCATGCGATATTGGCAATGCCGAGCGGTATGTGGAGTAATCCAACAGCCGTGTATCGACTTATAGGCTGCCGCGCACGCGGTAGTACTAGGATACGGAAACCAGCTGGTTAACAGCAAATATATGTTCCGTATAATACGCCGGGGGACCTGAAACATCAGGTTCAAGATATAGTCAGTGCCATGACGAAAGCATGGAACAGCATGTCCCACCGTCTCCACCATACATAGGTGGCTCAAGACCAGCCGATCAAGCTGGTCTTTTTAAATGTTAAAAAATGATTTCTCAAATAACAATTTCTGTTCTAATAATGATTTTGAATACTTTCCGTTCCGTGGTGTTACCATTTCGTATCTTTGGATGATCCACAAACATCTTTCTTTTTTTTGTTTGATTCTTAAATAGGGATATATATGATTTAAAATCATTAACACATTATCTTTTTTTTTAATAATCAATGTGAAAGAATTTTTGTGTTTTGAAGGATTATAATTTTTTTTATTGACTATTGTCCCGCAAGTAAGTGTTTGAATATATTCTAATAGTTCTTTGTCGGTTGATGATATGCTTATGCATGGGCGTCTAAATT
>NZ_NOII01000085.1:1158-1470 GCF_002245695.1 Fictibacillus aquaticus | reverse complement strand
ACGTTCAAGAAAAACGGCATTGCGGCTTCGTTCGCCAATCCTCCAAACACAAAGTTTACTCCATCGCTTGCATAGCCGAGCAATTTCTCAAACAATGTAGAAATTGCTTTAATAACTGTAAGCCCGATACTTGTATTCAGCAAAATATATGTAAATATAAATTGCAGGACGAGCATGATCACAATTGGCTTATATTTAATTTTTTTGCGGTCGTTGCTGACTAGAAACGCCAGTAAAAACACTGCTGCAAGACCCGCCAAAAAGATTACATATTTCATAATATTATCCTCCTAAAACTTTCTTGATAGAACT
>NZ_NOII01000085.1:0-1151 GCF_002245695.1 Fictibacillus aquaticus | reverse complement strand
AAACTTTTTTCTACTGCAAGTATCTCGCTAAATGTGAAATTTATTCTAAAAGTACTATTCACTCTTGTAAGTCCTTGTATCTGCTATTTTGGTCAGGAAGGAAAACAGACAACTTGTTCATTTTTATAAGAGACTTTTTTGTTCCGTAATCTTGCTTGCTCTATATACGCGGGGCTGAAGCATGGTACGGCAAGAGCAGATACAGCAAAAATGAACAATCAAAAAACCGAGCCATTGCGGCCCGGTTTTTTGCTTCTCTGCCATTATTTCTTAATCGTGAATTGATCCTCTAGATGCATCCAGTTTTCAGGGAAAGGCTCGCCAAGCACCCAGTATGCAAGACCGCGCAGTTTGTATTTCTTCACAAGCTGGTTCTTTGCCTGTGCACTTTCATCGTTCTCAAACCACACTTCATGCTTCTTCCCGTCATCAGAAGTGTAAGTGAAGTATGGCGCCTGTGCCTCATTGTCAAAAAGAACATTCACATTTTCCTTAATCGCAAGGTCTTCTGCTTCAGCAGGAGCGATACGTTTAGCGAACTTATTGCCTTTTTTATAAGGAAGTTCCCAGTCATAACCGTAAAGCGGAGCACCCATCACGATTTTGTTTGCAGGTATTTCAGAAAGAGCATATTCCACAACTTTCTTTACTTGCGGAATTGGAGCTACAGCCATCGGCGGACCGCCTGACCATCCCCACTCATACGTCATCAGCACTACGAAATCTGCGAGCTCTCCGTGGCGTTTATAGTCATGTGCACCGTGCCACGGTCCTGCCTGCTCATCGCTCGTTTTCGGAGCAAGTGCCGTTGAAACGATAAATCCTTCTTTTTGTACCTTTGGAATAATGGTTTCTAAAAATCCATTATACAGCTCACGATCTTTTTCCTTGATATGCTCAAAGTCAATGTTCAAGGCTTTGTATCCTTTTGCTTTCATTGTCTGGATTACACCTTGGATGAGGCTGTTGGAGGCCGTTTTATCCGTGAAAATATTGTGAGCAACCTCTGGTGAAAAGTTGCCGTCAGCAAAGTTCGTTAACACCATCATCGGTTCAGCACCTGATTTCTTTGTTTCAGCGATGGCTTGCGAATCTTTGATAGCTGTCAGACTGCCATCCTTTTTCACCTGATAGCTGAACATGGCAACATA
>NZ_NOII01000084.1 GCF_002245695.1 Fictibacillus aquaticus | reverse complement strand
GGTTATTTCCCTGAAAAAGAGTGACGATAAGATCGTGAAAGAGGCAGCGCTGAACCGTCTTCATGTCTGGACACGTTCAGAAACGGCGGCCGCATATTTAACAGCACTTCAGCATAATACAAAAGATAAGGCAGGGATGAAAAATGGGACTTATTCAGCCGTTTAAACCAAAGTTGAAGAAGAAGGATTTTCTGGCGCTGAAAGATTTTACAACAGCAGAGATTCTTGATGTGCTTAATCTGGCGCGAGAACTAAAGAAGCAAGGAAAAGCAGGACAGCCTCTTCTTAAGGGGAAGGTCCTTGCGATGATCTTTGAGAAATCATCTACACGTACAAGAGTTTCTTTCGAGGCTGGCATGATTCAGCTCGGCGGGCAAGCCATAAATTTATCGACTAGAGATATCCAAATGGGGAGAGGCGAGACAGTCGCTGATACAGCGAAGGTTCTATCGAGCTATGTGGACGGGATCATGATCAGAACGTATAAGCAGTCAGTCGTGGAAGAGTTGGCTGCTAACAGTACAGTACCTGTGATCAACGGACTGACGGATGATTTCCATCCATGCCAGGTGCTGGCCGACCTGCTGACAATCCTTGAAGTGAAAGGCTCGTTCCACGGTAAAAAACTGACGTATATCGGAGACGGCAATAATATGACGCATTCGCTCATGATGGGCGCAGCAAAGGTTGGGATGAACTGTACTGTTGTAACACCGGAAAGCTACAAGCCTCAGGAGAGATTTTTCAAGGCTGCGCAAGAGGAAGGCAAGCTGACAGGTTCTGTAATTGAATGGACATCCGATCCTGTAAAAGGAGTCGCTGGCAGTGATGTGATCTACACAGATGTGTGGGCAAGCATGGGTCAGGAAGAAGAGGCAGAAGAACGCATTAAAGCTTTTGCTGATTATCAGGTGAACAGCGATCTTGAGGCACATGCAAAAAAGGATTACACCTTCATGCACTGTCTGCCCGCGCACCGCGGCGAAGAAGTAACAGCTGAGATACTTGATGGTCCACACTCTGTCGTTTTTCATGAAGCTGAAAACAGGCTGCACGCACAAAAAGCGCTGCTTACGCTGCTGATGGGTGACTGAAGAGTATATATCAAAACAAAAGGCTGGCATAGAGGGAAATCCCATTATGCCAGCCTTTTTTTGTTAAATTTGATTAAAACACTTGCTCTAGCTCGACAACGCCAGGTACTTCTTCAAGAAGAGCGCGCTCGATGCCAGCTTTAAGTGTGATCGTAGAACTTGGGCAGCTTCCGCAAGCTCCCATAAGACGTACTTTTACAACGCCTTCTTCAATATCCACTAGCTCGACGTCGCCTCCGTCGCGAAGCAGGAATGGACGCAATTTATCAAGAACTTCTTCTACTTGTTCATGCATAGTCGTATTTTCAGCCATGTTTCAAGCTCCTTTCTTAAAAAACCTTACTTTTATTATACGGGAACGTAATAAAAAAATCCATGAACGTGTATCACGGTTTCTGTACCTTTCGAAAAAAATGAAAATAAGATAAAATAAGAACAACAGAGAAGTGTGAGAGGTGGTTCTTCATGACGATAAAAGAAGTTTTGATAAAAGTATACGGTGCAGAACAAAAATGCCCAAGCTGTGTGAATCTGCCTTCTTCTAAAGAAACGGCAGAATGGCTGGAGGCAGCCATTGCAAGGAAATTTCCGGAGCAATCTTTTACCATTTCTTATATCAACATGGAGTCACCTGAAACGGATGAAGATACAGCTTTCGTCGAAATGATGATAGAAGAAGATTTGTTTTATCCAGTAGTCGTGATAGACGGTGAAGTTGTGGCAGAAGGAAATCCGCGTCTGAAAACGATTTTTGATTATATGGAAAAGAGCGGATATAAGGCAGCAGTCTAAAAGAAAAGGGCGGGTATCCGCCCTTTTTTGCGTGAAATGGGTTTGTACACATGCGTGTCTTCCTGACCTGAATATGATGGTATGGATTAAAAAGGAGGAACACCCTAGTGCAATATAAAGAAGACTGCGGATGTAAAAAAACCAAAAAAGACTGCGGCTGCGGAGAATCATCATCTGTTCCATATGGCATCCATTATACC
>NZ_NOII01000083.1 GCF_002245695.1 Fictibacillus aquaticus | reverse complement strand
GTCATTGATTTCAATTGTAGAAGTGTACGTTGCAGCGCTGCAGGACAAGTTTAATATCAGCCGTTCTAAAGCCGTGCTTGGAGGCGGACTGGTCTCTGCATTGTTCTCATTGATCTATGCATCTAACGGCGGATTGAACTTCTTAGATATCGTCGATCACTTTATCAACACGTACGGTATCGTTCTTTCTGGTCTTGTTGAAGTCGTCTTGATCGGCTGGGTGTTCAAGAAGCTTGGCGAGTTCCAGAACCATGCGAACGGCTTATCTGATTTAAGGACTGGCAGCTGGTGGGTGTTCTGTCTGAAATTTGTCACTCCTGTCTTGCTTGGATATATGATGATCCAGCTCGTTATCACAGAACTGAAAGAGCCATACGCAAACTATCCAGTGGAGGCCTTAATCAAATATGGAGCGGTAACAGCTGCGGCGATCATTATTTTAGGCATCCTGCTTTCATTCGTGAAATGGGACGATAAAAAAACAACGACAGATCATAAGGAGGCGATGTAATATGTCAGGAACAGCGATTGCAATGATGGTTGTCGGCATGGGCATCATCTGGGGCGGATTAGCTCTGAGCATATTAAACGTCGTCCGAGTTTCAAAAAACAGCAAATAAAAGATGATAACCCCTTTCCAGGACACTCTGGGAAAGGGGTTTTTGTTTTCTGTTTACCTTTTTCTTGATGCGCGGCGTTCCTGGCGTTCCCATGCTTTTAAATAAGGATAAGGATCGAAAGCCCATTCGGTAATACCATTGTCACGGTACATTCCAANNAATAATGATAAACATTGTTAATGTCCCTTATGCCGATGCGCCATCCTCCAAAACGGTTCCAGCCTTTTATCTCTACAACGCCGTAGGAGACAGCTTTTACTGGCACTCCATAATCGGCAAAGATATCGGTGCCTTCATGAATCCTTAATCCTCCAAAGCCTCGGCGATCTCCCCATGTGTTGCGATAGCTGTAGTTTGCCCTAAGCGGAACGACAAAGCTGTGTCTGTCCAGACTGACAGTTCCATAAGCTTTATAGATCGAAGCGTTTTCCAGTATGATGCCGACCGCTTTGTCCCGCTGATAATAATTCCAGAGACCGATTTTAAAATTTTCTTCATCAAAACCATTTTTTGCGATGAGTGAGGCAAACGTAAAAAGTACGTCCTCATCATTGTCGCGGTCTGCCAGGCCGTCATTATTTCCGTCTTTTCCTAACCCGCCAAGCATAGATATGCGATTTGCATTTTTGTCATCCAAATTTGGATTGAGCGGTCCTGCCCATTGGGCGGGTGAGAAGAAAATGCCGGTAAGACCTTTGCGCTTTGGCAAGTCTGTTCTTGCGCGTCTTACACTTCGCTCATATTGGTCTGCTCCGGCGAAATAATACCATGGTATAAGTGTAACAGCCTCCATTTTTTTGTATAATGCCAGCCGTTCTACATCCTCTTTGGAATAAGAAGGTGCAGCGGCTTTATTAGCCGCCACTGCATTTTCGGGGCATTGAAACAGAAGTGCGGCTACTGCTGCACATATGATGCCAGCCTTGAACATGCGCCCTCCAGCTCCCTTCCTGTTTTCATATAGCTTTAGTTTGTTTGCAGATGGCTCTGATTATGAAAGTTTTTTGTTGGAAAAGGGTGGGTTTGGCTATTTTTTCTCATTATGATAAGGTAATAAGGGTGAAAAGAATTAGAGCAAGAAAATTGGTTTTATGTTAAAACGTCTTTATAATTACCTCTATAGGAACGCGATTGGAGTGGTAAGTGTGGCAAAACAGGAAGAACATTTACGCAAGCCCGAATGGCTGAAAATAAAGCTTAACACGAACGAAAACTACAAAGAGCTCAAGAAAATGATGCGTGAAAAGAAGCTACATACTGTATGCGAAGAAGCACGCTGCCCTAACATTCATGAGTGCTGGGCTGTCCGCAAAACAGCGACATTCATGATCTTAGGTGATATTTGTACGCGCGCATGCCGCTTCTGTGCTGTTAAAACAGGATTGCCGACAGAACTTGATCTGCAGGAACCGGAACGAGTTGCTGAATCAGTCGAACAGATGGGACTTAAGCACGTCGTCATTACAGCAGTTGCAAGAGATGATCTCAAAGACGGAGGAGCGTTCGTTTTTGCTGAAACGGTAAAAGCAGTGCGAGCACGAAATCCGTTCTGTTCGATCGAAGTACTGCCTTCTGACATGATGGGAGTCAAGGAGAGTCTTGAGCTTCTCATGAGCGCTAAGCCGGATATCATGAACCATAACATCGAGACCGTCCGCCGCCTTACTCCTAGAGTCCGTGCTCGTGCGACATATGAACGGTCGCTTGAATTTTTGCGCCGCGCCAAAGAGATGAACGAGCGCATTCCGACTAAATCAAGCCTTATGATCGGTGTCGGAGAAACGTGGGAAGAAATCATCGAAACGATGGATGATCTTCGTGCTAATAACGTCGATATTATGACGATCGGACAATATCTGCAGCCTACGAAAAAGCATTTAAAGGTGCAAAAGTATTATACGCCAGATGAGTTTAATGAACTAAAAAAAATCGCCCTCGGCAAAGGCTTCAAACATTGTGAGTCTGGCCCGCTCGTCAGATCTTCCTATCATGCGGATGAGCAAGTTAATGCCGCACAAGCAAACACAAGCAGCTTATAAGCTGCTTGTGTTTTATTTTCCGGACATCTGTCCGCGCATCATGTTGTTCTCCCCGTTCATCTCTCCGTTTTCATTTTCGCCGTAATTCCACTTCTTTCCCTGCGGCGATTTTTTCATCTGGGCAATCAGCTCGTCGATAATGCCTTCAATGTTTTCCGTGTCATTGTTCAAAGCTTGATATTGCTCGAGCTTATCGATCATCCCTTTTTCATCGCTTACATACACATGATAATAACGTGGCACTACTGCGAAAGCGGTCATTTTAACCTGATCTGCAACAGCTACACGATCTTTACTAGTCGTATGATAAGCGATAAGCACTTCTTCATCGGTAACATAAGTACCAACATCTTTAATGGCCGGGAGCTGCAGTGCCATATCTGAAATCATGTCTGCAAGCTTCTGCCGGTTTAAGTAAGGAACACTGTTTCCAGTCTTCACTTTGTCTCCTTCTTTGTGCCTCATATATCCGAAATCACTGTAGCTCATGTTATTGCCGATCCGGTTCTGCTCTTTTACGTTCACTTTTGAAAACTTGTATTCGTCGCCCGCTTTTTCCTTATCAGCGCCGCCGCATCC
>NZ_NOII01000082.1 GCF_002245695.1 Fictibacillus aquaticus | reverse complement strand
CCGCTTGATCAAGAAAAATATCTTGTATCAATGGCTAAAAAAGTGTTCCTTATGACGGCAGGCCTTGCTGTTCAAAAGTTCGGGCCAAAGCTTGAGCAAGAGCAGGAAGTACTAGCAAACCTCGCAGACATCATCTCTGAGGTGTATGCGATGGAGTCAGTTGTACTTAGAACGGAAAAAGCGGTGAACAAATCTGGCCTTGAAAAGAACAGCCAGAAGGTTCTTCTGACGGAAGTGTTCTGCCAGGAAGCATTCAACCGCATCGAGGCACATGCTAAGGAATCAATCATCGCTGTCGAGCAAGGCGACATGCTCAGAATGATGCTTTCCGCTATGCGCAAGCTGACACGCCACACTCCGATCAACGTGATCAAGAAGAAGCGCGAAATTGCAGCTGTATTGGTCGAAGAAGAACGCTATATCGTTTAATTTATTGAATCACACGAACTGCCTAAAAAATTCTCTTCTTTCCCCCCGTAACTGGGGGGACTTTTTTTGAGTCTTTTTACTAAAAAATTGTTGCTATTGCGACATGTTTTATAGCAAGTTTCAGCGATTTGCCTCTGTAGTGAAAGTTAAGCTTCAACGCTTTACCTATGTGGGATTTTTGTATTCTCCATTCGCTTATTTTTAATTTACTTGATCATCTTTGAATACTTCAATGATAAGTTAATCGAAGTGTAAGGTGCCGACTCCAGCGGGACGAGTGGGACAGGTGAGANNGCTCACCGCCCGCCCCGCGGAAAGCGTGCACCTGAAACGGAGATTAACGGCTTCTCTGAATTCTTTACTAATACATCGTTTGCAAAAAGCAGCCTAAAAATAAAAGCAGGCTTCTTTTTTCATACAGAGTGTTTATGGTACTATAAAAAAGGAGGGATAAATGATGACCATCACATTTTATGAGTATCCTAAATGCAGCACATGCCAAAAAGCAAAAAAGTGGCTGAAAGATCAAAACATCGATTTTCAGGCGGTACATATTGTTGAGAATCCTCCAACTAAAGCAGAAATCCGTGAAGCAGCGGATAAGGCTGGGTTAGAACTGAAAAAATTGTTCAACACAAGCGGGATGAAATACCGTGAACTA
>NZ_NOII01000081.1:520-2323 GCF_002245695.1 Fictibacillus aquaticus | reverse complement strand
GGAGAGTACGAAAAGGAAGTTGACCAAACTGTTATTGATTTTGGTCTGACTACGGTCTGTGCGTATGATAAATCACGCGTCCCAGTACATTTGCGGGAAACACTGCTCAGCTGCCACAGGTACTACATGACTGATGATGAAGTTCTCGGCATCTCTGAGGATTACCAGATCATGCAAAAAATTGGATAACTAGTTTAATTTGAACGACCTGGGCATTAGCTGCTCAGGTCTTTTTTATGGTGAGGAAGCATGATTCGATGCAGGTAATGACTATGATGAGATTTTTTAAATGTGCTGATTGCTAATGGAACAGATAGTTTAACGAATCGGTATTAATTATTCTCATACTATATATCTAACAATTTCATATATTTTCAGAAGGCTTCATTTTATTTG
Organism: Fictibacillus aquaticus; assembly: GCF_002245695.1. Classification (GTDB taxonomy): domain Bacteria; phylum Bacillota; class Bacilli; order Bacillales; family Fictibacillaceae; genus Fictibacillus; species Fictibacillus aquaticus. Next base: position 1,927 of record NZ_NOII01000081.1, on the reverse strand, counting down.
ATGTGTAGGAGTTGAGGATAATATGTTCAACAAACCACGAGGAAGTTCGTCTCAAAATCCTGAAAATCGTGATGCTTGGAGCTTCGTATCGGCTCCTGACTTGCATCCTATGAAGGTGACGATTAATGTAGATAAACCAGGAACAGCACCTGGCTTGATTTTCGTCGCGGCTTATACGTTTTTTAGTGCAGAAATGATCGGGCAGACAGGTGCACTGATCATGGACCAGAAAGGCAATCCTGTCTGGTTTAGACCGCTGCCAAGCAGATACATTCAAAATACGGATTTTAGAACGCAGATGTATAGGGGAAAGCCTGTTCTGACGATGTGGCAGGGGACGATATCCGGAACACAATCGGAGAATCCTAATCTTCCTTATGGAGATCCAGAGCCGGGTGCCTTTTTTCTAATCCTCGATCAGAATTATAAAACGATTAAAACAGTTGCTGCTCAGAAAGGATACACGTCAGATTTGCATGAATTTACTATTACTAGCCGGAATACGGCTTTATTTATTGCCGTTAAAAAAGTTCCGGCAGATCTCCGTTCATATGGTGGACTTAAAAACGGATATATCAATAATTATTCCATACAAGAGATCGACCTTGTAACAGGTAAGCTGATATTCTTTTGGAATGTACTTGATCATGTTAATCCAGCAGATTCGATGCTTCCAGCTTCTTCAGCGAAAGAGTCAAATAATATTTGGGACTGCTATCACGTGAATTCTGTTGAAGAGGGACCAAATAACACGCTGCTGATCAACATGCGCAATATGTGGGCGATATATAATATCGACAAAGAAACGGGAAGGATTCTTTGGCAGCTTGGCGGAAAACAAAGTGATTTTACTCTTGGCCCGAGCGCTGATTTCTCATGGCAGCATATTGCCCGATACCGAGGGCTAAATAGAATAAGCCTGTTTGATAATGCATGCTGTGCCTCTCCCGATTCACCTCCAGAGGGGCAGGCACGCGGTCTGATATTGCAGCTGAACTTCAAGCGAATGACTGCTGAAGTAGACCGCACCTACTATCATGACCCGCCGCTGTTTGTTCCGAGTCAAGGTAACGTCCAAGAGCTGCCGAATGGGAATCAGTTCATCGGCTGGGGGCAGGAGCCTTATCTTTCAGAGTATAGAAATGCAGGAAACACGATGTATGATCCAACATTGAACTTTATTTATGACATGCGGTTTCCTGGCGAAAATCTGTCTTACAGGGCGTTTAAGAATGAGTGGACCGGCTTGCCGCTGTATCCTCCTGACGCTGCTGTTATCATAAACGGAAAATGTGCGGACGTTTATGCATCATGGAACGGGTCGACGGAAACAGCAGGTTGGCAGGTGCTTGCTGGACCTTCGCATGACGAGCTGACGGTACTTGTGAACAGTACGCCTAGAACAGG
>NZ_NOII01000081.1:0-487 GCF_002245695.1 Fictibacillus aquaticus | reverse complement strand
CGTTTGAAAAACACTGTACCGGACCCCAAAACTGTAAAGATGAAAGTTAAAGGCTTTATATGCTAGAGTAAACAAAAAAAGCATGTGACTCAACAGGAGGAATTAAGGATGAACGATACGATCAAAACGATACTCTCACACCGATCCATCCGAAAGTTTAAAAATGAACCGCTTAACAATGAAACGGTGGAAACACTTGTGAAATGTGCACAGGCTGCTTCTACTTCAAGCTATCAGCAAGTTTATTCGATCATCGGCGTGGAAGACAAAGGTATGAAGGACAAGCTGGCAGCTCTTGCCGGAGGTCAGAACTATGTGGCCGAGAACGGTTACTTTTTTGTGTTTTGTCTCGATTATCACCGGCACATGCTGGCAGCTGAGATGACAGGCAGTGACATTGCAGACACAGTAGAATCTACAGAGGGCTTTATCGTTGGGACGGCTGATGCAGCACTCGCCGCGCAGAACATGGCAGTAGCTGCGGAAT
>NZ_NOII01000080.1 GCF_002245695.1 Fictibacillus aquaticus | reverse complement strand
AAGGAAAATGATAAAAGGAGAATAATCCGTTAAAAAGAACAACAGCTAAAATCGGATTTGATAAAAATGCACAAATACGGCGAACCACTTTTATGTGCGCAAACGGTTTAAACATCCAGGAAGGCATGCCCAGTATTAATAAAGGGGGGACCATTATATAAGTAATTGTCATCTGTATCATATGTACACTGAATAAATAATGATGTCCAATCAAACTCAATGGACTGCCTTCAGAAACCATTAATAACAGAAGGCCAGCTGAGAAAGATAGTTGCTGCTTCCATGATGCAATTTTTACTGTTGGATTCAATATTTTCATTCTATTTATGATGAGAAAATAGATTAAACCGAAACCTAGTAATGTTATCAGAATATCAAGCTGCCAAAGTTCATCTAACTGATGAAGTTTATTAAGTTGATTCATTGTGTGCTCCCCTGAAGAAAACCACCTTTATCATCTGCAGTCATCCCTTTCTTTAATTCAACTCAAAATGCATCGTATATTATTCCTCTTTCTTCCATTTCGCGCTCAGGATTTGTTGTTCAAACAAATTAGCTTTTTCTTCTTCTTTTTTTGAGTATTTCTTCATAAAAAACACAAAAAGATATGAGAAAATAACAGCTAATAACAATAATACTAAAGAAGGAAGATATTCAGTTTTGTCTTCAGGAAAATAAATATTAAACAACTTTATCACTACTTTCATTCTATTATAGATAATGCTCATATACTCATATATTCATATATAGTATATATGAATATACTTGAAATAAATAGTTTTTCAAAAAAGTACACAAATTTGTAAAATGAAATATATTATTTCCGTTTCAGAAAGGGCTGTTGACTATTTTATGAAAAGTAAAAAAATCAGACTTGTATTTAGAACATTGTTATTAATTATTATAGTGGGAGCAGTTGCCTATACTCTTTATAGTAAATTTAGTAATCAAACAAAAATAATCAATGAAGGAGACAAAGCCCCTAATTTTATTTTAAAAGATTTGAACGGTAATAGAGTTGAGCTTGAGGATTATCGTGGCCAGGGTGTCTTTTTAAACTTTTGGGGAACCTGGTGTAAACCTTGTGAGAAAGAGATGCCAGCTATGCAAAGACAATATATGTCTTTTAAAGACAAAGGGGTAACGATTTTAGCCATAAATGTGGCTGAATCTGAAATAGCAGTAAGAGATTTTATAGAAGATTATAAGTTAACTTTTTCCATTCCGATGGACAAAAACAGAGACGTTTTAAAAGCTTACGGTGTTGGAACATTGCCAGCTAGTTTTTTAATCAATAAAGAAGGTGAGATAGTGAAAATCATCACAGGTGGGTTAGACGACGCAAAAATAAATAAATTTATGGAAAGTATCCAACCATAAAACAACCATAAATTTACTCGTAAGATACTTAGATAAAGTTCTAAGTGTCTTTTTTTCACCTTTTCATACAAGAACAATAAAATGAAAAGACTCTCCTCGTTGGAGAATCTTCTCTTATGTGAATAAGGGGGATAGTTTTACTTTAACACCTATCTTTAGCAATGAAGAAATGATGAGAATTTTCAGTTAAATGTAATTTTAATGTAATGGAATATAGGGGAAATTGTTGGTGTTTTAAATAGTAGGGGGGATGTAGCGTAATGGGTTGACTTTATACAGAGCTACTTTCTATAATATGATTGAATGTTCATATATTCATTGAAAGCAGTTATAAAAAAGAAAAAGGTCTTAATTAAGAAGGAGATAATGCGCGGATGACAGATCATTCTCAAAAAAAAGAACTACTGTTAGAAGGGCTTGATTGTGCACACTGTGCTGCGAAAATTGAATCTAAGGTTCGAGAGCTTGAGGGCATTACATCCTGCTCTGTAAATTTCATGACTAAGACATTGCATATGGAAACCCATTTAAAGGATATGGAACCTGTTGTATTAAACGCAAAACAACTCATAAAAAAAATAGAACCTCATATCGAGGTTAAAGAAAAAGTGAATACTAAATCAAGTAAATTGGTATTGATCCTAAATGGATTAGATTGTGCAAATTGCGCTGGTAAAATTGAAAGAGAAGTAAAAAGTCTAAAGAGTGTGGAATCATCTTACTTAGACTTCGTTTCCAAAAAACTATCTCTTGAACTTACTGTTTCTGCTGATTTGGATCAGGTAAGGACGAAAGTAGCACAAATTGTGAAAAGGCTGGAACCTGGCGTTGAAATCACTGAAGANNCTGAAGACAGCCTAGAAAACAAGGGGATATTGGACAATGAAGAAGGAAACCGGCAGACCAAACGAATGATTACTCGACTTGGTTTTGGAATTGGGTTCTTATCTACAGCTTTATTTTCTGATTTTCCGTTCCCGCTAGAACTTATTCTTTTTCTCCTCTCATATTTTATTGTTGGAGGAGACATCCTTCTGAAGGCAATAAGAAACATTAAAAGAGGTCAAGTGTTTGATGAAAACTTTTTAATGACGATTGCGACAATTGGAGCCTTTGCCATAGGTGAGTTTCCAGAAGGTGTAGCTGTAATGCTCTTCTATCAAGTGGGTGAACTGTTCCAAAGTATTGCTGTGAACCGGTCTCGAAAATCGATAAGTGCACTAATGGATATCAGGCCCGATTATGCAAATAAAAAATTCGAATTTGAAACTCGTCGCGTATCACCTGAAGAGGTTAATGTTGGAGACATCATAATCATCAAACCTGGTGAGAAGGTGCCACTTGATGGGAAGATTGTTGAAGGCAGTTCCATGGTTGATACATCTGCACTGACGGGAGAATCTGTACCACGTGAAGTGGAGACGGACAGTGATGTCTTGAGTGGGTTTATCAATAAAAACGGTGTTCTCACAGTTGAAGTGAAAAAAGTATTTGAGGAATCTACAGTCTCAAAGATTTTAGATCTTGTTCAGAATGCCAGCAGCAGAAAAGCACAAACCGAAAATTTCATCACAAAGTTTGCGCGTTATTATACTCCATTTGTAGTGATAACGGCGGTGCTTCTTGCGCTTATTCCTCCTCTTGTCATTCAGGGGGCTTCGTTTTCAGACTGGATTTATAGGGCGCTCGTTTTCTTAGTCATTTCTTGTCCATGTGCGCTGGTAGTCTCTATTCCGCTCGGTTTTTTTGGAGGAATTGGTGGAGCTTCTAAAAGAGGAATATTAATTAAGGGGAGTAATTATCTTGAAGCATTAAACGATGTCAAATATGTTGTATTTGATAAAACAGGTACATTAACCCAGGGTGTTTTCGATGTTACGGGTATTTATCCCAATGGTAATCTTTCGAAGGAAGAGATTTTAGAATACGCTGCATATGCGGAGGTTCATTCAAATCATCCGATCGCTCTTTCCATAAAAAAAGAGTATGGAAAAGATGTGAATGAAAGTAAGATTCAAAATTACAATGAAATTTCAG
>NZ_NOII01000008.1:13592-22394 GCF_002245695.1 Fictibacillus aquaticus | reverse complement strand
TGTTGCACCTTTATGCCACAGTTCTGAACGGGAGCGGCTGTAAAAGACGGTTTCTCCTTTTTCGAGTGTGAGGCGGATTGATTCTTCGTTCATGTAGGCGACTGTCAGCACTTCACGCGATTGAACGTCTTGTACTACGGCAGGAATAAGGCCATTTTCATCAAATTTTAGTTCTTCGATATTCATCTTACTGCTACCCCTTTCTCCGCTAACGCCGCTTTAACTTCTGCGATGGATGTTTCTTTATAGTGAAAAATACTAGCTGCTAGCCCTGCGTCGGCGAGCCCCTCTTGGAAAGCATCATAAAAATGCTGTGCGTTTCCTGCACCGCCTGATGCGATGACTGGGATCGGGACTGCTTCTGAAACGGCACGTGTCAGCTTTAAGTTAAATCCTGATTTTTCACCGTCTTTATCCATGCTAGTCAAAAGGATCTCACCAGCACCGCGCTGGACAGCTTCTCTTGCCCATTCTGTTACTTCCCACTCGGTAGGTTTTCGGCCGCCATGAGTATAGACGCGCCATGATCCAAGCTCTTCATCAAACTTGGCGTCGATCGCAACCACGATACATTGTGCACCAAAAAATTGTGACCCTTCGGTGATCAGTTCAGGCCGGAGAAGAGCAGCAGTGTTGACAGACACTTTATCTGCTCCGGCACGAAGGACGCGCTTCATGTCGTCGAGGGTGTTGATGCCCCCGCCTACTGTAAATGGAATGGCAAGCTCTGCTGCAACACGTTCAACGACCTCTGTCATTGTCTCCCTGCCTTCGTGGCTGGCTGATATGTCGAGAAAAACAAGCTCGTCTGCACCTTGTTCATCGTAAAAACGTGCCAGTTCCACGGGGTCGCCGGCATCGATCAGATTTAAGAATTGAATCCCTTTCACCACACGCCCTTCTTTTACATCCAGGCATGGAATGATGCGTTTTGTGAGCATACTACTTCACGCTCCTTAACGCCTCGGGCAGGGTAAACTTGCCTGTGTAAAGCGCTTTTCCGATTATAGCACCAGCAATGCTGCGCTCGTCTTCTTTTAGTTGAATGAGATCATGTATTGAACTTACACCGCCAGATGCGATGACTTCTTTTCCCGTAAGGGCGGCAAGCTCCGCGATCGCTTCAGTGTTTGGACCTTGCAGCATGCCATCCTTAGAAATATCGGTAAAAATGAACGTTTCCGCTCCCTTTTCAGCAAGCTCAAGCGCCAGGTCTCCTGCCTTTAGCTCTGATGTTTCAATCCAGCCGTGAGTGGCCACAAACCCATCACGTGCATCAAGACCGATCGCGATGCGAGATCCGTATTCCTTTAGTGCATCCTCGACAAAATTACGGTTAGATACAGCAGCGCTGCCGATGATTACCCGGTCAACTCCCTGATCCAGATAGCTTGCCACATCTTCCATAGAGCGAATTCCGCCGCCGATTTGAACCTTTACATCAAGTTCCTTCGCGACACGCAGGACGTGCTCGTGGTTCACTTTCACACCAGCCTTAGCACCGTCAAGGTCGACCATGTGAATCCATTCTGCTCCATTTTCAGCAAAGGTTTTCGCCATATCGAAAGGAGAATCGCCGTAAACTGTTTCCTGGCTGTAGTCTCCTTGCAGCAGACGGACGCATTTGCCGCCTCGCATATCGATTGCAGGATATAAAGTAAATTTACGCATACGATCTCTCCTTTACATAAGTACAAAAGTTTTTCAGCATCCCCATACCGAGCTCTGAGCTTTTTTCTGGGTGAAACTGCGTGCCCATCACGTTTCCTCTTCCAACAACAGCTGGGACACGAACGTCTCCATAAATAGCAGAAGCGGCTGTCACCTCTTGATCTGCAGAAGAAACCACATACGAATGGACGAAATAAACGTATCCTTCTTCTAACCCTTGCAGCAGCGGTTGTTCTGGCTTCTGAAAGCTAAGCATGTTCCAGCCCATATGTGGGACCTTGTACAATTCACCCGTTTCCGTTTTTCCGGAAAAACGGACCACATTCCCTGGAAGAAGACCGAGGCCTTTTGATCTGCCGTTCTCTTCACTTTCCTCAAACAGCAGCTGCATGCCGAGACAAATGCCCATCAACGGCTTGCCAGCGGCAGCTTCTTTTTTTATGAAATCGGACAAGCCGCTTCTTTCCAGCTGTTCCATCGCGTCACGGAAAGACCCGACTCCCGGCAGCAGCAGTCCGTCGCATTGTTCGAGTTCTGACGTGTCGCCTGTAAGGATAAATTCTTCGCCGATTCGTGACAGAGCCGATTTTACTGAATGAAGGTTGCCCATTCCATAATCGATGATCCCGATCATATTACAGCGATCCTTTCGTTGACGGCACACCTTTAACACGCGGGTCAAGCTGTGTCGCTTCATCTAAAGCTTTAGTGAATGCTTTGAATATAGCTTCAATAATATGATGTGTGTTGCTGCCATAATGCAGGATCACATGCAGGTTCATCCTTGCCTCAAGTGCTAGTTTCCAGAAAAATTCATGCACGAGCTCAGTATCAAACGTCCCGACCTTCTGACTCGGCATCTCGGCACGAAACTCTAGATGCGGGCGGTTGCTCAGGTCGATCACCACTTGCGCAAGTGTCTCATCCATCGGCACGAACGCGCTGCCGTATCGTTTGATTCCCTTCTTGTCTCCGAGTGCCCCTTGGATTGCCTGGCCGAGGCAGATTCCGACATCTTCTGTTGTATGGTGATCATCAATTTCCGTATCACCCGCGGCATTTACCGTCAGATCAAACAGCCCGTGTCTTGCCACTGCATCTAGCATATGGTTTAGAAAAGGGACAGGTGTCTGAATGCTTGCTTCCCCTGTCCCATCAATGTTAAGCGACAAGCTGATCTGTGTTTCCTTCGTGTTCCGTTCGATCGAATAGTTGCGTTCTGTCATGGTTTCCCCTCCAGCCTTACATCAATGGCACGTGCGTGAGCTTCCAGTCCTTCTAGTCTCGCAAAAGCCGAAATTTTTCTTCCGTTTTCCAGCATAGCTTGTTTGCTGTACCGGATCACACTCGATTTCTTCATAAAATCATCCACATTCAGCGGGCTCGAAAATCTCGCTGTGCCGCTGGTCGGAAGTACGTGGTTGCTCCCGGCAAAATAATCACCGACTGGTTCCGAGCTGTATTCCCCTAAGAAAATTGCGCCAGCATGGCGGATTTTTCCTAGAAGCGACATTGGATCTTCTGTCATAATTTCAAGATGCTCAGGTGCGATTCTGTTGATTGCTTCAATGCCTTCTTCCATTGTATCTACTATATAAACCGCTCCGTATGAGGCAATTGCCTCCATCGCGATCTCTTTGCGCGGCAGGCTATCTAGCTGCGACTTTACTTCGTCAATTACATCACAGCCCAGCTTTTCCGAAGTCGTAACAAGAATGGCTGCAGATCTCGGGTCATGTTCTGCCTGCGATAATAAGTCGGCAGCAATGTAGCGTGCATTCGCCGTTTCATCAGCCAGTACCGCGATCTCACTCGGACCCGCGATCATGTCGATGTCGACAAGTCCGAACACTTCTCTTTTAGCGAGTGCCACATAAATGTTTCCGGGACCTGTTATTTTATCAACTTTTGGAATGGTTTCTGTTCCATAAGCAAGTGCCCCGACTGCCTGGGCTCCCCCGACCTTGAACATATGCTTAACACCTGCTTCATTAGCCGCGACGAGAACAGCAGCCGGAAGCTTCTCATCTTTTCCAGGAGGTGAGACGAGCACGATTCTTTCAACGCCTGCTACCTGTGCAGGTATTGCACCCATCAGGACGGATGAAGGATATGCCGCTGTGCCGCCTGGTACGTAAATGCCGACTGAATCAAGCGGAGTGACCTGCTGTCCTAGCATCGTTCCGTCATCTCTCGTAAAAAACCATGAATGGCGTTTTTGCTTTTCGTGATATTCTCGAATGTTTGCTGCCGCTTCCCTGATAACTGCGATCATCTCTTCGCCAAGTTCATCATAAGCATCCTCTATTTCCTGCGCTTTAACTTCCAAACTTCCTAAACAGACACCATCAAAGGTTTCTGTCAGTTCAAACAGCGCTGCATCTCCTTGTTCACGGACTTTTTTTAATATGGCAAGAACCGATTCTCGCTGAAAGGCAGTGTTTTCTTCGAGATTACGTTCTAGACGCCCTAATTCGCTAATATGTTCAAACTTCATCTTGCCGCCTCCTTGCTATCTGTCACCTTACGCAGCCGCTCAACAAGCGTGTGGATCGTATCGCTGTAAAGCCTGTAGCTTGCTGGGTTAACAATTAATCGAGACGTAATATCCATAATTTTTTCATATTCGACTAAGCCGTTTTCTTTTAACGTTCGGCCTGAAGACACGATATCAACGATCCTGTCAGCAAGGCCGATAAGAGGCGCCAGCTCGATAGAACCGTTCAGCTTGATCACTTCTACCTGCTCACCTTGCTCGCGGAAATATTTAGATGCCGCTTCTGGGTATTTCGTGGCGACTTTAGGTGCTACCTTGTCCTTGATACCTCCAGGCAGACCGGCAACGGCCAAATAGCATGTGCTGATTTTCAAGTCCAGCACTTCGTAAACATCCCGTTCTTCCTCAATCATCACATCTTTTCCGGCGATGCCGACGTCAGCCACACCTTGTTCAACATACACAGGAACGTCCATCGGTTTTGCCAGAATAAAACGCATGCCTGCCTCAGGTGCCTCAACGATCAATTTTCTGTTGTCTTCGAATTCTGGAGGAAGCGGATAACCCGCCTCACGAAGCATATCGGCAGCTTCTTCAAATATGCGCCCTTTTGGCATCGCGACGGTCAATACTGCTGTCATTTCGTTTCCTCTCCTTGCGTCTTTCCTATTAAATAAATCACATCTGTAAAACGATTAGTAAACGTGTCCACATTTTCAACGCCCGTAATATCCTGTGTAACTGCAGGTGTGCCGCTGCTTCGTTTTTCTGCAGCGATCCGGAGTGCTTCTTCTCTTCTTTCTCCGCTGTAAAGTATGCATGTGCGGCTGCTAGTATCAGGCATTTGACCGATGGCTTCCATCACATAGTCAAGCCTTACCGCGAATCCGATCGCTGGTGCTGAACGCTCGAAGCGGCTGAGCAGATCATCATACCTCCCGCCTCCTGCAATCGGCGACCCGATGCCAGCTGCATACCCTTCAAACACGATCCCAGTGTAGTAGCTCATATGGCTTAAGAGTGTAAAGTCAAAGTTGACTGTTTCCTCTGCTCCATAATCACCAAGGATTTTCTTAAGCTGCATGAGATCAGAGACAGCTTTCTTTGCCTTCTCTGTTCCTGCGAGTTCCATCGCCTTTAACAGCGCATCTTCCCCGCCTCTGCATTCAAGAAGCTTTAGCAGCCTGGCTGAATCAATGGATGACAGCGGCATATTTTTGACAAAATTCGCATAGCCCACATAGTTTTTTTCAAAAAGGAAGCGCCGCAGCTCTTCGGCACGTTCTGCGTTTCCTAGAATCTCAATAAAAAGCTCCTGGACAAAACCGATGTGCCCGATCGTGATTGTAAACCTTTGGATACCTGTTTCTTTGAGCACATCGCTCATCAGTGCAAGAACCTCTGCTTCTGCACTAAGCGTTCCGTCTCCGATCAGTTCAACACCAACCTGTTCAAATTCAGCTGGACGGCCGCCTTCCCGCTGCTGCGCCCTAAAAACTGGCGCACTGTATGAAAGCCTTAAGGGATATGCCACCTGCTTCATACTCGATGAAACAACGCGGGCGATTGGTGCCGTCATGTCTGGCCGGAGAACTAGCGTGCTGCCCTCCATATCAAGCAGTTTGAATAGCTGCTGATCGCTAATAGCGGAAGCTTCACCGACTGTATCAAAATATTCGAGTGTTGGTGTCTGGACCATCTGGTAGCCCCAAACACTGATTTTATTTAACAGCTGCTGTTTGATCTGTTCGCTTGCCTGAAAAAAAAGCGGCAGCTTGTCACGCATTCCTGCTGGTTTTTCGAATACAAATGGTTTTGGCATGATTTATCACCTTTATTTTATGAATGAAATTCCCAAAATACTTTAGTTCGCTAATGTACTACCACGATAAAATATAGTTACGAGTCTACACGTCTTGCATATATTCGTCAACCTTAAAGTACGTGTTGATTTCATAAAAAACAGGGAATAGTATGACAAGATATTCAGAAAGGTGGAATTATTTTGTTTAATAAAATTTTCTTTCTGGCCATTTTAGTAGGGCTTCCTTTGTCAGTCATTGGTAGTATGCTGCATTGGCCCGCAGTCATTCTGTTCGTTATTTACTGTGCAACGATCGTAGCACTAGCGGGTTATATGGGCCGAGCGACCGAGAGTCTCGCTATCGTTGCTGGTCCGCGGATCGGCGGTCTCCTTAACGCGACATTCGGAAACGCTGTCGAGCTTATCATCTCTATTTTCGCCCTGAAAGCTGGATTGATCAGCGTTGTTCTTGCATCTTTGACCGGTTCTGTTCTTGGAAACCTTCTGCTAGTCGGAGGTCTGTCGTTCTTTGTTGGAGGTCTAAAATACAAGCGCCAGAAATTTAATGTACATGATGCCCGTCATAACGCAGGGCTTTTAATCTTTGGGGTAGTTGTTGCTTTTATATTCCCTGAAGTTTTCTCGTTTAAGCTTGAGGATAATGAATCTCTTACGCTCAGCATCTGGGTATCAGTTATCATGATCACACTTTACCTGGCAGCTCTATTCTTCAAACTCGTCACACACCGCGGGGTATATCAGTCAGAGCATGAAGAAGAGCACGGACATGAAACAGCAGAATGGACAAAAGGCCGTGCGATGCTCGTTCTTGCACTAGCCACAGTTGCCGTTGCTTACGTATCTGAAAAACTCGTACACACATTTGAAGAAGTCGGTCATACGCTTGGATGGAGTGAAGTGTTTATCGGGGTCATCATCGTTGCCATCGTCGGTAACGCCGCAGAACACGCATCCGCAATAATCATGGCTTATAAAAACAAGATGAACGTAGCGGTAGAGATTGCAGTAGGCTCAACTCTGCAGATCGCCATGTTCGTTGCACCTGTCCTTGTACTTATATCCCTGTTCTTCCCGCAGCCGATGTCTCTTGTCTTCTCCCTGCCAGAGCTCGTTTCCATGGTACTTGCCGTTTTCCTCACCATCTCGCTCACAAGCGACGGCGATACCAATTGGTTTGAGGGACTCACCCTTCTCGCTGCCTACCTCATCATGGGTGTAGGGTTTTATCTGCTATAATTTAAATGGTCAAAAAGCCTGGCTGAGCGTCGGGCTTTTTTTGTGAGTTTTTTGGAATCTTTTTTCCTTTTGGGGGTTTTTGGGGTTTTTGGGGTCCGGTACTGTGAACGAGGTTAACGATAAAAATATTTATGGCATTTCATGTAGGTACCGGACCCCAGTTACTTTAGCACCAGACTTAAAATACGTATATTTGTTCCGTTTTTTTGATAAAGTGATAAGAGGAGATAAAGGAAGGGGAATGAAAATGGAGACGTTTGTGATGATTGCGGGGTTTCCTATAAAATCGGACTGGCTGTTCATTTTAGCAGGCGGAATCGCCGCTTACATTTTATTGTTATTGAAATACCGCACAGATAATAAACGTAAAGAACTGCTGGATATCGTCGCGAACGCTGTTATTACTGGATTTGCTGTATGGAAGTTTTCTTATGTTCTTTTTCACCCAGCTGCCGCATTAAAAAGCCCGATCAATATTTTGTACTTTAACGGTGCAGAAACAGGTATTGTACTAGGAGTCATAGCAGCTGTGGTCTATGCGCTTAGAGCCGCTAAGAAAAATGAGCTGAATTTCGAGTCGCTGTTTTTTGGAGCCGGTTACGGGGCATCCGGTTTCTTTGCTGTCTACTTTGCGCTTCGCTATTTTCTTGCTGGACATAAATTGGAGGAAGGTTTCCTCTCTTTCTTGATGTTTACAGCAGTCATTTTGCTAAGTATCCAGAAAGCTAACAACATCAGGAATGTCTCTTTTACACTCATCGGTATCGGCCTAGCTTTCAGCGTATTTAACGCTACTCCGTTCGCCAATAAAAAGGAGCAGAGAGAAGCAGCTGTAGCAACATCAGCAGCAACAGGCATTAAGCAGGGTAACAAGGCACCAGATTTCGAACTCGATACATTGAGCAACGGCAAAATGAAGCTATCTGATCAAAAAGGGAAAGTGGTCTTCATCAACATTTGGGCATCCTGGTGTCCCCCATGCCGTGCAGAGATGCCAGAAATGGAGTCGTTTTATCAAAAGTATGGCGGCAAAAGAGCTGAGATTTTGGCGGTGAATCTTACAGACAGTGATTCCCGTAAGGCTGCTAAGGAATTCGCTGATAAAAATAAGCTTACGTTCCCCATTCTTCTCGACAGCAGCGGACAAGTTGGATCCACCTATCAAGCAGTCACCATTCCGACAACCTACATCATCGATCAAGATGGAGTCATTGTGAACAAGCATATCGGACCGATGGATTTCGGAACAATGGAGAAGTATATGGAAAACGCAGAGAAATAAAAAAATGCAGATCAGAGATTAAAAGAAGGGCAAAAAGTCTTTAACTCACAAGTTTGGTGCGTTGATTTCCACTCCGTGGTGCTGAGCTTTCCGCGGGGCGTGCGGTGAGCCCCTTTGCCGCTACGCGCCCAAAAGGGGCTCACCTTCCAGCTCGTCTCGCGGGACAGGAAAGGCTTCGGCAGCAAGACATTGCACGAAGAAAATGTGAATTCCTTTTTCGAGGAGTCTCGCACCCTTTCGCTCCAATCACGACCTATTTTTCATTACAAAGAAAATTTAAGCAAGTAAAAA
>NZ_NOII01000008.1:8404-13559 GCF_002245695.1 Fictibacillus aquaticus | reverse complement strand
CTCTTCATCTCTGTATAAGAAATAATAGCGGTGATGGTGACCGTCCTTCATATCAGTAAGGCGGCAGTTTAACTGCTCATCTAACTGCTGTCTCGTTACGTCAAGCGAATATAGTCTTCCATGGTTCGGTATATCAATCTGCAGTTCCTGCAGAAATGGGAGTTCTTTAAACAAATAAACGGATAAATCAAGGAGAAGTTCGTACACGAGATCTTCAGTTTCTAAGTAATGAAGGTATTCTTCTTTTGTGGCTGGTACATGAGGGTTGTAACGTCTGTAAGTGGAATAATCGCCGTAGAAAACAATTTTTGCACGAGATTGATGAAGTTCATAATATTTAATAAACTTGCTGGCTTTCATTTTGGTGACAGCGGTTCTAAAACGGTAGGAATTGCGAATCGCCTGGTGCTCTTCAGAACCGTGCTTAATTTGGGAAGCATTAAATGACAGAGTGGTATCTTCTACCAAATGGCCGACTTTAAACGTATCTTTCACAAAAAACATGGAAAACGATTTTCGTTTCATGACTGCTTCTGCCCCCCTCGCTTCACTTTTCACTACTTTTAGTATACGACGAAAACATTAAAAACCCAAGTAGGGAACAACCGACAAAATTCAACGTTTTGCCGGTTCTTTCGCCTCTCGCTCTTCTTTTGTATAAATCACTTGCATTGGACTTCCTCCGACGAATGCCCCGGCTGGAACGTCCTTGTGTACAAGCGTTCCAGCCGACACGATAGCGCCGTCACCAATCGTAACACCTGGAAGAATGGTGGAGTTCGCTCCGATCATCACTTCATCCCCGATGATCACATCACCGAGCCTGTATTCGTGCACGAGATACTCGTGTGCCAGGATCGTTGTGTTATATCCGATAACCGTATTGCGACCGACGCTGATGCGTTCCGGAAACATGACATCAAGCATGACCATCAGTGCGAAGGCCGTGTCCTCCCCTACTTTCATCCGGAGGAAATGGCGATAAATCCAGTTCTTCATAGGTAAAAAGGGAGTATAGCGTGCGACCTGGATGGCCGTGAAATTTTTCGCGACCTTCCAGAACGGCACGGTTTTATAGACTTGGTAAAGCGAGTTCTTGCCTTCAACCGGATAGCGTTCGGTTCTGCGCACTTATCTCTCTCCTAAATAATTCAGCAGGTCTGTCATCGAGTCCAGCATAACGTCTGGCTCGAACTGCTGCAGATATTCTTGGCCACGTATCGTCCATGCAACACCGGCTGTTTTCGTGCCTGCATTTTTTCCAGCAAGAATATCGTACTTGCTGTCACCGACCATAATCGCTTTTTCAGGTGAAGAAAGCAGAAGAGTCAGTGCCTTTTGAACAGGCTCTGGATCAGGCTTCGCACGCTGAACGTCATCTAATGTAACGACTGTGCTGAAGAATTTGTCCAATCCGACAAGCTTCAGTCCCATCTCCACCGTATTGCGCATTTTTGTCGTCACGATACCGAGTTTGTAGCCTTTTTTATAAAGTTCTTCTACCGTTTCAAAAACTCCTTCAAACTCTTCTACAAAATCGTCATGATGCGAGATGTTATGCTCGCGGTACACCTCGACAAGCTCCTCCACCTGGTCCTTGCTGAAATGCTCCATCGTCTCAACGAGCGGCATGCCCATAAGCGGCAAAACGTGCTCACGGTTATACTGTTCCGGGAAAAATTTATCCAATGTGTATAAAAATGACGCGATGATCAGCTCGTTTGTGTTAATGAGCGTCCCGTCAAGGTCAAATAATACTGTATCAATTTTTTTCATAGCTGCGCTTCCTTTCTAGTGGTGTGTATTTTACTTTTTTCTGCTCTCGTCCAGACAGCGGCTACTATGACAGTGAGAAGAATCGCTGTGAACAGCCGGATGATGAGAAGCGGCAGCACCGGAATGCCGAGCGGAACGAAAATGAGTGTATCTTCAACGACAGCGTGACAGCTGACGAGAAAAATGAACGCTAAATACAAATCTTTCTTAGACACATTATCTTCCTTCGCTGCCTGAATCATTACACCTGCACCAAAGGCGAGTCCGATTGTCAGGCCAGCCGCCATTGTCATCGAAGTATTCGGCTTCATGCCAAGAAGCTTTAAGGCCGGTGCCATCCAGTTCGAGAACGTGTTCAGCCATCCTTTGTCTTTTAAAAACTGCATGATGATCATGAGCGGGATGACAATCAGCGCAATCTGGCCGATGCCTGTCAGCGCCTTTTCCACTCCAGAGAATATGATTTCTACCCAGCCATCTGGCAATTGCTCCTGTTTTGGCATAAGACCGTACTGTGCCGTTTCACTGCCGCCGCGCCAGACAAGGTTTATGATTAAAGCCGAGATAACCGCAAGACCGATCCTGACTGTGACGATGACCCATATCTTCACGCCGACACTTGCAGCAACGCTCGATTCAATGAGGAGGTTATGTGAAAAGGACAGCATGACAGCAAGGATGAACACATGCTTAACTGTTAACGTATCCAATGTCAGGATCCCGCCGATGCCAGCGTACAAATTCAGCAGGTTGCCGAGCACGAGCGGAATCGCCGCTTCCCCAGGAAGTCCGATCCATTTCATAGCGGGTGAAAGGAATTTGATCAGCCATCCCATAACAGGTGTATGGCTTAGAATCGTTATGAAAAGAGTGACTGGAAAGATGATCTTTCCTAATGTCCACGTTGTTTTAAGCCCTGCGGCGGCCCCTCTTTTTATCGTCTCCATCATCAACCTTCTCTCTGTCCAAATAACGATGATTCGCATAGCCCGCTTTGCGGCGGATGATCAGTGCAATCAAAGCTGCAGCAATCCATACGAGTGACATGACCTGAGCGATGCGCAATGATTCAGTGAGCATCAGACTGTCTGTACGAAGACCCTCCACAAAGAAACGTCCGATAGAATACCAGATTAAATAAGTAAGGAACAACTCTCCGCGCCGCAGGTTAACTTTTCGCAGAGCGATCAGCACGATAACACCAAGCAAGTTCCAAAGAGATTCGTATAAGAACGTCGGATGATAATAGACTCCATTAATATACATCTGATTAATGATGAATTCCGGTAAATGCAGTGATTCTAAAAACGCGCGTGTAACCTCTCCGCCGTGTGCTTCCTGGTTCATGAAGTTTCCCCACCGGCCGATGGCCTGCCCAAGAAGGATACTAGGCGCAGCGATATCGACCAGTTTCCAGAAAGAAAACTTTTTTACTCTTGAAAAAATATACCCTGTTAAAAACGAACCGATCAGTGCACCATGGATGGCGATTCCGCCTTCCCAGATCGCTATGATCTTTTCCGGATTGGCACTGTAAAAATCCCATTTAAACGCGACATAATAGATCCGCGCACAAATGATCGCCACAGGAACAGCGATCATGACGACATCCACAAACGTATCTTTTGGAAGGCCTCTGCGCTCTGATTCTCTGACCGCAAGCCAAAGACCAAGAAGTGCGCCGCACCCGATAATGACACCGTACCAATAGATGGTCAGCGGACCGAGTTCCAAGGCTACCCGGTTAATAGGTTCAATTGTTGACTCCATTTCTCTCCACGTCCTTTTATCTTATCTCAATATGTTCTGTTTAATAATCTTCTTCATCTGGTGTTTCAATAACGTTCGTTAATCGCTCAGAAAACTGCTTAGCAGCGTTCATCCCCATCTTTTTCAGACGGAAGTTCATAGATGCTACCTCAATAATGACAGCCAAGTTTCGTCCTGGACGCACCGGAACAGTCAAAATAGGAATTTCTGTATCCAAAATCTGCATCATCTCATCCTCTAAGCCAAGGCGGTCATAAACCTTCTTCGCATCCCACGTTTCCAAGTTGATGACGAGGGCGATTTTTTTATAATTGCGGACCGCGCCGGCACCAAAAAGCGTCATCACGTTGATGATTCCAAGGCCGCGTATCTCAAGTAAATGCTGGATAAGCTCAGGCGCGCTTCCGATAAGTGTATCTTCATCTTCCTGGCGGATTTCAACCGAATCATCTGCCACGAGGCGATGTCCGCGCTTCACCAGCTCAAGCGCTGTTTCACTCTTACCGACGCCGCTGTTTCCGGTAATCAATACACCGATTCCGTAAATGTCCACCAGCACCCCGTGCATCGCTGTTGTTGGTGCGAGGCGGCTTTCCAGATAGTTAGTGAGACGGCTGGACAGCCTTGTCGTTGTCAGCTTTGAACGCATGATCGGCACACCTGATATGTGTGAAGCCTTGAGAAGCTCTTTCGGCACTTCCATGTCTCGTGTGATGATAATGCCTGGCGTTTCATCCGTACAAAGGCGGTTCAAACGCTCCATTCGCCGGTCTGGATCCAGATCAGATAAAAAAGAAAGCTCTGTTTTCCCTAGCAGCTGAAGACGCTCAGCCGGATAAAAGGTAAAATACCCTGCCATCTCAAGCCCTGGACGGGAAAGGTCGCTCGTCGTCACAGAACGGTGCACACCCTCCTCGCCGCTAACAAGCTCAAGCTGGAATTTATCAATAATCTCTTTCGTATGTACTCTTGCCATCATATCCTCCTAACCGGAATTTCCTGGTCAAATGATGCTTCTATTGTATCACTTTAGGTGCGGGAAAGCATAACACACGAAAAGCTTCGGGGTGAACGGTTTTTGCGGTTTTGCAGGTTTGAGGTTTGGGGTACGGTACGATTCTCATTAATAGCTGCTGCAGACAGAGTTTGGTTTGAATCGTACCGTACCCCAGTAAGTACCCCCTATTATTCCACATTAAAAATAACATAAATACCCATTACCATTTTGTTGTAAATATGAACACTTCTTGTAAATAACGAAAAAGGATGATCGCCAAAAATCGGCATCATCCTCTTTTTTGTTTCTTATTATCAAATATGACACTTTGTACGATGATGTTAACGATGGACAGAATAAGAGCAGCTCCTAGGGCCATTCCAAATCCATCAATGACAAAGGATGACCCGATCACCCAAGAAGTGAGCTTGAGCAGTGCTGCGTTAATAACGATCAAAAATAACCCAAGGGACAGCACTGTAACAGGCAAAGTGAGAAGTATGAGTATCGGCTTAAGGAAAATATGAAACAAGGACAGCAGCACACTTGCGATTAGCGCGGCTGTAAAACTCTTGATGTAGAAGGATTGAAAATAACCCGCCACCGCCATCA
>NZ_NOII01000008.1:0-8324 GCF_002245695.1 Fictibacillus aquaticus | reverse complement strand
TCCACCCGGTATGCCGGGGCAGATCCTTTATTGGCGACGAATGACAAGTATTTGCGTGCTACTTCCTTCTTCTCTTCCTTCACTTCGAGTGTATCAAAATCACACACGAATCCGCCTACTATCGTTTTCAGCTCGGCATCGACTTCCATCTCGCCGGGCAGCTCTGCTTCAATTTTTCCGGTTACGGTTTTAAAATATGCAGAGCCCTCCACTGCAGATGACAGCCTGCAGAAGATCGAACCGTTCATCGTCTCTGCTCGTATATGCTTTGCATCCACTGCCATACGGAGTGCGCCGTTCATCGTTTCACCATCAGCTTCATCAAACAGGCAGTCATTAACGGTAAGTGTTCCGTTTGCCGTCTCCGCCTTCAGCTTAGAGCCACGGCATTCAGCGATCGAGATCGAGCCGATTGTTGATTTCACGTTAACCGCCTTCGCTTCACAGTCGCTTAGCTTGATTGGTCCGTTAAAAGTAGACAGTTTGATCTCATCAAATGCATAGCGAGGAATGGAGATCACCGCGTTCACTTTTTGATGCTTGTTACGGGAATAAAACCTGAGCTTTGTTGCATCACAGTCATAAAACGTTTCATTTCGGAATTTTGTTTTCGCTGAAGAGCCTTCAGGAACTTTGTATACTTGTGCTTCACATTCAATCTGCACATCGTTCCGATCCCACGGAACCATGGTGACAGAACCGTTATAAACTTCTATGTCTACCTGCTGAAACATGACGTGGCTGTCAGAGTACACATAATGGACAGCCTCTGAAGGACCGAAATTCAGGTCAAAGTCTGCCGTCTTGATTCGCTGGACGACACGATCGAAAAACTTAGCCATTTTATACCCTGTAGATGGAATCTTAACTGCTGTTGCCCCGCCTTGTGAAGCCATTGACTTGATTGGGTTCTTCACGCTGAACGTTTTTTTGCTCCCGACAGCGTATAGCAGTTTTTCTGCCTCTTCAGCAGAAATTTTGCCTTCACTCAGCATGTTCAAAATCATCTTCTTTTCTTCCATGACAGGACGCCCCCCTGAGTTTGTCATTGCACCGGCGTCGAGGCTGATTCATGATGTCGAGTATTTTCCGGCTGCTGAATTCAAGTTTGGATAAGCACCTTTATTCCTTTAACAATATTCCATATGGTGACGATTAATGACACTAATCCGAACACCAATGCGCTGAAAATAATGGCACCCTTGGCAAATCCGGACTCAAAGACTACAATAATGCCAAGCGAGATGGCAATAACAGGTATTAAGTGAGACCAAAAGCCTTTTCTGGCGTGTTCAGTCACCGTTTCATCTTCTATAACAAAATAAACAACGACAGGAAATAAAAAAGGTGCAAAGAAAATACTAAAATAGCACAATGACGATAGTATTTTATTTTTATTGTCATTCATAGAACCTTTCCCCTTCTAACTTCTCTTTTTAAAATAAACTTCCTTTTTCTTTGTACTTATTCGACAGATGTTCCTATATTCCGTATGATTATGACAGCTTGTGTTTTTATTTAAATTGTTTTTGTAGGCTTATGTGCAATGAAAGGACTCCGAGAAGCAGTTGATCTCCGTTACAGGCGCACGCTTTCCGCGGGGTGAGCGGTNNCATTGGAAGGTCTCACCTGTCTCACTCATCCCGCAGGAGTCGGCGCCTTACACTCCGATCAACTTAATCAATGATGCGTTCAAGGTGATCAAGCGCATGTAATAAAAGATCTGATATAGTAATCAAGCGTAAAATACCACCAAGATTAACGTTGTAGCACAATTAACACATCAAAAGCAACTGGGGTAGATAAACTTTCTACATTCAAAAGCAACAATAATCTGTTAGGAAAAGAACCTTAATTTAAGGAGGACATCTCTATGGCTCGTTTTTTAAAGCCTTTATTTATTTTTGCAACTGTTTTGATGCTGACTGGTGTCTTATACAGCATCGGTGCGGAAACGAGTGATACCCTTTCATTTGGAGAAAAGCTTTTAGCTGCAGCACTCAGCTTTGTGCTGATTGCTGGTATCAATTATGCTGTTTACCGTTTAATCCGGTACTTGTGGCGCGGCTAGCACATAAAGCAGTCTGCCAACTTCATGCAATTCCAAACAATGTAATTTTACCATACTCCAAAAAATGATTTTGGAAAATATATTCTCCTAACGAATACACTAATGCAAAGACCATTTATTACAGCTGTTTTTTTCGCATGTATCTAAAAATGGAGGATTATTCATGGAAAATCACGTACTTTCTCTGTCTGACGGAAGAACACTCGGTTTCGGTGATTACGGAAGAATAGACGGACTGCCGGTGCTGCTGTTTCATGGAACTCCATCTTCCCGTATCCACCCTTTCATAAAACTTCTTGAAGAAATGGCATCAGATATGCCGTTTCCTCCTATCCGGATTATTGCTGTAGAACGACCCGGCTACGGGCTTTCCACTCCAAAGCAAGGAAGAACGATCGATCATGTTGTTTCAGATGTTAAGCTGCTGCTAAAGTATTTAAAGATTGATAGCTTCAGTATGATCGGAATTTCCGGAGGCGCTCCTTACGCGCTTGCCTGCGCGGCAGACATGCCAGACAAGGTTCAGAAAGTGGCTGTTATCAGCGGCATGGGGCCGCTCGCTGTAAAAGAACTGCTTCTTTCTCATTCAAAAGAAGATCAGATTGGGTTCCTTAGTGCTTATCAATCTCCAGACGGCTTAAGGAAATTTACACAATACGCACAAAAAAATCCTGAAGCATTTGTGAAATCGCAATATGATCAGCTCCCTGCTGATGAAAAGAAAGTCATCACAAAGGAAATTTTATCGATTTACGTAAAAACGGTAAGCGAAGCAACGCGATCTCCATGGGGAATGATCGATGACTATAAAAATTTTCTCTCTCCATGGTCGTTTGATCCTGCTAAAATCATATCATTCGTGAAATTGTGGCACAGTGATTCAGATGAAAGCGTCCCTGTCGCCCACGCCCGCCATCTGCACCGCATTATTCCCAATTCAGAGTATTCCGAGCTTCGAGGATTCAGCCACTTTTCATCCATTTTCGCTCCGCTGCCGGAAGTTCTGGAGTTTCTGACAATCCGGGCTATTGACGGAAGTTAAACTCCTTTTTATTGGACACCATAATACAAAAAACAGCTTCCCGGTCCTGGGAAGCTGTTTTTTTATGCTATTTAACGGTTTCTTTTTCTTTCATGATTTTGGACATGCGCTTTTTATCTCGCTTTAAAATCGGAGCCAAATATCGGCCGGTGTGAGAAGCTTCAACCTTAGCCAGCTCTTCAGGCGTGCCCGTGCCGACGACAGTTCCGCCTTTATCCCCGCCTTCTGGACCCATGTCGATCAAATGGTCACATTGCTTGATCACGTCAAGGTTATGCTCGATCACGAGAACCGAATCTCCATTGTCTACGATGCGCTGCAGCACCTTCAGCAGACGTGAAATATCATCAACGTGAAGCCCTGTTGTCGGCTCATCGAGAATGTAGATCGTCTTCCCTGTCGAACGCTTATGCAGCTGTGATGCTAGTTTAACACGCTGCGCCTCGCCGCCGGAAAGGGTCGTCGCCGACTGGCCGAGCTTAATATAGCCGAGGCCGACATCCAGAATTGTTTCCATTTTACGCCGGATCTTTGGAATGTTAGCAAAGAAGTCTACCGACTCTTCTACAGTCATATCAAGAATATCGGCGATGCTCTTGCCTTTGTACTTCACTTCAAGTGTTTCACGGTTATAGCGTTTACCGTGGCAAATTTCACATGGGACGTATACATCCGGCAAGAAGTGCATCTCAATCTTGATAATGCCGTCACCGCGGCATGCTTCACAGCGTCCTCCTTTTACGTTAAACGAGAAACGTCCTTTCTTATAGCCGCGCACTTTCGCTTCATTTGTTGAAGCGAACACATCGCGAATATCATCGAACACTCCTGTATATGTTGCAGGATTTGATCGTGGCGTCCTTCCGATCGGTGACTGGTCGATGTCAATAACTTTATCAACGTGATCAAGCCCTTTTATCGCTTTGTGAGCACCAGGCTTATCCTTTGCTCTATGCAGTTTTTGTGCAAGAGCTTTGTGAAGGATTTCGTTCACGAACGTACTTTTTCCAGAACCAGAAACGCCAGTTACTCCGGTAAAGACGCCGAGCGGAATCTTCACGTTAGCGTTTTTCAGGTTGTTCTCGCTCATTCCGAGTACTTCAATATATCGGCCATCTGGCTTGCGTCGTTCAGACGGCAGCGGAATGAATTTCTTACCAGATAAGTATTGTCCGGTAAGCGAGTTCGGATCCTCCATAATTTCCTGAGGTGTCCCCTGTGCGGTAATCGTGCCGCCGTGCGCCCCGGCACCAGGACCGATATCAATAATATAATCTGCAGCAAACATAGTGTCTTCATCGTGCTCGACGACGATCAGCGTATTGCCAAGGCTTCTCATCTCTTCAAGCGTGCGTATAAGACGGTCATTATCGCGCTGGTGCAGACCGATGGAAGGCTCGTCAAGAATATACAGAACACCCATCAAGCGTGAACCGACCTGGGTAGCGAGCCTGATACGCTGCGCTTCACCGCCGGACAAAGTTCCGGCAGCGCGGCTGAACGTCAAGTAATCGAGTCCTACATTGATGAGAAATCCGGAACGATCCACAATTTCTCGGAGGATTAGCTTGGCGATCGCCTGCTCTTTTTCTGTCAGTTCTAGATTATTGAAGAACTTGTTCGCTTCTGTGATCGACATCTGTGTTGTCTCGCCAATGTGTTTCCCGTTGATCAAGACAGATAGAGCCTCTTTTTTCAGGCGGTGCCCTTTGCACTTTGGACAAGGCTTCTGCGCCATATATCCTTCCATCTGTTCGCGGATATAATCAGAACTCGTCTCACGGTAGCGGCGTTCAATATTTGATAGAACCCCTTCAAAGATGATCTCGTTCTTCCTCACCTGTCCAAAGTCATTACGGTACGTGAAAAGAATTCGGTCTTTTGAGCTTCCATTTAAAATTTTATCCATCTGGTCTTTCGGCAGATCTTCAACAGGCACTTCCATATCAATGCCGAAATGTGTCGCGATGCTTTCGAGCAGCTGCGGATAATATTGTGATGAAACAGGCTCCCATGGAGCGATCGCATGATCTTTCAATGAACGCGACCAGTCCGGGATGACTAGCTCAGGATCCACCTCGAGCTTCACGCCAAGTCCGTCACATGATTGGCATGCTCCGAACGGGCTGTTGAAAGAAAATAACCGAGGCTCGAGTTCTCCTATTGAAAAACCGCAGTATGGACATGCATGATTTTGCGAGAATAAAAGTTCTTCCTCGCCCATCACGTCAACGATCACGCTGCCTTCTGCGAGGTTCAGAGCCGTTTCAAGTGAATCTGAAAGTCGTGTCATAATGCCTTCTTTAATGACAATCCGGTCAACAACAACTTCAATGGAATGCTTTTTATTTTTCTCAAGAGAGATCTCTTCTGAAATCTCGCGCATCTCTCCATCGATTCTCACGCGAACATACCCTTGCTTCTTGATGTCCTCGAGTACCTTCACATGCTCTCCCTTACGGCCAGAAACGACCGGTGCAAGGATCTGCAGCTTTGTGCGCTCAGGGTATTCTATGATGCGGTCTACCATCTGCTCGATCGTCTGGGAGGTAATCTCAACACCATGCGTCGGACAGACCGGGCGCCCGATACGGGCAAATAATAGTCTCAGGTAATCGTAAATCTCGGTTACAGTCCCTACTGTGGAACGCGGGTTTCGGCTCGTCGTTTTTTGGTCGATCGAGATAGCGGGCGAGAGCCCTTCGATCGAATCCACATCAGGCTTGTCCATCTGACCGAGAAACTGGCGGGCATACGCGGACAATGATTCTACATAACGGCGCTGTCCTTCTGCATAGATCGTGTCAAACGCGAGCGAGGATTTTCCGGAACCGGACAAGCCTGTCAGTACAACAAGCTTGTCACGTGGAATCGTTACATCTATATTTTTTAAATTATGGGCTCTTGCGCCCTTAACGGTTAAGTTTTGGTTGGCTGCCAACTATGATCATCCTTCCGCTTTCAGTTCAAGAATAAGGTCACGAAGCTCTGCGGCCCGTTCGAACTGAAGGTTCTTTGCCGCGTCTTTCATCTCTTTTTCCATGCGTTCGATGAAAGCTTGACGGTCTTTCTTGCTCATCTTTTGTTTTGGAGCGGCTGTGCCGTATGTGCCAGCATCTTCCGCTGTCTGTGTCGCACGTATCACATCACGAACTTCTTTCTTGATCGTTGTCGGTGTGATTCCGTGCTTTTCATTGAACGCGATCTGCGTCTGGCGTCTGCGCTGTGTTTCCTCGATCGCCACCTGCATCGATCTTGTCACATTATCGGCGTACATAATAACATGGCCGTTCGAGTTACGTGCCGCACGTCCGATCGTCTGAATCAATGACCGGTCAGAACGCAGGAAGCCTTCTTTATCGGCATCAAGGATCGTCACGAGAGAAACCTCTGGGATATCAAGACCTTCCCTCAGCAGGTTGATCCCGACCAGGACATCAAACACTCCAAGCCTAAGATCGCGTATAATTTGAATCCGTTCGAGTGTCTTGATTTCTGAATGCAGATAGCGCACTTTTATGCCAAGCTCGAGAAGATAATCAGTCAGATCTTCAGACATTTTTTTCGTCAGAGTCGTAACAAGAACACGTTCTTGATTTTCGACTCGCGCATTGATCTCTCCGACAAGGTCATCGATCTGCCCTTTAATTGGACGTACTTCAAGCGTAGGATCAAGAAGTCCTGTCGGCCGGATGATCTGCTGAATCGGTTCAGGTGCATGCTCAAGTTCATACGGCCCTGGCGTTGCTGACACGTAAATATGCTGAAACTTCTCATACTTCTCAAACTCATCAAACGTCAGCGGGCGGTTGTCCTTTGCGGAAGGCAAGCGGAATCCGTGTTCAACGAGCACATTCTTTCTCGCCTGGTCACCGTTGTACATCCCGCGGATCTGCGGCAATGTGACGTGTGACTCGTCAATCACGATAAGCGAATCATCTGGAAAATAATCGAGCAGTGTATACGGCGTGCTGCCGATCGGTCTGAGAGTCAGGTGGAGGGAATAGTTCTCGATACCTGAGCAGAAGCCCATTTCCGCCATCATCTCAAGGTCGTAGCGAGTGCGCTGCTCGAGACGCTGCGCTTCCAGCAGCTTTCCTGCATCGTTTAGCTCTTTGAGGCGTTCTTCCAGCTCTGCTTCAATTCGGCCGATCGCCTGCTTCATTTTTTCTTCGCGTGTTACGAAGTGGGATGCCGGGAAAATCGCGACGTGGTCACGTTCTCCGAGAATCTCTCCTGTGAGTGCATCAACTTCTGTGATCCGGTCGATCTCATCTCCGAAAAATTCAACACGCAGACAGTGCTCGTCACGCGATGCGGGGAAGATCTCGACAACGTCTCCGCGTACGCGGAATGTTCCGCGTGTAAAATTGATGTCGTTGCGGTTGTACTGAGTGTCTACAAGATCCCGAAGAAGCTGGTCTCGGTCTTTTTCCATTCCTTTTCTAAGCGAGATGACGAGACTTTTATATTCTTCCGGCGAACCGAGACCATAGATGCATGAAACAGACGCAACGATGATCACATCGTTCCGTTCAAACAATGACGATGTTGCGGAGTGCCGAAGCTTATCGATCTCGTCATTGATGCTCGCATCTTTTTCGATATATGTGTCCGAATGAGCGATATACGCTTCCGGCTGATAATAATCATAATAAGAAACAAAATATTCAACCGCATTGTTCGGGAAGAATTCCTTCAGCTCGCTGTAGAGCTGGCCGGCAAGTGTCTTGTTGTGGGCTATGACAAGCGTCGGCTTGTTCACTTCTTTTATCACATTGGAGATCGTGAAGGTTTTCCCTGTGCCTGTCGCACCAAGAAGTGTCGTTTTTTTCTTGCCTTCATTCAATCTCTCAATCAGCTGCCGGATCGCTTCTGGCTGATCTCCCTGCGGCTTGTATTGCGATACAATTTCAAACGGCTTGCTCAACGTCAAGAACCCCCATTCCTAAAATATGGCTGTGAAAATTATAGCATATACATAAGGTGTAATCCTAATTTTTACGAACAGATATTCGCAGAACATATTGGAAACTTTTCAAATCTGCTTCCTTTAGGTAGACTATTGTAGGAACGTTATTCCTTAAAGGAGACAAACAATGGAACTCGTTTATATTATGCTTGGGCTCGCAATCGGCGTTTTATCAGGTTTTTTCGGCGTCGGCGGCGGCTTTATACTCACCCCGCTTCTTATCCTGTTCGGCTTTCCTC
>NZ_NOII01000079.1 GCF_002245695.1 Fictibacillus aquaticus | reverse complement strand
TCCAAAAAACAATGGCTTCTGTCATGGAGAGATTTCCAACGGTAAGCGGCAGAAAAGTGAAGAAAAAAACCTATTTTAATGGATTATCTGATTTAAGCTATATTGGCTTTCAATACAGTGAGGACGACTTGGCTTCTTACACAGGCAATTCCCCTCTGCTTGAAAAAATTTATCCTCTGCCAATAGAAGCGATGAAAAAGCTGGATGTACCAGTACTGAACATCGGACCATTCGGAAAAGATGCGCACCAATGGACAGAAAGACTGGATCTAGCTTCCATGACGGAGGCTAAGAATATGGCGGAGCTGGCGGTTACGTCCATACTCCAATCCAAAGATTGAACAAAAAAGCGGGCAGAATGCATGCAGATGCATTCTGTCCGCTTTATAATTGTCTTTTTCAGCTGGACATCTTTCTCGTTTTGTCCATCTGCGGTACCGTACCCCAGAAGCCCCAGGTTGTTAAAAATAGATGTCCTGAATTTTGGCGGCGACTTGGCTGATGTTGTTGGCGACTTGCTGGATGCCGTACCCCATGAAAAGAGGGGAAGTGGCAAACCTCGGCATGATTTTTACATACACTGTTCCCTCTTTTTCATAGAAGAAAAGGTTATAGCTCGTGCAATTGCGGTGGAAATTGTTCAGGAAAAAATGTGCGCCTGTCTGAATGCAATCAGCAAAGTCATGCATTCTTCCGCCATCTTCCAAAATAACGTTAAGTTCATAAAAGCCTGCTCTTGGCTCAGAGGAGATGTTAAACTGGACTCCATTCCCGCTCCAGATAGAGATCCCCTCAAACTGAGACGGATGCCAGTCATGCTGGCAGTCTACTTCTTCCAGTCCGACGATCTGCATATGCGGATGACGGATCGTCCCTCCTGAGAGGGGGCCGTGATTTTTAAAGAACATGACGGACTTGTATTTGCCGCTGCTTTTCATGCTGTTCCAGTGCTTCATGCCAAAATCGATTAAACGGTAAAGATGTTCTTTTGAATAGAGCGAAAGCTCAGTGTCACATTCATCCGTTTCAATCAGAACGGTTTGAAACGCCTTGTCGAGGACAGGAAATTTATTCATGACCAGTATGATCGGTCCGTCTTTATCAACGATCTGCTCTAATTGAGAAAGGTCGCAGAAAGGACAAGCTGTTTCTTTATTCTTAATGCTGTTTGGCTTCTGGGCACCAATATCAGTGAAAAATGTAATTTGCGTTTCCTTCAATGTCCTCACTCACCCTGTCTTTTACTCTGTTTTATTATTGTGATGGTCTTTATGTTAATTTGCAACGTAACCATCTATATTTTCTCTCTTTCCCGCTGTGTTTTCAATACATATGCCGTGTTCTCTTAACCTCTTATTTCGACAGGAATGTCTATTGAACTAGTAATTTGTAATAAAATGAAATGTAATTGTAATATTATTTCACGATAATCTAACCGATATAGGTGATATAATGGACGCTGTAACACAGATGGCAAGATTTACATTTATAGGGAGGCTTACCTAATTGAAAAAGAAGTTAATGATCGCTAGTTTGTCCTTAAGCCTTGGACTAAACGGCTTATATACATATAACGTTAATGCAGAAACCTTAGATTCTATTAAAAAGAAACAAGAACAGAACGAAAAGAAACAGACACAGAAAAAGAATGAAATGTCCGACAACCATAAAGAACAAGATGCAACGCTGGAAAAAATCAGCACCATTGGTGATGAACTCAAGGAAACAAGTAAGAAGATCGAGAATAAAGAAAATGACATTTCTGAAACTAAATCTGTAATTGAAGAACTAAAAGATGAGATTGCTGTGCTTGAAAAGCGTATTGCTGAGAGGGACAAGCTCCTTAAAGAACGGGTAAAGTCTATGTATGAGAACGGCGGTGCTGTAAGCTACCTTAGCGTCATGCTCGGTTCCAACAGCTTCGGAGATTTTATCGACCGTATGTTATCACTTAACTTAATCGCGAGCCAGGACCAGCAAATTTTAGAAGATCACAAAAGAGATAAAAAAGATGTGGCCAAGAAGAAAGGTCAAGTTGAAACAGAGCTTCAAAATCTTACAGCTTCCCTTACAGAGCTGCAGGGTCTAAAAAATCAGCTGAACGCACAAAAGAAAGAACAAAACCGCCTTCTTGCTTCGTTAAAAGAAGAAGAGCAGCATATTCATGAAGACTTGATGGATATTGAAGAGAAAAACTCTATTCTTGCAGCACAGGAAACAGCTATTAAAGCTGAAATCGCAAGAGCGAAGCAAGAGGCTGAACGAAAGAAGCGTGAAGAAGCTGCAAGGAAAGCAGCAGCTGAAGCAGCTGCACGAGCTGAAGCGGAAAGAGCTGCAGCAGCACGCAAAAAGCAGAATTCATCTGCACCGTCGCCAAGTCCAGCTCCGGCACCAGCTCCAGCTCCGGCTCCGGCTCCGGCACCTTCAGTATCGCGTGATTTTGCGTTCCCAACATCGGGTGTTATTACATCCCGTTATGGTTACCGCGAAGGCGGCATGCACTACGGCGTCGATATTTCACAGCATGGAGCAGGTGTAGCGATCAAAGCTGCAGCAGGCGGAACAGTAGCACGCTCTTATTACTCAGACAGCTACGGAAACTGTGTGCTCATCACTCATTATGTGAATGGCCAGATCTATACAACACTTTATGCACATATGAGAAACCGAGCTGTTTCCGAAGGACAGTCCGTATCACAAGGACAGTACATCGGTGATCAAGGCAACACAGGCAACTCTTTTGGACAGCATCTTCACTTTGAAATGCACAAAGGCGGCTGGAACCCTTCAAAATCCAATGCCGTAGATCCGCTTCCGTATATTCAATAACATATAAAGAACTTCGGGAAACCCGAGGGCACTGAAAAAGTCCTTTACTAACAAGTGTTGAGCGTTGATCTCCGCAGGGTGCTGAGCTTTCCGCAGGGCGTGCGGTGAGCCCCTTTGCCGCTACGCGNNGCTGGAGTCTCGCACCCTTCCGCTCCAATCACTACATGTTTTCACACAATTTATAAAAATAAACCACTAGAAAGGGTCAAACCAACTCGCAATGTCGAGCGGTATGACCCTTTCTTCTGTATAATAAAAGCATCAAAAAAAACAAGACTTTGCCCGATTAATCACATGGTATAGGTATTACGGAAATGCCTGTAAAAAACAAACTCATAAATCTTAGGAATTTCCTTATTGAATTTAGCTGAGTATTTCAACCCATTCGCTTGACCATCTTGAATCCATCATTGATAAAGTTGATCGGAGTGAAAGGTG
>NZ_NOII01000078.1:3405-6124 GCF_002245695.1 Fictibacillus aquaticus | reverse complement strand
AGAAAATCTCAGAATGATAATAGTAAATAACCAAGGAAACAGTTATCAGTTATTGAGGAATTTTCCATGTCCGAGAAAACCCCCTCTCATCAATTTGAGAGGGGGTTTTCTCGCTTCTGAAATAATTGATAAGCAGTTATTGGCTGACCAAATTCATCAATCCTAAATAACAAGTTATTATATAAGCAATACTGAAGATCAACGGAAAAACAATACTCATTTTCTTTTTAAAACTCATAACAATTAAGAAAAGGAAAAGGAGTGAAATACACACAAGCAGGTTGCCATACAGAGAAGGCTGAAAATGCAACTCAAATGGAGCTTTTAGATTACTTCCCATCAATATTTCTACCCATTCTGCAGTCTCAACTGTTTCGTGAGGTGGTGATAGCGTTCCTAGTCTACTTGTAAAGAAAAACACAACAAGTAAAATAACGCTTTCTGCTCTTATCCATGAGCGAGGTTGAAAGGACTGATTTACATTTGCCTTTTTCGCCAAAATCCCGTTGAGGAATGCAAAAACGAGAATGGGAACAATACTGATATGTTTAAGCAATAGCATTTGACCGTATGGAATAGCCCAAGAGTTAAGATATTCGTTAGTTTCTACAACTTTAATCATGATAAAGATACCACTTATTAATAGGATAACGACACATCCGATGGCTACTGGACTAAACCATTTTAAAAACGATCCCCAGTTGCTTGATTCTTTTGCAAACCAAGCCACTTGAAGTAAAACTCCAACCCAAATGCACACGACTAAGAAATGCACCGTGTGAAGAAGGAAACCCGACCAGAACGAAAGAGATGCCACATGACCTGCATATCCGACAGAACCTATCAATAATAGCATTAAAAATGCTTGTATATGTTTGGATCCCCTGAAAACAAATGTAATCCATAATAAAAATGAAACAGCAACTGTAAAAATCCAACCTTTTCCTACGTCAAATTGAGTGAGCACTAAATAAGTGGTATGGCGGAACCCAAAGTCTTCTGCAAAATAATTGATTACATAGAGTACAGGTCCAAAGGAGAAAAGTATAATTCCTAAAGGCATCAACAGCAATAATACTCTAGGCATTCTGATAGTTGGCTTCTTTGAATCGGAAATGTACTGTATGATCACGTGTCCGACAAGTAACGAAAAGAATACATAGTTTAAGAACTCAGCGAATGGAAAAAAACTTTTCATATTTTCCTCTTTGCAATTTTGAGAAAGAAGACGATTGCTGCTAACAAAAAGCCGAGAGTGATAAAGAATACTGGGCTCATCTCTTCTTTCTTATCAGAAACATTCTCTTCTTTCTTTTGTTCTTGAGAACCCTTTTCTGTTTCTTCTCCTGCCGAAGGATTCACGTCTTCTTTTTTTTCAATTTGAACCTTAAATGGGATTTGTCCCTCAATGGGATGACCATCAGTTCCAATGATTCTCCATTGTATAATATAGGAACCGTTATCCAGAGCACTAGTAAGTTTGCCACTCATTTTCTTTTCCTCAACAATCAGTGAATCAAGTTCAATTTCTTGTCCATCATCCCTCACTATCTGCATTGAGCTTAAGGATTCTATCTTAGTTTTAAATTGTAGGGTTAGTTCTTTTCGTTCCTCTTTCACCACGGCACCCTCAGCAGGATTGGATGATTCCAGTCCTGTATGTGCACTTGTAATTGTCGGGAAAATAATTGTAAATAAAGCAAGCATGAACAATATTTTTTTCATTTACAACACCTCTCTTTATTTATTGATTCGCGAAATTTGTAGTATGAGGTCAAAAACCTGTGAAACCACCAAAAACAGGAGTAAGGAATGAAATTATCTTTGTCATCATATCAAAATACAACAAGATTCCCATCAAAATCATTACATAGCCACCTGCTTTCATAAAAATGTGGCTGTAATTCTTTATCCATTGAATGTTCCCAACAAAGAAAGTAAGGATAAAAAATGGAATGGCAAACCCTAGTGAATAAAAACTCATATATAGTAAACCTGATTGAGGGTTAGATACTCCTAACGTCATTACAGCTGCAAGGATAGGACCTGTACATGGCGTCCAACCCGCCGCGAATCCTAAGCCGATAAATACCGATCCGATATAACCTGAAGGACGTTTGGAAAAATGTATTTTTCTATCCTTCATTAAAAAGCTTACGTTTATCAATCCAGTTACCATCAAACCAAAAAATGCGATGATGATGGCTCCAACCTGGCGAAGAAAATCCTTGTACTGAATAAAAAATGACCCAATAAACGAGCTGGACAATCCTAATGCCATGAAGATAATTGAAAAGCCTAAGAGAAAACACATCGTGTGTAAGAAAGATTGTTTGTTGAATTTCTTTTTCTCTTTTAAATCTCTGACTGACATGCCAGTTATATAGGATAAAAATGAAGGATATAATGGCAGTGAACATGGCGAAAGAAAGGACAAAAACCCAGCAATGAAGGAAAAAAATATATTTAAATCAGTCATTAACAGTCTCCCTTTATAATCTACATTTCTGGCGTTGGTGTTGGTTTTGCATATCCTTGTTTGTATGTCTCATCAATAGTATTTCTGATTTCTTTAATTGATTTTCCTTTACTGTAATCCAACACAGACTTTGCTGCTATTTCTAGACAAACTCCGCATTTCGTCCCATGATCATCCCACACAATTGCTCCGCTTTTCTTGTTTTCAAACACAAAACAGTCGTAGTTGTTCTTGTGGCCT
>NZ_NOII01000078.1:0-3328 GCF_002245695.1 Fictibacillus aquaticus | reverse complement strand
GGTTCACAGTAAATACACAATTTTGCAAGTTATTCATATTACTTCATATCTTCTTCACATTTCTACTTTATAATTTACTCATCTTTGGTAAGGAGGAATTTTTATGAGATTTAAAAAGAAAATTTTAAAAACCTTAATGCTTTCTCTTTCATTTGCATTAGCAGCATGTGGAAATATGGAAAATCAGAACAACTCAAATGAAAAAGAAAATACTCATGAAGGTATGAATCATAAGGGTTCACCAAAGCTCCCTAATGACTTGAAAGAAGATAAATATCCAGCATTTGAAGTTGGTAGTAAAGCTGTAATAAATGCTGATCATATGGAGGGAATGAAGGGGGCTAAAGCAACGATTGTTGGTGCTTATGAAACTACGGCTTATGCAGTTTCCTATACTCCAACAACGGGTGGAAATAAAATTAAGAATCATAAATGGGTAATTCAAGAAGATATTAAGGATGCTGGAAACGAGTCTTTAAAACCCGGAACAGTCGTCAAGCTTAACGCAGATCATATGAAAGGTATGAAAGGTGCAAAAGCGGTCGTAGATTGGGCAGAACAAACAACCGTTTATTTGGTAGATTATACTCCAGCTACAAGCGGAAAAAAAGTTACAAATCACAAATGGTTAACTGAAAATGAATTAACAGTTGACTAACCCATTTCCGGTAAACCAATTTTTTAAATGAGGATAATAAAATTGTAAATAGTCTCATATTTCCTTTCTTTACTGAAAAAAAGATTATATTATACCTAAGTAATTAAAATGACAACTTTGATTTAGGAGTGAATTATATGAAAAAATGGTTGACTTTAATTGGATTAATAACTGGACTGATATCATTATCTGCTTGTAATTTTGGAACTGCTTCTGAGTCTAAAACTATTGTTCAGTCGAGTGCGGGAGATATTACAGAAGAAGAACTTTATAATAGGATGAAAGGACAATACGGAGAGCAAGTTCTAAATGAGATGGTTGACCAAATGGTTCTCGGGCAGAAGTATAAGGTATCCGGTAATGAAGTTGATAAAGAAATCGAAAAAGTCAAGAAAGAAGCTGGTGGAGACGAAGCATTTAAACAAATACTTGAACAGAACGGAATTAAAGATGAAAAATCATTAAAAAAACGAATTAAAACCATGTTAATTAGTGAAAAGGCAGCTACAGAAGGTGTGAAAGTTTCAGATATTGAATTAAAAAAAGTCTTTGAAGAAAAATACAAAACTGAAGTTAGGGCGAGTCACATCTTGGTCGAAGATGAAAAAACAGCTCAATTAGTTAAAAATAAACTAGACCAAGGTGGGAATTTTGCAAATCTTGCAGAACAATATTCAAAAGATCCTGGATCAAAGTCAAAAGGCGGAGACCTTGGCTTCTTTAGTAAGGGTGCCATGGTTCCCGAGTTTGACAAAATCGCTTTTTCAATAGAAAAAAATAAAATAAGTGACCCAATAAAATCAAATTACGGATACCACATTATTAAAGTTACCGATGAACGTGAAAATAAGTTTAAGGATAAAAAAGAAGAAATCGAAAAACAGATAAAACAACAAAAAGCAAAGCCAATCACTGAAATTTTAGAAAAGCTACGCAAGGATGCAAAACTTAAAGTCAATGACAAAGAGTTAAAAGGTATTTTAAAGAAGAAACAAGAACAAACTCCTCAAATACCACAATAATCGCAAGTATTAATAATCTCTTGATGTGAGAGAAGCCACCCAAACAGTTTTTCCAATGAAAAAAAGGTCTTCGCATGAATAACACATGCCAAGACCTTTTTTATCTTTCAAATCAGTGACTCCCAACTTGTTACTATAGGACTTTTTAGATTTGGGAAGTTTTTTTTGTGGAATCACATTGTTCTTAATTGTTATACTCCTCCCTATTCTGTGAAAATATCGTTCATATTTCATGCCCGACTGAAAGAGTCAGCTCTTGATTTTTTCTAGATAACAAACTCCATTTAACCATTTACCTAAGTTACCCAAATAGGTGTTATCTAACTTTCTTAACAGCTTCTTTATAGAAAGGTTTACCAAAGAAGTGAACCTTTTTTGATGAGATTGTGTGGAAATCGTGAATGTGGTGAATTTCCTATGACATTTAATAAAATTCGATTGATAATCACTATTTCTCTGCTAAATTTAGAGTGTTCATTTTAATGTCTACATCCTATAAGGAAGGTGAACTTATTGTTTAAACCGATAAAGTGGTTATTAACCTCAAGCTTGCTTCTATCTATATCACTTCTAAGCGGATGCAGCAATTTGGTAGTTCTTGATCCCAAGGGCCCAGTAGCTGGCATTCAAAAAGATCTTATTCTTTTGTCGATCTTTTTCATGTTGTTTATTATCATCGTTGTCTACATATTATTTACGATAATTGTCGTTAAATATAGAGAACGAAAAGAGCAAAGCGATTATGAGCCCCCAGAACAGGAGGGCAGTACTCTTCTAGAAATTATTTGGACAGCTATTCCTATTCTTATTGTTATTGCACTCTCAATTCCTACAGTTAAAGCTATATACGCGCTGGATAAGGCACCAGTCGAGTCTGCAGATAAAGAACCTCTTGTGATTCACGCAACTTCCGTAAACTGGAAATGGATATTCAGTTACCCTGAAGAAAATATCGAAACTGTAAATTATATTAACATTCCTTCAGACCGCCCTATCCTTTTTAAATTAACTTCTGCCGATTCCATGACATCATTTTGGGTACCTGCGCTGGGTGGACAAAAATATGCTATGGCAGGCATGCAGAATGAACTCTTTTTAGAAGCAGATAAGCCAGGGGTTTTCGAGGGAAGGAACGCTAACTTTAATGGGGAGGGCTTTAACGATCAGGTTTTCCGTGTGAAAGCTCTGACTGATGAAAATTATGAGGATTGGGTCAAAGGTATCCAAGAAGAAGCTCCAAAACTCTCATTAAAACAATACGATAAATTGATGCTTACAGGGCATTCAAAGGCTAAAACTTTTTCTTCAACTCACCTGAGATGGGTTGATCACGCCAAGGATGCTGAGTATGCCACTAATGTTCGTGAACGATTAGGTGAATCTACTTCACATAACAAGACGTCGAAGGAAAAACCAAACAAAGTACAAAATAATGAGAACAAACACTCGCAGCATGATTAGAAAGGAGGAAGTCATATGAAATGGGATGAATTTTTCGTCACCGGCAATCCAATGATTTACGGGGCAGATGTTTCCATTGCTATTACTGCTCTCGGAATTATCTTTACATTGACTTACTTTAAAAAATGGAAATGGCTTTGGAAAGAATGGCTGACGACAGTTGACCATAAAAAAATCGGGATTATGT
>NZ_NOII01000077.1 GCF_002245695.1 Fictibacillus aquaticus | reverse complement strand
GCAATCTTTCTAAAAGAATACAGTCTGGTCATGATGGCGAAGAGGCCACACCCGTTCCCATACCGAACACGGAAGTTAAGCTCTTCAGCGGCGATGGTAGTTGGGGGTTTCCCCCTGTAAGAGTAGGACGTGGCCAGGCATACATATGGAGGATTAGCTCAGCTGGGAGAGCACCTGCCTTACAAGCAGGGGGTCGGCGGTTCGAACCCGTCATCCTCCACCATTTACGCCGGTTTAGCTCAATTGGTAGAGCAACTGACTTGTAATCAGTAGGTTGGGGGTTCAAGTCCTCTAGCCGGCACCATTTTTGAGAGCCATTAGCTCAGTCGGTAGAGCATCTGACTTTTAATCAGAGGGTCGAAGGTTCGAGTCCTTCATGGCTCACCATTTTCAAATTAATATGCGGGTGTGGCGGAATTGGCAGACGCGCTAGACTTAGGATCTAGTGTCATTGACGTGGGGGTTCGAGTCCCTTCACCCGCACCATATTAATTTAACTTTATAATTTAATTCCACATTTTAAAAAAGCATGCGGAAGTAGTTCAGTGGTAGAATACCACCTTGCCAAGGTGGGGGTCGCGGGTTCGAATCCCGTCTTCCGCTCCATAATGCATGCTGCCGGGGTGGTGGAATGGCAGACACACAGGACTTAAAATCCTGCGGTAGGTGACTATCGTGCCGGTTCGAGTCCGGCCCTCGGTACCATTCTAGATTTTTAATTTTATATGCGCCCTTAGCTCAGCTGGATAGAGTGTTTGACTACGAATCAAAAGGTCGGGAGTTCGAATCTCTCAGGGCGCGCCATATAACGGGAAGTGGCTCAGCTTGGTAGAGCACCTGGTTTGGGACCAGGGGGTCGCAGGTTCAAATCCTGTCTTCCCGACCATTTTATCTAAAACATGGGGCTTTAGCTCAGCTGGGAGAGCGCCTGCCTTGCACGCAGGAGGTCAGCGGTTCGATCCCGCTAAGCTCCACCATTTTTAGAAAATGTGTTGACATTTTCTTTTTTAATGCGTAAAATCAATAAATGTCTCTCCGAGACAAAAAGTTCTTTGAAAACTGAACAAAAGCATAGGTAAGGAATTA
>NZ_NOII01000076.1 GCF_002245695.1 Fictibacillus aquaticus | reverse complement strand
GAAACAAACATCTGCATAAACATCGCGACAATGATATAAGTGAGCATATCGTCGAGCGGCATGCCTTTTATCGAGGATTTATTGCTGTAAACCGCCTGCCAAAAATAATAGGCGATAAAAAGACGCAGCAAGATAGAGGCGATATTCGCCCATAACCACGCGGAGTATGCCGAGTTTACCTGCATTTGGACTTTAGCAAATTCAATGTATTTCCGCATGTTTCTCCTCCTGAACCATGCCTCTGCCATAAATCTCTTCAACGATGCTCTCAATCTTAGGGTCAGCAATCGTCAAGTCGGTGACATTGTATGCTTTCATCATCTCTGAAATCACTTCTGCACCAGAAATATCCCGGCTGCTGAAAGAAACAGAAACCTTCTCGCTTTCCTCTTCAGCAGGAAGGATTTCGGCTTTTCCTTCTAATGCTGGAGGCAGTAGGGGAGATGTAATGTTATCCATTTCAAAATGAATAATCCTTTTATGTCCGAACTGTTCCTTAATCGCTTGAAGACTGCCGTCATAGATGACACTTCCTTCATCGATGATAATGATGCGGCTGCAGATTTCTTCGATGTCCTGCATGTCATGTGTAGTAAGGATGACAGTCGTTCCGTAAAGGCGATTCATCTCTTTAATAAATTCACGGATTTTTATCTTTACTGCTACATCAAGCCCGATTGTCGGCTCGTCCAGATACACAACCTTTGGACGATGCAGGAATGCAGCGGCAAGCTCACATCTCATCTTTTGTCCGAGAGAGAGCTGCCTGACTGGAATGGCTAGCAGCGGCTCAAGATTGAGCACCTCCGTAAACGTCTTCATCGTTTCGTTAAACTGCTGTTCTGGAACCTCGTAAATATGCTTTAGAAGATCATAGCTTTCACGGACAGGTATATCCCAGAACAGCTGAGTACGCTGACCGAATACAGCTCCTATATTCTTGGCGTTTTTCTGCCTGTTTTCATAAGGGACGATGCTGTTTACACTGATGCTCCCGCTGCTAGGGGTCAATATTCCAGTTAGCATCTTAATTGTCGTAGATTTACCAGCTCCATTCGCTCCGATATAACCTACCATTTCACCAGGTTCGATGTGGAAATCAATTCCTTTAACTGCATGCTTTGTTTCGAATTTACGGTAAAAAAGCGATTTGACTGCTCCGCGAAGACCTGGGTCGCGCTTAGCAATCTTATATTCTTTCTTTATGTTATGTACATGAATCAATTCTCTCATCTCCTGTTCCAAGCATTGTGCTTGATGTAACCGTTTGCGCAATTAATCAGGTATTCTTATCCATTTATTCCATAATTCATCATACTCTCAATCTCAACATCTGTAAATTGCGGTATGAGTGAAACTCATTCTCGATAATTTACGTTTAGCCAGATGCAGTTAATGGGAAATGAAGCATATACCTGATTGATAAAAAGGAGGAGAAATCTTTGTACGATTACGATGGAGTAGTGAACTCATGGATGGCATATTTAGGAAGACTGCCTGATCTGCTTTTGGCTTTACTTGTCCTGCTCATAGGATGGCTCGTGGCCGGAATCGTTTCAAAAGCGGTGAAATCGGCATTAAAGAAAACAGACTTTGACAACAAAATGATGCGGTGGATGAAAAATGAGGGTGAAGAAGACCTGCACACAGGCCACCCGCAGTCGCGCCAGCATAATCAGCAGCATCAGAAATATTCACCTGAAGAAATCATCAGCAAGATTGTATTCTGGATCATCATGGTATTCGCATTCATTATGTTCTTCAATATGCTCGACCTTCCTTATGTAGCACAGCCTCTTTCCGGAGCGCTTGGTGTCATGGCAGCAGCCATCCCAAATATCCTCAAAGCGGTACTTATTGCAGCAGTTGCTTGGCTCATCGCTTCTGTGCTTTCTTATCTAGTGAAAAACGTGGGGCGCAGAGCTGGCCTTGGCAGATTAATGTCGAGATGGAACATGATAAAGGACCCTGCAAACGCGGACCGTACTCTTCATTCTGCATCTAGAGCAGTATTTTATCTGACACTGCTTCTATTCCTGCCGGCTGTACTCGCAGCACTTGGTATTGAAGCCATTTCAGAACCTTTAAAAGGAATGCTCGACGGATTCTTTGCCTTTATTCCAAAACTTCTCGGCGCAGCTCTTATTCTAGGAATCGGCTGGGTGGTTGCAAAGATTGTACGTGAGATTTTAACAAACTTCCTCCGCAGTATCGGTACCGATCATTTAGCGAATAAGTTAGGATTGTCATCTCCAGGCAAGCCATCGTTCAGCTTATCTTCGTTTATCGGAACAGTAGTTTATGTTCTGATTCTTATTCCTGCTGTAATTTCAGCATTAGAAACACTGGATATTGATGGTATTTCCGGACCAGCTGTTAGCATGCTCGGACGTGTAATGGATATGATTCCTAACATTATCATTGCAGCTGTTCTTGTAGCTGTTGGACTATGGCTTGGAAGAAAAGTAAAACATTTTGTATCCGGATTGCTGGAAAAGGCAGGCTTTAATGCTGTATTCAGCCGTATGGGGCTTGGCTCACTTGATCATAAAGCAAATCGCGGAATGACAGTTTCACAGATTGTCGGCTTTATCGCGCAAGCTGTTGTGGTGCTTCTGTTTACGATTGAAGCGCTTCAGCTTGTTGGACTTGAAAGCCTTGTAACTGCTCTGACAGCTGTACTTGCATACGTCCCAATGGTGCTGACAGCTATCATCGTGCTCGGAATCGGCTTTTATGTGGGAGATCTCGTAAAGCGGATTGTCATGAGCATGGTCAAGCAGCCGACAGAAGGTAAGATTCTCGGCAATACAGCAAAATACACGATCATTACACTTACGTTCTTTATGGCTCTCGATCAGCTCGGTGTGGCAAAAACTATCGTTAATGCTGCGTTTATCTTGATACTTGGCGGCTTTACGATTGCGTTCGGTTTAGCGTTTGGCCTTGGAGGACGTGAATTTGCCAGCCAGACGATGAGCAGATTGAGCCGCAAAATGGAAAATACAACAATTACAAAGCCAGATCCAAATGAGTGGAAAAAAGATAATACAAGTCTTGCCGATTTTAACCCGGCAACAGAACCATCAAAATCACCAGCTGACAATTCTTTAAACCTTGACAAGCCGCATACT
The DNA here is from genome assembly GCF_002245695.1 of Fictibacillus aquaticus. Lineage (GTDB taxonomy): Bacteria > Bacillota > Bacilli > Bacillales > Fictibacillaceae > Fictibacillus > Fictibacillus aquaticus. The sequence goes on along the minus strand of NZ_NOII01000076.1, from coordinate 566 downwards.
ATCAGCAGAGACCGTCTCTTTGACGATCATCCGCAAAACAAAGACGGCTATAACAACCCAGGACACGAATAATAAAAAAGGCTGCCTTGCTGAGAAGGCAGCCTTTTTTATGTGTATTATAAAAAACTGGCGGAATGAACATGTGTAAGGTTAGTAAAAATCGTCTGGTTGCGTGCGATGGCCAGTTCCACTTGATTGTTTTGAATGCTGATAATCTTGCCTATTTTTTTCGGCTCTTTACCAAGGTCAAAAATGGCCATTTTACCGATGTTTCGCTTGCATTGCTCTTCGAATGTACGCGCTGATGTTGTGCTGATGGGGATGAGCGGAAACTCCTCATTTTTCAAGGAATAAGGCCGTTCGTTTTCGCGGTATGGCATCAGCCATTTGAAGTGCTGCAGCGGAATGGATATCAGCTTATGGACCGGAGAAAAGAAAAGGAAATAATCATTCATGACCCCTGTAACATAGCCGTGAATAGGCTGGTGGTTTGTCACATAAATTTCTGTAAAGATGCCTTTGCTGTTTGTAAGAATTTTTCGGACAGAAATGTTATCCTCTGGCTG
>NZ_NOII01000075.1 GCF_002245695.1 Fictibacillus aquaticus | reverse complement strand
CATAATCATCGATAAACTGAATGAGTGCTTGTACGAGTGACGTTGAGATAGAAGAATAATAGTCACTCTCGGTTTCGATTAATTGTTCCAGTTTATCTTTTATAACCGTAGCTCCGCCATATTTCAAAGGATTGTAAGTCAGTTTCCCTTTATCAGAAAACACCTTCAAATTTCTGTCGTATCGCTTACAAAGCGTTTCAACCTCTTCAATACTTTCCGATGAGCCCTTGCCATCGATAAAGATAAAGGGAAAATTCCTGATCAGCGCATACTCTACAAAGTTCAAAAGTAATATCGTTTTCCCGCCGCCTGTTGTTGCCGGGATGAACATATGCTGATTAATCTCCTTAAAGTCCATAAAGTAAGGCTTGCCTCTCTCGGTTATGCCGAGAAGAAGCTTGTCTTGTTCCTTCTGGCTTCTCCATTTTTGTTGAGCTTTTATAGTCAGTTGGAAACGGTTCTTTTTCACTTTTTGATAATGAGCAGATGATTTAAAGCTATCGCGTTTTTCTTCAGTCGATCTCACACGTTTTGATCGGTGATAGTCGGTCATGAGAGACCATCCATATGAAACAAACAAACCACCTGTTATATATTGCAGGAAAGATGTATTGGTGAGTCGCATCGGCTGATTAACCAGACGTTCTAACCATGTAACATCAAAAGGCAAGACACTATACAAACCTAAATAACTGGTAGGATTGAAGTAAGCAAAAAAACAAAAAGATAGAAAGCTAATTACTGAAATGATTGCGTGAAAGGTGGGTTGTTTTAAGATACGGAATAGGATAAAAAACGGTAGAGAAAAAACCAGTAGAGGAAAAAAAGCAAAAACACTAAACAGCATCGCTAATCCTAATCCGAATTCTTTTCCTAAGTCTTCATTGCTTTTCGGCAAATTGCAATAACCTCCTTATCAGCTCCAGCTGCAGCATGTTACTGACTATTCCAGCTTGCTGCGCATAAGAGATGACGGTATCACGGATCGATTCGCTCTCACATAGATACCTGACTTGATTATACTGACCGTTAAGAATTTCATTACGGTAACGATTCATTTTTTCGATGTAGCGCGTTGAAGATTTTCGGGTAAGTTCTACTTCACATGCAATTCTTTCACCGTTTTCCAAAAGTATAAAATCTGGAATACGGTCGGCGATTTTTTTTAACAATGTTGTGTTTCTACGATCTGATTTCGAGAAATTCTGATCGATGTACTTAGTCCGAAGTTCACGCTCGGTAATGAATTCAAACGGCTGAACCTTACTCTCAGCTATACTTTTAAGTGCCAGTAGACAATCGTTCATGATGAGCTGATGGTTCAGTGTAGAGTAGTTGAACTTCGTAAACCGGGTTAATGAGCTTCCAAGATACTCTACTCCACTTGGACGCATAGCCAAAATCAATTGATAACCGATCTTCTCTTCGGTAATAAATCCTAACGAGAGTAACTTTCGCTTCGTATGATAGACCGTTACATGTGAGATGTTGCCTTTTAAAAAAGCTGAGAGCTGAGTTGTAGTAATGACTCCAAAACGATTAATCACTTGCAGTACTTCTTCTTGCTTTTCGGCTAACAGATTCATAGGTATCCTTTCCTCTCCAAAGAAATCCTCCCTTCAACCTTTAACCAAATCGTCAATTATTCAACTACTAAAAATCATTCACTTCTTTACATCTCTTGACCTTGAACTTCAGAACTGGATCTGCCCTCCTTCTCGCTTGCAAAATTACTTCGCTTTAAAATCTATTAAATCACTAAATTATATTGGAATAATATCACAGTCAAAAATATACAACAATAGGACGTCCGCTCTATTTCTACATCTGTCTTTCCACCTTGTGCTCCCGTGACCTCACACCACATGATGTTGGTGGTGTGAGGTCACGGGATTTCCACGGCGATAGCCTGGAAAAACAAGGTGGAAAACTCCTTACTTAACAATGGATGCGGACGTCCCCCACCTTTAAAATGAATATCAGGCTGATTTCTTACATTTTAAATACATTTTTAATGTACTTTGGAAAAGAATTTGAAATTAAACTTATGCTGATTCAATTAATAATAGGATTTTTGATAATTTACTTAGTATTTTAAAATAAAAGAAATACACACAATTGTTTCCTAACCTAATCTCTGGTTTAATATCTTCTTATCTCCTTTTATAATGACCATATAGTTTCTGCACATTTCATAAAGCCTCGAACCAAGCGCTTCGTCAACGGCTTCTATTTCATCAATCGTTAACTCAGATGATACTAATACGGGCAGGTGATTAAGATATCGATAGTTGATGAGAGCATACATCTTTTCGATCTGCCATTCAGTAGCTCTCGGTCTTTTTTGATTTCCTACTGGTTTGAATAAATCATCGATGAAAAGTACGTCTACCTTTTTCATACGATTCATCTTTTCTTCCAGTTTTTCAAAATCGTCTTTTAAATCGTCAAATCCCTCAACATAAGGGAAATATAAAATTGAAACATGTCTTTGCTGCATGAGATGATTAGCGATTGCGGTTAATAGATGTGTTTTTCCAGCTCCAGGTTGTCCCAGTAGAGCGACGCTGTTTGATCGGGTGCTTCGGATATCCATAAAGTCTGAAATGTATTCCTGGCCGCACTGGTAGGCATCCTTGATCAATGGATCTTTTCCTTTAATATTAAAGTTGCTAAAACTATGATTCCTAAACTCTTCCGTTATTTCTGAAGTAAGTAATCTCTTTTCGATATTCTTTTGTTGGACACAGCTACACCTTTTTGAATAGCTGTCATGCCACTCCCATGCATTTTCCGGACTGCATACTTTGCCTAGATAATAGTCAGCTTCCGGAACCTTATGTTCAGGTACACACGATTGTATCTTCTCGTCCCAAAACCATTCAGTATCTTTATGCACCCTATAAAAAATGATTTCCTTGTCTTTGCATGAAGAACAACGATACTCATCGAGCCTTTCTGATTCGACCAACTTGTCCTCCGGTAATTGAAAATGCTTTTGACACAGAGATTCGATTATTTGGTTTAGACGACTTTCCATTGTTAATCTCCTTTCGATGACTGGCGTATTGAACATCTAGGGATTTCACATCATCTAGACTCTGAACATAACTCTTCACCCATTTTGATAGAATGCCTCTCGTATATGTCCAGGAGGCTTTATTGCATTCAACTGACCGTCTCATTGCCTCCATCACTAGCTCTTCATTCAGTACTGTTGTCCATACGTTAATCTCTTTCATAATCTTTTGAGATGCATTTCCAATATGCTTTTGGAAGTATTCATGCACTTTGGTGGTTTTGTTCTCATTCTTTTCTTCTTTACTATTTTTAAATGCATTATTTATATTTATATCTATATCTTTATCTATTTCTACTTCTTTATCTATTTCTACTTCTTTATCTATATCTGTTGCGTTACCCTGCGTTACTGTAACGTTACATGTATTGTTTCCTGCATTTAGCTTCTTTTTTTCTCTATGTTTTGCCACGCGATTTCGCGTCTGCTGGCGTATTTTATCAAGACCTTCGACGTTTTGGTGCTTCTCCCAATTGCTGATGGCGATAAAATTTCCATCACTGATCTCAATCATGTCAAACTCTTCGAAAGTCTTTAGTGCAAGTCTAACGATGTTCAATGGACGGTTAAAAATGGTCGCTAGCATCTCATCTGTATAGGGAATGTTTTCGTTCAAGTAGATGTAACCATTCGCGTTTGTTTTTCCTGCTTGAGACAAGAGCTTGATCCAGATGATCAGCAGCATATCCGATTCGGGCAAACTTTCGATTAAGCGTATCTTTTCATCTTCGAACATATTCGTGCTGAGTTTGATCCACTTCACTTCAGCCATTTTGAACACTCCTTTTTCAAATGATTTATTTTAATTGAAGTAACCACTTGTTTAGGAATATTTTCGTTTCCTTTGCTGGAAAATACCACTTACCACCTACCTTGATCTTTGGAAAATCATTTTCATAAAAAAAATTATTAAGAATGGTATTCCAGCTCATACATGTCCGTTTTTTTAATTCTTTTGTATCCCAATACACCAACTCCGTATCAAATTTCTCCATTCTTTTTTCGATTGCATCGTGATACATTTCTTTGATTGCTTCCTCATCAACTTGTACTTCCAACAACTTTGGGGGTCTTTCTAACTGTGCAGAACGATTTGACATTTAGAATCCTCCTTTGTTAATAGTCAACTCCTGTTGAGGTAATCAAATGGAACGTTTATAATAATGACAATACGATTCTTTAACAAACCTTTTGATATTAACGTCAGCTAGGTCTGGAAATAAATACTCCGGAGTTGTTTTTAAGTAATTTGATAACTTAAATAATAGTTTTGCGTCTGGATTACCTCTGCCACTTTCAATATTCCGAATGTGGCTTTCGCTTATATTGAGATCAATAGATAACTGACGTTGGGAAATATTAAGTTTTTGGCGTAATGATCGAAATCGTAAACGACGGACATTGGAGTTACCCAAAATATCACCTCATTTCTTTTTGTGTTTTTAAATGACAAATAAACCTTAACACGTCATTTAAAAGTATGTCAATATATAAAACGTCATTTTAATAAACATTTTATTTTTAGTTGGGGGTATACTTATGAATGATGAAAGAAAAAAAGTGATTGGATTAAGAATCAAAAAGTGCAGGCAGGATAATAAGTTGTCACAGGAAGAGCTTGCTCAGAAACTGGACATGAAGAGATCAAACGTGGCAAATTATGAAGCTGGAAGAGTTGTACCTCCTGGTAGCGCATTGCTGGAGATGTCTGAAATCTTTAATGTCACAACAGATTATCTACTGGGAAGTACAAGCGATCCGTATACAAAGTTCTCATTAGAAGACAATGATTTAAAACAGATTCAAAGGCAACGAAACAAACTTATCGGTAAGGACAGAGAAAGATTTGAAAACATGATAAAGATGTTAAAGCTTTCATTTCTAGACACTGAAAATGAGGAAGGTGATGAATTTGACGAAGAAGACGACCTATAAAGCCGACTTCGTTAAAGCCCAGAATTCTGCAGATAAAGTTTTAAAGAATAACTCCATAAGAGAATTACCTATTCGGGTGAAACAAATTGCGAATAGTTTTCCTAATCTTAAAGTAAGAACTTATTCTTGGTTTGCAAAAAAGAGAGGTTTTTCCCATCAAGAAGTTTGTAATCTTGTAAACAGTGATGAAGGCTGTTGTCTATATTATGAATCATTAGATGAGTACTTAATTTTATACAACGATAAGATACTTAATAAAGGCAGGAAAAGGTGGACTCTTGCCCATGAATTAGGACATTATGTCATGAACCATAACAAAATTAGTAATAATTCTTCCTTGGCTAGAAGTTCACTTACAGAAGATGAATACAACGAATTTGAAAGCGAAGCAAACTGCTTCGCAAGAGAACTATTAGCCCCTCCTCCAGTCTTAAACGAACTAATGATCAATGACCCAAATGACATTTCTAATTTATGCGAAATATCAAATGAGGCTTCAATAAATGTGTTTAAATTTATAAAGCAAGGTGCTCAATTTGGTGTAAAGTATTCTTCTAGCCACCCAATTATCCTATTATTTCAAGAATTCATTTCAAAGATTAAGAATACCCAACGTTGTTTGAACTGTAATTATCTTTTTGCTTTCCCGAATGCAACGTTTTGTCCCTGCTGTGGCAGTAAAAATCTAAGAATAGAAGAAAAAATTAGTTGGAATGAATTGAAAAGTTCGAGTTTCATTACGCATCAAAAACTAAGTATTGAGTGCCCAAATTGCGATAATGCCTATATACCCTCAGGATCAAATTACTGCAATATCTGTGGTGCATTTTTAATAAACAAGTGTACTGGGATTACATTTGAGGAATTACACAAAAATATGAAATGGCATAATTCCCATGGGGATTGTGATGAATTACTTGATAAAACATCTCGTTATTGTCACAGATGCGGATCAACCTCTACATACTTTGCGGATGGGTTATTAAAAATAGAGAATTGATCTTAAAAATTATCTGCGGTTATTAGAATTTACATTTTGTTATAAATCAAGTTTTGTTTAGATCTAAAGCAGAATAAAGGAGATACATGAATGGCAAACTTTCGAAAATTAAACAGTGGGATGTGGCAAGCACGTGTTTTCAAAGAAGGAAAATCAATAAGTATTGGGACTTTTCGTACTAAAAAAGAAGCACAAATAGAAGCTAATGCTGTAGAAGAAAAAATCTATTATGGTCACACTCTAAATGACAGAGATTTAATGTTTAATGATGTTGTACAAGAATGGTTAAATAACCACAAAAAAAACTCTGTTAAAGATTCTACTTTTCGACAATTAGAGGTCATCGTAAGAATCCATATACTCCCTTACTTCGGGAATAAAAAGTTAATTCGTATTAAAAGACCTGAAATTAAGAGATGGATGAATCATTATGCTGAACTTAAGGATCAAAGCGGTAATGACATTTACTCCTATGGATCACGGTTAAAGTATTTATCAGTTCTCAAAAGCATATTTCATTATTCGGTTCACGACATGGAGATATTGGACAAAGATCCCACGAACAAATTGAAAATACCCGTTAAAGATAAAATACAAATTAATAAAGAAATAAAATATTATTCTTTAAATGATTTGAATCGATTGCTTGATTTTATGGAAACTTATAAGCATCAAAGGTATAAAGAGTATCGTCTGTACTTTATGCTTATTTATTTGCTAAGCCAAACAGGATTAAGAATAAGCGAAGCACTAGCCTTACAATGGCTTGACCTTAAGGGTGATAAATTAACAATTGCAAGACAAACTAGCCGTGATGATAACAATAACATAACAATATCTTCTCTTAAGAACTCATCCTCCTATAGAACAATTAAACTCGATGAAGCATTAGTAGCTGAACTTAAAAAGTTCAAGCTGTTACAAAACCAGATGATTTTAAAACACTCTCAATTCAAACGAAACAACGATGGAATTATATTTCAAAATTTTCTTGGAAGTTATCTTACACCCTCAATAATACGTGAGACCTTTCAAAGGTATTGCACTAAAGCAAATGTCAGTTACAAAGGCACTCATGTTTTCAGGCATACTCATGCTGTTTTATTCCTTGAAGCAGGAGCTAGTATTAAATATGTTTCGCAGCGCCTTGGACATCAAACGACAGAAACAACAGCTGACATATATTTAGATGTTACGGACAAATTTGACACAGATGAACTAAATAAGTTTGCCGCTTATACAAGAAGAAATTAGCCTTGACTCCTTA
>NZ_NOII01000074.1 GCF_002245695.1 Fictibacillus aquaticus | reverse complement strand
CTGTTTGTAAGAATTTTTCGGACAGAAATGTTATCCTCTGGCTGGCCAATCGGCAGTTCCGGAGGCAGTTGAATCTCTTCTGTGTAAGCCAATTTGCTAAAGCGAATATATTGAGTATGAACGAGAGGGATATAATAGAAATCCTCGCCGTTGTAAATAACCATGATGTCAGAGCCCACATCGATCAGCTTGCCTTTTAGAATCAGGCTCGCATTAATAGTTATTTCAATATATTCTTCCAAAAATTTGCTGAAAATGCTCAAGTTATCCTCCTCGTTCCTAACTCAAAACCCAGTTCGTCCAACAAATAAGATAATCAGTCATACAAGCAAACTACTAGATTATCACCGTAAAGACCGCCTTTGTTCTGACGGGTATCCTTTAAGAATGGACAAGCACAACGACAGCGTTAGCATGACATCGAAATTGGTTATCTTAGACGCTTGCCAGATATGTTATCTGATGAACCTTGGGGCTTAAATTCATTTCTTTTCGTAATAGTGTGTTCCTCATAGATGGCTGATTGACAGTTATGTTTCTTTAAAACGGGACGATTCCAAACAGCTGTTGGAATCGTCTCACTTTAAAGCTGCTGCATGTATAATTTCAGACATATCAACGAGTTTTATAGCCTTTTTTAGGAAATGGTTAAGATGCATGTATTCCTAAAAAAGAGGAGAGAAGCTTTTTACAGCTTCGTCCATCCTCTGTCAGACAAGCTATTGTTAGATCTAGAACGAGTGCCTCCGTTGGATCTCTTCTTTTTATAGTTGGAAGAACTGGATGATGACTTGCTAGAAGAAGAAGATTTGCTTGATGATTCATTTTGCGCATTAGAAGATTCCATTGCAGCGTTGGAGGATTCATTATTGCTTTCATTTTGGCTCGAAGACGACTCGTTCTGCTGTCTTCTATTATTGTTGCTATTATTGCTGTTATTACTATTTACTTTGTTTTTTTTTTCGTTTTTTCCGCTGTTGCCGCTATTTCCGCTGTTGCTTGATTCTTCTTCATTTTCAAAGACCGGGCTGAAGCTCTTAATGTGATAAACGGCAAGGATGACGATCTGCTTGTCGACAAGAAGCTCGATGTAATCAGCAGATGTCTTGCGCAGCAGGCCAACTACGCTTTCAGGGCCGCCGCGGTTGATGCGGACTTGCTTATACTTGAATGCATTAAGCACTTCTGTAAAGCGCATATCTTCGTAGTCGCTTCTTTCTACTGTTTGAGTAGGAGAGCTTGTTGACTGTACAGAGATACCCTTTACATGGGAAAGCTGGTAAAACATGATGCCATCGTCGCCCTGGATAGCAAGGAAATCAGAGGCAACAATGCTTAGCGTGCCAAGACGGGATTCTGGGCCGCCAAGGTTTACCTTGACATTCTCACCGATAAACTTAGAATAATTATGGTTCATTAAAGTTCCTCCTAAATATTTTTAAACCACTTTTGTCCCTGCATTATATGTGTCTCGCTGTGCTCTCGACATAGGTGAGAGCCTGTTTACATAAAAATAGTGAATTCGCACAGTTTTTTATGCTCTCTTCGTTATTACATCTTTTTTTTATAAAAGAAATAACGTATAATCGTTCATAACTTTATAGGCTCGTATAATCGCAGGGATATGGCCTGCAAGTTTCTACCGGACTGCCGTAAATGGTCTGACTACGAGTGACGCTAAAAACTGCAGCTGGGAATTTTTTTCAGCTGACGGTTTCGTTGTCTATTTGCATGCAAACCGGACGGCGCTTCACTCTAAGTAGAAGCGCCGCCCGGTTTTTTTATTTGTCTCAGATTGTTGATTGTTACGGTTTCTAAGAAAGTTCTATTGAGTGGCCACTGTTGAATTAGAAAATTCAGCGCACAAACAAAGGAGATCCTTACGTTTATGTATTAGCTGAATCTTTAACTTTCAATTAATCACCTTGAATACATCATTGATAACGTTGATCGGAATGTAAGGTGCCGACTCCTGCGGGACAAGCGGTCAGGTGAGACCTATCATGGCGCAAAGCGGCGATAGGGCTCACCGACTGCCCCGCGGAAAGCGTGCGCCTGAAATGGAGGTCAACTCCTTCTCTGATTTCTTAAGGCAACATAGTTAACGAAAACCGCTAAAGGAGGAGCAGAAAATGAATTTTTTAGAGAAAAGAATCCTGCAGGAGGGCATCGTCCTTTCTGATACTGTACTGAAGGTTGATGCTTTTTTAAATCATCAGATCGATCCTCTATTGATGAAGGAGATTGGAGCAGAATTTGCGGAGCGTTTTAAAGAAGATGGTGTTACAAAAATCTTGACTATCGAATCCTCTGGAATCGCACCGGCAGTATTTGCCGGTTTAGCACTAGGCGTACCAGTCTTGTTCGCACGCAAGAAAAAGTCGCTTACGCTGCATGAAGGTCTTTTGACCAGTAAGGTGTTTTCATTTACAAAACAAGAGGAAAGCGAAATATCCATTTCCTCTAAATTTTTGAGGAGAAACGAGAGAGTACTTATAATAGATGATTTTCTCGCTCATGGTGAAGCAGCTTCGGCACTTTGCGAACTCGCAGAAAATGCGGGAGCAGCTGTTGCGGGCATCGGAATCGTAATCGAAAAGAGCTTTCAGCAAGGAAGAGAAAAATTGGAGCAGGAAGGGTACAAAATTGAATCAATAGCAAGGATTCAATCCATGAACGAAAACGGTATTCAATTTGTTTGCGGTGAGAAGGAGGCGGCACTTCATGAATAAAGGAAAAGTATTATCCCTAGGCATTCAGCATGTTCTTGCGATGTATGCAGGTGCGGTGATCGTTCCTCTCATTGTTGGAAGTGCACTTAAACTTTCTGCAGAACAGCTGGCTTATTTAGTTGCGATCGACCTGATGACATGCGGTATCGCGACGCTCCTTCAAGTCTGGAATAACAGGCTATTCGGAATTGGCTTGCCAGTCGTGCTGGGATGCACGTTCACAGCTGTCGGTCCGATGATTGCGATCGGTGCGCAGTATGGCATGTCCGCCATTTATGGAGCAGTTATCGCTGCAGGATTTTTCGTATTTATGATAGCGGGAATGTTCAGCAAGATTGTAAAGCTGTTTCCGCCGGTTGTGACCGGAACGGTTGTAACGATTATCGGTATCACGTTAATTCCTGTTGCTATCAAGGATATGGCAGGAGGGCAAGGGAGTTCTGATTTTGGTTCTCCGCAAAACCTGCTGCTTTCATTCGGAGTATTGAGCAGCATTATTATCATTTATCGTTTTTCAAATGGCTTTATTCGTGCTGTTTCGATTTTGCTCGGATTATTTATTGGCACCGTGGCGGCTGCCATGCTTGGAATGATCAGCTTTGCTCCAGTTATGGAAGCTTCATGGTTCCATATGCCGCGTCCCTTTTATTTTGGAGTTCCAACTTTAGAGGCAGGAGCAGTGATCACGATGGTATTAGTGGCCATCGTTAGTATGATTGAATCCACAGGTGTGTTTCTTGCACTAGGTAAAATCTGCGGAAAAGAGCTATCGACAGATGATATTGCCAAAGGTTACAGAGGAGAAGGGTTAGCTATTATGCTCGGCGGTATATTCAACGCTTTTCCGTACACGACTTATTC
>NZ_NOII01000073.1 GCF_002245695.1 Fictibacillus aquaticus | reverse complement strand
TTAAGATTATTTTATATGTCCATTTGTACTTTATGCTTGAGGTTACATTTTTCAACATCTCTTTCTTTGTTGCCAACATTATAATAAGCACAGTTATCTTATCATTAAAATTTTGCGTTAAGCCATGCTTGAGATAGGTGTTTTCCTGTACATTGGTTGGAGGATGCAGATGATAGCATTCCTTACGAACACTTTTTAGGGGTTTAAAGAGCTATAAGTACTGATATAAGAAAAGACATGCCACAAAATTTCGGGCATGTCTTTTTTACACTTTAGAAAAGTATAATTCTTTTACAAGGTAAGGGTGACTTAGAGGTTTGGCGCCAGTTTTATCATATTTGAATTTGTTGGGCTTTTGTATTATGTTCGCCATGTCCAGCAGACATGACCCATACTGACCCCGCGACTACCGTAATCGCTATAAACACCGCAAAAAGAATGTTAGCAGTTTGAATTCGTCCGTTTGAACTTTCTGTCATATGCATGAACATCAAAAGCTGAAGAGCGGCTTGTAAAAAGGCGAAAATATAAATGATTGTAAATATGGTCTTTTGGGAGAAATCAGTATCTAGTGCCACCCATAACGCCATAAGTGTCAGAACCATCGATAAAATATACCCAACAACATGTTTCCATGGGATAGCAACGTAATGTTTAACCATTATTTAACACCATCCCTGTTAGATATACTGATGTGAAAATGAAAATCCATACGACGTCTAGAAAATGCCAATATAGACTCGAGATGAAAACTTTGCTCGCTGTTGTGGGTGTGAGTCCTTTTCTTGCGACTTGAATCAAGATATAGGTGATCCAAACGATACCAAATGTTACGTGAGCACCGTGCGTTCCGACAAGAACGAAAAATCCTGACCATGCGGCACTTGTTCCAATATTGGCACCTTCTTGAATATAAAGGACAAATTCGTGTATCTCAAAACCTAAAAATCCGACACCCAACACCAGAGTAGTGACCATCCAAATAAACAACCCTTTTACATTTTGTCGTCGCATTTGATGGATAGCTAAGCCACAGGTGAAACTGCTTGTTAAGAGTAAAAAGGTTTGGATAAGCAAGCCTTTTACTTCAAAAAGTTCTCCAAGCGAGGGACCATCGGCGATTCTTCCGCTTAATACCATATAAGAGGCGAAAAGAGTGGAGAAAAGTGCGATTTCTGCCCCAAGGAAAATCCAAAATCCAAGTATATTTAACCTTCCAGTTTCTGATTGATACTCTAATGGCGTGTTTTGATCATGTTGAGTCTGTTCCAATATTCACGCCTCCTCTTAAACTGATTTCTGTTCTGTATTCTTTATTTCTTTAACACTTACATAGTAGCCCTTATCATCGATAAATGAGCGAAGAGACAACGTAATAAATACACCGATTAATCCTGCAATACCCATCCAATACCACTCGAAGGCTAATCCAAAGCCGCTGATAAAGAAGCAAACAGACATAATGAACGGAATTCCCGAATTACTAGGCATGTGTATAGGTATATACGTTTCGTTATTAATAATTGTAGATTGTTTGTTTTCTTGCTTTTGTTTCCAAAATGAATCTAAGCCCTTCACTTCAGGAATTTTAGCAAAGTTATAGAATGGTGGAATAGCAGAGGAAGTTGCCCATTCTAAAGTTCGGCCATCCCAAGGATCACCCGTTGTTTCTCGTTTTTCGTAACGGAAACTGTAATACACGTTAAATACAAGTAGAATAAAGGCAATCCCCATCAAAAAGGCTCCAGCCGTTGCGACCAAATTCATGCTGAACCAACCAGTCTCTGCTCCATAAGTTGAAATCCTTCTTGGCATACCATCTAAACCTAAGAAATACATTGGGAAGAAACAAATGTTAAATCCAATTGTAAAGAGCCAGAAACACCATTTTCCAATACGCTCATTGAGCTTATGACCAAACATTTTCGGGTACCAGAAATGAAGTCCTGCGAAACATGCAAATACGGTACCAGCGATAAGAACATAATGGAAATGAGCCACCAAAAAGTACGTATTATGATATTGGTAATCTGCAGCGGCCATTGCGAGCATGACTCCAGTCACTCCACCGATTACAAAGTTTACTATAAAACCTAGTGACCATAGCATAGGAACGGTAAAACGAATTCTTCCTTTATACATTGTGAACAGCCAATTGAATATCTTCACCCCTGTTGGTACCCCGATTAACATTGTCGTTATCGAAAAAAAGGAATTCACGAGTGCACCAGAGCCCATAGTGAAAAAGTGATGGACCCATACGACAAAGCTCAAACCGGCTATCACGAGCATGGAATGAACCATTGCCTTGTAACCAAAAAGAGTTTTTCTCGAAAACGTACTTATAATCTCGGAAAACATTCCGAACGCAGGCAGAATGACTATATAAACTTCAGGGTGCCCCCAGAGCCAGAAAAGATTAGCCCAAAGCATATCCATACCACCACTTTGAAGCGTAAAGAAGTGGCTTCCGAACAGCCGGTCAAACGTCATTAACGCAAGTGCCACAGTTAGAATTGGAAAAGCAAATACAATAATAATACAAGTTACGAGAGCAGACCACGTAAACATCGGCATATGAAACAATCTCATACCTTTTGCACGCATCTTAAAGATTGTGACTAAAAAATTGATTCCTGTTAAGAGCGTTCCTATACCGGAAATTTGCAGCCCCATCAGATAGTAGTTCTGTCCAGGCCCGGGACTCATTTCATTGCCGGCAAGTGGCATGTAGCTCGTCCAGCCAGCGGAAGGCGATCCTCCGATAACGAATGAGATGTTAAACAACATTGCGCCCATAAAGAATGTCCAGAAACTTACTGCGTTCAGATATGGGAAAGCCACATCTCTAGCACCAATCTGCAGCGGAACGACCACATTAATCAAACCGATCAAGAATGGCATGGCCATAAATATAATCATGATTGTTCCGTGAGTGGTAAATATCTCATTGTAATGCTGAGAATCCAATAATTTATTGTCAGGTACAGCAAGTTGTGCCCTCATAAGCAGAGCGTCAACACCGCCTCTAAACAGCATCAGGATAGCTGAAATGATATACATAATCCCGATTTTTTTATGGTCAACTGTCGTCAGCCATTCT
>NZ_NOII01000072.1 GCF_002245695.1 Fictibacillus aquaticus | reverse complement strand
TACCGTTGGAAATCTCTCCATGACAGAAGCCATTGTTTTTTGGACGAGAGAACTGTTGCTCGAATGGACGGCAGGATAGAACGGCGGCGCATAGAACAGCACGATCATTGGGGCAAGATTTCTGCATAGGCCGGCTATCTCGTTTACAAAGTGCAAAGCTGTTTCCCGTTCATCTCCAAGTTTTTTCGCAAGAACTTCATTTTCTATTCGCGTAATCTCTGAAATTCCGTATTTTTCAATGGCATAATCGCACAGCTGCTGAAAAGTCAGGACAGAGATCTCAGGTGCCGAAACAGAGATGCCAGAAATATCTTCGTACTTCTTCAAACGGTTCTTCATAAATTGATGCAGATCTTCTGCTGCCGTCACGCAAGTTGAAAGCAGTTCGTCAGTCAGCTGCTGCAGCGGCTTTTTCATAAGCATCACGTTAAACAGCGTGACAGACGCATGTGGAATCTGCACAGAATAATGGTCCTTCAAATCTTTTTGCAAAAGATTGGACGGCGGCGGCATGATTTCATCGTCCATTTTATCGATAAAATCGGTGTTCCACTCTAAAACTTTCGTTACTTCGGACGACATCAGACTTCCGCTTAAACCAGCAAACGGCTCACCTACATGTGTCTCTTTGCCGTAGCAGAGAAAACCAGCGAGCAGCTTTCCGATTGAACCGGTATACACATGATGATGGTTATCTCCCGGGTGGCTCGTAAAGCTCGGTTCACCATTTAAACAGGCTTTATATTGAATGCCATATTCTTCTTTCAGCTCATTCAGCACACTCACACCGCAAAGCATGCCGGCTGAGTTCGCTTCTTCGTCAGGGACGGAGATCATCAGCAGGTTGCCTGGAAAATGGCCGGCAGCCGCTTTTTCCAGAAGTGAAAAATGGAGAGCAATTCCTGCTTTCATGTCCATTGTTCCCCGTCCGAAAAGCCATTCTCCACTCTCAATATCAGCCCTTACGTCCTCTCGAAGATCCTTCAGATCTGCTATTTTATCTGTCAGTAAATCCGTTTCAAACGCAAACGGTTTCAAATCGCCGTAATCATCAATATGCACCACATCAAAATGGCTGAGAAGAATGACGGTATCTTTATGATCGCCATTTTTCACAAAAGCAGTGAGAAGTTTCCGGCCGTCTTCAAGTCCATGGAGCCGAACGTACTCTGGATTTTCGTTAAAGTAAGAAAGGTTTTGCAGTTTTACTTTAAGAAAATCTGCCATATAAACTTCTCCGGGTGAGAAGGTCATACTCTGAACGTTCACCAATTCTTTTACTAGGTTTTTCAGTTGATCTTTTGTCTGCCAATTCTGCATATGCACACTTCCTTGTCTCAGTTGTTACCTCTTACACTTCAATGACATAGGACCAAATCCTTTTTTAGAGTGTGTAAAAAGAATTATGGAAAGTGTTGACATAAATGGGTGATGGAAAGTATTATGTGTATTATACATACTAATACACACGAAGGGGTGTTTTATTTGATTTCTGTTCAAAACGTTTTCCATGAATTCAGGATCGGAAAAAAAGGAAAAGAGCATATCGTTCCTGTGCTGCACAACATATCACTTGAGATAAGCGAGGGAGAAATTGTCGCAGTTGTCGGACGCAGCGGTTCGGGAAAGTCAACCTTGCTGAACTTAATCAGCGGATATATGAAGCCGGCAAAAGGAGAGATCTACATA
>NZ_NOII01000071.1 GCF_002245695.1 Fictibacillus aquaticus | reverse complement strand
GCCGGCAGCTTTTTGTGGATGTACGCACCGAGTCTGCCACCTAGGTAGGCACCTGGAACAAGAAATATCACGGCTTGCCATACTACATTGCCGTAATAGATATGCGCGATGCTGCCCGTAATACTAGATAGAAAGATCATGAACATGCTAGTCGCGACCGCTACCGTAACAGGAAAGCCAAATAGCAGCATCATCGCCGGCACCATGAGCGAACCGCCGCCAATACCGAACAGGCCAGAGATGATTCCGACTATAAAGGAGATAAGCAGTGCTGCCGCTGGTGGATAGCGGTAGGCAAATACATTCCCAGAGGTGTCTGTGAATGTCCGCTCCCATCCATTTTTGAAGGTTGCTTTAGGAAGCTTATCTTTTACCATCAGCAGGATGGATACAAGCAGCATGAACGAGCCGAAAAGAAGAGAAAAAAGCCCTTCATCCACCTGTTCGTTAAACGCGGCACCCACAAAAGAACCCGGTCCGCTTCCGAGAAAGAAAAGCCAGCCGCTCTTAAAATCAATGCGTTTGTCTGCCATGTAGGACCTAGTCGCAGCAAACCCTGTTACAATTAAAATAACGATTGATGTCCCTACGGCCGTCTGCGGGGTGAAATCTGGCAGCCCCGGAAGAAAGTTTTGTCCTGACAGCAGGCCAGGCACGATCAGGATGCCTCCGCCAAGACCGATTATGCTGCCTAACGTCCCCGCTGCAAGCCCGAGGGCGAACAGAAGAATCCAAACCATATTCGTCCCTCCTAAAATAAATCCAGCTGTCTTGGTGCCAACCNNGGCGTTATCCGCTGCGTCGCCGCCAGAGTTGTTGTTGAACAGCATGACCACTTTCTTGGTCTCTTTTTGGAGCTTCTCTATTATAGATTTCCATTCTAGCAATTCTTTTTCGTTGTAGCGGTACAAATAACGGACGTCCCGCCAGTTGGACTGTCCGTGATTGTTCCAGCCATGAACGTTCCTGCCATGCAGCCTGACAAGCACTGCTTTTTCAGTTGCATAAGGTACGAGCGGCACGGAGCCAGTACCTGCCTGTGGCTCATCGCATACTGTATGTATCCAGCCTTCATCTTTTATGAAATGGAGTGTTTTTTCCTTTACCTCAGGCAAATACCAGGATTGATTCCTGAATTCAATGGCTGTTGGAATATCACCCATCATTTCTTTTGTAAAGCGCAGCATCTGGACGCTCTCTTTGTCACATTCAAACCATGGAGGATATTGAAAAAGCACCATCTCAAGTTTTCCTGCTTCAATAACTGGTTTAATTGATTCCTTGAACGCATCAAACATCTCTTTCGTCGTTTCAAACGGAACCTTTCCGCGGGCATGTCCGGTCATCCCCTGATAAGCTTTGACCACAAACGAAAAGGTGTCCGGCGTTTGAGAAACCCAGCGCTCGTAGTTCCGCACTGGCTGTACTGCATAGAAAGCTGCATCCACTTCCACGACAGGAAAATGACCGGCGTATACTTCCAGTTTGTCTTTAGGCGGTGTGCCGTCAGGATATAACGTATCGTGGTCTCCCCATCCAGTAACTCCGATTGAGATCATCGCTTCACTCTCCCTTTACCATAAATTCTCATTTTTTCACTATTTATTGTTTAATCTTTTGCTGCTGATAAAGTTCTTCATATATGTACGTTTAGGCTGTGCCATCGAAGACATCATCTGACGCACCCAGCCTGCTGTTCTTTTCCCGCCTGTACTTTCTGAATAATAAGCTGCCGTCTCTTCCTCGTATGTTTGCAGCTGATCTTTCAGCACGCTGTCGTCTTTATACGTGTTCGTATGAAAAACCGCCTGAAACGGAAGCCTT
>NZ_NOII01000070.1 GCF_002245695.1 Fictibacillus aquaticus | reverse complement strand
GTGCGTCGAACGTACCGCACGCTGAAATTTTAGAAGAAGCAAAGCCGTTGCTTAAAGAAAAAGGAATCGACCTTGAGATCAAGACATTCCAGGATTATGTACTTCCAAACAAAGCATTGGCTGAAAAAGAAATCGGAGCGAACTACTTCCAGCACGTTCCTTATCTTGAATCACAAATGAAAGACCATAACTACAAGTTCGAAAACGCAGGCGGAATTCACATCGAGCCGATCGGTGTTTATTCTAAAAAATATAAGTCATTGAAAGACCTTCCAAACGGCGCGACAATCATCATGTCGAACTCAGTAGCCGACCATGGCCGCATGCTCGGTCTTCTTGAAAAAGAAGGCTTGATCAAAGTAAAAGAAGGAAAAGGAACAGAAGCACAGATTAAAGATGTAGCAGAAAATCCGAAGAACCTAAAATTCAAAGCTGACGTTGATGCCGGCATGCTGCCAAAAGCATACAAAAACAACGAAGGCGATGCGGTATTGATCAACACTAACTATGCGATTGATGCAGGTCTTAACCCGAAAAAAGATGCCATCGCAATGGAAGATACAGATTCACCTTTCGTGAACATCATCGCTGTGCGAGAAGGCGATAAAGACAAGAAGAGCGTTAAGGCTCTTGTAGAAGTTCTACGCTCGAAAGAAATTCAGGATTTCATTGAAAAGAAATATAAAGGTGCGGTAGTGCCTGTAACAGAATAAATTCACTAAAGAACAGCCTGTCAGCAGGCTGTTCTTTTTTTCTGGCAAATCAATAAACTATACAAAAAGGAGGGGGTTTAATGAATTCTCCAGCAGGTTTTTGGATAAGGTTTGGTGCTGCACTGCTTGACGGCATCCTCATTGGCATCCCGCTTTCATTCTTATTTTTTCTTATAACTGGAGATTGGCCATCAGGTAATTCGGATGAATGGTGGATCAATACTGTCTCCATGCTCTATGCGATTATTCTTCCAGTAAAGTGGCACGGTTACGTAGTAGGCAAGAGAATTGTTGGTGTACGGGTTGTGAAAACGGACGGCTCGAATGTAACCATCGGGACGATGCTTCTAAGGGTTATTGTTGGAGCATTAGTGTACGGTATCACATTAGGAATCGGATTCATCGTTAGTGCCATAATGGTGGGAGCGAGGAAGGATAAACGCTCTCTGCATGACCTGATCGCTGGAACATATGTTACATGCTCTCCTCCTTCAATAGGAGGAGAATTAAAAGACTGATGATGACTCATACTAACCCTGTCTAAATAACTGACAGGAGTGAAGAATCATGGAACATCAAGATAAAAGCATGCCGGGAAGCAACTCAACACAGTCACACCTTATCCGTTACAAAGAAGGTCTCGGAAAGTATAACGAAAATATGCCTGAACTGACACACGCTTATAACGAATTTACGAGACACTGCTTCAAAGAAGGCGAGATTTCAGAAAAATATAAGCAGCTTATCGCTCTTGGTATCAGCATTTACTCACAGGATGAATATTGCATTATTTATCATACAAAAGGCTGCCTTGACCAAGGCTGCTCTGAAAATGAAATACTCGAAGCAGTAGGAGTATCTGCTGCGTTTGGCGGCGGGGCAGCTATGAGCCAAGGTGTTACCCTCGTCCAGGAATGCATCCAAGAACTGAATAAACCGAGACATTAATCATTCGGNNGGCCCCGGATTTTTAAGGAATCAGAAGGATTCGCCAGCGATTTTAAGGATAAAATAGATATGTTCCATAATGGTCTTGTTCTCGGGCTGATCGCTTTTTCTCGCTCTTTTAACGAGATTGCTCACAATAATATGTGCTGATAAGATATAGCCATCTTATATTTTGAAAGGACTGATCTGTTATCCATACCATTAAGGTAAGGCATACATCAGAAATGGAGAAAGCTATGCATCAAAGCCACGGAATAGGCTATTCAGAATATGAAAGAGATCTGGATAAGCGTATAGAAGTGGAAAAAGAACGTGATAAGGAATATAAAAAAGCTCGCGAGATGCATGAATAAGACCAAAATGAGAAATAAATGAAGCCAGCGGATTCTTCCGCTGGCTGTTTTATTTAAATGAAAAGCGGTAAGAACCGGAAAAAAAGCTCCCTTCCTTGAATACAGATACTATTTGTTATAAAATTAGAATGAGAATAAATTGAGAATGAACTGTTTCATTCTTTATTTTTTTGCTTTGAATACTTAAGAATTTATATATTGGAGGTCGTATTATGTCAGCACCGAACTTAAAGATTGAAGATCTTCGCGTTTCTATTGAAGATAAAGAAATCATTAAAGGTCTTAACCTTGAAATCAACGGTGGAGAAATTCACGCAATCATGGGTCCGAACGGAACGGGTAAATCTACTCTTTCTGCAGCACTTATGGGCCACCCGAAGTATGAAGTTACAGGCGGAAAGGTATCCTTTGATGGAGAAGACCTTCTAGAGATGGAAGTTGATGAGCGTGCAAACGCAGGTCTTTTCCTTGCGATGCAATACCCATCAGAAGTAAGCGGGATCACGAATGCGGATTTCCTTCGTTCTGCGATCAATGCAAAGCGTGAGGAAGGCGACGAAATCTCATTGATGAAGTTTATCCGTGAGCTTGACAAGAAGATGGACCTCCTTGAGATGGATAATGAATTCGCACACCGTTACTTGAACGAAGGTTTTTCAGGCGGTGAGAAGAAGCGTAACGAGATCCTTCAGATGATGATGCTTGAGCCGAAGATCGCAATTCTTGACGAGATCGACTCAGGTCTTGATATTGATGCTTTAAAGGTTGTTGCTAAAGGTGTAAATGATATGAGAAGCCCAGAGTTCGGCTGCTTGATCATTAC
>NZ_NOII01000007.1 GCF_002245695.1 Fictibacillus aquaticus | reverse complement strand
CGGGCAAGGATAGAAGATAACCCATTGCGGTTATCTTCTTTTTTGTGTTTTATCACAATGATGTGGGAGTTAAAGAGCAGAAATAAGGTAGAAGATAACCAAAACCCGGTTATCTACTTATCAGCATTAAACCAAGAAGCTGTTTTCTGAGGATCAAGCTGCCTCAGAATCATCCTCTGAACGATTTAGGGGTCTAAATGGAAAATTGCGAGTCTAAGTGAAGAAGTTACGGGTCGAAATCCAGATTCACGGGTCAAAATCAAGATTTACGGGTCCAGCTCAGATGAACTCCAAAATGTCCTTCTGTGCCTGCTTTTCCTTATTTCCGATGTACAGACACAAGGGATGGGCGAATGTCATACATTGAATTAGATAAAGTTTTTTGAAAAAACGTATATATGGTGATTATTCCGGCAAGAATGGGAGCATGGAGGTGGGAAGATATGAGTTCGGTCCATAAGCATGGGGAAACTTGCCTGATTTGTGAAGAATCGAAAACGATGGGGATTCATATCCTGCATCAGTTTATCTGTCATGAGTGTGAAACGAAAATTATAGAGGCTGAAGTGAATGATGAGTATTACCGCCATTATCTGAGCCAGCTAAGAAAACTGAAATTAGCGAACGCCACCCTTTAAAAACAGGCTGTCATGCCTGTTTTTTTATTTTGCTCAAGTACGCTAAGTGAATAACTCAGCCTGATTTATCGAGTGAAAAATGGTAGAATAGAGGTAAGTATAATAGAAGAAAAGGATGTCTTATGTTTGAGAAAACGCCTTTATTTTCTGCATTAATTTCGCATAGAAACAGAAAACCGATATCGATGCACGTGCCGGGTCATAAAAACGGATCACTGCTGCATGAGTCGGGAATTTCTTATTATAAAAAAATAAGTGAGATCGATGTGACGGAGCTTACAGGTCTCGATGACCTTCATGATGCCCAAGAGTGCATAAAGGAGGCGCAGGATCTCACGGCAAAATTTTACGGTGCGGATGAGACGCACTTTCTAATTGGAGGAAGCACGGCTGGAAACCTGGCTATGATTCTTGCTGCGTTTGATCCAGGTGACAAAGTAATGGTGCAGAGGAACTGTCATAAGTCGGTATTAAACGGTCTTGAGCTGGCCGGATTAATGCCGATTTTCCTCGGACCTGAAATTCATCAGCAAGGCGGATTCCCCCTGGGACTGACGCTTGAGACTGTAAAAATGGCATTAGAACAGCATCCAGAAATAAAAGGCCTGATCGTCACGACTCCTAATTATTACGGCATGTCAGCTGACTTGATATCAATCATTGAGTTCATGCACGAACGAAGTCTCCCAGTGCTGGCTGATGAGGCACACGGGGCGCATTATGTGCTGGATGGCTTTCCGGCGAGTGTGCTCTCTATGGGGGCAGATGCTGCGGTACAGTCTGCGCATAAGACACTGCCAGCGATGACGATGGGAGCATATCTTCATATTGGAAAGCGATCGCTTTTAGATAAAAAAAGGGTACGGCACGCACTGCAGATGATTCAGTCCAGTTCGCCGTCTTATCCGATTATGGCTTCGCTTGATCTCAGCCGTGCTTACTTGGCGCAGCTGAAAACAGTTGACATACAGTCGATAAAAGAACAATCCATCGAGCTTAAGGATTTTTTGAAACAGCATGGATTTCTTGTAATTGAACCACCTTCTGGATATGAAGCAGATCCGTTAAAGGTTACACTGCAGGCGGAAGGGGAATATTCAGGGTATGAGTTGCAGAAGATGTTTGAGAAGCATGGGCTGTACCCGGAGCTTGCTGACTCGCTGAATGTTTTGTTCGTTCTCCCGCTTGGTGTTTCACATGAAACAATGCGCTGGAAAGAAGCTGTTTTAAAGGTATCTGAAGATCTGAACCGAAAAGAAAGAACAGAGACAACAAATTTCCAAGCAGTGTTTGCGCCGGTCAGCAGCCTTTTTTACTCATATGGCGAGATGAGGAACAAAGGTACTGAACTGGTGGAGATCAATCAATCTGCTGGCAGGATTTCGGCTGAGGCTGTTATTCCTTACCCGCCTGGGGTGCCGCTGATCGCCAAAGGAGAGCAGATTACAGAAAGCATGATCAAATCGTTTAACGTTCTGCAGCAAAATGGAGCTCGTTTTCAGGGCGGGAACGAAACAATGATCAGTGTTTTTGAAGAGGAAGAAGGAGAAGAACAGCAATGAAAGGCTTATTTATTACACTTGAAGGTCCGGACGGTTCCGGAAAGTCTACACAGATCGGAAAGATTGCCGATTACTTAAAAGAGAGAGGCGTCGCCTTCATCCAGACGAGGGAGCCCGGCGGGACTGCGATCAGCGATAAGATACGTGAACTGATTCTCGATCCGGCTCATCAGGAGATGGCGGATATGACCGAGATTCTTTTGTACGCGGCATCCCGTGCACAGCATGTTCATGAAAAAATCGTTCCTGCACTGAACGAAGGAAAAGTGGTCCTATGTGACCGGTTTGTTGACGCTTCGATTGCTTATCAAGGATACGGGCTGCAGACGGGTGCGGATGTGGTTGGTGCCATTAACGGCTACGCGACGACAGGCATTAAGCCGGACAGGAGCTATCTCGTTGATGTGAGTCCGGAAACGGGGCGTAAGCGGATGGAAGCGCGCTATAGCGGAACTCAGCTGGACCGGATCGAGCAGAAGGATTTTTCGTACCATAACCGTGTGAGGGACGGCTTTCACCGATTGGCGGAAGAATATCCTGAACGGATAAAAGTGATTGATGGCGAACAAGGAACAGAAGAGGTATTTGAAGAAATAAAGAAAGACATAGAGAGCTTGCTGACATTACATTTTAAATAGGAGGAACCGTTATGAAAATGGTTGTAGCTGTTGTTCAGGATAAGGACAGCAATAAGCTTGCTGATGCATTGGTGGACCGAAATTACCGTGCGACGAAACTGGCGACAACGGGAGGATTCTTAAAAGCGGGAAACACAACGTTTATGATCGGAGTGGAAGACCATCAGGTGGAAGGGGTGCTCGATCTCATTAAAGAAAACTGCCAAAGCCGCAGCCAGCTTGTTGCCCCTGTATCTCCGATGGGCGGAAATGCTGATGCCTACGTGCCGTACCCGGTAGAGGTGGAAGTAGGGGGAGCGACGGTTTTCGTACTTCCAGTTGAACATTTTCAGCAATTTTAAAGGATAAGAGGGATTACGATGAAGATTGGACATGATCCGCGACCTGCATTGGGTGCGGCCTCTAAGGAAGGGAAGCAGGAGATCAAAGCATCTTCGTCATCCTTCGGCGAGGCGGTGGCCAAACAGCAGGATAAGATGCAGAGTGAACAGCTGACCCGTCTGCTTGGCGATATTGAAGATCAGGGCAGGCGTCTGCTTCATTCGCAGACTGTGAAAGACCTTCAGGTGTATAAAAGTCTTGTCCAGCGCTTTGTTAAAGAAGCGGTGGATTTCGGACTGCAGCTGAAGCAGAACAAAAGCTGGAACGGAGACGGCCGCCAGAGAACACTGAAGGTTGTCAAAGAAACAGATGAAAAGCTGATGGAGCTGACGGCGATCATGCTTGAAAAGGAAAACCGGTCGGTTCAGATGCTCGATAAAATCGGTGAGATCAAAGGATTGCTGATCAATTTATATACGTAGGTGATGAGGATGAGTTGGGCACCGCTGCTGGAAACGCAGGAACGCGCAGTCAAAACGATAAAAAACAGCATAAAGAAAGACCGGCTTGCCCATGCTTACATATTTGAAGGTCCCCGCGGCACCGGAAAAACAGCGGTCGCGAAAGAAACTGCAAAGGCTTTTTTGTGCCTGGAAGCGATTGATGGAGAAGCGTGCGGCCAATGCCGCAACTGCCGGAGGATCGACAGCGGGAATCATCCTGATGTTCATGTGATCCAGCCGGACGGGCAGAGCATTAAAATCGATCAGATCCGGGCGCTGCAAAAAGAGTTCGCCTACCAAGGGATGGAGTCCAACAAAAAGGTGTACATTATCGAGCATGCAGACCGGATGACCGTCCAAGCCGCGAACAGCCTGCTTAAGTTTTTAGAAGAGCCAGTCTCGCAGTCTATCGCTCTTCTGCTGACAGAGCAAGTACACAGGCTGCTAGAGACGATACGGTCAAGGGCTCAGCTGCTGTCTTTTTCTTCGCTCCCGCCAGGAAAGCTGGAGGATCTGCTGATGGGGGAAAATGTTTCTCCCGCAATGGCTAAAATGGCAGCTGCACTGACGTCCGATACGTCAGAAGCGCTCGAAATTTGTAGGGAAGAGTGGTTTGCACAAGCGCGAGACAAAGTGATACAATTGACAGAAGAGTTGCGGAAGCGACCTGATTACGCTCTTGTGACTCTTCAGGAAAACTGGCTCTCTTTTTTCAAAGAAAAAGAGCAGCTGGCATCAGGGTTGAATTTATTATTGATCTGGTACCGGGATCTTTTATCTATACATCTTTCCGAAACAGAAAGAGTAGTGTTTAGTGATCAATTGCAGGCCCTGGAGCAGCAGGCACTTTACCTTTCACAGCGCCGTATTGGCGACTCAATGCTTGCGATACTGTCTGCCCAGAAGAAGCTCGGGTCGAACATGAACCCAGCGATGGCTATGGAGCAGCTGGTGCTGCAATTACAGGAGGGATAACAGCCTTGTATGAGGTAGTTGGAGTCCGCTTTAAAAAAGCGGGAAAAATATATTATTTCGACCCCGGCGACCTTGAAGTGCAAAAAGACGTGTTTGTGATCGTGGAAACAGCGCGTGGAATTGAATACGGAAAGGTCGTTATCGAAAAGAAGCTGGTAGGCGAGAATGATGTTGTCCTTCCATTAAAGAAGGTCGTTCGTCTCGCTAATTCGAAGGACATGCTGCTTGTGGAAGAAAACAAGACAGCAGCAGAACAGGCTTTTGAAACGTGCGTCGATAAGATAAGCGAGCATAAGCTCGATATGAAGCTTGTGGACGTAGAGTATACGTTTGACCGCAACAAAGTAATTTTTTACTTTACAGCTGAAGGGCGGATTGATTTCCGCGAGCTAGTGAAGGATCTAGCTTCCATCTTCAGGACCCGCATCGAGCTTCGGCAGATCGGAGTCAGGGATGAAGCGAAAATGCTCGGCGGCATCGGACCGTGCGGAAGGATGCTTTGCTGTTCAACGTTCCTCGGTGATTTTGAGCCGGTATCCATCAAGATGGCCAAGGATCAGAACCTTTCACTGAATCCTGCAAAGATATCAGGTCTTTGCGGCAGGCTGATGTGCTGCCTGAAATATGAGAACGACTATTATGAAGAGGTAAAACGGGATATGCCGGATATTGGCCAGGAAATCGCGACACCTCACGGAAAAGGCCGTGTAGTAGGGCTGAACATGCTAGAGAAACTCGTACAGGTGGACCTTCCGCAGATCGGGAGTGTCACAGAATATTCAATAGACGAACTTCTTAACAAAAAAGAGGAACTAATAACGCAAGCCACAGAATAAAGAGGTGGATTTCGTGGAGAAACAAGCGATTTTTTCCAGAGTGGTCCAAATGGAGGAGCAGCTGGCGGCGATGACGCGTCAACTGGAAGATTTCAAGGTTCATTTGGCGTCATTCATAGAGGAAAACCACCATCTAAAGATGGAGAATGAAAATCTCCGCAACGCATTGGACTCAAAGAACAGAAAGACTGCTGCTAAAAAAGAAAGCAAGCCCGTTCTTGAAAAGCATAAAGAGCCGATGGATATCGGAGAAGGATACGATAACCTCGCGCGTCTTTATCAAGAAGGGTTTCACATATGCAATCTTCATTATGGAAGTGTCAGGACAGAAGGGGACTGCCTTTTCTGTCTGTCATTCTTAAATAAGAAATAAAAGGCCTTTCCTTCTGGGAAGGCTTTTTATCATCACAAAAATGATCTTAGCGGAAAAGAGGAAACTTTATGGCGGAACTGCTGCCGGACGAACGGCTCGATTATCTAGTGGATGAACAACTAAAAATCATACAGAGCAACTCTGTCTTTTCCTTTTCTCTCGATGCTGTCCTTCTCAGCCGGTTTGCCTGGGTTCCGATTCAAAAAGGGAGAATCATAGACCTGTGCACAGGTAACGGCGCTATCCCTTTGCTGCTCAGCACACGATCAAAGGCTGCTATCACAGGAGTCGAGATTCAGGAAAGGCTGAGCAGCATGGCGAAGCGAAGCACTGCAATCAACAGCCTTGAAGAGCAGATCTCAATTCATACGCTTGATATTAAGGAAGCTGCGGCAGAGTTCGGCCATGGAACGTTCGACGCTCTCACATGCAACCCGCCTTATTTTCCGTCGGTCAATGAAAAGGATTATAACGAGAATCCACATCTGGCGATCGCGCGTCATGAAATTCATTGTACGCTCGAGGATGTTATCCGTGTCAGCAGCCAGCTCGTGAAGCAAGGCGGGAAAGCGGCGTTCGTTCATCGTCCGAACAGGCTGATGGAGATCTTGGCATATATGAGACAGTATGAACTCGAACCTAAAAGGCTGCAGCTCATCTACCCGCGCGAGGGAAGCGAAGCAAACATGCTTTTAATAGAAGGAATGAAAAAAGGAAAGCCTGATCTTCATATCTTGCCGCCACTGACTGTGTACGGAAGCGACGGTCAATATACAGAACAGCTGAAGAAGGTTTTCTATGGAAGATAAGCAGCATGCTGTTTATATTCTCGAATGCGCAGACGGGACATACTATACGGGGTACACGAACGAGCTGGAACGCCGGCTTCAGATGCACGAAAGCGGAAAGGGAGCTAAATATACAAGAGGACGCGGTCCGTTGAAGCTTCTATTTCACGCAGAATTTCAGACGAAGCAGGAAGCGATGCAGGCTGAATACGCGATAAAGCAGATGAGCAGAAAAAATAAAGAGAAACTGATACAGGAAGGGGGCTTGCGAAATGTGGAAACAGAGCAGTTATAACGAGGCAGAGGCTAACGGGACAGGAGCTTTATATCTTGTGCCAACGCCGGTTGGCAACCTCGAGGACATGACGTTTCGTGCTGTCCGGATTTTACAAGAGAGCGATATTATTGCCGCCGAAGATACGAGGCAGACGAAGAAGCTGTGCAGTCACTTTGAGATTGCCACGCCGCTGACAAGCTATCACGAGCATAATAAAGAACAGAGCGGACGTAAGCTGCTTGAACAGTTAAAGGAAGGAAAGCAGGTCGCTCTCGTAACGGACGCAGGAATGCCAGGCATTTCCGATCCAGGCTATGATCTTGCTGTGCTATGCATAGAGGAGAAGATTCGCGTCATTCCGCTTCCTGGCGCGAGTGCTGCTCTGCCTGCAGTAGCAGCATCGGGTCTTTCAACGGAAATGTTTACATTTTACGGTTTCCTTCCGCGCGGCAAAAAGGAACGTAAAGAGCAGCTCGAGCGGCTCTCCGTTTTCCCCTCAACCCTCATCTTTTATGAAGCGCCGCATCGCATAAAAGAAACATTGTCAGCGATGATCGACGTGCTCGGAGACAGAAAAGGCGTGACAGTCCGGGAATTGAGTAAACGGTATGAAGAATTTTGCCGTGGGACATTAAGTGAACTTCTTGCTCATTTTGAACAAAATGAAGTGAGAGGCGAGTTCTGCCTTGTGGTAGAAGGAGGAGATCCAAACGCTGCAGCAGATGTTACGAAGTGGTGGGAGGATCTTCCGCTTAACAGTCATGTTGATCACTATATTAATGAAGGAATGAAGCCGAAAGAAGCAATTAAGGCAGCAGCAGCTGACAGAGGGCTTCCGAAGCGGGATGTTTATCAGTCGTATCATGTAGAGTAAGTTATCAAGCAAATCTTCTAGAAAAGTCAGTGGATTACCTCTGATAATACCTTCATATGCTTTAGCTGATTTTTTCATCACATCCGCATGATCATCTTGAATCCATCATTGATAAGTTGATCGGAGTGTAAGGTGCCGACTCCAGCGGGATGAGTGGGAAGGTGAGACCTTCCAATGG
The DNA here is from genome assembly GCF_002245695.1 of Fictibacillus aquaticus. GTDB lineage: Bacteria > Bacillota > Bacilli > Bacillales > Fictibacillaceae > Fictibacillus > Fictibacillus aquaticus. The sequence goes on along the minus strand of NZ_NOII01000007.1, from coordinate 48,994 downwards.
CGCATGCGACGGAAGGGCTCACCTCTCACCCCGCGGAAAGCGTGCACCTGAAACGGAGATCAACCGCTTCTTTGATTTCATGACATCGTCTTTTAAATCAGCCATAAAAAAACCTCCTGCCGAAGTGGCAGGAGGTTCACTTTTCATTGTTAAGTGTTAAAGATTACTTGCTTGTTTGAAGCTGCTTTTGAAGTTCTTCCATTACTTCACGAGCACCGTCTTGGCTAAGGATGATCTTGCCGCCAGCGATTGTGTAGTTGTCGTCAGAAACTTCACCAGTTACAGCACAAGTCATGTTTGGCTTATATTTTTTAAGGATGATGCGGTCATCGTCCACATAGATTTCAAGAGCGTCCTTTTCAGCGATTCCAAGTGTACGGCGCAATTCGATTGGAATTACCACCCGTCCTAGTTCGTCAACTTTACGTACAATTCCTGTAGATTTCATTGATAAATCTCCTCCCAGACTTTTTAATATAATATTTATCCCTATCTATCTTACAATGTTATATCGTCAGAATTCGACAAAAACTTACGAAATCATCTTACCAGTTTTTCCAAAAGGCGTCAACAGATTTGTCCAATCGGTTTACTTACCATTATATGCCCGCTCTTAGAAACTTCTAAACATTTCAAGAACTGCAAAAGTACAGCAATTGGTATTTATCCAAAATTGAGCCAATATTTCAAATTTATTACTGGAAATGGACTGAAGATAATTCGTCATAATTCGACAAAACTGACCATTAAAAAATACTATTCATTTTTTTCTATTCTTAACCGTTCAAGCTGCCTTGACTGGCTAGAGCCAATTAGGTATATTTTGAAGGAAGAAAAGAGAATAATGAAAGTATTTACATAAGTGTTTTCGCATGCCGGATGATTTTTATGTCCTAAATACCACATTTTTTATATAATTTGTAAAATGGATTTTTTTCCACATGCGGTATGCTTATGGCGAACGTTTAAATGATGTCCCTCATCTAGCCGTAAGGGGCATTTTCGTTTTTTTACTATAAAAGAATAACTTTTTAACAAAGAAGTGATTCGACGCCGTGAAAAAGTTTAGAAAAGCTTGGCGTCAGCCAAGTTTTCAAAACACAGTTATTAAAGGAGGAAGCAAAGCAATGGGGAAACCGTCGTTTTATATCACGACTCCAATTTATTATCCTAGCGGAAATTTGCATATCGGTCATGCTTACACGACTGTGGCAGGAGATGCGATGGCTCGCTATAAGCGCCTGAGAGGGTTCGATGTCATGTATTTGACAGGAACTGATGAACACGGGCAAAAGATTCAAGAAAAAGCTGAAGAAAAAGGCGTTACTCCACAGGAATACGTAGACAGCATCGTAGTCGGAATCAAAGATCTATGGAAGAAGCTCGATATTTCTTACGATGATTATATCCGTACAACAGAAGACCGTCATAAGGTGATCGTTGAAAAAATCTTCAAGCAGCTATTGGATCAGGGAGATATTTACTTAAGCGAATACGAGGGCTGGTACTGTACGCCATGTGAAGCATTCTTTACAGAGCGCCAGCTTGAAGACGGAAACTGTCCTGACTGCGGCCGTCCGGTCAAAAAAGTGAAAGAAGAAAGCTACTTCTTCCGCATGAGCAAATATGCGGACAGACTTCTTCAGTATTACGAAGAAAACCCTGATTTTATCCAGCCGGAATCGCGCAAGAATGAGATGATCAATAACTTTATCAAACCAGGTCTAGAAGATCTCGCCGTATCGCGTACTTCTTTTGATTGGGGAGTAAAAGTTCCAAATGACCCTAAGCACGTCATTTATGTATGGATCGACGCTTTATCTAACTATATTACTGCTCTTGGATACAGCACAGACAACGATAAGAAGCATCAGAAATTCTGGCCTGCGGATGTTCATCTAGTAGGCAAGGAAATCGTTCGCTTCCATACGATTTACTGGCCGATCATGCTGATGGCGCTTGACCTTCCGCTTCCGAAAAAAGTGTTTGCACACGGATGGCTTTTGATGAAGGACGGGAAGATGTCCAAATCAAAAGGAAATGTCGTTGACCCAGTAACGCTAATCGACCGTTATGGTCTTGATGCGCTGCGCTATTATCTTCTTCGCGAGGTTCCGTTCGGCTCTGATGGCGTCTTCACGCCGGAAAGCTTCGTTGACCGCGTCAATCATGACCTTGCTAATGACCTTGGGAATCTTCTTAACCGTACAGTAGCGATGGTCGGAAAATATTTTGACGGAAAGATTCCTGCTTACGAAGGAAAAGTAAATGAATTCGACGGGACGCTTGAAGCGTTCGTACAGGAAACTGTGCGCAAAGCAGAAGCTGCGATGGAAGAAATGCAGTTCTCAGTGGCACTTACAACAATTTGGCAGCTTGTAAGCCGTACAAATAAGTATATTGATGAAACTCAGCCATGGGTTTTGGCGAAAGATGAAGCGAAGCGTGAAGAGCTTGCGAGTGTCATGGTTCACCTGGCAGAATCGCTGCGTTATGTTTCAATCCTGATTCAGCCTTTCATGACAGTGACGCCGGCAAGAATCTGGGAGCAGCTAGGTATTGAAAAAGGCTCGCTGACAGCATGGGAAAGTCTTGCTGAATTCGGCCAAATTCCTGGCGGTACAGCTGTGGCAAAAGGAACGCCTATCTTCCCGCGTCTTGAAACAGAAGAAGAGGTTGCATACATCCGCCAATCGATGGGCGGCGCACAGCCTGCTGTTGAAGCGGAAAAAGAAGAGCAGGCAGCAGCACCTGTTAAAGATCTTGCGCCTGAGATCTCAATCGACGACTTTATGAAAGTAGATCTTCGAGTAGCAACGGTTTTAGAAGCTGAGCCTGTAAAAAAGGCCGACAAGCTTCTGAAGCTCCAGCTTGATCTTGGATTCGAGCGCAGACAAGTCGTTTCAGGCATCGCGAAATTCTATAAGCCTGAGGATCTAGTTGGCCAAAAGGTAATCTGTGTAGCCAACCTGAAACCTGTAAAGCTCCGTGGCGAGCTTTCAGAGGGAATGATTCTTGCAGGCTCGCAAGGAGACCAGCTCACCCTGGCAACAGTCGACCCTTCACTTCCGAATGGGGCAAAAGTAAAATAAAGATGAGAAACCTGCTATTGCCGATTACGGTAATTTAGCGGGTTTTTCTTTTTGGGGTTGGTTTGGTTCTAATGCTTGGTTTTGGTTTGCATCTTCTTTGAAGCATTAGTAAGTTTTTATAGAGGGTAGAAGTTTGTCGAAAGAAGTAAGAAGAGGCATTTGATGACTGTTATGTAATCCTTTTGTAATGGAAATGTTATGGAAATGCATTGGTTTTTAGGAAATAAGTTTGATATTCTTATCAAGTATAATCAGGAGGCAGGACTATCGATGTTTGATACACACGCACACTTAAACGCACATCAATTCAAGGAAGATCAAGAAGAGGTCATACAGCGGGCGCTGGATGAAGGGGTGGAAAAAATCGTCGTTGTCGGGTTTGATGAACAGACGATCAAGGATGCTCTTTTGTTAGCTGAGACGTATGATTTCATCTATGCCGCGGTTGGATGGCATCCAGTGGATGCGATTGACATGACGGATGAGCATCTTGCGTGGATTGAGGAGCTTGCTGCCCACCCGAAAGTAGTAGCACTTGGCGAAATGGGACTGGATTATTATTGGGACAAGTCGCCCGAAGATGTCCAGAAGGAAGTATTCCGCCGCCAAATACAGCTTGCGAAGAAAGTGAAGCTGCCGATCATCATACATAACCGTGATGCAACTCAGGATGTCGTGGATATTCTGAGGGAGGAAGACGCCCGGGAAGTCGGGGGGATCATGCACTGTTACGGGGGAAGCCTGGAAACAGCGCAGCAATGTATGGAGATGAATTTTTACATTTCATTTGGCGGCCCGGTCACATTTAAGAACGCCAGAAAAGTAAAAGAAGTGGCAAAGGATATTCCGCTTGAATGGCTCTTGATCGAGACAGACTGTCCATATTTAAGCCCTCATCCTTTGAGAGGAAAAAGGAACGAACCTTCGTATGTGAAGTATGTGGCTGAAACGCTTGCTGAGCTGAAGGAGATTCCGCTCGAAGAATTAATTCAAAAAACATCCGACAACGCGCACCGTATTTTTGGTCTAAATCGATAGCGTTCGGTGTCGAAACTAGCAAATACATGAAATAAAGTGCATCTTTTCAACAAAAATTTCAATGTGGGAGAAAAACGTGTCGAGTAGTTTTTCTTCCCAAAATTCCCTTTTTCTGCTCATAATAGGCTTGCATCAACCGAGCGAATGAGGAGGGGATATTTGACAGATTGATAATAGACCACTATAATTCAATCTTTGTAAGGGAGGAGTGAATCTATGCAAAAGAATTTAACATCCCTTTTTTCTGGATTAACCAGAGGAAAACTTCTTGTATCAATCGTGCTTATTCTTGCATTGGCGATCACAACTGGGTTCGTAAGCTATGAATCTTCGAAAACAGATGTAAGCCTTGCGATTGGCGGTAAAGAAACAAAAGTCCGCTCGCACGCTGACACAGTAGGGGAATTGCTAAAAGAAAATGACATAGAGTTCAACTCTCATGACCAAATAAACCCCGGACTTGATTCGGAGCTTAAAGAGGGCATGACGGTTGAATATATTCCAGCCAAGAAAATTAATCTGACGGTAAACGGCAAGAACACGGAAGCGTGGACCACTGCTGAGACTGTTGGAGAATTCCTTAAGGAAAACAAGCTGGAAGTAAAAGAGCACGACCAAATAAAGCCTGGCCTTAAAGCGAAGCTTAAGGACGAAGGCAAAGTAACACTGAAATCTGCGGTTCCGGTTAAGCTTGTAGTAGGCGGTAAGCCTCAGCAGGTTTGGACCACTTCGACTACGGTCGCTGACCTTTTGAAGCAGCATAACGTTACATTAGGCAAATTAGATCGAGTAGAGCCTGCAGCCAGCACGAAGCTGCGTCGCACAATGCAGGTAAACATCATCAGAGTAGAAAAGGTCACCGATGTAGTGGAAGAAGAAACACCTTATGCAACTGTGAAGCGCAATGACGGTTCACTTGCAAAAGGAACAGAAAAAGTAGTGTCAGAGGGTACGAAAGGGAAAGTTTCCAAACGTTACGAAGTTATTTTGGAAAACGGCAAAATAGTATCTCGCAAGCTGCTTAAAACCGATCAGACATCAGAAGGCAAGGATCGTGTTATCGCGGTCGGAACAAAAGCACCAGCGCCTGCACCAGCACCTGCAAAGCGTACGGTTGTATCCCGTGGAAACGACAAGCCGTCTTCAGGACGTGTCTTAACAGTGTCCAGCACAGCATATACTGCGAATTGCGAAGGATGCTCAGGCATCACAGCAACAGGGTTCAACTTGAAAGCTAATCCGAACGCAAAAGTCATTGCGGTAGACCCGAGTGTTATTCCTCTTGGAAGCAAAGTATACGTAGAAGGTTACGGATATGCGATTGCATCTGATACAGGAGGAGCGATCAAAGGGAATAAAATTGATGTTTTCTTCTCATCACAGTCTAAGGCTGTTGCGTGGGGCAGGAAAACCATTACAATTCGAATTATTGATTAAACAATATTGCGCAGAGGCGGCAGCCTCTGTGCTTTTTTCGTGATTCGAAAAATATGCGCTGCTAGGGTATACTACCAATAGCATAAAAAGATTGATTCATTTAATTAGACGGCACAGGTTTTTAAAAAGTTTCACTTAGAAATAATTTTCCCGAAAAAATATTTTAAAAACACTGATTTACGTTTATTACATGTTATGCACAGATTATCGTTTTACGAGCAGCAGCTATTTAATTTTTATTCGTCAATGTTTGACGCCGGGGGTATCATGAAAATCAAGGAAATTATCGTCGTGGAGGGAAAAAGCGACACGATTGCCATAAAGAATGTGCTGGATGCTGACACGCTCGAGACGAACGGGTCAGAAATCAGCGCAGACACAATTGAAAGGATCAAAATTGCCCAGCAAAAACGGGGAGTTATCGTGTTTACGGATCCTGACTTTCCGGGCGAGAAAATTAGAAAAATCATTACAGAGCACGTGCCTGGCTGCAAGCATGCTTTTTTGCCTAAGCAAGACGCTATAAGCAAGAACAAGAAAAAGGTTGGCGTCGAACATGCGTCTAAAGAGGCAATCTTAGAGGCCTTAAAGCATGTGAAGGAAGAGTATGTGTCAGGGCAGGAATCTGTCTCCTGGGAAGAAATGATCGCGGCGGGTTTAACTGGCGGCGATAAAGCGAAAAACAGGCGTGAGCGCATAGGGCAGCTGCTGAAGATTGGATACAGCAACGGTAAACAGCTGCATAAGCGTCTTAATATGTTTCATATATCAAATGAAGAGTTTGCACGTGCAATGCGCACGGTTTTAGAGGAGGAGCAGCATGAGGAAGGATATATCAGTACCACAGCAGACGAAAGCGATTCTTGATAAATACGGCTTCACGTTCAAGAAAAGTTTAGGACAGAACTTTCTTATTGATAAAAATATACTAACGAATATCGTGGCACAGGCAGAGCTGACAGAGGAATCAGGTGCGATTGAAATCGGCCCGGGGATTGGAGCGCTTACTGAGCATATTGCCAGAAACGCTAAAAAAGTCGTAGCATTTGAGATCGACCAGCGGCTTCTGCCTATTTTACAAGATACGCTTTCACCATATGGAAATACGGAAGTCATCCATTCTGATATTTTAAAAGCAGATGTTAAGGCAGTCATTGAAGAGAAGTTTGAAAAAGGACAGGATATCATGGTTGTCGCCAACTTGCCATATTATGTGACGACACCGATCATCATGAAGCTGCTTACTGAGAACCTGCCGATACGAGGAATCGTCTGTATGATACAAAAAGAAGTAGCGGACCGTTTAGCTGCGAAGCCAGGTACGAAGGATTATAACTCCCTCTCGATCGCTGTACAGTATTACGCGACAGCCGAGACAGTCATTAAAGTCCCGAAGACGGTTTTCGTTCCTCAGCCTAACGTAGATTCGTCTGTTATCCGATTGATTTTAAGGGACGAGCCTGCGGTAAAGGTAAAAGATGAAGCGTTCTTCTTTGAGGTCGTCCGTGGTTCTTTCGCGCAAAGAAGGAAGACACTATGGAACAACCTGCTAAGCGGAGTGATCCCAAAAGAGCGGAAAGCGGATTTAGAGACCGTTCTGAACGAAATCGGCATCGACCCAAAAAGAAGAGGCGAGACGCTGACGGTAGAAGAATTCGGCAAGCTTTCAGATGCACTGCTTCACCTTGTGAAATAAGAAATCATTTTTCCCCTTCCTTCTTCATATCTTAAAGAAGGACCTGGAGAGAGCGGCGGCTCCAAATAGGGGGAGTATAATGAAATTAGAGATCGGTGCAGTTGTAGGACGCACTTCCTATCATTGTGACATCTATTTTCGTGTCATCGGGTTTAACGATACGAAATCGGTGGCTGAACTGGCTGGGGAAGATATGAGATTGTGGGCTGACGCCCCTGTCGATGATCTGGTCGTCATTGATGACCAGCAAAGGACAAAGTACCGCCAGCAGGAACAGGAAAAGGAAGATTCATCGTATAAATTGTTCCGCCAGGATTATTACTTATTGCGGCAGAAGCGGGAATACGTTTCGACAAATGGCTACCAGTATGACCAATCATATTTTGAGCTGCCTGGAAGAGTACTTCACGTTGACGGTGACCCGCTTTATTTAAATAAATGTCTGGAGCTGTACAAAAAGCTTGGCGTTCCTGTTTACGGGATTCATATGAAGGAAAGTGACATGCCGGATAAAGTGCCTGCACTTGTAGATGAGGTGCGGCCGGACATTCTGGTCATAACCGGCCATGATGCTTATATGAAGAGCAAGGGTGCCGTCTCTGATATGAACGCATACAGGCATACAAAATTCTTTGTCCGGACGGTAAGGGAAGTAAGAAGAAGGTATCCGCATCTGGATCACCTAATGATATTTGCCGGGGCATGCCAGTCTCATTTTGAATCTTTGATTAAAGCAGGATCAAATTTCGCGAGCTCGCCTTCCAGAATCAATATCCATGCACTCGATCCTGTTTACATCGTGTCGAAAATCAGCCTCACCTCATTTATGGACAGAGTGAACGTCATGGACGTCCTCCGCAACACACTGACCGGCAAAGAAGGGCTGGGAGGCGTTGAGACGACGGGCTTTTTGCGCACCGGTATGCCAATAAAAAACCATACTTAATCGGATGATTGCATGTAAATTCCTCATACGTTTATGGGGAATTTTTTTATTGATACATATTTCCTATTTTTTGCTGCATACTAAAAAAGGCATAAAAAAGGGTAATTAGTCATTGACAGAAAAAACGTTGTCTTGCTATAATTTAAATTTTATTTGACAAATAAACACGATTTGTGTTACAATTTGTCTAAGTGAGGTGGAGTCTAAATGGGTAAAACAATTGTTGACATTAGACGCGTGCTAGAGTCCAACGTAGGCAGAAGACTTTCTCTGCGTGCAAATGGCGGACGTCGCAAAACGATCGAACGCATGGGTACTCTCGAAGAAACATATCCAGCAGTATTCATTATTAAGCTAGACCAAGACACCAACGCTTTCGAACGCGTTTCTTACAGCTACGCTGACGTTTTAACGGAGACGGTCGAATTAACATTTTTAGAAGAAGTTAGCGGGCAGTAAGAAACCTTACTGCTATTTTTTTTGCCCAAAGCAGACAAGCCGGATACATATTCTTTAGATGCCTCATACTAACCTTATCGCATATGAAAGGGGTTTTGCGCCATGGGACGCAGAAGAGGCATCATGTCTGAAGAGTTTAAGACAGAAATGGCGAAAGAGCTTGGCTTTTACGATACCGTACAGCGAGATGGCTGGGGCGGCATAACAGCAAGAGATGCGGGCAACATGGTAAAAAGAGCCGTCGAGCTGGCTCAGCAGAGCATGTCCCGTCAAAATCGATAGAAATATGCGTAAACCCTGGGGACTGCGGTCCCCGGGGTTTTTTAAGTCCCTGCGTCCCACAGTGTAAACTCAGCCCAAAAACCAAATCCTTTTCCATTCTTCAACAATTCATAAGTTGTGATAAAATTAAATTAGAATAAAAATGACATAAGGAAGTTTTACAATGGAGAAACGAAAAGTATCAGTTAAGGCGCCTGCGAAAATTAACTTGTCGCTTGATGTTCTGTCGAAAAGACCGGATGGTTATCATGAGGTTGAGATGGTGATGACAACCGTTGACTTGGCAGATCGGATCGAGCTGACGCCTCTCGAGGAAAACAAGATTACGATCGAGTCCTCAGGAGGCTTTGTTCCGCTTGATGGCAGAAACCTTGCTTATCAGGCAGCGCTTTTGTTAAAAGAAGAATTTCATATCAAAGAGGGCGTACATATTCATATCTCAAAGCACATACCAGTTGCGGCTGGCCTTGCAGGAGGCAGCAGCGATGCGGCTGCTGCTTTAAAAGGCTTGAACGAGATGTGGGGATTGAACCTGTCGCTTGATGAACTCGCAGAACGCGGAGCGAAAATTGGCTCTGATGTTTCGTTTTGTGTATATGGCGGAACGGCGCTTGCGACAGGAAGGGGCGAATTTATACAGCTGCTTAACGCGCCGCCTCCTTGCTGGGTGCTGCTGGCCAAGCCTCCGATCGGAGTATCAACAGCCGAGGTGTATCGCAACCTGAAGGTCGACAACCTGGAACATCCCGACACTGCGGCGATGGTTGATGCGATCAAGCAAAAAGATTTTAGCAAAGTCTGCTCTCAGCTCGGCAACGTTCTGGAGTCAGTCACACTCAACATGTATCCGGAAGTGAGGCAGATCAAAGAACAGATGATCCGGCTTGGTGCGGATGGTGTGCTCATGAGCGGAAGCGGTCCGACTGTTTTTGGGCTGTTCCAGCATGAATCCAGAGTACAGAGAGTATATAACGGATTGCGCGGATTCTGTAATGAAGTTTATGCTGTACGCATTTTAGGGGAATGACCTGTTGATAAAATCCGTATAAAAGTGTTATATTAACTTAAAATATTCGGATTTTGGAGGATTGTATGAAATTAAAACGAAGCGGAAGAATGGTTGACCTGACAACCTACCTTTTACAGCATCCTCACCAGCTTATACCTCTATCTTATTTCGTTGAACGATATGAGTCAGCCAAGTCATCGATCAGTGAAGATCTTGCAATTATTAAAGAACATTTTGAACAGTACGGCTACGGAAAAATCACCACGGTTCCTGGAGCGGCAGGGGGCGTAAGATACGTACCTGGCATTTCAGATAAAGAAGCCGAGCAAATCATTAATGAGCTTGTTCAGCAGCTTGAAGACCCGTCACGCATCCTTCCAGGAGGCTATCTGTATGTAACAGATATCATCGGCCACCCGCATCTTGTGAATCAAATCGGCAGGCTGTTCGCATCATCTTTCGCGTCCCGCAAGATCGATGTAGTCATGACGATCGCGACGAAAGGGATTCCGCTCGCGTACGCAGTAGCTTCCCATCTGAACGTACCTGTCGTGATCGTCCGAAGCAACAGCAGAGTAACGGAAGGATCGACGGTGAGCATTAATTACGTGTCCGGTTCTACCAAAAGAATCCAGACGATGGCACTTGCAAGAAGAAGCATCAAGCAGGGCTCAAACGTACTGATCATCGATGATTTTATGAAAGCGGGCGGAACGATAAAGGGCATGATCAGCATCATCAGCGAGTTCCAGGCAAACTTAGCGGGAATCGGAGTTCTCGTTGAAGCTCAGGAAGTGTCAGAACGCCTTGTTGACGATTATGTTTCACTTGCCCGTCTTTCTGAAGTGAACGAACGTGAGAACCGGATTGAAGTGAGACCGGGCAACTACTTTCAGGGAAAAGGAGAGTAAACGATGAAATCAATTTTTACAAAAGAAGCACCCGCTGCAATCGGTCCATATTCGCAGGGGATGATCGTGAACAACCTTTTTTACAGCTCAGGCCAGATTCCGTTGACGAAAGAAGGTCAAATGGTTGAAGGAGACGTTCAAGCGCAGACTCATCAAGTTTTCGAAAACCTGAAGGCAGTTCTTGCTGCAGCAGGGTCTTCACTTGAGCAGGTTGTAAAAGCAACGGTCTTCATTCAAGATATGGAAGAGTTTGCGTCTATCAATGAAGTTTACGGCCAGTATTTCAGTGAACATAAGCCAGCTCGCTCATGTGTAGAGGTAGCGAGACTCCCGAAAGACGCGAAAGTAGAAATTGAAGTTATCGCACTCGTAAAATAAATATGAACGAAAAACAGAGCCTCGGCTCTGTTTTTTTTTATGGTAACTAATGAATATACCCATAAACTAAATATTTTAAAAATTTTTTCTTTTTAAAGAAGGATTATGTAAAATCGTGCAGAATAATTGTATTACGTTCTTAATATGGAAAAAGGTGGTGTTTTACATGGAAGTGACTGACGTTAGATTACGCCGTGTTAATACAGAAGGCCGTATGAAAGCGATTGCCTCCATAACAATTGATCATGAATTTGTTATTCATGACATTCGAGTAATTGATGGAAACAACGGAATGTTCGTTGCAATGCCAAGCAAACGAACTCCAGATGGGGAGTTTAGGGATATTGCACATCCGATTACATCAACTACCCGCGAAAAAATCCAAAACGCGGTTTTAACTGAATATCACCGTATGGGAGAAATGGAATCTGCATTTGAAGAAGCAGGCGCTTCCTGATTCCCATACGGAAACAAGAACCCCGGCCAACGCGCCGGGGTTTTTTTTATGCTTTTTGCTAAATGTTCTTTATTAAATGATTGTTGCTTCTGAAAAGTTTGTTTTGTCACTTGATCATCTAGAATTCATCTTAGATCAACCGCTTCTGTGAGTTCTTTAATAGCAACAAAGCTTACATTACTTTCTGGTACATTTATCTATATAGTGACAATCCCGCATCATTCCTTGAAATGACTATCATTATAAGATATATTCGTAATGGAATATCAGGATATATATTGGAGGTTCAGGATGATAAATCGATATGCAGTTATACTAGCTGCTGGTCAAGGTACAAGAATGAAATCCAAGTTATATAAAGTACTTCACCCTGTATGCGGAAAGCCGATGGTCGAGCATGTTGTTGACCAGATTTCTGCTTTGGATATGAAGAAAATCGTGACGGTTGTCGGGCACGGTGCCGAAACCGTAAAAGAACATCTTGGAGACCGTGCACAATACGTCCTTCAAGAAGAACAGCTCGGTACAGCTCATGCCGTAATGCAGGCTGAGGACGCATTGGCTGGCGAGAAGGGTATCACGCTTGTTGTTTGCGGCGATACGCCATTAATCACATCCGAAACAATGCAAAAGCTTATCGACGAGCATGTTTCTCTTAATGCTAAGGCAACGATCCTGACTGCGAAAGCAGAGGATCCGACAGGCTACGGCCGCATCATCCGCAACGCGGAAGGCACGGTTGAGCGAAACGTTGAACACAAAGACGCATCCGAAGAAGAACTTGCGGTAAAAGAGATCAACACGGGCACGTACTGCTTCGATAATGAAGCTCTTTTTGCTGCGCTTAAGCAAGTAAACAACGACAACGTTCAGGGGGAGTACTACCTTCCAGACGTGGTTGAGATCATCCAGAAGCAAGGTGAAGTTGTTGCAGCTTATCAAACACCTTCTTTTGATGAGACGATGGGTGTCAATGACCGCGTTGCCCTGTCTCAGGCTGAAAAAATTATGAAACGCCGCATTAATGAAAAGCATATGCGCAATGGCGTTACTCTGATCGATCCTGAAAACACGTACATTTCGGCTGATGCTGAAATCGGCAATGATACAGTGATTTATCCGGGGACAGTGATTTTAGGCGCTGCTAAAATCGGCAGCGAGAACATCATCGGGCCAAGCAGTGAGATCAAAGACAGCACGATCGGTGATCAAAATGTTATCAAGCAATCAGTCGTACATGACAGTGAAGTAGGAAGCTTTACTAACATCGGACCGTTTGCTCATATCCGCCCTTCTTCGCAGCTAGAGAACAATGTAAAGATCGGCAATTTTGTTGAAGTGAAAAAATCGGTTATGGCAGAAGGCAGCAAAGCGTCACACTTAAGCTACATTGGGGATGCCGAAATCGGCAAGAATGTTAACTTAGGCTGCGGCTCAATTACTGTGAACTACGACGGAAAAAACAAGTCGCTTACTAAAGTGGGAGACGGAGCTTTCATCGGCTGCAACTCAAACTTGGTGGCTCCTGTGACCGTAGGAGCAGGCGCATATGTCGCTGCAGGCTCTACGATAACGGAAGATGTTCCGTCAGACGCTCTGTCCATTGCCCGTTCAAGACAAACAACAAAAGAAAATTACGTTCAAAAGCTAAACGAGAAAAGAAAATAACCATTTTTATTTCTGGGAAGGGATGAATCACCTAATGGCAACGTATGTAGATCCAACGTTAAAACTTTTCACACTTAATTCTAATCCGGAGCTGGCACAGGAAATTGCTGACCACATCGGAATTGAACTAGGTAAAAGCTCAGTAACAAAATTCAGCGATGGAGAAATCCAAATCAATATTGAAGAAAGTATCCGCGGAAGCGAAGTATACGTTATTCAATCCACAAGTGATCCGGTCAACGATCACCTTATGGAGCTATTGATCATGATTGATGCACTTAAGCGTGCGTCCGCGAAGACGATCAATGTTGTTATCCCGTATTACGGATATGCACGTCAGGATCGCAAAGCACGTGCCCGTGAACCGATCACAGCTAAACTTGTTGCTAACCTTCTGGAAACTGCAGGCGCTACACGCGTTATTGCAATTGATCTGCATGCTACGCAAATCCAAGGTTTCTTTGATATCCCAGTAGATCAGCTGCTTGGGGTTCCGATCCTTGGTAACCATTTCTCTTCTAAAAACTTAAACGACATCGTTGTTGTATCTCCTGATCACGGCGGGGTTACACGTGCGCGCAAGCTTGCTGACCGCCTGAAAGCGCCGATCGCGATCATCGATAAGCGCCGTCCTCGTCCGAATGTTGCCGAAGTCATGAACATCGTTGGTAACATTGAAGGAAAAACAGCGATCCTGATCGATGACATCATCGACACAGCGGGTACAATCACACTTGCTGCGAACGCGCTTGTTGAAAATGGAGCGAAGGAAGTATACGCATGCTGCACGCATCCTGTACTTTCCGGCCCTGCAATTGAACGTATTGAAAACTCTAAGATTAAAGAACTGGTTGTGCTCAACACGATCGTCCTTCCAGAAGAAAAGAAAACAGGCAAAGTGACACAGCTTTCTGTTGCTCCTCTTCTCGGCGAAGCGATCATCCGTGTACACGAGCAGCTTTCAGTTTCTAAGCTTTTTGACTAAAGTGTTTTAAATCCTTGCTAAACGGGTAATCATTAAAAGAGACTCGTAATAGGAAGGTGAAAACATGACAGTAGAATTACAAGCTAATAATCGTTCTACAAAAAAACGGTCTGAATTAACATCCATTCGGGGAGAGGGGTATGTTCCTGCGGTATTATATGGCTACGGAACAGAAGCCCAATCCGTCTCAGTGCTTGAAACGGACTTTATGAAGGCGTACCGTGAAGTCGGCAAAAACGGGGTTATCAAGCTTAAGACTGGTAACAAATCGTATTCCGTCATGGTACAGGAAGTCCAGGCACATCCGTTAAAAGAAGCTTACACACACATTGACTTTGTTGCTGTAGACTTAAACAAGGAAACAGAAGCAGAAGTGCCGGTCGTTGTGACAGGCGAAGCTCCAGGAGTTAAAGAAGGCGGAGTGCTTCAGCGTACGCTGAACTACATTAACGTTAAGGCGCTGCCTAGCGATATCCCTGAGCAGCTTGAAGTTTCCATTGAAGGATTAAATATTGGCGATTCTGTTTACGTGAAGGATCTGCCTAAAGGTGATTCATACGAAATTCTGAGTGAAGAAGACGAAGTGGTTGCCTCTGTTACGCCTCCAACAGTTGTTGAAGAGCCGGAAACAGAAGAAGGCGATGACGACGCTGCTAGTTCGGAAGCATCCGATACTGAAGAAGCAGAATCTTCACAGGATGAAGAAAAAGAACAAAAAGAAGAATAGTCATAACGAAAGCACAGCGATTCGCTGTGCTTTTTAATTTGATTTCTTATAAGCAGCATGCGGGGCGGGGTCCGGTACCTGTAAGTGACGGTTTGGCTAAATTATCGTGTGAACTGTGTGTCTAAATTAATTGGCAAACTGTCTAATAAATTTGTCGAAGTGTCTAATAAAACTGTCGATGTTTCTAAAAAACAGTTGTATTCCCTTTAAAACGGCCTAAACAATGTGCGGCGGACTACTCCATTTACTCTTTTTACAGCTAGTCGGTTATAATAGATTCAAACAAATGTATTGCGGGTGGTTAAGAAATGAAACTGTTTATCGGCTTGGGAAATCCAGGTCCTCAATATGAAGATACACGTCATAATATCGGCTTTAAAGTGATTGATGAGCTCTCGAGCGAAATGAATATTCCGCTGCAGCAGTCTAAGTTTAAAGGCTTGTATGGATCGGGAATCATTAAGGGAGAAAAGGTCTTTCTATTAAAGCCTCTTACTTATATGAACTTATCAGGGGAATGCATCGGTCCTTTTATGAAATACTTCAACATTCCAGTGGAAGATATGGTTGTCATTTACGATGATCTTGATACGGCACCGGGCAAGCTGCGTCTTCGTGCTAAAGGAAGTGCTGGCGGACATAACGGCATGAAGTCGATGATCGCGCACCTTGGTACACAGGAATACAAGCGTATCCGTTTTGGCATCGGAAGACCCGTCAATGCCCAGCCGGTTCCTGATTTTGTACTTGGCCGTTTTTCAAAGGATGAACAGCCGCATGTGCAAGAAGGAATCGAAAAGGCTGCTAAGGCTTGTGAAGCTTTTCTGACAGAAACGTTCGAGAATGTAATGAACCGTTATAACGGCTGATTATCGTATAGAAGAGGCGGCCGCTGCCCATAATGTGTAGTACATTGTCTGCACATTAAAGGAGGGTAGCGATGGCTGTCCATTATCACTGCCGGCACTGCAGGTCGCCAATCGGTTCGATCGAGACTGCAGAAGTTACAGCAGAGCAGCTCGGCTTTCATGAGCTGACTGAATCCGAACATAAAGAAATGGTCTCATATGCCTCTAATGGGGATATACATGTAAAAATCACTTGTGAGGACTGTCAGGATGCTCTGCAAAATAACCCGGACTATCACGCTTTATCACACTTTATCCAATAGAAAGACGCTTTGGACCCCCGCATGACGGGCGTCCAAGGCCTTTTTCTGTTTTTGAATGAATGATTAAAATCAGCGCATGATGTTGCTTGCGCTTTTTATACAGCATTTGGAGGGGAGCAGCACATGTTAAATCTAAAGAAATTTTTCAGCCAGGGAGAAGATATCCGGACGGTTATCAATGGCATAAGCGAGGGGTTAAAAGAACAGCTGATCGCGGGTTTATCAGGTTCGGCCAGAACACTGCTGATCTCATCGATATATGAGCTGACAGAACGGCCGCAGCTCATACTCACACATAATCTCTATCAGGCACAGAAGCTTTATGAAGAATTAAGCGGCCTTATTCCGGAAAATGAAGTTTATTTATATCCGGTCAATGATGTTATTTCGTCAGAGATTGCTATCGCGAGTCCTGAGCTGAAAAGCCAGCGTCTGGAGGTTCTCAATTATTGGACTTCTCATAAAAAAGGGATCGTAGTCGCTCCTGCTGCAGGGCTGCGCCGTTTTTTGCCGCCTGTTGAGCTGTGGAAGCAAAGCGGGATCAGCCTTGAAGTAGGACATGACATCGACCTGGATAAGATGCTCCTTCAGCTCATCGCGATGGGGTATGAACGTTCTCCGATGGTTCAGTCGCCGGGAGAGTTCAGTTTGCGCGGAGGCATCCTTGATATTTATCCGCTGACAGAAAAACAGCCGCTGCGAATCGAGCTTTTTGATACGGAAGTTGACTCTATTCGTTATTTTGACGGCGAAACACAGCGGTCTGGCGATAAAGTCCAGACGTTTGAAATCGGACCGGCTCAAGAGCTGCTTTTATATGAAGAGCATTATAAAAGAGCGGCAGCAGCTATCGAAGAAAGGCTTGCCGCTACGCTAAAGTCACTGAAGGACGATCAAATCAAGGAAATCCTCGTCCAGAATATCGAGTATGAAGCTGGCCGCATGAAGGATCAGGAAAGCTTCCAGGGCATGTTCAAGTATGCGTCGCTTTTTTATGAACAGCCTGCAAGTCTGCTTGATTACATGCCGGAGAACAGTGTGATTATCATGGATGAGGCGGGCAGGATTCAGGAAACAAACAACCAGCTGGATAAGGACGAGGCGGAGTGGGAGACTGCGCTTCTTGAGCACGGAGAATTTTTGCGTGATGTTCGTGTTTCTCCTGATGTAAAGCTGCCTGGAGATAAAGTGAAGCAGCCAATTATCTATATGTCCCTTTTCCTGCGCCATGTTCCGCACACACAGCCGCAAAACATTATTAATGTCGAGTGCAAGAGCATGCAGAACTTCCACGGACAGCTTCATCTATTAAAAGGCGAGATGGACAGGTGGAAAAAGAAAGGCAATGCTGTTGTGTTTACGGCTGTAAACAAAGAAAGAGCGGACCGGCTTGAGTCGGTGCTTCAAGATTATGAAATTGAAGCGGCACAGATTAAAGACGATACTGAGTTAAAAACGAAAGGCGCGCAAATTGTCAACGCCGACCTCTCTTCTGGTTTTGAATCGGTAAAACAGAAGCTCGTCGTCATCACCGAAGAAGAAGTGTTCACGAAAAAAGTCCGCCGTCCTGCACGAAAGCAGAAGATGACAAACGCCGAACGAATCAAGAGCTATTCGGAGCTTAAAACAGGAGACTATGTGGTTCACGTTAACCACGGGATCGGGAAATACTTAGGAATCGAAACTCTTGAGATAAAAGGCGTTCATAAAGACTACCTGCATATCAAATACGCCGGAAAAGATAACCTGTACGTTCCGGTCGAGCAGATCGACCAGGTGCAGAAGTATGTAGGTTCAGAAGGAAAAGAGCCGAAGATTTATTCGCTGGGTGGAAGCGACTGGAAGAAAGTGAAGAGCAAAGTGAAGTCATCTGTTCAGGATATCGCTGATGACTTAATCAAGCTTTATGCTGAACGAGAAGCAAGCCGCGGTCATTCTTTTGCGGAAGACAGCGTGGAACAGCGTGAATTTGAAGGAAGCTTCCCTTACCAAGAGACGGACGATCAGCTAAGGGCGATCGACGAGATCAAGAAGGACATGGAAAGCGTCCGGCCGATGGACCGTCTACTTTGCGGCGATGTAGGATATGGTAAAACTGAAGTCGCGATCCGTGCTGCATTTAAGGCGATCATGGACGGCAAGCAGGTGGCGTTCCTCGTACCGACTACAATCCTTGCTCAGCAGCATTACGAGACGTTTCGTGAACGCTTTTCAGAGTTTCCGATCACGATTGGTTCGTTAAGCCGTTTCCGCTCTAAAAAAGAGCAGAATGAGGTGATCAAGGGATTAAACGCAGGCACGGTCGACATCGCGATCGGAACGCACCGTCTGCTGTCTAAGGATATTCAATACCGAGATCTAGGTCTCCTCATCATCGATGAAGAGCAGCGTTTCGGTGTGACACATAAAGAAAAGATTAAAACGCTTAAAGCAAACATAGATGTTCTGACACTGACAGCCACTCCGATTCCAAGAACACTGCACATGTCCATGCTCGGTGTGCGCGACTTGTCTGTCATTGAAACACCGCCGGAAAACCGTTTCCCGGTCCAGACATATGTGATGGATTACAACGGATCGCTTGTGCGTGAGGCGATCGAGCGTGAGATGGGCCGAGGCGGACAGGTGTATTTCCTGTATAACCGAGTCGATTCGATCGAGAGAATGGCCGAACAGATCTCTATGCTCGTACCGGACAGCCGTGTCGGCTATGCTCACGGACAGATGTCGGAAAACGAGCTCGAATCAACAATGCTTGACTTTTTAGAAGGAAATCTCGATGTTCTCGTTTCCACGACGATCATCGAAACGGGTGTTGATATTCCGAACGTTAACACGCTGATCGTTTATGACGCGGATAAAATGGGATTGTCCCAGCTATACCAGCTGCGCGGACGTGTCGGGCGATCTAACCGTGTGGCGTACGCTTATTTCACGTACCAGCGTGACAAAGTGCTCACAGAGGTTGCTGAGAAGCGGCTTCAGGCGATCAAAGAGTTTACCGAGCTCGGTTCGGGATTCAAGATCGCGATGCGCGATTTATCCATCCGCGGTGCCGGAAACCTTCTCGGTGCCCAGCAGCACGGGTTCATCGACTCTGTCGGGTTCGACCTTTACTCTCAGATGCTTGAAGAAGCGATTGAAGAGCGAAAAGGCAATAAGCCGGCCGAAGAAAAAGCACTGTTTGAGATGAACATTGAGATCGATGCGTACCTGCCGTCACAGTATATCGAGGATGAGAAGCAGAAGATCGATATATATAAGCAGGTTCGCGCTGTCAAAACATTGAAGGACGTCGATGACCTGCAGGAAGAGCTGATCGACCGTTTCGGCGATTATCCAACTGAGGTTGAATGTCTGCTGCTCGCCGCTGCGATAAGGGTTCGCGCTAAGAAAGAAGGCTTCGCGAACATCGAGCAAAAGGGCGATTTGGTCACAATGACACTGAAGCCAGAAACCGCGAAGACGATTCACGGAGGAAAGATCTTCGAAGTGGCGAACAAGATCGGACGCTTTATGACGCTGGATGCAACAAAAGGGCAATTTAAAGTTTTGATTCAGCGTAAGCGCCTAAAGGATTTGGAGCTGCTAAAAGCAATGGAGAAGCTGTTAAAGGAAATGAAAAATGTGAAGCAGGAAAAAAGCGTGTCCCAATCCTAATATTGTACCTCTCCTTTTTTGTGAATAGAAACCCATATGTGACAAATAATACTTGTAGGTAATGGAACATTCTTCAAAAGAAGGTGCCATTTACGTTTACATCCATTGTCATATCATAAGGAAGAGAGGGCATTATTCATATGAAAGCTACAGGAATTGTCCGCCGAATCGACGACTTAGGCCGCGTCGTAATACCAAAAGAAATCCGCAGAACCCTTCGTATCCGTGAAGGAGATCCGCTCGAGATTTTCGTCGACCGTGACGGGGAAGTCATCTTAAAGAAATATTCTCCAATCAATGAGCTTGGAGATTTTGCAAAGGAATATGCAGAAAGCCTTGCTGAAAGTTCAGGTCATACTGTGCTGATTGCGGACCGTGATACGTATATCGCTGTAGCTGGCGGCTCGAAAAAGGATTATTTGAACAAGAGCGTAGGAAAAGTGGTAGAAAACGCAATGAGCGACAGAAAAACCTTGGTTGAGATGAACGGGGCTGACGCGGAACTCATTGATAATGTAAAAGAAAATACCGCTCATATCGTCGCGCCGATCGTAGCTGGCGGCGACCCAATAGGGGCAGTCGTCATGGTGGCAAAGGAAGGCAAGAAAATCTCAGAGCTCGAGCAAAAACTCTCTGAAACAGCAGCAGGCTTCCTCGCCCGCCAGATGGAACAATAATAAAAAGGCTGATTCGAAGGACATGAAAGATGGCCTGGTGATCAGCCTTTTTTGATTGGTTAATTTGGGTTGGGGGTCCGGTACTGGTGGTGTTTATTTTTGGACATGTTTGGGTAAAAAACATTTTCTTCGAAGTAATATGCTGGAGTCGCGAGAGTGTTTTGGATTTTCTTTTTGTGTCGGCTCTTTCTTAAAAGATTGTTGCTTTTGAAAAAGGTTCTGCCGAATTGCCCATGAGGAATAATGCTTCAACGCCTTTTCAATGAGATATTTTTATTCATTTGCTTTAGCTGACATTTTCATCACATTCTTAATCAGCTTTGAATACTTCACTGAAAGTTGGTTGGAGTGTAAGGTGCCGACTCCTGCGGGATGAGTGAGACAGGTGAGACCTTCCAATGGCGCATGCGACGGAAGGGCTCACCGCTCACCCCGCGGAAAGCGTGCGCCTGAAACGGAGATCAACCGCTTCTCTGAATCCTTAAAAGCACCATAGTTTACGAAATCAGCCTTATGTTATAATACGTTGAAAAATGTTGTGTTATTAGGGGTAATGACTTTGGATAATGTTAATCGTTCGCTTTGGCGGGGGGCTCTTTTGCTTACTGCGGCGGGTCTTGTTGTGAAGATTCTCAGTGCGGTCTATCGTATTCCTTATCAGAATATAGCGGGCGATCTTGGTTTTTATGTTTTTCAGCAGGTTTATCCGTTTTATGCTATCGCAGCGGCGATTGCTTTTACTGGATATCCGATGGCGTTTTCTAGGGTTGTTTCTGTACATAGAGGAAGTGCGAAAGAGAAGGATGTAATCGCTACCTCGTTTTGGTCTGTTTGTGCACTTGGAGGACTGACGTTTATCCTCCTTTTTTCTTCCGCGCCGCGTTTAGCTTTATGGATGGGAGATCCGGCACTATCTGATCCGCTCAGGGTGATAAGCTTCTTGTTTCTGGTTATTCCGTTTACCGCGTTTTACCGCGGATATTTTCAAGGCATGGGTGAGATGGTTTCAACAGCGGTAACTCAAATTATCGAACAGATTGTGCGGGTGAGCGGGATACTGATTGTTTCGTACGTGCTGGTGAAGGCAGGGAGCTCAGCTTACGAAACAGGAACTGGCGCGCTGGCAGGGTCTTTGTCTGGAGCGGTTATTTCATCCATATTGCTTTACCGTTATTTTAAAACAAGCAGCACTCATAAATTGAGGCGTACGTTTTCATTTTCGTTCAGTGTTTTAAAGGAGCTTTTGCGAGGGAGCATTTACTTGTCGCTCAGTGCGATGGTCCTCGTTCTTATGCAGATGGCAGATGCGTTCAGCTTTGTAAACCTGCTGACAGAAAACGGGTACCGCGAACTGCCGGCACGTGAACTTAAAGGAATCTTCGACCGCGGTCAGCCGCTTCTTCAGCTTGGCACCGTGCTTGCTGCGTCTCTTGCGCTTGCCCTTGTTCCTGAGGTGTCTGCGCTTTATACAGCGAAAGAACACGAAAAGGTCCGCAGTCTATGCCGCCTTTCTTTAAAAATAAGCATTTCTTTCGGTGCAGCGGCCGCTTTGGGGCTTGCTGTTATAATGGAACCAGTGAATATGATGCTGTTTAAAAACAGCGACGGTTCTATCGAGCTGTCAGTTTTGTCACTTTCGGTTCTGTTTGCATCAGTCATTTTTACGGCTACAGGATTACTCCAAGGTCTCGGTCTTTACCGGTCAGCTGGAATCGCCGTGGTGGCGGGAGTCTTTTTAAAAGTTGTGCTGAACGTTTGGCTCATTCCGATCTGGGGCATGATGGGAGCGGGTATAGCAACTGTTATCGCAACAGGGGCTACGGCATTTATTCAGATTTTTTTATTGCAAAGAAAAACCGCTGTCTTTACGTGGCGCAGCTGGGGATTGGACATACTGAAGCTCACAGCGGCATTAGTTCTTATGCTGCTTGCAGCAATCCTCGCAATGGAAGGGCTGACCGCTTTAACGGGCTTGAATCACAGACTCGAAGCTTCAGCGGCGGCAATCCTCTCAGCTATAATAGGAGCGGGAACATTTTTTGCAGCATTGCTTGCAGCAAAATATTTGCGCAATGAAAACATGGAGTCTATACTCGAGGCTGTTCCTAAAGCACGCAAATGGGCAGACTCATGGAATAAAAGGAGACAGAGATGGCAGGGAAAATAACGATTATCGGACTTGGAGCCGGGGATTTGTCGCAGATGACCCTGGGCATTTATGAAACGATCATGAAAGCAGGAAGCTTGCTCGTACGTACTGATGATCATCCGGCAGTGCAGGAGCTCCGGGACAGAGGGATTTCTATAGATTCGTATGACAGTGTTTACGAAAAACACGATTCTTTTGAGCCTGTATACGAAGAAATAGCGGCGGACCTCCGCCAAAGATCAGCTGACGGAGATGTTCTTTATGCCGTGCCAGGCCACCCGCTTGTCGCCGAACAGACGGTCCAGCTTCTGCTTCATCAGTCACCAGGCATTGAGATTGATGTGCTTGGAGGAAAAAGCTTTTTGGATGAGATGTACACGGCTCTCCGAATCGACCCAATAGAAGGCTGTCAGATTCTGGACGGAACGGCGCTTGTTAAAGAAACCATTCAAATCCGGAGCCATCTTATTATTGTACAGGTATATGATGCGTATATCGCTTCAGACGTAAAGCTGACACTTATGGAAAAATACAGCGACGATCACACCGTTTATGTCGTAACGGCAGCAGGCAGTGCGAGTGAAAAAATCACGGCTACTCCGCTCTATGAGCTCGATCAAGCTGTGGAACTGAATAACCTTACTGCGCTTTATATTCCGCCCGTCAAAAAGGAAGAGCAGATGTACCGCGACTTCGACTTTCTGCGCGGCGTAATCGCAGCACTCAGAGCACCAGGGGGCTGCCCATGGGATCAGAAACAGACACACTCATCGCTTAAAAAGTACTTGATCGAAGAAGCGTATGAGGTGCTCGAGGCGATCGACGAGGAAGATGACGACCATCTTGCAGAAGAGCTTGGCGATGTGCTGCTTCAGGTGCTGCTGCACGCTCAAATCGGGGAAGAGGAAGGGTATTTCTCTATCGATGATGTGATCGAAAACACCGCTTCTAAAATGATCCGCAGGCATCCTCATGTGTTCGGCACGGCAGATGCTAAAGATGCTGACGAAGTGCTGGCGAACTGGGAAGAAATTAAAAAGCAGGAAAAAGGAAAAGAAACGAGAGAATCTCTGCTCGACGGCATCTCTAAAGGTCTCCCTTCTCTCATGAAGGCATTTTCGCTGCAAAAGAAAGCGGCGAAAGTAGGATTTGACTGGCCAGATGAACAGCCGGTATGGGATAAAATTTCAGAAGAGCTTCAGGAATTTAAAGAGGCAGCAAGCGATGATGAGCGCTTGAAGGAGATGGGCGATATTTTATTCGCAGTCGTCAATCTTGCCAGGTTCAACGGAATCGATCCTGAGGAAGCTCTGCAAGCGACAAACCGAAAATTTTTCAACCGATTCCGTTTTATTGAAAATGAACTTGAAAAGGCAGGAAAAACGCCGGAAGACTCGGATTTGCAGGAAATGGACGATTTATGGAACAAAGCGAAAGAAATTTATTGAAGATAAGAAGGAATCTATTAAAAAATAGAGAATTATGTTCCGAGAATCAGTTGAAACCCTTAATTTTCAACGGTTTAAC
The DNA here is from genome assembly GCF_002245695.1 of Fictibacillus aquaticus. Taxonomy (GTDB): domain Bacteria; phylum Bacillota; class Bacilli; order Bacillales; family Fictibacillaceae; genus Fictibacillus; species Fictibacillus aquaticus. The sequence continues at coordinate 24,725 of NZ_NOII01000007.1, read as the reverse complement.
ACGAATCATTTGATAGAAACTAAAGGAGGTCTTTTAAAATGAACAAAAATGAACTAGTAACAAATATCTCAGAGAAGTCTGGTCTTACAAAGAAAGATGTAGAAGCCGTAGTAAATGGTGTGATCGACGAAATTACAGCTGCACTTAAAGATGGCGACAAAGTACAATTTGTCGGATTCGGCACATTCGAAACACGCGAGCGCGCTAGCCGCACTGGACGCAACCCGCAAACAGGAAAAGAAATCACGATTCCTGCTTCAACGGTTCCAGCATTCAAAGCGGGCAACAAGCTGAAAGAAGCTGTTAAGTAATCATGCGTCTTGATAAGTTTCTGAAGGTTTCCCGCCTCATCAAACGCAGAACCGTGGCGAAGGAAATCTCAGATCAGGGCCGTATCGCCATCAACGGTACGACAGCGAAAGCCTCCTCCGACGTAAAAGTGGGAGATGAGCTTGCAATCCGCTTCGGTCAGAAGATGGTTAAAGTTCGTATCAACGAACTAAAAGAAACGACCCGCAAGGAAGATGCCGAGGGCATGTATTCCGTCATCAGTGAAGAAAGCATTAAAACGGCTGAATAAAAGAACAAAACAGGGGGTCCGGTACACACAGTACCGGACCCCCTGTTTGTTTTAAGCAGCCATAAATGACAAAATTTTATCTCGCATACCACCAATGCTGGTGAACAGCACATAAGTCCCCTTCAAAGTTTTGATTACCACTCTATCAGTATTGCCATACGGGTTTCCAATCCTAATCGCTGACTTTTCTTCTCCAGCATATGTATCATCATTTACCACATCTGTTATATCTGATAATGGTATCTCGATTTTGGATAATTGCCACTTGATAAGAAGATGTTCACCTTTTTTAGCCACTTTAATCTCGAATAACTCCATTACTGACCACCTCACACATTCTATATCATACAACTTTTAACATAAATTGTAAGTCTCCTAATTAACATATAGGAACGGCTGCTTTCTAAAGATAGTTCATTTTGTTAAAAAAGTTCAGTAGAATTGCCGCTGTAGTGTAAGCTTCAATGTCAAATCCATCAGAGATGTTGATTTTAGGTTCGAATGCTATGGCTGGCATATTCACCACATGCGCTTGCTTGATCATCTTGAATCCATCATTGATAAAGTTGATCGGAGTGTAAGGTGCCGACTCCTGCGGGACAAGCGGTCAGGTGAGACACTCAATGGCGCGTAGCGGCGAGTGGCTCACCGCCTGCCCCGCGGAAAGCGTGCGCCTGAAACGGAGATCAACTTCTTCTCTGATTTCTTTAAAAGCGACAAAGTTTTACGAAATTTAATATGACACCAGGCTTGTTCTAACCTCCACCCTTGTCTCATATAAATGTACGGACAAGAGGAGGGAAGCGGATGAACCAATATTATGAATACGGATCTTCCGGGCAGAAAGACAGCCTGCCGGGCCATGATGTGAAAATGATTGGCAGAAAGACCCTTGAGATAACTGGGGTCAAGCATGTGGAATCATTTGATAACGAAGAGTTCCTGCTCGAGACATCGATGGGCTTTCTTGCTATTAGGGGCAGCAATCTGAAAATGAAAAATCTGAATGTAGAGTCGGGCATGGTTGCAATCGAGGGGAAGATTTTTGACCTCGTGTACTTAGACCAGCAGCAGGGCGGCGAAAAGACTAAAGGATTTTTCAGCAAGCTATTCAAATGACGCTGACAGTGCAGTTTCAGACGATCCTCAGCATGGTTGCGATGGGCATCTGGATCGGCATGGCCATGGATACTTACGGGCGCTTTCTGCATGAAAAAAAGAAATGGAATTGGTTTCATTTTATCAATGACTTTCTTTTCTGGGTGCTGCAGGCGCTTCTTGTATTCTATGTGCTGCTGCAGGTCAATCATGCTGAAGTCCGCTTTTATATATTCCTTGCCCTTCTGTGCGGGTTTTCAGCTTACAAAGCCCTTTTAGAAAAGACGTATAAACGGATACTCGAGCGGACGATTCAAATAGTGGCCGCAGTGCTTCGTTTTATTAAGAGGCTGCTGGAAGTTTTAGTGGTCAACCCGATCAAGTGGATATTCACCTTGCTGCTTGCAATTATTATGTGGGCTTTGAATATGGTATGGCGCATCGCTTTCTCGCTGCTTAAAATTATTTTTCTCCCCTTTAAATGGACAGGGCTGCTGATATGGAGTTTCATTCCGAAGCAAACATGGTATACTTTTAAAGATAAAGTGTCCAAGAAAGCAGGGTTTCTGCGTTCGGCATGGAATAAAGCAGTAACATGGTTCAAAAAGTAATAAAACCCTTGGAAGGGGGGAAAAGATGATCCAGCGTCCGAAAAAGATAACGGAGATTCATTCGGGGTATGTTCAGGAACAAGAGCTTCAGCAGAAAGTGCTGGCAAAACGTAAACGCGGCCTTTACCGGCGCCTGACGGTGTTTTTGACGGTATTCTCTTTCCTCGCCTTTTTTGTTGTATCAACGATAGCAAGCCAGCTTTCCACGATTGATGAGCAAAAACAGGAAGAAAAGGAATTGCAGCAAGAACTCAAAACAGTCCGGAAAGAAAAGGAACAACTTAAGGATGAAGTGAATAAACTAAATGATGTGGAATACATCGGAGAAATTTTGCGTCGAGACTTCTTTATGTCCAAACCGGGAGAGACAATCTTTAAGCTTCCGGAATCTAAGTCGGATTGACACAACAATTTTTTCGAATGTATAATAAAATGGATTGAAATTACTTAAGGAGGAGCATTTTTTGCATGTCAATTGAAGTAGGCAGCAAGCTGCAGGGGAAGGTTACAGGAATTACTCATTTTGGGGCGTTTGTTGAGCTGCCAGGGGGTACTACCGGACTTGTTCATATTAGTGAAGTAGCGGACAATTATGTGAAAGACATCAACGATCATTTAAAAGTTGGTGACCAAGTCGAAGTAAAAGTCATGAATATCGAGAAGGACGGTAAGATCGGCTTATCGATAAAAAAGGCAAAAGAAAACGCAGCTCCAACCCACAGCCATCGCGGCGGTGGCGGCGGCGGAGGATTCCAAAAATCCCGCAGACCAAATAACCGCGGCGGACATCAGCCAACAGCGTTGACGTTTGAGGATAAAGTAAGCAAGTTCCTCAAAGACAGCGAAGACCGCTTGTCCACGCTAAAGCGCCAGACAGAATCAAAACGCGGCGGACGCGGCGCACGCCGAGGGTAATTTGCTGTTCTAAACATTGCAATGCTCATACCATATTGAAAGCTCCGGGATTTTGCCCGGGGCTTTATGTTTTATTTGGGACACTATAAAAAAGATGAGGCGGATTTGTATGGTAATCTTCCTGTGTATCCTTTTAATGGGCGTGATGCTGTCTCTCCGAAGCTACGCTCTGCGGCTGGCAGAAGAACGGCGGCGAAAGGAAAGCTCGCATGTTGTCTGTCCGAAATGCAATAAAGAGGTAGAAAGACTCAACTCGACTCCTTATTGCACCAAGTGCTATATTTTCTTTTAAGACCTTTTAAATTATCAGAATACATTTTTATTTTAAGAGTTATTGACAGTATTCGACGTATCTAGTAATATACTACTTGTGTCTTTTACATATGGCGGTGTAGCTCAGCTGGCTAGAGCGTACGGTTCATACCCGTGAGGTCGTGGGTTCGACTCCCTCCGCCGCTACCATATTTTTAAAGACAACGGCCCATTGGTCAAGCGGTTAAGACACCGCCCTTTCACGGCGGTAACACGGGTTCGAATCCCGTATGGGTCACCATTACATAAACACACATTCAAGCATCTCCTGATGGAGGTGCTTTTTTATGTTTAAATTTAAGGATTTTTTCATTAAGAGCAACTATTCGGTAAATAAAGAAGAAAAACAAGGTGGGAGTTAGCCAGAAACCGGTTATCTCCTTTGATATTGGAATGAAGCTATCAAGAAGAACTTATTCTAAGGATTTGCGGGTCTAAACGGGAAATTGCGGGTCTAATTTAAGTGGTTACGGGTCGAACTCTAGATTTACGGGTCAAAATCCAAATTTACGGGTCTAGCTAAATAAACCGGTCAGTGTATAACCAATTTTTTATTTTTCTAAACAAAACAAATTTCACCCTAAATCCCTAAATTAAAGTTATGAATCACGTCACAAAAAAACGATATATGGATAATAACCTCGTATTTCCCTGCTTTTTTACCTTCACCGCTCCTCTTTTCGTGTCTCCCTAACGATATTGCGAGAATTCGTCGAGAAGTTTTTGGAATACCCATTCTTGTTTTGACAAAATATTCAAATGCCGCCGCGTTATAATCGAAAGCACAATACAACGAAACGGGTGGTGTGGGGGATGTGGCAGAAGCTCGAACAGGAAGTGTTGGAACCAATTCGGGGAATGGCGTGGATTGAAAGGTCTCAAACAGCAGCGTACCAGACAGGCAGAAAATGGCTCAATCTCGTGAGCCGGATCTTTTTGAACTGGCGCATTTTGCTGTTTGGAATCGGCTTTTTGCTTGGACGGGCTCTCATATTATCAGAGCTGGCTCCGTTCGCGCTGCCATTTGCAGCTGCTGTTTTTGTATTAAAAAAAGAACGGACAGGTATTGCTGTGCTGGCTGTGCTGGCAGGAACGTTTTCACATAAACCAGCGAACGCAATTTTTATCCTCGCAGGTTTAATCATTTATGCGATTTTACAGAAAGCGGGGGATCGGTTCATTAAAAACAGGCTTGGGATGCTGCCGATCTTGGTGTTCATTTCGAGCATCGGGGCGAGGATGGCCCTCACCTCGATTACGGGAACGATTGAACAGAGCGATGTGATGACAGGATTAGTAGAGGCGGGATTAAGTCTCGTTCTGACCCTAATCTTCCTGCAGAGCATACCGCTATTAACGATGAAACGGGTTCCGCAGTCATTAAAAAACGAAGAGATTGTCTGTCTGATGATCTTGCTTGCATCTGTTATGACTGGAACGATCGGATGGGTCATGTATGGCTTATCTGTGGAACATATTGTTTCAAGATATCTTGTCTTGATGTTTGCTTTTACCGGCGGAGCAGCGATTGGCTCCACAGTCGGCGTTGTGACCGGCCTTATCTTGAGCCTTGCTCAAGTTGCCAGCTTGTATCAGATGAGTCTGCTGGCGTTTTCAGGTTTGCTTGGTGGATTGCTGAAAGAAGGGAAGAAGATCGGCGTTGGCCTAGGGCTTCTTATCGCCACTGTCATGATCGGGCTCTATGGAGAAGGAAAAGAAGCCCTTTTTCCCGCAGTCCTCGAATCACTTGCGGCGGTCGCTCTGTTTTTAATCACTCCAAAGGCGGCCATTTCAACGATATCAAAATATATCCCGGGATCAAGGGAGTATTCGAATGAACAGCAGCAATATGTAAAAAAGGTGCGCGATGTGACCGCAAACCGAGTAGAGCAGTTCTCCTCTCTGTTTCAGGCGCTGTCTCATTCCTTTACGAGTGCAGGCATGCAGGCTCAAGAAGAAGACGGAACGCGTGAGGTTGATCTGTTCTTAAGCAATATTACGGAAAAAACATGCCAGACTTGCTTCAAAAAAGAGCATTGCTGGGCAGCGAATTTTAATAAAACGTATGATTATATGAACCAGATCATGACCGAACAGGAAATGTATGAAGAAATCCGCGACAGGAAACTGAAGCGGGAGTGGGAGGTTCACTGCATCAAGCATAAAAAGGTGAGCGACCTGATCCTTCAGGAGCTTTCGCAGTTCAAAGCGAGCCAGAAGCTGAAGCAGCAGGTGCAGGAAAGCAGGCGTCTCGTGGCCGATCAGCTTATGGGCGTTTCGCAGGTAATGGGCAATTTCGCGAAGGAAATTCAGCGCGAACAGGAGAACCATCAAATTCAGGAAGAACAGATTAAAGACACCTTATATAATGCGGGCATCAACATCGCTCATATTGAAGTGTACAGCCTTGAAGCATCTAACGTTGATATCGAACTGAGCATTCCGTACTGCGGAGGCGGCGGTGTTGGGGAGAAAATCATCGCGCCGTTATTATCGGATATTTTGGAAGAGACGATCCTCGTCGCAAAAGAAGAGTGCGCTAATTTCCCGAACGGCTATTGCTATATCACGTTCCGATCAGCTAAAGAGTATGTGGTCGAAACAGGTATCGCATCGGCTGCAAAAGGCGGTGCGTGGCTCTCTGGCGACAGCCACTCGATGATTGAACTCGGCGGAGGTAAATTTGCTGTTGCGATCGCAGATGGGATGGGCAACGGCGAGAGAGCGTTCCAGGAAAGCAATGAAACACTGCAGCTGCTGCGAAAAATTCTACAGTCAGGCATTGATGAAGAGGTTGCGATCAAGTCCGTTAACTCGATACTGTCACTCCGCACGACAGATGAAATCTTCTCTACACTTGATCTTGCGATGGTCGATCTGCAGGATGCATCGGTAAAATTCCTAAAGATCGGTTCTACTCCTAGCTTTGTGAAGCGCGCCGATCAGGTTCATATGATCAAAGCGAGCAACCTGCCGATGGGCATCATTGATGACTTTGACGTTGAAGTCGTGAGCGAACAGCTGAAAGCAGGAGATTTCCTCATCATGATGAGTGACGGTATTTACGAAGGACCGAAGCATATTGAAAACATCGATGCATGGCTGAAGCGGAAAATCCGCGAGATGGAAACGGAAGATCCTCAGGAAATTGCGGATCTGCTTATGGAGGAAGTGGTGAGGACAGGCCATAACCAGATCGAGGATGATATGACGGTCGTTGTCATCAAAATCAACCGCAACACGCCAAAGTGGTCGGTCATCCCGCATTATCCGAAAATCAACATTAATCGAAAGCATGCGAACTAGAGGGAAAAAGCGGTCTCCGCTTTTTCTCTCTTTTTTTGCACCGTCAGCAAGTATAGAAAAACGTTTGAATGACAAGGATGGTGATAAGAAATCTATTGGTGAAAGGGGAAATGATGATGCGTAAAAAAGGAACACTTCGTCAGATTCTGCTTATAACGGACGGATGCTCAAATCAGGGGAGCGATCCGGTCGCGATGGCGGCACTCGCCAGCGAGCAGGGAATCACGGTCAATGTAATCGGTGTTTTGAATGAAAACATGCCAGAGTATCATAGACAAGGATTAAAAGAGGTAGAAGAAATCGCTTCAGCTGGCGGAGGAATCAGCCAGATCGTGTATACGAAGCAGCTTTCCCAGACTGTTCAGATGGTTACGAGAAAAGCGATGACACAGACGATACAGGGTGTAGTGAACGGCGAGCTGCAGCAAATATTAGGCGGGAAAAGCACACTCGATGACCTTCCTCCTGATAAAAGAGGAGAAGTGATGGAGGTCGTCGATGAACTCGGTGAGACAATGGACCTTGAGGTGCTGCTGCTGATTGATGCTTCAGGAAGTATGGAAGATAAGATGGCGACAGTCCAGGAGTCTCTGCTGGATCTGTCCATCTCTTTGAATTCTAGAATAGGAGATAACCAGTTTGCTGTCTGTGTTTTCCCAGGAAAGAAATATGACGCGGAGCTGCTCATGGATTGGTCAAGCAGGCTTGAATCGGTTACGAAAATGCTGAGCCAAGTAGAACTTGGGGGCATCACACCGACCGGACCGGCGATCAAGGAAGCGATATCCATTTTCCAGAGCCGCCGCTCAAAGAGAGGACTGCTTTCCCGTGATGATGAACCAAGGGATGGATATTTCAAAGAATCCGGTATGTAATTTAGTCAGAGGTGAAAGAATTAGAGGCAAGTGGCACCATAACGAGTATGCCATCAGAAGGCTGCTCGGGTACGGTGCGACAGGTGCTGTTTATCTAGCCGACAGTGCGCGAGGTTCTGTTGCGCTGAAAATCGGCCATGACAGTATGTCGATCACTTCAGAAGTAAACGTGCTGAAGCATTTTTCAAGGGTCCAGGGTATTGTCCTCGGGCCCTCTTTAATCGATGTGGACGACTGGAACAGTACGAGCGGCCGTTATCCTTTTTATGTGATGGATTATTTAAAGGGCGAGAATGTGTTCGAGTTTTTAGACAGAAACGGGCCGGAGTGGTTCGGAATCATCATACTTCAGCTGCTGAACAGCCTGCAGAAACTGCATGAAGCGGGTTGGGCGTTTGGAGACCTGAAGCCTGACAACCTTCTCGTGACAGGACCGCCGTACAAGATCAGATGGATTGACGTCGGAGGGACCACCCAGCTTGGAAGGTCGATAAAAGAATACACCGAGTTTTTTGACAGAGGTTATTGGGGGCTGGGCTCAAGAGTAGCAGAGCCATCCTACGACCTTTTTTCTGCTGCGATGATCATGATCAACAGTGCGTACCCGGCACGGTTTCAAAAGAAAGCTGAGCCTTCGCGGCAGCTTTTTGAAGCGGTGCGAAAATCGGGTAAGCTGCAGCCTTACGAGAGTATAATCAAAAAAGCGCTGCAAGGAAAATATAAGAGTGCGGAAGAGATGAAGCATGATCTGCTTTTGCTGCTGCACCATGACAGGCAGCCGGCACCTTCTCAGAAATCCCCGCCTGTCAAAAAGCCTGCTGCAAGCACCGCAAAACCTTCTCCTCAGCAAACGACCAGGCAGGTGAGAAGGCAGAAGAAAAAAAGCTGGGCGTTTGAGACCGTCCTGTTATTTACGTTTTTTTCTATTCTTTATCTTTTTTATATGATCGGACAGACGATGTAAGCGAACTGAAGCCCGAGTTTCTGTTATGATGTGTGGAAAAGACGTAAAGGAGCAGAAAGTCTTGCAAGAAGTCGAACGGTTTATATCAAAACATAAAATGCTCGATTCTGTCCGTACCGTTGTGGTCGGAGTATCCGGCGGGCCGGATTCGCTCGCTCTGCTGCACTATTTCTGGAAGCTCTCGCACAGCCGCAAGCTGCGGATTATCGCAGCATCTGCCGACCATGGCCTTAGGGGCGAAGAATCTGCTACAGAATGCCGGTTTGTAGAAAGCTTTTGCAGGGAAAAAGATATTATCTTCGCTGGACAGACTCTAGACGTCGCGGGGCATATGAAAAGGACAGGGCAGCCGCTTCAATCAGCAGCACGGGAGCTGCGATACAATTTTTTTGCTGAAGTGATGAACATGTACGGAGCAGAGGCGCTGGCACTCGGGCATCATGGGGACGATCAGACGGAAACGATTCTCATGAGGCTTGTCAGAGGAAGCGAGGGAGAGAGTCTTTCGGGAATCCGTGCCGTAAGAAAATTTACTGACGGAAAGATTATTCGCCCTTTTCTCTGTATAACAAAGGCTGAAATCGAGCAATATTGTGAGGTGAACGATATTCAGCCTGTGCATGATCCGAGCAACAAGAGCGGGAAATATACAAGAAATCGCTACAGGCAAGCCGTACTGCCGTTTCTGAAACAGGAAAATCCGTCGGTTCACAAGAGGTTTCAGCAATTTAGTGAAACTATTTCAGAAGATGAAACGTACATGATGAAGCAGGCGGAATCTGCCCTATCAGAAGCTTTAACAGTACTGGCAGAGAAGGAATGCGTGCTGTCTGTTCCAGCATTTTTGAAAATGCCTATTCCTTTACAAAAAAGAGGGATTACTCTAATATTGAACTATCTGTATAAACAAATCCCTTCATCTCTTTCCTCATTACATAAAGAGACGTTTTTAGCATTGCTAAACAGTGTGCAGCCATCAGGAATCCTTCATTTCCCATCAGGCTTAAGGGTGAAAAAATCCTATGATTCATGCCTTTTCACATTTGCAGAAGAGGCGGAACATGCAGACTTCAGTTACGAAATTCCCATTCCGGGAGTTCTTGTTCTTGAGGCAGGCGAACTGTCTGCAGAAATGCTGGAAACGGCCTCTATCGACAGAGGAAAAGATGTTTTTGTATGTGCGAGTGAAGAGGTAAAGCTGCCGCTTACAGTCCGCAGCCGCCGGGCTGGTGACAGAATGACACTGTCCGGGATGGCCGGGTCGCGGAAGCTGAAGGATATTTTCATTGACAGTAAGATTCCGCAGACCGAGCGAAACATCTGGCCGGTTGTAGAAGATGCTGAAGGAAATATTCTATGGCTGCCGGGGCTAAAGCATTCTGCCCTAATAAGCGCTCATAAGCCCGCACATTCGGAAAAGTGGTTTGCCATACACTTTCGAAAATATTGCCAGGACGTCTAGGAGGCTTGTCAACATGCATAATGAAATGAAAGAGGTCTTAATTTCCGCTGAAGCGATCCAAGAAAAGATCGAGGAATTAGGAGCACAGCTTTCGGAGGAATACAAAGACCGGTTTCCGCTTGTAATCGGAGTACTGAAGGGTGCGCTGCCATTCATGGCAGACCTTATCAAGCGGATGGATATTCACCTTGAATATGATCTGATGGCAGTGTCCAGCTACGGTGCTTCCACAGTTTCTTCAGGTGAAGTCAAAATAATTAAAGATTTAGACACGTCGCTTGAAGGACGCGACGTCATCATTGTCGAAGATATTATTGACAGTGGATTAACGCTAAGCTACCTGGTTCAGCTTTTCCTTCACCGTAAGGCAAAATCAGTTAAGATCGTAACGCTGCTCGACAAACCGACAGGACGAAGAGTAGATATTAAGCCAGACCTTGCCGGATTTATCGTCCCTGATGCATTCGTAGTAGGATATGGTCTCGATTATATCGAACGCTACCGAAACCTTCCGTATATCGGAGTTTTAAAGCCGGAGATCTATGAGAATAAATAAAACAGGAAGCACTAATTTTCCCAAATAGCATGCTTATTGTCTGTTGAGGAGGTAAGGGATGAATCGAATCTTCCGGAATACTATATTTTATTTGCTCATCTTCTTAGTCGTGGTGGGCGTAGTAAGTTTCTTTAATGGAACGAAAAATGAAGTGCAGCCGATCCGTTATGACCAGCTCGTTAAATATATCGAAGCAGGCCAAGTGGAAAGCATTCAGTACCAGCCTGAGGGCGGAGTGTACATTGTAAGAGGAAAGCTCGAAAACTATCCAAAAGATAAGATGTTCGAGACAAATGCACCTCTTAATGATTTTAACGAAATTAAAGAGCTGGCAAAAACGGCGAAAGTCGACCTGAAAAAACAGGAACAGACTAGCGGCTGGGTGACGTTCTTCACATCCATCATTCCGTTTGTTATTATCTTTATCTTATTCTTCTTCCTGCTTAACCAGGCTCAAGGCGGCGGCAGCCGTGTGATGAACTTCGGAAAGAGCAAAGCAAAGCTCTATAACGAAGAGAAGAAAAAGGTAACGTTCAAAGACGTAGCTGGCGCAGATGAAGAGAAGCAGGAACTTGTGGAAGTAGTTGAATTCCTGAAAGATCCGCGCAAATTCTCTACACTCGGTGCCCGTATCCCTAAAGGGGTTCTTCTTGTAGGACCTCCGGGTACAGGTAAAACGCTTTTAGCCCGTGCAGTAGCAGGGGAAGCCGGCGTACCGTTCTTCTCGATTTCAGGTTCTGACTTCGTAGAAATGTTTGTCGGTGTCGGTGCATCTCGTGTTCGTGATTTGTTTGAAAACGCTAAGAAAAACGCACCTTGTATCATCTTTATCGATGAAATTGATGCGGTTGGACGCCAGCGTGGCGCTGGTCTTGGCGGAGGCCATGACGAGCGTGAACAAACGCTGAACCAATTGCTCGTAGAGATGGACGGTTTCGGCGTGAATGAAGGAATCATCATCATCGCTGCGACAAACCGTGCTGATATTCTTGACCCGGCACTTCTTCGTCCGGGACGTTTTGACCGTCAGATTCCGGTTAACCGTCCAGACGTTAAAGGCCGTGAAGAAGTCTTAAAGGTTCATGCACGCAACAAGCCTTTAGCGGAAGAAGTAAACCTGAAGACAATCGCGATGCGTACTCCTGGATTCTCGGGTGCGGATCTTGAGAACTTATTGAATGAAGCAGCTCTTGTGGCAGCCCGTTCTAATAAGAAAAAGATCGAACTTGAAGATGTCGATGAGGCGATCGACCGTGTTATTGCCGGTCCGGCCAAGAAAAACCGCGTCATCTCTCAAAAAGAAAAGAATATCGTTGCTTACCACGAAGCAGGCCATACTGTAATCGGTCTTGTTCTCGAAGGTGCAGATACGGTTCACAAAGTAACAGTTGTTCCGCGCGGCCAAGCTGGCGGATATACAGTAATGCTTCCTAAGGAAGACCGCTACTTCATGACAAAGCCTGAGCTTCTCGACAAGATCGTCGGCCTACTAGGCGGACGTGTTGCAGAGGAGATCGTGTTCAATGAAGTAAGTACAGGGGCACACAACGACTTCCAGCGTGTAACCGGAATCGCGCGCAGCATGGTAACCGAATTCGGTATGAGTGACAGACTCGGACCGATGCAGTTCGGCTCCAGCTCTCAAGGACAGGTATTCCTTGGACGCGACTTTAACAACGAACAGAACTACAGTGATGCAATCGCTCACGAAATCGATATGGAAATCCAGCGCATCGTTAAAGAATCTTACGACCGCTGTAAGCAGATCCTGACAGACAACCGCGAAAAGCTCGAAATCATCGCCCAAACGCTTCTAGAAGTAGAAACACTGGACGAAGAGCAAATCAAAGCGCTTGTAAACACAGGCAAGCTTCCTGATTCCAAAACAATCTCTACTTCTTCTGATGACGTTAAAGTAACGATTCATAAGAAAGACGAGAACAATAAAGACGCATAAGCAAAGCCGCCCTTTTGATGGGGCGGTTTTTTTGTTGTTTGGTTTTTGAAATTGGTTGGACTTATCAGATTTTTGAATGGTTAGGTTCTTAGACAGGGATTTGGTTTTGGGGAATTATAGGTTTCGATGTCTACAACGTTTTCATCGAAGCGAACTACGGGAAGCGCTGATGCAAAAGATGGTTTTGCTCTCAGGCGATGTTAGCTAACATTTTCAACGAAGCGAACTGTGGGAGGTGCGTAAGTAAAAGAGCTTTCTGATTCTTAGTTTTCTTCTCCGAAGCAATACAGGGACAGATTCATAATCATCTTGAATCCATCAACTGCTTCCTTGAGTTCTTAAATAACAACATAGATTAAGAAAACAAGTTTTGTCTTTCATAATCTTTTGGAAGTCAGCCTGCGTGCAAGGAACGGCTGGGTGTGGTATTTTATTTGAAGTGAGATTATTAAGTTAAAGTGGGGACATAGCGATGATTTTCGTTTTTGACGTAGGCAACACGAATATTGTTTTAGGTCTGTATGAAGGCGATGAACTTAAGCACCACTGGAGAATAGCAACATCTCGTGAGAAGACAGAGGATGAGTACGGTATGCTCGTGCTGGATCTTTTTCGTCACGTGAACATAAAAAAGGAAGACATAGAAGGCATTATTATTTCCTCTGTAGTGCCTCCAATCATGTTCTCACTTGAGCGCATGTGCAAAAAATATTTCGGCTTAAAGCCTCTAGTAGTAGGCCCTGGCATCAAAACAGGCCTGAACATAAAATATGAAAACCCGAGAGAAGTGGGAGCTGATCGTATTGTAAACGCGATTGCGGCTATCCATGAATACGGCGGTCCGCTTGTAATCGTTGATTTCGGGACAGCGACTACCTACTGCTATATTAACGAAGATAAGCAGTATATGGGCGGAGCAATCGCACCGGGAATAGGCATCTCGACAGAAGCGCTCTATACCAAGGCGGCTAAGCTGCCGCGTATCGAGATCGCGAAGCCTGAGGGCGGCATTGTCGGCAAGAACACGGTAAATGCTATGCAGGCGGGTATCGTGTACGGTTATGTCGGCCAGGTTGAGGGTATTGTAAGAAGAATGAAAGAGCAGTCGGAAACAGAGCCGAAAGTCATTGCGACAGGCGGCTTGGCGGCATTGATCGCACAGGAATGTGAGTTGATCGATATTGTTGACCCGTTCCTAACATTAAAGGGACTGCTAATGATCTATTTAAAAAACAGGAATTAAAGGGGTAACCTCATGAACGACTATTTAATAAAAGCACTTGCGTTTGACGGGCAGATTCGAGCTTATGCGATCAGCACTACAGATATGGTAAACGAAGGGCAAAGACGCCACGGCACATGGCCGACCGCGTCAGCTGCCCTCGGTCGGGCGATGACGGCAACGACGATGATGGCCGCGATGCTTAAAGGTGAAGATAATAAGATCACCGTGAAAATCGAAGGCGGCGGTCCGATCGGTGTGATTATCGTGGATTCTAACACGCTTGGAGAGACGCGCGGGTATGTTACTAATCCGCAGACACACTTTGAACTGAACAGCCAAGGCAAGCTGGATGTAGCGCGTGCTGTCGGGCGGGACGGATTTTTATCGGTCGTTAAAGATATTGGGCTGCGCGAGAAATTTACCGGGTCTGTACCGCTCGTTTCAGGTGAACTTGGAGAAGATTTCACGTATTACTTTGCTTCATCGGAACAGGTGCCTTCATCAGTAGGTGTTGGTGTGCTGGTGAATCCGGACAACACTATTAAAGCTGCTGGCGGATTTGTTGTTCAAGTTATGCCGAATGCGGCAGATGCAGTGATTGATCTTCTGGAAGAAAGAATCAAAGCGATACCGCCGATTTCGAAGCTGATCGATAAGGGCCTTACGCCTGAAGAAATTTTGTTTGAGCTACTTGGCGAAGAAAACGTAAAAATTCTTGAGAAAAGCCCTGTAAAGTTTCAGTGCACATGCTCAAAAGAACGATTTGCGAGTGCGCTTATCAGCTTAGGTGCTGATGAACTGCAGGCCATTATTGACGAAGACGGTGAGGCAGAGGCGAATTGCCATTTCTGCAGCACGTCTTATGTTTTCACAGATGAGGAATTAAGAGAACTTCAAAAAGAAGCAAAGTAAAGAGCCCAGCTTAGGGTTCTTTTTTAATATGGTGAGTAGGCATGAAAAAAGCCTTAATGCCGTATGATGAATAAGAAATCGCTCAGTTTCTTAAAATTGACAGTCTTCTTTTAAAATTGATACAATTTATCCAATAAAAATACTCGGTTTTAGGAGTGGTGAAAATGGCAAGAGTGGCACAATCGATAACAGAGCTAATTGGTCAAACACCTGTAGTAAAGCTGAACAGAATCGTTGACGAAAATGTAGCGGACATTTATTTGAAGCTAGAGTTCATGAACCCAGGGAGCAGTGTTAAGGACAGGATTGCTCTCGCCATGATCGAAGCGGCAGAAAAAGATGGCGCACTTAAAGAGGGCGACACGATTATCGAGCCAACAAGCGGCAACACGGGGATAGGATTAGCAATGGTCGCTGCTGCAAAAGGATACAAGAGTGTTCTTGTAATGCCTGAAACGATGAGTATGGAACGCCGAAACCTGCTTCGCGCATATGGAGCTGAATTAGTGCTCACTCCTGGACCTGAAGGAATGGGCGGCGCGATCCGCAAGGCTGAGGAGCTTTCTAAGGAAAAGGGCTACTTCATGCCTCAGCAGTTTAAGAACGAAGCCAATCCTGAGGTCCACCGCGCCACAACAGGACAGGAAATCTTAAAGCAGTTTCCTGACGGATTGGATGCCTTTGTATCGGGTATCGGAACAGGCGGAACGATTACAGGAGCGGGCAAAGTGCTGAAGGATCAGTATCCTGGCATCCAAATCGTCGCAGTTGAGCCGCAGGATTCTCCGGTTCTTTCAGGCGGAAAGCCTGGTCCTCATAAAATTCAGGGAATTGGCGCAGGATTTGTTCCGGACATCCTGAACACGGATATTTACGATGAAGTGATCCAAGTGTCGAACGATAAGGCGTTTGAATACGCGCGCCGCGCAGCTAGAGAAGAAGGTTTGCTCGGAGGAATCTCTTCAGGCGCAGCTATTTATGCTGCTATCGAAACCGCGAAAAAACTTGGTAAAGGGAAAAAAGTACTCGCGATCATCCCAAGTAACGGAGAACGCTACCTAAGCACACCGCTATATCAGTTTGAAGATCAATAAAGCTCAAAAGCCTCTGCGGGGGCTTTTTTTCATTAGGGTGGATGGGAAAGTTCAATGTATTTGTCTTAGAGGTGTAAGCTTCAAAGACAAATACATTAGAAATTTTTCGGATTAAACTTCAATAACATTCACATAATCATCTTGAATTCATCATTGATAAAGTTGATCGGAGTGGAAGGTGCCGACTCCTCGAAAATGAAAGGCACATTTTCTTCGTGCGATGTCTTGCTACGTAGCCTTCCTTATCCTGGGGGACGAGCGGTCAGGTGAGACCCTTTAGGCCGCGCAGCGGCAAAGGGGCTCACCTGTCCAGCAGAAAACGGCTAGCCCCTCGAGGTCAAAAGGGCAAGTGTCCAATAAGTCAAAGAGCGACTTACCGGCCCCCTTTCCCTTTTGCTGGTCGGGGCTGAACGAGCCGTTTCTGCTTTTCGCCACGCCCCCGCGGAAAGCGTGCGCCTGAAACGGAGATCAACCGCTTCATTGATTTCTTTAGAAACAGAATTGATTTTTAAGTAGCTGCGAACATATTTCCATCATTTTGTTTTTGTTAAAGGTGTGTTACCATCGGCACTCCTCATGTACAATATAGGCAGAAGTTTCATTTTAGGAGTGTATGAATAGTGAAGCAGACGGTCACGGTGTATGAGACGATAATGATCGGTCGCAATGACTGGTTCAATAAATTCGAGCAGGTATCACAGCATGAGGAGCACCGGGTGCTGCTTGAAAGCGGCCGGGCGGGCAAGTATTCGATAATGGGCATGAACCCATTCGCTGTTCTTGAGGGCAAAGGCAATATGCTGACAATCATCGACAAGCAAGGAACAACACAGGTAGAAGGTCCTCTGCTAGACAGCATGAAAAATTGGTTCGCTGATTATATAAGTGATCCGGTTCACGGCCTGCCAGAGTTTGCGGGCGGAGCGATCGGCTACGTCAGCTACGATGTGGCAAGAGAGATCGAAAAGCTGCCGGAAACTGCGATAGATGACTTGGATATGCCGGATTTATTTTTTTACGTGTTCGATGATGTGTTCGTTTATGAGCATGAAACAGAAACACTGTGGATTATCGTGAATGACCGCTTCGGCAATGAACTTAGTGCAAATGAACGGCTGAACGACCTTGTAAAAAGGTGGACAAGCTGTGATGCGGATGATCTTGCGGAAAAACAATTTATCGTAAAGGATGATATAAATCCTGATGAACTTTTCGTTTCGATGACAGAGGAATCCTTCATGGAAGCAGTTGAGAGGATTCAGGAGTACATCGCTGCGGGTGATGTGTTTCAAGTGAACCTGTCAGTAAGGCAGTCAAAGCCGCTCATGACCGAACCGTTCAGCATTTATAAAGAGCTGCGCCGGATTAACCCATCACCATATATGAGTTACATTCAAGCACCGTCTTTTGAAATCGTGAGCGGATCTCCTGAATTGCTCGTGAAAAAGAAAGGTAAAACAGCTTCTACACGGCCGATCGCAGGCACCAGGCCGCGCGGGCGGACGGAAGAGGAAGATCTTGAGCTCGCAGAGACTTTGATCAACAACGAAAAAGAGCGGGCAGAGCATGTGATGCTTGTCGATCTTGAGAGAAACGATCTTGGCAAGGTGTGTGCATACGGAACCGTGGAAGTGGACGAGTTTATGGTGATCGAACGGTACTCTCACGTCATGCATATCGTTTCAAATGTCCGCGGCAAGCTGCGGGACGATGTGGATGCGTTTGACTGCCTTAAGGCGACTTTTCCTGGAGGCACGATTACAGGAGCTCCGAAAGTACGGACGATGGAGATCATCGAAGAACTCGAACCGGTCCGGCGCGGGCTTTATACCGGCTCGATCGGATGGATCGGCTACAATGGTGATATGGAAATGAATATCGTCATCAGGACGATAACAGCTAAGGAAGGTATCGCGCATGTGCAGGCAGGAGCGGGAATCGTGATCGATTCTGAGCCTGCCGCCGAGTACAAAGAGTCACTGAAGAAAGCGGAAGTGCTTTGGCGCGCGAAAGAGGAGAGCGAGATGAAAGCAGAGTATCCAAGGAGGGAAATGTCATGATTTTAATGATCGATAACTATGATTCATTCACTTACAATCTTGTACAGTATTTAGGAGAGCTTGGCGAAGAGCTGATCGTTAAGCGAAATGATGAAATTACAATAGCTGAGATAGAGCAGTTGAATCCGGATTTTCTCATGATTTCCCCTGGACCCTGCTCACCGGACGAAGCGGGCATCAGCATGGATGCGATCCTGCATTTTGCCGGTAAGATCCCGATCTTCGGCGTATGTTTAGGACAGCAGGCGATGGCCCAGGCTTTCGGTGGCGACGTTATCCGCGCAGAACGGCTCATGCACGGCAAAACATCTATGGTTCATCATGACGGGAAGACCGTATACAGCGGGTTGAGTCAGCCGTTCCAAGCTGCGCGCTACCATTCGCTTATCGTGAAGAAAGAAACGCTGCCATCCTGCTTTGAAGTTACTTCTTGGACAGAAGAAGGCGAGATCATGGGAATCCGCCATCGTGAGTTCGCGATTGAAGGCGTCCAGTTCCACCCTGAGTCCATTTTGACGGATGAGGGGATGCAGCTGCTGCGTAATTTTATTACGGCTTATAAAGGTGAACCATGTATGTCAGTCTAAATGGGAAACTGGTCAAAAAAGAAGAAGCCGTTATTTCGCCATTTGATCATGGTTACATGTATGGACTCGGCGTGTTTGAGACGTTTCGAACATACGGCGGCCATCCTTTTTTGCTCGAGGATCATATCAACAGGCTGAACAAGGCACTTGAAGAGCTGAACATTTCTAAAACGTTCGCTGTTGAGGAAGCCGCGCAGCTTGTACGGGACCTTTTGCAGAAAAACGGATGGGAAGATGCGTATATACGGTTTAACGTTTCAGCAGGAATAGGCGAGATCGGCCTGCAGACGGGGAGCTATGAACATCCAACGGTAATCCTTTATGGAAAACCGCTGACTGGCGTGTATTCTGCAGAAAAAGAACTCGTTCTTCTGAAGACGGCTAGAAACACACCTGAAGGCAATGAGCGGATCAAGTCTCATCATTACTTAAATAGCATCCTCGGAAAAAGAGAACTGGCTGATCCTCTGAATCAAGAAGGTCTCTTCCTGACAAAAGAAGGCGATATTGCAGAAGGGTGCGTGTCCAACATCTTTTGGATGAAGGACGGCACTCTTTTCACTCCTGCGGTCAGCACAGGTATTCTGAACGGCATCACGAGACAGTTTATCCTCCTATTGGCGGACACGCTCAACATTCCAGCCGAGGTAGGGCATTATAAAATAGAGGAACTTCTGCAGGCGGACGAAGTGTTCCTGACTAATTCGATTCAGGAAATCGTGCCTGTCTGTTCGTTTGCTGGCACCCGTTTTCCGGGAAGTGCCGGGAAGATGACCGAGTTTTTACAGAGAAAATATGATGCAAACAAATACAGCCTTCTTTCAATGGACGAACTAAGAAAGGGTGGACACCACCATGACTGAAACGGTTTTAATGAAAACCTCTAAGATAACTGCCGGACCTTATACACTGGATTTTTCTAAAAAGACGTATGTAATGGGCATTCTGAACACCACGCCCGACTCATTCTCAGACGGCGGCAAGTTCAACCGGATAGAAGCGGCTGTCGAACATGCGAAGCAAATGGTAGCTGACGGCGCTGATATTATTGATGTGGGCGGAGAATCAACCCGTCCTGGAGCGGAGAAAGTCGGCTTGGAAGAGGAGCTGAAACGGGTCATTCCAGTAATTGAAGCTCTAGCAAGAGAGGTGTCAGTGCCGATCTCTATCGATACGTATAAAGCGGAGGTCGCACGACAGGCAATTAAAGCAGGTGCACACATCATCAACGACGTTTGGGGTGCGAAAGCAGATCCAGATATGGCGGACGTTGCTGCTGAACTCGACGTGCCGATTATTCTGATGCATAACCGTGATAACACGGATTATGAAGATTTTATGCAGGACGTTATCGCAGATCTGCAGCACAGTATCGCTATCGCCGCTGGTGCAGGAGTGAAACCAGAGAACATAATCTTGGATCCAGGCATCGGATTTGTGAAGACGTATGAGCAGAACCTTGAAACGATGAGGCGGCTCAATGAAATCGTGGCACTCGGCTATCCTGTGCTGCTCGGAACATCAAGAAAATCGATGATCGGCAAGACACTCGACCTTCCTGTAACAGAGCGGATGGAAGGGACAGGTGCGACAGTTTGTCTTGGAATCGAGCGCGGCTGTACGATCGTACGCGTGCATGATGTTAAAGAAATCGCCAGGATGGCTAAAATGATGGATGCGATGCTCGGCAGGAGGCAGGACTAATGGATACAATCTACGTGAGCGGCATGAAATTTTACGGCTATCACGGTGTTTTTGCCGAAGAAACAAAGCTTGGCCAGCGATTTGAGGTCGATGTTGCCGCAGGAGTTGATCTTCGTGAAGCGGGACGGTCGGACGATCTTGAGAAAAGTGTGAACTATGGGGAGATTTACAGCGTGGTGAAGGAGATCATGGAGGGCCAGCCGGTTAAGCTCGTTGAGACTCTTGCTGAAAACATCTCGGCTTCACTGCTTGCCCGGTTCTCTCTTATTGAAGAAGTTACAGTTAAAGTCATCAAACCAGACCCTCCCATTCCGGGTCATTACGATGCCGTTGCTGTAGAGATCAAACGGTCACGCAATGAATAGCGTCTATATATCAGCCGGTTCAAATCTCGGCGACAGAGAAGCGTATTTAATAAAGGCGATAGAACTGCTCGATGCTGATCCGGATATATCGGTTCAGCGTGTTTCTCCTATTTATGAGACAGACCCGGTAGGCTATACCGATCAGCCTGCCTTTTTAAATTTAACCCTTTTGCTCAAAACGAACTGCGATCCGCATCAGATTTTAGCAAAAGCTCAGGAGATAGAGCTGAAACTGGAAAGAAAACGCAAAGAAAAATGGGGACCTAGAACTTTAGATCTTGACATTTTATTGTATAATAGTGAAAGTATACAGACCGGACAGCTGAATGTGCCTCATCCGAGAATGCACGAGCGTTCGTTTGTACTTATCCCTCTCAGCGATATCGCTTCAGATCTTCAGATTCCTGGAGTGGATATGTCAATTTCAGAAGCCCTTTGCGAGCTGAAAGATAAAGAAGGTGTACGCATTTGGAAGAAGATAAAATGGGAAGGCGCATCCGGGCTTACCGAAAGCTAAAAGGCCATACACAGGAAGGTCTCGCTAAAAGCGCCGGGATCTCCGTATCTGTTTTAGGAGAAATTGAACGCGGCAGCCGAAAGCCAAAGCCAGAGCTGCTGCTGAAAATTGCAGATATACTCAACATCTCAGAAGAAGAACTTACAAACAGTACGGCAAATAGATAGATTTTTATTGTGTTAAAAGGATAGAGGTGAAAAATGCTCAAAATCGGTGATATTACGTTAAAAAATCCTGTCGTTCTCGCCCCGATGGCGGGGGTATGCAACCCGGCTTTCCGTCTGATCGCGAAAGAGTTCGGCGCAGGTCTTGTGTGCGCGGAGATGGTGAGTGACAAAGGGATACTTCTCGAAAACGAAAGGTCTCTAAAGATGCTATATGTGGATGAGCGCGAGAAACCGCTCAGCCTCCAGATTTTTGGCGGAGAGCGGGAATCTCTTGTTGCGGCAGCGAAGTATGTAGATAAACATACGAACGCCGACATTATCGACATCAACATGGGGTGCCCCGTTCCTAAAATCACGAAATGTGATGCTGGCGCGAAATGGCTTCTAGATCCGGACAAAATCTATGAGATGGTATCAGCGACAGTCGATGCTGTGCAAAAGCCGGTCACGGTAAAAATGCGCATCGGCTGGGATGAGGATCATATTTATGCCGTGCGAAATGCGCAGGCAGTAGAACGTGCTGGCGGAGCGGCTGTTGCCGTCCACGGACGCACACGTGTCCAGATGTATGAAGGCTTCGCAGACTGGGATATCATTAAAGAAGTTAAACAGAACGTTTCCATCCCGGTTATCGGAAATGGGGACGTCTCTACGCCTCAAGAAGCAAAGGAAAAGCTCGACAAGTACGGCGTTGACGGCGTCATGATCGGACGCGCAGCGCTCGGCAACCCGTGGATGCTGTACCGCACTGTTCAATACCTGCAAAACGGAGAGATTCTCCCAGAGCCTGATGCGCGTGAAAAGATGAACATCTGCATGCTGCACATGGACCGTCTGATCGAACTGAAAGGTGAAGATGTAGCAGTGCGCGAGATGAGGAAACACGCAGCGTGGTACTTAAAAGGTCTTCCTAAGACAGGGAATGTCCGCAACGAGATCAACAAGATGTCTACAAGAGAAGACATGAGCTCATTGTTATACGAATACGTGGACCAGATAGAAGAGCAGCAGCAAAAAATCAGCTAGAGAAACAAACCAGCCAGATATACATCTGGCTTTTATTGCACTATAGAAAGTACAACGTTGGATACCGCATCATTGTATAAAATGATGGAAGGAAGATGAGCATGTCTAATGTAATCATGCTTACTAAAGAAGGCATCCAGATGTTAAAAAAGGAAATTGATGAACTAACGCTAGAAATAAACACGGCCGAGTCCGGAAGCCGTCTGCTGATGAGGCAGAGGATTCAGGAAATCGCCGCAGTATTAGATGATGCTGTAACGATGCCTGACATAAGAGAGCAGGGAGATGTTGTTGAACTTGGTTCTTTCGTGACGCTGCAGGAACAGGAATTCATGGACTGCTTTTCCATGACGATCGTTCATCCGTTTGAAGCGAACCATTTGCACAGCCGCGTCTCTGCCCTTTCGCCCGTTGCCAGGGCGATGTTAGGAAAACCGGTAAATGCGGTCATACATGCTGAACTTCCGGAAGAAGACAGCATTTCTTATAGGATAGTAGATATTCAAAATTGCAGAAGGTAGGAGTGTTTTCATGAGTCAGGAACTAGAATTAAACGATTTGCTAAGAGTGCGCAGAGAGAAGCTGGCAGGCTTAGTCGAAAAAGGAATGGACCCGTTCGGCACGAAATTTAGCCGTACCCATATGGCTGGAGACCTGCTGTCACAGTTTGGAGATGTAGAAAAAGAAGAACTCGACAGCCAAAACGTCAGCGTAACAATTGCAGGCCGTATTATGACGAAGCGCGGAAAAGGTAAAGCTGGTTTCGCACACATTCAAGATTTAACTGGACAAGTCCAGATTTACGTCCGTACGGATGCAGTAGGCGAAGAAGCTTACAGCCTTTTTGACACGATTGATATCGGCGACTGGGTCGGTGTAACCGGTACAGTATTTAAAACAAAAGTAGGGGAGCTTTCTGTCAAAGCGACGAAATTTGAACTCCTCACAAAATCACTGCGCCCGCTTCCAGACAAGTTCCATGGCTTGAAAGATGTAGAACAGCGCTACCGTCAGCGTTATGTCGACCTGATCATGAACCCGGAAGTAAAAGATACATTTATCGCACGAAGCAAGATCATCCGCGCAATGCGCCGTTATCTTGATGACAATGGATATTTGGAAGTAGAAACACCAACAATGCATGCGATCGCAGGCGGTGCTTCTGCACGTCCGTTCATCACCCACCATAACGCTCTTGATATGCAGCTTTACATGCGTATCGCGATCGAACTGCACTTAAAGCGCCTTATTGTCGGCGGCATGGAAAAAGTGTATGAAATCGGACGCGTTTTCCGTAATGAAGGTGTTTCAACAAGACATAACCCAGAATTTACGATGATCGAGCTGTATGAAGCGTACGCTGATTACCACGACATCATGAACCTGACTGAAAACCTGATCGCACACATTGCACAGGAAGTCCTTGGTACTACAACTGTAAAATACGGTGAGTACGATGTTGATTTGAAGCCTGAATGGCGCCGTGTACACATGGTTGACGCTATTAAAGAAACATGTGGCGTTGACTTCTGGCCAGTCATGTCTGATGAAGATGCTCGTGCTCTTGCGAAAGAACACGGTGTTCCTGTAAAAGACAGTATGGCATATGGTCACGTTGTGAACGAGTTCTTCGAGCACTTCGTTGAAGAAAAGCTTATTCAGCCTACGTTCGTTTACGGACATCCGGTTGAAATTTCGCCATTAGCTAAGAAGAACCCAGAAGATGGACGCTTCACGGACCGCTTTGAGCTGTTCATCGTTGCCCGCGAGCACGCTAATGCGTTCTCAGAGCTGAACGACCCGATCGATCAGCGCGCGCGTTTCGAAGACCAGCTGAAGGAACGTGCAGAAGGAAACGACGAGGCACATATGATGGATGACGATTTCATCGAGGCTCTTGAGTACGGCATGCCGCCTACTGGAGGACTTGGCATCGGGATCGACCGTCTCGTTATGCTGCTTACGAACTCTCCGTCTATTCGTGACGTATTGCTGTTCCCGCAAATGCGCCACTCTGAGAAGTAAACACTTATATAGAACGAAACCGTCCTTGTGGCGGTTTTTTCTATTGTAAGGGATTTTTTTTGCAGCAAATCGGGTGTGCTTTGATCGGTTCCTAACCTTCATCAAAGGCTTTAGACTAGTAAGAATAGGCTTTTTCGTCAGCGAAAAGACCAATAACTAAAACTTATTGAAGTTATTTCGAAAAACCTATTGCCTAAGATTAAAATAGGTGGTATATTATTATTCGTCGCCGGGAAAACTTCTTACTTGTGACGGTCTAGATAAAACAAACGAAAATGTTTTTTAAAAGACTGTTGACACGAAAGTGGTGGCGTGGTAAAGTAATAAAGTCGCCAAAACGAGCGGCACTGAAACAAACGAGTTAAAAAAGTTCTTTGAAAACTGAACAAAAGCATAGGTAAGGAATT
>NZ_NOII01000069.1 GCF_002245695.1 Fictibacillus aquaticus | reverse complement strand
GCTGCGGAGAATCATCATCTGTTCCATATGGCATCCATTATACCCATCAGCATAAGCATTTCCACTTGCTCTGTCAGACACATATGGGCAGAAATGTCGAGATAGAGATGCAGGACGGCAAGGTATACACGGGCAAGATGCATAGTTTTGACAACGACAACATGTATCTTGCTATGCAGGGTGAGACGGAAAGGGACAGCCGGGTTTTCTTCGTCGGCCCATGGGTTTATCCGGGATTTGGCGTGTTTGGTTTTCCTTTCTGGGGAGTAAGACGATTCCGCCCTCTTTGGTGGTAAAAGCAAAAAAAAGAGTCTGAACCTTTTATGAGGATCAGACTTTTTTTGCGTTATACCTGATATTTGTAAAGCCAGAGAATTCCCGATTTCAGCAATCGTGGAACGCGGCCGATAAGTGCCGCTGTTCCCATCGTGCCGAATCCGCTTTTCTTGCCGAGAGATCCCATGACACCTTTAAGCTTAATTTCGTCAAGCTCCGGCATCGTTTCGTTATTCCATTTGGCGAGGAGCACTTCAGCAATCTGTTCAGCCTGCTCTTCAGCAAGCTGGGCGCTCGGTGCAAACGGAAGGCTTGCACAGTCACCGACAACAAAAACACTGTTATCTTCTGGAAGATGGTGATATGGAGAAAGAACGACTCGCCCTTGAGCATCTTTTTCCACATCCAGATCTCTTACGATGCGGTTAGGCTGTATTCCTGCTGTCCAAACGACAGCATCGCAGTCAATTCTTTCATCATGGTTGTACAAACATCCTTCTTCAACCTTTGTAATGTTTGAGCGGTTGATGACCTCGACACCGTGTTCGATGAACCAGTTCTGTACATAGTTGCTCAAACGCTTTTTAAAAGCAGGAAGGATAATCTCGCCGCGGTCAAAAAGCTTGATGGACAAGTCTGGGCGGCTTTCCCTAAGTTCAGAGGCAAGCTCAACTCCGCTAAGTCCAGCACCGACTACGCCGACAACCGCATTGGCAGGAAGATTGTTCAGGATTTGATACGTCTGTCTTGATTTGTCGATCGTCTGGATGCTTAACGTATGTTCCTGCGCTCCAGGTACACCGTGATATTTGTCTTCGCATCCTAAACCCACAATAAGATCATCATAATAAATAGGATCTTGCCCTTGTAAATGGACAGCTTTTTCAGAGAGCTGGATTTCCGTCACT
>NZ_NOII01000068.1 GCF_002245695.1 Fictibacillus aquaticus | reverse complement strand
CTTGTAAATGGACAGCTTTTTCAGAGAGCTGGATTTCCGTCACTTCGCCATATACGATTTTCAGGCGAGGGTGGTCCGGAAAAGGAACTCGGATATGATGGTCGGAAATCGTTCCCGCTGCAAGTGCGTAATATTCCGTTTTTAAGCAGTGGTACGGGACGCGGTCAATCAGTGTTAGCTGGATGTCTTCCGGAAGGCTGGATGATTGGAGCAGACGCTTTAAAGCGCGCATGTTGCCATATCCTCCGCCTAGCATTACTAGTTGCTTCATGAGGCATTTCCCCTTTTCTGTTACATCTTTAATCCTGTATGGTTTGTATACCCTTTCACAGACAACATAAAAAAAGAAACCGATTCCATATTTCAGTCAGTAATAAGTATAGCACTTCAAGACGATTTCACAACCACTTTTTGTCGAATTAGAGGGGTGTTTCAGGCCTTTCAAATTGACGGAGGCAAAGGAAAAAGATAGGATAGGAATGATGAAGAGGTGATGACAGATTGAAGCCTATAATAGAATTTTGCATAAGCAACCTGGCAAACGGTTCACAAAGAGCACTTGAGCAGCTAGAGAAGGACTATGATCTTGATGTAATTGAGTATGGATGCCTTGGTTACTGCGGACAATGCTCGCGCTCGCTTTTTGCGCTCGTTAACGGCGAAACAGTTACAGGAGAAACACCTGATGAACTCGTCAGTAACATATATCAATTTTTAGATGAAAATCCGATGTTTTAACACACACCTTTTGAAAACGGTGTGTGTTTTTTTATACCGTTTATTAGGGCCAAAGAATGAGAAACAATCAACTGGGAAAAATAACTAGAGAAAAAAGCATTGCTTTTTTGTCGATTTTTGTTTATTTTTAAAAGGTCAGTTGTCGAGAAGTCTGACAACTATTACGAAAAAGAAAGCGTTTTCTAAATTGTATAAGGGGTGGGGAATAGATGATGTCTATTTTATGGGGTATTGGCGGAATGCTGGTTATTCTCGGCATCGCATATTTGCTTTCTTCTAATAAGAAAGCGATTAACTGGCGCACAGTGCTTGGCGCGCTGGCTATTCAAGTGTCATTCGCCTTGATCGTTCTTAAATGGGAGACAGGCAAAAAAGCATTGCAAGCGGTGTCAACGGGTGTTTCTAATGTTGTATCGTATGCAAATGAAGGGATCACGTTCTTATTTGGAAGCATGATTCCGGAAGAAGGAAAAGGATTTATCTTTGCTTTCCAAGTTCTAACGGTAATTATTTTCTTCTCTTCTTTGATTTCAGTATTGTATTACCTTGGAATTATGCAATGGGTCGTTCGTATTTTGGGCGGTGCATTATCTAAGTTTCTCGGTACAAGTAAAGCAGAGTCGATGAGCGCAACAGCTAACATTTTCTTAGGACAGACAGAAGCTCCGCTTGTTATCCGTCCTTATATGAGCCGTTTAACAAAGTCTGAACTGTTTGCTGTAATGGTCGGCGGACTTGCTTCTGTTGCGGGTTCTGTACTTGTCGGCTATTATCTCCTTGGTGTACCGCTTAACTATTTGATCGCGGCAAGCTTTATGTGTGCTCCAGCAGGACTTGTAATGGCTAAGCTTATGATGCCAGAAACAGAAGAGCCTGAAACGATGGGTGAGATCAAGCTTGAGCGTGATGAAGATACAGTTAACGTAATTGATGCTGCTGCACGCGGAGCTTCAGACGGATTGCAGATCGCATTAAACGTCGGAGCAATGCTTCTTGCATTCATCGCATTGATCGGTCTTCTTAATGGTATTTTAGGCGGTATCGGCGGCTGGTTCGGAGCAGATATCACGCTTCAGAGCATCCTAGGGTATGTGTTTGCGCCGATCGCATTTGTTATCGGTGTTCCTTGGGACGAAGCGATTAAAGCAGGTACATTTATCGGACAGAAATTCGTACTGAACGAATTCGTAGCGTACTCTGAGTTCGCACCAAAGATTCCTGAACTTAAAGATAAAACAGTAGCGATCGTTTCATTCGCGCTTTGCGGGTTTGCTAACCTTTCTTCTATCGCTATGCTGATCGGAGGACTTGGTTCAATGGCACCAAGCCGCCGTCAAGATATCGCGAAGCTTGGCATGAAGGCTGTTATCGCAGCAACACTTGCGAACCTTCTAAGTGGTGCGGTTGCAGGAATGTTTATCCTTTAATAATAAATATAAAAAAACAGTGCCAAGCGAATGCCGGCACTGTTTTTTTATATTTGTTCAGGCACGAAAATACCGCCTGCCACAAGGACAGGCGGTATGATTTTATATATTAAGCTTGCTGTGATTGTCTGATTATCCACGGCTTCAAGCGGGTAAACAGAACTAAAAACAAGACAGCAACGATGATTCCTTTTATAAGGTTGAACGGAGCAATAGCTGCCGTAATCATTTCAATCATTGCACCGCTAGTCATCTGCGGGGCATTCAGGAACCAAGTATAAGCAGGCAGGATGATCACGTAGTTTAAGAATGACATCATGAACGTCATCAATACTGTCCCAGCTACTAAGCCGATAGACAAGCCTTTAATTGTCTTATACTTACGGAAAAAATATGAAGCAGGAATGATGAATAATGAACCTGCGATAAAGTTGGCGATCTCGCCGACAGGTACACCTGTCATGCTGCCTTGAATACCATAGTGCAGAAGGTTCTTGATGCCTTCTACGGCTATGCCGGCAAGCGGACCGAAGATGATGGCAGCGAGCAGTGCAGGCACGTCGCTAAAATCGATTTTTAAGAATGCCGGCAGTCCTGGAAACGGAAAATCCAGCATCATAAGTAAATACGCGATGGAGCTCAGCATAGAGACTGCCACCATTTTTCTTGCTTTCCCTTGTTGCATTGAAATCTCTCCTTTTGTGTGTTGCGCCATCTCTGATTTCAAATGCAGCACAGCTGATTTCTGACATTAAAAAACCCTTGACTGAACTAATCGTCAAGGGAGAGTGTCTTCGTCAGCGGGCATTGCGAAAGAAGCATCCTTATTAAACAAGAATGCACACTTAAGCTAAGGCCCCGTCTTGATTGGTCTTCAAAACGTGCACCGACATCTTCTCCCATCCAGACTATACTGTCGGCTCTGGAATTGCACCAGATCAGCAAAACGTTTAACTAGAAAACGTTCAGCTCACGGGCTGATGAAGAGGGAATCTTCAAATACCGCCGGTCGGGAATTTCACCCTGCCCCGAAGATGGATCGCTATTGTATTGTATTACAAATCCCATTATACTTGAGAACATAAAAAATGTGAATGATAATGCACTTTTTTCAGTGCTTGAAGGAGGGGAAAGCATGCTTACTTTTGAAAACACGTGGCCATATGAAAAAACGATGGATGATATATACTTGCAGGAATGCCCATTCTGCAGGAAAACCAGTGTGCTCACTTCTTTTTCTGAAGATTCTTTGGAACTTGCCAAGGAAGGAATCAAACAGCTCCTAATTATGCCTTGCTGCTATGGCAAGCTTACGATTTTAAAAGCGGATGATGACTATTTATGGGCGGATGAAAAGCTGAGAGAGAACCGTTAAGGAGAACTGCATGAGAACTTTTAATTTCACGAAAATGCATGGACTTGGAAACAATTATATATATGTAAACATGTTGGAAGAGCGTTTGAATGAAGAACAACTGCCAGAATTGGCGCGGAAAGTTTCAAACCCATACACGGGTATCGGTTCTGATGGAATGATCCTCATATGTCCTTCTGAAATCGCTCCAGTTAAAATGAGGGTATTCAACAACGATGGATCAGAAGCTAAGAATTGCGGCAACGGTCTGCGGTGTGTAGCCAAATATTCATACGAAAATGGCATCGTATCTGACACAAGCTTTGAGATTGAAACGCTTGGGGGACTTGTTACAGCGGAAATTACAGAGGTAGACGGAATCGTAAAGCAAGTGTTGGTTAATATGGGGAAACCAAGGTTGAAGCCTTCTGAATTGCCGCTCCTTGGCTTCGAAAAAGAAGTGGTAAGCGAGCCGGTGGTTTTTGGCGGCTCGCGTTTGGATATGACCGCTGTATCGATGGGCAATCCGCATGCCGTGTTTTTTATTGAAAATATTCAGGATGCACCACTCACGACTTTGGGTCCTGTGATCGAAAAGGATCCGATGTTCCCGGAATGGGTGAACGCCGAGTTCGTCGAGATGGTCTCAGAAAAAGAGATGCACTTCCGTGTTTGGGAGCGCGGATCTGGAGTGACACAAGCGTGCGGAACGGGTGCATGCGCCGCCGCTGTGGCCGCTGTGCTAAACGGAAAGGCTCATCGTGGAGACGATATCACAGTGCACCTGGCTGGAGGAGACCTCATCATTAACTGGACAGAAGCAGGAGATGTGCTGATGACCGGTCCTGCCGAAACGATCTGTACGGGAACATTTTTTGTGAATGATTAAATAAAATCCACAAACCCGCAAGCATTATGCTTGCGGGTTTTGAATTGGTTCTTGGACGGTATATTGTCTAACATCTCCTTCGAAGTAAATACGGGGAAGCAAAAGAAGGGTTTTGTTCATGGGCCAAGTTTTGGCTAACATTTTCTTGGAAGTAAAAGTGGAAACAACAAAACAAAACCAGCCTGATCATCAGGCTGGTTTTGTTTTGTTTAATATTCTTTTATGACATTATAGAACGTG
>NZ_NOII01000067.1 GCF_002245695.1 Fictibacillus aquaticus | reverse complement strand
GGTACGGTACCGTGATAATTATCACGGTACCGTACCCCTTAATTCAATCTTTGCTTTTATCCGTTTTTTTCTTGTTTGGGTCAAGCGGAACGGATGGCTGTATCGATCCTGATCCGCTGTCAGAATCATTATAGTACTGCGGCACTTCGCCTGGCAGGATGTAGGAAGCGATTGGAATCGGACGTTCTACGATTGCCGTTTTTGTTGCGAACGGGATAACAATCTTTACTTTTACTTTTACGATGATATTGACGTTGTGTTTAATGTTGTTGATGCCTTTCTCTTCAAACGTTTCCTGAACATCTGTATCCACATCGCCGATCGCAGTATACTTGACCGGTATTTTTGGTCCGAGGTTGGCAAGCAGTGCGTTATTAGTCGCTTGGCCAAGAGGAATATAGGCAACAAGGCCAGGATGTTTCTTATATTCATGCATAGCTCCGTCGTCATCTTCCATCATCCCGAGGTCACTGATTCTTCCTTCTTCAATGTCCTTCAGATACGCCTGCACTATATATGCTGCCTGGGACATGATACGGTTTACGACTTTTTGATCGATGGAAGCCGAAATCACTTCCCCTTTGCTGTTTTCTACATATTTTACGACGTTGTCCATGTCGCCAGTTTCTACAATCTTGTTCATTACGGCTTCGTTAATAGCCTGTGATGCAATCTCATCCGTTTTTGTCTCCGCTATATGGATAAGGGTCGGTTCAATTCCTCTGTTTACGATCCATAAGCCTTGCACCGTCATCAGCATGAAAATAATCATGCTCAGTGAGAGTACATACCGTATAGGAAGCGGCCCCTTCCGCAGTCTGAACTTTCGCCGGCGTCTCAACAAAAGGATAACCCCCTCTCTCTTTCATATGTATGCAGTCAAGAAGGGTTTTACAAACAAAAGTTAACAGCTCTAAAATAAAAAGCTGCCGATTTGAGATCAGCAGCTGAAAACTGTTTTACTTTTTCTTTTCGTATACAACAAAATCATGAGGATGGACCGTTTTTTCGTCTGTTATTCCTTTTTCACGGGATACTTCTTTCCATTCTTCTTTTGAAAAAACCGGGAAATACGTATCGCCATCAAACTCATGATATATTTCCGTGATGTACAATCTCTTCACATGCGGCATGAACAGGCGGAAGATATCTGCACCGCCGATCACGCACATCTCTTCATCGTCCCGGGAAAGAACATCTTCAGCAGACGATACGACTGTACAGCCATCCGCCTCGTATCTCTCATCCCTTGTCATGACGATATTTTCACGTCCTGGCAGAGGTCTTCCGATCGACTCATGTGTTTTCCGGCCCATCACGATCGGTTTTCCCATCGTTACTTTTTTAAAATACTGCAAATCTCCTGGCATATGCCAAGGAAGCTCGTTGTTCCGGCCAATAAGTCTGTTTTGATCCATGGCGACGACGAATGAGATCATACGGAAACCGCCCCTTTTATATGAGGATGACTCTCGTAATTGACGAGTTCGAAATCATCATAAGTAAAATCAAAAAGATTCTTCACATCAGGGTTGATCTTCATCTGCGGCAGTGGATAAGGCTCGCGGGACAGCTGCAGCTTCACCTGTTCCATATGATTGCTGTAAATGTGTGCGTCTCCGATTGTATGAACAAAATCGCCAGGCTCGAGCCCTGTCACCTGAGCCATCATCATGGTCAAGAGCGCATAAGATGCGATGTTAAACGGCACACCGAGGAATGTGTCTGCCGAGCGCTGGTACAGCTGGCAAGACAGCTTTCCATCTGCCACATAAAATTGGAACAGCAAGTGACAAGGCGGAAGTGCCATGTTCGGGACGTCAGCCGGATTCCACGCGGTCACAATCAGCCTTCTTGAGTCAGGGTTATTCTTGATATCATTCACGACATTAGCGATCTGATCGATCACTGTGCCATCAGGGCCTGTCCAAGAACGCCACTGATAGCCGTACACAGGACCGAGATTTCCGTTTTCGTCTGCCCATTCATCCCATATCCTGACGTTATTTTCTTTTAAATACGCGATATTCGTATCGCCTTTTAAAAACCAGAGAAGCTCGTGGATAACGTTGCGCATATGCAGCTTTTTCGTCGTAACGGCAGGAAAGCCTTCCTGGAGGTTAAACCGCATCTGGCGGCCAAAAACCGAGACCGTACCTGTGCCGGTCCTGTCTTCTTTCACTGTTCCGTTGTCTAAAATGTCCTGCAGCAAGTTCAAGTATTGCTTCAATGTTTCGTCCTCCTGCCTTTTATTCTTGTGTTTATCGTAACATCGCAAACTGCAAAAGAAAAGGACAGCCCAACTCGGGCTATCCTCAAATTCTTATACCATTTTCAGAAGAGCGTCGCGGCCCTTCATCCCGGTTTCAATGCCGATCGCATATGCTTCGTGCGTGATGGACTCGAGCGGCGCGTCGAGCAGCTGTTCGATCGTCCTGACACCAACGGCACGGCCGGCGATAATTTTTCTGTCTGCGAGCTTGTCATTTAGAAGGGCAACGTCAAGCGCACCGCACATAATGTATCCATTATCGTTAAATACCGCCATAAAGTTTGTTTTCGGCAGC
>NZ_NOII01000066.1:8152-8442 GCF_002245695.1 Fictibacillus aquaticus | reverse complement strand
ACGATGACAAGCAATATTAAAACATTGGCTCAAAAATATCCAGGACTGGTACAGTACCGCTCATTAGGGAAATCTCCGTATGGCCGCGATATCTGGGCTGTAAAGCTTGGCAGGGGAGACGCGACAGTCATGTATAACGCTTCGCATCACGCTAGAGAATGGCTGACAACTAATATTGTCATGGAGATGATCGACCAGTACAGTGAAAAGTACACAGCAAAAGCAACAATGGACGGATACAATGTTGCAAACGTACTGAACAACACATCAATCTGGTTTATTCCGATGAC
>NZ_NOII01000066.1:0-8109 GCF_002245695.1 Fictibacillus aquaticus | reverse complement strand
CGAAACAAAAGCTGCTTATAATCTCACAAGACTCGTAAGCCCTGAAGTGACAGCATCCTATCATACAGCAGGAAGAATCTTGTACTATCATTTTAACTATGGTGCCGGAACATACGGCGGAGACAAGTTTATGGGGGACACCCTTGCTAAGATGACAAGCTACCGTCTTATCCCGCCTGATAAAACGCTTTCGAGCGGAGGCGGCTACAAGGATTGGTTCATCCAGACGTATAAGCGCCCAGGCTTCACCTTTGAGCTTGCTCCATATCCGGGTGAAACGAATCCGCCTGTATCAATCTTTGGTGAAGAATGGGTACGCAATAAAAAAGCCGCTCTTTACATGGCAGCTGAAGGCGATAAGCGCTGGGAAAAGCGTCTGACACACATAAGCAAACCGGTAAGCATCACGCAGAAGGTACCTCTGTATGACCGGCCGGATACTCGGTTTAAAATGGCTTCTGCCAGTCTTTATCCAGGCAAATACACCGTCAATGCTGCATACGGAAACTTTTACCGCCTGCAAACGATTCTCGGGCCGAAGTGGATCGTAAAATAAGAAAAAGTTAGAGTGCTGCCGTTCAAGATGAACGGCAGCCTTTAATTTATTGTTTCAGAAGACTTGGGGTACGGTACTTGCCGATAATTACTTGGTACAAAGTTGAAATGCGGATTTAGATCTAAACCATGACTGCTATAATCATTCGCTGAAGGAGTCTGTGTCCATATTGGCTGTGCAGTTTGTCTCTGCATAGCCGAGGGTATAATAAAAGTAACAAAAGCAGGGAGGGGATCCCGATGAATGTATATAAGAACATTCTTGTAGCGGTTGATGGATCGAAGGGGGCTGAGACAGCGTTTGACAGAGCGGTCGCGGTAGCTCTCCGCAACGAAGCAAGCTTGATGCTCGCACATGTTATTGAGAGCAGCCTTAATATTCCGAGGGAGTATTCGGGCGGGCTGCGGACACAGTCTATCGAGAAATCCGAAGCTTGGGCCGATCAGCTATTAAACAATTTTAAAATAAAAGCAATTGAACGCGGTGTAAAGGATGTGCGCACGAAGATCGCCATGGGCACGCCAAAAGTCGAGATCATTAAAGGCATCGCCCCTTTCAACAGCACCGATCTGATCATTTGCGGCGCAACAGGGACGAATGCGCTGCAGCGGATTTTTATCGGCAGTGTATCGGAATACATTTCGCGCAATGCTTCTTGTGACGTATTGATCGTAAGAGAATAAAGGCCGTCTGCATAACGTGCAGACGGCCTTTAACTTTTTATTTTACTTTTATTGCTGTCGCTGTGCTCACATTTCCAGCAGCGTTTTTATCTGTTCAATATTCTCACAAACTATACTAACTAGATTTTACCATGAGACTTAAACAGATTAAATCCTTACTAATAATTTATTATCGTGTAATACTTTTAGGTTAGATGGGATTAGTTCGTATATCATGTTTTTAAGAGAATGGTAGATTTATTTATTTTGTTAGAATATTATGAAAACATTATGAATGGCGGCTCATTCATTTTTATCAAACTGTTTTCGGAGGTGTTAAGGTATGAAGGTGTCTGGTCTTCTTTCAGCTGAATTTGCGAAACTAGCAGCTAGTAAAACAATTCTGTTTTCTGTTATTGCTGCATTGCTTGTCCCGGTAGTGTATGGCGGAGTACTGCTGTCGGCAACATGGGGTCCGTATGACAACCTGTCCAACTTGCCGGTTGCTGTCGTGAACGATGACAACGGTGCTATATCGAACGGACAGCCGATAAACGTCGGGGATGAACTCGTGAAGAACCTGAAAGAGGGTAACGCGCTTGGCTGGAAGTTTGTCAGTTCAGCACAAGCTTTGAAGGGTATGGAGAAGAATGATTATTATATGGTTATTCAGATTCCTGAAGATTTTTCTCAGCGTGTCACGACAGTCCTGGATCCTGACCCGAAGAAATTGAAAATAGAGTACATACAGAATGAGGGTCTTAACTTCCTTGCATCACAAGTAACCAAAACAGCGACTGAGCGTATACGCGAGCAGCTGGCAAACACCATTACTGAGCAGTATACAGCAACAGTATTCTCTGGTTTGCAAGACGCTTCAGGCGGGATCGGAAAGGCATCAGAAGGCTCAGCCAAGCTGGCAGACGGGACGACGCAGCTGAGAGAGGGAACTGCCAAATTAAATGAATCAGTATCAGGGAAAAAGGGCGATATTGCAAAGCTTGCCGATGGAGCCAGCCGGCTGAAGGACGGAACAGGTCAGCTGGCAAGCACGCTGGCCACTAAGCAAAACGATATTACTAAACTTGCGGACGGTACAAAGCAGCTGAAAGACGGAACAGGACAGCTGCTCGAAAAGCTGAACGGAAGCGCATCTAATGTTTCGCGCCTTGCAGATGGATCAATGCAGCTTCATGACGGTGCAGTCCGCCTGAAGGATGGAACGTCACAAGTATTAGCCGGTCTGCAAAAAGCACAGGCAGGAAGCAAAGAGCTGAGAGACGGTGTGAATGAACGTCTTGTTCCGGGCAGCAGGAAAGTTGCGGACGGAACAGGAAAACTGAAGGCCGGGTCCGCTAAGCTTGCCGCTGGAGCTGAGAAACTCGTCGCAGGTCTTGAACAATACCGTAAAGTAAATCCTACGGTTGAGGTTGGACCGTATTATCAGCAGATCGTGGACGGAGCGAAAGAGATTTCAGCTGGACTAGACAGCATGTCCGTTAAATCTGTGGCTCTAAATGAAGGTGCTGTCAAAGTAGCCGACGGAGCTGAGGAAAACCTGGCTCCTGGAACGGCAGCTCTTTATAACGGCTTAAGCCAGCTTGCCGCAGGACAGGCCAAGGTACATCAAGGTGCATCTAAGCTGGAAACAGGAGCAGGGCAAATCGCGGACGGCAACGCCAAGGTGAATGATGGCTGGAATGCTCTAATCTCAGGTGTGACGAGATTGGACTCTGGAGCAGCCAAAATTTCAGACGGAAACGCTGCGGTAGATGATGGTTGGAAGAAGCTTTCGGCAGGAGCGTCGAAAATTGACAATGGGATGGGTCAGGTCAGCAGCGGAACATCCAGTGTGAATGATGGATGGAAGAAGCTTTCTGCAGGAACGGAAAAGCTGAATGACGGCGCTGGAAAAGTAAATGACGGCAGCCAGAAGCTGTCAACCGGCCTTCAGTCAGGCGCGGAAAAAATGGGAGGACTCAGCCCACACGAAAAAAACATCAAAATGTTCTCGTCTCCAGTAGAACTTGAGGGTAAAAAAGTGAACGGCTACGAGCATTACCGCGACTCTACTGCACCGTATGTCCTTTCACTTGGCATATTCGTGGGTATCCTTGTATTGTCTCTCTTCATGAATTTTAACAAGCCTCCTTTCGCATCACCAATCAGCTGGTTTGCGGTCAAGTTCTTGACACTCGGCACACTCGCCATTTTACAGGCCATTTTAATGCTTATTGTGGCATTTGTTATACTCGGCGTACAAGTAAGCAATCCTGCCGCTCTCATAATGTTTACATTCGTGGCAAGCTTGACTTTCGCAGCTATCGTGCTGTTCCTTGCCTCATTTGGCGGCAATATCGGCCGGTTTATCGCACTTGCTTTCATTGTCATGCAGCTTTCTATTACGGGTGCTAATCTGCCTGTTGAGATGCTTCCTGAAAACCTTAGAGCGCTGAGCGGATTCCTCCCGTTCACGTACAGCATAGCAGGCTTCCGCTCTGTGCTGACATTAAATGATCTTGGAGGAGCTTTTGCCAATATGGGTATATTAGGGGTTTATCTGACAGCATTTGCGCTGCTTTCCCTTGCGGTGTTTATTGTGAAAAGCAAGGCGCACCATGGTGATTTTAAGAAGCGGGAAGAGGTTTCCCAATAAAGAAAAGGACGCAAGCTGTTAAGGCTTGCGTCCTTCTTCTATTAAGCCGTCTCTTCAGCAGCTTTATCTGCTTTTGAAGCATCAAGCATAAGGAAGATAGCTGAAAGAATATGCATGATCATTCCGACAAAAGGTATCCATCCGACGCAAGAGGTGACAATTCCAAGAATACTTCCCGTAGTTGCTCCGCCGTCCTTTTTAGTCAGAACAAAAGTGATGATATGTAGCACAAGCATTAGGGCGAGCGGCGTCCAAAAAAGACTGAGAACAATAGATCCTCCAAGCACTGGAACGCCTAGCAATGCTTCAAGACCTCCTGTAACCCATTTCAAAATACGCGATGGCGACATCAGCACAGCCTCCTTGATAAAAGATTTAACCTTATTCAACCATATGAATAATAATGGGTCCGCAGTACTGTTTTTTACTGACAGCAGCATAACTGTACAGGAAAATGCTGACTTAAAAAAGAAATTATTTATACAATGGCGAAACTTGGAAAGATTTTGCCATTGTAATTTATGTATGCGCTTACATTTAAAATGCAGAGGAGGATGCGATGTGCTTGGCATGGAGGACGGCGTTATTTCGTTTGTGTGGCTGGCTACGGTATTGTCCGCGATTGGCTGTGTGATTTACGGCGGCTATATGTGGAACAAAGGAGGCGACGATTCACAATGAACTTAGGTGTGCTCATTTCAGTCTGTCTTGTTTATATGGGCATCATGTCCTGGCTCGCTTATTATGGATTTAAGAAAACAACGACTGAGTCCGACTATCTCGTTGGCGGAAGGAACATTCATCCCGCAGTAATGGCTCTTTCTTATGGCGCCACCTTCATCAGCACGTCTGCCATTGTAGGCTTTGGAGGGGTTGCTGCTACATTCGGCATGGGACTTTTATGGCTTTCTTTCTTAAACATCGTTCTTGGAATCTTTGTGGCGTTTNNTAACTCTAAGATGATTACCGTCTTATCTGGGGCGATGATATTTCTGCTGATGCCTGCTTATACGAGTATTGTTCTAATAGGCGGAGGCAGGTTTCTGCAAGAGTCACTTTCGATGAACTTCAATCTTGCACTTATTATCCTTGCAGCGGTTATTGCCATTTATGTAATAACCGGCGGTATCAAAGCGGTCATGTACACAGACGCATTCGCGGCTGTTGTCATGCTGATCGGAATGGCTATCTTCCTTTTTGTCACATATGATGCAGTCGGAGGAATCATCGACGGCCACAAAGCATTGACGGCGATGAAAGACCTTGTTCCAGCAGCTTTAGCCGAACAGGGTCATCAAGGCTGGACAAGCATGCCTGAATATGGCTCTCCGCTTTGGTGGACGATCGTCAGTACCATCATTATGGGAGTGGGGATCGGTGTTCTTGCACAGCCGCAGCTCGCCATGCGCTGTATGACAGTGAAAGACGATAAAGCATTATACCGCTCCGTTCTTGTAGGAGGCGTCTTCATTTTCTTTATGACAGGCTCTGCCTTTGTTATCGGCCCTCTAAGCAATGTTTATTTTTACAATACAACTGGAGAAATCGCGATAACGGCAGCCAAGGGCAACGTGGATCTCGTCATACCGATACTCATCAATAAAATGATGCCAGAGTGGTTCATCTATTTGTTCACCCTCACGCTCATGTCAGCAGCGATTTCCACTATCTCATCACTGATTCATGTTCAGGCTTCTGCATTTGGACAGGATATTCTTAAAACGCTAGGTGTTCATTCTTTGTTTGGCTCTAAGCTGAATCCGTCCCGTATTGGGGTTCTTATCGGAATGGCTGCAGCTGTTATCTTAGCTTATCTTCTGCCAGCAGGCATCATCGCACAGGCTACGGCCTTTTGGTTCGGTATTTGTGCGGCTGGATTCCTGCCAGCGTTAATTGGTGCACTGTATTGGAAAAATGCAACAAGAAAAGGTGCTGCAGCAAGCATCATTACTGGCTTTGCCGCCAGCATTTTTGGATTTCTGTTCCTTCATCTAAAAGAATCGACAGCAGTTGGTCTGTCGCAGGCATTATTTGGAAAAACTGCACTCCTTCCGTTTCCATGGACGCACGTAGATCCGCTCTTTTATTCACTGCCTCTTTCTGCTCTTGTCTTTGTAGCAGTCAGTCTGCTTGATAAAAATGCAAAAGCTGAAAGACAATTGGCAGAAGGAGTGATGAAAACAGCGGCAGCTAAATAAAAAATGCCCCCATCTAGTCTTGAGATGGGGGCGATTTTTATTGATAAGACATTTCTAGTTCATCGATCAGCGTTCCGACATAAGAGACAGCTTTTTTAATAGGTTCTGGCGTCGACATATCCACGCCAGCATGCTTCATGAGTTCAAGCGGTGTCATCGTACCGCCTGCACGGAGGACTTCAAGCCATCTGTCAACGGCTGGCTGGCCTTCTTCAAGGATGAGCTGGGCGGCAGCCGTAGAAGCAGTCAATCCGGCTGAATAAGTGTAAGGATACAAGCCCATATAATAATGTGGCTGGCGCATCCAAGTCAGCTTTGCACCTTCATCAATTTCCACCGTATCTCCCCAGAATTCAGACAGCACATCGCCAGTTACATCGGTAAACGTTTTGGCGGTTAGTGGTGCTCCGTTCTCAGCGAGTGTATATACTCTTCGCTGGTATTCCGCTTCTAGCAGGTGTGTCACAAAGTTGTGGTAGTACGTTCCTAGCAGCTGCAGCACGACCCAGCGGCGCATCTGCTTATCTTCATGTTTATCAAGTAAATATTGGCCAAGGAGCATCTCGTTCATCGTAGAAGGGGCTTCGACAAAATAAAGGGATGGACGGACATTCATGATACGCTGATTCTTATTTGCCAAGTGAAAATGTCCGGCATGACCGAACTCATGTGCCAAAGTGAAAGCACCCCGCATGTTGTCAGCCCAAGTGATCAGGATGTAAGGGTGCGCACCGTATGGACTCGCACAAAATGCTCCAGTCGATTTGCCCACATTGTCTGCAAGGTCCACCCAGCGTTCGTTAAACCCTTTTTCAATGATTTCGGTGTACTCAGGACCCATCACCTTGAGAGACTCAAGAATAATCTGGCTAGCTTCCTCGTACGTTGTCTTCGGGTTGAAGCCAGGATCAAGCGGCGCTTTTAAATCACAGAAAAGCATTTTGTCGAGACCGAGCACCCTCTTTTTCAGCTGAGCGAATCGGCGCATATGTGGTGCCAGCTCTTTAAAGATGATATCTATCTGATTGTTGTACATCTCGAGCGTTACCTTCTGCGGCTCGAGCAGCATGTGTGTAACAGAATCATAGTTTCTAAGACGGGACATAGCTACTTGTTTTTTAACCTCAGTACTGTACGCGGAGGCGATTGTATTTTGGTATTGTTTGAGTGTCTTGATAAATGATTCATATGTTTTTCGGCGAGTATCTGTATCAGATGAGAACTCGTATTGGCTCTCAAATAAAGCAAATGATACAGGAATGTCATTGCCTTCTGAGTCCTGGACAGGATCAAAGGACATATCGGCAAGCTTTGCCATCTGATAGACACGGTAAGGGCTTGCGTGAAGCTCTCCAAGCGCGGCTAATGCAGCTTCCGTTTCTGGCATGAGACGGTGTTTCTTCGTGTCCAGCAGTTCTAACAATCCTTTGCGAAAGCTGCCCAGTCCTTCTTCTTCCTCTAAGTATTGCATGACTTTGCCGTCTTCCAGCTCCAATATTTCAGAACTGATAAAGGAAAGGGCCGCGGTAATTTTTGTATTTAATGCAGAGAACAGTGCAGAATTTGCCTGGTTAACAGAATCTGTACCGTCAGTTGATTGACGCAGGCTAGCATACGTTCCTGCTTTTACGATTTTCATAGAAAGCTGTTCCTGTGCTTCTAGGCATTCAAGAAGTGTTTTTGCGCTATTATGTAAAGTACCTTTGTATTGTTCGAGTTTTTCAGCTTCTTTCTCGATAAGGACCAGTGCTGCTTTCCAAGATTCCTCAGAAACAAACAAATCATCAAGGTTCCACGTGAGTACTGCAGGCACTTCTGAGCGCTGTAAACGTTTCTCAGCCGTTTTTTCCATAAAAGTATTCCTCCTTATATGCTGTACTTTTATACTACTATTTTAGGTTATTAGAAAATTTAGTCAAATCAAACCTTCTAGTATATTACAGCACTTTATTATTTCTTGATGAAAAGAAACTTCCTTTACCGTTTAAACAAGCTTGTACAATAAAACACCATGAGAATATCATGGTGTTTGTGCGG
>NZ_NOII01000065.1 GCF_002245695.1 Fictibacillus aquaticus | reverse complement strand
TCTATTAAAGAATAAGACATATGTTCATCATGATTTAATCCCCTTCTTATATAAGCTGACCGAACTGGGCAATATCACTTTCGATCAACTGCCATCCCGTATTTTGACTAGGCGTGAGTGGGAGGTTCTGCAGCTGCTTGCTGACGGACATAACAATAAAAGCATTTCTGTCAGGCTTTTCGTTTCTGAAAGCACTGTAAAGAATCACCTTAGTTCGATCATGCGCAAACTGAAAGTGAACGACCGTACAGCCGCTGTCATCAAGGCACTTAGAAACAACTGGGTATCATAGGCCCCAAAAAAAGAACCCGCACGCTGCGGGTTCTTTTCATGTTTAGGCAGCTGTTTTATCTTCTTCAGATAGATACTCTCTGCCAGTCCTTGCAACCTTGTTCCAATTCTTCCGATTAAAGAAATAAGAGATGCTGCCGTATAGGATGCTGAAAATAATGATAAAGCGGAAGATATAAATATCAAAAATGATTGTCGTGAGAAGTGCTTTTGTATCTTCCTCCTGAAAATCATATCCGTAATACTCTCCCATTTCGACTGCAATCCAGTTATAAATGTAGCCGTAAATAAAGATATACGCGATAAACACAAGAAAGAATTCAAATAAGGATATCCCGCTGAACAGGCCTTCTATAAACAGACCCGTCATAATATAAACGCCTAATGTTCCTCCTAAAAACCCTTCGAAAAGATAGAAAAAGGCAACCGGGTTCTTAAAGAATCTCAGCCCTAAGAACGATTTATAATAGAAAAAACAGTCCACAAATGCTTTCTGCCATCTTACCCTCTGTTTAAACAGATCTCTAAACGTTTCAGGCAGTTCCGTATAGCATACAGCATCGGGAAGGAAAACGACTTTTTTATCTTTTTTATCTAAGAGATACTGCTGAATATTTAACGTAATATCAATGTCCTCGCCAATCGTTGACCGATATCCGCCAACCTCGATCAGTACATCTCTTCGAAAAATGCCGAAAACACCTGAAATTATCGAAAGACCGTTAAAGCGCGACAGTGATAATTTTTTGATATAAAAAGATTTTAAGAAATCAAGTGCCTGAGCTCGAACAAGCAAATTTGTCTTTAAAAGCGAAAGTTTTGATTCACCATTGTTTTTAGTTTGCAGTACATGCGCCATTCCGCCTGCAGCAACAACCTTTTCATTTTCAAATGTACGGTTAATGATATGAAGAGCATCGTCTGTCAATATTGTATCTGCATCAAGGGTGATGACAATATCGTGGCTTGCGAAATCAATTCCTGCATTAAGCGCATCTGCCTTTCCCCCGTTAATTTTATCCGCCACTAGTATATTAGGATAACGAGAAGATTGGTAAAGCTGGAACACCTTTTTAAAGTCGAGCTTATGATTAGTAGGCTTTTGTACAGGACGAAGCAATAGCTCTTTATGAAGGCGATCAATCGTCAAGTCTGTTGATCCATCATTTATATAGATAACTTCCGCTTTGCTGTACTTTATATCCGTCATGCTTTTTATGGAAGTATTAATGATTCCTTCTTCGTTATAGCATGGAACAATAATACTTATTCCCTTTTCCTTGGCATCCTTATGAAAAACACGTTCACTTCTCTTTTTGTATAAAGGGAGACAATGGATGCAGTGGGCGACCGGAAATCCTATAGACAATAGAAAGAATGTAAGGAATATAATTTGTTCAATACTCAATATATAAGCTCCTTTCTTTAAAAAGTTTTAAGCATGTTTTCCATTTTAAAGGTTATAAGGTCTCAATATATTGGTATAACAGTCTTTTAATCGAATTGTAATGTTTATGTATAAAAAGCTTTGAATTAACTAAACAATTTGATAGAAAAATGAAAAAAGATGCCCATAATGGCATCTTTTTCAAAATTATTTAATTCTTGAACGCAAGTAAGAGTCGATAAACGGGGTGATTTCTCCGTCCATGACCGCCTGCACGTTACCGATTTCTGTGTTTGTACGGTGGTCTTTTACGAGGCTGTATGGGTGGAATACATATGATCGGATTTGGCTTCCCCATCCAATTTCCTTCTGTTCGCCGCGGATCTCATCCAGTTCAGCCTGTTTCTGCTCGATCTGGCGCTGGACGAGCTTCGCTTGAAGCATCTTCATTGCGCGCTCACGGTTTTTAATCTGCGAACGCTCTGTTTGGCAAGACACGACCGTGTTCGTTGGCGTGTGAGTGATACGGACGGCAGAATCCGTCGTGTTGACGTGCTGTCCGCCCGCTCCGCTCGCACGGTACGTATCGACCTTCAAGTCTTCTGTACGAATCTCAATAGCAGCGTCGTCATTCAGCTCTGGCATCACT
>NZ_NOII01000064.1 GCF_002245695.1 Fictibacillus aquaticus | reverse complement strand
TCCTCATATGACAGGTTCCGCTGAGGCACAACAATGTACCTTTCTCCCCTGCACCAGAATGTCTTGAAGCCGCGGTCCATTTTCTTTCCTTCACAGACAAGCTGATAATTATGATATATATCTCTTTCAAACATGGCATCCACCACCATTTTCATCTTTCGCACACATGAACAGATGCCCATGAGAGCGTCTATTGCATCATATGCTTCCTATTCTTGTCTTGTTAGTCATTTGTCTTAAATTCATAACTTCATGTGTTGAACATATACTATAAAAACTAAAGATGGGCGAAAAAGGAGATTATATATGCCGGATAAAAAAGTAGGAAATGTAGAAGAAGCAGCAAGGCGGCTTTTGATGGAAAGAGGCGTAACATTAAAGGATATCGCAGAACTCGTATACTTCCTTCAAGTCCCATATCACCCTGAATTAAAAGTGGATGTGTGTTTGCATAATGTGGAGCGCGTTATCGCCAAACGGGAAGTGCAGAACGCGATCCTTACTGGCATCGCTCTCGATATTCTTGCAGAAGAAAAGAAACTGGAAGGCCCTCTTCAGGAAATTCTTGAAAAAGACGAAAGTTTGTACGGCATAGATGAAATCATCGCGTTAAGTATCGTCAACATATACGGTTCCATCGGTTTCACGAATTACGGCTATATCGATAAGCAGAAGCCAGGAATTTTGGAGAAGCTGAATGATAAGTCTACAGGTAAAGTCCACACTTTCTTAGATGATATCGTTGGGGCGATCGCCGCTGCAGCATCGAGCAGGCTCGCTCACCGGGCAGCGAACACAGAATAATTAAAAACGCCGCATCTGCGGCGTTTTCTTTTTTATTTGATTTCCCATTCGTCAAGGCTGTTTACAGCATATGTGGGATGAACTTCGATATCTCCTAGGTGATGCGGCTGAGTAACA
This sequence comes from Fictibacillus aquaticus, assembly GCF_002245695.1. Lineage (GTDB taxonomy): Bacteria > Bacillota > Bacilli > Bacillales > Fictibacillaceae > Fictibacillus > Fictibacillus aquaticus. The sequence continues at coordinate 1,552 of NZ_NOII01000064.1, read as the reverse complement.
CCGGTATGAACAAGAAGTGTGTGAAGTCCTGTCNNTATCCCTGCCATGATGTCTGTTTGGTAGTTGTCCCCGATCATGAGAGTTTCTTCTTTCGGTGTCCCAAGTTCTTTCAAAGCCATCTCCATAATGATGGGTTCAGGCTTTCCAATAAAAATCGGGTCTGTCTGTGTGGATACAGCAACAACAGAGGTCAGGGAGCCGTTGCCCGGCAAAAGACCGCGTTCAGTCGGAATGGCGATATCTCCGTTTGTCGAAATAAAAGTGGCGCCTCCCCTGACGGCCAAACAAGCTTTTGCGAGCTTTTCATAGTTGACAGAACGGTCGATGCCCATCACGACAAAATCTGGCGATTCATCCTTGAACGTCATACCTTTTTCCTTCAAGGCTTCCTGAATCCCATCCTCGCCGATCACATATACAGATGCGTTTTTCTTTTGCTGATCGATATAGCTGGCGGTTGCCATGCTGGTCGTAAAAACGTGGTCCTCTGTTGCAGGAATGTCAAACCCCGCCAGAACTTCAGCTACCTGCTTTTTCGTCTTGGATGAATTGTTGGTTACGAATAAATAAGGAAGCCCATTCTCCTTTAATTTTTTCACAAAAGTGACGGCTGCCTCTATGCGTTCAGTCCCTCTATACATCGTACCGTCTAGGTCAATCAAAAATCCTTTATATTCCTTCATTATGTTCACTCCCTGATGTACTGCCTGGTTCAATTTTCCGGTAAAAAAGCCGATACCGGACCGAGTTCGTTTTCAAGATATGCACGGACATGCTTAGTAAAAGACTGCAATGCATCCATATTAATTTGTATAACTTCCTGTACCTGTTGATGTTCAACCGCCACATAATCCTGTACAAGCTGTTTTCTCAGCGCGACTACATGCTTTAACGACGCGGCTTCTTGTGACGGGATCACTTTTTCATCGTCCATAATATCGAGGATGTCTTCAAAACTCCCCGGATCTCTCATAATAAAACCGTCAATGATGCTGTTTCCTGCATCCATCATGCATTCAATCAGCAAATGGCCAATCCGCTCCAATGCATAACGGCTGACGTGATCTTCTGATAAGGATAATCCGTTAAAATGCTGAAGCAGCTGTTCCATATACTGCAGATGCTGTTCGATCTTTTTGCGGTCCACAAAATACATTATCTCACCTGATCTTCTTCATTATTTGTCACCTTCAGTTTACCACAATTTTTTCCGTGACTGTAATCAGCGGCTGATGTCTGCTATCATAAGAATTGGATAAACAGAAAGGCGGGACAGGGCATGAGCAATGAACAATTCTTTTTATATGATGATACGGAACAGTCACAGACACGGTTTGTCAGCTTTATGGGCAAAAACACCCGTTTTGACTTAGCAATCGTAAAAACAGGACGCCATTACGGCAAGCTTTTGATCCTGAACATGCTGAGCAACCGGTTCGCGATTATCGGGACGGACGATCTTGAAGAAGAAGGCTATCTCGAGCATGCCTTCAACTTAAACGAAGAAGATGCTCAAGAGCTTAGGGAGTTTTTGTACGAAGTGGTTTGATTT
>NZ_NOII01000063.1 GCF_002245695.1 Fictibacillus aquaticus | reverse complement strand
GCGATAACTTCCTTTTAGCAGAAGATGCGGTAAAATACGGACTTGTTGATAAGCTGATCACAACTGTAGACGCGAAATAATACGAAAACAGCGGACCCCCTCATGGGCCCGCTGTTTTTTTATATAGCATCCGACTGCTGCCTGTATTCGTGTGCAGCTTCAATTGCCTTGATCATGCCTTTTGCCTTGTTGATCGTCTCTTCATATTCGTTTTCCGGTACAGAATCAGCAACAACACCCGCACCAGCCTGCACATACGCTTTTCCATTCTGAAAAAGAATCGTCCGGATGGCGATGCATGAATCCATCGTACCGTTAAATCCAAGATATCCAACAGCTCCAGCATATAGCCCGCGCTTCTCTTTTTCCAGCTCTGATATGATTTGCATCGCCCTCACTTTTGGGGCGCCGGACACAGTGCCAGCTGGCATACAAGACCGCAGTGCGTCAAAAAAGTCGAGACCTTCCCGCAGTTTCCCCTTTACGTGAGACACGATGTGCATAACGTGTGAGTAACGTTCAATGTTCATGTACGATTCCACTTCAACTGTACCGTATTCTGACACCCGCCCGACATCATTGCGTCCAAGGTCGACAAGCATCACATGCTCTGCCGTTTCTTTCGCATCTGATAACAGATCTTTCTCAAGCTTGGCATCTTCTTCCGGTGTCATTCCCCGCGGGCGGGTCCCCGCTATTGGCCGGTTTTCAACGATACCGTCTGATACCTTAACGAGAAGTTCAGGCGACGATCCAACGACCACTTTTCCGCCCGATTGATAATAGTAAAGGTATGGAGATGGGTTCATCACTCTCAGCATTCGGTAAACATCGAAAGGATGAATCTCGGTCTCTACCTCAAAACGCTGCGAAAGAACGACTTGAAAAATATCACCCGAACGGATATATTCCTTCGCCTGCTCCACCATATCGCAGAACTCTTCCTTTGTATGCGTTGATTTGACTGTAATATCCTTTTGAAGGAGTGGTTTCGGCTGCTTATCATGTGCAGCTTTTGTAATTTCCCGGTACGTTCCTTGAAGAGCTGAACAAATACGGTCGTAGTTATCCTCAATTTCTTCGGATGAAGCGTGCTCGCTCACATGCAGGTTGGCTATGATAGTCGTCGTCTGCTTCAAATGATCGAAAACGATGATTTCATCCGTGAACAAAAATTCAGCATCCTCCAAGTGTAGCGAATCCTCTCTGTGAGACTTCACTTTTTCAAAAGAAGTAATCAAATCATAGCCGAAAAAACCGACCGCCCCTCCAGTGAATGGAGGAATCCCGTCTATTTTCGGCGACTTAAACCGTGCGAGCTCTTCTTTCAAAAGAGACAAAGGTTCACCTTTCAGTCGGCGCACGTTGCCATTTTGATCCTGAATCTTAGCCTCGTTTTCTTTGCTCGTAAACTTCCAGAAAGGACGGCGCCCGATATACGAATAACGCGCCCACTTGTCTCCGCCTTCTACACTTTCGAGCAAGAAGGTGTGATCTTCATTTAAAAAATGCTTAAAGATCGAAATGCTCGTGATGGAATCGGATAAAAAAGAATAGCTGACAGGGATCACGTTATATCCCTCTGCCGCCAGTTTTTGAACTTCCTTGCACTCTGGCTGATACATCTTCTCTCACCTCGTCTCAAAAAATAAAAAACTCCGCATGAGACGCGGAGTCTTTTTGTGAATGCAAAAGAAGCCTTTACATAAAGGTTAGTCCTCGCTCTTCTGCTCTCACTAAAAATGCTCTCTGCTCTGCTCAACTAAAAAACGCTAACCGCCTTTTAAGTTACCCACACTATAGTAGATTATGGCCGACCCGTCAACATGGAGAAGCTTTTTGGAATTTAAACAATGACAGGCGTTCTGCATAAAATAGTTTAACCTTTTTAAAGGGGGCTTGTTATGTCCATTATCAGATCAATAAAACACCTGATCTCAACAGAACTGCACAAGCTGCTATGTGTGATTGAAAAAAAAATAGACAAAATTGAAAAATGTCCCGGCCCCCCTGGACCGCCGGGGCCTCCTGGACCGCCAGGTGTTTTTTCGCCAGTGTACGCTAATATTTTTGATAACGCGGATCAAACATTAATCAGACAAACAGCTGAGCTTGTTCGTTTTAACCAGTTTTCTTCTACACAGTCTGTTCTTTTCGGAGGCGTCACGGCTACATCTAACTCTTTAACAGTTCCTATTGCAGGAGATTATGCCGTTCAGTGGGCAGTAACCTTTCTTCCTGTACCTGGTCGGCAGCATTGTGCGTTCGGCGTTTTTGTAAACGGCAATATACAGGATTCTACTCGTGCTGGAGCCGCATTTTTTAGCGATCAGGAAGCAACAGTCGTCGGATCATTTGCTATTCTTCGCTTAAATGCAGGAGATTCATTGACACTGCAATTATTGATTCCTTCTACAAGTACCCAGACAAATGTGCTGTTAAGTTCTCAAATAACATATCCGCCTTTTAACAATGTAGCCAATCAGCCGATTAA
>NZ_NOII01000062.1 GCF_002245695.1 Fictibacillus aquaticus | reverse complement strand
ATCTCCCCTTTGTTGCGGGGATTTTTATAATGGTCCATGATCACCTGGCGGTAAAGCTGGTCTAAATTAGAAGACATGACCGAAATACTCCTTTGTTGTCGATAGTCCCTTCACAAACGTGTCGATCTCGTCTTTCGTGTTGTAAAGATAAAAGCTCGCTCTTGCGGTTGCCGTCGCGTTCAGCCACTTCATAAGCGGCTGTGCGCAATGGTGTCCGGCACGAACTGCGATACCTTCAGCATCGAGAACTGTCGCGACATCGTGCGGATGGACATCATCCAGATTGAAGGTAACCAGGCCGGCCCGATGCTTCGGTCCGTAAATGACAAGTCCTTCAATCTCACTCATACGCTCCATCGCATACTCTGCAAGCTCATGTTCATGCTGCTGGATGGCATCGAGACCGACTTCAGTTAGAAAATCAATCGCAGCACCGAGCCCGATAGCTCCCGCAATGATGGGCGTGCCGCCTTCAAACTTCCACGGCAGCTCTTTCCAAGTAGATTCCTGAAGACCGACAAAATCGATCATCTCTCCGCCAAACTCGATCGGCTCCATCTTGTTCAAGAGTGCCTTTTTGCCGTACAGCACACCGATCCCGGTAGGACCGCACATTTTATGAGCTGAAAAAGCGAAGAAGTCGCAGTCAAGATCCTGCACATCAATTTTCATGTGAGGCGTGCTCTGCGCACCGTCCACAACCATAATCGCTCCATGTTTATGGGCGATAGCAGCGATTTCCTTGATCGGGTTAATCGCGCCAAGTACGTTGGAAACTTGCATGACAGAAACGATTTTCGTGTTAGCTGTCACGGTATTTTCCACATCTTCGAGCGCGATCGATCCGTCTGGCTGAAGCGGAATATACTTCAGAGCGGCACCCGTTACACGCGCCACCTGCTGCCATGGGATAATATTGCTATGATGCTCCATCGGCGTGATGACGATCTCGTCGCCTTCTTTCAAGTTGGCGAGGCCGTAGCTGCTCGCCACCGTGTTGATGGCGGTCGTCGTACCGCGTGTGAAAATAACTTCCTGCGTAGACTTGGCGTTGATGAAGCGGCGTACCTTCTCGCGCGCTCCTTCATAGCCGTCTGTCGCTTTCGTTCCAAGCGTATGAACGCCTCGGTGAACGTTAGAGTTATACTCGCGGTAGTATTTATCGAGCGCTTCAATGACGTGAACCGGTTTTTGGGATGTTGCCGCACTGTCCAGATAGACAAGCGGCTTTCCATTTACCTCCTGGTTCAGGATCGGGAACAGCTGTCTTAGTTCCGAAGCGTTCATTATCGAACTTTCCTTTCAATAACCTCGACTAAACGTTTTTTCACCGATTCAAGCGGAATTTCGTTTACGACCGGGGCAAGGAATCCGTGAATGATCAAGCGCTCAGCTTCCGCTTTCGGAATACCTCTGCTCATAAGATAGAACATCTGAATCGGATCGATTCGTCCAACAGAAGCTGCGTGTCCTGCGGTTACATCATCTTCATCGATCAAGAGGATCGGGTTCGCGTCTCCGCGCGCCTTCTCGCTTAGCATAAGAACGCGCTCTGTCTGCTCACCGTGAGATTTTGTCGCACCGTGCTCGATCTTTGTGATTCCGTTAAAGATGGAACTCGCGCTGTCTTTCATAACACCGTGAGTTAGAATGTAGCCTTCTGAATGCTTTCCGTGGTTGAAGATCTGTGCCACGAAATTTTGCTTCTGATCTCCGCGTCCGATCGTGACTGTCTTCGTATCTGTGAACGAGCCGTCACCAATTAAATGCGTTGTATTGTCAGAAACGGTGTTTCCGTCGTTGAATTGTCCGAGTGCCCATTCGATGCGCCCATCACGTTCTACGCGGCCGCGGCGGTCAACATAAACGGTCATTCCTTTTGCAAAGTTATCTACCGCTCCATAAACCACCTTAGATCCAGAACCCGCGAATACTTCAGATACGACATTGGCAACAGAAGATGTGCTTTCGTTCGTGGAAAGGTAGTTTTCTACGTATGTGACAGAGCTGTTGTCTTCAGCAGCAACGATTACGTGGTTAACGAGACCTGCTTCGTTATCATTGTTGAAGAATACAGCTTGAAACGGTGTAGTAAGCTCTACATTTTTTGGTACATACAAGAAAGCTCCGCTTGTTACAAGAGCTGCATGAACTGCAGTCAGGCGGTGTTCATCTACTGCGACGCCGTCCTTCATAAAATACTTCTGAACAAGATCGCTGTGCTCTTGTACAGCAGAAGCCAAATCTGTAAAAATAACACCTTTTGTTTTTGCTTCTTCACTGACCGCAGTAAAGACAGGGCTTCCGTTGACTACAACGACCGTGTTCACTGCATCTTGTTCAGAAGATCCGATCAATTCTTTTACTTCAGCAGGAAGCTCATCGAAAGAAAGTTTTCCTTCTGTTACTTCATGCTTGAACTCTGTAAAGTTCCAGTTATCGATTTTTGTTTTATCAGGCTTTGGCATCGGCAGCTCGTTTGCAAGCTCCAATGCGCGCAGACGAAGCTCCAGCAGCCAGGCAGGCTCTTGTCTGCTGCTTGAAAAACCGCTTACGTAGTCTTTATCAAATCGCAGGCTCGTTTCAACTGACATGTCTAATCCCCCTTGCTTG
>NZ_NOII01000061.1 GCF_002245695.1 Fictibacillus aquaticus | reverse complement strand
TCTCCGTCCTCTTGATTCGCTGCCGCTTCCTCCGCCATCGATCACTTTCTGCCGGTCTTTCGGACGCCGTCTTGGCGTTCCTTTCATACCGACGATCTCAAAATCGATCGCACGCTCATCGATGTTCACGTTTGCGACTTTAATGGAAATCTCATCGCCGATGCGGAACACGTTCCCTGTGCGCTCGCCGATCATCGCCATAAACTTTTCATCATAACGGTAATAATCGTCGGTAAGATAGCTTACGTGCACGAGGCCTTCAATCGTGTTCGGCAGCTCGACAAACAATCCGAAGTTCGTCACAGAGCTGATGACTCCATCGTACTCTTCCCCGATTTTGTCGACCATAAACTGTGCCTTTTTCAGATCGTCGGTTTCCCGTTCCGCATCAACCGCTCGTCTTTCCATCCCAGATGAATGCTTAGCGATTCCCGGAAGTTCGTTCTTCCAATGACTTACGGTTTTCGGATCAGTCTTTTTATTAAACAAATATGTGCGGATTAGCCGATGAACGATCAAATCCGGATAACGGCGGATCGGCGAAGTAAAATGTGTATAGAACTCTGTCGCCAAACCATAATGCCCCAGTGACATATGATCGTATTTTGCCTGTTTCATCGATCGGAGCATGATTTTAGAGATAACCATCTCCTCAGGCTCCCCTTTTACTGTTTCAAGAAGCTGCTGAAGCGTACGCGGATGAATATCTCCAGGCGTACCTTTCAGCGCGTAGCCGAACATCGCCACAAATTCTAGGAAACGCTCGAGCTTTCCTTCATCTGGATCTTCGTGAATACGGTACATGAACGGGATGTCCATGCGGTGGAAATGCTCAGCTACCGTTTCGTTCGCGCAAAGCATAAATTCTTCGATCAGCTTTTCAGCTACCGACCGTTCACGCAGTACGATATCCTTTGGCTCGCTGTTCTCATCAACAAGCACCTTCGCTTCACTGAAGTCAAAATCTATCGCACCGCGTGCAAAGCGCTTTTTGCGGAGCACATCAGCAAGCTCAGCCATAAGCTTGAAAAACGGAACAAGCGGCTCATACCGCTCTGTTACCGCTTCATCTTCATCTTGAATAATTTTACGGACGTTCGTATACGTCATGCGTTCCGTAGTGCGAATCACACTCGGGAAAATCTCGTGCTTTACGACGTTGCCATCAGGCGTGATTTCCATCTCGCACGATATCGTCAGGCGGTCGACTTTCGGATTCAATGAACAAAGACCGTTTGACAAACGATGCGGGATCATCGGAATTACCCGGTCCACGAGATAGACGCTCGTTCCGCGGTCTTTCGCTTCTACATCGATCGGCGAATCTTCTGTCACATAATGAGACACGTCCGCGATATGGACACCGAGCTTGTAATTGCCGTTCGGCAGCTTTTCAACATTAACAGCGTCATCCAAATCCTTTGCGTCTTCTCCGTCAATTGTGACGATCGTATCTTCGCGCAAATCCCTGCGCCCTTCGATGTCTTTCGCATCGATCTGGTCCGGCACGCTGTTCGCCTGATCGATGACTTCCTGCGGAAATTCGCGCGGAAGGCCGTGCTTGAAGATGACCGAAATGATATCAACACCTGGATCATTTTTATGTCCGAT
>NZ_NOII01000060.1 GCF_002245695.1 Fictibacillus aquaticus | reverse complement strand
AAAATACCACCCAAGATCGTTAGTACGCCAACCAGAACACCGATCGCTTTAGTAAAAGTGTACGTTTTCAACGCTGCACCTCTATTCTGTACCATTTACATCACTATTTTATTATCTTTTTCTGCCGCAATGCCTCTACCGCGATGTTTTTTGCTGAAGTCCCGCTTCCATCTATATTCACGGCGAACACCCATGTATCCTTTTTTGTCTCAACAAATCCTGTATACCATCCTAATCCAAAGTCAGATAGCCTTGTTCCTGTTTTTCCGTGCAGCGTATATGCATCCTGTTCATCCTGAATCATCATTCGCTTCACAGTTTTTTGATGATTTTCGTTAAAAGGCAGTCTTTCTCGTACGAGCTTTTCAATAAAGTCAGCCTGCTCAACGGCCGAAATTTTCAGCGAGCTGTTCAGCCAGAATGAATCGCTACCGCCTGAAATGTCTTGGTTGCCATATTTCATTCGAGTCACGTACTCCTGCATATTAGCCGTTCCGATATCTCTCGCCATATCCTGATAAAACCAGATCGCAGATTCTCTCATGGCAGACGCCAATGAATGATCTCGGTTCCAGTTCTCAAATTCTCTTACTGTACCATCCCAGCGCTTAACTTCATATTCATCTCTCACAGCACTCGTCTGCAGACCGATCAACGCGTTCGCCACTTTGAATGTTGATTCTGGCGTGAACCGTTCCCGGCTTCTTTTTTCATTGTACACATACATTTTATGTGTCCTGACACTTTTCAGCACCATTGTGCCCTCTTTTCCGTTGAAAAGCTCTTGGATGTTAAGGCTCTTTGTTTCTTGCCCAGCATTCGATACATTTGTCCCCGAAACGATAAGCAGGACAGAAAAGATAACAAGCATCACTGCTCTAAGCATCTTCATGTTTCTTCCTCCTTTTTAATAGGAATATCTCATGATGTGCACTCATTGCTGTTCCCCTATACTATAAATAGCGTAACGCATCAGGAAAAGCTTCATTTTTCCCGTCTGTACCCATACAGATGTGGAGGAGGACCAATGAAATGCTGACGATATACGGAAAAATCATTGAGAAGATAGAAACGAGAATAACCGATGGAAGCCTTAAACCAGGAGAAAAACTCCCCTCTGTCCGCTCACTCGCAGTAGAGCTTGGATGCAGCGTAAACTCCGTTATTAAGGCGTATTCGGATTTAGAAAATGATCACAAAGTGTTTTCTGTTCCAAAGAGCGGCTATTATCTTGTTGGAAGCACACCGTCCATTTGCGGGACTTCAGCCGATGTGATTGATTTCGCCTCTGCCGGTCCTGACCGTACTAAGATGCCGTACCGGGATTATCAGCATTGCATGAATCAGGCAATTGAAACTTATAAAGAAGAGATGTTTCAGTACTCCGAGCCGCTGGGGCTATCCTCCCTCCGATATCAGCTGTCCAAGCAGCTTCAGGACCTGCAGGTGTTTACGGTTCCTGAAAGGATTGCGGTCGTTTCAGGTTCACAGCAGGCACTAGATATCCTTGTATCACTGCCCTCTCCAAACGGCAAATCGGAAATTTGCGTGGAACAGCCTACTCATTTTAGTTTTATTGAATCAATATTATCCCGAGGTCTAACAGCAGTTGGAATTGAAATGACTGAGAAAGGAATAGACCTGGATCGTTTGGAGAACATTTTCCGTGAAAGAAACATTAAACTCTTTTACACAGTTTCCAGGTTTCAAAATCCTACCGGCTATTGCTACTCAAATAAAGAGAAAAAGAGGATTGTAGAGCTCGCCCAGAAATATGATGTTTACATTATCGAGGATGATTATATGGGAGATCTCGATACCCGCAGAAAGGCAGATCCGATGTTTGCTTACGATTCGTCTGGCAGGGTGATTTATACGAAAAGCTTTTCGAAGGTTCTTCTTCCAGGATTGAGACTTGGTGCTGCTGTTCTGTCGGAGTCTTTAATTGAAGGCTTCACAAAAGCGAAATTCGCAGCCGACGTACATACACCTGTTCTTACTCAAGGCGCACTGGAAATCTACTTAGAGAGCGGTATGTATAACAAGCACATTCAAAAATTACGGCACCTATACAGTCAGAAGGGTAAGATTTTGAAGCAAGCATATGTAAATCACCTTCCAGAAGGTGCCGTTTTTACTGGAGGAGAGTCTGGTTTTTACTCGACCATTACCTTCCCAGACCGGCTAAAAGCCGTACAGCTAGTCAAGCACCTAAAGCTAAAAAACGTTCTTGTACAGGATGCTTCGGGAATGTACCTTCCGCCTTATCGCAAGGAAAACACTATTAGGCTCAGTGTATCGCAAGTGGAAGATCGATTGATTACTGAGGGGGTTAAAAAGATTGCAGATGGGATAAGGGAGCTTAATTGGTAAAAAGAAAAAGAGCCGTTGATTGACACCAGCTCTTCTTTTAAATGCTTTACATATTTTACTTTGGCTTAAATCTGATCCATTTCATGACACAATGTTTAACGATAATAAATAAAAACAACATGAATACAAATGAAATAGATGTAGCGAACGCTGCATCTAACTTCACGTTATCTTGAAATGGACCGAAATAGAGATAGCCAAAAGAATATGTATTTTGAAGATCATAATCATTTTCTTTATTGACCTTTAATTTTGAATAAAGGTTTAAATACCAGCCAGCAGCAAAAAGTATATGAATTAGGAACGAAAAAATTATGCCTTGAATTAGATTTGATTTCATACATCTCTCTCCAAATCACAAGATAAGACTACTTATGCCGGTTTTTACTAATTTTACATTATTCATTCGGCAATCACCACTTATTTCCATCATATTACTTATCTCGCCATTCATCTACACAATAGCACGCAAAAAAAGCATTCGATGCGATAATGCATCGAATGCTTCTTGTCTATGTTACGAAACCGCACTACTCTTCTCTTTCACATCATGTACAAACAGCACACCCAGCTCATGCGGATCTGTCTCATACACCGATCGCTGCGCAAAACGGATTTCACCCTGCTCATCGAGCACCTCGAGTTTGCAGAAGGCGGCGTTCTTTTGTACCGCTTGATAAAAGTTAGAGTCCGGTGTCATCGTTACACCGTTCACCTTCATGATTACTTCACCTGTTTTCAGCCCCATCGAATCGGCTGGAGTTCCTGGAATGACACCCAGCACGATCAGCCCGTGGTTTCGGCGGACAAACAGAGATGGCTTCGTGTCATCACGTTGTGCTGCTAAGATTGTGATCAGCTCTCTGCCAACGAGTCCGGCTGCAACAGCAGCAATGCCGAGCAGTGTTAAATCCAGCGCGAACGCGCCAGCAGCTGCGGCTGTAATAACAATACCGAGCAGCAGCACTTTTCTCCCTAAAACCTTAATGGCTTCAGCCGGAATCGTATGTGTAACAAGCTGCCGGTAGCCGATCGCAAACGGAAACAGGATAAAAGCAAATCCTGCAGAACCGAGACCCATCAGCGGCCACCAGCCAATTTCAGGCACGTTTCCTGCTGGGATAAGAAGAAACTGGGGCAATATCCAAAGCCTTGTCGCCTCATGGGCCCCTATGTATTGCCCTCTTTTACCTTTAAAAAGACGCGGTGACGTACGCTTATCTCCCTTCCAGATAATGAGGATGCCCTCCTGCACGAGCAGTACCCCTAAAATAACAGCGAGCGAGATGACTGACGTATCTTGTATATCCTGGCTCCAGCGGTTTATTATGCTGTACCCCGTATTTAGTTCAGGGATGAAGAGGGCAGCCGCTGCAGCGATTGCTACAGCATAAGCAGGAGACAGAAAACGCGTTTTAGTTGTCAGACTTAATAATCCATAAGCAATGCCGACAAAAGCAAGCATGCCGAACGGCAGTGCGACACCAGCTGCCAGAAAAACGGCCGACCCGGNNTAACGAAGGCTGCAGCAAGAAACATATAAAATAGAGGGTTTGCGAACAATTTTCCCAACCCTTTTAGCAGTTCGAGCAAAAATAATTCTGTCATAACTTCTCCTCCAGCCGGTAACGTTTAAAGAAAACTTGCCTTTGTACCAGCCTAACAATATTCATACATCCTTTTCTGTGCAAAAAAAATTCCGCAGAGGCCATATGCCTCTACGGATAGTATTCGTGAAGAATGTCGTTTTTCCTGCCTTATTGCTGTTCCAAAATAAGCTGAATCGCAGTTTGGAGCTGCACATCGTTCTTCTCGCTTCGGATCTGCTCGATGATTTTGCCTTCCATTTTTCCTGCTGTTTTTGCATCGACTTTTCCTGTCGGCTCCAGCTTGTTTGCCTTTTGGAAGGCAATAACGGCTGTCTGTGTTTTTTCGTCAAAATAGCCATCCGTGCGTCCAGGAGAAAACCCTAGGCCGTCCAGCATGATCTGAGCGTTTTTAACCTGCTCAGAGTTGCTGTCATATGCCAGCGGCTTTTCAATATTCAGCGGGTTCGTGTAGAAATAACCTGGCTGTTTCACTGCGTGAGTCGGCTTGATGCCTTTTTTATGGATCCAGTTCCCGTCAGGTGTCAGCCATTTAAAGAGTGTCAGCTTAATGTTGCTTCCGTCTCCAAGGTCGATGGACTGCTGAACAGTACCTTTGCCAAATGATTTTTCCCCGACTAAATCATAATCTCCACCTTCACGGAGTGCAGCTGCCAGAATTTCAGAAGCTGAGGCGCTTCCTCCATCAATGAGTCCGATTATTGGATAATCTTTCTTCTCTTTTAACTGAGAAACATAACGCTGCTTGTTGCCTTTGCGGTCTTCAATCTGAACAAACGGTTTATCGTCCGTGATAATCTGCTTTAAAATGCTGTCTACTGCTTCAAGATAACCGCCTGGATTCCCGCGTACATCGATCACGAGGCCCTCAATGTTCTTGCTTTCAAGATCAGTCAGCTTTTCTTTAAAATCAGCGCCTGTATCTTCAGAGAAAGAAGTGATCTCGAGCACACCGATTTTCTTGCCTTTTACTTTTTTGACATCAGAATAAACTGTTTCGATCGGAATTTCATCACGTTTTACATTAACATCCATCACATCGCTTACGCCGCTGCGCTTAACGCCAAGTGTCACTGTAGAACCTTTTTTGCCGCGTATTTTCAGTACGGCTTTGTACAGGTCAAGTCCGTCTAGGCTCTTGCCGTCAACCGTCAAAATCTGATCGTTCGGCTTTAGTCCTGCCTTCTCCGCTGGGGAGTCTTTAAAAGGTGCGACAATGGTCACTCTTCCGTCTACCATACTCACTTCTGCCCCGATTCCTTCAAAGGATGAATCGAGCGACTGGCTGAACTGATTTGCTGTCTCTTCATCCATATAAGAAGAATATGGATCCTTCAGCGTTTTCACCATTCCATCAATTGCGCCCTCGAGCAGTTTTTCTTCACTCACCTGCTCTACATAGCGTGATGAGATGATTTCATACGTTTTTTGAAGCTTAGAGAATTCTTGGTTTTCATCAAACTTAGCGGATGTTTTCGGCAGTTCTTTTACAGTCGAACCAGGATAAACCTCATTCGCATTAAAGTAGCTTAATCCGCCGTACATCCCCCCTGCGCCGATCAGCATGGCAATTACGGCAACCAGTACGAGCATCTTTTTGTTTACATTCATGTCGTCACCTCATTTTTTCTGCAGGAAAAGGCACCACACCTTGCCAGTGCGATGCCTTTTGTTGTAAGAGAAAAGTTACCCTTGCTCCTACTGTACTATATGAACAGCTTGTTCACATTATGATTTTATTTTACCAGTATGCTGCTGGGTTTACAGCATTGGATTTCGCTTGGTTCCATGGCCCTTTGTGAAGTTCAAAGTGCAAATGCTGCCCCATGCTCTGTCCAGTGTTGCCCATATAGCCGATCATCTGACCGCGCTTAACGGATCCGCCCTGCACAGCACGGCTTCTCATATGCGCGTAGACAGTCGTCCAAGTCTGGCCGTCAATGTAATGAGAGATATAGATTACATTTCCGTAAGAGTTGGAGTACTCAGATTTAATTACTGTACCATCAGCCGCAGCATGAATTGGTACTGTTCCGCCTTGAGCGATGTCAAGACCATAATGCATTCCGTCAAAACGGCTGGCGAACGTCGACGTGATCGCTCCTG
>NZ_NOII01000006.1 GCF_002245695.1 Fictibacillus aquaticus | reverse complement strand
TTGGGGGTTTCCCCCTGTAAGAGTAGGACGTGGCCGGGCAAGGACAGAAGATAACCAACTGCGGTTATCTTCTTTTTTGCGTTTAAGAACATTATTGAGGGTTATTAAGAGCAAAAACAAGGTGGAAGATAACCAAAAACCGATTATCTTCTAATTAGCATTAAACCGAAGAAGCTTATTTCTTGGAATCAAGCTGCTGCAGATCCCCCTAAGAATGATTTGCGGGTCCAAAACACAAATTTGCGAGTCTAAGTTGAAAAAATACGGGTCAAAATCTAGAATTACAGGTCTAAATCAAAATTTACGGGTCCAACCCACCCAACTAACCTCTCACCTTATCCATTTCAATAGGATCGAGCTGCAGTGAACCCCCATCAAATCAATTTACCGGCAAAAAATTAAATTTGCGGGCAAAATTCAAAAAACAAAGGCAAAAAAACCAAATTCACGGCTAAAAATTCATATTTACGGTCAAGACCCTCTCCTAAACCAGCCTCGCACCCTCATAATGACACTAATGCCACCCAAGGCATGTACAGAGACTCATCCCGGCCACTCCACAGCAAAACTCTAATCTATCCAGCCAGCAATCCCAATAATTACTGCTCACAATTCGCTCATCTCAATAAAACCGCTGTTTAAACCGGGTTAATTTAAGGGAAAAAGGGTAATAATGTTTTGCTGAGAGTGATTGCATTTTTTTCGGTGTTTTGGATATAATGGAGATATAGTCAAAGATAGTCAAAGTCAGGAGGGTGGGGGTGAAAGCGTGAGAAATATATCAGACATCATCGAAAATTACTTAAAGCAGATTTTATCGAGTGCGGATGAGAGGGCAATCGAGATCAAAAGGACGGATGTGGCAGAACGGTTTCAATGTGTGCCTTCTCAGATTAATTACGTGATCAACACACGTTTTACTGTTGAAAAAGGATTTGTTGTAGAAAGCAAGCGCGGCGGCGGCGGATATATCCGCATCATGAAGGTGGAGACAGAAAGCTATGTTCATCTGATCGACCAGCTTGTTCATCTGATCGGCGATAAAATTTCGCAGAACAGTGCAGAGAGCGTGATCCGCAGGCTGATGGATGAGGAGATCATCAATGAACGAGAGGCAAGGCTCATGGTGAGTGTGATGGACAGGACCGTGCTGAACATCGAGCTGCCTGGACGTGACAGATTGCGTGCTGATCTTTTAAAAGCGATGATTCAAACATTAAAATATAGAACAACATGATGAGCCGTTTCATTTTATATTAGGGGAGGGAAAAAGATGTATTGCGAAGAGTGCCAAGAGAGGCCGGCTACCCTTCACTTTACGAAAATCGTAAACGGGGAAAAAACCGAATTCCATATTTGTGAACATTGTGCAAAAGAAAAAGGAGAATGGATGCCGGGGTCGAATACATTTTCCATTCATCATTTGCTCTCAGGAATGCTGCACGGGAATGTACCGGCGCAAAATTCCAGCGGCGGGGAACGGATTTCTCCTTCCAAGGCCTGCGGCAAATGCGGTATGACATACCAGCAATTCGCTAAAATCGGAAGGTTCGGCTGCGCAAAATGTTATGAGACATTTGGCTCGAAGCTGGATCCGATGCTTAAACGGGTGCATGGCGGAAGCACGTTTCATGCCGGGAAGATCCCCAAGCGGGCAGGCGTGAACCTGCAGGAAAAGAAAATGCTGCAGGAATTAAAGCAGGAAATGCAGCGGCATATTCAATCGGAAGAGTTTGAAAAAGCTGCTGAGACGAGGGATACGATTCGAAAGCTTGAGCAGAAATTGAATACGGGGAGGGATTCTGGTGACATTTAAGCGGTTTTTAAATGAGGCCATCAGTCCTTGGATGAAGGAAGACGGCCCCGAATCAAATATTGTGCTGAGCAGCCGGATCAGGCTCGCGAGAAATTTAAAAGAATATGTGTTTCCGACGCTTGCCTCTAAAGAGCAACAGCAGGCTGTCATTCATACGATAAAAGAGGCCGTCAGCCAGGATGCTACCGAACAGGCAGGTCCGCTTGAAATGCTCATGATGAATGAGCTGCAGCCTGTGGAAAAAAGGGTGCTCGTTGAAAAGCATCTGATAAGCCCGCATTTAGCGGAACGTTCTAAAGAGGGGGCTGTGCTGCTCAATGAAGATGAGTCAGTGAGCGTCATGATTAATGAAGAAGACCATATTAGGATTCAGTGCCTGTACCCTGGTCTTCAGCTTCAAAAGGCGCTAAAGCGTGCGAGCAGCATTGATGACTGGATCGAAGCAAAGGCAGACTTTGCTTTTGATGAAGAGAGAGGCTACTTGACGAGCTGCCCGACAAACGTCGGAACAGGTTTAAGGGCATCGGTGATGATGCACTTGCCGGCACTCGTTTTAACAAAAAAGATAAGCCGTCTTATACCAGCGGTAAACCAGCTTGGGCTTGCTGTAAGAGGGATTTACGGTGAGGGAACAGAGGCGCAGGGCAATATTTTTCAGATATCAAACCAGATGACACTCGGGAAGCTTGAAGAGGATATGGCGGAGGATCTGACAGATGTTGTACAGCAGGTGATACAGCAGGAAGAATCGGCAAGAAAGCAGCTGTATGATACGCTGAAGCTTCAGCTTGAAGACAGGGTATACCGTTCATACGGCATCTTGTCCAATAGCCGCATCATCCCGTCCAATGAGGCAGCACAGTGCCTTTCTGATGTACGCCTCGGGATAGATCTGAATATGATATCCGGCTTATCCAAATCAATACTTAATGAATTGATGATACTTACCCAGCCCGGATTTCTTCAGCAATATGCTGGCGAATCCCTGAATGCTGAGGAGCGGGACATCCGCCGGGCAGCCTTAATTCGTGAACGATTGCATTTTGAAAATAGATAAGGAGCGTGAATGTTATGATGTTTGGTCGATTTACTGAACGCGCACAAAAAGTATTGGCACTGGCACAGGAGGAAGCGATTCGCCTTGGCCACAATAATGTGGGTACGGAGCATATCCTGCTGGGCCTTGTCCGTGAAGGAGAAGGAATTGCTGCCAAAGCTCTTCAAGTGCTTGGACTTGGTTCGGAAAAAATCCAAAAAGAGGTCGAAACATTAATCGGCCGTGGGCAGGAAGCCGTACAAACCATCCATTACACGCCAAGAGCGAAAAAAGTGATTGAACTGTCAATGGATGAAGCAAGAAAGCTCGGCCACTCATATGTGGGAACAGAGCACATCCTGCTAGGACTTATCCGTGAAGGTGAAGGTGTGGCAGCACGTGTGCTGAACAATCTTGGTGTCAGCCTGAACAAAGCACGTCAGCAAGTGCTTCAGCTGCTTGGAAGCAACGAATCCTCTTCAGGACACAGAGGAGCGTCTGCCAGCGCGAATACGCCTACTCTCGACAGTCTAGCACGTGACTTGACGTCGATTGCCAGAGATGGAAGCTTAGATCCTGTGATCGGGCGTGCGAAGGAAATACAGCGTGTGATTGAGGTGCTGAGCCGCCGTACGAAAAACAACCCGGTGCTGATCGGTGAGCCGGGTGTCGGTAAAACAGCTATTGCAGAGGGTCTTGCACAGCAGATCATCAATAATGAAGTGCCGGAAACGCTGCGCGACAAGCGTGTTATGACGCTCGATATGGGAACTGTTGTAGCAGGAACGAAATACCGCGGTGAGTTTGAGGACCGTCTGAAGAAGGTCATGGACGAAATCAGGCAGGCGGGCAACATTATCCTGTTTATCGATGAGCTTCATACGCTGATCGGAGCAGGGGGAGCAGAAGGAGCGATCGATGCGTCGAACATCCTGAAGCCCGCGCTTGCTCGAGGCGAATTGCAGTGTATCGGTGCGACAACGCTTGACGAGTACCGCAAATATATTGAAAAAGATGCTGCCTTAGAACGCCGCTTCCAGCCGATCACGGTGGATCAGCCGACAAAGGACGAAAGCATCAAGATCTTGCAGGGACTGCGTGACCGCTATGAAGCGCATCACCGTGTAACGATTACAGATGATGCGATTGAAGCATCCGTACAGCTCTCTGACCGTTATATTTCTGACCGCTTCCTTCCGGATAAAGCGATCGATTTGATCGATGAGGCTGCATCTAAAGTACGCCTTCGCTCTTACACGGCTCCGCCGAACTTGAAAGAGCTCGAGCAGAAGCTGGATGAGGTGCGCAAGGAAAAGGATGCATCGGTTCAGAGCCAGGAGTTTGAGAAAGCTGCATCACTAAGAGACACAGAACAGCGCCTTCGCGAAGAGCTTGAAAAGACGAAGGATGTTTGGAAACAGAAGCAAGGCAAGGAAAATACAGAAGTAACACCGGAAGATATCGCACAGGTCGTGTCGAGCTGGACGGGAATTCCTGTATCGAAGCTTGCTGAGGAAGAAACAGAGCGCCTGCTCAGACTTGAAGAAATCCTGCATGACCGAGTTATCGGACAGTCTGAAGCGGTACAGTCGATCTCCAAAGCGATACGCCGTGCAAGAGCAGGTCTTAAAGATCCGAAGCGTCCGATCGGCTCCTTCATTTTCTTAGGGCCGACAGGGGTAGGTAAGACAGAGCTTGCCCGTGCGGTAGCAGAATCGCTGTTCGGCGACGAGGATGCGATCATCCGTATCGATATGTCCGAGTACATGGAGAAGCATACGACGTCACGTCTCGTCGGCTCGCCTCCTGGGTATGTGGGCCATGATGAAGGCGGCCAGCTGACAGAGAAGGTCCGCCGCAAGCCGTATTCAGTTATCTTGCTCGATGAGATTGAAAAAGCGCACCCTGAAGTGTTCAACATCTTGCTGCAGGTGCTTGAAGACGGCCGTCTGACAGATTCAAAAGGGCGCACAGTCGACTTCCGCAACACGGTTGTTATCATGACATCAAACGTTGGGGCGAGCACACTCAAACGCAACCGTTCACTCGGGTTTGCCGTTAACTCTGAGGATCAGAAATACAATGATATGAAATCAAAAGTGATGGATGAGCTGAAAAAGGCGTTCCGTCCTGAATTCTTAAACCGTATCGACGAGATCATCGTTTTCCACTCGCTTGAAAAAGAGCACCTCAAGCGTATCGTGAGACTGATGGCGGATTCTTTAAGGTCACGCCTCAAGGATCAAGGGATTGAGATCGAGCTGACTGAAGCGGCTCTCGATAAGATTACGGAAGAAGGCTATGATCCAGATTATGGAGCGCGTCCGCTCCGCAGAGCGCTTCAGCGCAAGATTGAAGACCGTCTGTCTGAAGAGCTGCTGCGAGGCAACATCAACAAAGGCCAGACCGTCAAGATCGATGTGGAATCTAACGAATTTGTGGTAGAAACTGTCGGTTCTTAAATATTGCTGAAGAAAAACCCGAAAGGCAGTCATGTCTTTCGGGTTTTTGTCGAAATAATTTCAACGTTTATCATGCAAAAGCAAGACCTCATCTGGAAAGGAAAAACAGGTTTTGTGATATGATGAGAATAACGGATAAAATGAACGGATAGAGAAGGTGTAACGGGATGGCAAAGGCAAAAAGCAAGTCAATTTTCATGTGTCAGGATTGCGGCTACGAGTCTCCGAAATGGATGGGAAAATGCCCTGGCTGCCAGGCATGGAATACGATGGTCGAGGAGCTCATAAAAAAGGATGCTCCAGTCAGGGGTCTTTCCACGGCAAGGACGGAAAAACATCAGAAGCCGCAGTCAATATCTGAGGTTAAAAGTGAACAAGAACCGAGAATTCCGACCAACTATCAGGAACTTAACCGCGTTCTCGGAGGCGGAATCGTGCCTGGCTCTCTTATTCTTGTAGGAGGAGATCCGGGAATCGGGAAATCAACACTGCTATTACAGGTTTCGTTTCAGCTCGCTCAAAGAGGAGAGCGGGTCCTGTACATATCAGGGGAGGAATCAGTCAAGCAGATCAAGCTTCGTGCTGACCGTCTGAACGTGACAGTCAAGGACTTGTATGTCTATTCCGAAACGGATGTAGAATATATCGAAATGGCCATGAACGAAATTAAGCCTTCTATCATGATCATCGACTCCATTCAAACTGTTTACCGCTCGGAAGTCACCTCTGCTCCTGGGAGCGTCTCGCAGGTGCGCGAGTGCACATCGCATTTTATGCGCATGGCCAAGACAAATAACATAGCTGTATTCATTGTAGGACATGTTACAAAAGAAGGGGCGATCGCAGGACCCCGCATGCTCGAACATATGGTGGATGCAGTGCTATACTTTGAAGGAGAGCGTCATCACACGTTCCGTATACTGAGGGCGGTAAAAAACCGCTTCGGCTCCACGAATGAAATCGGCGTTTTCGAGATGAAAGAACTGGGTCTGGAAGAAGTTCTGAACCCATCTGAAATATTTTTACAGGATCGTTCTACAAGGACCGTTGGATCAACAGTTGTTGCATCGCTTGAAGGGACGAGGCCGATGCTTGTAGAGATACAGGCGCTGATCTCGCCGACAAGCTTCCATAACCCGAAGCGGATGGCGACGGGGATCGATCATAACCGGGTGTCGCTGCTTATGGCAGTGCTTGAAAAAAGGGTAGGACTGCTGCTGCAAAATCAGGATGCATACTTGAATGTAGCTGGCGGGGTGCGTATTGATGAGCCTGCCGTCGACTTAGCGGTTGCGGTCAGCGTAGCGTCAAGCTTTCGCGATGAAACGACCCGGCCGACAGATGTGCTGATCGGCGAGGTCGGCCTGACAGGAGAAGTACGCCGCGTGTCCCGGATCGACCAAAGGGTACATGAAGCAGCTAAGCTTGGCTTTACAAGAGCGATCATTCCGGATAAGAACATCGGCGGCTGGACCGTGCCGGATGGTATTGAAATCGTGGGTGTGTCCACTGTGGACGAAGCCCTGCAGTATGCATTAGGAGGATAATTTCACATGGATCATTCAATAAAAGAGGCCATTATCAGCCACATGCTGCAGCTTGTGGCACCGGGAACACCGCTCCGCGACGGGATCGACAACGTGCTGCGCGCAAAAACAGGCGGACTGATCGTTGTAGGCCATAACGATAAAGTACAGCAGATCGTCGATGGAGGATTCTCGATCAACTGTAAATATTCACCCGCTTCGCTATATGAGCTTGCAAAGATGGACGGCGCGATCATTTTGAACGAAGATGCCACCAAAATTCTGTTCGCCAACACGCAGCTTGTGCCGGATACGATCATTCCTTCCACGGAAACGGGTATTCGCCACCGTACAGCTGAACGGGTAGCGCGCCAGACAGGAAATCTCGTGATCTCGATCTCGCAGCGGAGAAATGTCATCACTTTGTATCAAGGCGTGATCCGCTATTCACTGAAAGACATCGGTGTTATCCTGACGAAGGCGAACCAGGCGATACAGACGCTCGAGAAATACAAGGTTGTCTTTGATCAGAGTGTTACGAATCTGGGTGCTCTCGAGTTTGAAGAGCTTGTCACCTACCAGGAAGTGACGCAGGTTATTCACCGTATTGAGATGGTTTTACGAATAAAAAATGAAATCATTAAATATGTTAATGAACTAGGCGTTGAAGGCAGGCTGATCAGGATCCAGATGGAAGAGCTTGTTTCCAACATCGAAGAAGAAGCAATCCTGCTGATTAAAGACTATATGAAGGATGTCACTCAGGATCCGTATCAGATCTTAAGACAGCTGAAAAAGCTTTCGAGCGAAGAGCTGTTCGACGAGACGGTCATCATGAAGCTTCTAGGGTTCTCTTCAGGACTAAACCTTCAGGAAGAGATGGTTCACCCGCGCGGATTCAGGATTTTGACAAAAATTCCGAGGCTGCCAGCCGTTATTATTGAGAACCTGACTGAGACATTCGAGAATCTGCCTCAGATTCTCAGAGCCACGATCGCCGAGCTGGATGATGTTGAAGGAATCGGAGAAATTCGTGCCAAAAAAGTAAAAGAAGGCTTAAAGCGCATTCAGGAGCAGCTGTTTGTAGACAGGCATATTTAATAGCCGGCCGCGAAAAGCGGGACTATGCTTATCATGATAAACTTATGTTTTTTATATTTTTGAAGTTTGTATTCTTTTATTTTGTGAATAATGATTAGGGGAGGTGAAGGGCATGCTTAAACGAATCGTGCAATTATTTTTCATAGTTACCGGCGGCATGCTGGGATATTTATATGTGCCTGATTTGATCCGTATCATGAATATAGGGGATGTGCCGTCTGAATTGCTTTCTCCATATACGGGAGCCGCGATAGGTGCCATTATATTTTATTTATCTACTTTTTGGCTCTCCGATTATGTGACTGGATTGATTAGATGGGCTGAGGAAACGGTGGTAAAAGCACCCGTGACCGATGTGCTGTTCGGTACGATGGGGCTGATCTTCGGGTTGATCGTAGCATTCCTGATTCAGCTGCCGCTTAACAATATGGACATTGTAGTGGTGAGCTCAGTTGTGCCGATTTTCATCACGTTCCTTCTCGGCTATCTAGGTTTTCAGGTCGGCTTTAAAAAGAGGGACGAACTGATTCAGCTGTTCTCGATTAACCGGACGGGCAAGGAAAAGAAAAAAGACGGCGAAAACAGCAAGCATAAAAGCAAGCAGAAGATACTCGATACGAGCGTCATCATCGACGGACGAATCGCGGATATCTGCCAGACAGGTTTTCTCGAAGGCCCGCTTGTCATTCCTCGTTTTGTTCTTGAAGAGCTGCAGTATATCGCCGATTCATCAGACGTGCTGAAAAGGAACCGCGGACGACGCGGACTGGATATCTTGAACAGAATACAAAAAGAGCTGTCGATCAAAGTTGAGATTTATGAAGGTGATTTTGATGAAGTTTCAGAGGTAGACAGCAAGCTTGTGAAACTCGCGCAGGTAACGGGCGGATTTGTTGTGACCAATGATTTTAACTTGAACAAGGTCTGCGAATTGCAGAACGTTTCAGTGCTGAACATCAATGATCTCGCCAACGCGGTGAAACCGGTCGTTCTTCCGGGAGAAGAGCTGCTCGTTCAGGTCATTAAAGACGGCAAGGAGCATAATCAAGGTATCGCGTACCTCGATGACGGCACAATGATTGTCGTAGAAGACGGACGAGACTATATCGGCAAAACGATCGATGTACTCGTAACCAGCGTTCTTCAGACGTCGGCAGGACGGATGATTTTCGCAAAGCCTAAATTGCTTGAAAAGGCGCTGTAACAAAGAACGGTGGGGAAGAAAGTGGAATACAAAGCGATTGTATTGGCAGCCGGCCAAGGCAAAAGGATGAACGCAGGCAAGAACAAGCAATGGATCGAGCTTGAAGGAATGCCTGTCATCGCGCATACGATAAAGGTGTTTGAGAACGATCCGTGGTGCAGCGGGATCATCCTTGTCGGCAACGAACGCGAGATGAGGCTGCTGGAGGAATTTCGGCAGTTTTACGGTTATAAAAAGATAGAAAACATCGTGCCTGGCGGAAAAGAGCGGCAGGACAGCGTGTATGAAGGACTGAAAGCGCTCGATGACGACGGGCTTGTCCTCATACATGACGGGGCGAGGCCGTTTGTAGCAGAGAAGGACATTCACTCTCTTGCTGAAAAGGCGGACGAGACCGGTGCAGCTGTTCTGGCTGTTCCCGTCAAAGACACGATTAAACATATTAAAGAAGGACAGGTCACGCATACGATGGACCGATCCAGCTTGTGGGCTGCTCAGACCCCACAAGCTTTTCGTCTTTCAGTCATAAAAAAATTCCACACGAGAGCAGCAGCTGATGGCTGGCTCGGAACGGATGATGCCAGCCTCGCGGAAAAATACGGCGAGGCGGTAGCGGTAGTCGAAGGGGACTACCGGAATATTAAACTGACAACAGCAGATGATCTGCTTTTTGCGAAAGCCATTTTAAGAGAGAGACAGGAGGAGCAATAACATGCGGATAGGACAAGGCTTCGATGTACACGCGTTTGCAGAAAACCGCCCGCTCATTATCGGAGGAGTGGAGATTCCATATGAAAAAGGTCTTTTAGGTCATTCGGATGCAGATGTGCTGCTTCATGCGATCAATGATGCGCTGTTAGGAGCGGCTGGAGAAGGGGATATCGGCAAGCATTTTCCAGACACGGATCCTGCTTATAAAGATGCAGATTCTAAAAAGCTGCTCCGCGATTCGTTTCTGCTCGTGAAGGAAAAAGGCTACGTGCTCGGAAACGTCGACTGTACAATCATCGCGCAAAAGCCAAAAATGGCACCGCACATTCAGGAAATGCGCGGAGTGATTGCAGGCTTGCTGGACGCAAGCATCGAGCAGGTCAATGTTAAAGCGACGACAACTGAACAGCTCGGTTTTACAGGACGCGGAGAAGGCATTGCTGCACAGGCGGTTATCCTGCTAGAGCGCGCGTAACGGACAGGCTTTTCATTACATGATGATATGGTAAGATGTAAACAGACAAAATTTCTATGAGGTGAAAAATCATGGCAAACGAAGTACGGGTGCGTTACGCTCCGAGTCCGACAGGCTATTTGCACATCGGGAACGCGCGTACAGCATTGTTTAATTATATATATGCTCGCAGCAAAGGCGGCAAATTCATCATCCGCATCGAGGATACCGATCAGAAGCGGAACATTCAAGGCGGCGAAGAAAGCCAGCTGACGTATTTGAAATGGCTTGGCATCGACTGGGATGAGAGCATTGATGTCGGCGGAGAATACGGACCGTACCGCCAGATGGAGCGCCTCGACATTTATAAAAAGTATTATGAAGAGCTTTTAAGCAATGGCAAAGCATACAAGTGCTATTGCACAGAAGAAGAGCTTGAAGCTTCGCGCGAGGAGCAGATGGCGAAGAACGAAACGCCTGTTTACAACGGCCGCTGCCGTCACCTGACAGCAGAGCAAGAGGCAGCATTTGAAGCGGAAGGCCGCAAGCCGAGCATCCGTTTCGCGGTACAGGCATCCCGCCAGTACGAGTGGGACGATATGGTGAAAGGCAGTGTATCGTTTGAGTCGAACGGTATCGGCGATTTTGTTATCGTGAAGAAGGACGGCATCCCGACATATAACTTTGCTGTAGCGGCAGATGATCATGATATGGCGATCAGCCATGTACTGCGCGGCGACGATCACATCTCCAACACACCGAAGCAGTTAATGGTTTATGAAGCGCTAGGCTTTGAGCCGCCTGTCTTCGGCCATATGACGCTGATCTGCAACGAAAACCGCAAAAAGCTGTCTAAGCGTGATGAGTCGATCATTCAGTTTATCGAGCAATATGAGCAGCTCGGGTACCTGCCTGAAGCGCTGTTTAACTTTATCGCCCTTCTCGGCTGGTCACCTGGCGGAGAAGAAGAGATCTTCTCGAAAGATGAACTGATCGGCATGTTTGATACAGCAAGACTTTCTAAATCTCCGGCGGTGTTTGATACACAAAAGCTTGAGTGGCTGAACAACCAATATATGAAACAGCAGCCGCTTGACAGAATCGTTGAGCTTTCATTGCCTCATCTCGTAAAAGCGGGACGCATCGAAGAGAACCTCACTCCTGAAAAGCAGGAATGGGTGAACCGCCTCGCTGGCTTGTTTAAGGATCAGATGAGCTATGGTGCAGAAATTGTGAGCCTGTCTGAGCTGTTCTTCACGGAAGAAGTGAAGTATGATGCTGAAGCAGAGGAAGTACTTGAAGGTGAAACGGTGCCTCAGGTGATGGAATCATTCCTTGCAAAAGTGCAGGAAAGCGCTACGCTTGAGCCGGATGATGTGAAGGCGCTGCTAAAGGCTGTGCAGAAGGAAACAGGACAGAAGGGCAAGAACTTGTTCATGCCAGTACGTGTCGCGGCAACAGGCCAGGTACACGGACCGGATCTGCTCGTGTCGATTGCTCTTTTAGGAAAAGAAAGAGTCGTTTCCCGCGTGGAAAACGTGATCGAAAAAATTTCTAAGGCATAAATGTTAACATTTATCATTGAATATAATATAGTAAAAGAAACTTATTTTTCGATATTGGCAATTCGCTGATGAGGAGAGTAGGCAAGGGCTTTCATAGTAGAGAGAACCATCACCGGCTGAAAGTGGTTCATGAAAAAGCTTGTCCGAAGTGCACCTCGGAGTCCCGTGCTGAATTTAAAGTAGGCTGGGCGTTTGCTTCGCGTTAAGAAGCTTCAAGGGGACGGGTGTTGTATTTTTAGCCCGTCAAACAGAGTGGAACCGCGCATTAGCGTCTCTGTGTCACATAGGACACAGGGGCGCTTTTTATTTTTTAAAGAAATCAAAGAAGCGGTTGATTTCCGTTTCAGGTGCACGCTTTCCGCAGGGTGGGCGGTGAGCCCTCTTGCCGCTACGCGCCTAAGAGGTCTCACCTGTCCCACTTATCCTGCAGGAGTCGGCACCTTACACTCCAATCAACTTTATCAACGATGTTCTTAAAAAATAATTAAAGCATATGTTTTTTGACACATAGAAGTAATGGCCAGCTCTAGTGCCAAGCCTCTCGATGTTGCTTACCTACTTCCTGTGATGCAAAAACCTTATCTTCGTCAGGATTTCCAGCGACGCTTGAACATTGGCACAGGTGCAACATTGGCATGGTCAATCCCAAACGGTGTATTCTATGCCGTGGCGGAACGATGATCTTACGCTTTTCTTATTGAGCGATGAATAGACAAAAAGGCGGTGAGTTATGATGATTAAAGCGATGAAAGAGGATATACACGTTATATTTGAGAATGATCCGGCGGCACGGGGTGTGCTGGAGGTTGTGCTGACTTATGCTGGATTGCATGCGCTGTGGGCTCACCGCATCGCGCATGCGCTTTTCAGGAACAAGTGGTTTTTCCTTGCTAGGGCAGTTTCGCAGATCAGCCGTTTTTTTACCGGTATCGAAATTCATCCCGGTGCAAAGATCGGCAAGCGTTTTTTCATTGATCATGGAATGGGTGTGGTTATTGGGGAAACGTGCATTATCGGCGACAATGTTACGATCTACCAGGGTGTGACGCTTGGCGGTACGGGTAAGGAAAAAGGAAAACGGCATCCGACCATTGAGGATAATGCCTTGATCGCAACAGGTGCCAAGGTGCTCGGAAACATTACAATCGGAAAAAACTCTAAAGTTGGGGCAGGCTCGGTCGTGCTTCAGGATGTACCGCCGAACTCAACGGTTGTCGGCATACCAGGACGGGTGAAGATACAGGATGGCGTAAAGCTTGGAAATGAGCTGGACCATCGGAACCTGCCGGACCCAGTAGCGGATAAGTTCCGCGATCTGCAGGAAGAACTGGAGAAGCTTCGCAATGAAATAGAACAAATAAAAAAAGGAAGTGACTTGCGATGAGTTTAGTGGTCTACAATACGCTGTCCAGAAAGAAAGAGCCATTCATCCCGCTGGAAGAAGGAAAAGTAAAAATGTATGTATGCGGTCCGACTGTATACAACTATATTCATATAGGGAACGCGCGTCCGGCGATCGTGTTTGACACAGTGCGCCGTTACTTGGAATACAGCGGGTATGACGTGCATTTCATCTCTAATTTTACAGATGTTGATGATAAACTGATCAGAGTAGCGAATGAAACGGGCACTGATGTACCGACAGTCGCTCAAAAATATATTGATGCATACCATGAGGATGTTTGTGCTCTTGGCGTGAAGAAAGCTGACCACCACCCGCGAGTTATGGAAACAATTCCGGAGATTATCACGTTTATTGAGCAGCTGATCGAAAAAGGATTCGCGTATGAAGCGGGAGGAGACGTCTATTTCAAGACGAGAAACTTCAACGGCTACGGCAAACTGTCGCATCAGTCGATAGACGATCTTCGTATCGGCGCACGTATTGAAGTCGGCGAGAAAAAGAACGATCCGCTTGATTTCGCACTCTGGAAAGCTGCGAAAGAAGGGGAGATCTTTTGGGAGAGCCCTTGGGGCAAAGGCCGTCCAGGCTGGCATATCGAATGCTCGGCGATGGCGAAAAAGTATTTAGGAGACTCGATCGATATTCACGGCGGCGGCCAGGACTTGTCCTTCCCGCACCATGAAAATGAGATCGCCCAGTCGGAAGCCTTAAATGAAGCGCCGATGGCTAAGTATTGGATGCATAACGGGTATATTAATATCGACAACGAAAAGATGTCAAAGTCGCTCGGTAATTTTGTTCTCGTGCATGATATGGTGAAAGAGCATGATCCGCAGGTGATCCGATTCTTCATGCTGGCGGTTCATTATAGAAACCCGATCAACTTCAGCAAAGAGCTGCTTGAATCTGCTGAGGCAGGACTGAACCGTATCCGTACTGCTTACGAGAACGTGAAGCACCGATTGACGGTAACAGCTGGACTTGGAACAGAAGAAGAAGCTTGGCTAGAGAAGACAGCTGCACTTAAAGCACGCTTTAAAAAAGAGATGGACGATGACTTTAACACAGCAAACGCGATTTCCGTCCTTTTTGATGCGGCGAAAGAAGCGAACGTCTACTTGAAGGAAGACAATGTGTCAGAAAAAGCTCTTTCTTCTTTCATTGAACTATTTGAAGACATTTCTGGTGTTCTAGGCATTACGCTGCAAAAAGAAGCTGAACTGTTAGATGCGGACATCGACGCTCTTATTCAAGAGCGCAACGAAGCGCGAAAACAGCGGAATTTTGCGAGAGCAGATGAGATCCGCGATTTGCTGAAAGAGCAGAATATCATCTTAGAGGATACAGCGCAGGGTGTTCGCTGGAAAAGGGCATAAGAATGGGTGCATTGAACCGTAATGATGTAAAACAGCTCAGCGGCATGACGCTCGCCTATATGGGTGATGCTGTGATGGAGCAGTACGTGAGAGAGCATTTGATCATGAGCGGACAGGTGAAGCCGAACATGCTTCACCGTCTCGCCACTTCTCATGTATCAGCAAAATCGCAGGCAAAGCTGCTGACAAAGCTGCAGGAAGAGAACTTTTTTACTGAAGAAGAACAGGCTGTTATCCGCAGAGGACGCAACGCCAATCAAGGATCGGTGCCGAAAAATACGGACATCCATACTTACAGGCATGCGACTGCGCTCGAAGCGATTATCGGATTTTTATATTTAACAGGTGAAAAAGAGCGGCTGGACGAGCTGATGAGCAGCATATTCGCCCAGTCGGAAGAAGGAAAGGAGGACAAGCATTCATGAGTGAGAACGAAGAGTTTATTATCGGGAGAAATCCTGTTTTAGAAACATTAAGATCAGGCCGTGAAATCAATAAAATATTTGTCGGGGAGGGCTCTCAGAAAGGCCCTGTCAGCCAGGTCGTCCAGCTTGCGAAAAAGAACAATGTTCTTGTCAGCTTCGTACCGAAGCAGAAACTCGACCTGCTGAGCGATGGAGGAAACCATCAAGGCGTTGTCGCAGCTGTCGCGGCATACGAGTATGCGGATATTGAAGACTTGTTCAAGCGTGCGGAAGAAAAAAATGAGGATCCGTTTTTCTTAATACTTGATGAGATTGAAGACCCGCACAATTTGGGCTCTATCATTCGTACAGCTGATGCAGTAGGTGCTCATGGGGTGATTATCCCGAAAAGACGCGCTGTTGGACTGACAGCGACGGTTGCTAAAACCTCAACAGGTGCAATCGAGTACATTCCGGTCGTCCGGGTGACGAACATCGTTCAGACGATGAACGAACTCAAAGAGCGCGGCATCTGGTTTGCCGGAGCGGATATGAAAGGAAAAGAGGATTACAGGCAGGCGAAATGGGATCTTCCTCTCGGGCTTGTCATCGGCAGTGAAGGTAAAGGAATCGGAAGACTCGTTAAAGAGACGTGCGACTTCTTGGTCCAGCTTCCAATGGAAGGGAAAGTGACTTCGCTTAACGCATCTGTCGCTGCTGGGCTGCTGATGTACGAGGTTTACCGCAGCCGTCATCCTTTATCAGTGTAATGAAAACCATCCATATCCTCATCGTTGACGGATATAACATTATCGGAGCGTGGCCGGAATTAAGAGAGCTCAAGCAGGTAGACTTTGAAAAAGCCCGTCACCTCTTGATAGAAAAAATGGCAGAGTATAAGGGCGTCAGCGGTGACCGCGTGATCATCGTGTTTGATGCCCATCTCTCTCCAGGTATGGAAAAGAAATCGAGCAAACATCAAGTAGAAGTTATATATACTAGAGAAAATGAAACAGCGGATGAGAGAATCGAGCGGATGATTGCCGAGCTGAAGGCTGTCAACACCGTGATTCACGTTGCAACGTCAGATTCAACAGAACAGTGGGCTATCTTCGGAAAAGGCGCGCTCCGTAAATCTGCACGTGAACTGAAGCAGGAAATGGAACAGGTGGAGAAGCAGATCCAGCAGTCAATGGCTGAGAGAAAGCTAAAAAAAAGCGCCTCTTCTATTTTTTTAACCGAAGAAGTTGCTTCAATTTTCGAAAAATGGCGAAGAGGCGAAAAATAAGCAATCTTGACGCATCTTTTGATTCTATTGTATAATATTTCTATATTTTGCCGGTAAAACCTGGTCGGGGGGATTGTACGCATGATCAATCTCATGGAAGCGGAAATACAGGATTACGAGCTTATGGAAGACGAAAACCTTGTGGAGCTTATGCACAAGGGAGACAGCGGCGCGCTCGAATTTCTTATTAACAAATACAAGAATTTCGTACGTGCGAAGGCAAGATCCTATTTTCTGATCGGTGCCGACCGAGAGGACATCATACAAGAAGGCATGATCGGTTTATACAAGGCGATCAGAGACTTTAAAGAGGACAAGCTTTCATCGTTTAAAGCGTTTGCCGAGCTTTGCATCACAAGACAGATGATCACAGCGATCAAAACGGCGACAAGGCAGAAGCATATCCCGTTAAATTCTTATGTCTCATTGGACAAGCCTATTTATGACGAAGAATCCGACCGCACGCTTTTGGATGTGATCTGCGGAACGAAAGTGACAGATCCGGAAGAACTCATCATCAACCAAGAAGAGTTTGATGATATTGAAGTGAAGATGGGCGAGATATTGAGTGATCTGGAGCGGAAAGTCCTGATGCTTTATTTGGACGGACGTTCTTATCAGGAGATATCCGTGGATCTGGATCGTCATGTGAAATCAATCGACAACGCGCTTCAGCGAGTGAAGCGGAAACTCGAACGCTACTTAGAGCTTCGAGAGATTACGAGCTGATTCGAATTATTATTCGAATCGGCTTTTTTTGTTTCTTTAAGCTTTGCTGCTTTTGGAAGAATACAAAGGAGTGGTTGCTCTCCGTTACAGGTGCACGCTTTCCGCGGGGTGAGCGGTGAGCCCTTCCGTCGCACGCGCCTTTGGAAGGTCTCACCTGTCTCACTCATCCCGCTGGAGTCGGCACCTTTCACTCCGATCAACCTATCAATGAAGAATTCGAAGGAGAAAAAAGCCAAGCCCCCAGATCATCTATTATAGTTTCTCGAAATCTCAAGATGTTTTAAAGCAACAAAGAACATGTTTGCCAAAACCAGGCCGACGAACTAGTACCAAAAGCATCGAAGCGGTTATGAATGTTCGCATAAACCAAAGCCAATGAGCCAAACCCTCTTTTGCTTCGACGCGTCCCCTTAGCGGACCCCAGGTTGACAGCGAAGAACATGTTCGCCCAAACCAAGCCCAAGAACCAACACAAAAGCATCGAAGCAATTTTAAATGTTCGCCAAAATCAAGCTTCAGAACCATTGGTTTTAGTCTCCGCCCC
Source organism: Fictibacillus aquaticus (assembly GCF_002245695.1). Taxonomy (GTDB): domain Bacteria; phylum Bacillota; class Bacilli; order Bacillales; family Fictibacillaceae; genus Fictibacillus; species Fictibacillus aquaticus. The sequence continues at coordinate 43,590 of NZ_NOII01000006.1, read as the reverse complement.
TGTCAAGGCTTCATTGACAAGCCCCACCCCCTGTGATAATGTGATAAAAGTAATAATCTATCGTGGAGAAGTGGGTTTATGATGAAGGGTGCTCATATATGAGAAAAAAAGTATCTTTAGCCTGCGAACAATGCTCTAATCGTAATTATACAACCATGAAAAACCAGCAAAGTCAGCCGGAGCGGCTGCAGGTCAAGAAATTCTGCAGCTATTGTAACGCCCACACGAACCACAAAGAAACGAAGTGATGGCTCAACAAAGCCGTTTTTATAGCATTTTGATGAAATGAATCATGGGGGTTTAAACAATGGCGGATGTTGCAGAAAAAACAAAAAAGTCTCCTGGTAAGTTTTTCTCTGACGTAAGCAAGGAAATGAAAAAGGTTACATGGCCGAAGCGTAAAGAAATCGTGAAGTATACGACGGTTGTTATTTCCACTGTAGTGGTGATGGCAGTTTTCTTTTGGGCAGTCGATCTTGGCATTTCACAGCTTGTAGAACTCATTCTAGGTTAGATACAGCTTATCATGGTTAAAATGGCTAGAGTATATCCATTTTAGGAGGGAAAGGACACGGTCCCATCGTTATGGAAAAGAACTGGTATGTTGTTCATACTTATTCCGGGTATGAAAACAAAGTAAAGGCGAACTTGGAAAAACGTCTTGAGTCAATGGGGATGACCGATAAAATTTTTCGTGTGCTTGTTCCTGTAGAGGAAGAAACAGAAACGAAAAACGGCAAAACTAAGACGAGCATGAAGAAAGTATTTCCAGGCTACGTTCTGACGGAAATGATTATGACAGATGATTCTTGGTATGTTGTCCGCAACACGCCTGGAGTTACAGGGTTTGTTGGATCCGCTGGAGCGGGAAGCAAGCCGACGGCGCTTCTGCCTGAAGAGGTTGAGCACATCCTTAAGGGAATGGGCTTAGAAGAGCCGCGCGTTGAAGTTGACTTTGAGATCAAGGAATCAGTCAAAGTTAAAGAAGGTCCATTTGCAGACTTCGTTGGATCGATTGAAGAGATCGACACGACGAAGAGAAAGCTCAAGGTTCACGTTAATATGTTCGGCCGCGAAACACCGGTTGAGCTGGACTTTGATCAAGTAAATAAGATCTAATGCAAAAAGACTTGATATCAGCATAGAAAAGTGATAGAATTTTTTATGTTTGATATTTCTAAACAACGGCTTTCTCTCTCGCGATAAGAGGGGAAGCGTATTTTTGAGTGGGAGGGTTTCGACCCATATACCACATCACGGACTTAAGGAGGTGTGTCGCGTGGCTAAAAAGGTTATTAAAATGGTGAAATTGCAAATCCCTGCTGGTAAAGCTAACCCAGCTCCACCAGTTGGTCCTGCACTAGGACAAGCGGGTGTTAACATCATGGGATTCTGTAAAGAGTTCAACGCTCGTACTGCTGATCAAGCTGGTCTAATCATTCCGGTTGAAATCACGGTTTTTGAAGACCGTTCATTTACATTCATCACTAAAACTCCTCCAGCTGCTGTTCTTTTGAAAGTTGCTGCAGGAATCGAGTCTGGTTCTGGTGAGCCAAACAAGAAAAAAGTTGCTACTGTGAAGCGTGATAAAGTTCGCGAAATCGCAGAGTCAAAAATGCCTGATCTAAACGCTGCTAGCGTCGAAGCTGCGATGCGCATGGTTGAAGGTACAGCGCGCAGCATGGGAATTGTCATCGAAGACTAATCCCTTGCTAAGATGAATGAACATGAGGTTGCGAGTAAAAGGATAATATCCTGCCGTCATCAGACGGTTCGCAACCTTTATTAGTGAGTAAAAGCAATTAGCTTTCATTCGCTGAACTGCCAGCCTAAGGCTCGCAGAAAAGTGGGAGGAATATCCGCTAAACCACAAAGGAGGAAATTTTAAAATGGCCAAAAAGAGCAAGAAGTACCAAGAAGCGGCTAAATTAGTAGACCGCACAAAAGCATACGACTCTGCTGAAGCGATCGAGCTTGTTAAAAAAGCAGCATCTGCTAAGTTTGATGAGTCTGTAGAAGTAGCAGTACGCCTTGGCGTTGACACTAAGAAAGCTGACCAGCAAGTTCGTGGAGCAGTAGTGCTTCCAAACGGAACTGGTAAGACTCAGCGTGTCCTTGTATTCGCGAAAGGTGAAAAAGCGAAAGAAGCTGAAGCTGCTGGCGCTGATCACGTTGGAGATTCTGACTACATCAACAAGATCCAGCAAGGCTGGTTCGAGTTCGACGTAATCGTTGCAACTCCTGACATGATGGCTGAAGTTGGTAAGCTTGGACGTGTTTTAGGACCTAAAGGCTTAATGCCAAACCCTAAGACAGGTACAGTAACTTTCGATGTTACTAAAGCTGTTAACGAAATCAAGGCTGGTAAAGTTGAGTACCGTGTTGACAAGACTGGTAACGTACACGTTCCAATCGGAAAAGTTTCTTTCGAAGCTGAAAAGCTTGCTGAGAACCTTAACACAATCATCGATACTTTACTTAAAGTGAAGCCTGCTGCAGCAAAAGGTACTTACCTTAAGAACGTAGCAATCTCTTCAACTATGGGCCCTGGCGTTAAAGTTAACCCATCTACATTTTCTGTAAAGCGATAGTTGACAACCGGTTATTGAACCGTTATAGTATATAATGTTGTAACCAAATACGCATCGAACTTTACCGTAGACAGCAGGGGCGTTGCCGCTTAATTATCCTGCCGAGGTTGTAGTATCGAAAAACATATCACGCGTACTCGTACGCCGATGTTATTTTTGAAACTTACGCCTTCACGTCTTTCGGGACGCGGAGGCTTTTTAAATGCCTCTACGGTCTGATGCATCACTAATACAGGAGGTGTAAGGATGAGCAGCATTCTAGAAACGAAAAAAGAACTAGTGTCCGTGATCGCTGGCAAGCTTAGCGAAAGCAAATCAACAATCGTTGTTGACTACCGCGGACTTAACGTAGCACAAGTTACTGAACTTCGTAAGCAATTGCGCGAAGCTGGAATTGAGTACAAAGTTTACAAGAACTCAATGACTGCACGTGCAGCTGAGCAAGCTGGATTGGGAGAACTTTCCCAGCACCTTACAGGACCTACAGCTATCGCGTTCTCAAACGACGATGTAGTAGCACCTGCTAAGATCATTAACAGCTTTGCGAAAGCAAACGAAGCGCTTGAAATCAAAGCTGGTGTTATCGAAGGACAAATCGCATCTGTTGAAGAAGTTAAGGCACTTGCCGAGCTTCCATCACGCGAAGGACTTCTTTCTATGGTACTCAGCGTGCTTCAAGCACCTATCCGCAACTTTGCGTTGGCTACTAAAGCAGTTGCAGAGCAAAAAGAAGAACAACAAGGCGCATAAGCCTTACCCAAAACTAAACTTTACCTAATATAAGGAGGAAATTAAAATGTCTAAAGAACAAATCATTGAAAGCCTAAAAACAATGACAGTTTTAGAACTTAACGATCTTGTAAAAGCAATCGAAGAAGAATTCGGTGTTACTGCTGCTGCTCCTGTAGCTGCTGCTGGTGCTGGAGCTGGTGAAGCTGTAGCAGAAAAAACTGAGTTTGACGTAGTTCTTGCTAACGCTGGAGCTTCTAAAATCAAAGTTATCAAAGTAGTTCGTGAGCTTACAGGTCTTGGACTTAAAGAAGCTAAAGAACTAGTTGACGGCGCACCTTCAACAGTTAAAGAAGGCGTTAACAAAGAAGAAGCTGAAGAAATCAAAGCTAAGCTTGAAGAAGTTGGCGCTTCTGTAGAAGTTAAGTAATTCTAAACAAAAAAAGGTTCGCCTCAGGCGGGCCTTTTTATATGTTAAAGCAAAGTATTTAATCAAAATATGATTGTAAGCGGGTTTTTAAAACTTCAATGAAGAGGTTGGTTTCCGTTTCAGGTGCACGCTTTCCGCAGGGTGAGCGGTGAGCCCTTCCGTCGCAAGCGCCATTGGAAGGTCTCACCTGTCTCACTCATCCTGCTGGAGTCGGCACCTTACACTTCAACCAACCTTTACGAAGAAGCGTTTTAAAAACCTACTGTAAGTGCAGCTGATGAAAAGAGCTCTTTTCAAAAAGATTTTCCGGAATCCTTTAACTTCTAAGACGCAACTAAAAATTCTCAGTAGCTATTTGCTTTGTAAATCATCTTTGAATGCTTCATTGAAAAGGTTGATCGTAGTGAAAGGTGCCGACTCCTCGAAAATGAACCGCACATTTTCTTCGTGCGATGTCTTTCGAGTAGCTTTCCTTATCCTGCGGGACGAGTGGGAAGGTGAGACCCTTCAATGGCGCGTGCGGCGAAGGGGCTCACCTCCCGCCCCGCGGAAAGCGTGCACCTGTAACGAAGATCAACCTCTACTTAGAATGCTATAAATCAACAGAGTACACTAAAATTTCTCCTGCTGATTCTTGTCTTAAAGCATTTGATAAGGGAGACACTTGTAACATCCTTTAGTAGAGGGGTAGTAAAATGAGTGGACATTATTATTCTGAAAAACCAGAGGTTAAAAGCAGCCGGCAGACTTGGGAGTTTCCTTTAAAAGGACATACCTTCCGCTTTACGACGGATAGGGGTGTTTTTTCGAAAAAAGAAGTGGATTTCGGCAGCCGTGTGCTGATCGAGGCATTTCGGGCACCTGAGGTTGACGGTGATTTTGCTGACATTGGATGCGGCTACGGGCCAATCGGGCTGTCGCTTGCTAAAGTTGAGCCAGAACGTAAAGTGATCATGGTGGATGTGAACGAACGTGCTCTTGATCTGGCACTACTGAACGCTGCGAACAACGGTGTTTCGAATGTATCGGTAAAAAAGAGCAGCCTTCTGGACCAAGTGGAAAGCAATCTTGCCTGCGTGATCAGCAATCCGCCGATCAGAGCAGGAAAGCAGGTCGTACACTCGCTGTTTGAACAAGCTTATGAAAAACTTAAGCCAGGCGGAGAGCTGTGGATCGTTATTCAAAAGAAACAAGGCGCGCCATCTGCCCTTGAAAAAATAGATTCGCTATTCGGGAATAGCGAAGTAGTTGAAAAGAAAAAAGGATATTATATTATCATGGCGCAAAAAAATCAATAAAAAAATATTTGACGCGTGTTTTTCCCTATGATAATATTATAAAATGCCAATGAATTCGCATTTTGGCGCCCATTTTTTCGTGGTGGGCGGAAAAACGTTGATAAATCAAGGTTTTATGTATAATATGCGGCTGTTTTGGACAAAATAATAGAATCGGCTTTGCCGGTGCAAAATGTGGTTTTTACTTTAAAACCCTTTTTCTTTTTGTCTATAGACATTTTCATGCTAGAGTGCAAGGTTTAAGGTCACACGAAAAAAACGCTGGATTTGAGGGGTGAATCAGTTGACAGGTCAACTAGTTCAGTTTGGACGCCACCGCCAACGAAGAAGTTATGCAAGGATCAGCGAAGTACTTGAATTGCCGAATCTTATCGAAATTCAAACTGCTTCCTATCAATGGTTTCTTGATGAGGGGTTACGTGAAATGTTTCATGACATTTCGCCGATTGAGGATTTTACAGGAAACCTTGTTTTAGAGTTCATTGATTATAGTCTAGGTGAGCCGAAATATCCTGTAGAAGAATCAAAAGAGCGTGATGTAACTTACGCTGCTCCGCTTCGCGTGAAAGTGCGCCTTATTAATAAGGAAACTGGCGAAGTAAAAGAGCAAGAAGTATTCATGGGAGATTTCCCGTTGATGACAGACACAGGAACATTTGTGATCAACGGCGCTGAGCGTGTAATCGTATCACAGCTCGTTCGTTCACCAAGTGTTTACTATAGTGAAAAGATCGACAAGAACGGTAAAAAAGGTTTTACCGCTACTGTCATTCCAAACCGCGGAGCTTGGCTTGAGTTTGAAACAGATGCCAAGGACGTTGTTTATGTGCGTATTGACCGCACAAGAAAAATTCCAATTACCGTATTGCTTCGTGCATTAGGGTTTGGCTCTGATCAAGAAATCATCGACCTCCTTGGAGAAGATGAGTACCTGCGCAATACGCTTGATAAAGATAATACAGAAGGCACTGAAAAAGCTCTTCTCGAAATCTATGAGCGTCTGCGTCCCGGCGAGCCTCCTACGGTGGAGAACGCTAAAAGTTTGTTAGAATCCCGCTTCTTTGATCCGAAACGATACGATCTTGCAAGCGTTGGACGCTACAAAATCAACAAAAAGCTTCATATTAAAAACCGTTTGTTCAACCAGAAGCTTGCTGAGTCAATCGCTGACCCTGAAACGGGCGAGATTGTTGCAGAAGCTGGTACACTGCTTGACCGCCGTACTCTTGATAAAATCCTTCCTTTCCTAGAAGAAGGAGCAGGGTACAAAACGGTAACGCCTGCTGGCGGAGTTGCAGAAGACGAAGATATTCCTCTTCAGTCTATCAGCATCTATGCTCCAGATGACCAGGAAGGCGAAAAGGTTATTAAAGTAATCGGGAACGGAAATGTAGAGAAAGATGTGAAGAACATCACGGTTTCTGACATTATCGCTTCTATTAACTACTTCTTTAACCTGCTTCACTCTGTAGGGAACACGGATGACATCGATCACCTTGGTAACCGTCGTCTCCGTTCTGTTGGGGAACTGCTTCAGAACCAGTTCCGTATCGGACTTTCCCGTATGGAGCGTGTTGTCCGCGAGCGTATGTCCATTCAGGACACGAACGCGATCACGCCTCAGGCACTTATTAATATCCGCCCGGTTATTGCGGCGATTAAAGAGTTCTTTGGAAGCTCTCAGCTTTCACAGTTCATGGACCAGACAAACCCGCTTGCTGAATTAACGCACAAGCGCCGTCTATCTGCCCTCGGGCCAGGCGGTCTTACGCGTGAGCGTGCAGGCTTCGAAGTTCGTGACGTTCACTACTCTCACTATGGGCGTATGTGTCCGATCGAAACTCCGGAAGGTCCGAACATCGGTTTGATCAACTCCCTATCCAGCTATGCGAAGGTTAATGAGTACGGATTTATCGAAACTCCATACCGCCGCGTTGATCCGGAATCAGGGAAAGTTACTGGCCAGATCGACTACTTGACGGCTGATGAGGAAGACAACTATGTAGTAGCTCAGGCGAACTCACTTCTTAATGAAGATGGATCGTTCACGAAGGAAGATATTATCGCTCGTTTCCGCGGTGACAACACTGTAATGAAGCGCGATAAGATCGACTACATGGACGTATCGCCGAAACAAGTCGTTTCAGCTGCGACAGCTTGTATCCCGTTCTTGGAAAACGATGACTCCAACCGTGCCCTGATGGGTGCGAACATGCAGCGTCAGGCCGTGCCATTGCTCGTGCCTGAATCGCCGATCGTCGGAACAGGAATGGAACACGTTTCAGCGAAGGACTCCGGTGCTGCAGTTATCTGTAAGCATGAGGGTATCGTTGAGCGCGTATCCGCTAAACAAGTTCAAGTACGCCGCATTTCTGTTGTAGACGGAAAAGAAGTACAAGGCGATCTTGATAAATATAACCTGCTTAAATTCATCCGTTCCAACCAAGGAACTTGCTACAACCAGCGTCCGATCGTCTCCAAAGGCGACCGCGTTACGAAAGGCGAGATTCTCGCTGACGGACCTTCCATGGAAAAGGGAGAACTTGCTCTTGGAAGAAACGTTCTTGTAGCATTCATGACTTGGGAAGGTTACAACTACGAGGATGCTGTCATCATGAGTGAGCGCCTTGTAAAGGATGATGTGTACACGTCTATTCATATTGAAGAATATGAATCAGAAGCCCGTGACACGAAGCTTGGGCCAGAAGAAATCACACGTGATATCCCGAACGTCGGTGAGGATGCACTTCGCAACCTTGACGAGCGCGGAATCATCCGTGTTGGTGCCGAAGTAAAAGACGGCGATATCCTCGTAGGTAAAGTAACGCCAAAAGGTGTAACTGAGCTTACAGCAGAAGAGCGCCTGCTTCACGCAATTTTCGGTGAAAAAGCACGTGAAGTGCGTGATACATCTCTTCGTGTTCCTCACGGCGGAGATGGAATCATCCTGGATGTGAAAGTCTTTAACCGTGAAGACGGCGATGAGCTTCCTCCGGGAGTGAATCAGCTCGTTCGTGCGTACATCGTACAGAAACGTAAGATTCACGAAGGCGATAAAATGGCCGGACGCCACGGTAACAAAGGTGTTATCTCCCGCATCATGCCGGAAGAAGATATGCCTTATCTGCCTGACGGAACGCCAGTTGACATCATGCTTAACCCGCTCGGTGTACCATCTCGTATGAACATCGGACAGGTGCTTGAGCTTCACCTTGGTATGGCTGCCCGCCAGCTTGGTATCCACGTTGCAACACCGGTATTTGACGGTGCGCGCGAGGAAGATGTCTGGGGCACGATTGAAGAAGCCGGAATGGCCCGCGATGGTAAGACGGTCCTTTACGACGGACGCTCAGGCGTACCGTTCGACAACCGTGTATCCGTTGGTGTCATGTACATGATTAAGCTTGCCCACATGGTTGACGATAAGCTTCACGCTCGTTCAACTGGACCATACTCACTTGTTACCCAGCAGCCTCTTGGAGGTAAAGCGCAGTTCGGTGGACAGCGTTTCGGGGAGATGGAAGTATGGGCGCTTGAAGCATACGGCGCTGCCTACACACTTCAGGAAATCCTCACAGTCAAGTCCGATGATGTTGTCGGACGTGTGAAGACGTACGAAGCGATCGTGAAAGGTGAGAATGTTCCGGAGCCAGGTGTTCCTGAATCATTCAAAGTATTGATTAAAGAGCTTCAGTCTCTCGGTATGGACGTTAAGATCCTTTCCGGAGATGATAAAGAAATTGAAATGCGCGAGCTTGATGATGAAGAAGATCAAGCGAACGAGAAACTTAACCTTAATCTAGAGTCATACACCGTTAATGAATAAACGAGGATATCAAAAGGGAGGTACGCTCCTTGATAGACGTAAATAATTTTGAGTATATGAAAATCGGCCTTGCTTCGCCTGATAAGATCCGCTCATGGTCCAGAGGGGAAGTCAAAAAGCCTGAAACGATTAACTACCGTACACTTAAACCTGAAAAAGACGGTTTGTTCTGTGAACGGATCTTCGGACCAACGAAGGACTGGGAATGTCACTGTGGTAAGTACAAGCGTGTCCGTTATAAGGGCGTTGTCTGTGACCGCTGTGGTGTTGAAGTAACAAGAGCTAAAGTTCGACGTGACCGTATGGGTCACATCGAGCTTGCTGCTCCTGTATCCCACATTTGGTACTTCAAAGGTATCCCGAGCCGCATGGGTCTTGTCCTTGACATGTCTCCGCGTGCACTCGAGGAAATCATCTATTTCGCTTCTTACGTTGTAACTGACCAAGGGGAAACACCTCTTGAGAAGAAACAGCTGCTTTCTGAAAAAGAGTACCGTGCTTACCGTGAAAAATACGGAAAAGGCTTTACGGCTCAAATGGGAGCAGAAGCAATCAAGCGCCTTTTAGAAGACATCGATCTTGAAAAAGACGTTGCTCAGCTGAAAGAAGAGCTTAAAACGGCACAAGGTCAGCGCCGTACACGTGCGATCAAGCGTCTTGAAGTTCTTGAAGCGTTCCGTCACTCCGGAAACCATCCGGATTGGATGATCCTTGACGTTCTTCCGGTAATTCCGCCGGAACTGCGCCCTATGGTTCAGCTTGACGGTGGACGTTTCGCGACTTCTGATTTGAACGACTTATACCGCCGTGTAATCAACCGTAACAACCGTTTGAAGCGTCTGCTTGACCTTGGCGCACCAAACATTATCGTTCAGAACGAAAAGCGTATGCTTCAAGAAGCAGTTGACGCGCTGATCGACAACGGCCGCCGCGGCCGTCCAGTAACTGGACCGGGTAACCGTCCGCTTAAGTCCCTTTCACACATGCTGAAAGGTAAGCAAGGACGTTTCCGTCAAAACCTTCTTGGTAAGCGTGTTGACTACTCCGGACGTTCGGTTATCGTTGTAGGACCTAACTTGAAGATGTACCAGTGTGGACTTCCGAAAGAAATGGCACTTGAGCTGTTCAAGCCTTTCGTTATGAAAGAGCTTGTTTCTAAAGGACTTGCACACAACATCAAGAGCGCGAAACGCAAAGTAGAGCGCGTGCAGCCAGAAGTATGGGATGTACTCGAGGAAGTTATCCGTGAGCATCCAGTTCTTCTTAACCGTGCACCAACACTGCACAGACTTGGTATCCAGGCGTTCGAGCCGACACTTGTTGAAGGCCGTGCGATCCGTCTTCACCCGCTTGTATGTACTGCATACAACGCTGACTTTGACGGTGACCAGATGGCGGTTCACGTACCGCTTTCTGCTGAAGCCCAAGCTGAAGCACGCATCTTGATGCTTGCTGCACAGAACATCTTGAACCCGAAAGACGGAAAGCCAGTTGTAACACCGTCACAGGATATGGTTTTAGGTAACTACTACCTGACGATGGAACGTGCTGGTGCGATCGGTGAAGGATCTGTCTTTAAGGATGCAAGTGAAGCGATCGTTGCTTACGAAAATGGATTCGTCCACCTTCACAGCCGTATCGCCGTTCTTGTTTCAAGCTTGAACAAACCGTCATTTAAGCCGGAACAGCAAAGCCAGCTTTTGATCACAACTGTTGGTAAGCTATTGTTCAATGAAATCATGCCAGAATCATTCCCTTACATTAACGAGCCGACGACGACAAACCTTCAGGTTGAGACTCCGGCTAAGTACTTCCTTGGAAAAGGCGCTAATGTAAAAGAAGAGATCGCGAAACGTGAAGAGGTAACACCTTTCAAGAAAGGTATCCTTGGAAAAGTTATCGCTGAAATCTTTAAACGATTCAAAATTACCGAAACGTCCAAAATGCTTGACCGCATGAAGGAACTCGGATTCAAATATTCTACACGCGCAGGTATCACGGTCGGTGTATCCGATATCGTCGTATTGCCTGAAAAACAAGAGATGCTTGTTAAAGCGGAAGAAAAAGTTGTTACTGTTACAAAGCAGTTCCGCCGCGGACTTATCACTGAAGACGAGCGTTATGAGCGCGTAATCAACATCTGGAGTGCAACGAAGGATGAGATTCAGGCAAAGCTGATGCTTACGCTTGATAAGCGCAACCCGATCTTCATGATGTCTGACTCCGGAGCGCGTGGTAACGCGTCCAACTTTACACAGCTTGCAGGTATGCGCGGACTCATGGCCAACCCGGCTGGTAAAATCATCGAGCTTCCGATCAAGTCTTCCTTCCGTGAAGGTCTGACGGTACTCGAGTACTTCATCTCCACTCACGGAGCGCGTAAAGGTCTTGCGGATACAGCCCTTAAGACAGCTGACTCAGGTTACCTGACTCGCCGTCTTGTAGACGTAGCGCAAGATGTTATCGTCCGTGAAAATGACTGCGGAACTGACCGCGGATTGAAAGTTGCTTCGATTAAAGAGGGCAACGAAGTCATTGAGCCGCTGCACGAGCGTCTGATTGGCCGTACTGTTTTCAAAACAGTCTTCCACCCAGAAACGAAAGCTGTCGTAGTCGGCAAAAATGAACTGATCACAGAAGACCTGGCACTTGCGATCGAGGAAATGGGCATCACGGACGTTCATATCCGTTCTGTCTTTACTTGTGACACACGCCACGGTGTATGTAAGAAATGTTACGGACGCAACCTGGCAACAGGTTCGGACGTTGAAGTGGGCGAAGCAGTCGGAATCATCGCTGCGCAATCTATCGGTGAACCAGGAACACAGCTTACAATGCGTACGTTCCATACCGGTGGGGTTGCCGGAGACGATATCACGCAAGGTCTCCCGCGTATCCAGGAATTGTTCGAAGCTCGTAACCCTAAAGGGCAAGCTGTTATTTCTGAAGTGGAAGGAACCGTTATCCAGGTTAACGAAGCGAAAGAAAAACGCGAAGTGCTTGTACAAGGTGAAATCGAGACAAGAACATACGTTATTCCTTACGGAGCACGTATTAAAGTCGTTGAAGGCGATGCTGTAACAGCCGGCCAGGTTCTTACTGAAGGTTCAATCGATCCGAAAGAACTTATCAAAGTAAGAGGCGCGGAAGGCGTACAGGAATATCTCCTTCGCGAAGTACAAAAAGTTTACCGTATGCAAGGGGTAGAAATCGGAGATAAGCACGTTGAAGTAATGGTCCGCCAGATGCTTCGCAAAGTGCGCATCATCGATGCAGGTGATACAGAAGTACTGCCTGGTGCTCTTATGGATATCCATGCCTTTACAGATGCAAACCGCAAAGTCTTGCTTGACGGCGGAACACCTGCAACTGGACGTCCAGTATTGCTCGGTATTACAAAAGCATCCCTTGAAACTGAATCGTTCCTATCAGCTGCATCCTTCCAGGAGACAACTCGTGTCCTTACTGATGCTGCGATCAAAGGTAAGCGCGATGAGCTTCTTGGACTTAAAGAAAACGTTATTATCGGTAAGCTGATCCCGGCTGGTACGGGTATGTCACGCTACCGCAATATCGGCGTCAACTCCCCTGCAGTTGCAGAGGACGAGAACGCAGAAGAAGTACAAGGACAGCTCGTTTCACAAGAATAGGTGTTGACATTGGGAGTGCATCGGTGCTATGATTATCGATGTGCTCCTAAGAATGTTGCTTTGGAGGATATTCGTATGTCTTATGAAAAAGTAACACAAGCTTCTGAAATTATCGTAGGTACGAAGCAAACCATCAAGGCTTTGCAAAACGGAGAAGTGAAAGAGCTGATCGTAGCTGAAGATGCTGACCGGAGAGTAACCAATAAGGTTTTATTGATTGCCGAAGAGAAGCACGTTCCGATTGTGCAGGTTGATTCGATGAAAAAGCTTGGAAAAGCTTGCGGTATCGATGTAGGAGCTGCAACTGTTGCGATAAAAGGATAAAATAATACGTTTTTGCGAGGGGAAGCCTTGGCTTTTCCCGCAAAAACTTTCTTTTGTCCTAAAAATGAACCACCTGGATGGGTGGTACTACAAACCGAGGAAGGAGGAAACAAAATGCCAACTATTAACCAACTCGTTCGTAAAGGCCGTGAGTCTAAGATCAAAAAGTCTGACTCTCCAGCTTTGAACAAAGGTTACAACAGCTTCGTTAAGTCACAGACTAACGTTTCATCTCCACAAAAGCGTGGTGTATGTACTCGTGTAGGTACTATGACTCCAAAGAAGCCGAACTCAGCATTACGTAAGTATGCGCGTGTTCGTTTGACTAACCAGATCGAGGTAACAGCTTACATCCCAGGTATCGGCCACAACCTTCAAGAGCACAGTGTTGTTCTTATCCGTGGTGGACGTGTAAAGGATTTACCAGGGGTACGTTACCACATCGTTCGTGGTGCGCTTGACACTGCTGGTGTTAACAACCGTATGCAAGGCCGTTCTAAGTATGGAACTAAGCGCCCTAAAGCGCCTAAGAAGTAATAAAATAATTGCATCATAAAATACACACAAATTTTGGGAAGGAGGGGACCACATGCCACGTAAAGGACCTGTAACTCGTCGTGATGTGCTGCCTGATCCAATTTACAAGTCTAAGCTTGTAACTCGTCTAATCAACAAAATTATGGTTGACGGTAAAAGAGGAGTAGCACAAACAATTTTGTACAACGCGTTCGAAATCATTAAGGACCGCACTGGAAACGACCCTATGGAAGTTTTCGAACAGGCTCTTAAGAACATCATGCCAGTTCTTGAAGTTCGCGCTCGCCGTGTAGGTGGAGCTAACTATCAAGTACCAGTTGAAGTTCGCCCAGAACGTCGTACGACTCTAGGACTTCGCTATTTAACAAACTATTCACGTCTTCGTGGAGAAAAGACAATGGAAGAACGTCTTGCTTACGAAATCATGGATGCTGCTAACAACACTGGTGCATCTGTTAAGAAGCGTGAAGATATGCACAAAATGGCTGAAGCTAACAAAGCTTTCGCTCACTACCGCTGGTAGGATCTTTTTAGAGACAGTTCTTGGACTGTCTCTAAAACCACATAAAAATTTATTCCTAGGCATAGGAAGGAGAGAATTTCATGGCAAGAGAATTCTCCTTAAAAAATACTCGTAATATCGGTATCATGGCTCACATCGATGCTGGTAAAACAACGACTACTGAACGTGTACTTTACTACACTGGCCGTATCCACAAAATTGGTGAAACTCATGAAGGAGCTTCACAAATGGACTGGATGGAGCAGGAACAAGAGCGCGGAATCACGATTACTTCCGCTGCGACAACTGCTCAATGGAAAGGTCACCGTGTCAATATCATTGATACACCAGGACACGTAGACTTTACAGTTGAAGTAGAACGTTCATTACGTGTATTAGACGGAGCGGTTGCTTTACTTGATGCTCAATCAGGTGTAGAACCACAAACAGAAACAGTATGGCGCCAGGCAACAACTTATGGTGTTCCGCGTGTCGTATTCGTAAACAAAATGGACAAGATCGGTGCTGATTTCCTTTACTCTGTAAAGACAATCCACGACCGCCTTGGAGCGAACGCTCACCCGATCCAATTACCGATCGGTGCTGAAGACCAGTTCGAAGCGATCATCGACCTAGTTGAAATGAACGCTGTATTCTACGGTAACGATCTTGGTACAGACATCGAAGTTCGTGAAATCCCTGAAGAGCATATGCCTTTAGCGGAAGAATACCGCACAAAGCTTATTGAAGCGGTAGCTGAACTTGATGAAGAAATGATGGAGAAGTACTTAGAAGGCGAAGAGATTACAAAGGAAGAGCTTAAAGCAGGAATCCGTAAAGGTACTTGTAACGTTGAGTTCTACCCTGTAACTTGTGGATCGGCATTTAAGAACAAAGGTGTTCAGCTTATGCTAGACGCTGTTCTTGATTACCTTCCATCGCCTGTTGATGTACCAGCTATTAAAGGTGTTCTTCCTGACTCTGAAGAAGAAGTAACTCGTGAATCAAGTGACGAAGCTCCATTCTCTGCACTTGCATTTAAAGTTATGACTGACCCTTACGTTGGTAAGCTGACATTCTTCCGTGTGTACTCTGGTACATTAAACTCTGGATCATACGTACAGAACTCTACAAAAGGAAAGCGCGAGCGTGTTGGACGTATCCTTCAAATGCACGCAAACTCCCGTGAAGAGATCTCTATCGTATACGCTGGAGATATCGCGGCTGCTGTAGGTCTTAAAGACACTACAACTGGTGACACTCTTTGTGACGAGAAGAACCTAGTTATTCTTGAATCAATGGTATTCCCAGAGCCAGTTATCTCACTATCTATCGAGCCGAAGTCTAAAGCAGACCAAGACAAGATGGGTATGGCTCTTTCTAAGCTTGCTGAAGAAGATCCAACATTCCGTACGGAAACAAACGAAGAAACTGGACAAACGATCATCGCAGGTATGGGTGAGCTTCACCTTGATATCCTAGTTGACCGTATGCGCCGCGAATTCAAGGTAGAAGCTAACGTGGGTGCTCCTCAGGTTGCTTACCGTGAAACAATTCGCCAGGCTGCTAAAGTTGAAGGTAAATTCGTTCGTCAATCCGGTGGACGCGGTCAGTACGGCCACGTTTGGGTTGAATTCGAGCCAGGTGAAGAAGGATCTGGATTCGTATTTGAAAACAAAATCGTTGGTGGGGCGGTTCCTCGTGAATATATCCCTGCTGTACAAGCTGGTATTGAAGAGTCAATGAAAAACGGTATGCTTGCTGGGTTCCCATTATTGGACCTTAAAGCTCGTATCGTTGACGGATCATACCACGATGTTGACTCCAACGAAATGGCGTTTAAGATTGCCGGTTCAATGGCTCTTAAGAACGCAAAATCAAAATGTGACCCTGCAATTCTTGAGCCGATCATGAAAGTTGAAGTAACGGTTCCTGAAGAGTACATGGGAGACATCATGGGTGACGTTACTTCTCGCCGTGGACGCGTAGAAGGTATGGAAGCTCGCGGTAACGCTCAAATCGTTAAAGCGATGGTTCCGCTATCTGAAATGTTCGGATACGCAACTAGCTTGCGTTCACGTACACAAGGACGCGGTACGTACTCTATGCACTTCGACCACTACGAAGAAGTACCAAAGTCTATCTCTGAAGAAATCATCAAGAAATCAACTGGTCAATAATTGATCTAGTTAGTTGTCACGATTTCGTTTTTACTGTAATCTAAAATAGGCAAGAAACCCTCTTGCCTGTTTTATATAAAAATTTATGAATTACACATATTTTAAGGAGGAATCATTCTCATGGGTAAAGAGAAATTCGATCGTTCCAAAACGCATGCTAATATCGGTACAATCGGTCACGTTGACCACGGTAAAACAACTCTAACAGCTGCTATCACAACTGTTCTTGCAAAAACTGGTAAAGCACAAGCTCGTGCTTACGACCAAATCGACGGTGCTCCAGAAGAGCGCGAACGCGGTATCACAATCTCAACTGCACACGTTGAGTACGAAACTGACAACCGTCACTACGCACACGTTGACTGCCCAGGCCACGCTGACTATGTTAAAAACATGATCACTGGTGCTGCACAAATGGACGGAGGGATCCTAGTAGTATCTGCTGCTGACGGCCCAATGCCACAAACTCGTGAGCACATCCTTCTTTCTCGTCAAGTAGGTGTACCTTACCTTGTTGTATTCATGAACAAGTGTGACATGGTTGACGACGAAGAGCTTCTTGAGCTAGTTGAAATGGAAATCCGTGACCTTCTTTCTGAGTACGATTTCCCTGGAGACGACATTCCTGTAATCAAAGGTTCTGCTCTTAAAGCACTTGAAGGTGACGCTGCTTGGGAAGAAAAAATCTATGAGCTAATGAACGCTGTAGATGAGTACATCCCAACTCCTCCTCGTGAAACTGACAAGCCTTTCATGATGCCAGTTGAGGACGTGTTCTCAATCACTGGACGTGGTACAGTTGCTACTGGCCGTGTTGAGCGTGGACAAGTTAAAGTTGGTGACGTAGTAGAGATCCTTGGTCTTACTGAAGAGCCAAAATCTACAACTGTAACAGGTGTAGAAATGTTCCGTAAGCTTCTTGACTATGCTGAAGCTGGAGACAACATCGGTGCACTTCTTCGTGGTGTATCCCGTGACGACGTTGAGCGTGGACAAGTTCTTGTTAAGCCAGGAACTGTAAAAGCTCACACTAAGTTCAAAGCTGAAGTTTACGTTCTTTCAAAAGAAGAAGGTGGACGTCACACTCCATTCTTCACAAACTACCGTCCTCAGTTCTACTTCCGTACAACTGACGTAACTGGTATTTGTAATCTTCCTGAAGGCGTAGAAATGGTTATGCCTGGCGACAACATCGAAATGACTGTTGAACTAATCGCTCCAATCGCAATCGAAGAAGGAACTAAGTTCTCTATTCGTGAAGGTGGACGTACAGTAGGCGCTGGCGTTGTAGCAACAATCCAAGAGTAGTCTTAACTTCTCTTTATAAAAAGCATCCTCATTTGAGGGTGCTTTTTTTGTTGTTAATCAAGTAATAAAAGTCAAAATCGAGCTAGGAAGCAGTTGATCTCCGTTTCAGGCGCACGCTTTCCGCGGGGTGAGAGGTGAGCCCTTCCGTCGCATGCGCCATTGGAAGGTCTCACCTTCCCACTCATCCCGCAGGAGTCGGCGCCTTACACTACGATCAACTTAATCGAGGATGCATTGATAAAAAAATAAATTCAACAGCCATCTTAGCGACCCGCAGCCCACTTCGAAGAAAATGTTAGCCTCACAAAGCCTGTGAATAAAACCATCTTTAGCATCCCTGCGTCCCGCAGTGGGGTCCGGTACCGATAACGGTTTTGATTATACCGAAGGTCATCATCTCGGTACCGGACCCCAGGTTAGCATCGAAGAAGATGTTCGCCAAAACAAGGCCAAAGAACCAAATCATCTTTTGCTTCGATGAAAATGATAACCAAATCCAAGCCCAAGAACCAAAACCATCCCGGTACCGGACCCCAGGTTAGCATCAAAGAAAATGTTAGCCAAAACAAGGCCAAAGAACCAAACCATCTTTTGCTTCGATAAAAATGATAACCAAATCCAAGCCCAAGAACCAAAACCATTCCGGTACCGGACCCCATGTTAGCATCGAAGAAAATGTAAGCCAAAACTAAGCCAAAGAACCAACCACAATTAGTCAAAACACAACCATATACCAACACACATTTATATAGAAGAAACTCATCAAAAACCCGTAAACATCCCTGGTTTAACACTCACAAAGCAGCTTCAATTGTAAAGATGCACATTCACCTAAAAAAAATTTCATAAACACTTGCAATGCCTATTGTTTTTCTCTATAATGAGTAATGTTGGTCATTCACTGCGATGACTCGGAAGGTTGCTGACACACCCGGCCCCTTTGCCATGGCGGGTGATATCAGGTATTAAATTTCCGGTGAGCAATGTCTGTTTATCAAAATAGGCGAATAAAGGAGGGAAAATAATGGCAAAGCAAAAGATTCGTATCCGTTTAAAGGCGTATGATCACAGAATTCTTGATCAATCAGCTGAGAAAATCGTTGAAACTGCTAAGCGTTCAGGAGCAAAGGTGTCAGGACCGATTCCTCTACCTACTGAAAAGGCGGTTTACACGATCCTACGTGCGGTGCATAAGTACAAGGACTCTCGTGAGCAGTTCGAAATGCGCACTCATAAGCGTCTTATCGATATCATCGAGCCTACTCCACAAACAGTTGATTCATTAATGCGTTTGGATCTGCCTTCTGGCGTAGACATCGAAATCAAGCTTTAATCATTCGTGAACGAATAATATAAAAACAACATTTAAAATCACAGGAGGTGTGACAAATGACCAAAGGAATCTTAGGAAAGAAAATCGGCATGACTCAAGTTTTCGCTGAGAACGGAGAAATGATCCCGGTAACTGTAGTTGAAATCGCTCCTAACGTAGTACTTCAGAAGAAATCTGTTGAAAACGACGGATATGAAGCAATTCAGTTAGGTTTCGACAACAAGAAGGAATCCCGTTACAACAAGCCGGAAGCAGGACATGCTGCAAAAGCTAGCACAAGCCCTAAGCGCTACGTTAAAGAATTCCGTAACGTTGATGTTGCGGCATACGAAGTTGGTCAGGAAGTCAAGGTTGATATTTTTGCAGAAGGTGACGTTGTAGACGTTACTGGAACTTCGAAAGGTAAAGGATTCCAAGGTGTTATCAAGCGCCACGGACAATCCCGCGGACCTATGAGCCACGGTTCCCGTTACCACCGTCGTCCTGGTTCAATGGGTGCAGTTGACCCGAACCGCGTATTCAAAGGAAAAGCTCTTCCTGGACGCACTGGCGGAGACGTTGTAACTGTTCAAAACCTTGAAGTAGTAAGAGTTGACGCAGAACGCAATGTTATCCTTATCAAAGGTAACGTTCCTGGAGCGAAAAAATCTTACCTAACAATTCACTCTGCTGTTAAAGCAAAGGATGCTAAATAAGAAAGGAGGACAATCTGATGCCAAAAGTAGCATTATTTAAACAAGATGGTACTCAAGCTGGCGATATCGAACTTAACGAAAGTATTTTCGGTATTGAGCCTAACAAAAGCGTACTTTTTGACGCTGTAATCATGCAGCAAGCATCACAGCGCCAAGGAAACCACGATGTTAAAAATCGTTCCGAAGTTGCTGGTGGTGGACGCAAGCCATGGAAACAGAAAGGTACTGGACGTGCTCGTCAAGGATCTATCCGTTCTCCACAATGGGTTGGCGGTGGAGTTGTTTTCGGACCTACTCCGCGCAGCTATTCGTACAAACTACCTAAGAAGGTTCGCCGTTTAGCTATTAAATCAGCGCTATCTTCCAAGGTGATCGACAACGACCTAATCGTTTTAGAAGGGCTTGCATTCGATGCTCCTAAAACTAAGGATATGAAAGCTGTACTAACTAATCTTTCCGCAGATCGCAAAGCACTAGTTGTAACAGGCGACTACAATGATTTTGTGGCACTATCTGCACGAAACCTGCCAGGCGTAACAGTAGTTACTGCAAATGGCGTTAGCGTTCTTGACGTGTTAAAGCACGACAAGCTTGTTATGACAAGAGACGCTGTGGAAAAAGTAGAGGAGGTGCTCGCATAATGGATGCTCGTGATATTATTAAGCGCCCCGTTATTACTGAAGCTTCTACTGAAATCATGGCTGACAAGAAATTCACTTTCGAAGTAGACACTCGCGCGACGAAGACTCAAATCAAAAGCGCGCTTGAAGAAATTTTCGGTGTGAATGTAAAATCAGTTAACACTGCTACTTACAAAGGTAAGTTCAAGCGTGTTGGACGCCACACTGGCTACACTTCAAAACGCAAGAAAGCAGTTGTTACACTAACTCCGGAGAGCAAAGAACTAGACTTCTTTGAAGGAGTTTAATACAAACAACACGTAAAGGAGGGAAATTACGATGGGTATCAAAAAGTTTAAACCGACAACTAACGGTCGCCGTAACATGACACAGCTTGACTTTGCTGAGATCACTACGGATAAGCCGGAAAAATCCTTGCTTGCGCCGCTTAGCAAAAAAGCTGGACGTAACAACCAAGGTAAACTTACTGTTCGTCACCAAGGTGGTGGACACAAGCGTAAGTATCGTATCATCGATTTCAAACGTAACAAGGATGGAATACCAGGCCGCGTTGCTACAATCGAGTACGATCCGAACCGTACTGCTAACATCGCACTAATCAACTACTTGGATGGAGAAAAGCGTTATATCCTAGCTCCTAAAGGACTTCAGGTTGGTCAAGAGATCATGTCTGGTCCAGAAGCGGATATTAAAGTAGGTAACGCACTTCCGCTTGCTAACATCCCTGTAGGTTCAACAATCCACAACATCGAATTGAAGCCTGGTAAGGGCGGACAATTAGCTCGTTCTGCTGGTGCAGAAGCACAGCTTCTTGGTAAAGAAGAAAGATACGCGCTAGTTCGTCTTGGTTCTGGTGAAGTTCGTATGATCCTTCTTACTTGCCGTGCAACACTTGGTCAAGTTGGAAACCTTGAGCACGAACTAGTGAAGGTTGGTAAAGCTGGTCGTTCTCGCTGGAAGGGCATCCGTCCTACAGTTCGTGGTTCTGTAATGAACCCTAACGATCACCCGCACGGTGGTGGTGAAGGTCGCGCTCCAATCGGACGCAAATCACCAATGTCACCTTGGGGTAAACCAACTCTTGGTTACAAGACTCGTAAGAAAAACAATCAAAACGACAAGTACATCGTACGCCGTCGTAAAAAATAACGTGAGTGTCCTACGGTTCATCCGAACCGTAGTGCAAGCACGAAGGGAGGTTCCCACATGGGTCGCAGTTTGAAAAAAGGACCATTTGTTGATGATCATTTGATGAAGAAAGTCGAAGTAATGAACGAAGCTGACGAAAAGAAGGTATTTAAAACTTGGTCACGCCGTTCTACAATCTTCCCGGAATTCATCGGACACACAATCGCTGTTTATGATGGCCGTAAACACGTGCCAGTTTATGTGACTGAAGACATGGTAGGGCATAAGTTGGGAGAATTCGCTCCAACTCGTACTTACAAAGGTCACGCAGCTGATGATAAGAAAACTAGACGTTAATTGAGGGGAGGTACACATAATGGAAGCAAAAGCTATTGCTAAACAAGTGCGCATCGCTCCTCGTAAAGCACGAATCGTAATCGACTTGATCAGAGGCAAAAAAGTCGGTGAAGCACTTGCAATTCTACGTTTGACGCCTAAAGCAGCTTCTCCTGTAATTGAAAAGGTGCTTAAGTCTGCTATCGCAAACGCAGAACATAACTATGAAATGGAACCAAACAACCTAGTGATTGCCAAAGCATTCGTTGATGAAGGAATCACACTAAAGAGATTCCGTCCACGTGCTATGGGACGTGCCAGCCGCATCAATAAGCGCACAAGCCACATCACAATCGTTGTTTCTGAAAAGAAGGAGGGTTAAGACGTGGGTCAAAAAGTAAATCCAATAGGTCTTCGTATTGGCGTTATCCGTGACTGGGAATCCAAATGGTACGCTGAAAAGGATTACGCAACACTTTTACACGAAGATATTAAGATCCGTTCATATATTGAAAAGCGTCTTAAGGACGCAGCCGTTTCCGGTATCGAAATCGAACGTGCGGCTAACCGAGTAAATGTTACGATCAAAACTGCTAAGCCAGGTATGGTAATCGGAAAAGGCGGAACTGAAGTTGAAGCACTTCGTAAAGCTCTTAACGACCTTACTGGCGGCAAGCGAGTACACGTAAACATTTTTGAAATCAAGCAAGCTGATGTTGATGCGAAGCTAGTTGCAGAAAACATCGCTCGTCAATTAGAAAACCGCGTATCTTTCCGCCGTGCAATGAAGCAAGCTATCCAGCGTGCTATGCGTATGGGCGCTAAAGGTATCAAAACTCAAGTATCTGGACGTTTAGGCGGAGCAGACATCGCTCGTTCTGAACATTACAGTGAAGGAACTGTTCCTCTTCACACACTTCGTGCAGACATCGATTACGGTACTGCTGAAGCAGACACAACTTTCGGTAAGATTGGTGTGAAAATCTGGATCTACCGTGGTGAAGTCCTTCCAACAAAGGGAACGAAAAAAGCGGAAGGAGGCAAATAATATGTTATTGCCAAAACGTGTAAAATATCGTCGTGAACACCGCGGCAAGATGCGTGGAAACGCAAAAGGCGGCACTGAAGTTCATTTCGGAGAATTCGGTTTGCAAGCTCTTGAAGCTTCATGGATTACAAACCGTCAGATCGAAGCAGCTCGTATTGCGATGACTCGTTATATGAAGCGTGGCGGTAAAGTTTGGATCAAAATCTTCCCATCTAAGCCATACACTGCGAAGCCTCTAGAAGTTCGAATGGGTTCCGGTAAAGGTGCTCCAGAAGGATGGGTCGCAGTAGTTAAGCCAGGTAAAGTAATGTTTGAAATTTCCGGTGTATCTGAAGAGATCGCTCGCGAAGCATTGCGTCTGGCAGCACACAAACTTCCTATCAAATGTAAGTTTGTGAAACGCCAAGAAGTGGGTGGTGACACAAATGAAGGCTAATGATATTCGTAACTTGACCACTGCTGAAGTTGAGCAAAAGGCAAAATCTCTAAAAGAAGAGCTTTTCAACCTTCGCTTCCAGCTTGCAACAGGTCAATTAGAAAACCCAGCCCGCATTCGTGAAGTTCGTAAAGCAATTGCCCGTGCAAAAACGGTTTTACGTGAAAGAGAGCTAGGGATTACTAACGGTTAATTCTTGAGAGGAGGTTCGCACAATGAGTGAACGTAACCAGCGCAAGGTATATGTTGGTCGTGTCGTATCTGACAAGATGGACAAAACGATCACGGTTCTTGTAGAAACTTACAAGAAACATCCATTGTACAGCAAGCGCGTTAAATACTCTAAAAAGTTAAAAGCGCATGATGAAAACAACACTGCTAAAATCGGTGATGTAGTACGTATTATGGAAACTCGTCCGCTATCTAAGGATAAGCGTTTCCGTTTGACGGAAGTTATTGAAGAAGCAGTAACTATCTAATAAATGTTCGGATTTGATATCCATCCGAAAGGAGGCCAATTCGCATGATTCAACAAGAAACTCGCTTAAAAGGCGCTGATAACTCTGGTGCAAAAGAACTTTTATGTATTAAAGTTCTAGGTGGTTCTGGACGTAAGTACGCTAATGTTGGTGATATTATCGTATGTTCTGTTAAGTCCGCTACACCAGGGGGCGTTGTTAAAAAAGGTGATGTTGTTAAAGCGGTTGTTGTACGTACTAAGCGTGGAATGCGCCGTAAAGACGGATCATTCATCCGTTTCGACGAGAACGCTGCAGTTATCGTAAAAGATGACAAAGGTCCTCGTGGAACTCGTATCTTCGGACCAGTTGCTCGTGAGCTTCGTGACAAGCAGTTCATGAAGATCGTATCACTAGCTCCAGAAGTTCTTTAATTCATTCAAAAGCAAGGCGCATTAAAAGTCTTGTAAGGAGGTGCAGTACGCTCATGCCATTGCATGTAAAGAAAGGCGATAAAGTTCAGGTCATTTCTGGTAAGGACAAAGGCAAGCAAGGTGTTATCCTTGCAGCATTCCCGAAAGAAAGCCGTGTGCTTGTTGAAGGCGTAAACGTTGTTAAGAAACACTCCAAGCCTTCCCAAGCTAATCCGCAAGGCGGAATTGTCAGCATGGAAGCACCTATTCACGTTTCTAACGTGATGCCTCTTGACCCTAAGACTGGTGTTCCTACCCGTGTAGGATACAAAGAAGTTGACGGGAAGAAAGTTCGTGTAGCCAAATCTGGTGAAGTTTTAGATAAATAAGTCTCGCATTGAAAGGAGGGCACCAAATGAACCGTCTACAAGAGCGTTATAAAAAAGACATCGTTCCTTCTCTAATGGAGAAGTTCAGCTACAAATCAATCATGCAAGTACCTAAGATTGAGAAAATCGTTATCAACATGGGTGTTGGAGAAGCTGTTTCCAACTCTAAAGTTCTAGACACTGCTGTTGAAGAACTTACAGCAATCGCTGGTCAAAAGCCGGTAATCACACGCGCTAAAAAATCCATTGCTGGTTTTAAGCTTCGTGAAGGTATGCCGATCGGATCAAAAGTTACACTTCGCGGTGAGCGTATGTATGACTTCCTAGACAAGTTAATTGCCGTATCTCTTCCGCGTGTTCGTGACTTCCGTGGTGTGTCCAAGAAGTCATTCGACGGACGCGGTAACTACACACTTGGTGTGAAAGAGCAGTTGATCTTCCCTGAGATCGATTACGATAAAGTAAATAAAGTTCGCGGAATGGATATCGTTATCGTAACGACAGCGAACACTGACGAAGAGGCTCGTGAGCTTCTAACACAAGTCGGAATGCCGTTCCAAAAATAACCTTTCAGCCAAAGGAGGTTTACCCGTGGCAAAGAAATCGATGATTGCTAAGCAGCAACGTCAGCAAAAATTCAAAGTGCAAGAATATACGCGCTGTGAACGATGCGGGCGTCCTCATTCAGTAATTAAAAAATTCAAATTGTGCCGTATCTGTTTCAGAGACCTTGCACATAAAGGACAAATTCCTGGCGTTAAAAAAGCCAGCTGGTAAAACCCTGAGAAAAGGGAAGGAGGTAACTAGTAATGGTTATGACAGATCCAATTGCAGACATGCTTACTCGTATCCGCAACGCTAACACTGTTCGCCATGATAAGTTGGAGCTTCCAGCTTCAAACATCAAGAAAGAGATCGCTGAGATCCTTAAGCGTGAAGGTTTCGTTCGCGACATCGAGTACGTTGAAGACAATAAACAAGGTATGATCCGTATCTTCCTTAAGTACGGTTCAAGCAACGAGCGCGTAATTTCTGGTCTTAAGCGTATCAGCAAGCCTGGCTTGCGTGTATATGCGAAGTCTGATGAGCTTCCACGAGTTCTAGGCGGACTTGGAATCGCAATCGTTTCTACATCAAAAGGAATCATGACGGACAAAGAAGCTCGCAAAGCTCAAATGGGCGGCGAAGTTCTAGCGTACGTTTGGTAATAAATTAGACAGCGAATGGAGGTGTCATTATGTCTCGTATAG
Organism: Fictibacillus aquaticus; assembly: GCF_002245695.1. Taxonomy (GTDB): domain Bacteria; phylum Bacillota; class Bacilli; order Bacillales; family Fictibacillaceae; genus Fictibacillus; species Fictibacillus aquaticus. The sequence continues at coordinate 18,088 of NZ_NOII01000006.1, read as the reverse complement.
GCAACAAACTGATTGAAATCCCTGCTGGGGTTACAATCGATGTAGCTGCTGACAACACAGTTACAGTTAAAGGACCTAAAGGTGAATTGTCTCGACAGTTCAATGCTGATATGAAAGTTAACGTTGAAGATAACCAGATCACTGTGGAACGCCCGAGCGACCGCAAAGATCACAAAGCTCTTCACGGTACAACTCGCAGCGTGCTTAACAACATGGTAATCGGAGTAACAAGCGGTTATGAAAGAGCACTTGAGATCATCGGTGTCGGTTACCGTGCATCTAAAGCTGGAAACAAGCTTGTGCTTAACGTTGGATACTCACACCCTGTAGAAATCACTCCTGAACAAGGAATCGAGATCGAAGTACCTGCTAACACGAAAGTAATCGTTAAAGGTATCGACAAGCAGCGTGTAGGAGAAGTAGCAGCTAATATCCGTTCTGTTCGTTCTCCAGAGCCTTACAAAGGCAAAGGAATTCGTTACGAAGGTGAATTCGTACGACGTAAAGAAGGTAAGACTGGTAAATAAAGCCGTTAGTTAGCGGAAAGGAGTGCAAAGGATGATCACGAAAGCCGATAAGAATGTCGCTCGTAAGAAAAGACATGCTCGTGTTCGCCGTACTGTAATCGGTACAGCACAACGTCCTCGTTTGAACGTATTCCGTTCTACAAAACACATCTATGCACAATTGATCGATGATCAAGCTGGAGTAACACTTGTATCTGCATCAACTCTTGATAAAGAAGTTGAAGTAGGAAACGGCGGTAACGTTGACGCTGCGAAAGCAATCGGTAAAGCAATTGCTGAGCGTGCGAAAGAAAAAGGTTATACAGCAGTAGTATTTGACCGTGGAGGATACCTCTACCACGGACGTATTCAAGCATTGGCAGACGCAGCTCGTGAAGCTGGTCTGGAATTTTAATAGAAGGAGGGAACCTGATGCGTATCGACTCTAACAAACTTGAACTTGAAGAACGCGTCGTTACGGTCAACCGTGTAGCTAAGGTCGTAAAAGGTGGACGTCGTTTCCGCTTTGCTGCAGTGGTTGTCGTAGGTGACAAAAACGGTCACGTGGGCTTCGGTACTGGTAAAGCTCAAGAAGTACCGGACGCAATCCGTAAGGCGATTGAAGATGCAAAGAAAAACTTGATTTCTGTACCTATCGTTCGTACAACAATCCCTCACCAAATCGTTGGACGATTTGGCGCTGGAAACGTACTTCTGAAGCCTGCTTCTGAAGGTACTGGAGTTATTGCCGGCGGACCTGTCCGTGCGGTACTCGAACTTGCTGGTGTTGGTGACATCCTTTCTAAGTCACTAGGATCTAACAATCCAATCAACATGGTTCGTGCAACGATCGAAGGATTGAAAAATTTAAAGCGTGCTGAGGACGTTGCGAAACTTCGCGGCAAGTCAGTACAAGAGCTTTTAGGTTAAGGAGGGAACATAGATGGCTAAGAAATTAGAAATCACCCTCACTCGCAGTGTTATCGGCCGTCCTGAGAACCAGCGTGTTGTTGTTAAGACTCTAGGTCTTCGCAAGATGCATCAGACAGTCGTACACGAAGACAACGCGGCTATCCGCGGTATGGTAAACAAGGTATCTCACCTTTTAACAGTAAACGAAATCGACGCATAAAAAGCGAAATAAACCATGAGGAGGTGCTCAGATGAAACTTCATGAGTTAAAACCATCAGAAGGATCCCGTAAAACACGCAACCGTGTAGGACGCGGTATCGGTTCTGGAAACGGGAAAACTAGTGGACGTGGTCACAAAGGGCAAAACTCTCGTTCTGGCGGAGGAGTTCGTCCAGGATTCGAGGGTGGTCAGAACCCATTAGCACGTCGTTTGCCTAAGCGCGGATTCACGAATCCGACTCGCAAAGAGTACGCGATTGTTAACCTTGACAAACTTGCAGGTTTCGCAGAAGGTACAGAGGTAACTCCGGAACTTCTTCTTGAAACTGGCGTAGTGAGCAAGGAAATGAACGGAATTAAGATTCTTGGAAACGGCAAGTTAGGAGTTAAGCTTACAGTTAAAGCGCACAAGTTCTCTGCTTCTGCTAAGGAAGCAATTGAAGCTGCTGGCGGAAACACTGAGGTGATCTAATGTTAGGGACAATCTCCAATATCTTGCGTGTGGGTGATCTGAGAAATAAAATTCTATTTACACTTGCTATGCTGGTCGTGTTTCGTCTCGGAACATTCATTCCAGTACCAGGAGTAAACAGGGAAGTGCTGAAATTCAGCAACAGCAACAGTGCTGACTTCCTTGGATTTTTAAATACGTTTGGTGGCGGAGCTTTACAGAACTTTTCTATCTTCGCTATGGGTATTATGCCGTACATCACGGCATCCATCATCGTGCAGCTTCTGCAGATGGATGTAGTTCCGAAGTTTACCGAATGGAGCAAGCAAGGTGAAGTAGGGCGCAAGAAATTAGCCCAGTTCACACGCTATGGAACGATTGTCCTTGGTTTTATCCAGGCGATCGGGATGTCTATCGGGTTTAATAACATTTTTCCGGGACTCATAACCGACCCAAGTCCTACAACGTACCTATTCATTGCGTTAGTTTTAACTGCAGGTACCGCATTCTTAATGTGGTTAGGTGAGCAGATTACCCTTAAAGGAATTGGAAACGGAATTTCCGTTCTCATTTTTGCGGGGATTGTCGCAGCTATTCCTACAGCAGTTACCCAGCTTTATGCAGCACAGATTAACGGTCCTAAAGAAGAACTGTTTATGCATATTGTATCTGTACTTCTGCTGTTGATTGCTGTCGTTCTAATTATTGTCGCAGTAATTTTCATTCAACAAGGTGTTCGTAAAATCCCTATTCAGTATGCAAAACGAGTCGTTGGTACAAAGCCTGTTGGCGGCCAGTCCACTCACTTGCCGATTAAGGTCAACGCGGCAGGAGTTATCCCGGTAATCTTCGCGATTTCCCTATTGATTACTCCGCGCACGATCGCTGGCTTCTTCGAGCAAAACAGTGTGACAAAATGGATCATCAATGCGTTTGACTATTCCCAGCCTATCGGAATGATCATATATGCAGCTTTAATTATCGGATTTTCGTATTTCTATACGTTTATCCAAGTTAATCCGGAGCAAATGGCGGATAACTTAAAGAAGCAGGGCGGTTACATCCCAGGCATTCGCCCAGGTGCAAACACCCAAACGTATATTACGAGAATTCTGTACCGATTAACTTTTGTAGGATCTCTATTCCTCGCGGTTATCGCTATCCTTCCGGTAATCTTTACAAAAATTCCAGCATTGAATCTTCCGCCTTCTGTTCAGATCGGTGGAACGAGCTTGCTGATTGTTGTAGGTGTGGCATTAGATACGATGAAGCAGATAGAGAGCCAGCTGATTAAGCGGCACTATAAAGGCTTCATTAAGTAGAGGAAAGGGAAGAATCGCCTTCCCCTTCACTCTGCCAAAAGTAAGGAACATGTATGGAGGGATTAGATGTATCTAGTCTTGATGGGATTGCCCGGTGCAGGTAAAGGCACTCAGGCAGAAAGAATTGTTGATAAATATGGAATCCCGCATATTTCTACGGGAGATATGTTCCGCGCAGCTATCAAGGAGGAAACTTCACTTGGACTTGAAGCGAAGTCGTACATGGATGCTGGTAACCTCGTTCCTGACGAAGTTACAATCGGAATTGTACGCGAGCGTCTTGCCAAGAGCGATTGCCAAAAAGGATTCTTGCTTGATGGTTTCCCACGGACTGTGGCGCAAGCTGAGGCTTTAGAAACAATTCTTACTGATCTTGGGCGCCAGATTGACTATGTTGTCAATATATCTGTAGATACGGATCATCTCATGAAACGTTTGACAGGACGTCGAGTTTGCCAGATTTGTGGTGCAACATACCATGTAATATTCAACCCGCCAAAGGTTGAAGGAGTATGTGACAAAGACGGTGGTACGCTAATTCAGCGGCAAGATGATAACGAAGAGACCGTTCGTACACGACTAGATGTAAACATGAAACAGGCAAAGCCGTTGCTTGATTTTTATGAAGAGAAAGGGTACCTCAAGAATATTGACGGTGACCAGGAAATCGACAAAGTCTTCACAGACATCGATCAGCTCATTGGAGGTCTTGCTAAATGATCATCTGCAAAACGCCGCGCGAGATTGAAATCATGCGGGAAGCAGGTCGCATCGTAGCTTTAACACACCAAGAGTTAAAAAAACATGTAAAACCAGGCATTACAACTGGCGAGCTTGACGCGATTGCCGACAAGTTCATCCGCAGCCATGGTGCAACACCTTCGTTTAAAAACTATAATGGTTTTAGTGGAAGCATATGCGCTTCTGTAAACGAAGAGCTTGTACATGGAATTCCGGGATCCAGAGTGCTTAACCATGGCGACATTATCTCGATAGATATTGGGGCGAAGTACAAAGGATATCACGGTGATTCCGCTTGGACGTACGGAGTGGGCGAGATTTCAGAAGAATCTCAGAAGCTCTTGGATGTAACGGAAGAGTCCTTGTTCAAAGGACTGGCAAAAGCTAAAGCAGGCGCGCGGTTGACCGATATCTCCCATGAAATTCAAAAGTACGCTGAAAGCGAAGGCTTCTCAGTAGTGCGTGAATACGTGGGGCATGGCATCGGCCAGGATTTACATGAGGATCCGCAGATTCCTCATTACGGACCGCCAGGCAGAGGGCCGCTTTTGAAAAAAGGTATGGTTCTTGCAGTGGAACCGATGATAAATGCGGGTACTCGTTATGTTCGAACATTATCCGATAACTGGACGGTTGTCACAACGGATGGCAAGTGGTGTGCTCACTTTGAACATACTGTTGTCATTACGGATGAAGGGTATGAAATCTTAACTCAGATCTAAGCGAAGGTGAATACGTTGAGCGAATTTGAACTTGTACCGAAGCTCGGACAGCTGGTTCGCATCAATAGAGGCCGTGACAAAAATAAGCTTGGGGTCATCGTCGAAATCCTAGATGAAAGGTTCGTCCTCATCGCGGACGGCGACAAGCGTAAATTCGATCGAGCCAAACGTAAAAACCTGAACCACTTAGAGCTGCAGGATTTTACTTCTCCGGAAGTTGCAAGAAGTATTCTTGAAACTGGCCGTGTAACCAATGGCAAACTGCGTTATGCTGTAGCGAAGTTTTCCGACGAGGACGTCATTGCTCTGAAGAAGGGAGATCAAGTCGATGGCTAAAGATGATGTTATTGAGGTAGAAGGCACGGTAATCGAGCCTCTTCCTAACGCCATGTTTCGTGTGGAACTGGAAAATGGTCATAAAGTTCTTGCTCACGTATCCGGTAAGATCCGCATGCACTACATTCGGATTCTTCCAGGTGATAAAGTGACAGTTGAACTGTCTCCATATGACTTATCACGTGGTCGCATTACGTATCGCTTCAAATAAATTTTCGTACTCCGTGAACATAAGGAGGTTAATAAAAATGAAGGTAAGACCATCAGTTAAGCCGATTTGTGAAAAATGTAAAGTAATTCGTCGCAGAGGTACTGTAATGGTAATCTGTGAAAACCCGAAACATAAGCAAAAACAAGGTTAAATCAAGGAGGTGCAAAGATAATGGCACGTATTGCTGGAGTTGACATTCCGCGCGACAAGCGAGTGGTAATCTCTTTAACATACATCTTCGGTATCGGTAAAACGAAAGCTCAGCAGGTTCTTGCTGCAGCTGGTGTATCTGAAGAAACTCGTGTTCGTGATCTAACGGAAGACGAACTAAACAAGATTCGTGAAGTTCTTGACACACACAAGGTAGAAGGTGACCTTCGCCGTGAAGTGTCCCTAAACATTAAGCGTCTAATCGAGATCGGTGCATACCGTGGTGTACGTCACCGTCGCGGCCTACCAGTTCGCGGTCAAAATACGAAGAACAACTCTCGTACTCGTAAAGGACCTCGCCGTACTGTAGCGAATAAGAAAAAGTAAGTAAAGGAGGTAGAATCTAAATGGCAAAGCCACGTAAAACTAATACACGTAAGCGTCGTGTCAAAAAGAATATCGAAAGCGGCGTAGCGCATATCCGCTCTACGTTCAACAACACGATCGTTACTATCACTGACACTCACGGGAACGCTGTATCTTGGGCGACTGCTGGCCACCTAGGATTTAAAGGCTCTCGTAAATCCACTCCATTCGCAGCTCAAATGGCTGCTGAAACAGCTGGTAAAACAGCTCAGGAGCACGGTATGAAGACTCTTGAAGTTTCCGTAAAAGGCCCTGGAGCTGGACGTGAAGCTGCAATCCGTGCCCTTCAAGCGGTAGGATTGGAAGTAACTGCAATTCGTGACGTTACTCCGGTTCCTCACAACGGATGCCGTCCTCCAAAACGCCGCCGCGTATAATTTTACGCTGACGGTATATATTCCTGCAGCATGTCTATAATGGATATGTGGAATATATATGTTTTGGTTAATAAATGTCGGGAATGCCTATTGGGGAATTTCGGCTGGGCATCTGCCTGGCCGAGGTTCGACGTTTGAAGGAGGGTTAGTTGAATGATCGAAATCGAAAAGCCAAGAATTGAAACGGTTGAAATCAGCGACGATGCCACATACGGAAAGTTTGTTGTTGAACCACTCGAGCGTGGATATGGGACTACTTTAGGCAACTCCTTACGTCGTATCCTGTTATCCTCACTTCCTGGAGCAGCTATCACATCTATTCAGATTAATGGCGTATTGCACGAGTTCTCTACAGTTGAAGGAGTGGTAGAAGATGTTACTACTATCATCCTTAACCTGAAGAAGCTTGCAATGAAGATTTACTCTGAAGAAGATAAGACTCTTGAGATTGATGTACAGGGCGAAGGAGTCGTTACAGCTGGCGACATTACACATGACAGCGATGTAGAAATTTTGAATCCGGATCTGCACATTGCCACTTTGTCTGCAGGCGCTCATTTCCAAATGAAGCTTACAGCTAAGCGCGGCCGCGGTTATATCCAGGCTGAAGGCAACAAGCGTGAAGATCTGCCGATCGGAGTTATTCCGGTTGATTCCATTTATACACCGATTTCGCGTGTGAACTACCAGGTAGAAAACACTCGTGTCGGCCAAGTAACAAACTATGACAAGTTAACGCTTGATGTATGGACAGATGGAAGCATCCGTCCAGAAGAGGCGGTTTCTCTTGGAGCGAAGATCATTACGGAGCACCTTAACATTTTTGTTGGGTTAACCGATCAGGCGCAAAAAGCAGAAATCATGGTTGAAAAAGAAGAAGATCAAAAGGAAAAAGTTCTAGAGATGACGATCGAGGAGCTTGATCTTTCTGTTCGTTCTTACAACTGCCTTAAGCGTGCTGGCATTAACACTGTTCAAGAACTTGCTAATAAATCAGAAGAAGATATGATGAAGGTACGCAATCTTGGAAAGAAATCTCTTGAAGAAGTTCAAGAGAAGCTTGAAGAGCTTGGGCTTGCCTTACGCGCTGAAGATTAATCTTCAGTCATCATAGATTCAGAGATATCGCAGAAGGAGGGAATATCTCATGGGATACCAAAAGTTAGGTCGTGTATCTTCAATTCGCAAAGCAATGCTTCGTGACTTGACAACTGACTTGATCATTAACGAACGCATCGAAACTACTGAAGCTCGTGCTAAGGAAGTTCGTAAGTTCGCTGAAAAGATGATTACGCTTGGAAAGCGTGGAGACCTTCACGCTCGCCGTCAGGCTGCTTCATTCATGCGCAACGAAATCGCTAATGAAGAGTCTGGACAACGTTCACTTCAGAAACTTTTCACTGATCTTGCACCACGCTACGCAGAGCGCAGCGGAGGTTACACTCGCATCGCGAAAATCGGACCTCGCCGCGGAGACGGTGCACCAATGGTTATCATTGAACTAGTTTAATACGCATCAAAGGGCGGGATAGGGTCTTCACGGATTCAGATCTTGCCCTTTTTTGTATTCTCTTTTAAACGTTATGAGTGTAGATATCCGTTCCGCGGGGTGTTGAAAGGCGTGCGCGGGCGGGTTCTACACATTTGCGGGCGTATTTGGTGGTGGCGCGGGCGTGTATAGCCGAACCGCGGGCGCCAATGAGGAAAGCGCGGGCGCATTCCGCTCATCCGCGGGCGCAATTCCGTTATTTTACAGTTCACAGACGTCTTCACATAGCTAAAATAACACTGAAGAACTTATAACTAGCGGAACATCCCGTTTTAGAGATACACAGAAAGTACGTTATAATCATGAGCAGAGAGCAGTTTAGTTTGGACAGCTTAGAGGAGGAATTCGCTTGAGTGAAATTTTAAAAGTGAATGATGTTAGCTTCAAGTATCCGGCTGAGACAGAGCTAGCATTAAAAAATGTCACTCTTTCATGCATGAAAGGGGAGTGGCTGTCTGTTACCGGACATAATGGTTCAGGGAAGTCGACCTTAGCCAAGCTTTTGAATGGTCTTTTGCTTCCGGACAGCGGAAATGTTGAAGTGGAAGGACTTTTCACCACAAACATGGACGAGCTCTGGGAAATCCGCAGGCGGGTCGGGGTTGTGTTCCAAAACCCGGATAACCAGTTTGTCGGGACGAGTGTAAGAGATGATATTGCGTTCGGCCTTGAAAACTTCGGTGTGCCGCGCGATGAGATGATCAGAAGAATCGACGAGAGTGTAAAGCATGTGGGGATGGAGCAATACCTTGATCAAGAGCCGCATCTTCTATCTGGCGGACAGAAGCAGAGGGTTGCGATTGCTGGGATACTCGCACAAGCACCTAGCATTATTATTCTGGATGAGGCAACATCCATGCTGGACCCTATGGGCCGGAAAGAAGTGCTGGAAACCGTGAGAACTCTGAACAAAGAAAAAGGAATCACGGTTATCTCCATCACCCATGACCTTGAAGAAGCACTGCATTCAGACAGAGTGCTCGTGATGAACAAGGGACGTGTTTCCGCACTCGGGGCTCCTTCTGATATTTTCTCAAACACGAGCCTTATCCTTGATGCAGGACTGGACACGCCGTTCTCGGTTAAATTGAGCCAGAAGCTCCGGGAAGAAGGCGTACCTTTAACACGTGACTATTTAACGCAGGAAGAGTTGGTGAAGGCTTTATGGACATTAAAATCAGGCAGCTAGAGCACCGCTATATGCCAGGCTCTCCTTATGAACGGCTTGCTCTTAAGGATATCAGCCTTGATATCTCTGAAGGGACCTTTCTTGCTTTGATCGGCCATACAGGCTCTGGAAAATCTACTCTGATCCAGCATTTAAATGGGTTGCTGAAGCCATCTTCAGGCAGTATCGCCATGGGGGATACTGCCTGGGCGGCCGGGGACAAAAAGATGGATATGAAGCCTTTGCGCAAAAAGGTAGGCATCGTTTTTCAATATCCAGAACACCAGCTCTTTGAAGAAACCGTGGAAAAAGATATTATGTTCGGGCCGATGAACTTCGGGGAATCTGAGACAGAAGCAAAAGAGCGTGCAAAAGAAATGATCTCTCTTGTCGGGCTTCCAGAAGAAGTGAGCGACAAATCTCCGTTTGACCTGAGCGGCGGACAGATGCGCCGTGTGGCGATCGCCGGCGTTCTTGCAATGAAACCGGACGTGCTCATCCTCGATGAGCCGACAGCAGGCCTAGACCCTTCTGGGCGCAACGAAATCATGGAGCTTTTCTACAATCTTCATCACGACAGAAAGCTGACAACGATTCTTGTTACACACAGCATGGAAGATGCCGCAAAATATGCGGATGAAATCGTCGTTATGCATCAAGGGAAAGTATTCATGAAAGGCGTGCCGGCTGAAATTTTTCAGCAGGAAGAGAAGCTGAAGCAGGCAAGCCTCGATGTACCGGAGACGGTGGAGTTTCTGCATAAGTGGCAAGCTGCCTCTGGAGAGCGCCATGAGCTGTCAGAGTTTACAGTTGCCTCATTGGCAAAAGCTCTTGCTTCCGAATGGAAGGGAGGGGTGAGCTAATGCTGCAGAACGTAATTATCGGACAATATTACCCGGCTTCATCTGTTCTTCACAGGATGGACCCGCGCTCAAAGCTTCTGGCATCGTTTATTTTTATCTTTATTATCTTTTTGGCGAACAATTTCATTTCGTATGGAGCTGCAGCTCTGTTCACACTGTTCGTGCTGGCTTCTTCAAAAGTACCGGCAGGGTATTTGTACAGAGGACTTAAACCAGTATTCTTTCTCGTTTTCTTTACGCTTCTTCTTCACGTTTTCATGACAAAAGAAGGAGACGTGCTGTTCAGCCTCGGGTGGCTGAAAGTTTATGAAGGCGGCGTGATTCAAGGTCTTTACATCTCACTCAGGCTCATGCTGCTGGTGATGATGACTTCGCTTTTAACTTTGACGACCACCCCTATTGATATTACAGACGGACTGGAATACCTGCTTCACCCGCTGAAAAAGCTGAAGCTTCCTGTCCACGAGTTCGCACTCATGATGTCCATCTCGCTGCGGTTCATTCCGACGCTTTTACAAGAAACCGAGAAGATCATGAAAGCGCAGATGGCACGTGGAGCTGACTTCACGAGCGGTCCGATCAAGGAGAGAGTGAAGGCGTTCGTACCGCTTCTCATCCCGCTCTTCATCTCGGCATTCAAACGGGCAGAAGAGCTGGCACTTGCGATGGAATCGAGAGGATACAGAGGCGGAGAAGGAAGAACACGCTTAAGAGAACTGAACTGGCAGCTGCGCGATACGCTTGCTATCGCAGCGCTTGCTCTGCTTGCCGCTGTTCTAATCTTTACACGGTCGTAAAGGAGCATGATCATGAAACGCTATAAACTGACCATATCCTATGACGGCACAGGCTTTGCCGGCTACCAGATCCAGCCGGCCGGACGCACGGTGCAGGGTGAGATCGAGCGCTGTCTGTCTGTGATGCACAAAGGGGGTACGGTACCCGTCTCCGCTTCAGGACGTACTGACGCAGGAGTCCATGCAAGGGGCCAGGTGCTCCATTTTGACAGTTCCCTTGCCATAGAACCCAAACGGTGGATAAAAGCGCTTAACGCCCTCCTTCCGGCCGATATACGTGTCCTTATGGCAGAGGAAGCAGAAAGCGGGTTCCATTCCCGTTTTTCAGCGGAAGGCAAGGAGTATGTATACAAAGTCAACACGTCACTGCAAGGCGATGTGTTTCAGCGGAATTATACGTGCCACTTTCCATATGTAATAAATGCTGATCTTGTTCAGGACGCGATTCCTCATTTTCTTGGCACTCATGATTTCACGTCGTTCTGTTCAGCGCGGTCTGAGGTCGAGGACAAGATCAGGACGATAACTTCACTGGATCTGGACATCGATGGAGATGACTGGACGTTCACCATCCGCGGGAACGGCTTTTTATACAACATGGTCAGGATCATTATCGGCACGCTTCTTGAAGTAGGGCAGGGGAAGATTGCACCGGCTGATATTCCTGTGCTTTTGAAGGCAAAAGACCGGACAAAAACAGGAAAGACAGCTCCCGCTCACGGGCTTTATTTGAACAGAGTTTTTTATGGACAAATTGAGGATAAATATTCGTGATACGCTTGACATAGTTGTTTTAATATTATAAGATGTATTTTGGTATTTCTAAATGATATCGCCACTGCCCCGGAGATATCTCGGGAAATGACACATATACAATTTTAATGCGATTTAGCGATTGAACATACAGGAGGGAAAAACACATGCGTACGACATTCATGGCGAAAGCTGCTGAAGTAGAACGTAAATGGTACGTGATTGACGCAGAAGGAAAGACTCTAGGACGTCTTGCAAGTGAAGTTGCATCTATCCTTCGCGGAAAGCACAAGCCAATTTTTACACCACACGTTGACACTGGTGATCACGTTATCATCATCAACGCTGAGAAGATCCACTTAACTGGTAAGAAGTTAAGCGACAAAATTTACTACCGTCACACTGGTCACCCAGGCGGACTTCGTACGAGAACTGCTCTTGAAATGCGCACAACTCGTCCGACTCAAATGCTTGAACTAGCGATCAAAGGCATGCTTCCAAAGAACAGCCTTGGACGCCAAATGTTCAAGAAGCTTCATGTTTATGCTGGAACTGAGCATAACCACCAAGCACAGAAGCCTGAAAACTACGAATTACGCGGATAATAAAGGGAGGGTATTTACGTGGCACAAGTTCAATACTATGGCACTGGACGTCGTAAGCACTCCGTAGCACGTGTACGATTAGTTCCTGGCGAAGGACAAATTGTAATCAACGGACGCAGCATCGACGAATATTTCGGATTAGAAACTCTAAAATTGATCGTTAAGCAGCCGCTTAACGAAACTGATACACTAGGCAAGTACAACGTCCTTGTTAACGTACAAGGCGGAGGATACACTGGACAAGCGGGAGCTATCCGCCACGGTGTTTCTCGTGCATTGCTTCAAGCTGACCCTGAGTTCCGCGGAACTTTGAAGTCTGCTGGATTCCTTACTCGTGACGCTCGTATGAAAGAGCGTAAGAAGTACGGACTTAAAGGCGCACGCCGTGCACCTCAGTTCTCAAAGCGTTAATTTTTATATTACGCCTCAAAAGGCCGGTTCCTGTTATGCAGGAATCGGTCTTTTTTTATTATCTCCTCTAAAAGTCATCAGCTTGAAGGGAGTTTTAGGGACTAAATTCGATTTTGAGGGTCCTTAATCAAATTTACGAGTCAAAATGCCATAACTGCGGGTCACGCCGATTTTTCCCTTTAACAATGTCTTTTCCCATCTTTTACGCAGGATTGCAAAGGCTGCAACTGCAAAACCTGTAAATAAGAAAAGATATAGCGCTGTAAACAAGTAGCGCAGGAAGAGGACAGATATGGCAGAGGTGTTCACGAACTTCAGGGAAAAACAAAAATATAAAAAAGAGCAGTTTGAACGGAAAGTGCTGCGTGACCTTTCACTGACTGCCATCAAAAAAGAAATTCAGCGTATTTTTCAGCCCTTTTTTCAATATTCCCTTTTATATCAGCAGGACTTGGAGGATGCGTGCATCGATATGGCCATTGATGCTTACCTTCTTGGAGCGGCCTACAGCCGGCTCGCTTATCATGGAGAAACTCTGCAAAGCATCAAGGCCCGCAGTGCGCAAAAAGAAAAGAACATTACAGACAGCTTATTTGAATACTGGCAGTTCTGGTGCTGGGGAACAGAAATGATGATGGAATCCCTTCATATGTGCTGCGAGGCATACGTGCAGGTATGGTGGATGGAAGGATATCGAAACGGTGAAAAACGGTATAGAATGAAACTGCATTAACAAAAGCGGGCGATAAGCCGGCTTTTTTTTCGTTCGTCATATGTTCACCTCTTGTCCCATATACATGACCATATAGGGATTAGCGGGAGGACTGCAAATCATGAAGAGATGGGTGAAGCGGATAGCGCTGGCACTTGCCTGCTCAGCGCTGCTGTTTATTTTAACGTATCAGTTTACGGAAAAAAATTCATGGCGTTCATGGAACATGCCGCTATCCGGCAAAGTGATCGTCATTGATCCAGGCCACGGGGGACCTGATGGCGGAGCGATAGGGGACGGTAAGGTACTTGAGAAAGAAGTGGCACTCAACATATCGCTTATGCTGCGTGACTATCTGCAAGAGTCTGGTGCGATGGTCATCATGACACGTGAAGTGGACCGTGACCTGGCCAATGAAGGAACAAAAAAGCTGCGCCATCGAAAAAATGAAGACTTAAGACACCGCAAAGAAATCATTAACGGTTCTGATGCTGACCTTTTTATCAGTATCCACCTGAACTCTCTGCCTTCTTCAAAATGGCGCGGTGCTCAAGTTTTTTTCCACCCGGCACGTAAACAGGAAGAGAGGCTCTCCAAAATGATACAGAGCGAATTGATCCGCAATCTGGAGAATACCAATAGAATGGCCAAATCCATCTCTGGTCTTTACCTTCTAAGAACGGCGGAAATACCAGGTGCTCTTGTTGAAGTCGGGTTTCTGTCTAATCCAACAGAACGGGAGTATTTAAAAACGAAATCATATCAGCAGAAGATTTCTGCGTCGATCTATCAAGGAATCCTCAGGTTTTATACAAATGAAAAACTTCCTGGTGAAGAAAATTAGAAAAAGCGCTCCGGCGCTTTTTTCCGTGAGTCTTTAAAAAGTAAGCACTTTCAGTTTTGTGGTATAATCACCGTATACTTACGTGGAAAAAGGATGTGTCATCAGTTGCTTACAGAAGAGAAAGTAATCGAGCTTTTACAATCCGTACAAGACCCTTTTTTACATAAAAGCCTTGTGGAGAGCGGCAGTATCCGTGAAGTGAAAATCAAGGACGGCTATGTCGGCCTGAAACTGGCAGTCGCGAAAACAGGAACGCCTGAGCAGATGCAGCTTCAGCAGGCTGTCGTATCGGTGCTGAAAGGTGCAGGTGCTGAATCAGTTGGACTGCGATTCGAAACGAGAGAAGAAGCTCCTCAAGCTCCTGAACCAGGAGTACCGCCGCTGCTTTCTAAAAACAGCAAAACTGAATTCATCGCGATCGCCAGCGGAAAAGGCGGAGTAGGCAAATCGACTGTGTCGGTGAACCTTGCAGTTTCTCTCGCCCGCCTTGGCAAAAAAGTCGGTTTGATCGATGCTGACATCTACGGTTTCAGTGTTCCAGATATGATGGGCATCCAAGAGCGGCCGAAAGTGAAAGGCGATCGTATTTTCCCGGTAGACCGCTTTGGTGTAAAAGTCATCTCAATGGCATTTTTCGTAGAAGATAACGCTCCTGTTATCTGGCGCGGACCGATGCTCGGCAAGATGCTCAACAACTTCTTCAGTGAAGTTGAATGGGGAGATTTAGACTACATGCTGCTTGATCTGCCGCCGGGTACGGGTGATGTGGCGCTTGATGTCCATAAGATGCTGCCGAAATGCCGTGAAGTTATCGTAACAACACCGCATGCGACAGCAGCGTTCGTTGCAGCAAGAGCCGGAAGCATGGCGCTGAAAACAGACCATGAGATTCTTGGAATCGTCGAGAACATGGCGTATTTCGAAAGCAAAGTGACGGGAGAAAAAGAATATATCTTTGGAAAAGGCGGAGGAGAGCGTCTTGCTGAAGAGCTGATGGTTCCCGTTTTAGGCAATATCCCGCTCGGACAGCCTGAGATCGATGAAAATGATTTTGCTCCAAGTGTGTATGATTCTGCATCACTGATCGGAGAGCATTATATCCAGATCGCTAAAAAGGTCATAGAAAAGACCGGCAAATAAAAAAAAACCTCCTGCCTGCGCGGGAGGTTTTACTGTGTAGTGCTGGATTCTTGGGCTTTTTGCTCTTCGCCGCCGCCCCCGCCGCCTTTTTTCGATACGGCCTCGTCAATTTCTTCATGTGCTGCCTTTTTCAGCATTTCACTGATCTGGGCTTTGACGATCGGACTCTCAAACGTTTCAAGCATCACTTTTTTCATTTCTTTACGGACTGGCTGGCTGTTCACAAGCTCTAGAAGCTTCTCGCCCATTTTCGGGTTTTGCATAATTTTCATGACGGCTGCCTGATAATCAGGATCTTTCATTAAGTCCTTCATGAGCTTTTCATGCTCTTTCTTCATGCTTTTTGCATAAGCAGCTGCGAATTTTGGGTCTTTAAAAAGCTCTGTCCAAAACTTTTTGCCTTTTTCAGTAAGCATCTGTTCTTCAATGGTCTTTTTTATAACATCACTGTCCATGAGCAGCTGCTGCTTCATCTTTTCATCAGACAGGACTTCCATCATTGCCTTTTTCCCATCTTCAGTCTTCAGGATATCCACGAGCATTTTTTTTGTTGCTTCGTAATCCATCTGGCTTGAGCCCTGTGCCTCTTTTTGTGCACATCCGCTCGAAGAAAGAAGAAGTGAACAGAAGAGCAGGAACAGCATCCATGGCTTTTTCATTTCTGCTCCCTCCTTTCTATTTGAATCTTATTATTAGAATGGGGAAATAGAGGCCAAATATACTGGACAAATAAAGGAAAACTGGAATTTCCGGTGCTTAATTATGGTACAATCAAAAACGGAAAAGAATAGGGGGAAGAGACCGTGAACTCAAGAAACTGGGTGTTTTTATTTACCACCACTTTACTTATTGGAACGATCAGCGCAATTGCTACAGGCTTTATCCTTCAATTCCCAGAAAGCGGGAGCTTGAAGGAAATCGGCGTTTATATATTAGGATTAGTCGGCTTTGGGGCACTTTTCAGCGTGTTCAGCCAGATGGGCTTTTTTGCATATTTGACAGTTCACCGCTTCGGATTGGGGATTTTTAAGTCAAAAGGGCTTTGGGAGGCTGTTCAGCTTCTCGTCATCGCAGTCGTTATCTTTGATTTATTCTACCTGCGCTATTCCTCTTTTCATAAAGAAGGGGAAGCGCTGGTGCCTTACATCGTCATTCCGGCAGCACTTCTCATTTATGCTCTAGTCATAGCGCTTTTGAAGAGCAAGATGACAAATCAGGCCGCATTCATCCCGACACTGTTCTTCATCTCAGTCGTCACCACATTGGAATGGGTTCCTGTTCTAAAACAAAACAACCCCATTTCTATGTGGATTACATTCGTACCGCTCATCCTTTGCAATACGTATCAAATTTTGATGCTGCACCGTTTAAATACAGCGAAAAACAAGCCGTCTGGTTTAAATGCTGCTGCACGTAAATAAAAATCAAAACAAAGAGGGTGCCCAGCTGGCACCCTCTTTGTTTTATATATACTATTGCACTTCTTTGCTGTTTGCCTGCGTGTTCGCGATCATTTCTGTTACGCTGACAAATTTGTATCCGTCGCTTTTCAGTTTTTGAATGATGTTCGGAAGCGCTTTGTGTGTCTGCTTTACGGAATCAGAAGCGTGAAGAAGGATGATATCACCAGCCTTCACATCTGCGGTTGCATTTTGCACGATCTTATCGACACCAGGGTTTTTCCAGTCCTTCGTATCAACACTCCAATGAACAACTGTATGATTTAAGTCCTCTGAAATATTCAGTACACGCTTATCAAAGCTTCCGTTAGGCGGACGAAGAAGAGACGTCAGCTTGCCGGACACTTTCTTAAGCTTTTCCTGAGCGGTAAGAATATCTCGTTTCACTTGCTGATCTTCAAATTCTGTATAGCTTTTATACTGATACCCTAAACTCGCGATTTCGTGTCCGTCCTTGACGATGCGGTCTACTACCTCAGGGTGGCGCTCTGCCCATGCGGCAGACAGGAAGAATGTACAGTTCTTTACACCTTCAGCTTTTAAGATATCCAAAATAGGAAGTGCCCGCTTCTCGCCCCAGCTAATATCAAATGTAAGAGCCACCTTATTGCCTTTTTCTTCTCCCTTATAAATTGCCCGTGGACCATCTTTGCTGGAGAAGACAGCAAGCTGCTCCTGACTTAAGAAAGCCAGTGCCGCCGCAAAGAATGCCGCAAAAACAATGACCATATATTGCTTGATCTTACGGCCATTAATAATCATAAAAAATTTCATAAATACTCTGCCTCCTTGTCCGGTCTTTCTTGTTTAAAATTATGAAGACAGGCCTAAGATATGACTTTTTTTATTCGACATTTAAAGTTGCCGTGATAGCGGCGGCATGGCATGGACATAATGAGAGGAGAATTATGGAAAGAGGTGGCTGCATGCTCGGAATGATTATGAATCAGCAGGAATTAAGGGAATTCGAATATCTGCTGAAAAAAGAGATGGAAGAGATCATATTCGATCTGACAGACGAACGCATTGATAAAATCGTAAAATCAGCTCTCGAAGATAGATATCAGGTAATGTTTAACTTGTTCCGCAGAATAGCGGGACCAGCAGACTGCCGAAAGTATCTGAGGAGAAAAATATATAATATATAAAAAAGTATTGACCAAGCAGGCGAGCGGGTGATATATTAGATTTCGTCGCTTCTGCATTTGAAGCAGACACTTAAAAATTAGATATTAAAAAAGTTCAAAAAGCTTGTTGACAAGCAGTACTGAACGGTGGTATCTTAATAAAGTCGCCAAAACGAGCGACGCACGAAAAAGTTCTTTGACAACTGAACAAAAGCATAGGTAAGGAATTAAATTAATTCCGTCAGTTTTAAACAAGCAAGAGACAGATTAAACACTTTATTGGAG
>NZ_NOII01000059.1 GCF_002245695.1 Fictibacillus aquaticus | reverse complement strand
ATCGGTGTTCTGGTTGGCGTACTAACGATCTTGGGTGGTATTTTCGCCGCAGCTTTGCATTTTATAGCTTTAGGACTATCAACTGCATGGAATACTGAACCTGAAACGAACACAGACCAGCCGGTTATGTTCATTCTACTCTTCTTTTTAATAATTGGAATGATCACGACAATCGGAGCTTACAAGACTCAGAGAAAAGCTTGGCGGAGATTTTTTATCGGATTTTGTTTACTGCTGGGTATTGGATTTTCAGTGGCATCAATCGCTGCTTTAGGTGCGTTAGGGACCATAAGCGAAGGTTTTATTTTCATCATGAGCTTAGTTTATTTAGTTCTCGCTTTTACAGCAAATAAGGGATGGTAAGCCATGACACTGTTCATGGCTTTTGTATGTTCGTCTATACGCATTCTTCAGCAAGAATAGGCATGTGTACAAACTATTTCGTACAACCATGCATAACATATCAAGAAAGAAATTCTAACAAAGGAGCAAGACTTTTTTGAGATTTTTACCTTTTTTTAAGAGACGCCCCTGCCCTTGTCCATGCCCGGTGCCGTTTCCAATGTATTTTCCAACTGCGGGTGCTGTCTCCCCGGCAATGATGGGTCCAGGTGCTGTGTCACCGGCTATGATGGGACAAATGGGACCAAGTGCTGTATCACCAGCTATGACGGGACCGAGTGCTGTATCGCCTGCGACTGCTGGAACTCAATGCGGTTATCCTCCAGTAAGTCCGGCACAAGTACTGCCGACGCAATATATGCCTGCACAATATAGCCCATTGAAGCAAAACTCAGAGTACAAAGAGCAAAATTATGTTGTGCCAATGTACCACCCAAGCCAGACGACACAATACAATCAGACGAACGTTAACTATGTTCATTATTTTCCTCACAGCAAAAAACAAGTAAATAATGTAACACAGAAGCATTTCTGCGGCGGAACTTACCAGCAAGGCTATTAAGCTAGAGTAAAACCTGGAAAACCGGCAGCTGATTACAAATCACCAGAGGACTGTTTACTAGTCTTCTGTTACATATTTGAAAATTATTAAGACGGTTGAAATGATTCCCCGTCTTTTCGTTTTTATTTACTAAAAAAAGGGTATCGATTATTGCTAGACATTATGAGCTAAATAAGGTTTCCAAAAAAGAAGGGGTTTTACCAATGCAACATTATAAGGAAAGGATTAATGGACAAACATTTTTGGCAAAACTCATTACGCAATATGCTCATATTCATAAAAAGACAATCGGCCCTGCCGCAGACGAGTATATTAAGCAAATAGGCCTTCGAACAGGTGAGTGGGTTGAATCATATTATGAAAAAGGATCAGAAGTATGGACTGTAGATGAGTATGCAAACATCATAGTAGATTTGAAGAATAGTATTGGCGGAGAATTTGCTATATCGAGCGTATATGACGACCATATCGTTCTCAAAGCAGACAGCTGCCCGTTTGGGGAGATGGTGAAGGACTCTCCGCATCTGTGCCTGATGACTTCAACTGTACTTGGAGGAATCGCAGCACGAAATTTTGGCTACGCAAAAGTAACTCTTCGCCAGCGGATTGCTCTTGGCCACAAAGGCTGCGAAGTGGCTGTGTATTTTCAGCCAGATAACCGTGAGGAAGGGGATGAATACAAAGATATTCCGATTACGCCAAAAAATGGCGACCCTTTCGCATGGGAAGAAGAGACGATTGCGATGATGAATCAAGAGCTTCAAAAGAGTGATGCTATGATTCAATCCTTGCTTCAGGAGCTGGAAGAGCTTCAGGCACAAGTGAAAAAGCAAGGTTAATAATAAGCGGATAACCTTCCCGAGGTTATCCGCTTTCTTGTTCTTTTGTCATTACCCTATGATTTTATTCGAAGAACGTTTTTTAAGTTAAGAGAAAAGCAGACGAATTGAAGGAGAGCCGAATTCAGATTCTTTTGCTCAAATATAGCAGCGAGGGGCCAAACTGATGCCAGCTGGCTTGAGCAAAGTGGTGAATCTTCCGCCAAAAAGCTGTGAGTCCGACTTCTTCCAGCATGCCCTAAGACTTTTGCCTGAGAAGGAATTCAGCTTATAAGACTAGTAAAAGTTCAACCTTCCTCCCGACGAACTTGATTGAACAAAATCATAAACTAAGATCAAGAAAACAAAAGGGAGCGAAGAGATATGGAATTTAATATCTTTACATTAGAAATGGAAGCAAAAGAAAAACAGACAGAGCTGCTGCAAAATGCTGCGAAAAAATCCATCCTGTGCAGCCTGCCTGGCCTAAAAAACAGCGCGATCTGCGGCTGCACCAAATAAAGAAAAAATGATGGGGGTCCGGTACCATTATCCCTCGCGCCCCTGATTACGCAGGATGGCGAGGGATGGTACCGGACCCCCAATATCCCCCAATATGTTCGAGAAAAATTCAATTACTACATGAAAGTGATAAAGTATACTGAAGAAAGATTTACAAATAATGTTATTTTGGCTATTGCGAGCATGTAATGAAACGGTAAGGGGGAGAGAATCCAACATGGTTTTTGATGTAATCGTAGTCGGCGGTGGCCAGGCTGGCCTATCAATGGGTTACTATTTGAAGAAAACGGGATTGTCATTTGTCATTCTTGATTCAGGTCAAAGAACGGGTGACGTATGGCGGAAAAGGTACGATTCTCTCGTCCTGTTTACACCCCGGTCTTACAGTACTCTTCACGGATTGAAATGGGACGGCGATCCTGCAGGCTATCCTTCCAAGGAAGAGGTTGCAGATTATTTGGAGCGGTATGCGCAAACGTATGATCTTCCGGTTCAGCATGACAGCCATGTTCACAGTGTAGAAAAAGAAAACGATCTATTTAATGTAAGCACCAGTCATACGGTGTATAAAGGGAAAAAAGTCGTTGTCGCAACAGGAGCTTTTCAAACACCTAGAATTCCCGCATTTGCAAAAGAACTGCCGTCAAGCATAATACAGCTTCATTCGTCTCAGTATAGGAACCCCGGTCAGTTAAACGACGGACCTGTCCTCGTCGTTGGAGGCGGAAATTCTGGTGCGCAGATCGCAGTTGAGCTATCAGCAACGCATAAAACGTATCTTTCTGCTGGAGCAAAGATACAATTTATGCCTTTGACAATCGCCGGTAAAAGCATCTTCTGGTGGCTTGAAAAGACAGGTATCCTTAAAAGCAGCGCATCATCTTGGGTCGGAAAAATTATGCGAAAACGCGGCGATACTATTTTCGGTTATGAGTTAAAAGAAAAGGTGGAAAAACTTGAGGTTGTGTTAAAAAGCCGTACATCAGGATTATTTAAAGGTAAAGTGATGTTCGACGACAGCACATCACTTGAAGTAAGCAATGTTATTTGGGCGACTGGATTTGTACAAAATTTTGACTGGATTCGTGTACGGGGCTTGTTTGATGCACAAGGGAACTTACAGCATAAAAGGGGAGTGACTCCGGTAGAAGGACTGTACTTCCTCGGTCTCCCTTGGCAGCATAGAAGAGGCTCTGCCTTATTATTAGGTGTGGGCGATGATGCTGCCTATCTGTACAGCCAGATGACAGCAGAGCTTCAGCAAAATAAAAACCATCCGCTCTCCGGCACGATAGCTGCGGCCCAGAAATGAAGGGGTACGGTACCATTTCCCGCCAGCCTGCATAAACAGGGAGGTTAAAGGAAATAGTACCGTACCCCCTCCCAATTTTTTTTAACTCCAAATGTTTTTTTCGGCAGTGTAAACTTCGTATAAAGATGCCGATATATACCTCATGGGAAGCTATTATAATACTCGGGGGAGAAAGAGAATATGAGTTTACTTCATTACATGCTGCGGACATTGCTCGTTGTTGTACCATCTACGGCAATCATGGGTGTTGCATTGTCTTATGGAATCGGCCTTAAAGGTGCAGTGTTCGGATGGACGGTCGGAATCCTGATCGTTTTTGGCATATTAATCGGTATATTGTCTTCATTTTTAAATCACAAACGATTCATCAAACCAATTGAAGAGTTTAATGAATTCCTACACAAGCTAACTACAGGCGATATGACTGTACGAATGCAAGAGGACAAAGCGGGAGAACTTAAAGCACTGGCATCAAGCTTGAACAATGCCGTTGAAACGTGGGTTAAGGTACTGCAGAACGTGCAGCATTCTTCTAAGGAAATTACATTATACTCTGCTCAGCTTGCTGAAGGCGCAAAACAGACGACACTCGCAACAGAGCATATTTCTGAAACGGTGGAAAAAGTGGCTGAGGGAGCGGAGCATCAAGTTCAAGGTGTT
>NZ_NOII01000058.1 GCF_002245695.1 Fictibacillus aquaticus | reverse complement strand
AACCTCAAGCATAAAGTACAAATGGACATATAAAATAATCTTAATCCCAGAATTGTTACAACAAGTGTTTTTACAGCTACGAAGAATAGGACCTGTTCACTGTATCCCCCTGAAGCGACACACCCGTCCTGTATTACGAAAAAGTATAAAGGCATTGTGGTTTACAAATAGTCCTCTCATAAAGGAAATTGTTTAGATAGCGGTAAATTTCACTACATATTAATCGGAAGCTAAATGAAGAAGCAAGATTAAAAACTTTTTGGTAAACTACAACTCAGCTCGCTGTCAGTGAGGATTTAAAAAATGACCCCGGAATAATACCGAGGTCATCTACTAATTTCTTTAAAGTGTTTTTAATTAGATGGTTTAACTGTTATTCAGGGATAGGAGTAGGTGTTGACACTCTTCCTTCTCCGCCGTACTTTTGGTCTATCATAGCTCGTATTGTTTTGAGATCTGTCCCTTTTTCGTACTCTGCTTTAGCCTCACGGGCTATATCCACACAGACCCCTCAGCCAAGTCCCATATCATCAAGCATAGCGATATTCCCATCAACTGATTCTACGAAACAGTTGGTATTGCTCGTATGGCCATCTTCTTCAAAACAACCACAATAACAAGGCATGTTATTTAACACTTCTGGTTTATCTAAAGCAAATTGATAGGCTTCCATTACT
The DNA here is from genome assembly GCF_002245695.1 of Fictibacillus aquaticus. GTDB lineage: Bacteria > Bacillota > Bacilli > Bacillales > Fictibacillaceae > Fictibacillus > Fictibacillus aquaticus. Next base: position 2,982 of record NZ_NOII01000058.1, on the reverse strand, counting down.
TCATCCGTAGCATTTTGTTTAATAAGTTCTGGCCATTTGTTGCTTCCAATTTGATATTCCATGTCCTTTGATGTTTGTTTCATTGAATGGTTACCTAGTGATGGATCTGCTGCTTTTTGCTGACAGCCTGCAAGTAAGAAAGATAACACCAAACCTGAAATTACGTAGGTTCTCATTTCATTCTCCTTTTTGTTACTTACTAAGTAAAGGTAATGGATCAATCGCGTTTGATTTGCTGATATTCCATTCTCCTTTATGCAACTCGAAGTGCAGGTGCTGTCCTGTTGAACGTCCCGTATTACCTTGGTAGCCTAACTGCTCCCCTTTTGAAACGGTTTGCCCTGAACTGACACTTCTGCTATTCATATGTGCGTAAACGGTTGTATACAGTTGTCCGTTAATAAAGTGCGTAAGGAAGACGACGTTTCCATAACTTGAAGAATAGTAAGACCGAAGGACTGTTCCAGATGCTGCAGCATTAACTGAAACGGTCCCGGATTTAGCTACATCAATTCCGGCGTGTTCTTTTCCCCAGCGTTGACCTGAACGGGATGTGATAACCCCTTCTGTTGGAAACAAAAAAAGACTTGGACCAGCTTGAGTTACTGGTTCCGACTGATTTTGTTTATCTGATTTAACTTCAGCCTCCCTATTCGAACGAGCCATTTCGGCTCTAATTGTCTTTTCCTGATCATTGAGGATATCATTTTTCTCTTTCAAATTTAGGATATATGAGTTAATTACCCCTTCTTTTTGTTTAAGGTTAGACATAATTTTGTTTTTTTGATTACGCTGGCGGTCGAGATCAACCTTTAGTGTTTGTAAATCAGCTATTGTTTGATTTAGTTTCTGAAGTTTGATTTCAACTTCCGCCTTTTTACCTTCTAACGTTTTCTTATCAGACGTATGAGCATCAATGATAGTCTGATCTTGGTCAGCGATTAAGTTTAGAGCTATTACCCGATCAAGAAAGTTTCCAAAGCTGCTTGATCCTAAAATGACTTCAAGATAGCTGGATGCTCCACCTGTTTCATACATAACAGTGACCCGTTCTTTTAATAATTTGTCACGTTCAGCTATCCGCGTTTCTATGGCACTAATCTCTTTTCTAATCGTTTCGATAGATTTATTAATGGTATTAATTTCTTGATTATTTTCTACAAGTTTTTTAGTAGTCTTGAAAATGTTGGCATCCAATCGTTTTATATCATTTGATACAGCACGCTGCTCAGACCTAACATCATCAATTTCTCGTTTTTTTACGTTTCGTTCATTCGCGTTTTTTTCTTTCTTCTGTTGTAACTCACTTAAAGAAGCTGCGCTTACTATTGAGTGGGAGTTTCCTAACCCTAATTGAAGGACTAGTAACGCAGCTGCCGTTGTTACCCGTTTCTTCAATCTCTATTCCTCCTGAATATACTTTTTCATTTTACTTAGAATTGCTAGGACAACCCAACTATATAGAACAAATGTGGAGAAACGATGAAGAAACAGGGTTTTTATATTTCATTTTGATCACAAACAGAATAACATGCATTACAATTATCGGTGTAATATTGATAATAATTTTTTTAATACGTAAACAAACAATAAGCCTAAAGAAATACCCCAATTTTCAACTTTTAATGCCGCCCCCCTTTCCTTCGGGCAGTGGGAATCTCATCTCAAAACGAGTTCCTTCTCCTAAGCTGCTGAAAACAAAGATTTTTCCACCATGAAGCTCTACCAGTTTTTTGACGATTGATAACCCCAAACCCGATCCCCCATATTGTCTCGATCTCGATTTTTCAACCCTATAAAAACGGTCGAATATATATGGGATTTCACTTTCAGGAATACCTTTTCCAGTATCTGATATGTTAATTTCTAAGTAATCCAAGGTATTTTTTACGTCGATAATAATTTCGCCTGATTCCGTATATCGAAGTGCATTATCTGTTATGTTTAGAAAAATTTGCTCAATTCTCACCCCATCCGCAAAAAGAAAAGAATCATCCGAGCGATTAATAAAATGGATATTGATATTTTTTTCTCTTGCTTTTAGTTTTACTTTTGAGATAACCCCTTCAATAACCTCTGTAACATCAATAATCTCTTGATTTAAAACAAATTGATCAATTTCCATTTTGGATAAATCAAAAAGATCGTTTATCAATCCTTTAAGTTGGTGCGAGGCACGACTAATTGTTTCCAGATACTGAATCCTTTCTTCCTCATCACGATAAAGTTCGTTTTTTAAAGCTTTAGAGTAACCTTCTATATAGGTGATAGGTGTTCGCAGTTCATGTGATATCGATGCAAAGAAAGCTTGTTTTGAATCTCTGTTTTGCTTTAATTCATTTTTTAAGATATTAATGGCCTTGACTAGTTGTCCAACTTCATCGTTTGACTTATACTCCAAAGGAAACTCAAGGTCACCTTTCGCAATCTCTTTTGTAGCTTTTTCCATTTGCAATAAGGGAGCCGCAAGCTTACGTGAAAGGAAAAATGCAAATCCGAGCATCATGAAAAAAGCTCCAACACCTACCAGAATCAACAACTTCTGAACATGTTTTATAGAAGTATGTATTTTTTCAATGGAAGATAGAACAAAAATACTTCCTTCATACCCATCAGAAGTGTTTATAGGCTTCCCTGCTAGTAGAAAGTGGTCCTTAGATTGAGGTGCTTCATATTCTTTTTGTACACTCTCTCCGTTTTTCAACAAAGAATGTTCATTTTTAGGGATGTACTTCCCTTTCTCTAAGCCTTCTACTCCAGAACTAGAAACAATCTGACCTTTAGAGTCCACAACAATTAAATCCATTCCAGTTAAATCAGATAAAGATTCAAATACTCCGATGATTTTTTTATCCTTCATACTTTTAATGGAACTTGCATATTGCGTGGACAGTTCATCGATATTTTGTTTGACCTCATTATAATAAAAGTTTGAAAATACTTGAAAAATAACAAAACCTGTTGGGATTAAAACAACCATAA
>NZ_NOII01000057.1 GCF_002245695.1 Fictibacillus aquaticus | reverse complement strand
AGACTGCCATCCTTTTTCACCTGATAGCTGAACATGGCAACATAAGAAAGATGCTTTTCTGCTTCCTTCAAATCTTTTATCGCCTGTTTTGGCTCTATTGGCTCAAGAAAGCCGATCGTTTCAATTTTTGGCCGTTTGTGTGCTGTTTCTGATTTTTTGATATCAGGCCCTGTATTTTTATCGTTCGATATCTTTCGCGGGCTATGGCTGCCCATGCTCTTTGGAGCAGCTTCGCCTTTTTTCATTTCTTCCTTCCCGCATCCGCCGAGCAAAAGAGCTCCGGCCGCAGCAAGAATAAGCATTTTTTTCATACAAAAACCTCCTCTTTTTCTTTAGGTTTCCGAAAGAGGAGGCAGGCTATTCTTATTTCAAATTTTCAGGGTTGAGGGCTTGAAGCTCTTCTGGTACGAACAATCCGTCTTTGCGGATCAATACACCATCAAACCACATTTCTCCACCGCCGTATTCAGGGCGCTGAATGCTGACGATGTCCCAGTGTACCTGTGAGTTATTGCCATTATATGATTCATCTCGGTATGATTGGCCAGGTGTGAAATGGAAGCTTCCGGCAATCTTCTCATCGAAAAGTATATCGTTCATTGGCTCAAGAATATAAGGGTTGACGCCGATCGCAAACTCTCCGATATAACGGGCTCCTTCATCACTATCGAGAATCTCGTTCAATTTCTCGCTGTTGTTCGCAGATGCTTCAATGATTTTTCCGTTTTCAAACACGAATTTTATATCTGTAAAGTCCGTTCCTCTGTAAGATGTCGGCGCGTTGTACGTAATCGTTCCGTTAACCGAATCCTTTACAGGTGCTGTATAGATTTCCCCGTCAGGAATGTTGCACTCTCCAGCACACTTGATCGACCCTTGGCCTTTGATCGAGAATGTGAGGTCTGTTCCCTCACCTTTAATCTGAACCTCATCCGTATCATCCATCAGCTTTTTAAGTGCATTCATCGCTTTGTCCATCTTTCCATAATCGAGCGTACACACTTGAAAGTAAAAATCTTCAAAGTCATCAAGAGACATTCCAGCTTTTTGAGCCGCACCTGTACTTGGATAGTTAAGCAGCACCCATTTTGTATGATTGATCAGCTGGTCAAGCACCGGTCTCATGACCTTTCCGCTAAGCTGCTGTTTTTCTGAAGGAATGTTTGCACCTTCACGTGAATTATTTCTGCCAGAGATACGGATGCTTGCCTGAATATCTTTATACTCCTGCATGTTCCATTTTTTCTGCGTTTCCATTCTCTCTTCTGTTGCGCCTTCAGCTAGCAGGCGGGCAATCTCTTCATCATAAAGCTTAACGTACGGATAAGCGCCTTTTTCGTATATTTGCTTGATCAGCTCTTTAACAAGAGGTTTTCCTTCTCCAGAAACTTCAATCAGAATGCGCTCACCTTCCTGAAGATTAACAGAATGATTAAGCAGCACCTTAGCCAAGTTCTCATTGCGCGGATCTCTCACAAAAAAGCCCCCTTTTTATTTTTAAACTGACTGTTTAGTTTATTTTATGTTACTGGAAAGTTTTTGTAAACTTTTTGATTGTTTTCATGCTCTTCAATAAAAATTAGGATTTCTCGGCCGCCATAAAATTAGCGATAATGTTGTTCACCACCGCTGTCTTTAATTGGCTCTATGTCGTTTTTCTATGTATGAGTGAAAAAGGAAGCTCTCTCTTTTCTGGCTTTTCGGATGAAAGAAGCTTGAATGCCTCTTGGCCCATTTCAAGCAGCGGCAGTTCAACTGAACTGATCTCAAGTGATTCCGCGAGGTGCTGATTGTCATATGAAAGAAGTGCAAGTTCGTCTGGGACCACTACGCCATTTCTGCGGCATTCATTCAAGATGCCCGCTGCCACATAGTCGTTCGTCACAAGAAGAGCATCCGGCCTGCTGCTGTTTTCCAAAATGCACCGCACGATTTCTTCTCCGTCTTCAATATTTAACGCATTATAAAATACAAATTCTTCACTGCATGCCTGTTTATACGCGGTAACCCTTTGTGAAGTGTTTGTCCCGCTTTTCCTGTTTAATGTAAGACCGATTTTGCGGTAACCGCTCTGTTTTAAGTGCTCGATTCCTGCCAATATGGATGAATGATGATCGATATAAACACATTGCAGATCAGAAGTTTCCTCGCAAAGAACGATAGGACCGTGTTTTGAGTATGACTTGATAACAGACAGCGGCAGCGTCCGGGAGCAGACAATCAGCCCGTCCAGCTGTTTTCCTTTCAGACTTTCCAATGCTTCCCGTTCTTTATCGTCTTCATAGTTTGTCTGAAACAGCATGATATGGCTATGGGTAACGGAAGCCTCACGGGCGATGCCATTTAATATCAGACTGAAAAAAGGCTGATGAATATAAGGCAGCACAACACCTACAACATGAGTCTTTCCTTTTGATAGGTGAACGGCGTTCAGGTTTTTATGAAAATTGAGTGATTCCACAGCCTCCATGACAGCCTTTCTCTTCTCATCGGACACATATGGATGATCGTTCAGCACCCTCGATACAGTTGAAACCGATACGCTGGCCGCTTTGGCGATATCTCTGATGTTTGCCATACCTCACCTCCAAATTTCTATTTGCTATGAAACGCGTTTCATACTTTATAGTGTAAAACAAATAAAGCAAAACGAGGAGGTTTTTCAAATGTTAGGGATACTTTCAATAGCCGGCATGTGCGCTGTGATCTGGGTCGGTGCTTATTTTACAGTAAGAGATGAAAAGTAATCCGTGAAGCATCCATCAAGAAGGACCGGCACTTCTACATGTGTGTTAAGCTGGCGGCAAAACTCGACATCTGCCGGGTACCCTCGTTCAATCAATTCTCTGCCGCTGCCGCACGCTGTAATCAAATCTGAAAGCTTGTGCTGGCAAGATGAGAATGCAGCCGCGCACACATCAGCTTCAGGCGAAAAACGGCCATGAAGTGTCTGAAGTATCGCACCTGCACCAAGATAATCTTCTATGCCAGGCCTCATCCCGTTCTCAGACGGCAGCGGACTGTCCCATCGTTCTCCGCATGGAACAATGGTGATGGCTCTGCCTGTCTTTTCCTGAAGCTCATTTGCCGCTTTTGCTGCAGCTGCTGCGTTAACGAGCGACCCTATTAAAAGAGCTGGAACACTCTTGGCTGCATCCGTACATGCCGCGCCGTTCAGTGAACAGAGGACAAACTTTTTATCTCTGTCGCTATCTTTAAAGGAAACTGGCGAAAGTGTATAGCCGGCTGTTCTAGTGGCTTCAGCCCTGCCGAGCACCATCTCGGCTCCTATTGAGTCTGCATATTTTCTGGCTTCATCATTTATTGGCGGTGGAAAAGGAAAAATATGCGCACCATTGTGAAGTGCTGCTACAGTGGTAGAAGAAAAGCTCAGCACATCCACGATGATGATAATATCACCTCGTGCTGCCGCTTCCCTTGCTCCTCTTTGCCCCCATTCTACCTTCACTTGGTAACCGCTTTGATCGAAATAGCTGGTCATATTTTACCTCCTTATTCTTTTTCCGTATTTAAGAGAATACCAGAAATATCCTATTGTTGGTAGTGTTAGAATGAGAAGTAATCGATTGATTTAGGGAGCTGATATGAATATGGCACTTCATCATTTTCATTTAAGAGCTGATTGGCCGGGGCTGAGGAACGATGTTGGAAAGCTTGAATGCGGCGGGCTTAAAACCGAAATCTCCATCCCGCCTGAAATGGACGGACCCGGGGTTGGCACGAACCCCGATGAGATGCTGCTCGGTGCGGCTGCAACATGCTTTATCATCACACTTGCTGCGATGATGGAGCGCAGCAAGCTTGTTAAAGAGGACTTGACGCTTTCATCAGAGGGTTTGGTTGAATCTGAAGGCGGAGTGATTACATATAAAAAAATCATCCACCGCCCGCACATCACGTTGCCAGCAGGTGCGGGAGATAAAGAAATCAAGCTTGCCAAAAAGCTTGCGGAAAAAGCGGAATCCTCCTGCATGATCACCCGCGCGATCAAAGGCAACGTGGAAGTCGAGCTCGAAACATCCATTTTTGTAAATGAATAAGTAAGGGGTACGGTACCATTTAAGCAAAATGGTACCGTACCCCATACAAAAGGAGGCTGACACTCTATAGTCAGCCTCCCTGTATTTTAAACTTCATATAATTCAATCGGCAGTCCGTCAGGGTCCGCAAGAAACGTAAACTTTTTACCCGTATGTTCATCCACACGGATCGGTTCCGTTTCTGCTCCCTTTTTTCTCAACACGGCTGTGCATTGTTCGATGTTGTCCACTTCAAATGCAAGATGCCGCAGTCCGGCTGCTTCCGGATAGCTCGGCCGTTCGGGAGCAGCCGGAAAAGAGAACAGCTCGATCTGATAGTGTCCGCCGACTTCCAAGTCGAGCTTGTACGAACGGCGTTCTTCACGGTAAACCTCGTTTATCGGGTTTAGTCCGAGCACGTTAACATAGAAATGCTTCGATTCCTCATAATCAGAGCAAATGATAGCGATATGGTGGACGCGCTTTAACATCGTCACGCCTCCCCCATTATTTGATTTTAGCGACCATCTTCCCTTTTACATGGCGCTCTGATAACCTTTCGAGTGCTGCCGGAACTTCCTCTAAAGAAATGACTTCTTTCAGCATCGCATCAAGTTTTCCTTCAGAAACAAGTTTTAGCATTTCATCACCAATTACGGCAAAATCCTTTTCAGCGTTAATATCTCCGCTCTGATGTCCTGCTCCCAATGCGATTTCATGGTAAGAAAATACCTTCGTGAACGGTGTCGTTTTCGTGTAATCAGGTGCTCCGGCAATATGGACGATATGCCCCATATAAGCAAGCGCATCAAGTGAATCTGTCGCGCTCTGTCTGCTCACAGCATCGACAACGGCATCTACTCCAAGACCGCCAGTCAATTCCTTTACCTTTTCTGTAACATTCTCTTCACGGTAATCGATCACATAGTCAGCACCAAGAGATTTTACATAGTCATGGTTATGTGCAGATGCAGTTGAAATAACTGTCTTTCCTTCAAGCTTCGCCATTTGTACTGCGAATCCGCCTACTCCTCCTGCTCCTCCATGAATAAGGATAGAGTTTACGTTGTTAAACGGCAGCTTGCGGAACAGTGCTTGATAAGCTGTATAGCCTGCAGTTGGAAGAGCCGCTGCGGTTTCAAACGACACGTTGTCTGGGATGCGGGAAACGGTATGCGCTGTTGTTACTGTAAATTGTGCAAACCCGCCCTTTTTCGTAAGATCAGCATGATAAACAACGCGGTCGCCTATCTTCCATTGTGTGACTCCCTCACCCTTTTCCGCTACCGTTCCGGCAACATCAAGTCCTAGAATATGAGGATAGCTCCAGTTCGGATTTCCGTTCGTTCCTGTTTTGTAATCCACTAGGTTCAGACCGGCAGCGTGAACCTCAACTAGAATTTCACCTTTACCCGGCTTTGGTGTTTCGATTTCCTCCACCTTCATCTCTTTCCATAACCCTTTATCGTGCAACAGCAATGCTTTCATATTTGATCACTCCATTTATTTTATTTCTCTCATGGTATATAATATATACTGTAAAACAGGAAAACAAGAAGGCACTTTTTAGTAACCTGCACAAAGGAGCATCACCATGAAAATGTTAAAGCCTGAGTACCATTGCGCAATCGACATGGTTATCGAGATCATCGGCGGTAAGTGGAAAGTACTCATATTATGGAATTTAAATGAAGGAGTTAAACGGTTTAACGAGCTGAAACGCGCCTTGCCAGGCATCACACAAAAAATGCTCACACAGCAGCTGCGCGAGCTAGAAGAGCATGGACTTGTTAACCGTATCGAATATGATCAGGTGCCGCCTAGAGTAGAGTACGTGACTACTGATCTCGGAAAAAAGCTGCAGCCCACTCTTTTTGAAATGTGCAAGTGGGGCGATATGTACTCCGAAGATCGCGGGATCACGATGAACCGATGCTGGACGACATATGATTTTATGGAAAAGAAGAAAGACGGCTGAGGCCGTCTTTTTCTTTTTCGTTTAGAACCAAACCTCATGCATACTTTTAAGAAATTCCTTCGTGATCGGGTACCCTGAGCTTTCCCCTATAACAGAATCAATACCGCAATAAGGACAAATTGCCGTATTTTCATCTTCATCAGCCCAGTCATCTATTTTTTCCGGGTGATAGATCTCTATACAATAAAAACATCCGCACGTGCTATCGCTTTCTAAACTTTTTCTATTAAACCTGCTGAATCGATGTGCTTCCTCAAAATGATTGATCACTTCATCCACCGTTCTGCAGCTCATCCGACCGGTGGACAAAATAGCCCTTTTTGTTCTGAAGTGCTTTTTCTACCATCCTTGAAGCGACTTGGCGCCCGCTGATCGGCCTATATTTCCTCAGCGGACCGGTAAAAAGGAAAGGCAGCTTCGTGCTGAAGCTTTCTGCGAACTTCTCTCCTCTGCGGAACTCGCTGCGATCACCAAGCAAAAGCGAAGGCTGAAAAACATGAACCGCCTTGAAAGAAAGCTTCTTTAAATCATCTTCTACCATACCTTTGACTTTGTTATAAAAGAAC
>NZ_NOII01000056.1 GCF_002245695.1 Fictibacillus aquaticus | reverse complement strand
TGGAAAAAGTGGCTGAGGGAGCGGAGCATCAAGTTCAAGGTGTTAATCAAGCAGCAACAATCATAACAGAAATGTCTTCAAGCCTTTCACAGGTTGCATCCAGTACGGAAGCTGTGAATGGAAGTGTAAACGATTCTCTGGAAAAAGCTAAAAATGGATCAACTTCAATTCAGACAGCAGAGCGCCAGATGTCAGCCATTAATGAAAATGTTAAAGAGCTGTCCAGGGTTGTTGAAGGGCTAGGCGGCAGGTCAAAGCAAATCGGGAAAATTGTAGAAGTGATCAGCGGAATTGCTGGCCAGACGAACCTTCTTGCATTAAACGCATCAATTGAAGCGGCAAGAGCAGGCGAACACGGAAAAGGCTTTGCCGTTGTAGCAAGTGAAGTAGGAAATCTTGCTGAACAGTCTGCACAAGCGACAAAGCAAATCACGCAGCTCATCACTCTCATCCAAGAAGATACAGGCAATGTCGTAAGAACGATGCAATCAGTCGCTGGCGAAGTGGCTGAGGGAATGGACATCATGAACAGTGCGGGATCTGCTTTCAGCCAGATTCACGAATCTGTAGCTGGTGTTACGAGTCAAATATTGCAGGTATCCGCTGCGATTCAGCAGATGTCAGCTGGAGCTCAGCATATTGTATCTTCCATCGACGAGATCTCAATCGTTGCAGGAGACTCGTCATCAGCGGCACAGACGGTACTTGCTGCGACAGAGCAGCAGCTTGCCTCTATGCAGGAAGTGGCGTCTTCCTCTAACTCACTGAGTGATATGGCTGGCGAATTGCAGCAGCTCACGATCAATTTTAAATTAAACTGACAAAAACCGGCCGTTCAAAATGGCCGGCTTTTTTATTGGAAATAAGATTTCTGCACGATAATATTTCACAGGTTAGTTGAAGCAGTCATAGGGAAAACAGATAATAATAGAGTATGAACAATAAAGGAGACAGGAGATATGGAACTTCAAACGATAGGCCAGAATATTATCGATAATGCCGTTACTTTCTCAAAAGAAATCACTAGACAGCTTGAGGAACGATATGTAACATTTCTTAAGTCATCTAACTTGCAAGAAAGTGCGATTACAGAATGGAGAGCGAACCTGATCAAGCTGGTAGGCGAGGCGATAAAAGCTGGTTCTTCTGAAAAACTTGATGATAAGGTCGCGGAGTGGGCGAGAATGACAGGAGAAGGCGCGGTCCAATACGGAATCTCCATCGATGAGCTGATTCAGACAAACAAGCTGTACCGGAAAGTGCTGCTTGATTATGTAGAACAATACATAGAGACGAAAGAAATCCCGATCAAATCCTTCATAAAATTGAACCGCATACTGGACGGAGTACTTGATCATTCATCCTACATTTTCAGTGTTTCTTTTGTGGATCACCACAAGAAAACACTGGAGACTGCGCAGCAGGCGATGCTTGATATCTCAATCCCTGTCGTCTCGCTTACAGACAAGATAGCTATCCTTCCTCTGATCGGAGAGCTTGACACATACCGTGCGAGGATTATGATGGAGAACTCTTTAAAACGGTGTATCGAGCTTCGTAACACGGAGCTGATCATCGATCTTTCGGGTGTTCCGATCGTAGATACCATGGTAGCGAATGAACTCTTTCAAGTGAATAAGGCGCTGAGCATGATCGGTGTGAGAGCGACGTTTTCAGGAATCAGACCTGATATCGCCCAGGCAGTAGTCAATCTTGGCATTGAATTTGAACAGATCGAGATCGCTGGCAACCTGAAGCAAGCATTCAATAAGCTCCTGCAAGCCGAGTAAACGCGAAAAGTTTTTTGACTTTTTGCGTTTTTTTTTATAAAATATACACAAATATGAACATATACTCATATATTGAAGTATAGGGAAACAGGGAGGTCTTACGATGGCGGATAAAGAACAAGAGAAAAGCCAAATTGAACAACTTGATGAAGAAACGTTATTTATCGTTTCGCAAACCTTCAAGGCACTTGGAGACCCGACCCGCATCCGTATCCTTCACCTGCTCGCTCATAAAGAGCATTCTGTGAACGAGATCGCGGAAAACTTGAGTCTTCTGCAGTCGACGGTTTCTCATCAGCTTCGGTTTTTAAAAAATCTGCGTCTTGTAAAATATAGAAGAGAAGGAACAACTTTATATTATTCCATGGACGATGAACACGTGATGAACGTTCTTGAACAGACGATCTACCACGCACAGCATCATTAAAAGGAGGCGGCCGAAATGGAAGAACGAGCAGCAGCTAAGAATACTACAAACGTATACCGCCTGCAAAACTTGACTTGTGCCTCATGTGCGGCAAAGTTTGAAAAAAACGTACAGCATATTGAAGGTGTAGTAGATGCGAAAGTAAACTTCGGTGCTTCCAAGCTGTCAGTAACCGGACAGACAACTATAAATGACCTTGAAAAAGCAGGAGCGTTTGATGGCATTAAAGTTTTTTCTGATAAATCGCCGAAAGAAACGGTAAGCGTTCCGTTCTGGAAAGCCCACGCAAACGTAATCTTATCAGTACTTCTGCTTGCAGCAGGCTGGATGCTCGGTGAACAGCATGGCGAGGGGCACTTGCTCTCCATTGCCGCATATGCCCTTTCGATCGCAGCAGGTGGCTACACGCTTTTCACTGCCGGACTGAAAAACTTATTCCGACTGCAGTTTGATATGAAAACGCTCATGACGATCGCCATTATCGGTGCAGCCATTATCGGTGAATGGGGTGAAGGGGCGACAGTCGTCATCCTGTTTGCGATATCCGAAGCATTAGAGCGTTATTCGATGGAAAAAGCGCGGAAATCGATCTCCTCACTGATGGATATCGCTCCAAAAGAAGCACCTATCCGGCGCAATGGCCATGAAATAACGATGCACGTGGATGAGATAGAAGTCGGGGATATCATGATCATTAAGCCCGGCCAAAAGATCGCAATGGATGGTATTGTTGAGAGCGGACGTTCGAGTGTCAACCAGGCCGCGATCACGGGTGA
>NZ_NOII01000055.1 GCF_002245695.1 Fictibacillus aquaticus | reverse complement strand
CTCCACCACTTCTATAAGCGGATTCTCGTTCGCCTGTTCCTGCAGGAAGGAGGACAGCTCATAGCCCGGATATTGTAAAATGGCAATGGCCTGACGAAGCTCCGTTGTCATCACAAGGCTTAAGTTCTGCTGCTGATAAAGACCCATTTCCATCATGATGCATCCCTCCTCCTTCCTATTCTACTACAATTGAAAGCGCTTTTAACAAAAAGTTCATAAATGCCCGCAGTTCCCTCAGTGGGGTCCGAAGAAGATGTTCGTCAAAATTTAGTCCAAGAACCAAATCAATCTCGGTACCGGACCCCAAGTAGACATCGGAGACTTCAAATTGTCAAAACCAAAACTATGTCCAAGAACCAAACCAACCTTGGTACCTTACTCCCTGTATACTTCGAAAAAAAAAAGCGCCAGGCAAATGCCCGGCGCTGAAAACTTTTAATTTTTAATTAAAGTTTAGTTACGTTAGATGCTTGTGGTCCACGAGATCCTTCAACAACTTCGAAAGATACTTCTTGACCTTCGTCTAGAGACTTGAAGCCTTCAGACTGGATAGCTGAGAAGTGTACGAATACATCGTCTCCACCTTCAACTTCGATGAATCCAAAGCCTTTTTCAGCGTTGAACCATTTAACTTTACCGTTTTGCATGGGTGTTTCCTCCTAATCACGCTCGTATGTAAGCGTTTAAATGTTTCAACCAGCTTACTATGCAATAAGTCTTCATAAAAAAAATCGTCCTTTAAATAAGAGGGACTTTAAAACTGCATCCACTTCTTATCAAAAAGTACGATTCGCTTTAAATCCGATATATTACAAGGTAAAATGGTTAACCTCAATATATCACGACTGTACATAAATGTCAAAACGCCCCATTCATTGATTTTCCGTCCTTTTCTGTTAGGATATTAGAGTAGAAGAACCGATTATATGTAATGAAGGAGCTGCAAGAATGAGCGAGTCTTTTTCCATCCCATACTTTGAAGAAAACCTGCGCCAATACATCGACCGCAACCGTGATGTGTTCACAAAAAATCATGCGATGAACGCTTACTACCGTTCGATTGTAGGTACACTGATCAACGACAACCTGAACAAAAATGGAGAAATCGTGCGCCGGATCCGCAATCTTGAAGAAGCATACAAAAACGTCAAAAACGAAGCTTAATAGCCAAAACTTAAAGGACATCTGTTTAAGTACAGATAGTCTTTTTTATTGTTCACTTTTCTGTGCTGTTTTTGAAGATAGACGTTTAAATACCGGTGTGTCGGGAATGATGTTGTTAGTCTGCATAGCCAGCTGGCAGGAATTCTTTCTTGCCGCAGAGAATAAGATAAGTAGCCTTCAAATACCGTCTTTTTTTAATTGCATCAAAAAAGGCTGCATATCGTTTGACCTTGTTTGACCTTTTTTGTATGATGACAGTACACACAATTTTATTGGTGAAGAGGAGGAAATTAGATGAATTTAATCCCTACAGTAATCGAACAGACAAACCGCGGTGAACGCGCGTATGACATTTATTCACGCCTTTTGAAAGACCGCATTATCATGCTTGGAAGCGCTATCGATGACAACGTGGCAAACTCTATCGTTGCTCAGCTTCTCTTCCTTGCTGCAGAGGATCCTGAGAAGGACATCTCCATTTACATAAACAGCCCAGGCGGTTCCATCACAGCTGGTATGGCGATTTATGACACGATGAACTACATCAAACCACAGGTTTCTACAATCTGCATCGGTATGGCTGCTTCCATGGGTGCTTTCCTTCTGGCAGCCGGTGAAAAAGGAAAGCGTTACGTGCTTCCAAACTCTGAAGTTATGATTCACCAGCCTCTTGGCGGAACACGCGGACAGGCGAGTGACATCGAAATTCACGCTCGCCGCATCATCCAAATGCGCGAACAGCTGAACAAGATTTTATCCGAAAAAACAGGACAGCCGCTTGAAGTAATCGAGCGCGACACTGACCGCGATAACTTCCTTTTAGCAGAAGATGCGGTAAAATACGGACTT
>NZ_NOII01000054.1 GCF_002245695.1 Fictibacillus aquaticus | reverse complement strand
CCGTTTGTACGATGCTGAAGGCAGTGAGTCCGGATTCAATCAGCGCGAGAACGAAAGAAAGAAGGAGAGTACCGGACCCCATAACGGCTACTTTTGTCTGACGGTACATTTGAAATCGATAACCGCCAGAGCCTTTGATATGGTTTATATACTCGATTTGCGAAGCGTATTTGTTTAATATGTGATCTGGAAGCTGATGGGGAAGATCTTCACTGACATCACGGACAAAGCCATTTTCATAAAGCACTTGTACGATTTTATACACTTGTTCTTTAAAAGAATCCGGTAACCCGTTTGTTACATATTCAAGAGTTTGTGTACCGTCAAGCATAGGAAACAGCTTCTGCAGCCAGCGCTCAATGGTGCTGCCTTCCATCCTTATTGATTTGATGTTGTTACGAAGATAGACACCCTTGCTGGCTTCTGGATAAATAAAAGTATCTCTGTTCACTTTTAAACGCATGGCAGGATGTACTCTTTGCATGATGCCCCTCCTTTTAAAGAAAGCACTGCATTTATTGCATCTCTTATTTCTATTTAAGCCTTCATGTCCATTATGTATAAATAATACCCTGCAGGAAATTCCTGCAGGGTAAGTTTGAATCAAACTGCATGGCTTAAGAAGGACCGCGTCCACAGCGTCCGCCGCATCCACCACAGCGGCCTCCGCAACCTCCGCAGCCGGCGCAACGGGCGCATCCGCCACAGCCGCCGCAGCGAGCGCAGCCTGCACATCCAGCGCATCCGCCGCAAGCGCAGCCTCCACAAGTGCAAAAGAAAACACATAAACCAACACAAAAACCGATGATTTGACGGTCCGGATCATGTTCCTGCTGTTCCTGAAACTGATGCTCTGTACCATCACTGACTTGAAAGTCTTCGGCATTTAGACCATTCAAATCCCAAGGGTGTTTGTTATCCAAAAAAACACCTCCCTTATTGAATTGTCACATGTAATACGAATACAATAAAATTTCTTCTTGAAGTGCTTATATTAAAATATGGATAGAGTTTGTCCACAGTTACAGGAATGGGTTTGGGCAGTGAAATCAATGACTGCTCGTCCACATTAAAAATATGCAAAAGACCTTGGTATAAGAGAATGAACCAAGGCCGGATTTACATGTATTCTAGTTAATGACAGTCGGCTCCATCACCGTAAGTGTCCTGCTGTCACTGTTCATGTTCACATTAACGCCAATCGGCACGGCTGCTTTAAAGACGCCATGTGCGCTCGCCAGATTCGCTATGAGCGGCTTCCCTAAAGGAACGATAAATTCATCGATCACATTATCGAACGTTTTCCCGTATGCTGGCTGACAGTTTGTGCATTCACCTATAATAATACCGATACAATCTGCAAATTTACCAGCGAGCTTTAAGTGGTTCAAATATCGGTAAATGGTGTTCACAGGTTCATGTGTATCTTCAATGAATAAAATCTTTCCTTTTGTATCGATCTCATAAGGTGTCCCCAGATTCCCTACAAATGAGGTCAAATTTCCTCCAACGACCGGTCCTGTCACATTGCCAGGAACTTTGCTTACAAGCGGCAGACCTGGAGGGTTATTGATCGGCCAAGGCGCCGTTAATCGGGTAGTAATAGTAAAGAACTGATCATAGTTATATTGCGGTGTATTTGGCTTGAAATCCAATAGCATTAAACTTTGAAATGCTGCTAAGTTCGCATATTGATAAAGGGCATTCAGTAAAATGGTGATGTCACTATAACCAGAAATAATTTTAGGGTTGCTGCTGATCACAGAGAAGTCCAGATAGGGTAGAATGCTGGCTACTCCTACGCCGCCTCTTGTTGGCAAAATCATTTTCACCTGTTTATTCTCAAACATAGACATAAGATCTGATGCCTGCTGCTGCGGTGTACCTGCTAAAAAACCATTTACGGCATATACATATCTTCCGACAATGACTTGAAATCCCATATTCCTCAATATATTAATTCCTTGATTAATGACGTTAGCTTCTAGCGGACTTCCTAGCGTCACAATTCCTATCGTGTCACCCCGCTGCAATTGTCGTGGTTTTATTGCCAACTCTTACAGCCCCCTCCGTATATCCAGCCATCTCCTTCCTATTTATATTTCATAAGAGAATGAGCAAGACCTTGAAATTGAAGATCAACATAGGGAGTCTGAACAAAAATATATTTGTTTCTCCACTTTTCAATGTTTTGAAGTAGGAAAAAAAGGGAAACTCAGTGGGAGTTATTGAAAAAAATCTCATAGATTTGAAATAATTATTGAAGAACTAATAGAAGAATGATGAAAAGAGGGAATAGCTATGAGAGAAAAAATCACTCAACAGACTAGGGAATTGCAGCAATCAAACGGCGGCCATATTTTCTATGAATATGAAAGCATAGAGGCATATGTAAGAAATACGGTTTCCTATATTATTGCGGGAATCGAACAGGGAGATCACGTGGTTGTTATTGAGAATGACCGAGTCTATCCATTAATACATCGTGAATTAGGAAAAGAACTGAACAGCGATGATATGAAAAAAGTCCATCGCGTGAATAACTTTGATTTTTACTGTTTTAAAGGTGATTTTAATTCAGAAACTGTTATTTCTTATTTTAAGAAATTTGTAGAGCCTTTTATCGAAAATAGCATCTCTATCCGGACATGGGCTCATGTGGAATGGGCAGATAAAGAACAGATCACCTATTATGTCGGAGAGTACGAAAAGGAAGTTGACCAAACTGTTATTGATTTTGG
>NZ_NOII01000053.1:5216-5464 GCF_002245695.1 Fictibacillus aquaticus | reverse complement strand
TGTCCTCTGCTGACTGATGAAGCCTGTATTCTTGGCACCCTGCTTCATCACGTGAAGGAGATGCAACTTTTAAGAGTGCTTCATACAGTCTCTGTTCATTTCCCTGCTTCGCTTTTAAAACGGCAGTAATATAAACCGGCTCCATAACCGCACTCCCTCTTTTTGGATTTATTGAGTGGACACCTCAAGCGTCACGTCGATATTTCCTCTCGTCGCTTTGGAATAAGGACAGAAGTTATGAGCTTTAT
>NZ_NOII01000053.1:0-5174 GCF_002245695.1 Fictibacillus aquaticus | reverse complement strand
CTCTGGCAGTTCCTTTGCCCGCGGAGTTCCCGGCATCGCGATCTCATGATTGATGACACCATCTTCAGAATGTACCTTTCCTTCTCTCCCGCCAACAGCGGAAACAGCTACTGTAAACATCGGATTAGACAATAAGATCAACCCTTCCATTATTTTTTGTTTCTATTTATTCATTCACTAAATTTTTAAAACTAAACATACTGATAATCATTATCTATTATCCAGACTTTACCTGATGCCCTTTGCCTATTGAAAGGTTGACAGCGCTTTCAAATTCTTGTTTAATGTAGACAAGTTAATACTTAACGTGTTGGAGAACTGGAGACGCACACAAGACCTGCTTTATGGGATTGATGTGTGTCTTTTTTATTAATAGAGAGGTGATGAATTGATGAAGAAATGGTTTGCATTTATATTGGCTGGTTTATGTTTGTTCAGTATGCTTGGAATAGATAACGCTCCTTCCGCTAAAGCGGCAAGTGGACTTTCAGGCGGCTTTCTCGCCGAAGAAGGCACACCGCCTCCTGGAGCCAATGATCCAAATTGCCGTCCAACTCCTGACAAACCTTATCCTGTCGTCCTCGTTCCTGGAACGTTTGAAACGATGGAGCGCAACTGGATTAACCTTGCGCCGCTTTTAAAAGATAAAGGCTATTGTGTGTTTGCGCTGAACTACGGATACAGCAACGGCGTTCCAGCTTCAGGTCCGATCGCGGATTCCGCTGCTGAGCTTAAAACATTTGTTGATAACGTACTTGCGCTGACGGGTGCTGATAAAGTGTCAATCGTCGGCCACAGCCAAGGCGGGATGATGCCGCGCCAATATATGAAGTTCCTTGGCGGCGCAGATAAAGTGGAGGATCTGATCGGACTCGTCCCTTCCAATCACGGAACAGATGGTGTGGCTGGGCTGTCCAAGCTGACTTCAACCGGAGCGGATGTTACCTCCTGTGCCGCATGCAAGGATCAGGCGACAGGTTCAGACTTCCTTACGAATCTGAACAGCGGTGACGAAACGCCTGGCAGTGCTTCCTACACTGTTGTGACAACAAGGAACGATGAGATCGTTGTGCCGTATCACTCTGCATTCCTTAATGGAGATGAAAAAGAAACGGCGAACATCACGATTCAGGATTATTTCGCCTATGACCAAATTGAACACCAGAACATCGCCCAAGATCCGCTTGCATTTAAGTTCGTATTTGACGCATTAGAACATGACGGGCCAGCGGTTGGAAAAAGAGCTTCAGGACTGTTTTAATCTGAAAACGCCAATCAGCAATTAAGTTTTGCTGATTGGCGTTTTTTTAATCTACAAGTCCCAGCCCTATAAAATCTAAGCTCTTTTTATCGGCGTAAACAATCATATTATTGGGGATTGAGTTGCTTGTTGTAGAGAAGTCAATGGCATATACTTCTTTTCCTGCATAGGATTTATCTTTGACTAAAGTCATCATATCTTTGCTTAGAGTTACCGTAGAAACTTTCGCATCCTTCCACGTTCCTTTAATTCGTTCTCTGCTTCTTGGATCCAATTGGTTCCATACTGCTTCTTTGACATCTCCAGTTTTCACTGCATCTTCAGATTTAATTTTAACATCGCTTTGCTCTTTCTTTTCCGTGCTCTTCTGGACAACGCTTTGACCCGAACAAGCTGCTAACCCTAACGTAAGAATAAGCCCAGATACTAAATATTTTTTCATCAGCGCACTCCTTTCCATACTTTTCCAATTAGATGAATATATTCGGCATATAAAAGCGTTTTCCTTTCCGCAATCTTCCCGCTTAAATAAACTATAGAAGACACTTCATTTGAGAGGAGCTTTTTAATATGAAGAATATCCCTATTGCGCTGCAGCTTTATACGCTGCGTGAAGCGAGTGAAAAAGATTTTATCGGAACCTTGAAAAGAGTGGCTGATATCGGATTTGACGGCGTAGAGTTTGCCGGATACGGAGGACTTGATACTAAGGAACTCAGAAACGTCATTGACTCACTTGGTCTAAGTGCAGCTTCAAGTCATGTGCCGCTTGAAGATTTGCGTAACAATCTAGAGCGGTCGATCGAGCAGCAGCTGATTCTGGGAAGTAAATACATTGTATGTCCCTATCTTGAAGAGAATGAAAGAGAAGAAAAAGATTATATCCAGCTGATTGAGCTGCTTAACCGTGCAGGAGAAAAGTGTGCGGACCACGGCATTAGTCTTTGCTACCATAATCACGATTTTGAACTAAAAAAATTGAGCGATGGCCGGACAGCACTGCAAACCATTCTGGAAGAAACAAACCCGGCATGGGTACAAGCAGAGTTTGATATTTATTGGATCACATATGCAGGACAAGAACCAGCAGATTGGATTAAACGCTACAACAACCGTACCCCTCTTGTCCATCTTAAAGACATGACAACTGACAGCGAGCGTTTCTTCGCCGAACTCGGTACTGGCGGTGTACAGCTCAGCTCTGTGCTCGATATAGGTGAGGCAGCAAACGTCGACTGGTGGGTGGTTGAGCAGGATGTGTCCAGGCGCGATCCGTTTGAAAGTGTTGCTATTAGTTTGGATTACTTAAAAAAATAATTGAAAGGGACTCACTGAGAGTCCTTTTCTTATTTAGTTGTATTTGTTTTGACCATCCTCTGTGTACACTCTTCGGTTCTTTGCTGCTTCCATAATCCAGTCATCTAAAGACTTTTTAGAAAAGAGGTATTCATCCCCTGCTTTTAAATATGGAAACATCATGCCTTCAAAGGAGCCTGTATTCTCTAACAAAATTTCTTCCTGAATAATGATTTTTTCGATAAAATCCTCTTTCATATGTAAGTAATCTGCAGCTTCAGACAGCGTGAATACTTCTCCTGCTGCTTCTGCTGGCACAGCAGCAGTACTAACTGAGCTTTTGTCGGCAAATGTTTTTCCGGCAATGAATCCTCCAAAAAGTATACTTACTGCTAAAATTAAAATCATGACGTTATTTCTCATATCTTCACCTTCCATATTTTGTACTCCACTTTTTCTGCACCTTAGAGCGATTATCCTTTTTTAGACAAATGTGCCCGTATTATTTTTATGTACAATATAACAACTCTTCCTCTTCAGAATATATTGCCATTAACTTGATTTGAGAGGTGAGGTATTTGAAGAAGAGAGCGTTTTGGACGATTCCTGTCAGTGTGCTGCTCGCAGCGGCTATTGCCGTCTCGTTCTTTCTTATGGGCATACAGCCGGAATCCTCTGGCATCTCGAAAGCACAGAAACTCGCAGAGATGTCGAAGCCGGCAGTTGTACGTATTCTCGATTATGCAGTGGTAGACTGGCAGTTCAGCGGAACGAATCCTGATGTTGCCGAATACATGAATGCCGTGCAATACAGAAGTGTTTTTGGCGGTTCAGGATCCGGAGCCATTATTAGTCCAGACGGCTATATTGTTACAAACGCACATGTGGTGAACGGTTCACAGCTTAAAGAAGAAGAAATCGCCAATATCGCCTTTGAACAGCTCGTTGGCGAGATCGCCGATTATTATGGTTACAACTATCAAGCAGTATACGATTATATGGTTCAGTACACTCTTTACACGAACGTGGAAAAGGTGCTGAAGGTTATCCTTCCTGGAGGGGATGAGCTGGCAGGCGAAGTAAAAAGCTATGGCGGAATGGATAATGCCGGGAAAGACGTTGCCGTAGTTAAAGTAGAAGCGAAAAACCTGCCAACATTAAAATTCGGAAACTCTGATAACATCGAAAACCAAGATAACATCTGGGTCATCGGTTATCCGGCTGCGGCTAACTCCGACGTTCTCTCACAGGATTCGTCCCTAGTCTCCTCGATGAACGCAGGACAAATATCCGCTACATCAAAGAAAACCGAACAAGGAAGCCCTGTCATTCAGCTGAATGCCGCCTCCACGCACGGAAACAGCGGAGGACCAGTCATTAATGATAAAGGCGAAATTGTCGGACTGCTCACGTTCCGCGGCGACACGGTCAACGGCCAGGAAGTTCAAGGATTCAACTTTGCTGTACCAGTTAATACGGTAAAAGAGTTCGTGAACCAAGCAGGCGCTAAGAACAAAAAAGGCGATATCGATAAACTTTATGAAGAAGGATTGATTTATTATTGGGGCGGCTATTACAAAAACGCCCTCGAGAAGTTCGAAGCAGTTGAAAGGCTGTATTCCAAGCACTCAGAGGTCAACCGATACATCTCGCTCGCCGAGAAAAAGGCACCTGACAGCAAAAAACTCTGGTCAGATTACTCGACCATTTTCTATATCGCTGACGGCATATTCCTGCTTCTTATTGTCTTCTTGATGCTGTTCACCTTCGTGATGAAACCGAAGCAGCCTAAACCAGCAGCCGCCGCACCTGCAGCTGTGAATATCAATGTGCAGGATATCCTGCTCGCTCTGCAAAAACAGCAGGAAGAGAATAAAAAAGACGATTAACTTAGTTGAGCCGGCATCATTTAATGCCGGCTCATTCATTTTGTCGAACGAATGTTCTTGTTTTGCAGCTGAAACCGAATTAAAATGAGTGAGAACAGCATTACATAATCGTTGGGAGAGTGTTTGTTATGAAAGGACAAGCGACACCGTATTTAACGTTCGGCGGAAATGCAAGACAAGCCCTTGAATTTTATAAAGAAGTGTTTGGCGGAGAAATCCTGAACATCCAGACGTTTGGAGAAGCAGATTTTCCGACACCGCCTGAGATGGATGAGCGTATCATGCATGCACAGTTTAAGAAGGGCGAGCTTTTCCTTATGGCTTCTGACTCGTTCCTCGGACAGGAGCTCCCGAACGGCAGCAATATGTCCCTCGTACTTGAGCTCGAAAGCGAAGAGGAAATCCAAAGCCTCTATGAAAAGCTGAAGCAGGACGGCAATGTTTTAATGGAGCTTCAGGACACATTTTGGGGCGCAAAGTACGGCAAAGTAAAAGACGCTTACGGCATCACGTGGGATTTAAACTTACAAAAAGCATAAACAGTATGAACCCCTGCAGAAGAAAAGCTGCAGGGTCTTTCTTTTTAAAGGAGGATTATCGACATGAATAATTGTGAGGCTGCTTATCTTGCGGGAATCATAGATGGTGAGGGCAGTATTACACTTACTCGGATGCAAGCTAATGAATTTAGACGCCCATGCATAAGCATATCATCAACCGACAAAGAA
>NZ_NOII01000052.1 GCF_002245695.1 Fictibacillus aquaticus | reverse complement strand
GCTGATTGAATCCGGACTCACTGCCTTCAGCATCGTACAAACGGATAGTAACGATGACGATGACTGCCGGTTAAACGAACTGATAGCAGAAGCATCCAAATCAGATCCAGAATCAGCAATCAATTTATTAAAAAATCAAGAGAACTGGAAAGAAAGTCTAAAATCTTTTCAAATTGTACTTTATGGTTCAAATGACGATCATTTCAATCAGCTTCGTGCTGTTCATGCGTATTGCCGGGAACAAGGAAAGACCTTTTTGCCTGTTACACTCTTGCAAGACATAACCTTTGCCGGGCCTTTAGTTCATCCAAAAACAAATNNAGATCACCGGTCTTTATGAAAAAGACAGTGATCGTCCTCTCTACTTACTTAATACGGAAACCCTTGAAGGAAACTGGCAATCCATCATTCCTCATCCAGTCATAAACGGACAACTAAAAACTGCAGCAATCCACGACCCTCTTGCGTTTCTAGAACAAAGCAAAAAAGAACAAACCGACTTGCTTCCTTTGTTTTACACTATCACTTCTAAAGAGTGCGGGATCTTTCATGTTTGGGAAGAAGGCGAACTAGAACAGCTTCCTCTATCACAATGTAAAGTTCAAACAGCTGATCCCCTTTCAAATGGACGTGCTAAGCTTCTTCCTGAACTCATCTGTACAGGATTCACTCATGAAGAAGCTAGAGTAGATGCCGGTCTGAACGGAATTGAAACCTATATGAAACGTATGTATGATAACTCCCACAGTGCCCTTGCCATAACAGGAGTGGGAACAGGTAAAACTGCAGCAGAAGGATTGTCTCGTGCCCTGCTAAACAGCCTTCACCATGAGTTTATTAAAAGAACCAATGAGCAGGATCTCTCCGTATCGATTTCCTTAGACATCACAAAAATAGAAGATGAACGGTGCCTTTATTTTCTGCAATCCCTTCAGTTATCACGTTCTGAACCGGCTATTTATTTAGGAAAACCGCTGCTTGGTTTTCCGGTTGTATATGTACGTTCACATGGTATGTGGTTTGGAAGTATTGGACTGAATAAAGTATTGGCCGTCAGCAGAGCTTTGCAAGCTGCTTTGCTGGCAGCTCAAAATAAGGAGATAAATATTAATCCATATGGTGCTGTATTTACTTCCCTTTCTATCAATAACGAGAAACAGCAAGATGTCAGCTGCAAATCACAGCCGTTGCATCAAACTTTCTTATCAGCTCTTATAACGTTACAAAAAAATCAAATAATACCACAATTCTTCCACCTCTCTGCAGAACCCCTGCTCAATAAGCACCTAGCAGGTATTTTCGGTGTCACGTTAACGGAGGAAACATGATGAAGCATTCTATTTCAGTTATCGGAAAAGGGCTGCTGGCTGATTATATGTACAAAGAACTAAAGGATCATTATGTTATTTCACGCTCAGCCTCAGTTGATGAGGCCGTGTTAAATCATGAAGTTCTCGCTCTCGTGCTTCATGATTCTTGGAGACCAGGAGACCATCTAAAAGCTGAGACGCTTTTTCATACACTTCGCATTCCATGGCTGAGAGGATTCGTACATTTTGGCGAGGCAGTGATCGGTCCTTTCGTAATTCCAGGCAAAAAAGGATGTTCAGAGTGTGCTGACACACGGCGTTTTATGGCAGGCCCTGAACGAAAAGAACAATTTCAGATTAAAGAATATAAAAAGGATCAGCTTGAAATTTTACCCGATCCATGGGCATCACGTCTCGGACTATGGCAGACTGCAAATCTTCTTTTAAACGAAGTTCATAGTTTCCTGCAAGCTGACACACCCCGTACCGATGAACACATTCTTCT
>NZ_NOII01000051.1 GCF_002245695.1 Fictibacillus aquaticus | reverse complement strand
CAAGCATTATCGTTGAACCAGCCATTTAATCCCCTCCTGAATATACTCCGGTAATACAACTATTTCTTTATAAAGAATTTCTTCTGATATCCTTAAAGCAGCTTCCGTTTTATTTTTCAGCATATAAGCTAAATTCTTATCATAAGGTACTTCACGATATTCAGCTTTTGTACGCGGTTTAATCTCGGATATAGTTCTTAGATTAGACTCATTTTTATTAAAAAGACAAACTTCAAAAGTAAATTCTTTAACAGAACTAGAACATTTAATATGAACATTAGTACCAGAAATATTGAATTCTTCATTTAACTTTTGAATACTTTCAATAGTTTCAAGATCTCCATCATTATCGGTAATTACTAAAAGTGTGTTTTTCACAACTTTAGTTAGTTCAATATAATGTTTGTATGTAATGCCACCACCAGATAAAATCTCAATATTTTTTTCTTCTAATGTATAGGTCAGAGAATTTTTCACAAGTTGTGGTAATAAGATATACTCACTATTCCCCTCAACAAGAATCACCTTCTGAGCCAATATAAAATTTAATAACTGCATATTATCTGTTTTCATAAAGTAATCTGCAGTTTCATCTGGAATACTATTTAGTGAATGACATTTTCCGTTATTAATCCAAATTGTATTTCGTAAATCTAATCTACTAACGATTAGGGGATTATGAGTAGTAATAATCATCTGGGCAGCGCCACACATATTTTGAATTTCTTGTAATAACTTTCGAGTATTTATATAGCTCAAATGATTTTCTGGTTCTTCTAATAAAATTAAATCACTTTCAACCTCTAAAGCAATTTCAGTTTTAATTAAATTTTCCTTCCCTTTTCCTTTATTTTGTATTGAAACCCCGTCACTCTTTAAATCTAGTAAATTCTCTAACACAGTCTTGTTTTCATCAATACCAAAATTGTAATCTTTTATATTAAGTTGTTCCGTATTTTCATTTACAAAATTTTGAATGTTTTTTCTGAATTGATAAGAAAGGTTTTGTCGATCTGCTACATCTATATTGTTATTAAAAATTCTTTTTGAATAAGAATCAAAGAGGTTATTTTTTCTAATTGAATTATCAATTAATATGTTTTTAATAGGAGACTTTTTATTAATATATTTTCTACCGGCAAAAGTAACCCATTCTGCCATGTAGTAATCTGTAGGTATAAAGGTTTCATAATAGCTCTCTTCATCCATGTTTTCTAAAAGTTCACGATAATTTTCATCAAATTGGTATGTAAATTTTATTCCGCTCTTCGGTACAGGAGTAAAAGATGAATGGAGCCCATTAAAATACTCAAAATCTAAATTTTCTTCATCACTAAAACATAGCTCAATTTCAATTTTAGGGAGAGTATCGATAGAAGGAGACTGCTGATATTTACTAACATTTTCATTATTAAAATATTTTTCGAAATTATTTGTAGAATTAAAAATTTTTTGATTAAGTACGATATCAATAGCTTCTAAAATTGTACTTTTACCAGCTTCATTTTCCCCAATTAGCACATTTATATGTTCATTGAAGTTTATAGAAAAATCTTTGAATTTTTTTAAACCTTTAATATTCATGTATTTTATAAACATATAGGTCCTCCTTGTTTCTATCAAACAATTTATCATAATTATACATTATTTACATATATAGTTGTAAGTGAGTGGTTATCGTTAAATGGTTACAACTAACCACTAGTTGCCACGTTTTTGAAACCTTAGAAAATCATTAAAAAGGCATTTCCTCAAAAATTAGAGAAAACACCAGTGAATCATTACTTTCATTTTATATATTAAGTCGAAATAGCTGTTTCATAATGGTTCTGCAATCAATTGCTGAAATCGATTCACCAACCACTTATCTCCTTCTTTTTGCAAGAATACTTCTAATGTGATTCGTGAGCTTTCTTTTTGATTGTTAGCAAGTGAAGTCATAGTTTCCTCAAATGTAACAATTGCTTTTCCATTTACACCTTCATTATTCGTATATACAGTAGAGTCTTCTATTACATATTCGTATAATAGTTTCCCCCCCTTTTCATCATTCGAAAAATACTTATCAAACATTTCTTGTGTGAGGACGGTTCTTGCATTATCCCGCCTCTGTTCCAGATGATTCTCCTGAACTTGATACACGGTCTGAACAAACACATTTACACTCTCTTTAATTCTTTCATTCTCTGATTCAGAGTTTTTCTTTGTTTGCTGCTGGCTTGTAGATTTTAATAATTGAATTTGATATTTTTGGCGTTCAACTTTTTTGGTTAGTGAACCAATTGTCGCTTCTTGGTTATCAATCGTTTGAAATCCAAACCAAACTGCTAATACTATCACAACAGCGAGCAGCAACATCCCGGTTTTAATATAGAAACCTGATCTCATCTTATCCCTCTCCTCTAGAATCCTAGTAAGAATGTAGGATTGAGGTGTCTACCCCATTTTGATTTCTTAATCTCAAAATGCAGATGTGGTCCAGTAGAGTTGCCTGTACTGCCACATACTCCGATTTGTTGCCCTTCTTTAATCGATTGACCTTGATGAACATTAGATTCAGAAAGATGAGCATATCCCGAATATAGATTTTTACCATGTTTCAATATCACTAGATTTCCATATCCATCTGTACCGTTTTTGTTTCGATGAAAATTTGAATATACAACCTTACCCTGTCCTGCAGCATAAATGGGTGTGACGTGGTTAATACAACCAAAATCGAGCCCTTTATGATTTTCTTTTTTTCCGTCAGCCCAGGTTCTCCAGCCAAATCCGCTTGTTAAATCGGCTGTCCCCTTAATCGGAGCTGACCATTCTCCTTCTACTGAAGCCGGCAGATTGTAATTGTAATACTGCATGACAGCATCAACATATCCAACATCCCCGTAGCATGCGTTATTAGATAGAGATTCAGGACGCACACATTGATAGAGTCCCGTATGAGCTAGTTTTTGATATTGTTTCTTTGAAAATGCAATCGCTAATTCTTTTGTATATTTTCCACCGTTTTGGTTCACAAAATCGATAAATCCACCGCCAAAGTTATAGCTCTGGATAGCAGTTTTCAAATCTCCGTTCGCTTTATTCATCATTTCTGAAAAGTATTTGACTCCCTGTTTGATCGATTCGTCTGGTGTATCAATACATCCTACACTACCGCAAGAACTTTCACTGGATTGCATCGGATCATCGCCTTTTCCACCTGATTCCTGCATCATCAGAGCCAGTAGCACGCTCACATATTGACTAATGTCATATTCTTTGGCGTACTTCTCAACGGTTCCTTTGTGTTTAAGAACTTCTTTACTTACGTTTGCTGTTCCACCTGCTTCAATGGAGGTATGATTATCTCCAAACCATTGATCCGCCAACATGATTACCATAAAAGCACTTCCAAATAAGATGAGGATGAAAAGCAATACAGGTAACAAATACTTTAATAAGAATGCCCAGGCAGCTGATTTAACTTTTACTTCAACAGCTTGTCTTAACATAACGTTCCCTCCTATTCATCATTTGACGAACGGAGCCGTGAAATTTGATTTAATTTGTTACTAGTAAGTTCATTTTCTCTTTGTGCTTTGTTTTCGCTCTTAGTTTCTTTGTACGGATTACGCGCTGAAGATTCATTGCGTTTTGATGGTGTCATAGTTCCTATTCCTTGTTTTTCTAATCCTTTCGGTGATTTCACTCTACTTGTATTTTCCTTTTCTCCTGAAGCAAATGATTTTGGAGTCTTGTTAGTAAGGTCTTTTGTTCTCTGTGGTTTACGGTGTTTGGATAATAGGAATGAAGGTTGTGAAGTGTTCTGTTCCATAGCAACGGCCGTTTCTACTTTGGATGGGTTAGGATATTTATAACTTCGGGCATTAGATCCAGCCTGCGTTTCATCTTGTCGTATCGGATGAACATTTCCTGACTGTCCTCTTATAGGTGAGTTTTTTGATTTTGAATGACTGTTGCTGGTTGGAGAATTTTTTCTAATTGGCTGTCGAAAATGTGAGATAGCCCCTTTTACTCCTCGACTAGCTTGATTAATAGATTTTCGATTAAGAGTAGAAGCACCCATTTTATGAAGGTTCGGTGTAGCTCCATCTAACATACTAAGAACAAAATGGCGTTTAGAGTACATAAAGACAATGGCTACACAAAACATGATTTGGATAAAGATTCTGTAGTAAATATCATCGGACATGTTCGTCATTTCATAGCCGAGTGAAATGAAGCTTGTAGCAACGAGCACAAAAAACATGGTTACTGATTTAAAGAGGATGAGTATTGTTGTTCCTTTCAGGTATCTACCAACAAGTGCTTCAAAACTTGGAAACAGACTGATAAAAATCATAAAAGGTGCTAATAACAGCATCATAATAAAAGCAAACTGCAGCATCACCCGAATCAAAGCAATAAAGAAAAACACGATCCCTTGAATCACCGTTGAGAGAATCATAACAAGGATATAGCCTGCTTGCTTCCAGCCGTTTCCTGCGAAAATATTTTTATTATCATAATCTGTATATTCATCTTTAGAAATTTCTTCTCTTTGTTTTACTCCTTCTTCCGTTCTTGGATCTGCTTTTAAGTAATTACTAATTCGGTCTGTATCTTCAGCTAATATCTTTTTTTCCTGTGTGGTCCCATACTGAAGTAAAAGATAAGGTTTATAGATTAGCGCATCGAACACTTTGTTTTCGATGGCAATGGATACATTTTTAGCTGTGTTTTCATCAAAGTTTTTAAACTGAAAAGCATCTTCGTCATTAAGAGTAGGATTGACACTCATGACTGCATTTTCTAGTGATGTAGAAAGACCATGAGCTAGATTGATGTAATTGAATTTCTTTGATTGAATAGAAAATAGAAGAGTTAGACTGAGCAGGATTAGAGTTAATAGTTTAAAGAAGGCTTGCCAGTTCTGCTGGATATAAGAACGTACCACGATTCCAAGCGATGCCATTGATAAAGCAAACAAACCAAAATTAAATGTTAAAGTACCAGCAGTTCCTGCGGTTATTTCATGAACGGCTACTTTTGTCAGGTCTACTACGTCCAATGAAAAAAGCTGATAAACGATCATCATCGTGATTTGTGAGAGCACAATATTAATCATCCAGAAAAAGTTTTTTACCGTGGTAGCTGTCGCAGAGCCTGTTCTCCCTGCGACATCCCACCAGCCATCATCCGCATAAGACATCAATTCGTAAGCTGATTCATCGCGTTCTTTTGCCTTTCGTTCCGTTTCTTCAGCGAAAACCATGTTCGACTGAAACAAGAGCAGTAGTAAGAAAAGGAAGGAAAAGAAAAATGGATGTTTCATTTGTTACACCACCTTTTAGAAGTCTAAACATTTATCCTTAGTTTCTTTGAAGTTGGTATCACCATTAGTAGCTTTGTAATCTTTCAATAAAAAAGTACGATCATACTTATCATCCTTCGTTTTCCAAGAGACTATATAGTTCCCCTTAAACTCTGTTTCACCGTTCTCGATTGCTTCACAAGCTTTTACGAGTTGAATATCATTCGCTTTGTAACCACCATCTTTGATGACTTTTTGTTCTAATGCTCTCTTTGCAACAGCATCATGTGTCTTCTTCTCGTCAAGTCCTTCCTCATTTTTCCCGCAAGCTGTTAAAAACAAGATTCCGAATGTGAAAATAATCTTTTTGTTCATGTGTCTCTCTCCTCTCAAAATCAACGATAGGCTTCTTCCATTTGTACAGCATGAGATTCTTTTTCTGTTGTTTTAAAGGCTTCAAACCATTCATCAAATAATACATCTATGGCGATAGCTTGATTCCGCCCGAGATGATCTTGGAATAGACACATGCCTGATTTCAGTGAACTAACCACTTCAATATTAGCTGGGTTCTCTTCCATATCATAAAACCTGAGTATAGGTTTAATAGAATCGTCCGATTTAGGACGGAACGAAAACTTGATTCCAATCTGTTCTTTTGTCGTATCTACATTAAAGTCATCAAACGCTTGAGTTACAAGCACTATGTCTGTTTTAAGTGATCGGCCAGTTCGCAGCATCTCATCGATCAGATTCTGACCATCTGCAGACCGTTTAAGTGTCCATGCTTCATCAAAAATAATCATCGCTTCTTCTTCTTGATTGGTTGAAAACGTATGAACATATTTGGAGATAGACATCATCAGACATAATCCGATACGCTCTTCCTCGTTCATATTTTCTGAAGCCGGAAGACGAAGACCTTGAAGTCCCAAGACATTGATTTGTTTCTCAAAATCGAGACCTTTGGAGTCTTCTCTCCCAAACAACATGCGTCCGAGACCGTGCCGATATTTCTCAATAAACTTACCGAGCGTGTGATCTTTCATCTGTATTCGCTGAAGCACACCTGATAAGGTTGGGTGCTGAGATTGATTAACTTCATCGATAATAGCGTCATAGATTGTCACACTCTCATCACGTGATCCTCTCACCTCTGCCAATGTGTTCAAGATCATCATCGCCGTTTGAATGGCTTGGTCTCCTTTTAAAAAGACGAGTGGATCTAGAGCACCGTGAAAGACACTGTCTTCAGAAAGATGGATGAAGTTGATGCGTTCATAGAGTGAACGGAATTCTTTAATATCACCGAATTTCTCCAACGCCTTCTGATAATATCGCTGAAATTCATTCTTGGGATCAATATAGAGCACTTTAGAACCAAAGAACGTGCTCCATGTAAAAAAGTTTTTTACGAGCATGGATTTTCCGCTGCCAGGTGGTCCTGTTATCAGGATGTTACCATTTGTGTGGTCAGCTCCTGAGATTGCTTTTTTTGTTAACATCGGATTAAAGATGACCACATTGTTATTGATTTCCCTTGCTTGTTCTACATGTGACAGCTTCTTCCCCGTAACCACTTTCCCGAGCACCATACCGAAACGATTGCCTACCCGGTTATTTAAGTTCATACCGGTTTGCGCCAGATACGATTCGTCCACTACTTGTTCAAAGTATGGGTAGTCCATGTAGGAAGCCGGTAAACTTTGCGAAAAAAGGGTAAGTTGATCTACTAAAGGTTTTGTGATCTGAAACCCTGTATTTTTAAACAGGGTGCGAATGTCTTCTACCTTTTCATCCATTCCGATTTTGCTTAAATCTGAAATTACCAGTGTAAATGTCATGAACAGAAGCTGTCTTTTATTCGCTTTCACATCATCTAATAGTGTCGATAACCGGTCGGATGCCATATCAACAATCCGGTCATCGTCTGCTGTATGAGTAGACTGTATTTCACGGTCAAAGTTGGTGAACCGCCGTTTAAGCTTTCTAACCTGACGGGCATTGCTGCCGTTCTCCTTGAAATGATAACGGATCTGTACTTCAACAGGGAATGAAACACTTTCTAAAATATCCTGGATAAATCGGTAACCTTCAATGGAAGCCGGCATTTCATGAAAAGGCAGAAAAGATAAATGTTCTTTATGATTTTCGTGTGTCACTGTTAAATAGCCATACTCATTCTTAATGACTCCTTCAGTAAGGTTATAATCACCGTTTGGTATTGTAAAAAGATCACTTGTTCGATTGAACATGTAATAGATGAGTTTATCCATCTCGCTTTCACTTAATTTTTGAATATGTTTATGATTGGAAACCTTGGAGTGAAAGGTTCGTTCAAGTTCTTCATAATACGCAAAATCATCTTCTGCTTGAGTCTGAATCATCATAAGTTTTGAAAGATCATCTCTTAAACGTTTAAAAAAGAGCGAAAACAGCTCTCCAGCGTTAGAGGTCACGGCATAATCTGCGTTATTTATATGAACGCCTACATAAACGTCATATTCATGTAAAAACACTTCTTCTTTCAGGACTTGAGATGCGCGTTCGAAATATTTCTTTCCGATGTCTGAGAACTCACCTTGGACAATGTGTTCGTTTACGACGTTAGTAAACGTGTCAAAATCAAACCGTCTTGGCAGTATCATAAAGTGATAGTCGTATTCCTCCTGCGTTAGAAAGGCTGCTGTGTTTTCCATATACCGTTTGAAATCTGTCTCGCTGTTAAGACGTACGTATTCTTCATCAAGCCGGTAAAAAGCCCATACCTGCTTGCGTTTGTTAAATGCCATGTTTTTATGGCGGTGTGCGATTGGAAACTCTAACAAGTCTTTCAACGGCTCTCGACCTCCTTATTCACCACAAAAGGCTCAAAAATCAGGTCTTTTTGCAGCTGATCGTTCGCTACTTCTATAAAGTGTTCGTACGATTTGTTCTTCGTCCTGTAAAATGTGATACGGTCTTTCATATAGGGAAGAACACCTTTATGATCATACTTAAGATTGAACACAATAAACGTAATTATCCCAGGTATGACGGTTAATAAAATTAGCCAGTTCTTTACGAAAAAACGAAATAGATTGGTGTCACTTTTTATACCGACAAGTACAAAAGTTAATACGAGCAGAGCTGCTAGAATGATTGAAAAAATCATTTTCCTTACCTCCAGACCGTTCGCAAATTCAACGGACCGGATACGATAGATTTTGATAGGATACTTGTATTCTTGGGTAAAGTTTTCTCCCTTCATCCCTCTCCCCCCCTTCCATTAAGCGATTACCGGAACAATGCGTTACCTAACCCTTTAGCTAATTCCTGCAATTGCGGGCCGAAAAAGACAACAACCAGACAGCAAAGACCGAGGGTGAGTCCTGACCAGAATTGCCCCCAATCTTCTCTCGTATAAGCAACCAGTGCGCGAATAACCATAATCAGAAGTACAAGGAAACCAATCTGCGAAATCAGGTTTTGGGTCACTTCCTGAAGACTAAAATTAATCATCGTTTCTCACTCCTTATTCGATTTGGGTAATAAAGAACTTATTGTTCTCTTTTTCAACCTTTAGTTCGTATGAATATAAATCGTTAATGGACGTTTCACTGTTTTGATAATTAACATCCGTTCTTACCGTGTATAGAGAGCCCTCTTTTACAGCTTCACGAACATTCACGTCTTGAAGGGTCTGATCTTTCAAACCTCCTGAAACCTCAGCCATGAATGGCAGCTTTTCATCACTCACGCCAAATGAAGTAAAAAAATCATATAAGAAAGACTCCAGAAGCTTTGTTTCCGTAGATGTGATAGGTTCCCCGTCTGGTGCATTCCCCTCATAAGACATAGTAGTTTTTAAATCTTCTTGAATCATATTAGGGTTCTGATAGACCGCAAAACCCTTTCCGTTACTCGTAACAGGAACCACAAAATCTGTTTCATACTTGGAAGTCTTAGCATTTTCTTTTTGCTCTTCTGTAATCTCATAGACGGCTTTAAAATGAACTTTAGCTTCCCGGTTACTGATATGCTTTGTGTCAACATATTGAAGATCAACAACACGTCGCTCCCCTTTAAAGTCTTTCAAATCAGAAACACGTTTTATGTCAAAACTTGATACAAAAAACGTCGAGAGCTCTTCTGTTCGTGATTGTCGCGCTTTTTCTTCTTTCGGAATGGTGAGGTAAGTTTCTAAAAATTTTTCTGTGAAAACGGAAATCGAATCGGAATATAAAAGATTACTATTCTCAACTTGCTTTAGTTGGTCTTTTACACTTTCCTCAGAGGCTTTTGCGGAATTTCGGATGGTTTGATACTTCGTAAAGAAGATCACATTGAATAATAGTGATAGAAACATCACAGAAAAAAAGAGGAGAGATGCTATCTTGGCTGCGCTCTTTCTTGAATAGATCAATCGGCGTTTGTTTTTTGCGGTGGTTTCTTTTCTTTTAGAAAAAAGCATAAACGGATTCACTCCCTTCAACCTTCTGCCAATGGATGGCGAACATAAATGATTTCTGGTTGAACGTGTTCTCTCGATGCCTTTCTAGCAAAAATAAATTGCCCTTGACGTAAATCTCTTATCTCATCAGGAGATATCTTAAATTTTTGGACATGGCGAAGTGTTCCTTTGTCAGCTTTTAAATCTACACGCTTTATACGCCCTTCCTGTTTTTCAGTTGTAATCGTCAGGTCGATATCTTTAAACGTACCAAGTGTGTTTGCCCAGGACTCGACTTCATCCGGATTGTTGGTCTGACCGATCGCATAGGTGTTTGTGTTCCCAACAACTTGCTTAGCAAGGTACGGATCATTTTTCTCAAGATCGGCTAGCGTTTGAGTGGCGATGATACAGTGAAATCCGGCAGACCGTGATTTGTTAACGGTATCGACGATCTTATCATTCGCATACACGGAAAACTCATCATAGATAGCGAGAATGGGCTGATCCTTTAATTGATTACGGTTCCGGTAGGACACAAGATAGTTAATGTCCAAAATCAAAAATCGCGCGATGACTTTGATAAACTTGTCATAGATCAATCCATCGAAACTGACGAAAAGTGCTTGTTTTTGTTCGCTAAGCTGAATCAGGTCTAAACTGTCTTCAGATTCTTTAAACAGGTGTCCAAGTTCACTGTCCAAAAGAAGATAAATCTGGGTTCGAACGGATGACGCATTTAAAAACAGGTGATTCTCCCCGGCATCTTCATGTCGGTACCGCTTAAACAACCGTACATAGTTCCGTTCAGCACGTTCGCTTCTCACCATTTTAGCCTTCTGCTTTGGCACCTTTTTCTCTGGTTTCTTCGTTTCTTCAGTTGGAAGGAATGAAGAATAAGAGGTACTAACAGATGCCATTTCTGCTGGAGCTTCTTTTTGATATTCGATTACGTCTTGATTTAAAACCTCCTGTATCTCATTCGGATCCAAATATTTTGCGAACGTCCACAGGTCACGCGTAAATTCATAATCATCGATAAACTGAATGAGTGCTTGTACGAGTGACGTT
>NZ_NOII01000050.1 GCF_002245695.1 Fictibacillus aquaticus | reverse complement strand
TGTTGTTCTTTTTAACGGATTATTCTCCTTTTATCATTTTCCTTTTATATTCGATTATTTAATGGGAAATGGATCACTAAAGTCTTTGTATCATATCATTTTATTTATCACTTCTATTTTCATGTGGGTTCCACTATTCCCGCCAATACCTAGTATGGATAAATTATCAGGATTGCAAAAAACAGCTTATATTTTTGCAATGGGTGTGTTATTAACACCTGCATGTGCTTTGATTATTTTTTCAAAAAAAATAATATATAGTACTTACCAACATGCGTCAGTGATTCTGTATTCTTCCTATAATCCTGTAGAAGATCAACAGCTAGGTGGAGTGATTATGAAAGTTGCGCAGGAAATCATATATGGGACAGTGCTAGGAAGTATTTTTGTCCAATGGTTTAAAAAGGAGAAAATATACAAAATAGACGAGCTTCCCCCAAATAACTTTGATATTAGAAAAGAATGAAAATGAAAGGATTGTATACATTGTGAGACTAAGCAATATGAAACTCGCTTTTTTACTTTTAGGAATAGGATTTGCTGCAGGAATTGGTTATTGGATCTGGGCTATTTATTTTAAATAATAGCTATCTTCTACTGTTGCTGTGGACCAACTATGAAGCAGGTTGATTGCCGCTCCAGGTTCATTGAGAAGACTTACCTGCTAAAGTGGATATCCAATAATTGGTTCAAGATAAATCCAGTCATTGAGCATATAGCACACACCTCAGGCTTGTTAATCCTTTTCGCTTATCGAATGTCCTACTGATCCTCTAGGAGTCTCGAACATTACTCTCCAATTAACTCTATTCATGATGTATTTAATTTAAAAGCAATAATCATTCAGAAAAGAACCATATATATAAAGAAGACAGAGAAAAAAATCTCTGTCTTTTGTCAATCTTTTAAATAAAAGATAGACAAATCACAAAAACACGAAAAAATACAACTTCACTATTACCATTCCAAATAAAGTAGGTATTAAGAATGTAATTAAAGGTAAGTTATTCTTGGCTTTTCCAAGAATTTCTGTAACGGTGACTAATCCTATGGTTCCAATCGATGTGCCAATAAAAACAGAGTACAATTTCTCAAAATTATCAACCAAGGTATTACCCACAAACGCTCCGATTCCTAAGATTATGCTTATTATAATGAGTATCTGCCAATAAATTAAGATATTCATTTCCTGATCAACAAAAGTGAATGCGAGAGCTATCCCTTCTGGAATATGATGAAAGAAAATAGCAATAACAAGAGGTGATAACTCTAATTTTTCTAATGAACCCATTCCCAAAGCTAACCCAGTTGGGAAATTATGAATTGCTATACCAATTGTTAAAAATAAAAAAACTGACTTTTTATGATTTATAATAAACTTTTTTCTATTTTTCAACAGACTCTCAATGATTGATAACAGAAATATACCAATTATTACACCTAAAATAACACCTACTTTATTGTTTTTCTCCCACGTCTCCGGAATAATTTCGAACAACATCAAGCCAATTAGAATCCCGCCACATAATGCATAAAGCAAAAAAAGTTTGTTCTTAAAAAAAACTTTGATTATTCCTCCGCTAATCCCTCCAACCGCTAAACCACTAAACGTGAATAAGAATACCATAATAAAAAACCAAATCCCGTTATCCACTTGTCTCCCCCCTTTCTAACTAATATTTTCGAAAAATCATTTGATGATTAAAAATATAGAAATTTCATAAAAACAAAAAAAGACGGTAGATTGTTACCTACCGTCTTTACCAATAATGTGATTGTTAAGCATGTTTCCAGCCTGTTGGCTGACCAGATTTTGGACAATCCGGGAATAGATCTCCTTGTTGAAGTGTTATGTGTTCACCATCATTATCCACATATTCGCCAGCTTCTGTAACTTTGTCACCTGTTTTATGTTCATGATTTGCGTGTCTCCAAGTTGTAGGGACATTTGTTTTAGGGCATACAGGAAACTTATCCCCTTCTTTTAATTCCTTCATTTCGCCTTCAGCGCAAATATACTTACCCGCTTCTTTTACTTCATCATTTGTTTGGTGTATGTCTTTTGTTGCTTTCAATTTGTTTCATCCTTTCTTTGCTGTTTTTTTAAAGGAACATAGTAAGAAGTTTACCCTTTTAATCAATATATAATCTTAAAATTTATCCCTTTATGTAATCCAAAGTCAATAACGTTGTCGTTGACTGTTGAATCTTCTATAATAAACATAGAAAATCTCAAAGGAGTTTCTCCATGGACGAACAAAAACAACAATATGGTGAATATGACGTAAACAATGATT
The DNA here is from genome assembly GCF_002245695.1 of Fictibacillus aquaticus. GTDB lineage: Bacteria > Bacillota > Bacilli > Bacillales > Fictibacillaceae > Fictibacillus > Fictibacillus aquaticus. The sequence continues at coordinate 977 of NZ_NOII01000050.1, read as the reverse complement.
TAGATGAAGAAACGCTTTTCATGGTTTCTCAATGCTTTAAAGCATTGTCTGATCCAACCCGGCTTCGTATTCTCAATTTATTATTACTCGGTGAACACTCAGTAAATGAAATAGCGGAAAAACTATCACTACTTCAATCTACAGTCTCTCATCAACTCCGCTTCTTAAAGAATGTACGATTAGTAAAGTTCCGAAGAGAAGGGACTACAATATATTACTCAAATGATGATGAGCATGTCATTGATCTTTTAAGACAAAGTATTAATCACGCCAAGCATATTTAAGACCGAATCCATTCACTTATGGGTTCGGTTTTTAGTAGGTAAAATTACTCCTCGAACTTCAAAGAACTGATCGAGCTACTTAAAATGAATTTGAACATTCTTCTTTAGTAAAAAACAAAAAATGAAGGAAGAGATTTTGCATCTCCTCCTTCTATGTTACATGCAGCCTTTTTCTTTCAAGCTTGTATAGTCTGCATTTGCATTTACTATAAGATGATCTAATACATCAATGCCTAGCATCTTGCCGGCTTCGGCTAATCTCTTTGATACCGCAATGTCTTCGCCTGATGGTGTGATGTCTCCGCTTGGATGTTGGTGTGAGACTATGATTGAAGCGGAGTTGTTTAAGATTGCTGCTTTGAATACCTCTCTTGGGTGTACGATGCTGGAGTTTAACGCTCCTACGTGGCATCTGTGGACTGCCACTACTCGGTTTTTCGTGTTGAGACACATCACGAGAAATACTTCCCTGTCTTCGTCACCTATGAATGCTGCTGCGATCTTCGCTCCATCCATCGGTGATCTTACGATGTGGCTCTCTCCTTCCCTCACTTCTGCTATTACTTGTTTGATCTGAAGAATTTCATAAAGTTTTTCCATTCTTGAACAGCTCCCTTCTTTGTTTGAAGGTGAACTAATCTTTGCGAAACGCTGTGTTAGTGTTTAATGTTGATTTGTTACAATTAAATTAGG
>NZ_NOII01000005.1 GCF_002245695.1 Fictibacillus aquaticus | reverse complement strand
GCCGCGCTGACAGATTCGTTTGAGGACGCATCAATGACCGAACACCGTCCAACATAGAGCGAAAGAGGAAGATCCGTCATCTTTATCCCATCTTCACTGAAATGGTACGGAGCATCAGCATGTGTGCCTGTATGGGTGCTAAGGCTTATCTGCCCCACATTAACTGAGCCAGAATCCTCCTTCGTCCATGCCAGGCTGAATGAATAAGGTGTGTCACCCGGCCAGCCTGGGACGCCATTATACAGCGGCATGGATATATCATAAATTTTCATGAAACTCTCCTTTAAGCGATCACTTCACGCGTATTTTCATATTTCTCATAATGCTTCTCCTGCATGATTCTCTTCAGCACATTTACCGTTTCATACACATCAGCAAATGAGGTGTACAATGCCGCAGGAGCAAGGCGGATCACATCGGGAGCGCGGAAATCTGGTATGACACCCAGCTCTTTTAAGCTTTTACAGATTCTTGCCGCCTCCTTATGCTGCAGTGCGACATGTCCTCCCCTACGGCTGTCTTCATCAGGATTTCCGATCACAAAACCGAATTCCAGCAGCTCTTGCTGTACGAGCTCCATAAGGAAACGAGTCAGCTGAAGCGACTTGGCTCTAATTCTTTCAATTCCCGCTTCTTTAAATATTTCAAGAGAACCGATAAGCGGCGCCGTACTTAAAACATGAGGTGTCCCAATTTGATAGGCACCGGCTGAAGAGGCCGGGACGAAAGTATGCTCCATATCAAACTGAGTGTTCTTATCCGATCCAAACCAGCCTGCAAGACCCGGCCTTTTTCCAAAATGCCGATTGTTTACATAAAGGCCGGCAACACTTCCGGGACCTCCGTTCAAATACTTATAATTGCACCAGAACGCAAAATCCACTCCCCATTCGCTCAAACGGTGCGGCACGGCTCCAATTGAATGACACAGATCAAATCCAATGACGATGCTGCGGGCATGTGCTTCTTTTGCCAGCCGCTTCATGTCTAGCAGCTGTCCGCTCCGGTAAAGGACTGACGGAAGAAGGATCAGCGCAACCTCATCTGTCATCTGCGATATAATATCTTCTTCTGAAAGTGTCATCCCGTCTGAGCTGGCAACCTGTATTAAATGATCTTCTGGGTTGTATCCTTTGATGAGCAGCTGGCTTTGCAGGGCGTAAATGTCTGAAGGGAATGTCAGCTCATCAGCCAGTATTTTTGTTTTCTTCCCCTCTGGCTTATAAAAACTTGAAACGAGCTGATGAAGGTTGACAGTAGTAGAGCTGGCTGCCATTACTTCATCCGGCAAAGCACCGATAAGTTCCGATAGCTCTTCTCCGATTTTCTCGCTTAGGGTGAACCAAGGATGGTTTCCATTCATCCATCCATCGATGCCAAGCGTTTTCCAGTCTTCAAGTGAATCCAATAATGTTCTCTCCGCCCTTTTCGACAAAAGACCCAGAGAATTTCCATCCATATACATTTTATCGTGAGGCAGAAAAAATTCTTTGCGAAAATCTTTTAACACGTCCTGCTCATCCAATGAAAGCGCATTCTTTTTCTCGATCAAGATCTCCAACTCCCATCTTATATATATCTTAATAGTATATAAAATTAAAAAGGGTATCAAATAAACTCGAATATTAGCGGAATATTTATTTTTGCCGCAACACATTCCGACATGCTTTGAAGGTATTAAGTCCTATACTAAAAGGGTACTAATTAACTGTACATACTTCGGCTTATGCTTCATGTTAAAAATCCATTCAGAAAAGGGCAAACATGTTGAAAAGCATGGACGCAAAATCACAGGTCTAAGGTGTGTGGCTAAGACGGCTGGATTACCTGGAAACATTTCAGGAGGAGAATATGACAACTCTTATACTAGAGCAGTTGGATGATGAATGGGTAGATTTATTATTGCAAGCAAAAGAAATAGGGTTGACGATGGAGGAAATCCGCTATTTTCTCCAAAGCAGCTGCACTTCGAATGATGCTGCGCTATTAGAAACACAACCGATTTAATCCCCACTTTTGTTCTATTTACAGAAAATGATGCCAATTGTATAATGGATGAAACGTTTCTAGTAAAAAAGAGGGATACAGATGATCGGTGAACTCGTAAAAAAATACCGCAAACAAAAAGGACTTTCTCTATCTGCACTTGCCGAAAAAGCAGGAATCGCGAAATCATATTTAAGTTCACTTGAAAGGAACATTCAGCAGAACCCTTCCGTTCAGCTGTTAGAAAAGCTTTCTTCCGTTCTTGATATCCCAGTCGAGAACCTTCTGAATGATAAGCCTGAGGTTAATGAAAAAGAACTTGATGCTGAGTGGGCTGATCTCGTAAAAGAGGCGATGGGCTCTGGCGTCAGCAAAGAACAATTTAAAGAATTTCTTGAATTCAATAGATGGAAAAACGCACAAAAATAAGCCCAGCGGCCAAGCCGCGGGGCTTTTTTTTATACTGTTATATCTATAAATGGCCTAATGTCTTTAAACTTATATGGCTGAATGTTCCTGTTAGCATGGAGCCACTTCTTTTCAAGCTGCCTGACCTTATCTGCTGTGTAATCAAAAGGGGCAAGTCCTTTAAACTCTCCGTTGATATATAATTCACAAACATTATCACTGCGATAGTGAAGTCTTACAGTCTGCCGGCCTGTACAGCCGATATACCTATGATGATCATCTTTAATCATAAAAGGCTTGCCTCCCTTAGTTCGTTCTTCAATAAGAACGATATCTATTATTAATATAACATTAAAAAGAACGAAATCAACACTTTTTTGTTCTTTTTGAAGAACTTTCTAAAAAAGGATTGGCTATTCCTTCCTTATTGCCTAGTATTAAACATAAGGGGGTGCCATATGAAAAGGATATTCATTTCAACCGCTATCTTTCTTCTTTTCTTTTTTGGCGCATTTATTTTTTATCAGCAATACAGCAATCAGACTGAGGGGGAGAAAGCCAAGCCGGCAGAGATTAAAAAAGTAAAACAACAACCGGCAGAGAGCCAAAAGCCAGCACCGGCGCCAGAGCCGAAACCTGAAGTGACAACAGCGACTCTGTCCGCCGTAGGAGATATTTTAATTCACGATACGGTATACAACAAAGCATCAAGACCAGATGGTACATACAGTTTCAACCATATGTTCGCAAAAGTGAAAAACCATCTAGAGCAAAGTGATATTACAATCGCTAACCAGGAAACGATGATCGGCGGAGTGGAGTTTGGGCTTTCGAGCTATCCTTCTTTTAACTCACCGGCAGAGGTGGGCGATGCACTAAAAGAAAATGGAGTCGACCTCGTAACGATAGCGAACAACCATACTTTGGACCGGGGAGAAAAAGTTATTTTAAGTGCATTGGATCATTGGAACAAGATTGGAATGGAATATACAGGGGCGTACAGTTCTCCTGAGGATAGGACAAATCTGAGACTGATCACTAAAAACAAAATCACTTTTTCATTTCTGAGCTATACGTATGGAACGAACGGCATTCCAGTGCCAAAAGGAAAAGATCACCTGGTGAACTTAATCGATCCGGACCGGATAAAACGTGAGGTCAATGAAGCGGCTAAGCTATCTGATACAGTAGTTGTCAGTCTCCACTTCGGCAACGAGTACGAAAGGCTGCCGAATAACGAACAAGAAAAAATCGCCCAGCTAGCAGCCGATGCCGGAGCTGACATCATCATCGGTCACCATCCGCACGTGCTGCAGCCCGTAAAATGGCTGACAAGCCTTGATGGTTCCAAAGCTTTTGTAGCCTATTCTCTCGGCAATTTTCTTTCCGGCCAGCGCAGGGATTATAAGGATTTAGGCGGCATCGTGAACATATCTGTGACAAAGACTGCCGAGGGGGCTACGTCGAAGATTGACGTGCATTCTCCTTCGTTTATTCCTACTTATGTAGACAACCAATTTGTTATATGGCCGCTGGCCGAGCTTCCTGAAAAGAAACCTGTTTATGAAGAGATGAAGCGTCATATGAGCCGTTGGATGCCGGACCTGTCATTTGAAGCTTCACAACAATAAAAGAGCGGCTGCCGTGTATAAGGCAGCCGCTCTTTTATTGTTATTCTCCTTTTGAACGGGGGCTTTGAGTGTCTCTTTCAGGCAGGCTGTCAGCGAAAGTTTCATGAGAATGTTCTACGCTCGTCATGCTTTCTGTAGGTGTAGTATTGTTTTTTGCAGCTGCATCTTTCGCATGTTTTCTTTTTTCCATTTGTATTACCTCCTTTTCTACAAATAGTTTTTCTTCGTTCAGCAAAATCCATTCCGGCTAAGGTTAACCAAAAAAATTTTATGGTTGACAATAAACTTTTCCTTCGTATACGATTTAAATGTACTTTTATTGACAAATACAACACGAGGTGGACTTTTTATGAAACTAAGAACGCTTGATTTAACACTTGCTTCATTGTTTGTAGCACTTATGGCGATCGGTGCCAACATCACAANNTAAATTTTCTGGAGGATTCGATGTTCTTGTCGGACCGACATTCGGGTTTATCGTTTCATTTATCCTGGCTGCCTACGCAGCAGGAAAAATTGTTGAGTTAGCAGGAAAGCCAAGCCTAGCTGTATTTTTTGCCGCTGCGTTTGCAGGTCTTATCGTAAACTACGTAATCGGAACATCTTATTTGTATGTGGCATTATCGACTTGGATGGGTGTTAAAGGTGTCACATATCTTGGAACATGGCAAGGGATGCTTCCTTTTATCCCGAAAGACGCCTTCTTAACGGTTCTGACTGCTCTAATCGCTCCACGCATCTTTAAAGCAGTTTCTAAATCACGCCCAGCATCTTACAGCAGCAGAAAAGCCGCATAATTAATGACCATAAAAAAAAGCGCCGAGGCGCTTTTTTTTATACTCCTTACAGGACCATCGCAGCGATAAAGCCGAAGATGATGAGCGGAATATTGTAATGAAGAAATGTTGGGACACATGTATCCCAAATATGATGATGCTGTCCATCAGCATTGAGACCTGATGTCGGACCGAGTGTACTGTCAGAAGCCGGTGAACCAGCATCTCCCAGTGCCCCTGCTGTACCAATTAATGCGATCGTCGCCATTTCACTCATACCTAGTGCGGCGCACAAAGGTACGAAAATCGCTGTGATGATTGGAATCGTAGAGAATGATGACCCAATACCCATCGTTACAAGCAAGCCGATCAGCAGCATCATCAGGACACCCGCTGCCGTATTTCCTCCGATGAGCTCTGCACTGTGCTTTACAAGACTCTCTACATCTCCTGTAGCATTCATTACAGCTGCAAACCCAGCAGCTGAAAGCATAACGAAACCGATAAAGGACATCATTTTCATGCCTTCTGTCAAGAGCTGGTCCGACTGGCGGATCTTCAT
>NZ_NOII01000049.1 GCF_002245695.1 Fictibacillus aquaticus | reverse complement strand
TAATCAGCGGATATATGAAGCCGGCAAAAGGAGAGATCTACATACGGGGAGAGCATGTATCTTCTTTTTCAGAAAGCAAATGGGCTGATTTTCGGCTTCACAATCTCGGTTTTATCTTTCAAACCTTCCAGCTGATCCCTAGCATGACGGCATTTGAGAATGTTGAGCTTCCATTAGTGCTGAATGGCATCGAGGAAAAAGAACGAAAAGAGATGGCGCAGAGCGTTTTAAAACGAGTGGGTCTTGAGCAATACGGCGAGCATTACCCTGGTGAATTGTCAGGCGGCCAGCAGCAACGAGTCAGCATCGCCCGGGCGCTCATATTAAATCCGCCTATCATTCTTGCAGACGAGCCGACAGGAAGCCTTGACAGTGAAAATGAAACAGAGCTTCTCACCTTTATTCAGGAGCTGAACAGAGAGCTCGGCATCACGTTCTTGATCATCACTCACGATCAGGAAGTCGCCTCGATCGCGCACCGTAAAGTTGTAATAAAAGATGGGTATTTATATGAGGGGAGAGCACGTCATGAAGTTCAAGGATAAGTACCGTTTTGTCCGAAAAAATATGAAAAAGAACCGTACCCGTGTTGTTATGACGATCGCTGCTTCAACGATCGGCTGTGCCTTTTTGATCATGCTTGCATCTATCGGATTCGCTTTTCATAAATCAGCTGTAGATGACGTCATGGGGAGAAGGCTGATGAACCAGATAGAGATCCAAGGCAATAATGGCCCTCTCAAGGATAAAAATGTAGAGGAACTGCGAAGCATTAACGGAGTTAAGGCCGTGACGAAAAAGCAATTCAGCGACAGCTCGATTTTCAAATATAAGGATTATACAGCAAGTACGAGTGTGATGTCGGCTGATATGAAAGCAGAGAAAAAGGCGGGTCTCGAGCTGTCTGCAGGTCGAATGCCTAAAAGCAAGTATGAAATTCTCGCAGGCTATCAATTTGCCAAAAGCTTCATTAAAGAACTGCCGGAAAACGCCTATGAGGGTCTGACAGAGGAAGAGTCAGCACAAAAGGCAGAAGAGAACCGCTTAAAACTGAAAAGCATGGCTGGTAAAAAGGTGATACACGAGTTTCCTGTTTTCAAGGATGGAAAAGAGAATGGGGTAGAAAAAGTAGAATTGACAATCGTTGGTGTGCTGAAAAAACCGTCTAAAGAGTGGGTTGAAGATGGAACGGTTTTTATCTCAGAAGAACTTCTGAAAGATATTAAAGCTAAAGGCAATCCAGAAGGGCAGCAAGAACCTTTTTATGAGGTACACGTTTACACGCATTCAGCAGAAGATGTGAAGGCAGTGACAGAAAAGATAGAAGAAAAAGGCTATATGACATACTCCGTAGTAAAAGATTTAAAAGAACTGAACGTAATTTTTATCATCTTTAAAGCAGGACTGATTTTTATCGGTGCAATCGCCGTCCTGATCGCTTCCATCGGCATTTTTAATACGATGACGATGGCGGTAACAGAGCGGTCGCAGGACATTGGAATCATGAAGGCGATTGGTGCTAACCCTAAAACGATCAAGAAAATCTTTTTGCTCGAGAGCGGATATATCGGCATTTGGGGTGCGGCTCTAGGCACATTGCTAGCTTATGCAGTGAGCAATCTCGTCAATTTCGGACTTCCGGTCGCGATTGAACAGTTTTCGGGTGAAAAGGTGCCTGAGAACTTTATTTTCTCATACATTCCATGGACTCTGACTGCCATTGCTGTCGGAATCTGCATGTCGGTGACGCTCATTTCCGGCTGGCGCCCTGCGGCAAAAGCAACACAAGTGGACGTGTTGAAAGCTTTGAGAAGAGATATATAATTTCATAATTTGTTGGCGTGACGTTTAAAAATTAGCTTCTTCGGATGAAAATAGAACATCTTGATTTATTTGGGAGGTTCTTAACTTGAAGAAGAGTATAACGGTCTTGCTGGTCTTGCTGCTGATCGTTTCTGCTGCCGGCTGCGGCAAGAAAAAAGAAGACCACGAGAATCATGAATCAAAAGCTTCAGCCAGTGACATTAAACGTTCTTCTAAAGAAGTGGTTCTAATGAACGCTGCAGGCAAAAAATCAGGAACTGTTCATTTGACTCAAACAGCAGAAGGGGTAGAAATCCATGTGAAAGCAGAAGGCCTCACTTCTGGTGAACACGGGTTTCACTTTCATGAAACAGCAAAATGCACAGCTCCTGATTTCGAGTCAGCTGGAAAGCATTTCAACCCTGGAAAACGAAAACATGGATTTAACAACCCTGAGGGCTTTCACGCAGGTGATATACCTAACCTGAAAACCGACAAATCTGGCAATGCAGAAGTAACATTTGTATCTCAGAACGTTACCCTTAACAAAGGTGCAGCCAATTCACTGCTGAGAAAAGGCGGAACGTCCATCGTCGTTCACGAAAAGGCGGATGACTATAAGACAGATCCATCAGGCAATTCAGGCGGTCGTATCCTGTGCGGTGAAATCAAATAACAGCCAACAAAAAAACACGCAGAGCGTGTTTTTTTGTTGGCTGGAGATAGCTGGGGGTACGGTACTCAATCCTTCAACAAGGCATAAATAGCTGGTTTCAAGAAGATGGTACCGTACCCCAAATAAGAAAAACATCTTTTGAAAATCGTCAGCTCCCTGTGCTCGTAAAGGCGCGGAGGCCTCTGTTCCAGAACCAGTAGGATACAGCGCAGCACGTCAAAGCGACGGCCGGTGTCCATAATGCCAGCTGCTGAAAGCCGGAGCCTTCAATAAAATAAGCAGCGGGATAAAAGGCGGTAAAGCCATATGGAATAATCCAAGTAAGCACATTTTGTATTCCTTTTTTATAGATGGTCAGAGGATAGCGGGCGAATTCGCTTAAGTTGAATACAGCCCAAACGATCGGCAGACTGTCGACCATCCAAAAAGACAGCGTGGCAAAAAATAAGTTAACAGCTACAAAAATAAAGCCTGATGCTAGAATCATTACAGCCAGCAGCAAAATTTCTGTAACTCCCCATGCTATGCCAAGTTCAGGCATAGCAGTGCCAAGGACGATCAGTCCGATTAAAAGCTGTCCGAAGCCGTCTTGCTGCAGTCTATCCGCTATAAAATGAAAGAGCGGATTAATAGGCCGGATAAGGAGACGGTCAAACTTTCCAGGCCTGATGTACTGCCACCCTAGTGTCCATAAGTTATCAAAAAAGATATGGTGGATTGATCTTCCGGTTGCAGCGATTCCGTAAATGAATAAAATCTCATAAAACGTCCAGCCATTCAGCTGCTGAATGTGGTCAAAAACGACTTTTATGAAAAAGATTCCAGCAAACTGCTGAAGCATAACAGACATTACTCCTAAAAAGAAGTCCATTCGATATTCCATCATGACCTTCATGTTTTGTTTGCAAAACAAATAATACAATTTTATATATCTCCGCATTAATTCCGCCTCCTGTCTATCCGCCGAAAATGGTTACTTTTTTAATGGCGATTGACCATAAAACGTTCATGAGCCAAAGAAAAAACACTGCCCAGATAAGCTGAACACCAATTGCCAAATATGCCTCAGTCCCGCTAAGCAGGCCTGTATAAATGGAAACAGGAATATAGACCATCGCCTGAAACGGGAGAAATAGACTTAATGATTGAAACCATTCAGGGAATAGGATCAGCGGAACGAGCGCCCCTGAAAAGAACGCAATTACGGCTTCTTTCATCACTTCAAGACCCCAAACGTTTACGGTCCAAAACGCGAGGATCGCAATTAATAAATCAAAAAACGTGCCGACAAAAATACCTAAAGCAGCACTCACTAGAAATAGGGCACCTTTTTCCCACGTGTCCGGCAATGAGATGTCCATAAAGAAATAAGAAAAAATTCCAAGCGGAAGGGCGCCTCGAATGAAAAACACGATCTTGTCTCCGGCATCCATCGCGATCATTCGGCTTATAAGGTGATATGGCCTCATTAGTTCAACGGCCACATTTCCGTCACGGATCGTTCCCGATAGCTCCCGTCCTACGCCAGAAACAAACATCTGCATAAACATCGCGACAATGATATAAGTGAG
>NZ_NOII01000048.1:6680-8130 GCF_002245695.1 Fictibacillus aquaticus | reverse complement strand
TTTTCATGTTTGTTTCCTCCTCTGGATGTTGTGTGCTTAACGCTTATCAAGACGGCGAGTACTGATGTCGCCGATAACTTGAACAATAAATACGATGATTAGAATTAGAATCGTGGACACGAATGTAACATCCGTGTTGTCACGCTGATATCCTTCAAGGTAAGCCAGTGTTCCAAGTCCGCCTGCTCCAACAACACCTGCCATAGCTGTATAGCTGACAAGCGCGATCGCTGTGACCGTAATTCCGGAAACAAGTGCAGGCATGCTTTCTGGAAGCAGCACCTTAAAGATGATCTGGCTGTTAGTTGCACCCATCGACCTGGCTGCCTCAATAACCCCTTTATCGATTTCCCTTAGCCCGATCTCCACCATACGTGCATAGAACGGTGCCGCGCCGATGATTAACGCTGGCAGTGCAGATGATGCACCAAGCATTGATCCTACAAGCAGCTTTGTAAAAGGAATCAATAAAATAATTAAAATGATAAAAGGGATCGAACGGAAGACGTTGACCACTGCTGCAATAATACTGTTAAGAAACTTGTTTTCCCATAGGTTTCCCTTGGAAGTCAGGAACAATGCCAGACCAAGGAAAAGACCTAGGACAAAGGTGGCAAGCACTGCCACTGCAGACATGTAAAGCGTCTCGAGTGTAGCGGTCCAAACTGTATCCCATTGAACATTCGGAAATAAATTACTAAGCATTTTCAATCACCTCTACTTCTACCTGATGCTCGTGAAGAAAGGCAACTGCCTGATCCACTGAATCCTGAACTCCGCTCAACTGAATGAACAAAGAGCCATAAGGGCCACTTTGAGTCTGTGAAACCTTTCCTTGCAGGATGTTAACAGATATATCAAATTTTCGAATCAGCTGAGTGATAACTGGCTGTTCAGCATTTCCGCCGACAAATGTTAATCGGATAATCTTGCTTTCAGGAAACTCTTCAACAAGATGTTTGATCGTATCAGCCGTTTCCTCAGGTTCTGTTACCTGTTTCACAAAATCCTTCGTTATTTCCTGAGATGGATTTCTGAATACACCAAGAACTTCACCCTGCTCCACTACTTTTCCGTTTTCCATAACTGCTACACGGTGACAGATCTTACGGATTACATGCATCTCGTGTGTGATAAGCACGATCGTAAGTCCAAGCTTCTGGTTGATTTCAACAAGTAGGTCTAGGATGCTTTCAGTCGTTTTAGGGTCAAGAGCAGAAGTGGCTTCGTCGCAAAGAAGCACCTTCGGGTTGTTGGCGAGTGCTCGAGCGATGCCGACACGCTGTTTCTGTCCGCCGCTCAGCTGAGAAGGATAAGAACCGCCGCGCCCTTCGAGTCCAACGAGTTTTATTAGCTCATCTACCCTTTTATTGATCTCTGCTTTCGGCTTTCCGGCAATTTCAAGCGGAAACGCAATGTTTTCCCTTACCGTTCTCGACCAGAGCAGATT
>NZ_NOII01000048.1:0-6662 GCF_002245695.1 Fictibacillus aquaticus | reverse complement strand
CCGATGATGCCGAATATTTCTCCTTGTTGTACGTTCAAGTCTACCGTGTCAACTGCATTCACTTCACCATCTTTAGTGCGGAATACTTTTTTGACTGATTCTAAAGTGATCACGGTGTAATCCCCTGCCTTCTTTACAAAAAATAAAAATGCCCTCCTGCTTAAAATGAGCAGAAAGGCATAATATTATCTATGCACCTTCTTCTCATCTCCCAAAGTAAAGAATCTTACTTTGCAGGAATTGGCACCTTTCCAGCACATTGCTGGCGGTTGCCGGGTTTCATCGGGCCAGTCCCTCCACCTCTCGCGATAAGAACAAAGTTGTTCTTGTTTATTTAACTGTGTTGAATTGTAGCACCCATGCCGAATGATGTCAAACCATAACTGCACTTGTCTTATTTACTGAATAAAACAGTCGTCTTTAGTTCCTCCCACTGTGATGCCAAGAAAAGTACAGCCTCCCATTTAAGCCTCTGTTTAAATGCTCCGTCAAATTCAATCCTGCTTTCACGAAGTAATTTTGACAGTTTTTCTTTTCCTTCGAACAATAGCGACAGATCACGAGAATCACCTGAAATGGAGATTTTCATCGGAACTGTTCCTTCTTTATAGCGGATAATCACGGTACGTTCGCTTTCAATGTGAAAAGTCGGTCTCTCACGTATTCCGAACAATGGCAAGTACGGACTCCTGGCAATCTGGTTCTCCCAGAAAGATACATTCAACATGAAAACTCCCCCCAAACCGTTATAAAACCGATTTCGGGGGAACTGTACCTAATCCCTGCCAAAAGCCTTCGACAGCAGTGATGTTTCGTACCCTATCTTTTGACAGATTTCTCTTTATGCTTTCTGTGCTGAGGATGCTGCTTATGTTTTTGTCTTTGCTTTTCTTTCGGGTTGTTGTTTTCTCTCGGCTGTCTTTCCAATGTGCTTTTTCTTTTCCAGTTCTCTTGCCTGGATGAGTGATCTCTTTTCTCTACAATCATCACTGACTTTTTTCTTAAAGCCTTGTCATGATTGTCCTTATTTTCCTTAAAACGAATTTTCTCTGGTCGATCTTCCTTCTTTTTATACTGGCCGCCTGCAATATTCACTTTCATCCGGTTCTGTTTAGCTGGTATTTTCTTGCTGGAAGGTCCACGCAAACGGCTGTTATCACTGCGGCTCTCTCTTTCTGAAGAAGATTCTTCAGCGGCCTTTTTCAGCTGTTTAACCGTCATCTTGTCCGCATCTTTTATAGAAAGCGAATGGTTATTTTTTCTAGCATTTAAATAAAGGGAATACTTTCCGGCAGTAATTCCTTTTTTCTTTGCTTCATTTCTCGTTTTTATTTCTGCAGCGGCTGAGGAAACAGCAACATGGTGCTTTTTTTCAGCTCTTTTCATAATAACTTTGACAGATTGATCGAGCTTCTTTTTCACAGAATCGGACGTCTTTGGCTTTCGCGCCGTTACAACCATGAGCTCATGATTAGCTGTAAAATACCCTTCCCGCTCATAATCAGCCATCAGTTCAGAAGCATATTCTGAAAGGGTATAGCCTTCCGCATTGCCGATGCGCTCGACCGCTGCTTTGGCATCTTTGTTATAAGCCGTAACATGAAGGATACGCAAATCTTCAGCGACCGCCACTTCAAGACTAGGGTTAATATCAAAACTGACATAAGCCGCGACCGATTCGGTGCGGCTTAAGGGTAAAGACCCGTTATATAAGATAAAAGTAAGGACGGCTGCTAATGATAAAGAAAAGGATGGAAACAGGAACTGAAAGCGATATGGATCCTTAAAGAAATCAGCAGTGTACTCATGTCCGATCTGAGGCTGTTTTCCTTTAGGTATCCGATACGTAACAAAATTTCCGTCCTTTAAAAGAAGAACCGCTTTTCCCTTTGATATTTCCATAACTATGCCAGTTTTCATGGATAACCCCTCCCGCAAGTTGCAGGATCCGTTCGATAAACTGATGATCCGGAATGGAATGATCCGCATCAATTCGACCGATTGACTTCACCTAGGGCTGAATATAAGACTTCAGCGCCTGAAACTCGCCCAGATAAATTAAAGATACTGCTATTATATACTTTCGGTTGCGCTCTATAGTTTTACGACTACAGGATACCATATTAAGCAGATCTTTTATCGGCAATTGTTTCTTTTCCATTAAAAATTGTGAAAGCTCTTCGTTTTCTGTAAGAAGACGTGCGATTTCCTTAGCGTTTTCTCGAGCGTCCACATGCTTCGGGCAATGCTTGCTAAGGACTTTAAAGTTAAGTCCAAACTTTTTCAGCAGCTTTTGGTACTCCTCAATTTCGAACATACGAGTTTCAGCTTGAATTTTCTCTTCGTAATGGTCAAGCGCAGCTTTTTGTTCAGCATAGCTGTCTTCCACTCTTCCTTCTTCGTCTTCTTCATCTGGCTGAAGGTAGATCAGCCTATTCTGGCGTACTTCTTTACGTATATAATCGATCACCCTGCGGCGGATAACCATGTCTGCGAAAGACAGAAAGCGGCTGCCTTGTCCTTCTTGATACTGGTCAATCGCCTCATTAAATGCAAATAGACCTACACTAAATTCATCCATTGTTCGATCAATATATTGAGAGCAAACCTTTGACGTCACTTTCTTGATGAACGGCTGGTATGCTTCGATCAATTCGTTTCTTAACGTATCGTTGCCTTCCTGAATCTTCATCACTTTATCTTCAATGGTTGCTAATTTAGAAGAGAATGAAGGAAATACTGCGTTCATATTCATTGAACTCATCTATAATTCACCTCTTAGTTTTCCGGTTGTTTTTAATTAGTCATTTACTTTGCTTGGCTAACACTCTTTAATACCACGATAAGTTAGGGAGCAAACATGCAACAAGCTCTCCTATACAGTTATACCATTCAAAAACGCATTTGTAGGATACATTTGTATAACAATATTACATAAGAAATAACATTTGTAACGAATCTGTTATTTTACTGAAAAAACAAAAAAAGGTATGAAAAGACATCTGACCTTTGAAAGGCAGGTTCCTTTCTTGCTACAAGCGGACTTGTATTGCCATACTTGTTTGACGATGTTCCCATAATGAATGTTACAGAATACATGAAATCAGTAAAGTATCTGGAAAAAACTTACGCTGATTCAGCCCCCAAAAAAGAAAAAAAACGTGAAAACCGCCTTGTGCAGGCGGTTTTCACGTTTTTTAACGCGCGTTTTTCATCAGGAGGTCATATAAATGTGCAGCTGATTGCATCGCATATACTTGTTTTACCGAAACACCTCTGCGTAAAACAGTCAGACATGGCACACTAGTGATCCCATACGTTCTTGCGAGTGCGGGAAATTCGTTTATATTGCATTCATAAACCGAAAATTCCTTATCATTCTGTTCCAAAGACTGTACTGCGATTTCGAGCATTCTTTTCCCCATTTTGCACGTACCGCATAAAGGTGTTTCAAAATATATAAATAATGGGCTCTTCATGCTCTCTTCGTGCATAGCATCAAATGTTTTTTTAGTCAGCTGACGGATCATCGCTATTTCAAGGAAGAACGGATTAAAATCATCCGATCGTCTCCTTTTTTCGGCACCCCTCTTCCATCTGTGTTGTTCGTAATAGCATAAATTTTTTCTTCTTCCATCAGGATATCACGAATTCTGCCATTTCCCTCACTAAAAGTTACGGCATCTTTTTCCGCGATGCTGATTTTGAGGATCTTTTCACCGCGCAGGCAAGCAACGTATAAAATACCGTCATCTTCAATCATGCCAGAGGGTGCCCATGTTTCTGCTCCCGAATGAATCAAAGGAGGTATGAATCCTTTTTTGGATTCTGTGCCTTCGATTATCGGCCACCCATAATTTCCTCCTGGAAGTATTTCGTTAATTTCGTCATTATGGTTCTGTCCGTGTTCAGATGCAAACATGCGGCCTTCAGCGTCCCATGTTAGCCCCTGTGGATTCCGGTGACCTAAGCTGTATATTGCCGAATCCGCAATAGGATTGTCTTCAGGTATCGATCCATCAGCCTCAATCCTTAGAATTTTTCCAGAGAGGGAGGATCCATCCTGAGCGGTTTCAGGCACCCCGGCATCGCCAGCTGCAGCGTACAGCATACCATCCGGACCAAACTTTATTCTCCCTCCGTTATGGATGGCGCCTGCTGGTATACCATCAATGAGAGGCTTTGTTTCTTCCCACTTGCCACCTTTTAGCTTCAATTCTGAAAGCCTGTTGTAAATGTGTTCTTGATTCTTGTATGTATAATACGCAAATGCTTTTGGTACAGTAGGAAAATCTGGATGCAGCTCAAAGCCAAGAAAACCTCCTTCTCCATTATCATGCAGCGTTTTAAGCAATAATGGTGTAAAGGAGGTTTTTCTTTTCGTTTTTTTATCGATTGAAACAATTTGGCCGCCTCTCTCGGCAATCCACCAAACTTTGCTATCTGAAGCAACATTCCATGGAATGGTTAATTCTTTAGTAATAACCTCTTTTTCTCCTCCGCTTGTTTGCAGCCGGTCACCGGAGGAGCAGCCTGATGTCAGCAAGAGGGCTAAAACTGCAGCTGAAAAGATTTTTTTCATTCTTTCCCCCTTATCCAAGACAGTTTTTATTAATGTTAAAGTGAGCTCCAAGCAGGACTTTGGCTAAATAAATAAGCGGTGTTTTCGCTACTTCCCGATACATCCTGTGTACATACAAATGCTCAGCATTCGGCAGCTCCCGCATCAGCTGTTTGCGCAGTTTTGCTCCAGCGTCATCAGCATCCACTAGAATATACACGTCACGGTGCTCGATTGCCGCTGCCAGTTCTTCAAGCTTATGAGAACCGAGTGTACCATTTGTGCAGATGATTTCCACAGGCTCATCAAGTATAGAAACAAGTTTGTCTTTGTCTGATTTGCCCTCAACAATAATGACCTTATGTGCCGTTTCGTCCATGATCATCTCTCCTACCTGAATGAAGACAGNNATAGTTAGTTATTTGCTATATTTTATTAAAATCCTTCAGAGAGGTTCATTCTTAAATTTAACATACCCTATATTTGAAAAATTCTATCCTTTAACCTAAATGCCCTTTTCAGAAAGTAAACTCATTTTACTATTTTTCAATAATTACAGATAAAAGAGGTTTAGCTTCATTTAGGAGAGGCTATTTTTTTTACATGGCCAGTTGTGGCAGTTACAAAAAATGGAATAAAGGAGGAATACTTAATGGCACGCGAAAACAGCAAAAAAGAAAATAATGAAAATGGAAATATGAGCCGTGAAGAAGCAGGACGTATGGGCGGCAAGAAAACATCCAAAACTCACGGAAAAGAATTTTATCAGGAAATCGGCCGTAAAGGCGGCGCAGCTACCTCCAAATCACATAACAAGGAGTTTTATCAAGAAATCGGTAAAAAAGGCGGTGTTGCTACTGCTTCTTCTCATGACAAGGAATTTTATCAGGAAATCGGAAAAAAAGGCGGTAAAGCGACGTCCAAAAGCCATGATAAAGAATTTTATCAGGAAATTGGGCGAAAAGGCGGAGAAGCAACGTCTGAAAACCACGATAAAGACTTTTACCGTGACATCGGTGAAAAAGGCGGAAATAGCCGCAGCAAGTAATTGAAAAAAAACAGAATGGAGCGGACAATCCGCTCCATTCTGTTTTTTTATTATATAGAAAACTCAGCACCAGCCTTTGTCGCATCCGTCCACAAAATGGTCCGTCATTTTCTGGTCGCTTTTGGGTNNTTTGGGTACGTGTTTGTAGAATTTCTCATTTTCAAACTCAAAACCTTCTGCCATTTCATACTGGTTGCCTTGATTGGTAAACTTTATTCTGCCAATTGATTCTTTGTCCATAAATAATGACATATATCCGCCGTCAAGCTTCCCGTATACACGCGACGTAACATCCGATCTATCCTTATTGTTTTGATTGTTTTTATTCAAAAAAAATCCCTCCCTGAAAGCTAGTATCTCTACTATTCTTTCCAAGAAAGGATCTGTTTTACTCAAATTAATCTTCTTTAATCATATCTTCGTACTTCTCTGCTGTCATCAGTTCATCTAGTTCTGAAGGGTTAGAAGCTTCGACAACGATCATCCACGCCTTTTCATACGGCGATTCATTTACAAGCTCTGGGCTGTCATCAAGCTCGCTGTTGATTTCAACGACTTTACCCGAAACAGGCGCATAAAGCTCAGAAACGGTCTTTACGGACTCAACACTGCCGAACGGCTCGTCAGCTGTAATATCATCACCGACTTCAGGCAGCTCAACAAAAACGATGTCGCCTAGCTCATCTTGAGCAAAAGCAGTGATCCCGATACGGACTTTGTTGCCTTCTTCTTGTTTTACCCATTCGTGTTCTTCAGAATAGCGCAGTTCTTTTGGAAATTCCATTGCTTGATCCCTCCAGATTATTTAATAATTTATCGTAACTATAATGAATAATTATAGTTATTCACTTGTTCAGCGTTTCCACGTCTTCTCGTACGTATCCTCTTTAAATCCAACCGTTGCTTTATCCCCGCTGATCGCCATCGGACGTTTGATCAGCATGCCGTCTGAAGCCAGCCATTCGAGCATATCTTCCTCAGAAGCATCCTTCAGCTTGTCCTTAAGTCCTAGTTCACGGTATTTCATCCCGCTTGTGTTGAACAATTTTTTCA
>NZ_NOII01000047.1 GCF_002245695.1 Fictibacillus aquaticus | reverse complement strand
TTATCTTCTATCCTTGCCCGGCCACGTCCTACTCTTACAGGGGGAAACCCCCAACTACCATCGGCGCTGAAGAGCTTAACTTCCGTGTTCGGTATGGGAACGGGTGTGGCCTCTTCGCCATCATGACCAGACTGTATTCTTTTAGAAAGATTGCTCTTTCAAAACTAGATATCGACGTATCCAAACGTTATAAGGTTAAGCCCTCGACCGATTAGTATCTGTCAGCTCCACGTGTCGCCACGCTTCCACACCAGACCTATCAACCTCATCATCTCTAAGGGGTCTTACTCACTTGCGTGATGGGAAATCTCATCTTGAGGGGGGCTTCATGCTTAGATGCTTTCAGCACTTATCCCGTCCACACGTAGCTACCCAGCTATGCCCCTGGCGGAACAACTGGTACACCAGCGGTGTGTCCATCCCGGTCCTCTCGTACTAAGGACAGCTCCTCTCAAATTTCCTGCGCCCGCGACGGATAGGGACCGAACTGTCTCACGACGTTCTGAACCCAGCTCGCGTACCGCTTTAATGGGCGAACAGCCCAACCCTTGGGACCTACTTCAGCCCCAGGATGCGATGAGCCGACATCGAGGTGCCAAACCTCCCCGTCGATGTGGACTCTTGGGGGAGATAAGCCTGTTATCCCCAGGGTAGCTTTTATCCGTTGAGCGATGGCCCTTCCATGCGGAACCACCGGATCACTAAGCCCGACTTTCGTCCCTGCTCGACTTGTAGGTCTCGCAGTCAAGCTCCCTTGTGCCTTTACACTCTGCGAATGATTTCCAACCATTCTGAGGGAACCTTTGGGCGCCTCCGTTACTGTTTAGGAGGCGACCGCCCCAGTCAAACTGCCCACCTGACACTGTCTCCGAACCGGATCACGGTTCAAGGTTAGAATTTCAATACAGCCAGGGTAGTATCCCACCGACGCCTCCACCGAAGCTGGCGCTCCGGCTTCTCAGGCTCCTACCTATCCTGTACAAGCTGTACCAAAATCCAATATCAAGCTGCAGTAAAGCTCCATGGGGTCTTTCCGTCCTGTCGCGGGTAACCTGCATCTTCACAGGTACTATAATTTCACCGGGTCTCTCGTTGAGACAGTATCCAAGTCGTTACACCTTTCGTGCGGGTCGGAACTTACCCGACAAGGAATTTCGCTACCTTAGGACCGTTATAGTTACGGCCGCCGTTTACTGGGGCTTCAATTCAGAGCTTCTCCCGAAGGATAACCCCTCCTCTTAACCTTCCAGCACCGGGCAGGTGTCAGCCCCTATACTTCACCTTGCGGTTTCGCAGAGACCTGTGTTTTTGCTAAACAGTCGCTTGGATCTATTCACTGCGGCTCTCTCGGGCGATAAACCCTATCAGAGCACCCCTTCTCCCGAAGTTACGGGGTCATTTTGCCGAGTTCCTTAACGAGAGTTCTCCCGATCATCTTAGGATTCTCTCCTCGCCTACCTGTGTCGGTTTGCGGTACGGGCACATCTTTCCTCACTAGAGGCTTTTCTTGGCAGTGTAGGATCAGGGACTTCGGTACTAAATTTCCCTCGCCATCACAGCTCAGCCTTCACGATTGCGGGATTTGCCTCACAATCAGCCTAACTGCTTAGACGCACTATTCCATCAGTGCGCTCACCCTACCTTACTGCGTCCCCCCATCGTTCAAACGGAAAGGAAGTGGTACAGGAATATCAACCTGTTATCCATCGCCTACGCTTTTCAGCCTCGGCTTAGGCCCCGACTAACCCTGAGCGGACGAGCCTTCCTCAGGAAACCTTAGGCTTTCGATGGACAAGATTCTCACTTGTCTTTCGCTACTCATACCGGCATTCTCACTTCAAAGCGCTCCACCAGTCCTTCCGGTCTGACTTCACTGCACTTCGAACGCTCCCCTACCACTGTCCGTAAGGACAATCCATAGCTTCGGTGATACGTTTAGCCCCGTTACATTTTCGGCGCAGAGTCACTCGACCAGTGAGCTATTACGCACTCTTTAAATGGTGGCTGCTTCTAAGCCAACATCCTGGTTGTCTGGGCAACTCCACATCCTTTGCCACTTAACGTATACTTTGGGACCTTAGCTGATGGTCTGGGCTGTTTCCCTCTTGACTACGGATCTTATCACTCGCAGTCTGACTCCCGCGGATAATTCTCTGGCATTCGGAGTTTGACTGAATTCGGTAACCCTGTGGGGGCCCCTAGTCCAATCAGTGCTCTACCTCCAGGAATCTTGCCGCGAGGCTAGCCCTAAAGCTATTTCGGGGAGAACCAGCTATCTCCGTGTTCGATTGGCATTTCACCCCTACCCACACCTCATCCCCGCACTTTTCAACGTGCGTGGGTTCGGGCCTCCATTCAGTGTTACCTGAACTTCACCCTGGACATGGGTAGATCACACGGTTTCGGGTCTACGACCACGTACTATGGCGCCCTATTCAGACTCGCTTTCGCTGCGGCTCCGTCTTCTCGACTTAACCTTGCACGGGATCGTAACTCGCCGGTTCATTCTACAAAAGGCACGCCGTCACCCGTTAATGGGCTCCGACTACTTGTAGGCACACGGTTTCAGGATCTATTTCACTCCCCTTCCGGGGTGCTTTTCACCTTTCCCTCACGGTACTGGTTCACTATCGGTCACTAGGAAGTATTTAGCCTTGGGAGATGGTCCTCCCGGATTCCGACGGGGTTTCACGTGTCCCGCCGTACTCAGGATCCACTCTGGAGGGAACGAAGTTTCAGCTACAGGGCTGTTACCTTCTTCGGCTGACCTTTCCAGGTCACTTCACCTACTCCGTTCCTTTGTAACTCCGTATAGAGTGTCCTACAACCCCAGAGGGCAAGCCCTCTGGTTTGGGCTGTTTCCGTTTCGCTCGCCGCTACTTGGGAAATCGAATATTTCTTTCTCTTCCTCCGGGTACTTAGATGTTTCAGTTCCCCGGGTCTGCCTTCTCATATCCTATGTATTCAGATATGGATACCATCCCATTACGGATGGTGGGTTCCCCCATTCGGAAATCCCCGGATCAAAGCTTACTTACAGCTCCCCGAGGCATATCGGTGTTCGTCCCGTCCTTCTTCGGCTCCTAGTGCCAAGGCATCCACCGTGCGCCCTTTCTAGCTTAACCTTATTAAATAAAGTTTTGCTTTTAAAGCGCAGATCGATATTAAATCAAATCTGCCTTGCATTTCTTGTTTGGATGTCGATATCTAGTTTTCAAAGAACAAGGCTACTTACTTAAGTA
>NZ_NOII01000046.1:11790-13770 GCF_002245695.1 Fictibacillus aquaticus | reverse complement strand
AAATGATTCCTGGATTCTTCTTAAGTTTGCTGGCCGTCATCGTCGTCAGTCTTATGACGAAAGAGCCTTCAGACAAAGTTACAGATACGTTTGAGGAGATGCAGGACACGGTTTCAGATGAAACAGCCAAATAAAAACAAAGATTATTTCAACCCGGATACTGCATTGGTATCCGGGTTTTTTTATTTCTCAAAATATGTTTTATCGACATAATTTTATCTAATACGAGCAGTTTCCGGTTTGAAAAATAAGGATAAGGGAATAAGCTAATTAGGCAGTCCACCTGAATCATTCGGACTACTTTTCATTCGAAAATAGTTCTAAAGCCAGATAGAAAATAAATTTAAAAAAGGGGCTACTGCAATGGGCGAAAAACAGCTTTACCTGAGCAGGCTTGGACTTTGGATGGAAAAGCATAACCTCCATTCTGAATGGCTTGCCAGTCAGTCAGGCGTAAAAAAATCCACCATTGAAATGCTTTCCCGTACAAATTATAAAAAACCGAATATGCTCGTGATGCGCAAAATATACAGTTCTCTAAAAAAAGTAGATCATACCATTAAACTAAGTGATTTCTGGGACGTCAGATCATTAAAGCAATAAGAAATCCTTTCATTTCCTGAATATTCTAAAGGTTTTTGAATATTGTCTGCCGAAATATAAGGTATTGGAAGTGAAAGGAGCAAAAAACAATGAAGATCAAATCAAATTTTATTCCGAAGCAAAAAGTCGAGTATGTGACAAGCGGGATGTCAATCAGTGAAGCACGCCGAGTCTTGATTCAGTCAGGCTACCGCTGCATTCCCGTGCTGGATGACAAAGAAGAACGGTTTGTAGGATTGATATACAAAGAAACAATATCTGACTACATGATTGACGAGAAAGGACCGCTTAGTGAGCCTGTAAGCATTCTGGCCGAGGACAGTGAAGCGTTTGTTTCAGAGGAAGCCTCATTCCATAAAGTCCTCTTCTCTATCCGAAGACTCCCTTTCCTGGCGGTAAATGACGAACAAGGATTATTTGCCGGTATCGTGACACATGCGAAAGTCATGGATATACTAGAAGATTCCTACGGATTAAAAAAAGGCGGATTCTCCATTACTGTTTCCACAACAGAAGGAAAAGGCTCATTGAAAAAGCTATTTTCCGCTATTAGCGATGACTATAACATTGAAGGTGTTTTCACTCAGGATACAGGGAAACAATTTTTAAGAAGAGTCGTCATTACATTTAATGAATCAATGACACTTCAACAGATAGAAGAGCTCGTTCCTAAAGTAGAAGGTAACGGATTCAAGGTTGCTGAAATCGAGGATCTCCGGTCATTATCAGCAGTTAAATAAAGCTTCGTTAAAAAAGCCCTGTCATGGGCTTTTTTTGATGCCTTTCTTTTAATTTTTTTAGGTTTGCTCCCTTCATTCAAGGGAAAACTATGTGAAGAAGAAAGAGTGGTGCAGACCTTGAAAAACAAAGACAATCCCCAGCGGCAATATTATTTTCCAGCACAAATCGTAGAATCGTTTATTAAAGAAGGAAAAGAGACTATCCATACTTCTGTATTAGCTCAATTGATTCTCTCTGTGATGGCAGGAGCGTTCATTGCGTTCGGAGCGCTTGCTTCCGTTCTGCTTTCGCTCGACGTGAAAAGCGCTGGCATGTACAATCTTCTTTCTGGAATCGGATTCGCTATCGGATATGCCATGATATTCTTATCAGGCTCTATTCTTTTTACTGAAATCAATGTACTCCTCCCAAGCTATATCCTGCAGTCAAAATTCTGGATCAGTAAAAAAATCCTCAAATTCTGGGCTGTTTGCTATATAGGGAACTTTTTAGGTGCTCTCTTTGTCGGTTTGCTACTAAGTCTATCCGGCTCATTGCCTCCCGATTTCTATGACGGACTTTTGAAGTTCATGGACAAAAAAATGCAGTTCGCTGACCGGGGTGCATGGGGCATCGTTCAAGTGTTTTTTTCAGCAA
>NZ_NOII01000046.1:11123-11769 GCF_002245695.1 Fictibacillus aquaticus | reverse complement strand
GTCATCATTTTTGAGGCAGGTAATTTTCAGCATGCAGTTGCAAACATGGGTTATTTCAGCATTTCGGTCCTTGAAGGTTTTGAATACAGCTGGTGGCAATTCATCCTGCTAAACCTGTTCCCTGCCACTTTCGGCAACTTGATCGGTGGAGGTATCCTCGTTTCCCTCCTTCTTTCATTCGCGTTTAAGGAAGACATCGATGACGAGGTTATCCAAGAAGAAGAGGAAGCTGCAGAGCAGTCATTGAAGAATAAGTAATACTTTTCATTTGAAGTATCGTGACTAAGTCTTTAAAATGGACACCAATGAAAAAGGAGTGATAAGACAGTGAATATTAACAACGAAAAAATTGTGCTTGCCTCAAGGCCTAGCGGAATGCCCAGCCACAGCCATTTCCGGTTTGAAAGTACCGATGCAAGAGAGCCCGAGAACGGCGAGGTGCTGGTGAAAACATTGTATATATCCGTTGACCCTTATATGAGGGGAAGAATGAATGACCGCAAATCATATGTCCCTCCTTTTGCCATTGATGAGCCATTGTCAGGCGGGGTAATCGGGCAAGTTGTCAGTTCTCTTTCCAGCGAATTGGAGGAGGGAGACATCGTCATCGGCAATCTTCCATGGCAGCGGTATATTACTGCAGCAG
>NZ_NOII01000046.1:0-11077 GCF_002245695.1 Fictibacillus aquaticus | reverse complement strand
TGAAGGAAGAGCTCGGGTTTGATGAGGTAATCAACTATAAAACTGATGATTTGCAGCAGTCGTTGAAAAAAGCCTGTCCGGAAGGCGTGGATGTGTATTTTGACAATGTCGGAGGCGAAATTTCAGATGCGGTTCTTTCATTGATCAATCAAGGTGCCAGAATTCCGCTTTGCGGCCAAATTTCTTTGTACAACCTTGAAAAACAGGATACCGGTCCCCGAATTCAAGGACAGCTTCTCATTAACTCTGCTCTTATGAAAGGCTTTATCGTCAGTGACTATGCCTCCGGCTTCGAGCAGGGAGCGGATGAGATGGCGAAATGGCTGAGAGAAGGAAAGTTAAAATACAAAGAGAGCATTATTGAAGGATTTGAGAATACAGTCGATGCTTTTATCGGACTCTTTAAAGGAGAAAACATCGGCAAGCAGCTCGTAAAAGTAGCTGACCCTGAAATGATTTAACGTGAAGAAGAGTTTACATTGCGTAAGCTCTTTTTTTTGCGTAAAATCCTTTGTGTTCCTGTAGAATAAGGGACAGAAACAATGTCAGCAATTTAGGACGGTGCATATGGCAATCAGACATGCTTATTTCTCTATAATTATCAGTGCTGCTTTATGGGGTACCATAGGGTTTTATGTAAACTACTTAAGAGATGCAGGTTTCACAGCTCTTCAGGTAGTTTGGCTGAGGGCTGCTGCGGCCGTTGTTTTTTTCTTCATCTACGCTTTATTTCAAAAACCCTCACCTTTATTCGTTCGCTTAAAGGATATGAAGTATTTTCTTGGCACCGGGATACTGAGCATCACACTCTTTAACTGGTGCTACTTCACTGCGATTCAGGAAACGTCTTTGTCGGTTGCTGCTGTGCTCCTTTACACGGCACCTGTTTTTGTGATTATATTGTCCCGTTTTGTCTTTAAAAGCCCGCTGACAGCTAGAAAGCTTATCTCTCTGCTGCTTACCGCTGCTGGATGCCTTTTTGTATCAGGCTTGCTTTCTGATTCTTCTTCTTCCGTTACGGTGTTCGGAATCATCACTGGTCTAGGAGCAGGATTCGGCTACGCTCTTTACTCTATATTCGGAAAGCTTGCTGCCGCTTTCTATTCATCATTAACTATAAGCTTTTACACATTTCTCGTAACAGCCGCGGCCCTTCTACCCTTTGTGCAGCTTAAGAGTGCTTTAGCTTTGCTGATTCATCCTGAAACACTTCTTATGGCTGCAGGGCTTGGACTGTTCCCGACCGTCATCGCATATTATCTGTATACAAATGGATTAAAAGCAGCAGACGCGGGAACGGCATCCATCCTATCTACTGTTGAACCTGCTGTAGCAGCTTTGATGGGAATCCTCTTTTATGAAGAGTCTCTTACATTCATTCAGTACGCTGGAATCATTCTCATTTTCTCGGCGGTTATTCTTCTAAGAGAAAAAAAGACTGCACTTTCTGAAATAAGCAGCACATCCGGAACACATTCCTAATGAAAACGAGCAACCGCCTTATTGCCGGTTGCTCGTTTTATTATGATTAAATTATGAAAAGTTCACGATTCTCATTTTCTTCATATGGGAATAGTTTTGTACAAGCTCTGAATATATATAATACGAAACAGTATTAGGAGGCGATCATAATGATATTTCTGCTTGCGGGGCTTGCCCTCTATGCGGTGTACTATATGACCAAGAAGTGCAGACGATCCGTACAATACAGCTTATGGGGAGCTTCTTTCATCAGTATAGTATATTTTATTGTTATGCTGACTATTAAATCAGGTACAAGTGCTTATGCATTCTGGCTGCAATCAGCGGTTCTCTTTTTTGGTCTTATTTTAATTGCAGCGATTCTTTTCTTCATATTTAATAACTATGAGTTATTGAATCTGAAATGGAGGATTCCACTAATAGGGTTAGCTGCTGTGCTTTTTGTGGCCGCCCTTTTCCTCGTCCACACTGCCATCCCCATCTTTTTGTACACTCCGTAAAAAAGACACGTTACAAGGAGTGAGAATTCAGCACTCCTTTTCTGCAGCATTCATTTTTCGTTTTCCATTGTCAGCAGCTCAATGACTTCTCGTACAATAGCGGCTACCTTTTTATTGATCAGCTGTTCTCCGTGTTTTTTCTTCGCCTTTTTTATCAATTCTATCAAGTCTTCATCAAATTGAATCAGATCAACATCCTCTTCTGCTTCGTTATAAAGGTCTATCATGGCATCCAGGCCTTCCTGCATCTTGTCTATCGCATCACTATATGCCTGACGGTCCCGTTTATTATATTTCATATCTATCACCCATTATCAGCTTATCCAAATCTATTGTTTAACAATCAAATTCATGACTATATAACCTGTCCACAAGGTTTACGTTGTTTTATAATAATCTGGTTAATATTTTCTTTAGAATAATATTTTTACATAACATTATTTTCTAAGAGGAGGATAGAATCATGACATGGCTCAAGCGGACAGCATCGGAAGAAAGCCAGGTATACCCTGAACCGGCTGCCACCCCCCGCAATATCAGCCTGCTCAAACACCAAAAACAACCAGCTTTTACAAACGTTTATGAGGAAATTCAGCATCTGACGCATAAGCTTTTGAAATATGGCATCAATTACGATTTGGTTGTAAAGAAAACTCCTTCGCGGCGTAATAACATTAAGCTGGCTGCAGCCATTGCACGTTTTATTGCGCGATCGGATAAAGATTGTGAACAATTTATAATGCACGGCTTGAGCAGCGGCAGTTCTCAAACAAAGCGTTTTGCTGCCAGACACAAGCCATACATTATCGCGCTCATCATTATTCAAAAAGATGGGTGCCAACATTTAATGGAATATTTTCCGAAGCAGGAGGGCATTTTCTCGTGAGCAAAGCGATTATTGTAGAACTAAATAAAAAGCACGCCATTGTGCTCGCTGAAGGCGGTTCGTTTATAAAAGTGCCGCGAAAGAGCAGTTATAAAACCATCGGTCAAGAGATTGATGCTTCAGGAATGATACAACAGAAGCTGCGCGGTTTTTCCTTTTTAAACTGGAAAACAAGTCTGGCTGCAGCTGCGGCAGCACTGATGTTATTCTTTCAATTCTTCTACCCTTTTACGGGTCAAGAAGTATACGCATCTGTTTCTATGGAAATGGAACCTAGTATAGAAATCGAGATTAATAAAGATTTAAATGTCGTGGATATCCAGACATATAACGAGCAAGGAGAAGATGTGCTGAAATCCATAGACAACTGGCGCGGGCAGCCGATTACCGCTGTCACTAAAAAAATATTTAAGCTTAGCAGCGCCAAAGGCTTTATCAAGCCGCATCAGGAGGTTCTCATCGCAACCACCATCACAGAAGATATCAGCACAAAAGAAGAAACAGCTATTAAAAAACATGTAAGCACTCTAATGCAAAAAGAAGCAAAAAAGCAAAACCTAGAAATGACTTCTGTCGTACTTTCCAAAAAAGAAAAGATGAAGGCTGCGGAGTACGGCATTTCTCCTGGCCAGTATGCAATTCTCGCTGCCGCTAAACAAAAAGGTCATCATATGACGGCAAACGAAGTAAAAAACAAATCTATCCGTAAAATTTCAGAAGAAGTCGGTCCTGTTAAAAATCTTTTTGAAGACAGCGAACTGCCTGTTTCAAAAAGAATAGAAAATAAACAATCAGGAGCAATCGGTACAAATGAAGGCAGCAAAGGAAAATTAAGTAGTGCTGATTCCAATTTGCCTGCAAAAGAAGAAATTAAGAAGCCTTCTGCTTTGAGAAAAAACAATTTACAGAAAAAAACAAAAGAAGAAACAGGCACGCAGATAATAAAGAAGCAAGAAACAGAAACTGCGGCTGAAAAAAAAGACAAAGAAAATGCTAAGGTCAAGGAAAGCATTAAAACAACAGCATCTAAAAAAGAAGTGCGAACTGAAAAAGAAATTCGAAACTTTGAACAAGAAGTAGCGTTTTCTCCAAACGAAAAAGCTGAAAATAACGAGCCAAAGAAACAAAACGACAAAAAAGAAGCAGATACTGAAAAGAAATCGGTCCGCTCTCTTCCAATAGCTGAAACTGCAGCTGCGATTGAAGAAATTAAGGCACCTCCCTCTTCTGTTCTTATGATTGAAATAACGGTGAATACTGAAACTGAGGAGTTAATTCTGAGTGTTGAGGCAGCAACGAATGTGGAAACAGGTGAAGTTAAACTATTTGTAGAAGAGGATGCAGCATAATACTAATACCCGCATGACGGATGGACCGTCTATGCGGGTATTTTTTGCTTGTTTTAACATCACGTCTATACCCGTTCGAAAGTGGAAATAGTAATAACAGGGAGGTGGCCATGATTCGAAAGTTTTATACATTGTATTTGCGCCTTCCTATGCTTGCAAGGCTGCTCGTGATAATCTTCATAATCATAACGATGGGTGCGGCGGCAGCCAGAGTTGCTGAGCCTGAAACGTTTCCATCATATTTTGAAGCTTTCTATTGGACTGTCATTACTGTAGGAACCGTCGGGTATGGTGATTATGCTCCTGAATCAACAGCAGTCAGAATCCTAGCCATGCTGCTCGTGTTCTTTGGCGGCGCATTTTTGGCGTTTTTCACTGTCCATTTGGCTTCAGCGGTCGTAAAAAAACAGCAGGGTTTGCTGGAGGGTAAAATGAAGTTTATCGATAAAAATCATTGCATTATTGTAGGATGGAATGAACGTTCAAAAGAAACGATATCAAATTTAATGGAACAAGATCACGGCACGAACATTGTCATGATCGATTCAACGCTTAATCATAATCCGCTTTATCATGAAGGAATTCATTTTGTAAAAGGGTCTCCCGTTGTTGACAGCACATGGAAAGATGCTGGTATAAAAGAAGCAAAAACGATCCTTATCACGGCAGATCAAAGCCTTTCTGAGTCAGATGCAGATATGCAGACAATACTAAGCATTCTTGCAGCAAGAGGAATGAACCCTAGTATTAAGATTGCAGCAGAAATTCTTACATTAGAGCAGACAGCGAACAGCCGCCGTGCTGGTGCCGACATCTTAATTCAGACTTCAAGAATTACATCAGAAGCCATGACTTCTGTTCTGGGGTCCGGTACGATGGGCAACAATGATTAGCTGCGACAGCCGCACCAGCCCATCGTACCGGACCCCCTATAAATTTTCTTAAGTGAGGAGTTTGTTTTCAGCTTCCACAAGCACTCCCTTCGCGATTTTAACCCATTTGTGATCAATTGATGCATCAGGGTCTTGAGGCTCTGAAAACTGATTAAAGCTTCCGGATAAATTCCCGGCTCCGGCATTATCGTCCAATCCAACCTGATACTTATGTGCGAGAAGAAAAGGCTGATCAAATTGAACGACAGTGTTTTTTTGTTCGAGCTCACCGTCGACAACATGAAATGGCAGTCTTAAAAACGTATAGCCTACCTCATCATCCAGCTTATAATCGAAATATCCATGATCATATTCCCAGCCTCCGCCATAAGAAAACCCAAGATTTTTCAGCGTTTCTTCTGCTTCGTTTAGTGCGATCCATTCATTTTGCAGTTTGCTATTCAGCGGTTTCATGCAAATTGCCTCCTTTTTCCGAAGTTCTCTCTCTTATCGTAACCAATTAAAAAGAGCCTTACGCAATAACATGCGCAAAGCTCTTTTTAATGTTCACTTATGAATTTAAACGTTTCTCAAGCTCTTCTTTTTCCTTTTCGTATCCAGGCTTTCCTAGAAGAGCAAACATGTTTGCTTTGTATGCTTCAACTCCAGGCTGGTCGAACGGGTTAACGCCAAGAAGGTAGCCCGAAATGGCACATGCTTTCTCAAAGAAATAGACCATATATCCGAAGTGGTAAGGTGTCATTTCTGGAATGTTAACGATCAGGTTCGGCACTCCGCCGTCCGTGTGTGCAAGAAGTGTTCCTTCAAACGCTTTGTTGTTAACAAATTCCATTGACTTTCCAGCCAGGAAGTTTAGGCTGTCCAGGTTTGCTTCATCTTCCTCAATGAGAATCTCTTCACGTCCTTTTCCGACAAGGAGAACCGTTTCAAATAGGTCTCTTCGCCCTTCTTGGACATATTGCCCCATTGAGTGAAGGTCTGTTGTAAAATCAACTGCAGCCGGGAAAATTCCTTTCAGATCTTTTCCTTCGCTTTCGCCATAAAGCTGCTTCCACCACTCAGATACAAAGTGAAGTCCCGGCTCATAGTTCACCATAAGCTCGATCGTTTTTCCTTTATTGTAAAGAGCGTTTCTCACTGCAGCATATTGGTAAGCCGCATTTTCTGTTAATTCAGGCTTGCTGAAGTCCTCTGCAGCATCAGCAGCACCCTTCATCATGGACTCAATGTCCACACCGCTTACCGCGATAGGAAGCAGTCCGACTGCTGTCAATACTGAATAACGGCCTCCGACATCATCCGGGATGACGAACGTTTGGTAGCCTTCCTTGTCAGCCAGCGTTTTCAAAGCTCCACGTGCTTTGTCTGTTGTTGCATAAATGCGGCGACGTGCTTCTTCAGCACCGTATTTCTCTTCTAAGAACTTGCGGAAGATACGGAAAGCGATAGCCGGCTCTGTTGTTGTGCCTGATTTCGAGATAACGTTGACAGATACATCTTTTCCTTCCAATACTTCAAAAAGCTCTTTCACATACGTTGAAGAGATGTTCTGACCCGCGAAAAACACTTGCGGAGCCTTTCTTTTTCCGGAATCCAACAGGTTGTAAAAAGAATGGTTGAGCATTTCGATAGCCGCTCTTGCACCTAAGTAAGAACCGCCAATGCCGACAACGACCAATACTTCTGAATCAGATTTAATCTTTTCTGCTGCCGATAGAATCCGGTCGAATTCTTCACGGTCATAAGCTGACGGAAGATCAACCCAACCTAAATAATCGTTTCCTGCACCTGTTTTTTCATGAATGGCGTGATGTGCAGCCTTCACTGCATCAGATAAGTTCTTGATCTCATGCTCTCCAACAAAAGAAAGTGCCTTGCTGTAGTCAAACGTTAGCTTGTTAGTCATTTACGAACCTCCCAAGTTCATTTCTATCTTCACTTTATCGGATGAAGAATACCAAATCAAGAAAACCTCATTTTGAAAACGGTTACTTATTAATAGTTGTAATTTTCAATAAAATAAGGTTACTTTCTTAAACTATGTTGATATTAAAGAAATCAGAGAAGAAGTTGATCTCCGTTTCAGGCGCACGNNGATCAACTTTATCAATGAAGAAATCAAGATGATAAGCGAAATTAAAGAAAGAATGGAAGCATTCCTCATGGATCACGCGTTGAAGCTTTCAAAGCAATTCCCGTGAGCTTTCTTTCCTATGAATCAAACCGTTCAAAAACAACAATTTATTAGAAAAGAACCTAAATTAAAAAGAAAAAGTGCAATATGCACTTTTTCTAAATCCTTTATAATGAGCGCTTCAAGATTGTAAGCACGTCATCCTTTTTCTGCGATTTAAAGTTGCCGAACTCACCGCGTGCCATCGCTTTATCTGCAATCAGATCAAGTTTGCTGTCATCAATGTCATAATCGGCCAGGCGGTTAGGTGCTCCCAATGATGTCCAGAATGCTGAAAGACGGTCGATTCCTTCAAGAGCCACCTCTCTGTCATCTTTTCCTTCCTCACTGACGCCGAACACTCTGATAGCCAGCTGCTTAAAGCGTGAAACATCACCATCAACATTATGGCGCATCCAGTTAGGGAATAGAATAGCCAGCCCCCCTGCATGCGGGATGTCATAAACCGCAGAGACAGCATGCTCGATATTATGGCTTCCCCAGTCACCGCGTGACCCCATTGACAGAGTACCGTTCAAGGCGATCGTGCCATTATAAAGAATAGTTTCACGCAGTTCATAGTCCTCCAAGTTGTTTAGAAGCTCAGGCGCAGCTTCCATCACTGTCTTGAGAACTGATTCAGCAAAACGATCTTGCAGCGGAGTATTTTTTGCATGATGAAAATATTGTTCAAGCACATGCGACATCATATCCACGATGCCATAGATCGTATGATCCTTTGGCACGGAAAATGTATTGGCAGGATCCAAAATTGAAAACTTAGGAAATACAAGAGGGCTTCCCCAGCCGTATTTCTCTTGCGTTTCCCAGTTCGTGATTACCGAGCCAGAATTCATCTCAGATCCCGTTGCAGCAAGTGTCAAAATCGTGCCGAATGGAAGAGCTTCTTTAGGTTCCGCTTTTTTAAGGATGAGATCCCAAACATCTCCCTCATACACTGCACCTGCAGCGATTGCTTTCGTACAGTCAATAACGCTTCCTCCTCCGACAGCGAGGATAAAACTGACATTGTTCTCCCGGCAGAGCTGGATTCCTCTTTTTACTGTTGAAAGTCTCGGGTTTGGTTCCACGCCGGAAAGCTCCGCTACAGCAGCGCCCATTTTTTCGAGCTCACTTTTCACTGCATCATAAAGACCGTTTCTTTTGATGCTTCCACCGCCGTAAACGAGGAGAACATTCTTACCGTATGGCTTCATCTCACTTGCAAGCTGTGCGATTTGCCCCTTCCCGAATACAAGACGTGTCGGATTGTAATATGTAAAATTATCCATTGTAATCCCTCCATTAGGTTTATGAATGATATTATGAGACAGTTTATTTATGATGTAAAGAAATGCGCTCGGAATATACTTTCCATCACGGATAAATTTTATGTAAAAAAAATATAATTTTTGTACAACATATTAGTTTAATAATAGAAAATCATGGGAAAAGTATAAATGCAAACATAGTAAGAAAAGCTATTATTGTTTTCACAATTTTCTTAAGGAGGTTATTTTTGTGAGTGGATTACAGCGTTTCGCCTTGGCACTTGTCATCATCGGTGCAGTTAACTGGGGTTTAATCGGATTCTTTCAATTTGATCTAGTGGCGGCTATTTTTGGAGGTCAAGATTCAGCATTGGCGAGAATCGTATACGGCTTGGTTGGCCTTGCAGGTCTTTATTGCTTAACATTACTGTTTAAACCATCTGAAGAAGTTGCGCGTGAAGGTCGTCCTGAACATAATCGCGTTTAAGCTGAATAAAAAAGAGCATCCTTCAATGAAGGATGCTCTTTTTTTAAATTACTTCTTAAGACGCTTGTTCAGCTGTGCTTGACGGTCAGTTGATTCTTTCAACCAGTCTTTAAGCTTAGCTTCAAGAGTGTTGAAGCCTTTGCTGCTGTCTTGAGCTGCTGCAGCAGGTTTTTTGCTGCCGAAGTTCGGACGGCGCTCTTTCTTTGGAGCTGCAGCCGGAGCTTCTTGAGTCTGACGGATAGAAAGAGAGATCTTCTTGCTATCTTCGTCAATTGAAAGGATTTTTACTTGTACAACATCTCCCGTTTTAAGAACATCATTGATATCTTTAACAAATCCGTGAGAAACCTCAGAGATATGAACGAGTCCTTGTACTTGGTCATTTAAAGCGACGAATGCGCCAAATGGCTTGATGCCTGTAACTTTACCTTCAACAATACTGCCTACTTCAAAATTCATGAAAACACTCCTAACTATTTTTTAACCTGTTAAGTATAACATATCTTTTTAATAAAACAAAAGCCAAATAAAGCTACGATTGGTGAACAACGGCAGCTTTTTCAGAAGCAGCGTCCTGTTCTAACCATTCGTTTCCAAATGAGTACACATTTTCAATGTTGATCTGATGCCAAAGCATGAACATGAGCACTGTCCAAAGCTTCCTGCTGTAGTCGCCTTTACCTGCACAGTGATCTTCCAGCATTTGGACGACGATATCTTTATGAAGGTAGCGGTCCGTTGCGCTTACTTTAATAAGCTGTTTCGCCCATTCATATAACTCTTTCTTCAGCCAATGTCTGATCGGTACCGGGAATCCCAGCTTTCTGCGGTAAAGTACTGAGTCAGGCACAATGCCCCTCATCGACTCACGAAGTGCATATTTCGTTGTTCCGTTCGCAATCGTGATTTCTGGATCCAGGCTTGAAGCGACATTGAAAACTTCTTTATCTAAGAACGGCACCCTCAGCTCAAGTGAGTGAGCCATCGTCATTTTGTCTGCTTTAACAAGAATATCTCCCCTCATCCATGTATGAAGGTCAATATACTGCATTTTGTGAACATCGTGGAAACTCTTTGCATTTTCATAAAGCGGTCTTGTTACATTCTGATAGTTATGAACAGAACGGTAGTCTTTTAACAGCTTGCTTTTCTCTGTTTCAGAGAACATTTTGGCATTTCCAATGTAGCGTTCTTCAATGCTCATAGCCCCCCGTTCGAGGAAACTTTTTCCTTTAACTCCTTCTGGAAGGACGGATGCGATGGCAGCAAGTCCTTTTGATATTCCCTTTGGAAGGGCAGAAAGATGTCTGAGTGAGTGAGGCTCGTTGTAGATGTTATAGCCTCCGAAAAGTTCATCAGCACCTTCTCCAGATAAAACGACCGTTACATGCTTGCTCGCTTCTCTTGCTACAAAGTAAAGCGGGACGGCAGCCGGGTCTGCAACAGGATCATCCATGTGCCAGATGATCTTAGGAATCTCTCGCATGAAATCTTCTGGTGTCACGAGATAATGAATGTTCTCTACATTTAATGAAGCAGCAGTCTGAACAGCGACATCGATCTCACTGAAGCCTTCGCGCTCAAAACCGACCGTGAACGTTTTAAGTGATGGATGAAGCTCGCTTGCAAGCGCAACAATCGTGCTTGAATCAATCCCTCCCGATAGGAACGCACCGACAGGAACATCAGACCGCATGTGAATTTTCACAGAATCTCTCATCACGTCGCGGATCTGCTCTTTTGCTTGTTCAAGAGATTTTTTCACTGGTGTGAAGCTCGGCTTCCAATATGGCTTTATTTCCATCGGTCGGCCGGCTTTTTTTGTGAAATAATGTCCAGGCTCAAGTTTCTTAATGCCTGCAGTCATCGTATCAGGCTCAGGCACGAACTGATAAGTTAAATAATGGTGAAGAGCTTCCATGTTCACTTTCTGTTCGCTTTTTACATAAGTGATGCTTTTCTTTTCAGAAGCGCAGTATAAAGCTTCTTCATCTTCAAGGTAAAAGAACGGTTTGATCCCGAATGGATCTCTTGCC
>NZ_NOII01000045.1 GCF_002245695.1 Fictibacillus aquaticus | reverse complement strand
TGTTCGGTCATTGATGCGTCCTCAAACGAATCTGTCAGCGCGGCGCTTATAAAAGAAAAGGTCAAGAAAGGAACAAAAAGGGTTCTGTTTAAGACCATGTCGTGGCGCGATAGATCCAAGTTTCCTGAAAGTATCATTTTCATTGAAGAAGAAGCAGCTAAAACACTCTCAGAACTGGGAGTAGAGTTAATCGGAGTCGATGTCCCTTCCGTTGATCCGCTGGACAGTAAAGAACTCCGCGCACACCATAGTCTCATGCACCATAATATTCACATAATCGAGGGGCTCGTGCTGGATGATGTAGCGGAAGGAGAATATGAGCTAACAGCGCTTCCGCTGCGTCTTGAAGGAAGCGATGCAAGTCCGGTACGAGCGATACTGCGCACACTATAAAACGGCATTTTGGCTTTCATTCGCCCGTTTCTTTATAATAAAGGCAGAAATAGAATTTTTGCCTGGAGGAAAGCATGTTTAAATACGGATTTATCAATTATTTTGAAGCTCAATTAACCCCCATGAATCATGAAATAATGGAGATAGGCCCATGGACGAATGTTTACCTCTCTTTTGAAGTGGCGGATAGAGATAAGCTGCCTGACGATCTTCAGGATCCAGGGGGACTTGCGGTATACGATTCTGATGGAGAACTGAAAGACTTGGTCGTACTTAATGAAGGCACCGACAGTGAGTATAAGTTTACTGATCTGGAAAAAGAACAGCTGTACCGCTATCTGTCTTCTATAAACGATAAGGAGTGAGAACGTGAAAATTACAGGTATTGAACCAACGCCAAGTCCAAACTCGATGAAAATTAATCTGGACGAGAACCTGCCTGAAGGAGTACGTCATAATTATACGAAGGATTCGGCCGCAGATGCTCCAGCGGAAATAAAGAAAATATTTGCCGGCGGCGGTGTAACCAATATTTATCACGTGCAAAACTTTCTTGCGGTGGAAAGGCATCCGAAAGCGGACTGGGAAGAGGTTCTTGCAGTCATAAGAAAAGCTTACGGTCAGGAAGAGAAGAAAACGGCGAAAGCTGATGAAGCTTCAACGCATGATGATGAAGAAATCACGGTGCTCATCCAGAGGTTCCGCGGTTTGCCGATGCAAATAAAACTGAAGACAGATGCCGAGGAAAGAAGGGTCGGTCTGCCAGAACGTTTTACTGCGGCAGCTCTTAAAGCCCAAGAAGCTTCTGACAATCTTGTTATGGAAAGAGAATGGGTAGATGAAGGGGTCCGGTACGGCAGTCTTGAAGAGGTGGGCCGTGAAGTGGCTGAAGAGCTGGCAGCAGCCTATCCTCAGAGCCGGATCGATGAACTCGTAAACAATGCTTTCTCATTTAAAGCTGGTGAAGGAACGCCTGAACAAGAGGTATCCCGAGATGAGGTGGCTGAAAAGCTGCTAGAAGACAGCTGGGAGACTCGTTATGCGGCTCTTGAACGCATGAATCCGACAGTTGATGATTTGATGGTACTGAAAAGAGCTTTGAAAGATGAAAAGACTTCTATCCGCCGGCTTGCGGTCGTTTATCTTGGAATGATTGAGGATGAGGCAGTGCTTCCGCTTTTATATATTGGACTTAAGGATAAAAACGCTTCAGTAAGGCGGACAGCTGGAGATGCTCTTTCTGACATCGGAAATCCTAAAGCGATTCCGGCAATGTGCGAAGCGCTCGAGGATAAGAATAAGCTGGTCAGATGGCGTGCAGCACGTTTTCTTTTTGATCTGGGCGATGAAAGTGCACTTCCGGCATTGAAGGCGGCTGAGCATGATCCGGAATTTGAAGTT
>NZ_NOII01000044.1 GCF_002245695.1 Fictibacillus aquaticus | reverse complement strand
TTTTCTTAATATGCGATGTCATAATGTATTTCACACTCAAATTGTTAAAAAATTAACGGAGGACCTTCATTCACACAAAAACGCAGCAGTCATACAATGTACTACTATCCTGTGAAGACAGGGGGGAGACTAATGATTATTATTGGAGGATATCCCGTTTCACCAAGTGCGGTTGACGGGATGGGACAGCTGACATTAGCACAGAAACAGATTGCAAAAAAACTTGCGGCAAGCAGTGAAACGTTTTATTACGCCAGCAACCATCAGTTTACATTCGAAGTGGTGATGCGGACGAACATCGTGACAGCTGCTTATGCGCTAAAAGACAGCGGTGCAGGGTTTGCCACCTTCCGCAATTCCAGATGCAACCCTGTATTCTGGCAGAGGACTGGATATGGCGGGTTTCTTTTAAAAAGAGGTGTGTCACCTTCAGCAGCTATAACGGATATATTCTTTAACGGCAGAAAATATGGCTTTGAGTGTACGACAGCCATTATGATTTTATTTTATAAAGCAATGCTTGAAACGATTGGATCTTCTATGTTTGACCAGCTGTTCGGAGGACTTCTGCTGTACAGCACGGAGCATGATGAAGACTTGCAGATCACAGCTTTTCGAACCGGTGATCCGATGCCAGGAGATATACTGTATATCAAAAATCCACAGCACGATCCGAACAAGCCGCAATGGCAAGGAGAGAACATCGTAGAATTGGGGAACGGGCTATATTTTGGGCATGGTATTGGAACAGGAAGCCTGCAGGAGATTATAGGCGTCTTAAATACAAAAAGAATGCCTGGAGCGACGATTTCAGCATATTTAACTGACGATATCATCCGCCCAAATTACCGTCTCATGTCAGAATACACACGAAATCCGGTTCGGAGATTGCTTGCTACTTCTTAAAAATACAAAAAAGCCTGGGGAATATCGGAGGGCATATTAGGCTGTTTTCAAATCTAAGTTGCTTTAACGAAATCAGAGAAGCTGTTGATCTCCGTTTCAGGTGCACGCTTTCCGCGGGGCGTGGCGATAATCAGAAACGGCTCGTTCAGCCCCGACAAGCAAAAGGGAAAGGGGCCGGTAAGTCGCTCTTTGACTTATTGGACACTTGCCCTTTTGACCTCGAGGGGCTAGCCGTTTTCTGCTGGACAAGTGAGCCCCCTCGCCGCTATGCGCCATTGAGTGTCTCACCTTCCTGCTTGTCCCGCAGGATAAGGAAGACAACGTAGCAAGACATCGCACGA
>NZ_NOII01000043.1 GCF_002245695.1 Fictibacillus aquaticus | reverse complement strand
ATGGCAAAGAGGCTCGTGACAAATCAGCAACTTATGATGATGTGATTGTGAAACGTTCCAACTCCTCTAAGGATGGGTAATAGTAAAATATAACGATGCAAAGAGGTGAAGTGAAATGTCGGGCAGCATCATGAATGCATCTCATCAAAGTTACCAGGCTGACCCGGTCAGCATTGTCGGAAGTGTCCGTGATGCGGGCGGAACAGCCTTCACTATCGTGCATAAGCAGCAGCTTTTGAAGGTAAAGCTTGATGCCGGAACAGAGCTGCTGGACGGAGATAAAACTTTGGACATCGCGCTTGAAGAGGCTGTGAAAACAGGCGTGAAAGTACATATTATCGGCCTCCTCAATAAAAAAGTGAGCGAAATTCGGGCTTTAAGGCTGTATATTTTTCATAAAGAATTTAATGGATGAGAAGCCAGCCGGAAAAAATTGAAAAACACTTTGCCTCGTCCTCTTTGCTGTGATACATTTAAGATAATGCAAAGCGGATATGGCGGAGGTGTTACATATGCAGACAGCAGCAACCATTCTTCTCATTATCGTGTCCATCGCTCTTATCGTTGTAGTCGTCCTTCAATCAGGGCGTTCTGCAGGCCTTTCTGGCGCGATTACAGGCGGTGCGGAACAGCTTTTCGGAAAGCAAAAAGCACGCGGCATCGATGCACTATTGAGCAAGCTGACAGTAATCCTGGCAACTTTGTTCTTCGTGCTATCTATCGCAGTAGCTTATTTCCTATAAAAAAGCCTTGAAACGGCAGGTGTACATGCACCTGCCGTTTTCGTATTCTCTGAAGCCTTCCATATAGCTGGAAATGGTTCGCAGAGCCCATAATAGGGTATCCTATAAGAAAAAAAGGTGGTTGTATGATAGGCTGTCTTTGTCTCCACGGGTTTACGGGAGGTCCGTATGAAATTGAACCTGTAACTGAATATTTAAGAAAAAATACAGACTGGATTTTGTCTGTTCCTACCTATCCCGGTCATGGTGATGTGCTGAGTCTAAAGGGAATCACGCATCAGGAATGGATCGATGAAGCAGAAAAAGCCTACCTTGAACTGCGGGAGAAAACCGATACGATTTACATACTTGGATTCTCGATGGGCGGCATGATAGGCGGCTACTTAGCATCCAAATATGGCTGCGATAAGCTGATCCTTCTCAGTGCCAGCGCTTATTATATGAATCCAGCACAAATGCTGAAGGATATTGCCGATGTGATCAAATCAGGCATATCCGGACAGCTGAAGGACCATGAGCTGTTCTTGCGCTATAGGAAAAAGTTTATGGACACACCCTTCAGCGCAACAAGGGAATTCCGGAAGCTAGTCCGAACACTGAAACCTGCTATACAAGACATAAAAGCACCAACGTTAATTATCCAGGGCGAATGTGACGGCCTTGTGCCAAAGAAAAGCGCAGAATACATTTACAGGACAATTCCTTCTTCGCAAAAGAAACTGT
The DNA here is from genome assembly GCF_002245695.1 of Fictibacillus aquaticus. GTDB lineage: Bacteria > Bacillota > Bacilli > Bacillales > Fictibacillaceae > Fictibacillus > Fictibacillus aquaticus. Next base: position 1,513 of record NZ_NOII01000043.1, on the reverse strand, counting down.
GCTACCTGCAGCAGTCAAAGCACATGATCTGCCACGATGTGGAGCAGGAGCAGCTGATCGAAGAAGTATTTAAATTTCTAATGAATAAGTAAGGAGTTTTGCACCATGATGAAAATTACCGCACCAAAGCCATTTTTCTTTGAAGGAGGAAAGCGTGCTGTCCTTATGCTTCATGGTTTTACCGGAAGCTCAGCAGATGTAAGGATGATGGGCCGTTACTTGAACAAGCACGGCTATACATGCATGGCGCCGCAATATAAAGGTCATGCCGTGCCGCCGGAAGAACTTGTGAAGACCGGACCTGCCGACTGGTGGCAGGATGTTATGGGAGCTTATACTGAACTGAAAGAAAAAGGGTATGACGAAATCGCTGTCTGCGGCTTGTCTCTTGGAGGTGTATTCTCCCTTAAGCTTGCAACGTCACAGCCTGTCATGGGTGTCGTTCCAATGTGCTCTCCGATGTACATTAAAAGCGAAGAGATCATGTTTAAAGGAGTATGCGAATACGCAAGGGAATATAAAAGCAGGGAAAACAAATCGCCTGAGCAGGTAGACCGCGAAATGGAAGAATTCGAAAAAACACCGATGAATACATTGAAAGAACTGCAGGAGTTGATCGCAGAGGTGCGAAACTCGGTGGACATGGTTTATGCGCCTCTTTTTGTCGTACAGGCGAGACATGATGAAATGATTGACGTCAATTCGGCAAATATTATATATGAAGAGGCCGAAAGTGATCATAAAGATATGAAATGGTACGAGAACTCAACACATGTAATTACATTGGGTAAAGAAAAAGAACAGCTTCACAAGGATGTCCATACATTCCTTGATTCTCTTGACTGGTCAGAGTAATGCTGTCCATTTTCCATCCCAAAAGGAGGAAATATTTTGGATAAACAAATAATTTTAGATGTGATGCAGCAATCCGAGAAGCCGCTGACGGTACAAGAGATTGAAGAAGCACTTCAACTTAAAGATGCTGAGGGCTTTAAGCAGCTCGTTCTTACATTGAATCAAATGGAAGAAGAGGGAGCGGTAGTCCGCACGAGGACAAATCGGTACGGTTTGCCGCAGAAAATGAACTTGATCAAGGGGAGAGTGCAGGGCCACGCAAAAGGGTTTGCTTTCCTTATACCGGAAGAAGAAGGCCAAAAGGATGTGTATATTTCTCAGTCCGATATGAACGGTGCCATGAGCGGNNTGTCAGGCTGAATGCCGATTCATCAGGCTCACGTCCTGAAGGTACCATCATCCGTATCTTAGAGCGCGGTGTGACAGAGGTTGTCGGAACGTTCCAGGAAAGCCGCAGCTTCGGATTTGTGGTGGCGGACGATAAACGCATTCCTAACGATATCTTTATACCTGCAGACGGAGTGAACGGCGCTGTAGAAGGACATAAAGTTGTCGTGAAAATCGTGAAATATCCTGAAGGCAGAAACAGCGCCGAGGGAGAGATCATTCATATCATCGGACATAAAAATGATCCAGGTGTTGATATCATTTCGGTCAT
>NZ_NOII01000042.1 GCF_002245695.1 Fictibacillus aquaticus | reverse complement strand
TTTTCAAAGATCAATCGAGAGAGTAGTTCTCTCAAAACTGAACAAAAGGCAATAGGTGTACTTACGAGAGAGTCAAAGCTCGTCTCATAATCTCCATAGAAAGGAGGTGATCCAGCCGCACCTTCCGATACGGCTACCTTGTTACGACTTCACCCCAATCATCTGTCCCACCTTCGGCGGCTGGCTCCCAAAAGGGTTACCCCACCGACTTCGGGTGTTACAAACTCTCGTGGTGTGACGGGCGGTGTGTACAAGGCCCGGGAACGTATTCACCGCGGCATGCTGATCCGCGATTACTAGCAATTCCGGCTTCATGTAGGCGAGTTGCAGCCTACAATCCGAACTGAGAGTGGCTTTTTGGGATTGGCTCGGCCTCGCGGCTTTGCAACCCTTTGTACCACCCATTGTAGCACGTGTGTAGCCCAGGTCATAAGGGGCATGATGATTTGACGTCATCCCCACCTTCCTCCGGTTTGTCACCGGCAGTCACCTTAGAGTGCCCAACTGAATGCTGGCAACTAAGGTCAAGGGTTGCGCTCGTTGCGGGACTTAACCCAACATCTCACGACACGAGCTGACGACAACCATGCACCACCTGTCACTCTGTCCCCCGAAGGGGAAAGCTCTATCTCTAGAGTGGTCAGAGGATGTCAAGACCTGGTAAGGTTCTTCGCGTTGCTTCGAATTAAACCACATGCTCCACTGCTTGTGCGGGCCCCCGTCAATTCCTTTGAGTTTCAGCCTTGCGGCCGTACTCCCCAGGCGGAGTGCTTAATGCGTTAGCGTCAGCACTGAGGGTGGAACCCCCCAACACCTAGCACTCATCGTTTACGGCGTGGACTACCAGGGTATCTAATCCTGTTTGCTCCCCACGCTTTCGCGCCTCAGCGTCAGTTACAGGCCAAAAAGCCGCCTTCGCCACTGGTGTTCCTCCACATCTCTACGCATTTCACCGCTACACGTGGAATTCCACTTTTCTCTCCTGCACTCAAGTCTCCCAGTTTCCAATGACCCTCCACGGTTGAGCCGTGGGCTTTCACATCAGACTTAAGAGACCGCCTGCGCGCGCTTTACGCCCAATAATTCCGGATAACGCTTGCCACCTACGTATTACCGCGGCTGCTGGCACGTAGTTAGCCGTGGCTTTCTGGTCAGGTACCGTCAAGGTACGAGCAGTTACTCTCGTACTTGTTCTTCCCTGACAACAGAGCTTTACGACCCGAAGGCCTTCCTCGCTCACGCGGCGTTGCTCGGTCAGGCTTTCGCCCATTGCCGAAGATTCCCTACTGCTGCCTCCCGTAGGAGTCTGGGCCGTGTCTCAGTCCCAGTGTGGCCGATCACCCTCTCAGGTCGGCTACGCATCGTCGCCTTGGTGAGCCGTTACCTCACCAACTAGCTAATGCGCCGCGGGCCCATCTGTAAGTGTTAGCCGAAACCAACTTTCAAAAAGAAGAAATGCTTCTTCTTTTATTATTCGGTATTAGCCCCGGTTTCCCGGAGTTATCCCCATCTTACAGGCAGGTTACCCACGTGTTACTCACCCGTCCGCCGCTAAATCAGAGGAGCAAGCTCCTCATCATTCGCTCGACTTGCATGTATTAGGCACGCCGCCAGCGTTCATCCTGAGCCAGGATCAAACTCTCCAATAAAGTGTTTAATCTGTCTCTTGCTTGTTTAAAACTGACGGAATTAATTTAATTCCTTACCTATGCTTTTGTTCAGTTTTCAAAGAAC
>NZ_NOII01000041.1 GCF_002245695.1 Fictibacillus aquaticus | reverse complement strand
CGGAAAGCGTGCGCCTGAAACGGAAATCAACCGCTTCTCTGATTTCTGCGAAAAAAGATAGCATATAATTAAAACAAACTTGTGCTGTGCTGAGGCTGAGCTTTTGCACTTGGATCGATATATGTCTTGGCGTTGTTTACAGCGGTAGGCGCTTCGCCAAACCCGGCAGCAATCAGTTTAACTTTACCGTCGTACGTGCAAATATCCCCAGCAGCATAAATTCCCTTAACGTTCGTTTCCATGCGGGAATTTACGAGAATGGAGTTTTTCTGAATATCAAGACCCCAGTTTTTAATGGGTCCGAGTGAAGACACGAAGCCGTAATTCACGATTACTGCATCTACTTCAACAGTTTCTTCTATTTCACCGTTTTGCAGTGTGACGGATGTGATTTTTTCTCCGTCTCCGTCAAGTTCTTTGATTTGATAAGGTGTCTTAACTGATACTGCAGAGTTCATCAGCTGCTCGACACTATGTTCGTGTGCACGGAACTTTTCTCTCCTATGTGTAAGTGTGACTTGCTCTGCGATTGGCTCAAGCATCAATGACCAATCAAGAGCGGAGTCTCCGCCTCCGCAGACAAGGACTTTTTTTCCGGCGAACGCCTGAAGGTTGTCAACAAAATAATGAAGGTTTTTGCCTTCATATGCCGAAGCAGACGGATGTTCAAGTCTTCTAGGCTGGAAAGCCCCGACACCAGCTGTGATGATCACAGCTTTCGAATAGTGTGTTTCTTTATCGGTCGCCAGCTCGAAAATGCCGTCTTCCATTTTTTCTACGTTCTCTACAGACTGCTCAAGAACAATTTCTGGATTGAACTGCAGTGCTTGCTCTTTTAGGTTATTTACAAGGTCCTGAGCTAATACCTTAGGAAAGCCGGCAACATCATAAATGTATTTTTCTGGATAAAGAGCAGAAAGCTGGCCGCCAAGCTGAGGCATGCTTTCAATAATTTTAACCTTCATCTGTCTCATCCCGCCATAAAATGCCGCAAACAGGCCGGATGGACCGCCTCCAATAATCGTGATATCAAACACATCTTTTGTCATGTTGAGTGCACCCCCAGTAATTTCTATACTATGTATACATTCTTGACTTTCAAAACATTTCCTTTTTCCTTCAGAAAATGATGTTTCAATGGCTTAATTTATATTTGCACAACATCATACTATCGAAAAAAAGGTTGAAAAAACAAGAAAAAAGGAATAAGATGAGTAAGGATTTATTTTGAAGTGTAACAAAAACTTCATAAAGAGCACTTGCGCTCTACTTCGTGAAATATATCACAAACAGCAGGCCTTTTATAATTTTTTCTCAAATAGGTCACACTAAAAAAAATAGAACGGGAAGTGAGAACGTTGAATAAGCCAAATATTTTAATTCTAGGCGGCGGATACGGCGGCATCATGTCGGCTGTTCGTCTTCAAAAAGAACTAGGTTCAGACGAAGCTAACGTAACTCTTGTAAACAAACATAATTATCACTATCAGACAACATGGCTTCATGAAAATGCGGCAGGAACTCTTCACCATGACAAAACACGCATCATGATCGACGACATCATCGATATGAACAAGATTAATTTTGTTCAGGACACAGTTGTGGAGATCAAGAAAGATGAAAAGCGTGTAATCCTTGAGAATCAGGAACTGACATATGATTATTTAATTATCGCTCTTGGTGCTGACCCTGAAACGTTTGGCATTCAAGGCTTGAAAGAACATGCGTTCAGCATCCGCAGCATCAACTCTGTGCGTAAGATCCGTGAGCACATCGATTATTGCTTTGCCCGTTACAATAACGATGGCAAGCGTGACGAGCTTATAACGATTATCGTTGGCGGAGCTGGATTTACTGGAATCGAGTTTGTTGGGGAACTTGCAGACCGCGTTCCGGAGCTTTGCCGCGAGTATGATATTCCTCGTGAAAAAGTTCGTATCGTTAACATCGAGGCTGCTCCGACTGTACTTCCAGGCTTTGATGAAGAGCTTGTAGAATATGCAATCAACAACCTTGAGCGCCGCGGAATCGAATTCCTCGTCAACACTCCGATTAAAGAGTGCAGCGAAGACGGTGTATTGCTTGCAACAGGTGAAGAAATTAAAGCATCAACAGTTGTTTGGACTGGCGGCGTGCGCGGTAACCACCTGATCGAAAACGCAGGATTCGAAACAATGCGTGGACGTGTAAAGGTTGACAAAGACCTTCGTATGCCAGGATACGACTACATTTTCGTAGCAGGTGACTGTGCGCTTATCATTGATGAAGAAGCAAACCGTCCGTATCCTCCAACGGCTCAAATCGCGATCCAGCAGGCATACACAATCGGACGGAACTTGAAGTCATTGATCAACGGAAGCAATGAGCTTGAAACATTCAAGCCAGACATTAAAGGTACGGTAGCATCACTTGGAAAAGGTGAAGCGATCGGTAAAGTAGGAAACAAAAAGCTGTTCGGTGCAACTGCTTCTGCAATGAAGAAAGTTATCGACAACCGTTACCTCTACCTTCTTGGCGGCATACCGATGGTCATTAAAAAAGGAAAACTTAAGCTGTTTTAATCTATAATAAGAACAGGAGCGAATGCTCCTGTTCTTTTTTTTTTGCTGTTTTCGCAAAAATAAGATGCAATTTAAGAATTCGGAGAAGCGGTTGATCTCCGTTTCAGGCGCNNCACCTTACACTCCGATCAACCTTATCAATGATGGATTCAAGATGATTAAGCGAATGTAATGAATGTGCCAGCCACAGCAATTGAAACCTAAAATTAAAATATTCCTCATATTAGACTTCACTGGCAGCAACACTGCTTAACATTCAAACAAAATAAACCTTTCATAAGCAATAATACTTTTGAAAAAAGCCTTTTTTAATGTTTTAAGAATGATTGTTATGTTTAAAATTCTGATGATCATGGAGGGTAGCATGTTCAATAAGACGAAAAGAGGAAAAGTATGGATCGCAGCCGCTGGGCTTGTTATAGAAGATGGAAAATGGCTTCTTGTTAAGAAAAAGTACGGCGGTCTGAAAGGGAAATGGTCTATACCTGCAGGGTTCGTTGATGAAGGTGAAACATTAGATGCTGCGGCAGTACGTGAGGTTTATGAAGAAACAGGAATCATAGCTGAGGCTGTGTCCGTTCTTGGGGTAAGAACAGGAGTTTTAAACGAAGAGATATCAGATAATATGGTCATCTTTTTGCTCAAGAAAACGGGAGGCTCATTGAAAGCTGCAGCCGAAGAGATTGAGGATGCGGTATTCATGACTGAAGAGGAGATGCGCAGCTCGCCGGATGCTTCTTTGATGATTCATTTTTTTCTGGGAGAAAAGACAGGCGATCTCCATTCTGAACTCGATCCAGGAAGCATTTTTGGCTATACATCGTACAAATTATTTGACACTCGGTAAAAACGGTTGAAAATGTAAGCAAAATGTAAAAAACAGAAGTATTCTTTTAATGTTTGCGCTTACATATCGTGGATTTAAGGATATTAGGAGTTTTTCAAAGGTAGAAATTCCTGATATATTATCTGAAAATTCAAATAAAGGAGTGTCGCTTAATGAAAAGCCAAAAAGTTGCCAAAGCTGCACAGGAGAAATGCCCGTATTGCGAAGGGAAAGGTTACTTTCAGCTGCTGTTAGGCGGCTCAGAAACATGCTGCGAGTGCCACGGAGATGGAAATAACAACAAAAGCAGCTGATAAATGCAGACAAAAGAGCGTTAAGGTAATTGACTTTCATGCCCCCATTCAGTAAACTAACGATGAATCGGGGGTGTACATATGCAGATGCTTCTGCCGCAGCTTATTATATCCATGCTGCTGTTTATCGTACTTTTGTTTGGAATCGGTTTCTTGCTTAACATGCTTTTGAGAAAAACTTGGGTTATGGCCATCTCATACCCTGTTGTGGTCATATTAATTGTAGATAAGCTAAAGCTCTTCGATAGCTATAAATATTTCACTCAGCCGGGAGAAACGTTCAGCAGCCTTTTAGGGCACCTGAGCTCCCTGCAAATCGCTGATATGGCTATATTGCTCAGTGGACTTTTCGGTGCGGTACTTGCTGGTGTCGCTATAAAGATGCTGCGAGTAAGAGGATATCAGATGTTTTAAAACACCTTCATTAAGAAGGTGTTATTTTTTTTAGGCTGTTTATACTCCTTCATAAGACTGTGAAAATCCATTGTATAATCCTTCATCCTCCTGGGAAGGAATAGGGAGGAGAGGAGTGAAGTATTTGCAGATAATGAAGACTGCGATGCGCAGGGGTGGAATGCTTGTGCTTTTTGCTGCAGCGTTGCTTACCACATTTCATTCGATTTCCGGAGTGAGTGCGCAGGATATAACAAAATGGCTGTATGAACAAAAGGAAGAAAACAATAACAGACTGATAGAAAAGCTGTCCCGCTTTATTCCGTCGTCTAAGCATGAGTATGATGAGGCGGAGAAAGAGAAGCTGCTGAATAATGTTATGAAAGAGTACAATCTGAAAGCTGTGAAGGTGACGGCAACTGGCTACACGGCGGGTGCAGAATCAACAGGAAAGAACAAGAACCATCCGGCATTCGGAATCACT
>NZ_NOII01000040.1 GCF_002245695.1 Fictibacillus aquaticus | reverse complement strand
TTTGAAATGGGTCTTGGTCTTGACCAGGCTATGGATTCCGGGTTTTGCCAAGAGTCATGTGTGATCAGTTCTGTTTTATAATAATATCGGTTTCCACTTAGGTATTCCTCGCATATATAAAGTACAGTATGCCGGCTGTGCATCGCATCTCTCTCCAATTTTTGTTTCAGTATCCCCAATTCTCCAGACATACATTCAAAAAGAGCCTGAAGCACCCGAGCTCCAAGCTCTTCCTGTTTATCTTGTTGTATACCACCAGAAACCACCAAAGATAAGGATGAGAATCAACAAGATAATCGCTACCGCCCAGCCCCAGCCCCAGCCATATCCGCCTCCGTATCCGTAACCACCATACGGATAGCAGACGTAGGCGCTATATGGAGAATATGGATAAGCCATTCTGTCTACCTCCTTCAATCTCTTTTGCGTTCTTGCTCATTAATAAAATATGTACGAAGAGGGTAAAGAGGAATAGAGGCAAACGCACAATTTATGGATGGGCTTTATAAAATTTTTCCAAAGTAATGTAATGCAGTTCTGGCAAAAATAAAGAAAAGTCGGCTGAGGCCAACAAAAGCAGTGCATTATACCTTGCATCCGGAGGGATTACATGGAAGAAAGATCCAATGTCGGAGAATATACTCCATCCTACCGGCTGACCGTTTCCGGTGTGGATGTTTATTACGAATACTACGAAAATCAATCATCTTCAGAAGCTGAGACCATAATATTGATTCATGGATTTTTATCATCAACGCTAAGCTTCAGAAAACTGATTCCATTGCTTACAAAAGAGTACCATGTTATCGCGCTAGACCTTCCTGGCTTCGGACGAAGTGAAAAATCAAGGACATTTGTTTACAAGCTGTGCAACTACGGAAAGCTTGTCATTGATTTTATGAACAAGCTTAACATCAGGCAGGCAGTACTGATCGGACATTCTATGGGAGGACAAGTCTCCCTTCACGCTGCCAAGCTTGCGCCAGATCGTGTAAAAAAACTTGTGCTGCTAGGATGCTGCGGCTATGTTAAGCGAGCCAGCAGGTCTGTCATCTATTGCTCGTATATCCCGTTTTTTTCATGGGGCATGAGAACTTGGGTGATGCGCAAAAACGTAAAAGATAATCTCCTTGCCGTCCTGCATGATTCTAAGCTTGTTACAAAAGAACTGATCGACGGTTACAGCAAGCCTTTGACGGAAGCAGGCTTCTTTCATTCGCTTATCAGGCTTCTGCGTCATCGTGAAGGTGATTTAGAAAGAGCTGACCTCCAGAATATACACACTCCTGTGCTTATGATCTGGGGTCGAGAAGACAAAGTGATGCCTGTAAAAACAGGCTACCGCCTAAAGCATGATCTGCCGGATGCAAAGCTGATCATTTATGACAACTGCGGGCATTTGATCATGGAGGAAAAGCCAGAAGACATTATCTCAGAAGTCACTAAATTTCTTCACGAACCAGAAAAAGCAGCAGTACAGCCGCTCCCTTCTTGAACGGCTGTCTGCTGCTTTTTTATGGCACATTTCTAAAACGATTGTTGCTTTTGATTCAGCGCAATCCGCTAGTGCCGGTGTAGTTTAAACTTCCATGTGTAATCAATATATGTTCCGATTTTAGATTCAATTGATGTGGCTGGCACTTTCATCACATTTGTTGGTCGTCTAGAATTCATCTTTGATAAAGTTGATCGGAGTGTAAGGTGCCGACT
>NZ_NOII01000004.1 GCF_002245695.1 Fictibacillus aquaticus | reverse complement strand
GCCCCTTTGCCGCTACGCGCCCTAAAGGGTCTCACCTGTCCCACTGATCCCGGTGGAGTCGGCACCTTACACTCCGTTCAACTTTAACAATGATGGATTCAAGATGATCAATCCATTGTTGAGAATGTACCAGCTTCAGAAATTGATTTAAAAATGAAATCATCTAATGGTTTAGGCGTTGAAGTTAACACTTCGTATGCAATTCCTCTGAACTAACTAAGTCAAACATAACAATCTTTTAGAAAGAAAAAAACCATCCTTCTGGGTACACTACGTTTAAGGGCAGTTTTGCCCTAGGGCCGTTCATCAGAAAGGGTGGTTTTTTTGTCCGATCAAGATGAAAACAAGTACAGTGACTTTTCAAATGTTGAAACTGCCAGACGCTTCGTCCTTCCTGAGGATTTTCCAGAAGGGCCGTATGGTTCCCCTATCGTCAGAAAGCTTGGAAAATCGACTCCATGGAAAGAGGACCAGCGGTATTACAGTGCGTTCAACTATGAGAACAAATCACTTCACGAAGGGATTGAACGTAAATTCCCAGGTGCTCATCCAACTCACGATGATCCTGAGCGAAGCACGCAGGATCCTTATACAGACGTCCGCTAAAACTATGGACGGACCGAAACATGTTAAAAACCCTTGAGCAGATGCTCAAGGGTTTACTTTTTTCATGACAAAATATGGGCATCCGAAATTGCAGTACTCATAAATGTACTCTGGCAGCGTGCTGATTTTCGTATCATATGTGGCTTTATCATGGCTGTCCTCAAAGAATCCTCTCAGCCTCAGCTGTTCGTAGCCAATATCCCCTACAATATAGTCATATTTATGCAAAATTTCGCTGTAACGAGCTTTAAACTGTTCTTCATCAAACGCCTCACGAAAGTTTTCAATCATTTCATATGTATGATTCCCAATGGTAATCAAGGTTCCGCTCACCTCACTTATCCACTATT
>NZ_NOII01000039.1 GCF_002245695.1 Fictibacillus aquaticus | reverse complement strand
ATAAAGTATCAATCAAAAAAATTTCTCATGTATTAAGCATTGAAGGAGGAATAACTTTAAAGACATTTCCTCTCAACTGCTTGACAAAACAAACCGTTCAATAGCGAATAAAAAGCCGCGGCGGCTGCCGCGGCTTTTCCTTTGATTCATTTATTCTGTCATTGCTGATTTAATCTTTGGTGTATTTGCCACACCATGTTTTTCTTCTGTCTTAGCTACGATAACTGCACAAGCTGCGTCACCTGTGATGTTGACTGCTGTGCGCATCATATCAAGAAGACGGTCTACACCGAGTATAAGCGCGATTCCTTCAACAGGAAGTCCTACTGAGTTCAATACCATTGCAAGCATGATCAGTCCGACACCTGGTACACCTGCTGTTCCGATACTTGCAAGAACGGCAGTTAGGACAACTGTCAGCATTTCACCGATTGAAAGGTCCACTCCGTACACTTGAGCGATAAAAATGGTCGCAACACCTTGCATGATAGCCGTTCCGTCCATGTTTACTGTTGCGCCTAAAGGCTGCACAAAGCCGCTGATCGGTTCTGGAACGTCAAGGTTTTCCTGGGCCGTTTTCATTGAAATCGGCAAAGTGGCGTTAGAACTCGACGTACTGAAAGCCACACTCATTGCAGGAGAAAATCCTTTAAAGAACCAGATCGGATTCTTTTTCGCAAACAAAGCAACAGAACCGCCGTACGTTATGATGCTGTGAAGAAGAAGTGCCGCTATAACGATTCCCATATAAAGACCCATTGCCTTTAGGGCTGGAATGCCTTGGCCGCCAACGGCAGAAGCGATCAGTGCGAACGCCCCGTATGGAGCAAATTTCATTACAAGGTTAACGAGATACATCATCAATTCGTTACCTTGATCAATTAAGTTGTAAAGACCTTTTGTCTTGCTTCCTAGCATAGTTAAAGCGAATCCTACAAAGATTGAAAACGCAATAATCTGAAGCATGTTTCCTTCTGTCATGGCCTGAATTGGGTTAACAGGAATAATATTCAGAAGTGTTTCAGATACAGGAGGCGCTTTTTCAGCTTTGAAATCCGCACCGCTTGTGTCAAACGTTCCGACTTCTCCTGGCTTAAATACCAATGCAAGCACCATGGCAATAATGATGGCGAGAGTCGTTGTTCCTAAAAAGTATCCGAGTGTTTTGGCTCCGATTCTTCCTAGTTTCTTTGGATCTCCAAGACCTGCTGTACCGAGGACAATTGAAAAGAATACAATCGGCACAACGAGCATTTTAATCAGGTTAAGAAAGATTGTGCCTACAGGTTTCAGGACGTATTTGTCTGCCTCTGGAAAAATACTTGGAGCAGCAAGATTTAGTACAAGACCAGCTACAACCCCAAGGGCCAAAGCGATTAGAATCTTAGATGATAATTTCATAAAAATAACCCCTTTCGTATTTTTATTCAAACATGCAAAGAGAACTAAAGAATGGCTAAATAAAAACCCCCGAAAAATAGAGAGTTTCCGCGGGTTAGCAAGCACACTTAGGGCTTATCCTTATCTCTCCAAAACGCTTGCGAGGTTAGCTGTCGGATTAGGAAATGAGATTATCCCTTTTGCTTTAAGCAAATTCATCCCAGGCCTTTTAAAGCCGTAAATAATGGGTCCCCCGCTCAGGTAACTTGAATAATCATTCAAACCCTGATTCAGCGATTGCTGTATGACTTATGTGCTGTCATTTTACCTTTTTTGTCGAATTTTTGTCAAGATTACACTTATGTAAACGTTTTCCAGCATCGCTCGAGTACCTTTAGGAAACACTTTCCTTTAGGACTATATTCCTTATTACCCCTATAATCAAACATAACATTCGAAAATTATGGGTGGATTTGTTTTATATTCCGGAGGAGGCAGAACTTCATGAAAATTGTATTTTACGAAAAGGGCGAGCTGAGCATTATTGTAGGTGCTTCACGCCTTAAAGGTGAATTAACGATAGAGCAGATTAAATCAGAAAGTGAAAAAAAGGCTAAAGAACTAGGCAGCCTTCTTGGGCGTGAGATCGGGTTTATGATCGACATGAACGGAAAACTTGAAACCCCGATGGGCAAGTAAAGCAGCCCGCTTTCCAATCTGATAGAGAGGTTGAAGAAAACGCGCATAGCGTGCTTTCTTCAACCTCTCTTTTTTATGGTGACCAATGCTTCGAAACCCAGTTCCCCAGCTTTTCGTATCCCCTTATATTCGGATGGATAGAATCTGAAAAATACAGCGGCTTTGAAATATTAACGAAAAGCCGCTCTGTCGGGATGTAAAGAGAAAGGGTCGTTTCATCAGCGACTTTTTTTATGCTTTCATTCCATGACTGAATGACTGTTCCGTTTTTCGTATCATACCCATCTCCAAAATACGGGTTATAAAGACCTAAAATATATAATTTGGCTGAAGGATTTTGTTCCCGGATCAAAAAGGTGATCTTTGTTAGATTTTTCTCCAGTTTCTCTTGTCCTTCGTTCATTCTGGTCAGGGGCAGCTTTTTAAAGTTCCAGCGTGCTGTCTGCCTGTAATCATTTGTTCCGATAAATAAAAATACGGTGTCAGCTCTTTGAATTGAACGTAATACTGCCCCATTGCCAAGCTGATCAAGCAGCTGATCAGAACGCTGTCCGCTTATGCCGAAATTATTTAATACTGCATGCTTTCCTGTTCTTTTTTCAATGGCATCGGTGACAAAGCCAATGTACCCTTTTCTGGACGGATCGCCTACTCCATATGTAAGCGAATCGCCAAGTGCCACCACACGAATAGGCTCGTACTTTTTTTCACTGTATCGGTTAATATATAATGTTCCGAAAAAAAGAGCGGCTAATATGCCTCCTGCCATCATCCACTTCTGTAATTTCGTCAATTGAATATCTCCAATCGTGCTTTTATTGTATAAATTAAAGCAACAAAATGGAGAAATATCAAGTTATGGCGTTCTTACAGCCTGTAATCCTCAGGACTGTACTCGTGATCCTCCCATAAGTTAACGTCATCGTAAGATAACGTGTCCTTTTCCACGAGCGATTGTATAAGCATAACCACTCCCCCGCACAATAAAAACGCCGGCAGCATTGATATAATAAAAAGTCCCATCATATCCCCCCTGCTTGAATATATTCCGCTGTTAACGAATTTATGAAAATTACAGAATGAATCAGCAAGAATAGGGTATAAAAAGAAATAGGTTATTAAGGGGGATCGCGATGGGTATTATATTTATTCTGTTATATTTCGTCATTATAGCAGCAGTGATTGAAATCAACGTCATCCTGTTCAGGCTGACTGATCTAGAAAAAGAAGTCTCCCGTTTTCAAGTTATTTCTATGCTTACCGGGACAGGATTCACTACGGGCGAATCAGAGCTGATACTTGGACACCCCGTAAGACGCCGGTTAAGTATGTTTCTTATTCTTTTCGGTGCATTTTCATTAGCCGTAATCATCTCTTCGATCTCAAATATTCTTGCAGATGAGTTCCGTTCAATGGAGCTTGTCTTTATTGCTGCCGGGTTATTTATCATCATACTTGCTTTGAAAATTCCACAAGTAGCAAAAAGCCTTGGAAAAACGTTTAATAAACAAATGGAAGAAAAATTCGAATTAATTGATCTGCCGATTCGTGATGTGCTCCTTAAAGAGGAAAATGACCACTTAACTGAAATCTATATTCATAAAGAATCACCGTTTATCGATAAAAATATATGCGAGATTGAAGAAGAAGGAACTCACCTTATTATCCTCTTTGTTACCCGCGGGGATTTAATTATTAAAGAAAAGAAATCCGAAACTAAACTGCAGGAGGGCGACAAACTGCTTGTTTTCGGTGACAGAGAGCTGATAAAGAAAAAGTTTGAGGAGAAGGAAAAAAAGTAACGCTGTTCATTCCGGACATGATGAAATACCCTTTTTAAAAATAAATCTTTTGCACTGATAAATTGTTTTTAAGTGATTGCAGAACTAGTTCCACACTATGAAAAAAACCTCCCGCAGGAGGTTTTTTCGTATTATTGAATATGTTTAATATGATTTGGAACGAACGTCAGCAGCAGAGAAATAATCTTGTTGTATTGTTCCGGTGATACATGAATGCCGTCGTTCTCAAGTATTTCTTCTTTCAGCTGTATGATGAGATCGGCACGCTCGGGTTCAGATTCATAAGCACAGTACTCAATCGTGTTAAGCACTTCTAATAGCTGGTCGTTCTTATTTGTTATATAGTATGTAGGTTTCAACCGAAACACCCCCTAAGAGTATTATTAGGGATATAAGGTCATTTTCCTACAAAAACAATTCGTCAAATGCCGACATAACTTACTTTATATGGATAATAGAGCCAAAAAGCCTATTGCTTTTGTAATTTCGTGTCGAAAAATAGGCTGATTAGGTTATTTTTGTCATTTTATATTCAGTCTAAAAGTTTTAAATGCGTACAAAAATCCCGCGATTATTTTAGCTGAATAATTTTGACAGAGCGGCGAAAGGTGATGCTGCGGCCTCTTCTGGCTTGCTTTGATACACTAGTTTTTCAGGCTCGAACATCTTTGATTCCAAGTAAGATTCAGGATTTTTCACTAACGTTATGTCCTGAAACATCGTCTTAAAAATCTTGGCTGTGTTTAACGCATCATCGAGCGCACGATGCTTGTTGCCCTCTTGCTCAGCTCCGATTTTCTCAAGTGCTCTTGTAAGTCCGTATCGGAAGCCCTTCTCGCTTTCGTGCAGCATACTGAAACTGAACTGCAGGTCATTGTGATTGATAATCCACTCTGGATTTGTCTGGTGAAAAGCGGAATCCGTAATTAGTGCCCATTTATCTTCCGGTCCCCACGAACATAAATAATAATTCTCCGTCCCGATCCATTTTCTGAATTTACGCACTGCCTCTTCAAAAGATGGGGCGTTCAGTAAATCTTTGTTCGTTATTCCTGTCAGTGAAGTTATCCGGCTGTTCAGCTGATCTGCTTTTGGACGGATAAACGTTTGAAATCGATCCCCATCAACAAGTCCTTCATCTGTTTGAGTGATTCTTACTGCTCCGATTTCAATGATTTCCGATAGCCTATTCGTCATTTCAAGGTCATAAATGATATACTCCATAATCCCACCGCTCTCTTTAGCCCCTATCTTGTCTACATGTAATATTTTAGTAGAAAATAGCAGTTTAGAGAATAGGCTAAATGATTTCTTCTTACAGGATATGAAGCGGCACTGCTTTAATTGACAATTATCACAATTAAATCAGTCTGTGCAAATACAATCCTGCCTGTTATTCCTGCTGCAGAAAACCGCTTTCCAAATAGCGTTTCTCACACTGCACACCGAAATGGCTTCCCTGACTTTAGCAAAAAGGATGGACAGCTTTAATAAACGTATGTATTTAATTGTAAATAACGAATGGGCGTGGACCTTCATTCCCTTTTTCCGTTGAGGAATACAGCAATTGAAGGTAATATAAAAACATGGATAAATGATAATAAAGATAAATTGAGGGATCATGATGATAAAACGATTGATTTTTTTCTTGTCAGCCACTCTGCTAATTTCGGGCTGCAGCGAGAAGCAAGTTCAAGATAAAAACAGTTCTGCTGATAAACCTGCATCTCAGGAAGTGAAAGAAGTAAAGGAACCAAGCGGAGAGGCAGAAGCTGCAGCGGGAGAATCTGACACATATTCAGACACAAGCGAAGCAGAAAGACCTGCTGACGTAAGTGCCTCCGCTCCAAAAACGAAGCTATCCGAGAATACATTATTCGCCGTTTCCCAGCTTATTGGTGCAGACTCTGCTGCTGCAGAAAAGCAGTTAGGAAAACCCGAAAAGGAAGAACAGATTAATTTCCGATATTCAGGTACATCAAAGTTTATACCAGCCGTGACAAAGTATTACAGACAAGGTCTAGCTGCTGTCACGTTTGTTGAAAACAAAGCGGCAAGGGTTGTTTTCACTCCTAATGAACCGGTAAGTTTTAAAGATGAGCTTTCAAAAGGCCTCGAGTACGCCGGACTTCCTGGCGACGCAGAGCCTGTTGAAGAAACGGATACGGCAAACGTTTATGAAGACATCGGCGGTGTTTATGCTGTTACGGCCTTTAAGAAAGCGGAGCAGCTGGATTATTTGTACATCATTTTAGAGGAAAAATATAAATAAGAGCGTGCTGCGGCTGCGGCACGTTTTTTCTTTTTTTGGATAAGTGTCTAGTTTTTCGAAATCCGCACTTGTCCCCGTTTCTCTGTTTGTCCGCCCGGCATAATATATATCGAGGAGAAGATGGCTTCTCACTAGCAATAGGAGAGTGAAAAAATGGGCAAGTATTATTCCAAGAATTTTACTTTGTACGTTGTGCTGTTCATCCTGCTTGTTATCGTAGGAGCGTCAACTTGTAACAAAGGCTGCGGGCCAGTCGTTTGTTACCCAGCGTACGGATTCGGCGGCGCTTATCCAGGCTACTGGGCATAAGCACTGTAAATAAAGCGGACACGATATCGTGTCCGTTTTATTTTTATAGAGTTAAAGTCACTAATTCTTCCGGGGTGCAGAACACCAAATGAACAATTCGTATACAGCTAAACCCTCTTTGATTCAACAGCAAGAGCTTCGCTGTCAGCAATTACGGTTACGCTGGGATGTGACACAAGTGCGGTGGCAGGAACGTTTTCATCTCTTATGCCGCTCATCAGCGCGCTAATTGCCTCTTTTTTTGATGATCCTGATGCCAGCAAAAGAATTTCTTTGCTTTTTAATATTGTCCCGATCCCCATTGTGATAGCTTGTACTGGCTGTTTTTCCCCTTTAAAGTATTTTGCGTTTGCACGGAGTGTAGATTCTGTCAGCTCGACTACATGTGTAGAAGAATTGAAAGGAGTACCGGGTTCATTAAAACCGATATGTCCGTTCTGTCCAATGCCAAGCACTTGAAGATCAACACTGTTCAGTTCTTGTATGAGCTTGTCGTATCTAGCACATTCAGCGGTTAATTCAAGTGTCTCACCATTTGGCAGATGAGAGTTTTCAGGTAAAATCCCCAGCGGATCAAACACATTTTCTTTCATGTAGGAATGGTAGCTTTGCGGATGGCTTGCGGGAATCCCGACATATTCATCAAGATTAACGGTCTTGACTCTTCTGAACGATAGATGCCTTGCTGCTGCACTCTCCACAAGATGCCTGTAAGTCCCAAGCGGAGTTCCGCCCGTTGCAAGCCCTAATACAGCATCTGGCTGATTCCTTACTTTAGCTTCAATCATTTCAGCAGCCAGAACACTCATTTCCTCATAATCAGCAACCGCGATCACTCTCATGATTTCAGCTCACTCCTTTTTCAAAAGCCTTCTTACCTCGGCAAAACGCAGCAAGCACTTCTCCCTCTTTGCTCATCATTACGAGATCTGCATCTTTTCCTGCTTCCAAACTTCCTTTAGAACTGTATATACCGAGCTCTTTTGCAGGATTTTCGCTTGTCATTTTCACTATTTCCTCAATGCTGCATGAAGTAAACTGCCTCATGTTCTTCACAGCATCATTCATCTTCAGAACGCTTCCTGCAAGCGTTCCATCTTTTAAGACAGCCGTACCGTCTCTTACTGTCACATCCTGGCCGCCAAGCGTGTACATACCTTCACCTAGACACTTCGCCCTCATTGCATCCGTTATAAGAACAAGCTTATCTGAACCTTTTAATTTATATGCAAGCTTGACCATCTCACCATCTGAATGGATACCGTCAGCAATGATCTCCGCGGTGATCTCATCACGCAGCATCACTCCTCCAGCCGTACCCGGATCACGATGATGCATGCCCCGCATTCCGTTGTAAAGATGAGTCGCATGGGTGACTCCGGCCTCAACACTTTTCATTACGTCTTCATACACTGCGTCCGAGTGGCCGATGGATGCGATGATTCTGTTGTCTTTCAGAAACGAAGCGAGCTCATATCCTCCCGGTTCCTCTGGTGCTAACGTAACCAACTTTATCTTTTTTTCCGCTATTTCATTCCATTGTTTGAACTGCTCTACATTAGGAGGGACAATGTACTCTTTTGGCTGTGCTCCCGCCCTTTTCGGTGAAATAAAAGGACCTTCAAGATGGATACCCAATATTTCCGCATACCCCGCCTGCTGTTTTTCCATGTATTGAGCAGTATTTTGAAGAGCTGCTTCAATTCTTTCCGTTTTTTCTGTCATCGTAGTTGCAAGAAAAGAAGTAGTCCCTTCTGCTGGCAGCGCTGCACACATTTTCTGCAGCGCTTCTTCTGTTCCATCCATCACATCCGCTCCTGCTGCACCATGTATATGGAGGTCAATCATTCCTGGCATCAGTACGGCATTTTCAGGAATGTCGATACGCACGACGTTTTCAGCAAGATCTTTCGGCATGATTTCTCCAACATACAAAATGGTTTCACCGGTTGTTAATAAAAATCCGCTCTTAATCCCGTCACTTGTCACCATTTCTCCTTTAAACAACAATTTCGCCGCCATATCTGCCCCCCTTATTTTTACTTTTATGCAAGGTTATCACTAGCATCTTCTGCTGTCCACTTAACCGCATGCCGCTCAAAAACCTGATGCTTTATTTCTGCAAACTTCTTTATCATCTGCTGTCAAAGTCACCGTCCAGCTGTCATATTCCCCGGGAAATCGATAATTTCTCCCAAATCTTAGCTATAACTGGCATCCTTATTTAATCAAAATCACACCAGTCATATACTCATTTTTTGCCAATATGTATTGCGATAGTAATAGACTGATGGTAAAATAGATTTTGTCGGAATACATAGCAAACTATTGGGCCCTTAGCTCAGCTGGGAGAGCGCTACGCTGGCAGCGTAGAGGTCGTCGGTTCGATCCCGATAGGGTCCACCAATACATACTTATTCAAAACTCTTGACCAT
>NZ_NOII01000038.1 GCF_002245695.1 Fictibacillus aquaticus | reverse complement strand
TCCCTGGAGGAGGAGGAAACAAAGAGCTGTATCAGCGTCTCCTCGAGCAGCTACCTGAAGGATCGAAAGGTGATCTGCAAAAGGTAGCGAACCAGACTTTCGAGACAATCGCGATGGCTAAAGTGTCCACATCAGCTCATGAGGCTGCGAAGCTTGGATTCCTGCGTCCACAGGATGGATTATCTGTGAACGGTGACCATCTCTTACATGATGCGAAAAACCAGGTGCTTGCACTTGCGGCGCAAGGCTATCAGCCTCCGCAGCGCAAAAAGCTTCCGATTGTAGGAGAAGCGGGATATGCAACGCTTGCTCTAGGAGCGCAGACGATGCATTTTAGCCAATACATCTCGGATCATGATTTAAAGATAGCAAAAAAGCTCGCCTACGTGATTGCTGGAGGCAAATTGCCTGCTGGCACGCTTGTTGATGAACAATATTTGCTAGACCTAGAAAGAGAAGCATTCCTTAGCCTTGCTGGAGAACCGAAGAGCCAGGCGCGCATGCAGCATATGCTCGTAAAAGGGAAACCGCTTCGCAACTAAAAAGGGGGGAGAACCATGTTTCAGGAAGCAGTTATCGTTGCAGGCGCAAGAACGCCTGTTGGAAAAGCAGGAAAAGGATCGTTCGCCCATACTCGACCTGACGAACTGGCAGCGATCACGATTAAAGAAACGTTAAAACGTGCAGGCGGATACGAAGGTCCGATCGATGACCTTATAATCGGCTGCGCAGTGCCAGAAGCAGAGCAGGGAATGAACATGGCCCGCCTGATCGGAGCACGGGCAGGTTTGCCTGAGCACGTGCCGGCTATCACCATCAACCGGTTCTGTTCATCAGGACTTCAGGCAATCGCCTATGGTGCGGAAAAGATCATGCTCGGCCACGCAGAAGCGATTCTTGCCGGTGGTGCAGAATCGATGAGTTTAGTGCCTGTAGTCGGCCACGTGGTGAAACCCAATCCTTATCTCGTAGAAACCATCCCTCAATATTATATGGGGATGGGGCATACAGCCGAAGAAGTGGCTACTAGGTTTGGTGTTTCCCGCCAGGATCAGGATGAATTCGCCGTCCGCAGCCATCAAAAAGCAGCGGCTGCGATCAAAGAAGGCAGGTTTAATGACGAAATCGTTCCTGTCACCGTGATGAAGCGCTGGCTTGATGAGAATTTAAAGCTTGTCGAGAAAGAAACAGCTGTTTCAATCGATGAAGGAGTAAGACCAGAAACTTCAGTAGATGTGCTTGCAAAGCTTCGTCCTGCTTTCACTCCGCGGGGTTCCGTAACAGCTGGAAATTCATCGCAGACTAGTGATGGAGCAGCATCTGTACTCGTGATGAACCGGTCAAAAGCTGAAGCGGAAGGGTTAAAGCCGCTTCTGAAATTCCGCTCTTTCGCTGTAGCAGGGGTTGCACCTGACATTATGGGAATCGGTCCTGTAGCTGCCATTCCGAAAGCATTAAAAATGGCAGGACTTGAGCTTTCAGATATCGGACTTTTTGAACTGAATGAAGCATTCGCATCACAATCTGTTCAGGTTATCCGTGAACTGAAACTTCCGGAAGACAAAGTGAACGTGAACGGGGGAGCGATCGCTCTTGGCCATCCGCTCGGCTGCTCGGGCACGAAACTGACACTGACGCTTGCGCATGAAATGAAGCGCAGAAACGAGCAGTTCGGCGTGGTAACGATGTGCATCGGCGGCGGCATGGGAGCTGCCGGAGTATTTGAACTGATCAACTAACTTTTATAAGGAGGATATTGATATGTCAAACACAATGGAAAAAGTGTTTAAAGGCGGCGGATTCTTAATCGAGGATATTGAAGCAGCCGACATCTTCACACCAGAGGATTTTTCAGAAGAACATCATATGATCGCAAAAACTACTGAGGAATATGTCGTAAAAGATGTTGTTCCGAACCTTGAAGAGCTTGAGAACCATAACTTTGAGATCTCCCGAAAACTTTTAACTAAAGCTGGGGAACTAGGTCTTCTCGGAGCTGATGTGCCGGAAGAATACGGCGGACTCGGGCTTGATAAGATTTCCTCCTCACTGATCACGGAAAAATTCGCACGCGGACGCGGATTCTCGATCAGCTACGGCGCGCACGTAGGAATCGGATCGCTTCCTATAGTCCTTTTCGGAAACGAAGAGCAGAAGAAGAAATACTTGCCTGAGCTGGCAACTGGCGAGAAAATCGCTGCTTATGCCCTTACTGAGCCAGGATCAGGATCTGACGCGCTCGGCGCCCGTACGACTGCGAGACTGAACGCAGAAGGAACACACTATGTCCTGAACGGTGAAAAGCAATGGATCACAAACTCAGCATTTGCTGATGTGTTTGTTGTTTATGCCAAGATCGACGGGGAACAGTTCTCTGCCTTTATCGTTGAGAGAGAATATGCTGGCGTATCTACAGGACCTGAAGAAAAGAAAATGGGTATTAAGAGTTCTTCAACAAGGACTCTAATCCTGGAAGATGCCCTCGTTCCGAAAGAAAACTTGCTTGGCGAAGCAGGCAAGGGGCATGTAATTGCCTTCAATATCTTGAACATCGGCCGCTACAAGCTCGCTCTTGGATGTGTTGGTGCTGCAAAACGCGGACTGGAAGTATCAGTTAAATATGCAAACGAGCGTCAGCAGTTCAAGCGCAAAATCAGTTCCTTCACGCTTATTCAGGAAAAGCTTGCGAATATGGCGGTTCAGACCTATGCAGCGGAGAGTTCCACATACCGCACAGTCGGATTGTTCGAGAACCGAATGGGCGGACTGTCTGAAGAAAAGCAAAAAGACGGCAAAGAAATCGCTAAAGCAATTGCTGAGTATGCGATCGAATGCTCTCTTAACAAAGTCTTTGCTTCGGAAGCTCTGGATTATGTAGTGGATGAAGGGGTTCAGATTCATGGCGGTTACGGCTTCATGGGTGAATACGAAATCGAGGGCATGTACCGAGATTCTCGTATTAACCGAATTTTTGAAGGAACTAACGAAATCAACCGCCTTCTTGTACCAGGAACGCTTGTGAAAAAGGCGATGAAGCAAGAGCTTCCTTTGATCGAGAAAGCAACTTCTCTACAGCAGGAGCTCATGATGCTCATGCCTGTGGAAGTGGGAACCGAGCCGCTTGATCAAGAAAAATATCTTGTATCAATGGCTAAAAAAGT
>NZ_NOII01000037.1 GCF_002245695.1 Fictibacillus aquaticus | reverse complement strand
CAATGATGGATTCAAGTTGACCAAAAAATGACATAAAGAATCAGCCAAAACAATTTCTCATATAGTTTAGGCGTAGAAGCTTCACTGAAAACTCAGGAGCTTTTACAATTCAAACTGATAAAAAGCATGAAGATTCTATTTTAATGTTAACTGAGATATTTTTGTCCCTTCAAGGTCAGGGAGAAGAACTTCAAACTCATATTGCTGAAACTTTTCCTGTAATGCGTGGGCGAGCTTCTTCCCAGTTTGAGGTTCGGTGAAAATGACGATTGAAGGCCCTGCGCCGCTTATCGCTCCGCCATATGCGCCTAATGCAGCAGCAGCGTCCTTTACTGCGCTGTATTCAGAAATGAATGGCGCACGGTACGGCTCGTGGTATAAATCCTTCTCCATAACGCGGCAAGCTGTCTGCCAGTCACCTTTGTATAATGAAGCGACTAGGATACTGCTGCAAGAGCCAGCACGAACTGCCTTGCCAAAATCTAAATGGTCAGGAAGAGCGTTTCGTGACTCTTTCGTCGCCCATTCTTGAAAAGGCATAGCCATCACCAATTCTACTCTTGGCGGCGGTGCCTGCAAGGTGATCAGTTCGCCATCTGAGAAATGGCTGATCATGATTCCGCCGGTAAATGCAGGGACTACATTATCAGGGTGACCTTCGAGCAGGCAGGCTTCTGTAAGCTTCTCATGCAAAGAAAGGTTAAATTTTAATACTTGATCCGCAAGCTCAATCCCTGCGGCAATAGCTGCAGCACTGCTTCCGAGCCCTTTTGCCAGAGGCAGTTCGCTGTCCATCTCGGCAAGAAAAGGAGGAAGCTCCATTCCATGCCGTTTTGCTATGGTTTCTGCAGCTGTATGCACAAGATTATTTTCGAGCGGCAGTGGTTTATTAATTTGTCCGCTAAAATGATATTCTGTTTTCTCGGACGGAAGGACATTCAGCCGCAAATAGCGGTTGAACGCCATCCCGATGGAATCGAACCCGGGGCCAAGATTTGCTGTCGTTCCCGGCACGGTGATGGAAAACGGAGAAAAACTCATAATACTGGTTCTCCAGCCAAGTGATGCTTGAGAGCCTCCCATTCAGCAGGAATGACAGCCGATTCAACCGGGACAGCACTCATCGCCGTGTCGGGGTCTTTCAATCCGTTTCCAGTCAAAACAGCAACGATCGTACTGCCTTTTGGCAGCTTGCCAGAGTCAGCAAGCTTTTTAAGTCCAGCGATAGAAGCACACGAGGCAGGCTCTGCGAAAACCCCCTCTTTTTGGGCGAGATCGACATAAGCAGCGAGAATTTCCTCGTCAGACACACTGTGTATTGAACCGCCGGACTGCTCAAGGGCTTCGAGTGCCAAAGACCAGCTCGCAGGATTACCGATCCTTATTGCTGTAGCTATCGTTTCCGGCTGTGTGACGATTTCGTTCAGAACGATTGGCGCAGCACCTTCTGCCTGAAACCCAATCATCATTGGCAGCCCCTTGCCATATTCTTTAAACCCTTTCCAGTAGGCTGATATGTTTCCGGCATTTCCTACCGGGATAGCGAGCACATCGGGAGCTTGACCGAGTTCATCGGCCAGTTCAAATGCAGCAGTTTTCTGTCCTTCAAGCCTAAATGGATTAACCGAATTCACAAGAGTATACGGCTCTTCCTCGCTTAATTTTCGGACCATGTCGAGCGCCTGATCAAAATTACCTTGTACAGAATAAATTTCTGCTCCGTACATTTTTGCCTGGGCGAGTTTTCCCGCGGCGATCTTTCCTTCTGGTATAACCACCACGCACCGCAGCCCTGCCCTGGCAGCATAAGCTGCAGCTGATGCAGAAGTATTGCCAGTCGATGCGCAAATAACAGCTTTGCTGCCTTCTTCTTTTGCCTTCGCTACTGCCAGCACCATGCCTCGGTCTTNNAAGGACCCAGTAGGATTTGCCCCTTCATACTTGGCGTAAAGCCGGACTCCCCATTCTTCTGACAGAACTTTCAGCGGGATAAGGGGAGTTTCTCCTTCTAGGAGCGAAAGCAGTGGTGTATCCGAAGTTACAGGAAGATATGGTTTATATTTTTCGATTAAACCTAGTTTTCTCATGCTGAAACTCCTTCCACACGGAAATGGCTTTCGATGCCATAAACGGCGTCTGATTTTAAAAGCTGGCTGTATACAAGGCTGTCACGCTGTTTTGTTGTTCCATGTGTGACAATCACGACCTCAACTGTTCCTTTGCTGCTTGTAGGATTTTGAAGCAGCTTTTCTAAGCTGACACCGTTCTCTGCGAATAGAGAAGCGAGTACAGAAAACGTTCCTGCTTCATCTTTAATATGAAGACGGTAATAAAATTTCCCGTGTATCTCATCAAGCGGCTTTAGTTGCTTCTCATACTGAGGCGCTACATCGTTTTTTCCGTTTACGCCAAGCCTCATGTTACGGATCACTGCTACAAGGTCGGATACGACGGATGTTGCAGTAGGAAGTTCACCTGCACCTGGGCCGAAAAACATCGTTTCACCGACAGCTTCTCCGTAAATGTATACGGCATTGTATTCGTTGTGCACAGATGAAAGAGGGTGAGTATCAGGCAGAAGAGTAGGCTCAACGCTTACCTCGACCTTGCCATCATCTTTTCGAGCGTTGCCGATCAGCTTGATCGTATAGCCGAACTGTCTGGCATAATCAATATCCTCTTTCGTAACTCCTGTGATCCCTTTTACATCTACATCATCAAGATGAATATTCATCGAGAAGCCGAGGGTAGACAAGATCGCCATTTTTCTTGCAGCATCGAGTCCTTCTACATCTGAAGTAGGATCCGCTTCAGCAAAACCGAGCTCCTGCGCTTCTTTTAATACATCTTGGAAGCTAAGCTGCTGTTTATCCATTTTTGTCAGGATATAATTCGTTGTTCCGTTTACGATCCCCATCATTTTTGTGATTCTGTCGGAAGCTAGCCCTTCCTTCAATGCCCGGATAATCGGGATTCCACCCGCCACGCTTGCTTCGTAAAATAGGTCACACCCGTTGTCTGCTGCCGTTTTTAGAAGCTCAGCACCATGAAGCGCCATCAGGTCTTTATTGGCTGTGATGACATGCTTGCCGTTGTTAAGCGCCTGTAGAATATACTTTCTTGCAAGGCCGATACCGCCCATTACCTCAATAACTACATCAATATTCGGGTTGCTTAGCACGTCATCAGGATCAAGCGTCAGCCATTCCTGTTTAGGTGAAACGCGCCGTTCTTTTTCAAGATCCTGGACGAGTACTTTTTCCACGACAACCTTGCAGCCCACCTTGTGCTGAAGTTCCTCCTGGTGTCCGTGCACCATCCTCACGACCCCGCTGCCAACAGTTCCTAGTCCTAGTATGCCGATTGCTACATGTTCTCCCAATAGTCTCATCCTTTCCAGATGCGTGTTCTTTCCACGTGTACATTTGTTTTATTGATACGGACAATTGTACAGAGAAAAGAATATTCAGACAACCCATTAAATTGTTAAGAAAAATAGAGCGCTTTCATAATAGGTTTAGGATATTAAAAGGAGGGTAAATGAACCAATTGTAAACTCTATGTAAAGATTTTGTTAATTTCTTATCAAAATCGACAGAAACTTTCATTTTTCGCTTTGATTATATATAATGTTTTGGGTGGCCAAGTGCTTGTAAAAATAGAAAAAGCGGGACACAGGAAAAACAGATAAAGAAAAGGATTTATATTTCTAATTTTTCGGAGGGTACAATGTTAAACAAGAAAAAGGAAAAGTTTTCTGTCATGCTTACGGATATTGCCAGCAACCTAAAGGTGTCTGCTGAGTATTTCCACGATTTTAAGATTAAGAACGAAAGCAGCTTGCGTGAATTTGCAGATCACTTAAAGAACCTTGAATCTAAGGGCGACTCATATGTACACACAGTCATCACAGAGCTCAACAAAGTGTTTATCACACCAATCGAAAGAGAAGACATCCTCCAGCTTGCGATGAGCATGGATGATATTCTCGATGGAATTGAAGGCTCTTCAGCATTGTTTGATATATACGCTATTACAAATCCCGATGAGTACATGGTTAAGTTTGTTGAGAACATCAAGCTTAGCGCGGATGAAATCCTGCTTGCTGTGAACCTGCTTGCAGATAAGAAATTGCTGGATATGCGCCAGCATGCTATTAAAATTAAAGATTATGAATCAAAGTGTGACGACCTTTACCGTGAAGCTCGCCGTCAGCTCTTCGCAACAGAAAAGGATCCGATCAAAGTCATGAAATACAAAGAAATTTACGACATTCTTGAAGAAATCGCCGACAGCTGCCAGCACGTTGCCAATACACTTGAATCTATCATCATGAAAAACGCGTAACGGTGGCTGGTATGGATACAATTCTTCTAATTACAGTCCTAGTTGTTATCGGGGCGCTGGCATTTGATTTTATTAACGGGTTTCATGATACAGCTAACTCGATTGCGACTTCTGTTTCCACAAAGGCTCTAACGCCAAGACGCGCGATC
>NZ_NOII01000036.1 GCF_002245695.1 Fictibacillus aquaticus | reverse complement strand
CGCTGTGTTAGTGTTTAATGTTGATTTGTTACAATTAAATTAGGCTGCCATTAATGACAGCCTAACTGTTTTTATTAAACTAACGCTCCCGTTAGTCCAATAACTCCATTTTTAAATAATCTTCCTGAAGAAGCCCATAGACAGCACAATCCTTATAAAGATTCTTGGCATTGCGAATCATATGTTTTAAGGTTCCTTCTTGTTCCATTCCAACTTTACGCATAATCTTTCCAGAGGCTGGATTATCAGTATTATGTGCTGCTGATATTTTGTGAATATTCATATGTCTAAAGCCAAATTCAATTACAGCTCTTAATGCCTCAGTTCCATACCCCTTATTCCACCATTTATAACCGATTGAATAGCCTACTTCACAATTCTCAGTCATGCTATCAAAATTAAAGAGATCAATAGCTCCAATCAATTCACCACTTGCTTTCAGCTCTATACCCCAATAACAGAACTCTTGTGTATCATACTTACCTAAGATTTCTTTTACCCTCTCAATTGTTTCCGATACAGACTTGTGTGCTCCTTTTATAAGATTATCCATTACGCGATCATCTGAAAGCCAATGGTCAAATATAGCTTGAGCATCTGAAAGCTCAATCTTCCTCAGAACTAATCGATCCGTTTCTAATGTTGGTGTACCAGAATAATAAATCATTTTCTCACCTACCTAACTAAATCTTATCAATCATATCCTTCTTTAACTAAACTCCCGTTAGTTGAACAAGAAATATGTTTACATCGCTAATCTAGATAACCTAAGTGTATCATACGTTTCCAAATTTGGGATTAAATTCCCTTTAATGATCAAATCTTTTATATTAACGTCATTTCTTTGGTGATGAATGGCTTCTAGTACTTGGAACCATGTAAGATAATGATTTAGATACTTCGTTGCAACACCCTTAAATCGTTGTATCCATCCTTTTAGTCTACTGTGATAGCTGTTGACGTTCTGGATGTGATAAATCCCTCTAGTACGGATTTTACCATCTGATTTGAATTGATGAATAACCATGCCCTTTTCAGTAGCATAGGTTTTAAAGGCACGCCAAGAATCGGTACATAAGACGTTTTTAATAGAAAGTTTATGACCGATAGCTTTATCTAATTGTTCTTTTGTTAATCGACCCATTCCTAATGCTTGAGAAAAGGTTATTTTATCCCGATCCCTTGCCACTAATACACAGACTTGTTCATTACTTATTCCACGTTTTTTGGCAACTCCACCTCGTTCCCGAGGTTCTCTGTCTTTAATATCTCTAGACCCTTTTTGAGAGTAAAGAAAATAAGTCTCGTCCATTTCCACAATACCTTGAAAATCAGAGATTTCCATTTTACTTAATGAAGATAGTAGCTTATGTCTCCAGTAAAATAAAGTAACGTAAGAAATATCATCTGAATCATCATCTGAATTATTAACATTCATTAGTTCTGCTGCTTTACGTAGGGAGTATCCATCTATCATACATTCTACGAACTTGACCCATTTATTTAGACGACGAGTTCGGTACAAAGTGGTATTTGTAAGATCAGTAAACGTCTTTTTACAAGCTTTACAAAGGTATCGTTGCTTTTCAACTTCTTCACCATCAACGATGGTAGTGTATTTACCATTTTGAACAATATGCTCAGATTCGCAATGCGGGCAGTGGTAGCCTTCCTTGTTCTTACGTTCCGAGATTTCATCTAACACATTTCCTGTTGAGGAGGACGCAGTAAGAGAATCAATCAAATACGCACGTAAACGATGTTTGTCTCCTGGATTAAGATCTTGAATAGCTTTAATAATATCTCTAACTTTCACTGATTACACCTACTTTGCACCGTCTTTTACTAACATTATAGAACAAAAGTTCGTATAATTGCAAATATCAACAATGAATACTAACACAGCTTTG
>NZ_NOII01000035.1 GCF_002245695.1 Fictibacillus aquaticus | reverse complement strand
TCAAAACTGGATTGTTTACCAAACAATCGAAAAAAACAGCTTCGCCATAAACAATCCCGTTGTAATCAGTCCGTAGGAAACAATTATCTTTGAAAGGGGTATGCGAATGATCTGTTCAAATTGCCAGCACCAAAATGACGGAGGGAATTTTTGCGAGAATTGCGGCGCAAGACTGGCAGCGGCCGACACGCCTGCCGCAGGCCACGCTGCTTCTGCAGCACTCCCTGCTCAAACGTCCGAACAAAAGAGCGTTTATCTTGAAAAGACGAAAGATATTTCCAAGATGTATTTTCATTATTTTCTATCTGTTATAAAAGCACCCTTTGGCAGCAGTTCAGCAGCCGGAAGCAGCCAGTTCATCAATGGAGTCATCACAATCATACTGTATGCTTTGCTCATTCCGCTCATCTATTACTTCTTTCTGAAAGAAATCAGCAGCATTAGCATTGGGACTGACTNNTATCATTTGCTGAATATGTGATCAAGCCAGCTCTCGTTTATGGAGTCTTTATCTTACTGGTCACTTCCTTCAGTTTTTTTGCTGTCTTAATGGGAAGAAATCAAATAACGTTCAAGGAATCGATCGGCCGTTTCGGCAGTATGCTTATCCCGTTCACGGCGATGCTTGCCATTTCGCTCCTTTTCATCTTAATGAACAGCGGAGAATTTTCTTTCTATTTTTTGCTGGCTGGTTTCGCTGGTTCTATCTTGCTCGTCCCTCCGCTATTCATCTCGAGTTATTTTAGGAAAACCTCTACAGGACTCGATCCTCTTTATGGCAGTTTGATCGTGTACATCCTTACAGGCATTCTATTTAAAGTCATGGGAGAAATGATGTTTGAAACGATCAGCAAGTCCTTGGAACAAATCGTCACATTTTTTGGTTTGTTTTAGACTTGGGGGTACGGTACCGTTTAGAAATTCTGGCATTAATATTCCTATTGTTTTAAATGGTACCGTACCCCAAACGCAAAAAGGAGATGCCTCCCTTCCGGGGCATCTCCTTTTTGCTCTTATTTGCTGCGCTGGACAACTTTGGATAATAGTTTCATCCCGTCATTGTAGCTGAACTTCCGGGCGATTTTTCGGAACTCTTTCAAGCCTTTGCGGCTGACGTTAAAGAATGAATCAACGAGATCGTTTTCTTTTAAATATTCTGCAGCTTCAGGAGATATATTAGGCTGTATTTCACGCATTTTATGGTTCAATTGTTCAAAGGATGCGTTCAATACAAATTCTTTCCCGAGAAGCTGGACGATTTCTTTCGTGTTTCTTGCAGTGTCAGGGATCCGGTCGCCATCTTCATCCCACTCATCTTCCGCAAGACCTTCCTCATTCAGCAATTGAGGCTGAAGGCTTATTTCAATAGCTTCGAGTTCTTTTTCTGCCAAAACGGCTTCTTTTTCTTTCTCGAGCAGGTAATCGAGGTAGTCACGGCGGTCGTCTTCAGAAAGTTCTTCGCTCATTGACAGCCTTTCCACGATTTCATTCTGCACCTGCCTCACGCGCTTGAGCTGTTCATTCAAGTCTAGCATTCTGCGTTCAAGCTGATTACGTTCATTATCAGGCAGATCAGCGTATCCTTCTGCTTCTTCCTCTTCAACATCATCTTCTTCTGTAAAGGCTGCTTCAGGTTCGTTCTTTTTCTTTTTTGACGGAAGCAGATCTTTTGTCCCAATTGCAGCAGCACGCAGCGCTTCATTCACTTTTGTGTAGAACATCGCGCTGATGCTAATAGCAAAAATTGCTAAGATAAACGAAAGAAGGTCTGCAAAGTGAAACGTAAATTTAGTTACAGCAATTTTAAACATCAGGACCATCGCAAATAAACTGATCAAGATAATTTTAAACCAATGATTTCGAATTTTAATTTTTTCGTCTGTTGTGCGGTTCATGATCATTCCTCCTTGATGCGCTATCCGCCTAACGAATAACTTTAAATATATTCGGAGGAAGTTTCTTTTTTTGACCATCAATCCAAAATTCTTATTCAATAATGCCTGTCTGGACAATTTTTACTTTCGTTGAAACGTTGATTTCCATATCTTTATATTGCTCCCGATATTTCGCGAAATCCCAGCCTCTTTCGCGCCGCCTTAACTGATCGCCAAGACCAAGCGGGTCAATTCCAAGCTCTTGAAATTTTGAAACCATAGCAGCAGCCTGCATATCAATTTCTTTTTTGAAAGCAGACTCCACTAGATCAATACTAGGCTTTTGCTCGAGGTTGAGCCAATGAGGATATTCATGAATCTCTCCGAGAATAGTGGCATTTAGGGTAAACTTTGGCTTTCCATTCGTTTTCTCAACATGGTATTTTGTCTTGGCACTGATATTTCGTATCACACCATAGCCTTTTTCCTTGCCTCTTTTCAATTTGACTTCATATCTTCCTGCTTTCGATCCATCAACTAGCATCTTAAACACAAAAGATTCATTATGGTTCAGCTTTCCCACATACTGGTCTTCTTTAAAAAGAGCAATTCCTTGAAGCTTAATTTTGTTTTTCCCCATTTTTAACAATGGAAGATAAGGATCCATTCCCTTTCCGTAGAAATTATATAAAAAAACATGCAGATTCGTTTTAGGCAGATTTTCCGTCTTGATGTTCTGCTCGATCAATTCAGTCATATATATGGCGGCTAATGGGTTGGCAGCATAATCTTGTTTCAGAAGCTTCGAAGTACTGCCCTCCACCACTGCCATGTGAAGGGTGTTTCCTATGTTCGGATCACGGTAAAGCGTGTTAACGATCTCAAGCACGCCCTTCTCTGCAAATTTGTTTTCAAACAGCACAATCCTCAGCTGGCCGGTTGTCAGCGGTTTAGGTGACTGTGTATTGATCTTGGATAAGAAATACCGAGATGTATTCGAGACGCTCGTGAATTTTTCTGCTTTCACCGTTCCATCCGGATTAAATAGAGGGAATGTCGCTGTTCCCCTAATCTGATCTCCTTCTTCCCTGTCATAGCCTATCGCTTGAATAAGCTGCAGTTCATCGATAATTTCGCTCGGCAAGCTGATGTTTATAAGAAAGATCATGAATAAACCTGCTATTAAAAAGAAACGAACCATGCATTACACCCTATTCATCAATGTCTTTATTTTTCACAGCCTCTTTTTTATCGAACCTTTTTTTGTTCTCTGCTGCCGCATTAGCCGGTCTCAAATTCATCATATTATATGGAAGTCTTAATATAGAATCGCTCAATTCATTAAAACGAAGAGGATAGATTGGAAACATATACGGCCTGCCCAATGATTCAAGTCGCAGGAGATGAACCATTACGAAACAGAAGCAAACCATAAGGCCAACCCCTCCCCAGATTGCTGCGAATAATATAAACGGAAAACGCAGAACACGGATGGTGTTTGCCATTTTAAATACAGGTGTTGTAAAAGAGGCAAGTGCCGCAAGAGATACGATTATGAGAAGGATGTTACTTGTTAGCCCTGCTTGCACGGATGCCTGCCCGATTACGATACCTCCTACGATACCAAGAGTCTGACCTACTTTTGTCGGCAGTCTCGCTCCAGCTTCACGAAGCAGTTCGATCGTCAGCTCGAGAAAGAACACTTCGAGTATCGGCGGGAAAGGGATGTTCACACGCGAAGTGATCAACGGCGCGAGCAAATCTTTCGGTATCATCTGGTAATGGTACGTTAACACCGCAACATAAAGTGGTGTAGCAAACGTTGAAAACAATACCGACAGCAGTCTGATGACGCGGAACGTTGAACCGAGCAGCCAGTTTAAATAATAATCCTCAGGAGACATAAAGAATTCAGCTGCAGTAGCAGGACCGAGAAGCGCCTGCGGGGAGCCCTCGGAAAGAATCGCGACCTGCCCAAGATTCATCATGGATACTACTCTGTCCGGCCTTTCGGTTGAAACGAGCTGAGGGAAGGGGGACCAGGTATTATCT
>NZ_NOII01000034.1 GCF_002245695.1 Fictibacillus aquaticus | reverse complement strand
AGCAGGGTGCCAAGAATACAGGCTTCATCAGTCAGCAGAGGACAGCAGCGTTTTCGTGCTTTACGAAATCTGGCAGAATGAAGAAGCGCTGCAGTCACATATTAACTCGCCGCATTATGGCGAATACCGTAACAGCATTGAGCCTCTTGTGGAAAAACGGGAGGTTTACCGGTTGGGCAGGATTAGCTGATTTTTGAAAGAACCCGTCACATGATGGCGGGTTTTTTGTTTTTCCATTTTGGCTTTCTAAACGTAGATCTTGGCTTAATATAAGAAATTTATGGCTCCCGAACAACGGATTTTAGCTCTCTGAAGAATCATTTCCGCCCGCAGCAGGTGTTTTCAATAAGAAAAACTATCAGAAACATACAATTGAAAAGTGTTTTTTCAAAGTATTCGCTCTTTCCTTTGTTATACTGTTACATAAAGAAACATGAAAGATGGAGGCCGAGATGCTGCACGACCGTTATTCAAGACAAACGCTTTTTAAACCTATAGGAACGGAAGGACAGGCAAGCATTTCTTCCAAGCATGTACTCCTCATCGGCGCAGGGGCGCTTGGAACGGGAAATGCGGAGGCGCTCGTCAGGGCAGGTGTCGGGAAACTGACCATCGTGGACCGTGATTATGTGGAGGCGAGCAACTTGCAGCGCCAGCAGCTGTACAGCGAACGTGATGCAGCAGAGCGGATTCCTAAAGCGGCGGCTGCTAAGTCGCGGCTCGAAGCAGTGAATTCAGACGTCACGATAAATGCGATTATTGAGGATGTGTCTTTCCTCGAGCTTGAGGAGCTGGCTGATGATGTGGACTTGATCATCGACGCGACGGATAACTTTGAGACAAGGCTGATCCTTAATGATGTATCGCAAAAATACAAGATTCCATGGATATACGGAGCATGTGTAGGCAGCTATGGCATGACGTTTACCGTCGTTCCTGATGTAACGCCATGTTTTCAATGTTTGTGGAAAAGCACACCATCAGGAGGCCAGACGTGCGATACAGCAGGCATTATCAGTCCGGCAGTCGGGATGGTGGTCGCCTATCAAGCGGCAGAAGCATTGAAAGTATTAGTAGGGGACTATGAGGCTCTGCGGCAGAAGCTTGTTACGTTTAATTTGTGGAGCAACATGCACAGTGAGGTCGGTGTCAGCAAGCTTAAGAAAAATGATTGTCCTTCATGCGGTGAGAATCCAGTTTATCCTTTTTTATCAAAAGAGCGGCTGATGAACACCTCCGTCCTTTGCGGAAGAGATACGGTTCAGCTGCGGCCAGCTTCCAAAATAGCGGTTGATTTAAAGCAGCTGGAAACGAAGCTTTCACAGCAGGGCATGTATGTGCAGCGCAATCCTTATTTGCTTTCTATCTTTTTTGATGATCACCGGATGGCGGTTTTTTACGACGGGCGTGTCCTGGTTCATGGCACGAAGGATGTAATAGAAGCTAAAAAAATTTATCACCGCATTTTTGGCTAGAAAGTAACGGAGGGAACAGTGAAGATTTTTCAAACAAAGTATTTTATCGTTTTCACTGCATTGCTTTTATTGCTGAACGGATGTGGCGGCAGCGAGAAGAAAGAGCTCAGCATTTCTGCTGCTGCCAGCCTTCAGGATATGATGAATATAGTAAAAAAAGAATATGAGAAAAAGCATCCTGATGTGAAGCTGACATTCAACTATGGCGGTTCAGGCATGCTGCAGCGGCAGATCGAACAAGGTGCGCCTGTCGATGTATTTCTTTCTGCATCACCAATACATACCGAGGCGCTGAAGAAGGAGTTGCTTCTTGCAAAAGGAACCGGCCAGCCTTTCGTAGATAACTCATTGGTACTCATCACTTCTAAAAAAAATCGCTTCACAAGTATGGAGGAAGTACTTGAAAATAAAGGTCAGATCGCTATTGGGACACCAAAAGCTGTACCGGCTGGAGATTACGCGAAATCAGCGTTTGAAAGTATGGATATTTGGGGAACGCTTAAAAACCGTCTGATTTACGCGAAGGACGTCCGCCATGTGCTTACGCTTGTGGAGCAGGACAGTACGAGTGCAGGAGTGGTTTATAAATCAGATGCCCTTTCTACTCGCAAGGTTCGGATTATCGAAGAAATTGACCGCCGGCTGTACGGCGATATTCATTATACCGGAGGCGTCACAGCTAAAAGCAGAAATAAGGAAGAAGCGCTAGCATTCCTTGAATATCTCAATCAGCCACACATTCAAAAATTATTCGCACAAAAAGGGTTTAGCCCGTTACAAAAGCAGCATTAATCGCAAGCAGGTGGAATGATGAACGAAGAATTTTGGTTTCCGGTACAGCTGTCACTTTCCGTATCTTGTATCGCGGCAGTTATTGTATTTGCTGCAGGAACGACGCTCGGAAAGCTGTTCGCGGCAAAAAAGTTTAAGTGCAAAATGCTTCTTGAGACGTTACTTTTAATGCCGCTCGTACTGCCGCCATCCGTGATCGGCTTTTTGCTTATCGTAATGTTCGGCAACAATAGTGCTCCCGGACGTTTTATTCAGGAGCTGTTCGGTCATACTTTGTTGTTCACGCCATGGGCCGCTGTCATCGCAGCTTCTGTTGTCGCATTTCCGCTCATGTTTCAATCTGCAAAAGCTGGGTTCCTGAGCATTGATAAAGACCTTGAAGGAGCGGCGAAAGTTGACGGAGCCTCAAACTGGCGTGTGTTTATAAGTATCTCAGTCCCCTTGGCAGCACGTGCGTTGGTGGCAGGTGTGATATTAAGCTTTACACGCGCTCTCGGCGAGTTTGGCGCGACACTCATGTTTGCGGGCAACCTGCCCGGTAAGACTCAGACGATTCCAACCGCCATTTATGTCGCAATTGAATCAGGAGACACGAAGCTGGCGTTAAACTATGTGCTGATCAGTATTGCAATAGCTTTTATCATGCTGAGTTTGATCACCTATTTTAACCGGCAGCACGACTAAAAGCTTTATCCAAAAAACAGGAGCTGTTTTGCATGGTGGAAAGACGAAAACCAATACATATAGAAGAAGCTGTTCAAAGAGTGATGCAGCATGCAAGGGACGGACAATCAGAAACAGTACAGATAGATGATGCATACGGCAGAAGGCTTGCTGCAAATATTACAGCCACACATCCTGTTCCACCGTTTGACCGGTCACCATATGACGGTTTTGCGATCCGGTCGGAAGATTCTAAGGATGCGAGCCTGGATAACTCTGTAAGCTTTAAAGTCGTTGATGAGATCGGAGCAGGATACGTGACTGACAAAACAGTCGGTGCTTTTGAAGCGGTTCGTATCATGACGGGGGCACAGCTGCCGGAAGAGTGCGACGCTGTTGTCATGCTTGAACTCGCAAATGAGTTTCAGCGTGAGGACGGTGCATATATGTCGATAAAACGTTCCTATAAAAGCGGCGACAACGTTTCCTTCAAGGGAGAAGATACACAGGAAGGATCGGTGATCGCTCGAAAAGGGGAGATGATTAATCCCGGAGTTGTCGCTAATCTTGCAACATTCGGCTATCACGAGGTGAGCGCTGCAAAAAAGCCGGTTATTGGTGTGTATGCCACGGGAAGCGAACTGCTGGAGGTTTCTGATCCTCTCGAGCCAGGAAAGATCCGGAACAGCAACGGCCATATGGTGTGTGCGCAAATACAGCGGGCTGGCGGTGAGGCACGGTATTTCGGCAAGCTGCCGGATGACTTTGACACTTGCTATGAATCGATTAAAACGGCGTCTCAGTCGGTCGATATGCTTATCACAACAGGCGGTGTTTCAGTCGGTGATTTTGATTACCTTCCGGCTATATACGAAAAGATGGGTGCAGAGGTGCTGTTCAATAAAGTGGCGATGCGGCCGGGAAGTGTCACGACAGTCGCAGCCTGGGAAGGCAAATTTCTGTTTGGACTGTCAGGAAATCCTTCCGCTTGTTATGTCGGGTTTGAACTTTTCACAAGGCCAGTGATAAACAAAGCATTGTTTTCACAAAAACCGCATTTACGGAAGATGCAGGCAGTGCTGGCTGAGGATTTTACAAAAGCTAATCCGTTCACACGTTTTGTGAGGGGCAGCCTTGGTTTTTCAGGAGTCACAATGACAGCTGTGCCAAGCGGATTCAATAAATCCAATGCGGTCACCTCTCTCGCTGCAACGGACGTATTGATCGTACTGCCAGGCGGGACAAGAGGATTTACCAAAGGCGACACAGTAGATGTTCTGCTGCTTGAAGATCAGATAGGCAGTGAATGGCCATGGAGCTGAAAAAGCCAGTATTGCAGATTGCAGGATACTCTAACAGCGGAAAAACCACTTTAGTTTGCCGGTTGATTGAGGAAGCTTCTAAAAAAGGATGGGCGGCGGGCACGCTAAAGCACCATGGCCACGGGGGCACCCCGCTTATAATTGATGATCAGAAAGACAGCGGCAGGCACCGGGAAGCAGGGGCTGCCGTTACAGGTGTAGAAGGTGGCGGAACCTTTACGTTTACGGCACAAAAAAGGGAATGGAGTCTTTCTGAAATGCTTTCATTTTATGAAAAAATGGAGATTGACCTTATTCTAGTCGAAGGCTTTAAAACGGCCGATCTGCCGAAAATCGTGATGGTAAAAGAAAAAGACCATCTCTCTCTTCTCGAAGAGCTCACCAATATACAGGCAGTGATCAGTTATTTTCCGTTCAAGAGCAGCGGAAAGTACCCTGTTTTTTTGATAGAGGAAGAAGAACGTTATATACCGTGGTTCACAGAATATATATCGGGTGTGATAGAATGAAAGACACTTTATATCGTGTGACAGACCAGCCTATTTCAGTTGAAGATGTAATGGCGAAGGTAATACGGCCAGAAGCGGGAGCAGTCACCAATTTTATTGGAACAGTCAGAGAGTTTACGAAAGGCAAGCGCACTCTCTACCTAAAATATGAAGCTTATCCTTCTATGGCCGAAAAACAGCTTGCGAGAATCGGAAAAGAAATTCAAGAGAAGTGGCCAGAAGCAAGAACGGCGATCACCCATCGCATCGGGCGTCTCGATATTTCAGAGATTGCGGTCGTTATCGCTGTTTCAACACCTCATCGAAAGGATGCGTATGCAGCGAACGAATATGCGATCGAGCGGATTAAACAGATCGTTCCTATCTGGAAAAAAGAGCATTATGAGAACGGTGAAGAATGGATCGGAGACCAGCTGGAAACGGTGAGCTATCCATCAGGCAAACCGGAGGGAGAGGAATTTCATGATTAAGGTGCTTTGCTTCGCTCATATTAAAGAACTGACAGGTTCTGATGAACTGCTGCTTGAAAACGAAGAGCTTACCGTCCAGGATTTTTTGCAGGACATGCACGACCGTTACGGGATTAACAAAGATTGCATGGTGGCGGTCAATGAGGAGTATGCGGAGCCAGGAGACGTGATGAAGAGCGGCGATACGGTCGCGCTTATTCCTCCTGTCAGCGGGGGATGATGAATGACATTACGGGAATCATCCTTGCAGGCGGTCAGTCATCCAGGTTTGGCAGCCCGAAGGCTTTTGCGGAATATGAAGGACGCTTTTTCTATGAGCACGCAGCCTGTGCTCTTCTGCCGCATGTAAAAGACATCATT
Source organism: Fictibacillus aquaticus (assembly GCF_002245695.1). Taxonomy (GTDB): domain Bacteria; phylum Bacillota; class Bacilli; order Bacillales; family Fictibacillaceae; genus Fictibacillus; species Fictibacillus aquaticus. The sequence continues at coordinate 69 of NZ_NOII01000034.1, read as the reverse complement.
ATTGTCAGTTCAATTCATGATACAGTGCGTTTTAAAAGGGGAGAACGGGTAAAGATAATTTCAGACATT
>NZ_NOII01000033.1 GCF_002245695.1 Fictibacillus aquaticus | reverse complement strand
CTTTTGAGATCTGGGATGCCATCGGTCTTAAGCAATCAGTGGAAAAAATGGCTGAAGAAGGAGAAACCGTACCTCACTGGGTTCAAAGCATGATCGCAGAAGGAAATGAATCTTTCTATAAAAAGGAAAATGGCGACAGATCTTACTATCATCATGGATCATATACACCTGTTATTGAAAATGAAAAAGTGATCCATCTCAGCGGATTAAAGGAAAAAGGCAATGTAATCAAGAAAAACGGCGGATCTAGCTTGATTGATCTTGGCGACGGTGTAGCCTGTCTAGAATTCACCTCGCAAAATAACGCGATCGGGCCAGACATCATCATGATGATCCATCAGGCACTTGATGAAGTGGAAAAAAATTACGAGGGCCTTGTTATCGGAAACCAGGGCAAGAACTTCTGTGTTGGAGCGAACTTAATGCTGATCCTGATGGAAGCTCAGGATGACAATTTCTTTGAACTGGATATGATGGTCCGCCAGTTCCAGCAGACTATGGGGCGCGTACGTTACAGCAAAAAGCCTGTTGTTGCGGCAAACTTTGGCATGACGCTTGGAGGCGGAGTAGAAGTATCACTTCCAGCAGCGAGATTGCAGATGGCCTCCGAAACATATATGGGTCTTGTAGAAGTGGGTGTAGGGCTCATCCCTGGAGGAGGAGGAAACAAAGAGCTGTATCAGCGTCTCCTC
>NZ_NOII01000032.1 GCF_002245695.1 Fictibacillus aquaticus | reverse complement strand
TGGCAAAGAACGCAGGGCATCAGAACGCACTGCTGGCTGGGTTACAAGCGGCAAAAGAGTGCTCAGACTGCATCATCTCGATCGATGCAGACCTGCAGGATGACATTAATGTCATTCCAGACTTTATTCAATTATTTCATCAAGGATATGATACGGTTTACGGTGTACGCAGCAGCCGTGAAAAAGACAGCTGGTTTAAGAGGTTTAGCGCGGAGTCTTATTATAAACTGATGAGCAGATTCGGCATAAATCTTGTATTCAATCATGCAGATTACCGGCTCATGAGTAAGCGTGCTGCGGAAGAGCTGCTCAAATATACGGAGAGCAACCTATTTTTACGAGGAATCGTTCCTTTAGTCGGCTACAAAACAGCTGCAGTATCTTATGAAAGAAAAGAACGGCTCGCGGGAGAAACAAAATATCCGCTGAAAAAAATGATTTCGTTTGCACTGGATGGCCTTACCTCGTTCAGTGTGAGGCCGATCAGGCTGATTACAGCAGGCGGTGCGGCTGTTTTGATACTGGGTGCTGCTGCGGGGGGATATGCTGCAGTTCAAAAACTNNTGGTTTATCGGCGGTATACAGCTCCTAAGTTTAGGCCTTATCGGGGAATACATAGGCAAGATTTTTAAAGAAGTAAAGCGGCGGCCAAGATTTACGATAGAGACTAACTTACTGGAACCTCAGCCTGCTAAGCGGCAGGAGCAGCTAAAATATAGACTGCGAAATAAACGGAAGTATTTATGAGCCGCTCCTTCTTCAGGTTTCTTGCTGCCGGGACTGTGAATACAGCTGCAGGGGTTTCCATAATGTTCGTACTTTATCACCTTGCTGATTTCAGTTATTATGCAGCCACTTTTTCTGGTAATACCGCAGGGTTATTCATCAGCTATTACCTTAACCGCTGTTTTACTTTCCGCAGCAATGCACCGGTATTTTCGTCTATCGTCCGTTTCTTCATTACGGGTGTGCTCTGTTATTTTGCAGCTTACTCTATCGCTGAAAAAGCAGCTGAACTGCTTTTTTTTGCACGCACAGAAACGATGGCGATGCTGATGGGGGCTTGTTTATATACACTGCTTAACTATGCAGGACAGAAATGGTTTGTTTTTAAAGCGGCTAATACTTAAAAAACGGTTGCTTTCTTACTCATAAGCAGCTTCTCCATATAATCAATCAGGTCTGATGTCATGTCATCTCTTTCAAGCGCAAACTCTAGAGTGGCTTTTATGAACCCTTCTGGATCTCCCACATCAAAACGGGTGCCTGAAAATTCACATGCCAATACGGCCTGCTTTTCGTTTAAGCTGTTCAGTGCCTGAGTTAGCTGAATCTCTCCGCTTTTATCTGCTTCGATCTTCTCGAGNNGGGAATATATCTGGACGCAGCACATAGCGGCCGATTATGGCGAGGTTGGAAGGAGCTTCATGTATTCCTGGTTTTTCAATCATGTTTTCAATATAAGTCAGGCTGTCATCTACGGGACTGCCTTTCGGTGAGATAATGCCGTATTTGGACACAGATTGCGGAGGCACCTGCTGTACAGCAATTACGGATGTATTATATCGTTCGTATACCGCAAGCAGCTGCTGAAGACACGGTACACTTGATTTCACAATATCATCCCCTAGCAGGACAGCGAAGGGTTCATTTCCGATGAACCGCTGTGCGCAGCTGATTGCATGGCCGAGACCTCTTGGCTCTTTTTGCCTTATATAGTGGATGTCAGCCATAGAAGAGACTCTTCTGACATTCGCGAGCAGGTCTGTTTTTTCACGCTGTCTTAACGTTTCCTCCAGCTCATATGAAATATCAAAATGGTCTTCGATCGCCCGTTTACCTCTCCCTGTAATGATAATGATATCCTCTATCCCTGAGGCGACAGCTTCTTCCACTATATATTGAATCGCAGGTGTATCCACAATCGGAAGCATTTCCTTCGGCTGTGCTTTCGTTGCCGGCAAAAACCTTGTTCCGAGTCCCGCAGCTGGTATAATCGCTTTTCGAACCTTCATAGGACCCTCCTGTACCTTTTTACTCAAATGTATTCATTTCCAGCGCGTCCCATTCAAACAGGTAAGCGCTGGAAAAATACCGCTTCTTATCGTAAGTTATGATTAGGATAAATCTAAAGGGGGTGCAGGAATGATGAAGAGCAGGCTGACGAAAATATTTGGCATTGACATACCGATAATCCAGGCAGGGATGGCTGGCGGACCTGCTGGCGCTGCACTTGCAGCTGAAGTAAGTGCTGCAGGCGGACTGGGCACAATTGGTGCTGGCTATATGTCTCCGGAAGAGATAATAAGACAGATCAATTCAGTTAAAAAACAGACAGACAAGCCGTTTGCTGTGAATCTTTTTTTGCCAGAAGCAGAAGCCGTTTTCAGCGAGGATAAGGTGTATGTTATGCAGAACAAGCTGAATGATTTCAGAGAAAAGCTGGGGCTTGAGAAAAAGAAAGATTTTTCACGGCCATCATTTTCATTTGTTGAACAGCTGGAAGCAGCGCTCGAATGTGGTGCAAAACATTTTAGCTTTACCTTCGGCTGTCCGCCGGAATTTGTGATGAAAAAATTAAAGAAGCACGGCGCGACTGTTACAGGAACTGCGACATCGGCTGATGAGGCCGTGCAGCTCGAGCTTGCAGGAGTGGATGTTATAGCAGCTCAGGGCAGTGAAGCTGGAGGACATAGAGGAACGTTTTCTGGTGACCCTCTGTCTCAGCTCACAGGAACGATTGCGCTCGTTCCTCTTATCGCGGACTCCGTTTCAATTCCAATTGCGGCAGCAGGAGGGATCATGGACGGAAGAGGAATAGCGGCCGCTTTTTCATTAGGAGCAGATGGAGCGATGCTTGGAACTGCTTATTTAACTTCTGAGGAAAGCGGAGCCTCAAAAATACATAAGCACACACTGCTCAACAGCAAGGTCCCGACAGGACTGACAAAAGGATTTTCAGGGAAATATGCCCGCGGCATTCAGAACTATATGATGGAGGAACTGGATGAACTAGCAGAACATCTGCCGTATCCCATACAGCATTATGTCACATCCGACATCAGGAAAGCTGCAGCAGAGCAAGGGCGATCTGATATGACATCAATGTGGGCAGGGCAGGCTTACTCAATGAGCAAAGAGTGCCAGGCAGGAGCGTTGACAAAGCAATTGTGGAAGGAAGCGATGGATGTAGTGAACAGCTTAAAATTTTAATAGAGATAGCAGGTTCTGAGAGGAGGGCACTGAAAAAGTCCTTTTCACAAGTTTGGTGCGGTGATTTCCGCGGGGCGTGCGGTGAGTCTCGCAGGACAAGGAAAGCTGTGGCGGCAAGACCTCGCACGAAGGATGCGCTTTTCATTTTCGAGGAGTCTCGCACCCTTCCGCTCCAATCACTAAATGTTTTCATCACAAATCATAAAAAAACCATAAGGGGGTAAATTTGAAGCGGTATGACCGTTTCGAGTTTAGAATAACAACCGTCAATTATCTTTAGTCCTTTTATGCCTTTTAATGAATTACTTAAAAAAAACAAGGCTTCACATGAATCCTCACATGCGAAGCCTTGTATTGGGGATATTATTTTAAGAAATTTCGGCTTGATTGCCCCCAAATATTCTAACGTGTAAACCTTGGGCTATTTCCTCGTTCTTTCATCACATACGCCTTTTCATCTTGAATCCATCATTGAAAAAAGTTGATCGTAGTGTAAGGTGCCGACTCCTGCGGGACAAGCAGGAAGGTGAGACNNGGGCTCACCGCCTGCCCCGCGGAAAGCGTGCGCCTGAAACGGAGGTCAACAGCTTCTCTGATTTCTAGTAGCAGCACAGTTTAAGAAAACAGCCTTTTAAAAAGACAAACCTTCGAGATGATTCAAAAGCTTTTTCATTCCCTCCTCTGCAAACAGGCTTGATTACACCAAGGACCATCTGCCTATAAATTATATTAATTTTCTGTTCACCTTCTTCACACCAGTGATAGAGCAGAAAAGAGGTTGGATAATCCTATATTATTTAAATAAATGGTATGTTAATGTAGTAAGAAGATATCATTTTAAGCGAAAACAAAGAGAAGACAGGGTGTGAAAGCATGAATTCGCTGCAATCTGTTGCCGATTATTTAACCGAAAACGCAGTTCCTCTAGCGTCAGATCTAGTGGAGCAAATAATAAAAAAGTTTGATTTTGATGTCCCTCGTATAGAAATCGACCTTGCAAAAGATATGTACGTTGAATTTTTGCGTTTTTTAGGAAGTTCGATTCATCTGCCGGGAGAAGCACCTGACGAACTGATCGAATGGAGCAAGATAAACGGCGAACGAGCTGCCAATTCTCGTGGCAGAATATCAGATATATTTGTTAGGTACCCCGATACGCGTCTAGTATTCTCAGATTTCGTTATGGATTTGGGTAGAGAATTTAGCCTTCAGACGGATGAAGTCATTGATGTTCTGAAAAAAGTGAATCACATGCTAGATTTAAGCATTAATGAAACGGTTTTCGCATTTGAACGGAAAACAGAAGAACTGATTTCTAAAACACAAAAAGAAATAAACGAGCTGTCTACACCGATTGTTCCAATACAGGACAGCATTGCTGTACTGCCTTTAATAGGAGGGATTGATCATCAGCGTACAGAGCACCTGCTGAACAATGTCGTCCCTAAAATACCAGGCTTGAAAATTAAATATCTGATTATTGACTTTTCAGGAATAATCACTATTGATACAGAGGTTGCCGGACATATTTTCAATGTTTATAATGTTCTCAAACTGCTGGGCATTGAAGTCATCGTTACTGGAATACGGACGGAACTTGCTGTCAGGGTTGTGGAGGCTGGGATCGACTTTTCATCCATCATCGTCCATGCAAACGTAAAAAAAGCTATCGACAGTATTCTCTAGAAAT
>NZ_NOII01000031.1 GCF_002245695.1 Fictibacillus aquaticus | reverse complement strand
AGATGTGAATGAAAGTAAGATTCAAAATTACAATGAAATTTCAGGTCATGGTATTCATGTATCGGTAGATGGGAAAGAAATATTAGCTGGTAATGCGAAGTTAATGAGTAAAGAAAATATAGACTTTGAGGAACCAAAGGTTACAGGAACAATCGTGTATGTGGCTGTTGATCGAATTTTTGCTGGACATATCGTCATTTCTGATAAGGTAAAAGAAGATTCTGCAAATGCAATAAGAATGTTAAAGAATCTTGGTATCAAGAAAACGATCATGTTAACTGGGGACGTTGCTAGTGTTGGAAAAGCAGTGGGACGTGAACTTGGTATCGATGAAGTGTATACAGAACTATTACCTCATCAAAAAGTTGAGGAAATTGAAAAGTTAGACAAACAAAAGCTATCCAAAGAAAAAGTTATCTTTGTTGGTGATGGTATAAACGATACTCCTGTTTTAGCAAGAGCCGACGTTGGAATAGCAATGGGAGGTTTGGGATCAGATGCAGCAATCGAAGCTGCAGATATTGTTATCATGACAGATGAACCGTCGAAGATTCCTGAAGCAATTAAGGTTGCCAAACGTACACGGCGTATCGTATGGCAGAATATCGTTTTTGCACTGGGGATAAAGAGTATTTTTCTTATTTTTGGTGCATTTGGAATCGCTACTATGTGGGAAGCCGTCTTCTCAGATGTAGGAGTAACATTACTAGCTGTATTAAACGCGATGCGAGTACTGAAAACTGAAAAAATTTAATGAGAGAACCGTAAACAGTCGAGCCATTGTTTACGGTGTTTTTCTTTTCCTTTGAGAAAATAAGAATATGTTTCATTTCGCCGTGTTTAACTTTTAGGTTATTGTATTACATTGAACTTATACTTCTTCATAAAAAGAACACAACTATATGGAACAATGATAATGCGACAATGCTATTTCTGTGTCTTTAAACATATCAAAAAGTACATCCTATATAAATAAACAATAAATAAAAAAGAGGCGTTTATATGGAGAAAAATAGAATTCTGCTAATTGATGATGATTGGGAAATGAGGAACTTACTGCAGATTTATCTAAGAGATTATTATGAACTTATAGAAGCCGATAGTGGAAAGAGGGCTATAGAAATCATCAATACTCAGGACATTGATTTAGTGATATTAGATATTATGATGCCTGAACTTGATGGTTGGGAAGTATGCTTAAAGATTAGGGAGATGAATAATATAACTCCTATTATCATGCTTACTGCTCTCTCTGATACAAAGGATAAAATATTGGGATTAAATATCGGTGCAGATGATTATCTTGTCAAACCGTTCGAACCGGATGAATTATTGGCTAGAGTTCAAGCTCTATTCCGCAGGGTTTCTTTTTTACAAACCAACTCTGAAATAAAGAACCAATTGATTATAAAGGATCTAAAAATAGACATTAGTGGACGAGAAATATTTGTAGATGGTTTACCGGTTGAATTTACACCGAAAGAATTAGAATTGTTATTATTTTTGGCGAATAGTCCAAAACAAGTTATGACACGAGACGTACTTTTGGATGAAATATGGGGTCATTATTATTCACTTGATGGACGGGTTGTGGATACCCATGTGAAAAATATTAGGGAGAAGCTTAGAAGGTCTAATCTTTCATTTAACCCTATAAAAACAGTATGGGGTATTGGATATAAGTTTAATCCGCCTGGAGAAGAGATATGATTCAAAATAAAATTTCCTTTAAAATCAGTGGTAGTTTTATTTTGCTATTTATGGTTGTTTTAATCCCAACAGGTTTTGTTATTTTTCAAGTA
>NZ_NOII01000030.1 GCF_002245695.1 Fictibacillus aquaticus | reverse complement strand
TGCAGGAACAGGCGAACGAGAATCCGCTTATAGAAGTGGTGGAGCCAGCGGGTATTGTTGGAAGAAGCCCGCGTCAAAGAAAAACCTCGCCTTCAGCGGGGATGCCGGTGTCATTTGAGGAATATATAAGCAGCGAAGAAACGCTGCATGAAACATTGCAAAAACAGTCCATCCTCCTGCCGCTTACAGCAAAAGAACGGAAGATGCTAGACTTTATTATATTAAGCATTGATGATAACGGATTTTTGACCGTATCGAGTGAAGAAGCAGCGAAGCATTTCGCAGTTCCGGAAGAAACCATCGAAAACCTGATCCGCCATATTCAGGAGATGGAGCCTGCTGGCATCGGTGCCCGCAGTATTCAGGAGTGCCTTCTTCTGCAGCTAGCAGCTGAAGGGATGGAAAACTCTCTTCCGTGGCGGCTCGTCTTAACATTTTTAGATAAACTGGCTGAACGTAAGATTAAACAAATCAGCATAGCATTGCAAACGTCACCGGATGAAATTCAAAAAGCAGCTGATTTTATCCAGAAACTTAATCCGCGCCCAGGGAAAATTTTTGCACACGGAAGAACAGAAGGCTACCTTTATCCGGATGTGACAGTCAATCATAGCAACGGTCAGTTTTCAATCGCTTTTAATGACCGGTACAATCCATCTGTTAAGCTGAACAGCGATTATGAACCTGTTCACTTTATTGCTAAAAAAGATGGACCTTCGAAATATTTGCAGGATCAGTACGCCAAGTTTCAATGGCTGCAAAAAGCGGTAGAACAAAGGCGGCAGACATTAATTAAAATAGTGTCTGAAGTGGTTAAAGTCCAAGAGTCCTATTTTTCAGGAAAAGGACAGCACCTCGTGCCATTGACACTGAAGCAGATCGCTGACGCAACGGGGATGCATGAATCGACAATAAGCCGGGCGGTTAAACATAAAGTTATCCAGACACCAGCGGGAGCCCGTGAACTAAAAACTTTTTTTACAGCCAAGATAGAGACGAATGATGGAGGTACAGCTTCGGCCAGTTCAGCTAAGCAGGCAATAAAAGAACTTATTGAAAAAGAAGACAAGAACAAGCCGCTGTCTGATCAGCAAATTTGCGAGCTGCTGAGCAAGGAATCCGGTCTTGCCATATCTAGAAGAACAGTTGCTAAATACCGTGAAGAGCTGCTTTTGCCCTCTTCGTCAAAACGTAAGCGTTTTGCGTAGCATATTGATTGACAGACAAATCAAACTATTTTAAGATGTAGTCAAATAGTTGAATAGTTCTCCAAAAGGGGAGTAGCTTTTACAGCAAAGTCGTCATTACGGAGCTCGTGCTCTCGGCTTTGTTGGCAGCATTCATTGTTGTTAGCAAGACCTTTGCCAATATGGTAAAGGCTTATATATGCAGAAAACCTTTACCGGATCCGGTAAAGGTTTTTTTCGTTCTCCCTGCCATGTTCAGCTATTAAAGGAGGATGGAGATGACCAATAAAAAAACAATATCACTCGAGATATCAAAAGAAAAACATAAACTCGCAGTCTGCGTTGAAAATACGGGGCTCAACAGCAACGAAACGATTAAGCAGAGCCAAAAGCTAGATATGCTTATCACAAAGTGCCAGAAATTAAAAATAGGAGAGAAAATGAAATGAAAAAAATGAAATATAACTTACAATCACTAATAAAAAAGAATAAAGAGGAGCTTCTGAAAAATAAATCGGAGCTGGAAAAAATAGAACAAAAAATTGACGCTCGGCATACTGGCCGTGCAATACCTGCATCTTAAGGAGGCTCTGATATGATGTTCAAATCCTTCAAAAGACTGAAATTCATTCTGAAATTCTGGAAGTTCATCCCGTTCTTAAAAGATTACTTTTTGTCACCAAAAGTCAGTCTGCCTAAAAAAGTTGCAGGACTGCTCCTTTTTGCGGCATATGCGGTATTCCCGTTTGATATCATCCCAGATTTCCTGCTGTTCTTCGGAATATTAGATGAAGTGGCCGTCGCTGCGTTCATTTTACAAAGAATGATTAAGAACGCACCAGAATCACTGCAAAAAAAGTACAATCTGCTCAATATGGAGTAGCTTTATTGCTCGACATTAAACCTTCATTTAAAATTATTATATTCATTAAAAAGATTGCTGCTAAATTAGTTAAGCTTCGACGTTTAATTCATGAAAATTTTCTATTCCATTCGATTAATTGCTTTTTACATGTCAATCTCATTGTTGACCATCTTTGATTACTTCTTTGATAAAGTTGATTGTAGTGTAAGGCGCCGACTCCAGCGGGACGAGTGGGACAGGTGANNGCGTGCGCCTGAAACGGAAATCAACTACTTCTCAGAATTCTTAATAAGCAATATTGCTAACGATAACAAAAAGCAAAATCTACTGGCTCGGTGCTAGCCTGCGTAGCAACAAGTTTACTTTTCAGGAAAAAGGGAAGGATGATAAAGGTGCATGAAAAAACCATCATATTTTATACGAAACAACATTGTCCATTGTGCGATAAAGCGCATAAACTATTGCAGGAGCTTCAGTCTGAGATTTCATTTAAGATCCAATCCATTGATATTTATAGCGATGACGAGCTTCTGGAGCGGTACGGACTCATGATTCCGGTAGTCGAGATTGACGGAGAAGAAGTCGGTTACGGTCAAATCGATAAGAATTCCGTAAAGAAAGCGCTTACTAATTTTTAATAAGTAAAAGTTGTTGAAAAGTTGTTTTTGTTTTTGCTAAAATGAATTTGACTTCAGAAAACATACTCAAAAAGCTTGGTTTGACCGCCAGGATTTTTTTACTCTCCGATGGGACATAAAATGACTATGCGGGACAAATTAAGTCCAACGAATAGCGTGGTAGGAGAATGCAGGATGAAAGAATTAATCAACATACAGCAAAAATTGCTGCCTGATCTTATTGAAGTCATGAGAAAGCGATACAGCATTCTTTCTGTTGTAAGGTCCCATGAGCCGATTGGACGCCGCAGTCTCGCCGCTAACCTGAACTTGACTGAACGCGTTTTAAGGAGTGAAGTCACCTTTCTGCGCGATCAAGGGCTGCTGCACATTGGTTCGTCAGGCATGTCGCTGACTGAAGAAGGAAGCAGCACACTCACAAAGCTTTCTGAAATGATGAAAGAACTTTCAGGTTTGCGTGTTTTAGAATCAGGTTTAAAGGATATCTTAAATCTGTCTGAAGTGATTGTCGTTCCTGGAGACAGTGATTCAGATCCCTGGGTCAAGACGGAACTGGGAAAAGCGGCAATCCAGAGGTTAAAACAGGAGCTCAAAGGCGATAATGTTATCGCAGTTACAGGCGGAACGACACTTGCCGCCGTAGCTGAAATGATGACGCCTGGGAGCAAGGATCAGGAGCTATTGTTCGTGCCGGCGCGCGGCGGTCTTGGTGAGAAGGTAGAGAACCAGGCGAACACGATATGCGCAGCGATGGCACAAAAGGCAAACGGCCATTACCGTCTGCTTCACCTTCCTGATCAGCTCAGCAAGGACACATACCTGTCTTTGATTCAAGAGCCGGTCATAAAAGAAGTCATGGAGCTGCTGCACTCAGCGAGTATAGTGATTCACGGCATTGGTGATGCTAGAACAATGGCAGAACGCCGGAATTCTTCTTCAGAGCTGATTGAAAAGCTCGGACAAGAAAGAGCCGTGGCAGAAGCATTCGGGTATTATTTTGACAAGCAAGGCAAGGTTGTCCACCGAGTGAGGACGATCGGGCTGCAGCTCGAGGAACTGCAGAACAGCGAGCTTATTATGGCTGTTGCAGGAGGATCCTCTAAAGCACAGGCAATATCATCGTTTATGAAGCACGGACCTAAAGGCGTGCTCGTTACAGATGAAGGCGCCGCTCGTCAGCTTTATGACGAACTGCGCTCTGACTATCGTTAATTAGGGAGTTATCCCTTTTTATAAATTTAAAATACTTTCTCTTAAATACAAGGAGGTCATTTATAATGGCAACGAAAATTGGTATTAACGGATTTGGACGTATCGGACGTAACGTATTCCGCTCTGCTTTCAAAAACCCTAACGTAGAAGTAGTAGCAGTAAACGACTTAACAGATGCTGAAACACTAGCATTCTTGCTTAAGCATGATACTATTCACGGTAAATTCGAAGGAACTGTAGAAGTTAAAGAAAACGCACTTATCGTAAACGGCAAGGAAATCAAAGTATTGGCAGAGCGTGACCCTGCACAGCTTGGATGGGGTGACCTTGGCGTAGAAGTAGTTGTTGAATCTACTGGACGTTTCACGAAGCGTTCTGACGCTGCGAAACACATTGAAGCAGGAGCTAAGAAAGTTATCATCTCTGCTCCAGCAACTGACGAAGACATCACTGTTGTTCTTGGTGTTAACGAAGACAAGTACGATGCATCTCAGCACGATGTAATCTCTAACGCTTCTTGTACGACTAACTGCTTAGCTCCTTTCGCTAAGATTCTTCACGAGAAGTTCGGACTTGTTCGCGGTATGATGACTACTGTTCACTCATACACTAACGACCAGCAGATCCTTGACCTTCCGCACAAAGACCTTCGTCGTGCTCGTGCGGCAGCTGAGAACATCATCCCGACTTCAACTGGTGCTGCTAAAGCGGTATCTCTTGTTCTTCCTGAGCTTAAGGGCAAGCTGAACGGTATGGCTATGCGTGTTCCAACTCCAAACGTATCTCTAGTAGACCTTGTTGCTGAGCTTGAAAAAGACGTAACTGTTGACGAAATCAATGCTGCGTTTAAAGAAGCTGCAGAAGGACCGCTTAAAGGAATCCTTGGCTACTCTGAAGAGCCGCTTGTATCAACTGACTACAACGGAAACGCTAACTCTTCTACAATCGATGCTCTTTCTACAATGGTTATGGAAGGCAACATGGTAAAAGTTATTTCTTGGTACGACAACGAGTCTGGTTACTCTAGCCGTGTAGTTGACTTGATTGACTTTATCGCTAAAAAAGGACTTTAATAATTAGAGACGAACATTAAGGAGGGGGAGAGAGGCAGGTGCTCTACTCCTCTTTCCTATGTTTGTTTAAAAAATACCCACCCTGTCAGGAGGTCTCGAGTACTTATGAACAAGAAATCAGTTCGCGACATCGACGTAAAAGGCAAAACGGTATTTTGCCGCGTAGACTTTAACGTTCCGATGAAAGATGGAGAAGTGACAGACGATACACGTATCCGTGCTGCCCTTCCTACCATTCAATACTTAACAGAGCAAGGTGCGAAGGTGCTTCTTGCCAGCCACCTTGGCCGTCCTAAAGGACAAGTGGTTGAAGAGCTTCGTCTTGACGCCGTTGCGAAACAATTGAGCGAGCATCTTGGCAAGGAAGTTGTCAAAACAGACGAAGCTTACGGAGAAGAAGTAAAAACGGCTCTTTCTTCATTAGAAGAAGGCGGCGTGATCCTTCTTGAAAACGTACGTTTCTACCCTGGAGAAGAAAAGAACGATCCTGAGCTTGCAGAAAAGTTTGCGGCACTTGCAGATGTGTATGTAAATGACGCATTCGGTGCGGCACACCGTGCCCACGCATCAACTGAAGGAATCGCTAAGCATCTGCCGGCAGTTGCAGGACTTCTTATGGAAAAAGAGCTTGAAGTGCTAGGAAAAGCTCTTTCAAATCCTGACCGTCCGTTCACTGCCATCATCGGCGGAGCGAAGGTTAAGGACAAAATTGACGTTATCAACA
>NZ_NOII01000003.1 GCF_002245695.1 Fictibacillus aquaticus | reverse complement strand
AAAGATCGACTTACCGGCCCCTTTCCCTTTTGCTTGTCGGGGCTGAACGAGCCGTCTCTGCTTTTCGCCACGCCCCGCGGAAAGCGTGCGCCTGAAACGGAAATCACCGGCTTCTTTGATTCCTTTCCTTAAAAAACGGCAGGTGCCTCCCAGAGGGGCACCTGCCGTTTTCTCATTTAAAGATAATTGATCTCTACTTTATTTTCTTGCTTCAGCTTCATGTAAAGCTGCCCGTTTGCATCAAGCTCTTTATACTTTTCAATATCCCGGGTTTTAATAACCTTAGCCGGGTTGCCCCCAATAATCGAGTACGGCGGAACATCCTTCGTCACAACCGAACCCATCGCTACAACAGAACCTTCACCTACTGTAACTCCTGGGCAGAGCAGTACATGAGCACCGATCCACACATTTTTTTCAATAGTGACAGGCTTTAAATACACGCCTCCATCATAAGGAAGCATCTCCGCACCATCATAGCGATGATTAGAAGTAAGAACAGAAAGCCTCGGTCCGATGATGACCCCGTCTTGAATCGTCACTCCGCCGCGTGCGGAAATGTACGCTTCCGGTCCGATGTATACATGAGAACCGACTGTGATTTTCTCAGGATTGCCGAACTTCGAATCCGTATGAAAAACAACGTTCTCGCCAAGCTTTCCAAAACGCGCTCTTAGTTTATTCATCTTATACGATTTAATTTGTCTTCTAATAACGTTAAGCATGACAGTCCACCTTTTTAAGTTACTACCCTAGATTATAGCCATAATCGCGCCAAAAGTTAAACAGGTGTTTAAAAAAGAAGAAAACCCGCTGTTTTAGCGGGTTTTTAAGCATTACCTAGTCAGGGTACGGTACAGGAAGGCTGAGAATTCAGCACGTGTCGTCTGTCCGTTCGGCCTGTATGTATTATCTGCGTAGCCTTGCGTAACATTGTAGGCTCTCATAGCATGTACATTTTTGTAGATTGGATGAGTCGATACGATATCGCTGAAAGGCTTAACCGACTGCTCATCGTAGTTCAGCATGTCATAAGCGCGCGTCAGGATAATCGCCATCTGCCCGCGTGTGATCGGCTCGTTCGGACGGAATGTTCCGTCTGGATATCCGGACACGATCTTGGCCTCAGCAACCGCAGCAATGTGCTGTGCAGCAGCTGAACTAGAGCTCACGTCGCTGAAACTCATTTCTGTAGAAGCAGGCAGCTTTAACTGTTTATTAAGTAAGATCGCAGCTTGCCCTCTCGTGATTGCAACCGTTGGTTTAAACAACGATCCTTCAAAACCTGAAATAACTCCCTGCCTGCTCAGCTCATAAATCGCTGTATAGGCAAAGTGACTTTTAGAAACATCATAGAATTCACCAGCCGGAAGCGCAGGCTTCACTTGCTGTGCCGTTTCATCTGGAAGCACGCTTTTTGATGCGTGATAGTATTTAGACCAATAAACGTTGTCGAGCGGATTGACCTTGATGCCGGAACTGCTCGTCGCGCTGATAAAATTGTTGTCTCCTATGTAGATCCCGGCATGCGTGATGCCGTCGGACGGGTATGTATTTTTGTAAAAAACAAGGTCTCCTGGCTGCAGGTCTTTCACCTCAACCGCTGTTCCTAACTTAAACTGATCGTTCGCCGTACGCGGCATTCCAATGCCAGCTTGTGCAAAAACATACTGGATGTAGCCTGAACAATCAAAGCCCTCTGATGGCGTTTCGCCGCCCCACGTATATTTCACACCTGTGTATTTCTTTGCGATAGAAACAATCTCTTCTCTCTTTGTTGCCGCCTTAGTCTGCGGCACATAAAACGCCAAAACAACACATGCCATAACAAGTAAAGATATGATACGCTTCACCAAATTCTGGCCCCTTTCCCCATTAAAGTCGAAATTTGGTATGTATATTACTTTTATAAGTGTAGCATTATCGAACTATCACTTAGATTACAGTTTTGTTACAAAGGTGCTGAGCGAGGTTTAAAAAATTCCAAAAAGAAAAGCCAGCAATTTCAGCTGGCTTCAAACTTTAGTTCTGTGGCGCTTTAACAATCGTTCTATAAAGGAAGATTGAAAAATCTCTTCGTGAAAGCTTATCGTTCGTACCATATAACGTATCAGAAACTCCGCTCGTGATGTTATAGCTGTAAATCGTTTCGATTGAAGACTTGAATACTCCAGCGACATCAGTAAACGGTGTTTCCGTTCGCTCGGTCAGCTTGTACGCTCGTACTAATGCAGCTGCCATCTGGCCTCTCGTCAATTCCTGGGTTCCGTTAAAGTTGCCTTGTCCATCTCCAAGGAATATCCCTGCATTCTGAACGGCTGCAATTTGTGGATAAAAACGGTATGCAGGATCGACGTCATTGAATCCTGGGTCTGTTACATTTGTTAAATCCAATTCGAGCTCATTCGCAAACATGATAGCAGCTTGAAGACGGTTTAAAGGAACATCAGGTCTGAACGTACCATCAGGATACCCGCTGATAACCTTGTTCTCTACTAACGTTGCGACTTCCGGATAACCGCGGACACTCATGATAAGATCCGGGAACACAGACAAAATGCTTGCGCGTTCTGTTAAGTAGCTTGATGCGATGTATCCGACGCTGCCGTCCATCGTCTTAACAGGGTACCAGCCGAAATGCTGAGTATTGTCAGCAGCGTAGCGGATACCGCCTGTAATCTGGACTGACTCGCCTCTCAGCATGAATCTTTTTCTAGTCGAATCCTTTGTTGCCGAAGAACGAAGCGATACTTCAGCTGTTGTCGCCACCGTATTGCCAGGAACAAAAAAGTGCTTAGACGTAGTGAACGGTCCTGGAATGGTGTATTGCTTTTTCGCACTGAAATCCATAAGTGTTGCAGTAGAAGAAGCATAATTTATCACAAGCTCGCTGACTGGAAATGGCTTAACATATAGCTGCCCTGGTCCTTCATCATATGTCATGTGATAGTAAATCGTATCTTGATAGGCTTCTTTCGGATATTTCAGCAGTGTACGCTGTTCTGCCGTCAGGCGCGGATCGTTCTTTTTTGAGTAGCCGTTATATGCAAGGATAGCAAAATACCAGTGATCAATCTCTTCGGGAGAATGATCATTGATCCAAGGAACATAAGTAGAGTTCCATTTTTCCTTCAATATTTTAATACCTTCATTAATATTAAACTCAATATCTGTCTTAAGTCTTTCCTCTAAACCAGGATTTTTATCTAAATGAGATTGAGAGTAAGTAACCTGTGTAATTCCAAGTCCTCTTCCATCATAGCCAATCAGCGGGTACCCGTCTGATGTGAACTGTCTCCAGCGGCTTTCCTGCCAAACAATTGCTTTGAAAACTTCTGGCGGAATGTTGTTATCAATTGCCGCTTTTGTCAGCATTTTATTAATCACTTCAGGCGCTGGGTTGCTGTAAGGTCCTGCTGCCTTTGCAGTTAAAGGGTTATAGTCGTTCTCTGTTTCACTTTTAAGCGATACAGTGTTATCGGTATTAATAAGATAACTTTCTGATGCCAGGTTAGACGGATCAACGTTTACGTCCCCTTTTTCATATGTTGGGAACGTTACCTTAAGGCTGTCTGCACCGAGCATTGTCAGCTTACCATGCGTATATTCATGAGAAGCAAAGATTTGCTTTACTTCCTCATCGTTGATAACAAAAAGATCAAACAGCAAAACAGAGCCGGTACCTGACAGACGGTACTCAATCGCAGCGTATTGATTTCCGACAGCGTTCCATATATGAACCTTTTCTGCATATCCTAGCGGAATATTGTTCTCATAAACTCTTAAATCTTTTCTTAAAATAGCAATCTCAGATTCTGGCTCACCGTTTTGAACAGACAGCTGAGCTCCGCCCTGCAGTTCAATTACCCTACTTCCGATGCTATCAAAATTGATTGTCTGCACTGCCGTATTTTCAACCGCATGAGCATTAGAGCCCGAAGTCACCCCCACAAATAAAAGAGCAAACATAAATGCCCACGTAAATCGCACTGCTAATCTACCATACATTAGCCAAAATCCCCCTTAATTTCTATTTATAATTAAAATTATCATAAAATAGAAGGTTAATATAGGTAAATTACGACTATATTTGCTTTTTTTTCATATTTATTGGTGCTTTTTGCCTTGTACTGACTAATCCTGTATTTTTTTGTATAATAATCTAGTCGTTTGCAAAAATACGCAGGGGGTCATGTCTTGCTTTTTAATTCCTATGAATTTATCTTCTACTTTTTACCCGCCGTTCTTATCGGTTATTTTTTGCTTAATTATGCAAAACAAGACACAGCAGCGAAAATATGGCTTGTTGCTGCGTCTCTTTATTTCTATAGTTTCTGGAACTTCAATTACTTGTATTTGATCTTAGCTTCTATACTAGTAAACTATGCAATTGGGACCTACCTTTCTAACGCCAGCAATTTGCGTGTTAAAAAGCCGGTCTTGACTGTCGGGATCGTTCTTAACGTCCTGCTTCTTGGCTATTACAAGTACACCGATTTCTTTCTAGAGACAATCAACGGGTTCGTCGAAAACGACTATTCTCTCCTCGGTCTCATGCTTCCGCTCGCGATCAGCTTCTTTACCTTTCAGCAAATCGCGTACCTTGTGGACAGCTACCGCATGGAGACAAAAGGATACAAAATTCACGATTATATGCTGTTCGTCATTTTCTTCCCGCAGCTTATAGCAGGGCCGATCGTTCATCACCGTGAAGTGATGTCACAGTTTCAAGACAGCGATAACCGCAGAATTAGCATGAAGCACATCTCTCTCGGACTGTTTATTTTTGGAGTGGGTCTGTTTAAAAAGGTCATGATCGCTGACACGTTCGCAGTGTGGGCGAACGACGGCTACGCGCGTGCAGCAGATCTTTATTTTGTAGAATCATGGATTGCTTCGCTGTCGTACACATTCCAGCTGTATTTTGATTTCAGCGGCTATTGCGACATGGCGATGGGAGCAGCGCTTCTTTTTAACATCAGACTGCCATTAAACTTTAACTCGCCATATAAGGCACTGAATATTCAGGATTTCTGGAGAAGGTGGCACATTACACTGAGCCGCTTCTTAACGGAATATATCTACAAACCTCTTGGTGGAAACCGAATAAGTCCATCACGTACATATATCAACATCTTTATCATCTTTATGATCAGCGGGTTCTGGCATGGTGCCGGGTGGACATTCATTATTTGGGGAGCACTGCATGGAGTCGCTTCTGTCATCTACAGGTGGTGGAGCAGGCGCGGGTATTCGATGCCGAAAATTCTTGGTTGGTTCATCACGTTCCAGTTCGTGAACATGGCATGGGTGTTTTTCCGTGCTGAGTCAGTTGGGCAGGCACTGACCATGCTGAAAATCATGTTTGGGTTTGAAAACTTCATTCTTCCGGCAAGGGTTGCTGCAGTGGTTGAGCAGTTTTCAGGAGTATTACTGTTTCCGGAACGCGCCTCCTTCTACACTTCAATGAGCGTCGGGCTGATTGTAATAGCGCTTGCCGCAGTCATCTGGCGCCCCAACTCGTTTCAGATGATGGAAAGATTTAAGCCTGATGGATTCCGGCTTATGTTTATTCTCGTTCTCTTTTTCGTATCTGTTCTTCAGCTCGGAAAAGTGACCGAGTTTCTGTACTTTAATTTTTAAGGAGATGACATGATGAGTCCAAATGAAAATAGACAGTATGGAAAGTTCGTTAGACGGTTCTTCATCAGCATTTCCGTTCTTCTAGCATCCATTGCAGTATTTGTGTATATTTGTGATCCGTATTTGTACTATCATACATCCGGAGTTTACAACCGGACGTACATGAAAAATTTGAACGCCCGCTATCAGATGGCGAGCATGGTCAAGCATTTCGAATACGACACACTGATTGCCGGAACATCGATGGTTCATAACTTTAAGGAAGACAGCATGAATAAAAAGCTGAAGGCCGCATCCTTTAATGCCTCTCTTTCCGGTTCGTCGGCAAAAGAGCAGCGCAAGGTAGTCGAGCTCGCACTCGCTTCTAAAAACGTGAAACACGTATACTGGGAGCTGAACTATGACTCGCTTGGCGGTGGCAAAGACCGTATGGATCCTAGCTTTCCAGCTTATTTTTACGATACGAACTATTTCAATGACCTGCCATACCTCGTCAGCTACAGCTCGCTCCAGCGCATCGACAGCCAGTGGAAGCTGAAGGACAAGATCAACATGGCTGCTGATCCTCTTCAATATTATAAGTTTGGCGAAGACAGAAAACCGGTCACGCTTGATAACATCGGGGTGAATATAGAAAAGCGGGACAATCCGCTTCCCGTACCTGCAGGCCACACATATGAAACCTATATGGATAGCTTTAAAGAAAATGTCCTGCCAGTAGTCGAAGAACATGAAGATGTACGGTTTACATTCTTATATACACCATATCCTGTCACCCGCCATGTTGCGGTTTACAACAGCACACCGGAGATGATGGAAGGCAGACTGCAGTTTAAACGCGATGTATATAATCAGCTGTCTGAGCTGGAAAATGCAGATTTGTATGATTTTCAAGACGAAGCGTCCATTACCTTTAATCTTGGAAACTATATGGACCGCTCCCACTACTTTACGTACATCAATGAATGGATGCTGGATTATATGGCAAAGAAGCCTGCCATCCAGTCTAAAGATGAATATGAGAAAAAAATTGATTCGTTAGAGGATCAGGTCGAGAAGTTTGAATTTGATCAGCTCACAGAAAGTTACAAGCCGCGTGCAGAACAGACTGCATCTTTATCTTTAAAATAAAAAAAGAACCAGCCGGGGGTACGGTACTCAAAATGAGTACCGTACCCCCAGTTGGTTTTTTAAACACTATTATTGCAGCCTAAACTGCTTATTATCTGCTCTAGCTGTAAATACACCAAATTGTCCCCGTGTGACAGGTGCATTCGGTCTGAACGTCCCATCCGCATACCCTGAAGCAATACCGCTTGTCTCCACGAGATTAATTGCTTTGTATGCCGCCATGCTTTCAGTAACATCCGAAAAGCTGACCGTTCCCGTTGTCTTTAAATTGTACGCACGAGAAAGCATGATCGCCATCTCACCGCGTGTAATCGTCCGATTCGGATAAAAATAGCCTGTTGTGCTCTCGCTGATGATGCCGGCATTGAGCGCTGACTGAATGTAACCTGAAGCAAAGCTGCTCGCGTATACATCTTTAAACTCTGTCTTCCGTTTCGTGCCATCCAGACCTTTAGCCCGCCCGATCATCGCAATCGCCTCTGCACGTGTTACGCTGCGGCCAGCACTGTACCCGATGTCTGCATAACCAGATACAATAGATTTCCCAGAAAGGTAGATCACATGCGGTGCATACCAGTCTTCATTCGTAACATCCTGGAAACCAGCGCCAGAAACTGAAGCGGCTGCCATGTTCGTCATCGCTGAAGCATTTCCAGCCCAGTCTACTGCTCTCATTTTATACTCATATTTTCCGTTAGCTAAATAATCATGATATGATGTGCCGCTTTCAATCAATTTAATAAGTTTTCCATTGCGGTACAGCTCGTATCCTTTTAATGCGACCGTTTCTGTCGTGGCGTTCCATTTCAGAGAAACATCACCTTTGCCCGCATGAACCGCAGAAAAGCTTGCCGGCAGCGTCGGAGCTGTTGTGTCTCTCTCTGTCTGGATCAGTCCGTTTCCATACAGGTTATCTCGTCCAGCTGTGCCTAAATCAATCGTGTTCTGCAGCAGCATCTTGCGCAAGTCGCCTGTAGGATTTTTCTGTTTATAAACAGCCAGAGTCCCAGCAGTATAAGGAGCCGCCATGGATGTTCCGCTCGCTACCATATAGCTGTTCTGACCTTCTGACCAGTACGTGCTGTAAACATCCACACCTGGTGCTACAACATCAAGCTCCTTACCCGTCCCAGAAAAATAGCCTCGTTTCGTAAACTTGTCGATGGCGCCAACAGCGATTGTGTTTTCGTTCTTAGCCGGCCATTCAATCGTGTTCTCGATACCATCAGCAGTTCCGTTGTTGCCTGCCGCGGCAACGACCATGATGCCTTTACTTACAGCTTCGTTGACCTTTGCGTTAATGGCGTCTGATTTTAGCGGACTAGATAAGCTCATGTTAATTACGTCCATCTTGTTCTCGATCGCCCACGTTAATCCGCCGATAATTTCAGATTCATAGCCAAATCCGTTTTCATCGAGCACCTTAACTGCATAAACATCCGCGTCAGGCGCAACACCTACAGCGCCAATCTCGTTATTTTCCGCACTGATGATGCCGGCAACGTGTGTGCCATGGCCGTTATCATCGGCATAGGAGGCACGTCCTTCAACTGTCGACACTCCTCCCGATACCTTGAGATCAGGGTGATTGAGTGAGATCCCTGTATCGAGTACAGCAACCTTCACACCTTTACCCGTAAATCCTTTATTTATCGTCTGAACGCCGTTCACCTTCTGAACCGGCCATCGGACAGTCTGCCCGGCAGCCGTTTCCGTCATTTTATATTTTATTTCTTCTTTTACTGAAACAACTCCAGGCACTGCATCGATAAGCTTTACCGCTGCTTTTGGAACAGTGGCTGAAATTATAGACAGCTCAGGAAGCTGATGATGTATCTTGCCGTGAAACTTTTGTGCAATTTTTTGATCTATTTTCTTTTCAAACGTGATCAGGACTCTCGTTTTCTGCTCGCTGCTATATCCTTCATTTGAAGGCAAAAATAGATTTCCTGCGATAATCACACTCAGTGCGAAAGCTGTCTTTTTAAACACACTGCCTATCCCCTTTTTATAAAAATACTCTCTGTAACCATTATATCGAAAAAATTCCTCTTAAAGTTAATAAGAGGAATTTTCTTCAAAAAATATTTTAGTATATTTTGTAATAATCAAGGATCCCTAGGTAGATCGCGTAAGAAGCTTTATCACGCCATGTTGCGGACCCTAAGTTCTTTGCATCCGTAGCACTATCGATAAATCCGAGTTCAACAAGGTTGCCGACCATCGGATTTTCACGTATAACATGGAAATCTCCATGTTTATAGCCGCGATCCTTCACGCCAAGAATGCTGACCATACGCTTCTGAATCAGCTCTGCCAGCTTTTTGCTCTTGGCACTGTAAGGCGATGCTGGTTCAGATGCCCCGTAATAATACGTCTCAGCACCTGTTCCCCCGCCTGAATTGGTATGGATGCTGATGAACATCTCACCTTTGCCGTCTTTGGCAATCTGCACACGTTCTGACAATGTCGGATAAGCATCTGTTCTGCGAGTCATGATGACATTTACTCCAGCAAGCTTCAGCCTTTTTTCAAGACGAAGTGATGTGTCCAGATTAATATACTCTTCTGTGAGTCCATTACCGACTGCCCCAGAATCCGAACCGCCATGTCCAGCATCGACCACAATGCGTTTTAAATCAAGATCAGCCACTGGCGGTGCGATATATGCTTGATGGACATAGCCTTTAAGACCCTTGGCTTCTACAAGTGCCCAGTCCCCTAATCGCTGATAAACCGATACACGGTCTCCCATGTTCAGCTTTCCTATGGAAGAGAAGTCAGTGGAAGGTCCCTTCCTTACATTTAAGTCATTCGTATTAACAATTTCCGTTCCAATAATGGTTGCTGTATCATCTGCATCTTCAATGCGGAAGCTTGTATTCATACTCCTAGCCATGAATACAGAAAAGTCAGCTCTGTTGATTGATTGGTTAGGTCTGAACGTATTGTCACTGAATCCTGCTGCAATGCCTGCAGAAGCTATTTTATTGATAGATCCGTATGCAGCACTGCTTTTTGGCACGTCACCAAACAGCATTAAAGAATTTGTTTCAGCGAGCTTGAAAGCCCTCGCGATCAGGATTGCCATCTCGCTTCGGTTTACGGTTTTGCCTGGACGGAACGTGCCGTCTGCATACCCTGTAATAATACCCTTTTCAACAGCGGACTTTATGTATCCGGAAGCAAAGCTTGCTGAACTGACATCCGAAAAGGATGAACTGCGTTTCGTGCCGTCCAGTTTAAGAGCTCTCCCTATCATAACCGCTGTTTCCGCACGGTTCACGCTTTGTCCCGGTTTGAACGTGCCATCTGCATAGCCCGTTATTACATCTTTCAAAGATAAATAATCGATCTCTTCTTTTGCGCGGAATGTTGAACTGATGTCTGTAAATGAAGCTGCTGAAGCCGATGGTCCTGGAGCTGCAATAGCAATGGCGGCCGCAAGCGGTGCCACTAACCCCTTGATGTACTTATTCACGACAAATCCCCCTGATGATGTTTTTATCTTAAAATAATTTCCCCTTGCCCTATATATCGCCCGCATTTTTTGAAAATTTAGCAGAAATTTATCGATTTTTGAAAAAATCGCAAGAAACATAGCAAACATCACATGAAGGATTTTGGAAAAAAGAGGCATACTATCAAAAAGGGTTTGAGGAGAAGGAACATCATATGAAATCAAACGTTCTAGTCATTATTCCAGCTTATAACGAAGAGGATGTTATTTTCGAGACGCTTAGCAAGCTGCAATGCTCCTCGCCGTTTGATTACATTGTGATCAACGACGGATCAACGGACCGCACGCGGACTATACTATCTGAAAATCACTTTCCTCACATCAATCTTCCTGTGAACATGGGAATTGGCGGTGCCATGCAGACCGGGTATCAATACGCTCTCGAAAAAGGCTACGAGTATGCAATTCAGCTGGATGCCGACGGCCAGCACAATTCAGATGAATTGACTCTTTTATATGAAGAAATACGAAAAGGCGATGCGGATATGGTCATCGGCTCTAGGTTCGTCGAGCAGACAGGGTATAAAGGCAGCAGCATGCGGCGCATAGGAATTTACTATTTTCAGTGGGTTATTAAGTTTCTGGCTCGTATTAAAGTCACGGATCCTACTTCCGGCTACCGTATTGTCAATCGAAAGGTTATTGCTGAATTCGCCCATTCTTATCCTGTTGATTATCCTGAGGTCGAGGTCCTCGTCAGGCTTGCTCAGAAGAACTACACCATTAAAGAAATAAAAGTAAACATGAATGCGCGAATGGGCGGTAAGTCCTCCATCACGCCCATTAAGTCAGCGTATTACATGCTGAAGGTAACCTTTATTTCCGTTATCCGCTCTATCTTGTGAGGTGCCGTTTATGAATTCTGTCCAATTGATCGCGTTGCTCACCGCTGCTCTCTTTTTGCTTCAGGTTGTTCTGTTCACAAGCCGAAACAAGCTTCATGACAAGCAGGCTTTTCTTTGGCTGCTTTTTGCGGTCGCCAGTCTTATCGTCGCAATATTGCTTCCTCAGCTTAACAGGCTGGCATCCAGCCTCGGGATCGCGTATCTGCCGGCATTTATCTTCATGCTCGCATTCTTTGTCATTCTGAACCTTCTCATCTACCAGACAACAGTCATATCGCGGAATGAAAAACGTTTGAACCTGCTTATCCAAAAAACGGCGATACAGCATAAAGAGCTTGAGGATTTAAAAAGAGAGAAGGGTGATTCGCCTTGAGTTTTTTAAACATGTGTTTAATTTTGCTAAACACCTTGATCCTCGTAAGCGGACAGTTTTTGTGGAAGATGGGACTTGAAAGCAGACAGCCTGATTTCAGCTCACTTATGGGAATCATCCGTCTGCTGCTGTCGCCTTGGATTTTCACAGGTATTGTGGCTTATGGACTTGCAACGGTTCTTTGGCTTCTCATCCTGTCGCGTGTTCAGCTGAGTGTTGCTTATCCGCTGCAAAGCACAGCATACATAATCGCTGTTATCGGATCTTACTATTTGTTTAACGAACCGCTTACCATCTACAAGGTCGGAGGCTGCATGCTGATTATGGCAGGTGTCTCAATAATAACGATTTCGCAATAATGGAGCTGAACTTAGATGAAACTGGCCTTCCTAATCCCGATTTTGGCGTATGTTCTGTTTTCGCTCATAAAAGGTGTGCCGCTCATGACCATCACACCGGATGGAGAGTTATATAAAAATCTGGCCGAAAATTGGCTGAACGGAACCGGACTGAAAAATACGATACGGCAGGAAAACGTGATTGTCCCGCCGCTGTTCCCGCTTGTAATTGGACTGATTCTGTATGTGTTCCGAGATATTTCATATGTGTTTCTGCTGCAGTTCATCCTGCTTGGGCTCACAGGCGTGGTGATTTACCGAGTGTGTGTCTTGCTGTTTGGGAGCCGAATGGCTGGCACGCTGGCTGTTGTACTGTTCAGTCTTCATCCCGTCATGCTCAACAATGGTCCCGGGAAGCTTCTTACCGAAACTGCCTATACTTTTTTTGTTGCTGTAATTGCTTATTTGGGAGTACGCGTTTTGATGAAAAGAAACATAGTGGTATCGGCAGCTTTGTTTATCCTTCTCTTCTCTTTAAGCCTGATGATGCGCCCTCATCTGTTGTTCTTATTACCGCTTGTGATAGGGTATTTAATTTTCGAAGCTTATAAAAAGAGGATGAAATGGCAGTTGCCTTTGCTCGCTGTCGTTCTGCCGGCTGTTATGATCGCCAGCAATTACATGTATAACGTGAAGGTGCACAACAAGCCGGTCATGTTTGAGAACTACAGCGGCATGAACCTGTACATCGCAAATAACCCAGAGACAAAGGTGCAGTTTTATTCTTCTTCTACAGTGGACCAGTTTGTTGGAGATGAGTTTTTCAAGTATAAAAATACGGAGCTGACGAAAAAGAGTGCGGTACTGAAGGAAAAAGCGGTGGATTATATCCTTGAAGAACCTGGTGACTTTTTTGTGAGGACGATCCAAAAAATGAATCTGTTCTTTCAGGGGATAAGTCGCTTTGACACGGGGTTGACGCTGCTGTTTTTGGCGGGTTATGCGGTGGCATGCATTAGGCTTAAATATGTTCGGCCAGCACTTGTTGTCATCGGTCTCTATGTTTTATACTTTGCTGTCCTGTCATCGGTCGGTCTGCTCGTGTCGACACAGCGGTACAGGCTGCCAATCATACCAGTATATATTGTGTTCAGCAGCTATATTCTCTGGTTCGGATGGCGCTTGTTACGAAATGGAATAAGGCGATTCAGATAAAATGAAAAAAACGGGACACTAAAGTCCCGTTTTTGTATGTTTGATTACATCAGCCACATGTAAACATAGTCAGAGCTGAAGATTTTCCAAGTGTTATTAACTTTTTTCAAGTATACGTGGCCGCTGACATCATCTTGAACTGTTTTATTCCCAACTTTAATCTCATAAACCGCACCTTGCAAATCAACAACAGCAAAGTTAGTTGTTTTCTTAACTACTTTTACAGAAAGAGTGCCTTTAAGTTCGATATCTACTGTATTGCCTTCTTCAACTTCAGCCATCAGGTCATCATTGTTCATGATCGTAAACGCACGCTGAAGGCCCATCTGGTACTTGTTTGTAATGTCATCAAGGCTGTCGTATTTCTTCGCTTTAATAGCGTTGTAGCCTTCTGTTTCGTTGTTCATTACTACGTCAGTCAGTGTTGCATCAGCAGGAACAGAAAGTGTCTGCTTGAACATGGCACGGTGAAGGATTGCTGCTGCCTCACCCCTGGTTGCCATTGCTTTAGGCTTAAATGTATTGCCCACACCTTTAATGATGCCGACGCCGCTTGTTTTTGCGATAGCATCGGACGCCCAATAAGAAGACGGAACATCACTGAATTTTACCGGTGTTCCGTTAAAGGAAACCGTGCTTTTGAATGCGTTGTAAATCATCTTTGCCATCTGGTCACGGTAAATCACTGCGTTAGGAGCAAACCTTGTATCACTAATCCCAGAAACGATACCAAGCGAGCTCGCCACTCGCACTTCATTATAAGCCCAGTGGGTTTTCGGTACATCCTTGAAGTCTTTTGCTGCCTTCGTGCTATTAAGGTTCATCGCACGGACCATCAAAGCAACAAACTGAACGCGAGTAATCTGCTGTTTAGGCTTCGCTTCCAAGAAGCCCTGTGAGTTGAACATACCTTTCATGATATCTGCATCGATAAAATCGTTCAGCTGATCTACAGCAAAGTGATTTTCAATATCGACTGGCAGATAATACTCGATCGGTGCTCTTTCAGCTGCTTTAGCAGATGGAGTGAATAATGACGACGCCGCAACCGACGCGGCAAGTGCAAAACTCAATATTTTCTTCATATGTCATTCCCCTTTTTGTATGGTAGAAAAATAAAGTGTTGAAATACCGCTTTTTAAGAAGAACCTATTCGTTGCGAATAGGCTCTTCAGAGTACTTTTAGTTCATAAGGTCAACGAATTTCATGAAGCGATGCATCATTGATGCCATCTGTGCACGTGTATTTACTGCAGCTGGGTTAAAGTTTCCTTTTCTGTCGCCAAGCATGATGCCTGATTGAAGAAGAAGCTCAACATCTTTCTTTGCCCAGTTACCGATATGACCGCGGTCTTTGTAAATTTTTAGTGTTTTCTTTTTGTCTAACTTAGAAGCATCGTACGTTGTGAATGCCATAGCACGCGCGATCATCGCAGCAGCTTCCTGGCGTGTTACAAACTTTTTCGGATTGAACTTTTTATCAGCTGTACCATAAACGATACCAGCATCGATAGCAGCCATCATCTCTTCAGCAAAGTGCGGCTGTCCTTTTACATCGACAAAACGGCCGTCATATTTCTTAGACGTATCAAGACCAAGTCCGCGTACGATGAACACAACCAGGTCGCTTCGAGTCGTGCCTGTTTGCGGCATGAATTTTCCGTTGTTACCCATAAGGATCAGTTTGTTAGCGAGCTTCCTTACTTCAGCTGCATGTGGAGCAGTAAGTGTCTTAAGGTCTGTAAATGATTTGTTGTTGTAAACCATAGTGTACAAGCTGTTCGTACGGCTCTTCAGAGTCGCTTCGTCACCGTGCAGCAAAGCAGGAATCGGAGAGAACGTTCCATCTGCATTTAAGCGGACAGCTGCTGTGTTGTTGATTTTGAAGCCAGCATCGCCTTCAATCTCACGCTCAACATAGCTGTTGAAGTTTTTAATTTCAGTTGTCTTGCCGTCTTTATCTGTTGCAACAAGGCTGAAGTCATAGATTTTCGTTAACTGCTTAAACTTGTTCTTTTCGATAATCTTGTCTGCATCCTTACCAGGTGCGATGTTGATAGAGATCGTAACACCTTCACCAAGCTTGTCCAAGCCAAGCTCGTTGACAGGGATGGAGTAAGAAACTTGTCCGAAGTCGACTTTGATTGTTTTGTCTTCTACTAGAGCAAGAACTTCAGGTGAAAGATCAACTAGTAATGCGTCTTTAGCATTGTCTGTTGGTTCGTAGCTAATTGTGAGTATTTCTGCATTCGGATCATTAGTTAATGCTTCTTGAATGCCTTCTGTATCCAACGTTATGTTGATGTTTGATCCACCGCCTGGGATAGGTTCAATAACTGGCGGCTGAATTGGAACCACTACAGTATCAGTATCAACAACTGGAGCAGTAATCGTAACGTACTTTTCAAGAACAACGATACCGAACATTTTGGCTTGAACATTAACGTTACCTGGTTTCTTTACATTTAGCTTTGTTCCAACCATATTAGCAATCTCACTATTATCAGTTGTCCACTTTACAAACTCAGTAAGTTCCTCTTCTTTTCCATCCAACATTAGTTTAAACATGTATGAAGGTGCTTCTGCGTTAAGTTCCGCTGTTCCAGATCCGTAAATCTTTGCTTCTTTAGCGCGTACTACTCCTGAAATCAACACTTTTTGAACATTCATTTCAGGATCAACTTTAGCTTCTAATTGCTTTTTCTTATTAAAAAGCTCAGTTATTCCGATGCCAAGACCAGAAGTCAGCTTTCCATCAAGAGTTTTAAAACGGTCAACAGCAAGTGTGTTGTTTAGTGCTTGTACCGAAACTTCTTCCAGTGTTTTTGTTTTTGCAGCAGTAGCATCTTTAAGTACGATGTCTTTCAGCTGAGATCGGTACTCTGCCAAAAACTCAATCATGTAATCTACTGTTACTTCTTCTCCAAAAACTTGGTCGAATGCTTTCGAGTATTTTGCACGGTAAGCAATAACTGCTTTTTTAAATTGGGCACTAGTAGTCGATGCAAAAATCGCCACTGCGTCCTTTGCTGCATTAGCAGCAGTGCCAGCGCCTGCTTTAGAATCTACTTTTGCCATCACAGCAGGTGTAAGGATTGTCTCGATATCTTGAGCTGTCAGATTAGCAATATTTGCTTGAACAGCTTTAAGTTCAGCTTTTTCTGTATCATTTAAGAAGGAGTAATAAACCGCCATCTCATTAATAAGAGCATCTACAGATGTTGTTTGTGTCTCCGCATAAACTGCAGGTGCATTTAAGGTAATTCCCGATACTGCTGGTACGCCTGCAAGTGATAGTACAATAGTCGTATGTATCAGCTTTCTATTAAACTTGCTAATTCCCACTTTCTCACTCTCCACTTCAAATTTAATACAAATAGTTTCCTATTTTCCATAATAATCAAAGTGGAGAGGCAAATCAATAATTTACCAAAAAAACCAGAAAAAAATTCAACTGTGAAATTATTACATGTTATGTTTATAGTTCTTTATGACTAGTTTGACGTTTTTGAAAGATTATTGAGCCTACTGCTGCACCAGCAATAGCACCGATGATATCGAGTATGACATCTTCAAAATGAGGACTGCGGTTGGAGGTGAACATCTGATGTGTTTCATCTAAAGCTGCGTAAATCGAAGCAAGCAGCAAAGCACGAGTAAACGAGCGGAATGCTGACAGCCCTGTCCACTTAAATGCCCTTACAAGAAAAAATGAGAGAACGAAAAAGACAGTGAAATGCGCGGTCTTGCGAAGATAAAATTCTATAAAGCTGGCGGGTCCAAGTCTCTCCATGCTAATTTCGCTGCCAGCATAATTTGTTTTGACATCTTCAAACGATTTTTCTACTTTATTTAGATTGACGTATTTCTCAATCTCAGGCTGAACATTCTGCTTTTCATACGGCTGTGAAGAGGAATAAAAGATTAAGCCAGCTATCACGATGACCGGAAGCCATATCCAGATCCATTTTTTCATCACAAAAGCACTCCCTTTGGTAGACATATCCTCAGTCTATCCACAATGAGAGTCATTATATCACTACACCGTGGCATTAGAACGAGCATTCGTCCTGCAGGATTCGACAGAAGGAGCTGGGGGTACGGTACCATTTCCATTCACCGCAGCAATAATGCCCTCTTGGAGGAAATGGTACCGTACCCCGCAAACCCCGCAAAACATAAAC
Organism: Fictibacillus aquaticus; assembly: GCF_002245695.1. Lineage (GTDB taxonomy): Bacteria > Bacillota > Bacilli > Bacillales > Fictibacillaceae > Fictibacillus > Fictibacillus aquaticus. The sequence goes on along the minus strand of NZ_NOII01000003.1, from coordinate 720,538 downwards.
AAAGCCCCGTTCCATTACAGAACGGGGCTTTCAAATATAGGTTTATTAAACCACTCGGAATGTATCCGGACGCTCGCCGCGTTTGCCGAAGTGGTAAAGTATCGCTTCTACGATGCGGCGTGATGCTTCTCCATCGCCATAAGGATTGGACGCTTTTGACATTGCTTCAAACGCTTCCTTGCTTGTAAGAAGCTCTTTTGCCATTGAATAGATGTCTTCTTCATTCGTTCCAGCAAGCTTGAGTGTTCCTGCTTTAATTCCTTCTGGTCGCTCAGTCGTGTCACGAAGTACGAGTACCGGCACGCCTAGTGAAGGTGCTTCCTCCTGCACGCCGCCGCTGTCAGTTAAGATGATGTGCGCGCGTGATGCAAGGTTATGGAAATCAAGCACGCCAAGCGGCTCGATCAGGTGAATCTTTGGATCTTCTCCAAGAATCTCGTCTGCCACTTCGCGTACAGCAGGGTTCAAGTGGACAGGATAAACAACCTGTACATCATCATGCTCAGAAACAAGGCGCTTGATCGCGCGGAACATGTTACGCATCGGCTCACCAAGATTCTCACGGCGGTGGGCTGTTACAAGAATAAGGCGGTCGCTGCCAAGCTTGTTCAGGATCTCGAGCTCGTAATCGTCTTGAACAGTCGTGTTCAACGCGTCGATCGCTGTGTTTCCTGTAACAAAGATAGCGTCGCCGTTTTTATTTTCATCAAGCAGGTTCTGTGCTGATGCATGAGTCGGAGCGAAATGCAGATCAGCCATTACACCTGTCAGCTGTCTGTTCATTTCTTCCGGATAAGGAGAGTACTTGTTCCACGTACGGAGACCTGCTTCTACGTGGCCGACAGCGATCTGGTTGTAGAATGCAGCAAGGCTCGCTACAAACGTTGTTGTTGTATCACCGTGTACGAGTACGATATCCGGTTTTACTTCTTTCATTACATTATCAAGACCTTCGAGCGCTCGAGTTGTCACACCGATAAGCGTCTGACGGTCTTTCATTATATTAAGGTCATGATCAGGTGTAACTTTAAAGATTTCAAGAACCTGATCCAGCATTTCGCGGTGCTGTGCAGTAACCGTTACGATTGATTCAATTTCTTCGTACTTTTCCATCTCAAGAACAAGCGGCGCCATCTTAATGGCTTCAGGTCTTGTCCCGAAAATTGTCATCACTTTAATGCGATCCATAATTTATTACATCCTCCTAGCATTTAGATACCTATCTGATTGCTATGTTCATGTTCATGCTACCTTTATTGCCATTGTTCGTCAACAACATGCATTAGTCCTTGTTTACTATAGAAAAAACCTACCTCCTTTGTTAAAATGTAACAGTCTTACCATAGTCATTCAAAAATAGGAGGAACAAGGTGAAAAAATTTATTAAATGGGGACTCATTTCCTTAGCTGTTATTTTGGTGGCAGCAGGCGGCTACGCTTATTACATTTTTAACATAAAGACGTACGATACAGCAGATAAAGAAGTAGACAAGATTGTAAAAACGGCATATGAAATCAAGCTGCCTAAGCTCGACGGCAACCTTTCAAGCGAAGATCCGGCCGAAACTGCAGCACCAGGTGAAGAAAAAAGTAAGGATAACAGCAAAAACACGGCAAAGACTGCTTCTTCAACAACTCAAACTGCTGAATCTGGCTCTGAATCAAAACCAAAATCCGATCAAACCGGAAAGAACGGTTCTTCATCCCAGCCAGCACCTAAAGCCGCACTAACAGCGGAAAGCATAAAATCTCAATACCGTCCATCGTTTGAATCTCTTCAGTCTCAGGCAAACAGCAAGCTGTCCGCACTCATGGGCCATGCAAAAGCGGAATACAGCCAAAAGGTCGCGAACGGTGAAACAATTTCAGTCGGATATTTTGCACAAAAATATAAAGGTGCTGCAGCGAACCTTGAATCAGCTACAAACTCTGCATTCAACACGATTTACAGCTCATTGCAAGCGGACCTGAGACGTTACGGCTTTAGTGCGAGCGAAGCACAAGAGTTCAAGACACATTACGAAAATGAAAAAAACGCCCGCAGGAGCGAGCTGCTCGCACAGATAACAGGCCGATAAAGCGGAAATTTGACAGACACTCTAGGGTGTCTGTTTTCTTTTTACATAGAAAATTTCGCTGCGGGGCAAGCTTTGAACATGATGAAGCGAAAATATCTTGTTTTAATCAGTTTATTAGCCGTTATTGCAATATCTTTTGCTATAACATCCTCCACATTGTTCGGACGTGAGCCAGAACATATGACGGTTGTTGCTTTTGGCGACAGCAATACCGCTGGAAGCAACTGGACCCTTGAAAAGTTTCCTTCTGAATCAAAGTGGTTTTCGCAGCTGTCAGCTAAGATTCCTCAGCACACTTTAATTAATAAAGGAATCGGAGGCCACACGACCGAGCACGCCCGGCTGCGTTTTAAGAGAGATGTGCTGACATATAACCCTGATATCGTGTTAATCATGTTCGGCACGAATGATTCCAGACTGATTAATGGCCGCCACCAAGTGTCTGAAGAGCGATTCCTAGAAAACTTAGAATATTTTATCCTTTCATTGAAGAAGATCAACGCGCAGCCGGTGTTGATGACGACAATCCCCATAGTGGATAAGCTCTATCATCAGCGCCATCCAGAGTTATCCCCTTCTGTCAGCCCGAAAGCCGCAAATGAAGAGTACAACGAAATTACTAGACAGCTCGCTATAAAGCACAAAATTCAGCTTGTGGATTTAAATAAAGCTTTTATAAGAGTGGCTGGCGGCTCAAGCGACAAAGCGCTCCAAGCAGCAGGACTGCTTGATTCTTCAGGAACACACATGTCACCTGAAGGAGCAAAAGCCGCGGCCAAGGAAGTTTATGAAGTTATGCGGAAAATGGAATAAAAAAAGACTGCTTTTCAATGTTTGAAAGCAGCCGTTACGGATTTAATTTTTGATCAACCAAAAATGCCTCGAGGATGTAGCGCTGAGGTGCGTCCCCGATGAAGTTGAACGGATAGCATGTTGTGACTGTCAGAGTAGCTTTTGGCTTTGGCACGATTACTGTTCTGTCATCTGCATCTACAATACGGACGCGTTTCACTTTGTAAGTGAACTCGCCAGCTGAGGTACGGACGGTCAGCACATCGCGTTTGCCTATTTCACCAAGCTTGCGAAAAACCGTATCCCGGTGTCCTGATAAGACTGAGTTATCTTCTTCACCCGGCAGAACGCTGTTCGCGTAATGACCGACACCCTTCTCGAGTTCGTCTTCATCAGTACCATGGTAGATAGGCAATGTGGCATTAAGCTTAGGAATATAAAGCTCACCCATGTCTTCGCCCTTTTTGGGGCGTACAGCATACAGCTCTTTTTCCTTAGGCTTTGAATCTTCCTTCTTTTCATAAGCACTCGCTGGCTTGAATTCTTCACGCTGAGATTTTTCAACCTTAAACATAAGATAGCCCTTCGCGAACTTATAAACGTTAGTGGTCGAGAACCACAGCCCGCCAGCAATCAATGCGCCACTTATGAAAAGAAGAGCCAGGCGCTTGCCGCCTTTGGCTCTCTTCTTTTCTCTTCTCATGTTACGCAGTCTTTCTTACACGGCGGTAGATAACGAAACCAGCAGCTGCGATCGCAAGTCCTGCAAGGCCGTTAGTGCCGTAGTCTGAAGCAGTGTTTGGAAGCTTTCCGCCTTTTTCTGTCTTTGGCTTTTTCGGCTGGTCTTTGATCTTATCTACAACTTTCGGAACTTCAACGATATCTTCACCGATTTCGTCGATAATTTCTCCGCCGATCATTTCAGCAGTGATTTCCATATCCAAAATCAACTCACCTTGAAGGTTGTAGAGCTCTACCCAAAGGTTGTAGCCTTGAGGATCCTTCATAAGGAACAATTCTTTAAGTGTGATTGGCTTTAGCTCATCACCCTTTTTCAAGTAAAACTTTGGAGAAAGTTCAAAGATGTTAAGAAGCTCATCATAGATAGAAATGATCTCTGTGATTTGCTCGTCTGTCAGTTCGTCGATGCTTTCAAAATCGCTTGGGAAGTTTTCCATACGCTGTCCAAGCTCTTCAAGACGCTGCTGAACAGCTGGGTCTTCTAGCTTCGGAGCGATTTTTTCGAAGTGTGCAGCTAATTTCTCAAGCTCTTCTTCTGTCAATCCAAGCTCAGCAAACATGTCGCCCATGTCATCTTCAAAAGAGTCGCCATTAATATAAAAATCTAGGTTCATGTCTAGATCATCTACATAAATGTAGTGTTCGAGGCTGTCACCGTTTTCTTCTAGAATCTGAAGCATGCCTGCTTCGTCAATTTCATAGTACTCATAAACATCGTTTAGGTTGCTGAGGTCAGCTTTAATGACTTCACCAAGGTTCTCTTCAAGCTCTGCGAAGTCTGTCCAATCTTCAAGGCCAGCTCCCCAATACTCAAGCAAATAATCTTCAAAATCTTCTACTGTGATCTCAAAACCGCGAGTCTCGCTTGCTTCTTGCAAGTAAGCCGTTAATTCTGGATCATCGTTCGCTATAGCAGCAAATGAAACAGCTGGCATAGCAGACAATACTAGTGCGAATGCGAGAAACATAGCTGTAAGTCTCTTTTTCAACATTCTTAATCCCCTTTTTATCTTTTATTGACTAATGATCCAGACTCATGTTGACCACGCTTTTTCTCTAAAATGCTGTATGTACGCCGCCGTAGAAGTATGCACATTAATCCCATCATTCCTTAATAATAGTCGATTCGACAAAATATGGATAGAGGAATTTTTTACTATATTTATGAGGGGTACGGTACCATTTCCTAACTACGTTGATTTAACGCAGGTGATGGGAAATGGTACCGTACCCCAATTAAAAAACATCTGTTAGATCTACGATTTTTGAAATGATATAACAATCCTTGAATTGCTTAAAAAATCGTTGAAATGCTTTAAAAAATAGTTGAAATGGTTTAAAAAATTCGTTGAATAGCTTGAAGAATCTACGCAACTGTTGTGATGAAGCTCTTTTGTGCATCCCAAATAAGAAAAAGGTGTCCCACATTTGCTTGGGACACCTTGTCTTTATTAATAACTCTTTTCTAAAAGATTGTTACTTTTGAACAGATTGGTTAGGAAGAATTTTCAGCGGTTTTGCCTGTGAAGAAGTTAAGCTTCAACGCCTAACCATGAGAAATGCTTTATTTCCCTTCAAATGCTTCGGCTGATTCTTTCATCAAAATGACTTGATCGTCTGGATCCCATCATTGATTAAGTTGATCGGAGCGTAAGGTGCCGACTCCAGCGGGATGAGTGAGACAGGTGAGACCTTCCAATGGCGCATGCGACGGAAGGGCTCACCTGTCCAGCAGAAAACGGCTAGCCCCTCGAGGTCAAAAGGGAAAGTGTCCAATAAGTCAAAGACCGACTTACCGGCCCCTTTCCCTTTTGCTTGTCGGGGCTGAACGAGCCGTTTCTGCTTTTCGCCACTCCCCGCGGAAAGCGTGCGCCTGAAACGGAGATCAACCTCTTCTCTGAATTCTATAGAAGCAACATAGTTTACGAAAACAGCCTTATTAATTAAGCTTTTACAACTTTCACTTTTGCAGCAGCACTTACGTTTTTCGCAGCATCTGTCGCTGTGACGTAAAGATAAGTGTTTGCCTTTTGTGCCTTGATTTTCACAGTGAACTTGCCGTTTGATCCAGCCTTAGCTGTTCCAATCACCTTAGATCCAACTTTTACCGTAATTGTTGATCCAGCTTCTGCTGTTCCTGTTACCGTTTTATCATTAGAATCTACCTTGTTTACCTTTGGTGCTGCTGGCTTGATGACGTCTTTCACGATCACCTTTTTAGCAGTACTTATGTTGCCAGCTTTGTCTGTCGCTGTCACATAAAGCGCTGTGCCTGCTTTCTGTACCTTAATCGTTACTGTAAATGTTCCTTTGCTTGTCGCAGTTGCGCTGCCGATTACCTTCGTTCCGGCTTTTACAATAACCTTTGCTCCTGCTTCTGTTTTTCCAGTCACTTTCAGATCGTTGTTGTCGACTACGTTCACAACTGGTACTGCTGGAGCAGTCTTATCTGTTACCGTCACAACAGTTGCTGCACTCGTATTGCCTGCTGTGTCTGCCGCTGTAACAGAAAGCTTCGTGCCTGCTTTTTGTTTCACTGTTAGTTTCACCGTAAATGCACCAGTGCTGGCTGCCTTTGTAGAACCTACCTTTGTCGTTCCAGCCATTACTGTTATCGCTGCACCTGGCTCTGACTTGCCTGAAACAACAGTGTCATTGTCGTCCACTGCATTAACAGTTGGCTTGGATGGGGCTGTTTTGTCCAGAACAGTTACTTCTGCTGAAGCACTCTCGTTGCCAGAAGCATCCTTAGCTTTTACAACAAGCTTTGTTCCTGCTTTTTGCTTGGCGATCGCCACGCTAAAGCTTCCATCTTCACTTGCTGCTGCGCTTCCGATCACAGACCCATTAACATAGACTGTTACGGTGCTTTGCTTTTCAGCTGTTCCCGTCACTCTTTCATCCATATCAGAGACGCTGCTCACGACAGGAGCGTTTGGCGCGGTTTTATCTGTTACCGTTACTTTTGCAGCGCTGCTCACATTGCCTTTCGCATCTGCTGCTGTTACTTCAAGCACTGTTTTAGCTGCCTGAGGTGTGATAACGACACTGAACTGTCCGCTGCTGTTCGCTTTTGCTGTGCCTAATTGTTTGCTGTCTGCTTTTACAATCACATCAGCAAACGCTTCCGTTATTCCTGTTACTGTTGTGTCTTTGTCAGAAACCGGGTTCACTGCCGGCGTGTTTGGTGCTGTCTTATCAAGAACTGTCACCGTTGCTGCCTTGCTCGTGTTGCCTGCTTCGTCCTTAGCTGTTACAGATAAAACAGTATCCGCTTTTTGAGCCGGGATTGAGATCGTAAAATCACCTTGCTCAGTCGCCGTTGCTGTTCCTACAGCCTTCTCAGCTGCATATACAGTAACGGTTGACTTCGCTTCTGTTTTACCTGTCACAGATGTATCCTTGTCGCTTACTTCATTAACGATTGGAACGTCAGGCGCTGTTTTATCCAAAACTGTTACTGATGCCGCTTCGCTCGTGTTGCCTGCTTCATCCGCAGCTGTAACTGTTAAAACAGCTCCCGCTTGTTGTTTCAAAATTGAAACCGTGAACTGTCCTTGCTCATCAGCTGTTGCCGTTCCAAGAACCGTGTCGCCAGCAAAAACAGAAACTGTTGATTTCGGTTCTGCTCGTCCGGTTACCACTGTATCTTTGTCGCTGACTGGATTTACAGCCGGAGTTTCTGGTGCTGTTTCATCAATGCCAACGGTAAAATAAATACCTTCAGCATCGACTTCATGCTCTTCAATTGCATGAGTACCTTCATAATACTTGCCTTCTTCTACATAACGGTGCCAGTAGTTATGCGCATTATCTTGAATACCGATGTACGCGATCTCCCACTTGCCTTCTGCCGCATCAGCAGGAATACGAAGCTCTCCGCTCCATTTTCCATTCTCATCAGCTTTCATGATTTCGGTATACGCTTCAGATTTACCGTCTGGTCCAAATGCTGCAATATAAATGCCATTGATGCCTGATCCAGTTTCTGTTGCGTCAACTGTTACCTTCATGCTTTCGCCAGGTTTAACTGCATTCGACCCAAACGTAATCCCGTTAAAGACCGGAGCTGTGATGTCGGAGTTTTCACTGATAACATTTAACGTGCCAAATGTCTCAGGGTACTCTGTGTCATAGCTGTATTCAGCGAAATTACCCGCACGGTCATACACTTCAATAGAAGTAACCTTCCAAACGCCAGCTTCAGCATAAGAATTCAATGAGAAGGTTCCTTTGAACTTTCCTTCTTCAACTTCATCCCATGCCCCGATAGACATTCTATGGTTTCCAGTCGGGCCTTCCACAAGGACGTTTACATACTCAACGCCAGATAAATCGTCATCTGCACCTACAATTAGGAATCCTTCGTCACCAGCGTTAAGTGTGTCTGGCTCAAACGATACGCTTGAAACAGAAGGAGCTTCCATATCCGGTGTTTCATTCACAATCGTAAATGTCCCGAAGTTTTCTGGGTAAAGAATATCAAGATCGTGATAATCCGTAATGTTTTCCTCATTATCCTCAATCCATGCAGAGTGCACCTTCCACTCACCAGGCTCCGCATAAGCTGGTACATAGAAGCTTACCTTCCATGTCCCATCGAATTGCTTGACCACTTCATCTGTATGAATATGCTTTTGGCCAGAAGGAGAAACAAATCTTAACCCAAGGTACCGTACCCCAGAAAGGTCATCTTCTGCCGTGACGATAGCGTGGCCTGTGCTTCCAGGTTCAAGTGTTGATTCCACAAACTCGATGCTTGTAATCTGAGGTCCAGTAACATCCGGAGTCTCGTTTTCTACCATAAAAGTTTCAAAGCTTTCAGGGTAGTTTTCATCGTAATTGTAATAGCGGTGATTGCCCGCTTCATCTCCGACATAGATGCTTGCGACAACCCATTCACCAGGCTGAGCAAATCGAGAAATGCTGAACTCTCCTTTATACATGCCTTCGCCTGCTGCTGCCATTTCATGAATCGAGAGGTACTTACCGCTCTTTTTGTTCATAAGCTCGACTTCCATGTATCGGACACCTGATACGTCGTCGCTTGCTGTAATCGTGATGGTGTTCGTCTCGCCAGCTTTCATGACGTCTTTTTCAAACGCTGCACTTTCAATCACTGGCGGTGTGACGTCTGGATTTTCGTTTTTGACAAGCAATGTTCCGAAATGGTTCGGATACTCAACTTCTTCTTCAAGGTAAAACTCATAGCGGTTGCCTGCCTTGTCGTAAACAGCCAGATAGCTGATTTTCCACTCGCCGCTTTCAGCATACTTCGAGATTGGAATGAAACCTCTCAGCTTGCCGTCTTCTCCAAGATCTGTATCAAAGTTAGATGTGTATTGGTTTCCGCTTGGGCTGACCATTTCGACAAACGCTCTATGAACGCCAGAAACAGTGTCTTCAGCCGATATGATCACCTCGGCAGTTTCACCTGCATCCACTTCGCTAGGGTTGAACGCGACCTCGGTTACATTTGGTGCTTCTGTATCAGCGTTCTCGTTCTCAATCATTAATGTTCCAAATGAATCAGGATAATGCTCTTCATAATCATATCGTTCGAAGTTGCCTGCATTATCTTTTACTGAAATTGAAGCAATTCTCCATTCGCCATCTTCGGCATAAGGAGAGGTGTAGATTGGAATCGACCATTTTCCGTCTTCGTCCGCGTTCCAAGCCATATCCTGAATCGTCTGAGTCCCGGATGGGCTGATCACGACAGCCTCGACATAGCTGACTCCTGATTGATTGTCTTCTGCTTCCACTCGCAGCACTGTGCTGTCGCCTGCTGCCAGTGTTCCTGCTTCAAATGCTGCGCTTTGAATGACAGGAGCTGAAACGTCCTCATTTTCATTTTCAACGATAAATATTGAGAATGATTCTGGATAGTTTACTAGATCATAGCTTTCGCCGTTAAAGTTGCCGGCTTTATCATTCAGATTAACGTGAGATACATACCATTTTCCGCTTGCTGCATAAGTTGGAATCTCAAAAGCTGCTTTCCAGCGGCCGTCTTCCTGCAGTGAGAATTCTGATGTGTAAACATCCATGTTTCCTTTTGCATTACGTAAGTTGACACTAAGATTTTCAACACCAGACATGTCATCCGCTGCCGTTACGTAGATTTCTCCTGTTTCACCGCCATGGTAAACAGGTGCTCCAAATTCTACTTTTTCAACAGATGGGGCAGTGACATCTGGATTATCGTTTAATACAGTTAATGCTCCATAATGTGATGGATCGTTTTCTGACCAGTCATTTCCTGCACGATCTTCAACGCGTACATAAGAAATCTTCCACTCTCCTGGTTCTTCATAAGGAGAGACAGATAAATCAGCATGCCATTTGCCGTCTTCTTTCTGCATAAAATCAGACGCGTACATCGAACGATTGCCGCTCGGACTTCTTAATTCAACATATGCGTTTGAAATACCTGACTGATTGTCCTCTCCAGTTAGAACGATTTCTGCCATGTCCCCTGCATTGACTGTTGATGGAACAAATTCAACGTTTGATACTGTTGGTGCTTCTCCGTCATAGTCACCGTTTTCCACTGTGAACTTACCGAACGTCTCTGGATAACGCTCTTCACTGTAGACATATTCTTTTTCATTGCCTGAGAAGTCTTCTACATATATTCTATCTACTCGCCATGCGCCAGGCTCTTCGTACTGAGAGATATAGAACTCTCCGACAAATTTGCCGCGCTCCTTATTGTAATAAGCTGTCGTAATAATCTTGTTAGTGCTGTCAGGCCCTTGGAGAGTAACTTCAACATATTTTGTGCCTGAACGGTCATCTGAGATATCCAAAAGAATTTCGCTGCTTTCTCCAGCCTGTACGACATCATTTACAAATGTTGCAGTATGAACAACCGGTGCTGTCGTATCCGGGTTGCTGTTCGTTACCTCGAACCCTGCTGGAGTGTTTTCCGAGCCAAAGTACTCTGAAAACTCATTTCCTGCATTATCTGATATATACACAGAGCTTACATACCAGTTTCCAGGTTCAGAATAAGGAGGAACATCGACTGTTCCTTTCCAGCGCCCGTCTTCTTGCAAGTTCAAGTCATAAATATATACTCTTTGTTCTCCGGATGGACCGGACACTTCCATATTCATATATTGGATCCCTGATAAATTGTCATCAGCTGTTACGTACACGTAGTTCTGCGATCCGGCTTCAGACGATGCCTGCTCAAACTCAACGTTTAAAAGCTCAGGAGCGACGTCGTCATAATTGCTGTTTTCAACTATGAACGTACCGATGTAATCAGGATAATCCCTTTCAAAATCTTCATAGCTGTGGTTTCCTGCACGGTCTGTAAAAGAAATAGAGCTTACCTTCCACACGCCAGGCTCTGAATACGCATTTACATCAAACGTCCCAGACCAGCGCCCGTCTTCCATCTGATTCATGGAATAGGTGTTTTCGTAAAATTTACCGGTCGGACTTTTCAAAGTAACCTGTCCATAATCCACGCCAGAAAGGTTGTCTTCCACCGTTACATAAACGGTATTCGACTCTCCAGCCTGAATAGAAGACTTTTCAAATTCTGCTTTAGTCACGACTGGTGCCTCATTGTCGTGGTTATCGTTTAACACGGTAAACTTCTCAAACGATGACGGATAGCCTTCTTCGCTGAAATAATAATTTTCTCCGTTATCGATGATGTCTCGTGTATAGACATTGGATACTCGCCATTCGCCTGGCTCGCCGAATTCAGAGACATCAAAGTCTGCACGCCATCGGTCTCCATCCTGATAGGCATACACAAATTCCGTCTGTTTATAATTCGGGCTCGCTATCTCTACGCTTACAAAATCAACAGCGTTCGCATCTTCAACTGTCAAATAGAGGGTGTTAGAGCCGCCGGCCTGCACTGCACTCTCAACAAAGTCAGCTGCTGTCACAACTGGCGCATCGCCGTCATAGTTGCTGTTTGTCACAGCAAGAGTTTCAAACTGCTCTGGGTACTGTTCGTCATAATAATAAGTCTTTTCATTGCCATGAATATCGCCAATATTGGCAGAATAAACCTTCCATGTACCTTCTTTAGCGTTCAGCGGAATGTTGAACTCACCCTTGTACGTACCATCATCCTGCAAGGTCATGCCGGATACATAACGGTACTGGCTGCTTTCTCCGTTCACTAATTCCACATCCATATAGAACACTTCTGAAGCGTCTTCTGTCGAAAACGCAACATTTACTGTTTCGCCTGCTTCTGCTGATTCTTTTTCAAAATCAACTTTTGTTAAAACAGGCGGTTCTGTATCTTCATTCGGGTTGTCCACTGTAAAAGTACGGGACAGTAAAGACAAGTCCTCTTCTGAGTAATACGTTACAGCATTCCAGCTCGAATCACTCACATTTAAATAGTTAATTTTCCACACTCCAGACTGCGCATTCTGAGGAATAGTGAATTCACCTTTCCACAGATTGCCGCTGTCCTGCTTAACCATGTCTACATTTAGATTACTTTGCCCATTCGGACTCACTAAGCTGAGGTTCATACTGTCTACCCCAGACAAATCATCCTCTGCAGCCACTACAACTGTGTTTGTATCCCCGCCAGTCACCGTTTCTTTTTCAAAATAAAGATCGGTAACGACAGGTGCTCTATTATCCTCGTAAACAGTCAGTACTTCAAAATCTGCTGGATAATTTTCAGTATAATCATACGTTTCCGAGTTACCTGCATTGTCCCAGATCGTGATGCTCTTTACCTTCCATTCTCCTGTTTCAGAGTAGTTAGGAACATAAATGCTGCCATTTAATGAATCATCTGATTCTGCGTACAACCACGACTGTGTTTCTGAAGTGCCTGAAGGACTTATAAACGTAACTTGAGCTTCCTTCACTCCTGAATAATCATCATGTGCCGTAAGAGTAAAACCAATGTCACGGCCGATCAGCATGGTATCCTGTGAAAATTCCAGCTTTAAAACCGTTGGTGCCTGTGTATCCTCAAGTGCTGCTTCTACCGTAAATGTGTTGAAAATGCCATCAGAATTTTCTTCATATGCATAATCTGCATTACCTGCTGAATCTTCCAAATAAACATGTACAACCTTCCATTCTGAAGGTTCAGCATCGTACGGAACTCTAAATTTGCTTGTAAAGCGGCCATCCTCTGCTTTTTTTAGAGTGTTTACTAAAACAGAGTGGTATCCATCAACGCTTTCAAGATAGATATAAGAGTATGTTACTTCCGATAAATTGTCCGAGGCTGTCACATATACTGTGTTCAGTTCCCCTGCACGTACCGTGGTTTTCTCGAATTCTACCTTTTCAAGGGCCGGCGCCTCACCGTCCAAATCGCCATTCGTAACGGTCAGCTGGCTGAACCCCTCAGGTGACTCATCATTATAATAGCCATGATCGGAATTGCCGTGGATGTCTGTCGCGCTGATATAGCTGACAAACCACTTTCCAGGCTGCGCGTTTTCAGCAATTCTCAGCTTGCATTCCCATCTTCCATCAGTACCTTTAGTGAGCTGATTTGAGACAGGATTATCATAATTCGGATCATATAATTGTAGATATGCTTCTTGAATGTCAGACTCATCTTCAAACGTTACATATGCTGTTACAGTCTGCCCTGCCTCAACAGAAGCTGGATCAAATTCTACTTTAACCGGAACAGGTGCTTGCACATCGTCTGTTTCGGCTGCTGCATCTGGCTGCGGCTGCTCAGAGGCAGATGTTTCCGGTGTCTGAACGCCTGTTTCTTCTTTAGCTGCTGGAGGCACAGCTGGATCTTCCTTATTTTCAACAGGCTGTGCTGTTTCCGTTACTTCGAAGTTTCCAGACTGCCCTTCAGGCAATGTCTGTCCGCCAATAATTGACGCATTACCAGCTTCGTCCTTTAACGTGATGTTTTGAAGCTTCCACACCCCGTTTTCCTTTTCAGCAGGCGCAGCAAGTGTACCTGCCCACCCTGTTTTCTCTTCGTTCTCTGCTAATTTCACATTATGTATTTGTCCGCTAGGAGCTGTATAAGAAAGCACAGCCTCTGCGACCTTCGTGTCATCACTTGCTTTCACTAAAAAAGATACTTGTTCTCCGTTTTGAAGCTTGTCTGGTGTTACCACAAGACTTTCAAAAACGGGAGAAGAAGTATCACTTGCTGCACGAACGATGCTCGGCAATACCCCGAGGTTCTGCAGCAGAAGTAAGAAAACGAGCAAAATAGAAATCTTTCTTCTCAAACCCATCATTCCCCTTACCTTCAAGATTTTACATACAATTACATAATAATTCATATTTTTACAGTTTAATAGTAAAATTTTCACATTTTGCAGGAGTTTAGATTTTGGGGTACGGTACCGATATTAAAGAAAGGCTGATAAACCGTAAATTAGGTCTTATCGGTACCGTACCCCCAATGAGTTATTTGAGTTTGAAGGTCAATATAATGTATCTTTATTTGTCACTTTTTGTAATAATAGTAGTTAATAAATCACAGTTGGAGTGGATTATTTTGAAAAGGAAGATAACTGGGATTGTCTTTATTTGCATATTCATGCTTTTATCAGCTGTTGTGTTTGTAAAGCTGGAGAAAGTTATTCCCGTGTTTGCAGCAACAAAGAACATCAATCAGCATTTCATGGTAACAGCTCCATCTACTGTCATCCGTACTGGACCGACAACTTCAAAGACACAAGTCGTAAAGCAATCACGCGGAGCTGTTTTGAAAGGCATCCAGCAGCATACGACACAAAAGGGCGAACTGTGGTATAAAGTCAAGACAGTAAGCGGCAAGCAGGGCTGGACACAGTCGAAAAACGTGCAGAAGCTGAAGCGGCGCATCCTTTCTGCCCCGCTGACCGGGCAGATGCCTGAGCTTCCAAGAGGCTGCGAGGTGACGAGCCTTACGATGATGCTGAACTATGCAGGCAAGAAGACCGATAAAATGACACTGGCGAAGCAGGTGAAAAAAGACCCTACTCCGTACAGAAACAGTGGAGGCAAAGTGTATTTCGGCAATCCGTATAATGGCTTTGTTGGCAACATGTATACATTCAGCAAGCCAGGCTACGGTGTTTACCATGGTCCTATCGCAGATCTCGCCGCATCTTATTTAGGAAAAGACCGTGTGATGAACCTGACCGGCCAGGATTTTGAAAAGGTGCTGAATCACATTAATAACGGTACGCCCGTATGGGTGATCGCGAATACGACGTACAAGCAGCTGCCGTCTTCATCATTCCGTACGTATCATACACCGACGGGACCTGTGCGCATCACGTATAAAGAGCACTCTGTTCTCGTAACTGGCTATGACAATGTATATGTTTACTTTAATGATCCGCTGAAAAAGGTGAAGAATAAGCGTGTGCTGAAAAGCGACTTCAAGAATGCCTGGATCCAGATGGGCAAACAGGCGATTACCTATAAAAAGTAAAAGGCCTTATCCGGGCCTTTTTTTACTGCAGTCTAAACGTAAATTATTCGTAAATTTTTTGTTGTGATGAGCAGCATTACATGGTACTCTCACAAAGAATTGCTAACAAGCTCTATTGTCAGAAAAGGTGGTCTCGCATGCTGTTTAGTTCACTTGAGTTTATTCTTATGTTTTTGCCGGTAACGGTATTAATTTATTATATGCTGCTCTTTTTTAAGCTGAATGTCATATCCCGCGTGTGGCTGGTCGTGGCTTCGCTGTTTTTTTACAGCTGGTGGAACATCAGCTACTTGCCGCTATTGCTTCTATCGATGTTTATCAATTACTTTACCGGCAGTGCTATTTCCAAAGCTGATTCTATCGGAAAGAAAAAAACACTGCTGTCTGCAGGTATCGTATTCAATGTTGGGCTGTTAGGCTACTTCAAATACACCGATTTTTTCATTGAGAATATGAATGCGGTTTTTGACACGAATACAGCATTGCTCAACCTGCTCCTGCCGCTCGCTATCAGCTTTTTTACATTTGAGCAGATCGCTTACATAGTTGATGCTTACCGCGGATCGACGAAGGAAAAAGATTTTCTTAACTATGCACTTTTCGTTACGTTTTTTCCTAGATTAATAGCCGGTCCTATTATCCTGCATCAAGAATTGATTCCGCAGTTTCATGACGCTAAGAATAAAAGAATTAACGCCCAAAATGTAGCGGCTGGAATCTTTATCTTTATGATTGGGTTGTGCAAAAAAGTAGCGATCGCTGACACGCTGGCTGTTTATGCAAATGATGGATTTGCAAACTATGCGAACTTAACGGTGCTCGAAGCTTGGGTGACTTCCCTTTCCTACACCTATCAGCTTTATTTCGATTTTAGCGGATATTGCGATATGGCGATCGGGATCGGTCTTCTCTTTAACATCAAGCTGCCTGTTAACTTTTTCTCGCCATACAAGGCAAGAAACATTCAGGAATTCTGGAAAAGATGGCACATGACTCTCGGCCGCTTTCTTACTTCTTATTTATATATTCCGCTTGGCGGCAGTAAGGAAGGCAGCTACAAGCTGTACCGCAACATCTTGATTGTGTTTGCTGTCAGCGGAATTTGGCACGGAGCGGGATGGACGTTCGTCATCTGGGGGCTGATGCATGGCTTGGCTTCAGTCTTATGCCGCGCCTGGCCGTTTAAGCTGCCAGCAGTGATTTCCTGGTTCTTGACCTTTCAGTTCGTCAACGTGGCCTGGGTCTATTTCCGGGCAGATACTGTACATCAGGCGAACACCATTATTAAAACGATGTTCAGCGCTGGGCAATTTCAGCTTGAACAGCTGACAGCTCCCGTTCTTTCGTTTTCAACAGCGTTAAGCTTCAGCTTCTCGTATGAGCGGTTTGCCTTTCATTTTGCTGAAACCAATCTAATTCTTTCCGGGCTATTGGCAGCTACAATCCTTGTTTTCTTTTTCAAAAACTCTATTCAAATTAAGGATTCATTCCAGCCAAGCCTTAAATACAGCGTGTGGGTTTCATCCATGCTATTTTTAGTTTTAAGCGCAGTCTTTTTATTAAATAAAAACAGCGAGTTTCTATACTTCAACTTTTAGAAGGTGTTTTCATGAACAAACATGTCAGATGGATAATGATAACGATGCTGCTCGTTCTAGCTGGCGTAGTTCCCCTTTTCGCTGCCGTCGGCTATTACAATTATAAGATCGACCCGCTCTGGAACTTCGCTCATGCCAATGAGTACAATCATTATCAGAACGGGTTTGATGAAAGGCAGCAGAAAACGAATAAGATCACTCATAATCCTTTTAATTATGAAGCACTGCTTATTGGCACGAGCCGTGTTACGTATATGAACCAAAATGATTTCAAGCAACATAAGACCTTTAATTATTCTGTCAGTGCGATGGCCGTTAAAGAATATGGTTCATACATCGAGTATGCCAAGAAACGCAATGGCAAAGATTTTGAGGTGATTTACCTGGAGCTGTATTTTACGTCCTTTGATAAAAACATCAAGCTGAAGGCCAACAAACCGGATTATTATTTTAAAACAAGCAACGAATTTTTATATAAGTATAAAACGCTTTTCTCTTACAGTACCTTAAAACGTGCACGTTTTAACAAAAAGATCTCAATGGAAAATGCGTACAGCAAACCGCGTTATTATAATCGTGAAAATATTGGGTTAACGGATCTGAAGGAAACCAATATTCCGGGGAAAATGGAGCGATTTAAACGATCGTTTAATAAAGAAAAAATTACGGGTGCGTATCCTTACAACGAAGAGTATGTCAACATGCTGAAAAAGCTTAAGAAACAAAATCCGAATACAAAGTTTGTCGTCTTTACCGAACCAATCGTCTGGGACCGGTTTGAGCTGATGTTCAGCGATCCTGTATACTGGGGAGCTTATGAGCGCTGGTATAAGGACATGACATCTGTCTTTGATGAGATTCGTTCGTTTCAAGGTAAAAACAGCGTGAATACGAACCATAAAAACTTTATTGATCTTTATCACTATCAGCCTGAGGTCGGAACGTGGATGGCACACCGTCTGGACAACAAGACGAAGGATGTTCCTGAAGATTTCGGGACAAAGGTTTCTGAAGAGAATGTGGATGTTTACTTGAATTCCATTAAAAGTGATTTAAATTAAGAAGGACAGACCGAAATTTGAATTCGGTCTGTCTTTTTTGCTGGTTTCTTATATTTACTATACAGATAATCCCAACTATACTTAGATATAACTCTATTAAAGGAGATATTTATGAGAACTTCTGTACCTTGTCCAAACTGCCGAAAGTCCATTACATTGGAGGACTTTGAGGATTTCACATCTCCGTTTACGATGAAGTGCCCTCATTGCAGAGCTAAACTAAAAGAAACGAGAGTAACACCTTTTCTGCTGATTGGTTTAGTTTTTATGGTTCCTTTATTCATTTATTTAACAGAATTGCTCATTACACTGCTCTCCGGGGTTCTTCCCGCTGTTAAAAGTGTTCCTTCGATTATCGTGTTTGTCGGCCTGCTGTACCCTTTGTATGCTCTTTACGAGCGAGTAAACGGCCTGATCATGTTTAATAAAGGAAACTTACAATTAAAGAAAGCGAGAAAACATCACCGCTTTAATAGAAAATGACGTGTGCAGCAGCACACGTCATTTTCTTATTTTATCCAGCCTTCACCTTCTGCAGCGGTGACATAGCGCCATGTTCCCCAAACTTGCTTGACAGTGACTGTCTGCGGCTGCAGCTGAACAGCTCGCTTTTTAGTAGTATGCGGATAGTCGTACCAGTCGACTGCGGTTGTGATCACAGCCTGCTCGTTCGCTTCAACCGGGTTGAAATTCAGCACGGCGTTCACTGGCTTTATCCATTTCTCGCCGTTTACTGTCTGAATCGCGTACCAGCCGTTGTAGGATTTCACAGCTTTAACGGTTTGCGGATTAATGTACGTACCCGCTTTTGCCGTGAACGGCATGCTGTGAAGCTGCGTTTTTTCTGTCAGAAGGATTGGCATGCTGATTTTTTTATACGTGCCGTTAATATAGTAGCCTTTCTTGATCCATTTCGGTCCGTAAGTCGTACCAATACGGAGGTAGTCCTTGTATGTCCCGGTAACTTTAACATATGCCGGATTGAGCGTAAGCTTCGTTTTGTGCGATGTGTTCGGACGGTCGTAGAGAGGAACCTTCTCAAACGTTGTGATGTTATAGTTCGCATCACTTACCTTCGCTTCCCAAAGCTTGTCCCCTTCTGCTGCGACATACAGCGCAGCTTTGCGGTTTCGCTTCCACTCTTCGTTAAATACTGAGATTGGCGGATTGGTTTCATATACTCCATAGCTCAATTCCGGTGTCAGTCCTGGACGGTTGTATGTCTGGATGAACCAGTCCTTGTAGCCTCCTCCGGACGGATTGCTGGATGGTTTTACGAGTGTATAGCGCGACATGCGGCCATACGCTTCTGCAATCCTGCGGTCACGGTCGATGAACTGCGGTTTGTTTTTAAAATGCCAATATAAAATGCGTCCTGACGTATGATACGAAATGGTGATTTCCGGGTCAACAAACGCAGTAAATTGTGCAATCTTTTGTGCTTCTACCGCCTGAAGGGGACGGTAGCCGGAGAAATTTTTAAATGAAGGAGATTTAACTGAGCTGTTTCTCGACAAGCTGTCCCAGTTCGCTGGATACTGGCGGTTCAGGTCGATGCCCTGAGCGTTCGCCTTCCAGCGTTTGAAGTTGCGGCTGCCGTTGTTCATTTTGATCAGCTTGCTATGTATGGATTTCGGAAAAGCGTTCAAGCCTTTTTGCTGAAGCGTCACACCGTCCGGGTTAACCATCGGCACAAACCAGATTGACGTGTTGTTCAGTACGCTTTGGACATTGTAGCCTTCAAACGTCCTTTTCGCCATATACGCCTCGCTGTACTGGTCGATCATCTCCATTACGAGATTAGTCGTCAGCCATTCGCGTGCGTGATGAGAAGAATTGTAGAAGACTGTGGCGTCGCCTTTTCCGAGCTTGATCGCCCATATCTCGCGGCCGTATGGCGTTTTGCCAAGTGAACGGTATTGCACGATAGAAGGATACTTTCTAGCCAGCACCTTCATATCATAAGTCATGCGCTCATACGAATATACTTGGTTCGGGTTCACGTAGCTTGCCGCTTTTGCCGAATCGGCTGCACACAAACCAGCAAACAAGATCAGGGCCATAACTGCCCAATTTCTCCACCTCAAAAAGATACCCCCATTCAATTTAACTCATATTCTAGTATACTATGAGTAGAAACCAATAAAGGAGAAAAAATCCAGATGAAGAAAATATTTCTTAGTCTTTTGGCAATCCTCAGCTTTGGCGCGTTTCCTGGCGGTGCAGATGCGTCTACTTCTTTTTACAAAGCACAGTGGGAATCGAAGCTGCCTAAGCTTGAAACGAAGCGCCAGGTTATAGTTGTTACGGTTCCGAATGCGCGAAGCTACCAAGCAAAGCTGTATACGTATGAAAAAATGTCTGATGGCAAATGGCGTGCAGCATTTCCAGTCATGAAGGCCGTTGTCGGCAAAACAGGGGTTTCTAGCCGTAAAGTCGAGGGTGATGGGAAAAGCCCGACAGGCAAGTTTCTCTTCGGCACTGCGTTCGGCTCGGCCGTTAAGCCTTCTGCTGTGACATGGCCATACAAAAAGACGACAGTAAGCGATTTTTGGGTGGATGATGCAAAATCTTCTTATTACAACAAGTGGGTTAACACGACCAAGATGAAGGCGACGTGGAACTCTGCGGAAAAGCTGCTGCAGCCGCTCTATAAATATGCTGCTGTTATCCGTTACAATGACGATCCAATCGTCAAAGGAAAGGGCAGCGCCATTTTCCTTCATGTTTGGAAAAACGAATACAGCCCTACACTCGGGTGCACGGCTGTTTCGGAGGCCAATCTTGTTAAACTCCTAAGCTGGATGAACGCCTCAAAGCGTCCGATTATTGTTGTCGGGACGGAAGCTCAGGTAGCGGGATATATTACTAACTAAGTTTTACTGCCAGAAGTTATAAGGCTTCATAGAATTGTCGAGCGGCTTCATTTGATAGCCGCTCTTTTTTAAATAATTCAGGACAGGCTGCAGATAGTCTGTTGTATCCACCCGGTCGTGCATGAGAATGACGAGCGGTTTTTTTGACCCTTCCATCTTTTTGATCTCACTGATCGTATGGTTAGCGGTCGTAGGGGCATGACGGTATTTCCAGTCGAGGCTGTCGACAGTCCAGTCCCACATTTTATAGCCTTTATCATACATCGCCTGCCGATAAGCTTGAGTCATATTTGGCTTGCTGCCATAAGGCGTGCGGATCAGCTTGCTCGACACACCGGTGATGCTGCGGATGCTGGCCAGGCAGGACGTCATTTCCTGTTCAGCCGATGATGGCGAGCGGTAGAATTTGGACTTGTCATGTGTAACACCGTGGCACGCTAAGCCGTGTCCTTCATTTTTCATTCGCTTCACAATGGACGGCATACGGTCCATGCTTGGTTTCATCATAAAAAATGTCGCTTTTGCTCCGTTCTTTTGCAGCATGTTTAAGATGCTGGCCGTGTAAACGTTCGGGCCATCGTCAAAGGTTAAGTAAGCAATTTTAGTTGGGGCCGGCTGCTGCTGAGGCTGTGTAAACTTTGTCCTTTGAGCAGAGATCGCCGATTTATATTTGGTATAAAATTGCGTGTCAGTCAGCTTCGCGCTGCTGTTTTTCACCCTGACGACAGGTCCGGATTTTATGTACGAAACAGTATATCCGAAGGCAGTGGATGATTGCCGGATCGGAAGGTAAAGCGTGCGGTTATGCATAACAGCCTTTGTGCTGAGTGCCTTGTTATTCAGCTTCATGCTGTATGTGGTAAGATCCACCGTGAGTTTGGTTGTGCCTTTCGTAAAGACCTTCGTATTCCCTGACGTGCTTGATTTCACACCCATAAATGATAAGTAGGAAGATGATGCATAAGAGATACCGTTCTGTGTAAATGGCGCATGTGTGGTGTATTCCATGAATCGATCGTTGATGCCGAGTCCGATATATGTTTTGGATTCTGCTGCGTCTGCTTTTACCCCGCCAAAAATACATAACAGCACCGCAGCCATTACAACTGCTCCTAGTTTCTTCACCATTACTTCCCCCTCATCGATGTTTATACTAGTTCATTTTATTTTTGCTAGCTGGGGATTATGACCCATTAAACGAAAGTTGCATGTGATAGATTTCAAGGTTAGTGACATTGTTCGACAAGGCTCGCGGAAAGTTGGGGGACTTGCTTGTCATTCACTCGATTAGCCGACTGTGTTGAGCAGGTTGGTTTGGCTTAGATATGCAGATTATTATGGAATCTTGTATTTTAAAAAATATCTTTCTAAAACAAAAATACGCCTCATCAGCTCGCTGCTGATGAGGCGTATTTTCTTGTCCACTCCAGATGGACAGAATGGCATTATTGTCTTTTTGGAGTACCGGACCCCATTTTTTTAAGTTGTTTTGTTACTGGCTTCAATGATGCTGCTGTACCGTATTGGCTGCTGGATTCGTCAATGCTGTAGCCGTAGTAGTTTCCTAGGCTGTCGATGTAAAAGACGTGGTACTCCAGGCCATAATAGTAGCCAATATAAGCATCTGGCTTCGTATATGAGATGGTGCTGCTACCCTTTTTAATAGCATAAGATTTGTAATCTACCGTTTCGTAATTATAAGTGTCGAATAGATAGAGTTCCATTGTGCCGTTTTGGGTGCTTCCTGTTACAAGATCAATTCCTTTTACTTCGTCATAGCTGTTGTAAAGGAAACGGTATTCCTTTGAAGTCACCCATTCAGGGGCTGCGTTCTCGATCATTTCTCCTGTTGCTGTTTTTGCTGTACCGCTGCTTCCAACCGCTGTAATTTTGTATGAAAACGGTCCAGTATGCCAATATTCGCTGTTATAGCCTTCATTGTCATACCCATCCCATCCAACGTATTGAATGCCATCCGGCTTATAGGAATCCTGTTCGATCGTTCGGATCGTGGTGCCGTATGCGTCTAGTATTTCAACGGTTACATTTGCTGGCTGCGAGAGCTTATAATACACTTCCGCTGCCGCATAGTCGCTTCCCGCATTTTCTGGATAATAGCGTACGACTGACGGATTCTCCATATAAACCTGAGTAAAGCCGACGGTAATTGTACCTGTTACCGTTTTAACTTGGCCATATGCATCAGTAAATGTAAGGACGTACTGATACGCTCCATCTGGCACAATACCGCCTGTGCTGTTTTTTCCATCCCAAGTAAAGGTGTTTGTTCCTTTTGCTTTAGCCGTATTCGCCGCCACTGTTTTGACAAGTGTTCCGTCCTTTTTAATCTGGACAGTTACTTTTCCTGCTTTGTTCAGCGTATACGATGCTTGCAGCGGCTCTTGGCTGTTGTACATATCATAGTTTGCAGTTCCTGTTACCGCTGGAGCTGTCCAGTCCTGAAGCGTCATCCACCCGCTTGTTACGGTTGCTTTATTTCCTGCAGCATCTTTCGCTTCGTAAACGAACTTGTACTTGCCCTCGCCTACCTGTGCTTTTTTATCCGATTTACCATCCCACGTAAAATAGTAAGTTCCTGCTTTGTATGATTTATTCGAGACGATAGTACGCGACTTGTTGCTGCTGCTATTTGCAATATACACAGTAAAGTTTGTCGTTTCGTTCGTCCAAACCTTGCCTTTAATGCCGCTCTCTTTTCCAACTTTAAAAATAGCAGGGCTCATTGCATAGCCTTTTGCTGCTGGAGCTTTTGAATCAACGGTAACCTTTGTTTCTGTCGTTCTTCCCGTATTCTTGCTGCTGTCGACTGCGCTGAACTTGATTTTATAAGCACCGTCAACGACTGTTTTTCCAGTTCCGGTTTTACCGTTCCATGTGATAACTTGGTTTCCGCCGCTGTAGCTTTTCTTATCAGCAAGCGTGCGGATGATCTTGCCTTTGCTGTCATAAACCTTGGCTGTAACTTTTGAAGATTTATTAAGCTTGAATTTTACGCTCAGGCTTTTAGAAACCTTTGGCGAGTAATAGTGTGAAGAGGATACAGGTACTGCTAAAGGCTTTACTTTATCAGTAACAGTGATTTTTACAGATTTAGTAAGCGTTCGCTTGTTCGCTGATACTCTTACGACTAGTTCGTATTTACCGCTAGGAACGACTCCGCCTGCAGAGCTCTTGCCATCCCAGACAACCCGTTTGCTTCCGCCCGAAGATTGAAGCAGTACTTTTACTGTTTTACCTTTACTGTCCTTAATATAGGCTGTGACTGATGCACTTCCGAACGCGCTGAATGAAGCAGAAAGCTGGTTGCTGCCGGTCATTGTGTATTTTGTAGTAGAAACTTTAATAGCTGAGAGTGCGCCTGGTGTCTTTGTTAACGCTGAGTAGGCATCGATTCGGCCGTAGCCAAAGTATGCATCCCACCCATAGGAATAAAGGTCTTTAGATGAATTAGCAAGGACGTTGTATGCATCATTAAATGAAAGCAGCGGATTTTTAGAAAGCATTAAGGCAACCGTACCCGAAACAACCGGTGATGCCATTGATGTGCCATCCATATATTGATAAGAATTTCTCGGCTTTGCTGAGTAAATTCTTTCCCCTGGCGCCGCAAAGTCAACATAATCGCCAAAGTTGGAAAAGTCCGTAATATAATCGCTGGAGTCTGTCGCGCTGATTCCCATTACGCCAAGATATCCAGCCGGGTAAACCGTTGAGTTTGTATTGTCATTTCCAGCTGCTGCAACCATGATGACACCTTTAGATACCGCATAGTCTACAGCTGATGAAATATAGTAATCCGCATAATAGCTGCCAAGGCTCATGTTTATTACGTCAGCGCCTTTATCGGCCGCATAATAAATGCCTGCTGCCACATCTGTTGAACTCGCTGATTGTCCGCGGAACACGTTGACTGGCATGATTTTAGCTGTCGGCGCAACACCAACAATCCCTTTTTTGTTAATAGATCCTGCGATAATTCCGGCAACGTGTGTCCCATGTTCTGTTGGATAATGAGTGCTTGTGCCATCCGTTACATCATACGGCTTATAAATACGTCCGCTGAAGTCTGGGTGGTCAAGTTGTACGCCTCCATCCAATACCCCTACTACTACGCTGCTCGCACCTTTTTGAGAATCCCATGCCTTTGGCGCGTTAATCTTCTTTAGATGCCATTGATATTTGTAGCCTGAGTCAGATGGCGTATAAGCTGGCTTTAATATATAGTTTGGCTGCAAGTGTTTAACAACCGGCTCTGCCAGCAGCTTGCTTGCAGCTGCTTTCACATCAGTTCCAATCGGAAATTTCAGAAGTACAGATTGATTTACTGTAAGCTCTTCTACTTCATCTATTCCATACTTACCCTTTAAAGAGGATAACTCCTTTGAATCTAATTTTCTTTTAAATTGGACAATCATTTGGTTGCTGATATAATCTCCAGCACTCGCAATGCCAAAGCCATTTTTTGCTGCTGCTGCTGAAAATACTTTCTTCTCTTGAAATTTATTTTCTTCGGCATGAACATGAACAGCTGTAGTCAGCATGAACATTGCTGCAATAGCGGCGAAATGCAGTTTCAATCCTTTCATTTCAGACCCCTTCTCTTTGTTTAATTAATCTCCGTGCAATTATACTACAAACTTGTAAAATACTTCTAATTATATGATCCTATATATCGACATGAATGTACGGATCAGACGTAATAGATATATCGACCTATCAAAACGATTTGTTAGAAAAAAATAAAAACCACCTTACGAGAAGTAAGGTGGTTTATGTGTGTTCAGTTATTAGAAGATTCTTTTTGCACCAACATAGCGCTTGCTCCACCAAGAGTTGCTCAGTGAATCGTACTCTACCTTTACAGATGCGCTGTGGATCATCGTGTTGTTTCCAATGTAGATAGCAACGTGTGATATGTCGCGGCGGCCGTTGCTGTTCGTGTCATAGAATAAGAGATCGCCAGGCATAAGGTTTTTGAAGCCTACAGCTTTTCCTACACCGTACTGTGATGATGATGTGCGCGGAAGGCTCTTGTTGTGCTTCTTCATGACGTACGTTGTGTAGCCGCTGCAGTCAAACCCAGTGCTCGGGCTTGCTCCACCCGTTCTGTAACGGATGCCAAGAAGCTTCTTCGCAACATCAGGATTGAATTTCCCAGGTGCAACTTTAGCAGCTGGCTTCGGTGCAGCTTTCTTCGGCTTTGCTTTTGCTGCTTTTTGCTTAATCAGGTTGATTGTCTTCTGATCAGCGATTCCAGTCTGCTTTAATTTTGTGTGTCTCTGAAACTTCTTTACCGCTGCTTGCGTATATGTACCATAATGATTCGTAAGCTTAGGATATGTAAAATGTCCTGTTTTCTTTAAAGCGGCTTGCAGTTCCTTTACTTCACCATGCTTCATGCCTGGCTTAAGTGTGCGGTCACCTAGTTTTGCGTCTGCATTGATTGGATTTCCTATGATAATAGCTGCTGCTAGAACGATTGCTCCGATTGTTTTCTTCTGTAGTTTACTAGATAGTAGTCTTAAGTTCATATGTCTTTAATCCCCTATTCCCCTAAATTTCTACTTCTTTTTACATCTAATAGTAGTTTATGGAATATTGTGTTACAGTTCTAGTCTTTTTATATTACAGTTACGTAACAAATTCAGAAAATTGACATAAAAAGCTGTAAATTGGGGAATAAAAGTTAATTGTTGAGTATTTTAGTGGTTCGAATTCACTAGATTTTAGTACATATTTTGCAAAATTACAGTTAGCTAGTTACATGTTAATAGACAAAAAGAAGGATCCGTGTGCTCATGCACCCGGATCCTTCTTTACAATGAGTCCTTTCCAGATGGACAAAACATGCTGTTTTGTCCATCTGGAGTACCGGACCCCCATCTTTAATTATTATTTGTTGATTTTTGTTGTGCGGCCTTCGATGACTGGGTTGACTGTGCCTCTAGCTTTAACGTATTTGATTAGAGCGTCAAGGTCAGTGATGTCGACAGTTGGGTTCTTTCCGCCTAGAAGGGCGCTGTAGCCGTCTCCGCCGCCAGCCATGAAGTTGTTGACTGTTGCCGTGTATGTCTTGTTCATATCAAGCGGTGTTCCGTCTGGAAGCGTGATGTCATGTACTTTTCCAGTGAATTTGCCTTGTGCATCTTCTGTTGATTCAAACGTGAACTTTAGACCAGAGATTTGAAGAATCTTCTCGCGTCCTGAGATCCACTGCTGTCCAAGAAGATCAGCAATTTGCTGTCCAGTAAGTTCCATTGTTACAAGGTCGTTACCGAAAGGCTGTACTGTAAATACTTCTTCCCATGTAATTGGTCCAGCGTTAATATCAGAGCGAACTCCGCCTGGGTTCATAAACGCAAAATCAGTGCCCGTGTGAGCTCTCATAGAGTCAGCGATCATGTTACCCATCGCAGATTCTCCATCAGCATTTTGAGCCTTTAAAATAGGTGCATCTGTGTTTCCGATTACTTCTTCAAGAATCGGCTTCACTTTTGCGTATGCTGCGTCTACCATGCTCTTAATCTCAAAGTCTGGTGTAATCGCATCATGGAACGTTGTTACAACTTCTGCAGACTTCTTCACGATGTCTTTTGTTTTGTAGCTGATTTCAAGGTCAACATCAGAGAATGCTGTTCCGTAAGAGTAAGACTCAACGATAAGCTTGTTGTCCACTACAGTATTTGCGAATCCATGGTTGTGACCTGCCATGATAACATCAACTTCGTCATCAATAATGCTGGCGATCTCTACCATTTCTCCTTTAGCGTTCTTTCCATCAAGATCAGAGCTTGCTCCTTCGTGTGCGAGTACAACGATAGATTTTACGCCCTGCTCTTTTAATTCTTTTGTATATTTATTGATTGTTTCTGCTTCATCTAAGAATAGAACCTTTTCTACTGCACTTGGAATAACGATATTTGGTGTAGAAGATGTAACGATTCCGATGAAACCAACTTTAACGCCTTCAACTTCTTTTACAATATACGGGTCGATTACAGGCTTATTCGTATCCTTGTACACAACGTTTGCTGCTACAAACGGATATTCAGCACCTTTAAAGTTACCAGTGTTTTCGTGCTTGCCGCCGTTGATAAGACGAAGCATTTCATCTACACCCTCGTCAAACTCGTGGTTTCCGAGTCCGCCGATATCTACTCCCATTTTTCCTAGAACTTCAATTGTAGGTTCGTCCTGTAAAAGAGCAGAAACTGGTGGTGAAGCACCGACCATATCTCCAGAGTAAACCGTCAGCGTGTTAGGATTCTGCTTTTCACGATCCTTTAAATACCCGCCGAGATACTCAGCTCCACCCGCTTTTCTGTTGCTGATAGTTTTGTACGTATTAAGCTGTCCGTGGAAATCGTTCAAGCCAAGAAGCTGCAATGATACGATCTTGCTGTTAATTTCTTTTGATTTATTAAGCATTCTGTAAAGAACGACTGCACCTTCTGCACGGTTTGTTTTGTCTTTAGGTGCAAATGTGTTTGCTGTGCGTCCGCTTACAAGCCCAAGCTGAACAGCAGCGTCCACGTATTCCTTAGCGAAGTCACTGATGTGCTTTCGGTCTTTAAACGTTGCATCTTTAGCTGGTGTTACCTTTTCGCCTGTTGCATACTCGTATGCACGAACAAGCATAACAACCATTTGTTCACGGTTAATCTTCTGGTTTGGATCAAATTTCGTTTTTGTAATCCCGCTCACAAGGCCAGCTTCATATGCTGACGCGATCTCCTCAGCTGCCCAAGCTGGTACATCCTTGAATGGTGCATTTTCTTGAGCTTTTGGAAGCTTAAGTGCACGGCTGATAAGTGCAGTAAACTGTGCACGAGTCAATTTGTGTGACGGGCCAAACTTATCCTTTGCAATACCGCTAATGATACCCTCTTCAGCAAGCGCGTAGATCGCTTCAGCAGCCCAGTAGTTTTTCGGAACATCACTGAACACGATTGGAGGCGGTGCTAGGTTAATAGAATACTTAGCGAATCCTGAATCCATGTTGCCTTGGAACTTCATGTTTTCATCCATTGAGTTCTGTGCGTCTGGCGAAGATTCAAATGTAATGTTCAAGTCGCCTTTAATAGGAGAAAGCTTCCAGTTGCCGTCAGCACTTGGGTTAATTGTTTTCTTCTCAGCAATGTAATCAACAATTACTTGGCGGTTTTCGTCAGGATAAAGCTCGACTTCTTGCTTGTTCTTTACTCCTGGGAAAGAAGTTGAACCTGCACGGTAGTTGTTCGTTACAACGATGAAATCCTGTTCTAAATTAATCGCTTTGCCGTTATACTTAAGGTTTTTAATACGGCTTGCGTCCGCATTTACAACTTTTCCGTCTTTGTCATACTTTGCAGGCTGTGTCACATCGATTTCATATGTTACGCCATCAAGAACGTCAAAATTGTAAGTTGGGAAAACGTCATTCACAAGCGGCTGCTCGTTTTTGTTAGTTGGATCAATCTGCTTGAACTGTCCAGCAGACATTTCAAGCCATTCTTTCACGTCAGCACCAGTAATCTTAACGTGTGCCACTGTGTTCGGATACAGGTAAAGGTCGTTTACATTCTTGATCGCGATTGTTCCTGCTGGAATGTTCGTATAATAGCTGGATCCGCCGCGGCCGCCGGCTTTAAACGGTGCACCAGCAGAAAGAATCGGAAGACCTTCGTTTTCCGTGCCTTCAAGTTTCTTTTCAATGTACCATTTTTGTGCGTTTGTCACGATCTGAATGGAAGGATCGTCCTTTACAAGTGAGAAAAAGCTATGGATGTCGGAGCTAGTGTTTCCAACAGGCTTACGGACATAATCCAATGTACCTTCATGCTCATGCTTTGTAGAATCAAGGATATCTTGATCTGCATCTGCCAAGCTAGTGATGACGCTCTTTCCATCAATTGTTTCTTTTTTGAAAATAGCACGTACGGAAGATCCGCCGTTTTTCACTTCCCACTTGCCGTCTACTTGCTCAAGCGTGAGGTCCATGATTCCAAGGTGGCTTCCCCAGCTTCCAGGCATTACAGCCGGCTTCCCATTAATGGTACCGTTTACATTATCGATTCCATCGCCTGTATAAGCAGAGCTTGGGAATGTCTTGTGATCGTGTCCGATCAGGATTGCATCAATGCCCTCAACCTCGCTCAGCTGATATGCAGCATTTTCTTCACCTTCGATGTATTCTGCATCACCAAGACCTGAGTGAGAAAGAGCAACGATAATGTCAGCGCCTTCTGCCTTCATCTTAGGGATCATTACTTCAGCTGTTTTCTTAATGTCCTTAGCGATAACTTTCCCATCAAGGTGCGCTTGATCCCATTGCATGATTTGCGGCGGAACAAATCCAACGATACCAACTTTAATCGTATGTTCGTTTCCTGATTCGTCTACTACTGTACGCTCAAGGATATCGTAGTTTTTAATGAAGTTCTCGTCGTTTTCTTCTTTGTCATCCTGGTCATCGTTATATACGTTCGCGTTGATGATCGGGTACTCCGCATCGTCCATTACTTCTTTTAAGAAGTCGATTCCGTAGTTAAACTCATGGTTTCCGATCGCCGCTCCGTCATAGCCTAATAGTTCGAAAGCTTTGACAGTAGGATGCTCTTCTCCCTCTTCTAGCGGATCGATCTTTGCCTTGTAATCTCCCATCGGGTTACCTTGAATCAAGTCACCGCTGTCGAAAAGGAGAGAGTTTCCTGCTGGCACTTCAGCACGCGCTTGCTTGATCAGCGTAGCTGTCTTAGCAAGACCAAACTCGTTTGTTGTTGTATCTTTGTAATAATCGTAGTTCCAAATGTTGTTGTGGATATCACTTGTACCCATGATACGAAGCTTTACGTCGCTGCTCGGTGCTTCCTCTGCACTGATCGTCTTCCATGTAATCGGTGTAGAAAGCACTGAAAACGCCATCATTGTTGCCAATAACGAGCGTCCAGCTTTTGAATAAGACTTTTTGCTCATGCATATCCCCCTAAAATTGTGAAAATTTTGTATTGCCAAACTTAATTATATAGTTAGAATTGAAAAAAAGAAGAGGTAATTTGTAAAATTATTGATAATTTTGGCGGATAATGTGTGAAGAGGAAATTTGTAGGTTAAAAGTCTTAGAATGGAGACTAAAATAGACTTAGTAAATTAAAGTAAGGTGGCTGTACTGTTAACCACTTGGGCTTTAGTCCAGCGTAAAAAGTAAAAAACTGCCCTGTATGCTGGCTATTTGCCAGGACAGGGCAGTTTTGTTCAGCATAGTTTCATAGCCGCAGCAGCTCTGCTCTATCAAACACGCTGACTGCTTTTTGCATCATAAAGCGGTAGTTTACTAGCTGCTTTCGTATATTCCAGCTGCAGTTCACGCACCACCTCAGCCACAGGTTTTACATCCTTTACCCCGCCGACTCCCTGTCCTGCAGACCAGATATCCTTCCACGCTTTTGCTTTTGTCTCTGAAAAAGACAGATCGATTGTTTCTTTGCGTTTCAGCTTTTCAACATCATAGCCAGCCCGCTGCAGGCTTGGAATCAGGTAGTTACCGCTGATTCCGCTCACAGCATCCGTGTAGACGATGTCTTCAAGCGTTGAATCGATAAGAAGCTGCTGATATTCTGTGCTGGCGAAGCTTTCAGACGTGGCAATGAATCGGGTCCCCATATACACCATGTCGGCCCCCATCACCTGTGCTGCGAGGATATCAGAGCCTGTCGTAATGCAGCCGGCGAGAATGATTGTGCCCTCCCAAAATTCACGTACAGCCTTAAGGAAAGCCATCGGATGAAGCGTTCCGCCGTGTCCGCCCGCCCCGGTACAGACAAGGATCAGCCCATCGATACCTGTTCTCGCTGCTTTTCTAGCATGATCAAGCGAAATAACATCCGAATAAACAAGTCCCCCGTATTCATGCACCGCTTCAGCAACAGCGCTCGGGTTGCCAAGAGATGTGATAACGATCGGCGGCTGATGCTTTTTAATGAGCGCCATATCCTCTTCAAAGCGCTTATTCGTTTTGTGCACGATCAAGTTTACCGCCCACGGTCCGATTTTACGGTCAACATCCTGCTCCTTCGCTTCAGATAACGCTGTCTTAATTGTCATCATCCATTCTTCCAAAATTTCAGAAGTCCGCGCATTTAATAGAGGAAAAGAACCAATAATACCCGACTTGCAGCTTTCGATCACAAGTGCAGGGCTGGATACTAGAAACATCGGGGCGTTGATCACAGGCAGTTGCATGTTATTCATCATATCTTTAGCCACCTTTTTTCGCTTTTTTCAATGCATATTATCTGGTCACATACTTCCACAAAAACAGCGTAATTCCTTTATGTTTCTTACCTCCATCCTATTAACCAATTGAACTAAACCAAAAGTACTACAAATTTTCCAGCGAACTAAAGGAATTTGTTTTTTGCCGTCGAATACTCATTCCGTACTAAATTTTTCCAACACACAAAGAGATGAACGGGGGAGACAATTTGTCTAACAAATGGCTAAAGGTGACGGCGGCTCTTGGGCTGTCTGTCAGCTTGCTAGGCGGTCCTGCAACAGCTGGAGCTTCTACAAAACCAGCTTGGCAGCAAAATAAGAACCTATTGAAGAATTTTGATTTATTCGGGCATAACGTGCAGATGCCTGAAAAGAAAGCAAAAGAACTTAGTACAGATACACTCGTACTAAAAATGAAAAAGCCGATCACTTCGACAGATTTAAAGAAGTCCGGAACGACACTCGTAAGAAGCATTCCAAAGCTCGGTTACACAGTTGTTAAAGTAAAAGACAAGAAAAAGTTACAAAAAGCAGCCGCTTATTTCAGCCAATCTTCTAAAGTGGCAACAGTTGCGCCGAGCACCCTGTCTGTTCCGCTCGGATATGCTGATCCAAAGGTTTCGAAGCAATATTTTCTAAAGACATTGCAGGTTAGCGAAGCGCAAAAGCTGGCGGGTACGCGCAAGGTTAAGGTTGCTGTTATTGACCAGGGTATTGACCGCAAGCACCCTGAGCTTGATTCTCGTGTAAGCACATCAATAAACATGGCCGACCCAATGAACATGCCGCTTGCTGATTACCACGGTACACATGTTGCCGGTATTATTGCTGGTGAAAAAGATAATGGCATTGGCGGTTACGGCATCAATCAAAATGTCGAATTGATCAGTCTTGACGTTTTTGACAGAGGATTCGACGCAAGCGATTATGTAATCGCTGAGGCAATCCTTGAAGCCGTCAATCAAGGTGCAAAGGTAATTAACATGAGTCTTGGCGGCAGCATGAGTTCTCCAATCATGGAGGAAGCGGTCAAGATGGCTGTCGAAAAAGGTGTAACAATCGTTGCAGCTGCAGGCAACGAGAGTTCAGACTCTCCTAGCTACCCTGCTGCATATGAGGGTGTTATCTCTGTTGGCTCTACCAACGCGAAAAACGAGCTTTCCAGCTATTCCAATTTTGGACCGTCCGTTGACGTCGTTGCACCAGGCGAAGATATCTACGCGCCGCTTTATGATTATGAATTGAAATCGATGTTTTACAATTTGAGCGGAACGTCAATGGCGTCACCGATGGTAGCAGGTCTTGCTTCTCTTTTATTATCAAAGTACCCATCGTTAAAGCCTGCAGAGATTGAATATATCATCGAGCACACATCAAAGGATCTTGGCAGCAAAGGGTATGACCGTAAATTTGCCCACGGTCTGATCCAGCCTGCAGCTGCACTTAAATTTAATCCTAAATCTATTCCTTCATCGGTAAAATATCCGGCGTCAGAAATGTCAGAGGAAGAAATTTTCGAAGCGGCAGCAGAGCTTTCGTTTGATGACGAGATCACAAAGAACGCTTACTTTACAAAGCCTAACCAAGTTCACTGGTATAAGTTCCCCGTCGGTGAGGGAGAAAAAATCCAAACAAAACTGACTGGTGTTGCGAACTATGATTACAAGCTCGATATCATTGTAATCGGTGAAGATGGCATGGATATGATGAGTGTCAACAAGCATCAGGATAATGAAACCGAAGCGAAGCTATACACTTCACCGATCTCTGGCGACATGATCATTGGTGTAAGCGACGCGAACAGCAACTATGATGATACAACGGGTAAGAGCTCGAACTACAGCTTGAAAATCAGCCGTCCTGGCGTGGTGACTGATAAAAACACAACTGAACAGCCAGCTTTAGTCAGCGGTCTTCCTTACACAGGAACAGAAACAATCTTCAATGAAGAAGGAGTCGACTCTGATTTTTACAAGTTCTCAGTCAATGAAGAGCAAGTTGTAAAAGTAACGACGAGCGGCATTCCGGGTGTCGACACTAGCCTGAACGTAGGTATAGAAGTTACCGAAACTCCAGAAGGTGAAGATCAGGAAAAGGCTCTTGACGGTGAAGAAGGAGAAGGCGGCGAAGGAGAAGAAACCTACACTGAAATCATTGCTTCCTCCGACTCAAAAGGAATAGGCTATGGCGAAAAAATGACATTCACGGCTGAGCCAGGCGTAGAGTATGTCGTTTCAACAACAAACGAAATGTATATGGAAGAAGAATTTTACTTCGAAGGCGAATTTAGCTTCTCTCCGCCTGAAGTGTCCAGCCTGCCGTACAGTATTAGATTAGAGTCCAAGGTATTCCCAACGGACGAAGACGGTTTGTCCATGGGCGGCGGTGAAGAGGAAGAAATGGAAGAAGAGTTTGGCCAAGAGGCAAATATGATTCTGGAATCTGCGCTTCCTTATTCAATCGGAAGTGAAGGAACAGGCTATTTCCAAAGCTTTGAAGACGCTGATTACTTCAAATTCACGCCAACTGAATCAGGTATTTACGAGTTTATGTTTAACGAAAAAGCAATACCTATGGCAACCATCCTTAAGGTAACAGAAATGGGAGAAGAAGTTGCTGATGAAGAGGAAGTTGAAGACGAAGAAATTATTGAAGAAGATGAAGATACTGGAGAAGAAGGCGAAGTTGTAGATGAAGAAGAAGGAGAAGGCGAAGAAGAAGGCGAAGTTTTGCGCGACTTGATTCCAATTTCTTTTAACTATGACTGGGGCTGGGAAGGCGTCATTCTTAACAAATCTATGTTCGCAGGATTAGAAAAAGGAACAGAATACGTGATTCAGCTAAATAACGACGAAATGGCAAGCTCTATTCCATTTGATGCCTACTCGTTTACGTCGAAAAAACGCTTCGGTGATGTTCGAGATTCTTATGAACCGAATGATGACTTGACGAAGAAAATTAAGTCACTTCCGACAAGCATGTCTGTAAAAGGAAACTTTGCTTTTGCCGGTGATATCGATCCGTTTTATTTCAGAGCAAAACAAGACGGAATCATGAATGCATCACTAAAGAAAGACACGATTACATCCAGCATGCTGAAGAAGTATCCGAAGGAACTTCTTGCAGATTATGAAGGTATTGTCTTTATGCTCGAAGATGTAGAAGGCAATCAAATCATCGATGAAGAGGATTTCAGCACACTAAAATTAGTAGGAAAACCGAGCTATAACGGAACAACACGTGGTTCCTTCAAAACGAAAAAAGGACAAGGCTATTTTGTCATAGCACTAGGTTTTGTCATGAGCCAGTCTAATTTGTCTGTACTCCCTTATACACTGAAGCTTGATTCGGCTAACCGCAAGGACGAGGACGCAGGCTCTGTTGTTAAAGGAAACAAGCCATCTAAACCGCTAAAGCTGAAAAAATCAGGAACTACCGGCTTCAAGTATGACGGCTATCTGAACATGAACACAAAAGGCGGAGACTCCGACTGGTTAGAGTACAAAGTAACGAAGACGAAGAAGAGCACGATCACTTTTGCTACACCAAGCGATAATGATGGTGTGATCAACCTTTACCGCGACGGTAAAAAAGTAGCATCAGCTAACTATTATGTAGACGGCGATGATGAAGTATTGAACTACACAGTCCGCCCAGGAACATATTACATCGAAGTGAAAGACCGCTACGGACGTTCGAGCACAGCTCCATATAAACTAAGCATCAAGTAATGAAG
Source organism: Fictibacillus aquaticus (assembly GCF_002245695.1). GTDB lineage: Bacteria > Bacillota > Bacilli > Bacillales > Fictibacillaceae > Fictibacillus > Fictibacillus aquaticus. Next base: position 684,972 of record NZ_NOII01000003.1, on the reverse strand, counting down.
AAGAAAAGCTGTTCCGGTTGTATCCGGAACAGCTTTTTTATAATACTCTCCTTTTTTATTAACCATACAATCCCGCATAATAAACTTACACATGCTCCACACTGCTGCTCATCACTTCCCACCGCCACGCATCGGTCAGCATGTCTGACAGCGTGAAACTAGCAGTCCAGCCAAGCTCTCTCGCTGCCTTCGACGGATCGGCATAGCTTACAGCGATGTCACCTGGCCGGCGGTCCGTGACCACATACGGTACTTTCAATCCCGACACCTCTTCAAACGCCGTAATCACTTCAAGCACGCTGTACCCCTTGCCTGTACCAAGGTTATACGCCTCTACTCCGCTGCCGACCATCAAATTTTCCAGTGCTTTTATATGGCCGCGAGCCAAATCGACAACATGAATATAATCGCGTATTCCCGTTCCGTCAGGTGTTTGATAATCTGCTCCATACACCGACAGCTTCTCCAGCCTTCCGACGGCTACTTGAGTAATGTACGGTGTCAGGTTGTTCGGCACATCGTTTGGCTTTTCGCCAATCAAGCCAGAAGGATGAGCTCCGACCGGGTTAAAGTAACGGAGCAGTGCGACACTCCACTCACTATCAGCCATCCATAGATCACGCAGCATCTCCTCTAGCATCTGTTTCGTCCTGCCGTATGGGTTTGAAGCGCAAAGGACGGCATTTTCGGTCAGAGGCACGGTTTCTGATTCACCGTACACAGTGGCTGACGAGCTGAACACGAAATTTTTCACACCGAATTCCTGCATCACGTCACAAAGTACAAGGGTCGAGATGATGTTGGTTTGATAATAATGAAGCGGCACACGGACCGACTCCCCGACAGCCTTCAATCCGGCAAAATGGATAACCGCTTCAATATTATTTTTGACAAAAATTCTTTCGACCGCTTCTCTGTCTGTCATATCCGCTTCGTAAAAAACCGGCGCCTTGCCTGTGATTTTCGTTATACGCTGCACCACATCACGAGAGCTGTTGCATAAGTTATCTGCGATCACGACTTCGTATCCTGCCTCTAAAAGCTCGACCGCTGTATGGCTGCCGATGTATCCTGTCCCGCCCGTCACCAAAATGGCCATCTCCGTATCCTCCATCTCCTAATGGATTTCGTTAAATTGATTCTTCAAAAACAGATACTCTTTAAATTGCTCCTTTGTCACTCCGATATCGATCGCTTTATTAACGAGCGCGATCCATTCACTGTCGAGCTTTCCCATGCTGTCATCCATGAGCAGCCAATGCACCGGGATGCCAAGCACACTTGCCAGCACCTCGAGGATATGGACGGTGGGATTGCATGTATTCTCTCTCTCTATGAAACTCAAATACGATTTGGCCACTCCTGACTGCGCTGACAGCTGGGATATGGAGAGGCCTCTCGCCTGCCGGTATTTTTTTAGCCGTTTCCCTATCAGTTCGCTCACCCCTTTTCAGATAATTATCATTCTGGATGAGTGTCTTTCTATGAAACTTTCTTTTTTACTCGTAACAGCTGTATTCGGCTGCCTCTGCCCTCTCTAACCGCAGCCGCAAGCCTTTTCTCTACATGCTCATAAACCAAGCATGAGGACAGGACAGTAAGGATGATGACGGCACACAGCGAAACGAAATGACCGAACATTTCATCTAGCCCGAGTTTTCGCCATAAAAGAATATACAGCTGAGCGATCGGTCCGTGCGCGATATAAATGGAGTACGACGCGCTGCCAAGATACAGAAGCACCTTCGGGGAGCGTCTCACCTTTTTCCGATCAGCCGCCGCAATTCCAAGCATAATCAGGAACGAAAACACACAATAAAAATAGGGCTCGTAAATCTCAACCATACTGTAAACGTTGTTCGTCCAGACAGCGAAATATCCGAGAATTCCCGCGCCAGTTATAAGCAGCCATATTCTCTCCCACTTGAATCGGAGAAAGAGATAAGCAGCGAGGCATCCAGCAAGAATTTCTATCATGCTGAAGCTGAATAAATAGTCGTTCAGCACGGGGACAGCACCGATTTCCATTAGTAGGACCAGTCCCGTCCACACGGCGGCTGCTATCTTCATCAGCTTTGGTTTTGCCAGATAAAGAGCATACATGATGTAAAAGAATGCGATGTACTGCAATGACCAAGTGACTGACAATATAGGTTCTGATGGCCAGAGCAGAAGTGATTTTATGATGACTAGCGGGTGCCGCTCCTGTTCTTCCCCTAGCATTGGAAACAGATACAGCAGCATGACCGCCATGAATGTAACAAGAAAGTATAGTGGATAGATTCTTTTTAAACGTTTGATTAAAAACGAAATTGCTTTGCCTGGCACTCCGGCAGAACGGCTGTACAAATACGCGATCATAAATCCGCTCAGGACGAAAAAGAAATCAACGCCGCCGGTCCTTCTCCACTCAGATATATGAAACCAGTCATAATCAAAATAACGATGAAACAGCCCGCTGACATGTCCGAGCAGAACGAAAAGGATAGCGATGGCACGAAAGCATTGAATGAGATTAAATTTAATCCTGCCATCATCGCGGTAAACACCCGGTGCCATTATAATTTCGCCTCTAAAACAGGCTGGATCGAGTTTTCTGCTATCGTTTCTTGATTCATCTTCACACCCTGCGCCTGTTCGCGCTGCAGTACGACCCTGATGGTCTGCAGCATGATTTTCACATCAAAAGCGAGCGAACACCTTCGCACATACAGTAGATCGAACCTTAGCTTATCCTCGACTGTCGTGGAATAGTTGCCTAGCACCTGGGCGAGGCCGGTGATTCCTGGCTTTACCATTAATCTTGATTCGTAGTTTGGGACTTGTTTTTTAAACTGTGAGATAAAATGCTGCCGTTCAGGCCGCGGACCGACTATGCTCATATCTCCCAGCAGGACATTGATCAGCTGAGGCAGTTCGTCAAGGCGCGTTGCACGTATGAATCTGCCGACTCCTGTGATGCGCGGGTCATTGTCGGAAGCAAGCACCGGCCCTGTCATCTGTTCGGCGTCATGCCTCATGCTGCGGAACTTGTAGATCATGTATGGTGCTCCATTAAGACCGATCCGCTCCTGCCGGTATAGTGCCGGCCCTTTTGAGGTGGCAGGTATCAAAACGAAAAGCAGCAGGAAAATCGGGCTTGAAAAGTGCAGAAGAACGGCAGACACGGTTAGGTCGAACAATCGTTTCGCAGACTTGCGGGATATTCCCTGACGTGCAGGCTGGATGGACAGCACCGGCATGTCGCTGATCTGCTGAAGTGCTGCGTCCGCAATAGAAAGCTCATATTGCTGCGGCACGATCAGCACCTCTTTTCCTAATGCTGAGGCAATACTGATGATTTCATTTTTCCGTTTTTCCGCAATATGCGGACTGACCAGCACAGTGTCAGCTTTACCAAGAGCTGGTTTCAGCTGACGTATTTTTGCGGCATGAAAATATCCGCTCAACGTGTACCAGCCTTTTTGATGCTGCAGCAGTTTTTCGGCGAGGATATGGCTGTCCGCGTTCCCATCCGCTACGATCAGTACCTTTTTACCGCCAAAGTACTGTTTGGTCATGTACCAAATGCTCATCCGGCTTGCCGCAACGAGCATGGACTGGACAAAGAAGGCTTGGATAATTAGTGCCTGCTGCGTTAAAAGCGGCGCTGACTCATTCCAAAAGCATGCCGCAAGCAGGGCCATGTTATAAAGAAACAGCGCAAGAGTCACAAGATAGATCAGATGAGACGCGCTCTTTCTCCGCCAGTCGGAATAAAGATCGAACATATAAAAAAACAAGATGCATGAAGCGGCGATCCATTGCAGCGGCAAGTGCTGAAGGCTTTCCGCATCAGGTAAAAGCTCCAGCTTCTGCTGAACATAGTGCGCGGCAAGGAATCCGGCGTATACAAGAAACATGTCTGTTAGAGCGAGTGAAACATAGTACATCCGCGCGCCTAAGCTATTGCCCATTTTGCCTCACCTCACAATTGTTTTGTTCTTGATAAAGAACAACATGTGTAAAAAAAATATGTTAGATTGTCATGTATGACTCCAGCGTGCGCTTCACCATGCTGTCTAGAGAAAATTCGGTGACAGCCTTCATCCTGGCTTGATTCACGAGCCGCCTGCGGATGACTTCATTTCCCTGCAGCAGCAGGATTTTCTCGCAGAACTCTTCCGCACTGTGGCTTGAGATCAAGTAACCGGTTTCTCTGTCGTTTACCGCCTCTTTTATGCCGCCTTTGTTAATTGAGATTACCGGTGTTCCGACCGCCATCGCCTCAATAATGACCATCGGGAAGACCTCGCGGTTAGAGGTGAGCAGCAGAACGTCCATCTCCCTGATAAAATGCTGCGGCTCCTTCACCGCGCCGATCATCTTCACGGTGCTTTCAATATCGAACTCAGTAATTTTCCGAGCGAGCTTATCATAGTCCGGTCCGTCTCCTCCTATATAAAAGGAAATTCCCGGCACATTCCTCAGCCGCTGTGCCACTTCGAGAAAAAACGCATGATTCTTCTCCTCCGAAAGCCTCGCCAGAATCCCGACCTTAAACGTGCTGCCGTTATGACTTTTCTGGCTGTACGTGAACTGCTCCAGGTCAACACCGTTATAGATGGTCGTGATCCGCCGCGGATTCAGTCCAAATGTCAGCAGATTCTCTTTTTCAAATTCACTCACCGTGATGATACGGTTCACATACTTGTTTAAGAGATTAGCAAAGTAGGTGCTGTACCGGTTTTCGGCGATCGTCACATTGTGCTTTGTATAATAGATGCGGAAAAATTGGCGCATCGTTTTTTTCAGTAAAATCGCATACAGCACCATTCGCAGGCTGTTCGCGTGAACAAGGTGGATGTTGTGTTTCTTAATCATGTTTCTTAGCCGCATCAAATTCATAGCATGATTTTTCCGGCTCAGCAGTTGAAACCGTTCTTTTTTTTCGATGCTTCTGTACAACTCCCCGCCGCCAGCCGCTGTAAAGAATGACATATTTTCATGATGCAGCCGGTTCTCAAGCTTGCAAAAATAAATCTCCGCACCGCCCATCTCCAGCTTATCGGTTAAAAGCAGGACGTTCATCGTACCGTACCCCCTTATTCTTCTTCGGAACCCCGCTCAAATACACAGCGAGTATAGCGAGGTACAGAAAAAACAAGTCATTGATGATGATCGACAGCGACGCCATCTGAAGCATGAACCCGATGAAGGTGAGAAACAAATACGGCTTTTCCCGGTGAACGCGGTTTTGCAGCAGCTGCACCATCACAAACAAAAGAAACAGCAGAAACGCCGAAAACCCTAGAATTCCGGACTCTGACAAAATATCGAGAAACGTGTTATGCACACGCAGCGCATCGCCGTATTCGTACGTGTTATAGTCTGGAAAATTGTAAGCCCCTACACCTGTCCAGATGTTTTCGTTAAAATAATCCCACGCCCGCCCCCAAAGCTCGAAACGTCCGCTGCCGCCATCGTTTGAAAAATCGCTGATCCGCGACTTTAGCACACCGTATATATCAAACTTCAGAAAGCTGACCGCGCCGTACACTCCAACCACGAGTGAAAGGATGGCACCTCCCGCAAGCTTCAGCTTTTTCCTCGGTGAAGGAAGGATAATGATGTACAAAAGGAAAATCAGGAGCATAACCGCAATTCCGCCTCTTGAAAACGTCAGGATGTTTGTCACGAGGCAGAGCATAAGGCCGAACCGGTTTTTCCATGAGCCTGAGCTGCACAGATAAAACGCGAAGAATATCGTGTTGTAAAACACATAATAGTTCGGATCCTGCAGCAGCCCGATAAGCCGTGGATAATCGCGGTCGATGAGTACGCCGAACGATGTGATCATGTCACCTTGAAAGACGAAGCCAAGACTTTTCAACCCGATAAAATACAGCACGAGGCTCGCACCGTTAAAGATCAGACCGACAGTGGATAGCGACTTCTCGATCGCGTTCGGTCCTGCATTTCCAATCAGGGCTTTCATGAAAAAGTAACAGCCAACGTAAATGACGATGCCGATGATGATACGGATGCTCGACATTGGATACAGCGCGAATGCTCCGGTAAAGCTGTACACACCGTAAAACAGCAGCATCGCGCACTCGAACAGCTGCAGGCGGTGAAAGTAAAAGGATGCCAGATGGATGAGAAAGAAGAGTGCTAGAAAGATCATGTGCGGCTTGATTGCAAAGCCGACATATAGGTTATATTTACCGAGCATCACGAACAAAAATAATAGAAACAGAGATACCGCTCCTGCCCTCTGCTGGGTGCTGTGCGCCTTAAGCTCCATGACCCGCCTCCTTTCCTCTCACCTTGACGATAATCTGGCCGTAAATCTCTTTATCTAGCATCACAAAGCAACCTAGCAAACTTAGATGGATTGCCGCAGCCGCAAATGGAAAGCTGCCGAGTATCGCGTGGACAGCAGCTGTCGATCCGGTAAGAAATGCGAGATACGGAAGCACCGCTCTTTTCGCGATCTCCATCTTTGACGGGAGAAACAGCCAATATCCTGCAAGTGCGATGATTTCGATTGCAAGCCCTGCATATGCGGCTCCTTGCAGTCCGTATAATTTGCTGCAAACAATATACAGGATGACGCCGATTGCAACAGACATCCCCTGCACCAGGGTACGGTACGTCTGCCTCCCTCTTGTCGTCAGCCCGTCTGCTAGTGCGATGTTAACCGCCTGCACAGTAAGCATGATCGATAAAATTTGCAGCAGCTCAGCTGAAGCGCTCCATTCTGCCCCAAACAGCACACTCACTGCCTCGTCACTTAGATAAAAGAATGGAATTGTCAGCACCATCCCGAAAACCGCCATCCATTTAACGAGTGAGATGTTTGTTCTCACGTGGTCTGTATCATTTTTTTCATGATACAGGCGGAACATGACCGGCCGGTAGGCTCCAGCGACGATGAACGGAATTTGCTGAAGCGCCTGCGGAATGCGATAAGCGACGGCAAAAAAGGCGACATCTGCCAACGTCATCGTCCGTTCTAGAACGAGCGGACCAATGTGAGGCAGGATAATGAACAGCAGTCCGGCTAAGGTGAAATAACCGAATCCATGAAGCAACGTTTTGTGAAACGGCGCGTGCATCGGAATGCGGACGTTTTTCATGACGAGCCAGAGACCGAACATACCAGCCGCCAAATAAGAACAGCCATACAAAAGTGTGATGGCAACAGGACCGAGCTTGAGAAGCATGCCACCGGAAAGAAGCGAAACAAGGACAAATGAAGATGCCATTCGCACGCGGCCGATATATTGCATCTGTTCTGTCATCTGAAAGTAAGCTGCCGCGATACTTTGAAGCGCAAGCCCCGTGACCATCGGTATACACAGCACCATCGCGGTCATCATGAGCGATGAGTTGCCGCCATACACCAGCCAAATAATGACGAAGCCGACGAGAAACGATGCTGCGAGCAGCAGAAGCCTCACTTTTATATAAGAAGCGAGAACACCCGGGACGTCCGCATTCTTTTTTGATCCTTCTCTTAGCGCCATTTCACTTAGTCCGGAATCGGTAAAGTATCCAAGAATCATCGCGCATGCGAGTGCAACGCTGAACTGGCCGTAGTGCTCAGCTTGCAAATAACCGGCAAGAACGATCAGCGCACCGGCATTAAGCGCGCTCGCCAGCGCCGTACTGTAAAACAGATGAAAAATATTGCGGCCGATCGAATTTCGTGCCATTCGCTTCACCTAACCTGTCTGGCAGATCACACCGTAAATCGTTTGTTCGGTGCGGAGAAAGTGCTGCTTCACTGCTGAAAGTTCTTTCCTTTTTGTCTTGTTCGTTTTGACGACAAGCACGGCGCCATCACAGCTGCTGATCAATGTTCCCGCATCCGCATCGCGCAAAAATCCAGGCGCGTCGATCAGAATGCAGTCAAACATGCTCTTCGCCGCATCGACGATCGTCTTGATCCTGTCATGCTGCAGCAGCGCACTCCCGTTTCCTGCCGTAAGCAGCGCAACTCGGTTGATAAACGTCGCGTGAACATGGTCTATGATGAACTCTTTTCTTTCCATACATTCGGTAAAACCGTTGTGGTTGCGTGTGGAAAAATAGTCATGCAGCGAGGGTTCTCGCAAGTTGGCATCAATCAGCAGCACATTCTTGCCTTGTTCAGCGAGCGCTGCACCAAGCTTTGCCGTTATCAGCCCCTGCTGCTCGGCGCCGCCTGGAGATGTGACAAGGATTGCCGCCTTACCTTTTCCGATACGGCTTTCAAGGTTTGTCCGTACCATCCGGATCTGTTCCATCCGAGTTAACGGATATTGGACCGATGATTTTTCTTTTCGCGGACTAAACACCAACCTCGCCCCCTCTCGTCTTTTGGATATTGGATACGTATTTTTCGGAGTGAGTGCGGCGGTTTTCTTTCTTCTTCAAATTCACCTCACCAAGAAGAGGCAGCTGAAAATAGTCCTCTATTTCGCTTTCTCCGCGCACACTGTCATCCAAATATTCACGGAGCATCGCCAGAAGGATCCCGAAAAATAGACCAGCCGCCGTTCCAATCGCAATATTTAAGATGCTGCTGCCAACCTGTTTTATAGATGCATCTGCTCCTCCACTCTCATTTTTCACCTTTACCTCAAGAAGTGAATTCATTTTTGCCGCCGAAACATCAGCCACACGCAGCGCCAGTTCTCTGGCGTACTCCTTGTCACTGTCCCTGACAATGATGTTAAGAATCTGAGAGTCCTTGTTGTTTTGCACCGCGATTTTATCCTCGAGCGTTTTCAGCGTTTCGCCTGTAAAAGGTGCTGTTTTGCTCACCTCGCCGAGCACGATCGGGCTCTTGATTAAGTCCATCGAAGACGCCAGCTTTCGGTAAAACTCCTGAGTTTCCGTTTCAACCTGCTTGCCGACAATAATGTACTCTCTCGCTTCAAATGTAGGCTTTATGACGTAGATTGTAAGAACCGCAGTCAGCAACGCGAAGCAAATGGCCGTAGCCACAATCAGGAAAGCTCTTCTGTACACAATGGAGAAAAATCTCCGCAAATCAATCCTGTCATCCATCTTAAATCCCCCCGGATGGTTGATGTTATAGCGAAACAGCAGGCTTTTTGCCTCTGCAATGGCGTTCCACCTCGTCCCAGCTCATATAAATGCGGACGATATCCTCTTCAATCAGCTGGCTGCCCGTCTGCACTTCGATGATTTCCATGTCGGTTATGGCGCGTATCCCATGCTTGGCACCGGCTGGTATTTGCAGCACATCACCCGGCTTTACTTGAAAAATCTCGTCGTTCAGAGCAAATTCACCGATTCCTTTAATGATCGTCCACACCTCGCTGCGATAGTCATGCGTCTGATAGCTCAAGTTCTGCCCAGCTGTCACACCGATCCGCTTTGTCAGCACCTCTGCATCCTTTTCCACCTTTAAAAAATCAAGCACCTTATACCAGCCCCACCGGCGCTCTTCGTACATCGGGCGGTGTCCAAGGTCTTTCGCGAGCGTTTTAACATAATGGCTTTTTTCCTTATCGGACACAAGGATGCCGTCCGGACTTGCCGCGATAACGAGATTAGAAGCCCCAATCACCGTCACCGGTATGTCGAGCTCATTGATGAGATGCGTGTTCACGCAATCATCACTTAACATGCCGGCGCCAAGCTTGTTCCCTTTCATCTCATCTGTAAGCGTGTTCCACGTCCCGAGGTCCTTCCAATAGCCTTTGTACATAACTGCCACAACATGCTCTTCTTTTTCCACCACTTCATAATCAAAGCTAATGTCCGGCAGCTCGCTGTACCTTGGCAGAAGCTCACTGTATTGCATCGGAAAGCCTTTTTTAGCGAGAAGGGAAAGAATGTATCCAAGGCGGAACGCGAACACTCCGCAATTCCAGAGCGCATTATTGTTCATCAGTTTCTCTGCCTGCTGCGTGCTCGGCTTTTCAGTAAATGACGCCACGTTCATCCACGTTTCGTGCTCTCCATTATCCGGCACGATGTAGCCGTACTTTTCGGATGGATAAGTTGGCTTCACCCCAAGCAGCGCGATGTTTGCATGAGATTCGTGAATTACCTGTTCAAGCTCTTTAATTTTATGGAAAAAAGCCGTTTCCACGTAAGGATCAACCGGCAGCACCGCCATAACCTCATTCGGATCTGCCATCATTTCGGAATACAGATACGACGCGGCGAGCGCGATGGCTGGAAACGTGTCGCGCCTTTCCGGCTCAACGACCACACCGCTGTGCTTTCCAAGCTGGCTTGAAATCATATCCACCTGTGCCTTGCTCGTCGCGATGACCGTCGAGCTCGTCAGCCCAGCCGCACTCAGCTGTCCCCATACTCTTTGGACCATCGACTCTTTTTCACCAAAATCGTTTTCCAAGACTTTAAGGAACTGCTTGGAACGGGCATCATTAGACAGCGGCCAAAGCCTTTTGCCAGAACCTCCTGATAAAAGTACAAGCTTCATCCTGTCACCTCATTTAAACGTTTTTTCTGAATCACATCTCGGTAAAACTGCTCGAGCTGGCGGTTCAAACGCTCCCATCGGTAATGCTGCTCAACAAACTGGCGGGCTGCTGCTCTTGTCTGCTCAAGCTGTGCTGGCTTTGAAAGGAGCTCTGTGATGGAAGCAGCGAAATCTTTGTCTGAGTTGCGAACGAAAATTGTGTCGTTGTCGCGCCCGCCAATCGGGTCGTTCACGATCGATGTCGTCAAGACCGGAACGCCTGCAGCCATTGCCTCAAGCACCTTGTTCTGCACACCAGCCCCTGTCTGCAGCGGGCAGACGAACAATTTCGCCCTGCGCAAGTATGTGCGTATATCCGGCACTTCGCCAGTTACGACGATATTCGGGTATTTTCCGCTCAATGCGATAATGTCTTTGGTCGGCTCGCGTCCGACGATGTAAAGCTTGAATTCGGTGATTTTTATGTGCGGGTAAATGTTCTGGATAAAGTGTTTCACACCCTCGCGGTTCGGCGCGTAAGACATATTGCCAACAAACACGACGTTGTTTTCTGAGGTAAATTCGTGCTGATAGGAAAAGTAATCGAGGTCAACGCCATTGCTGATCGTGGTCACAGTGCTGTCTGATGTAACAGCAGCTTTGTCTACTTTTGAGATGAAGATGCCGCCGTCATAACAGACAGCCGCTGCTTTTTCTAAACGTGCGATCCGTTTGGATTCGAATGAGAACACCGGGTTGAGAAGTGATCGTGTAAATGCAGTGCGCCGGTTCAGGTTCAGTGAGATGCAGTCAACAAAATCAATAACATTAGGCAGCTCTTTAATAGAATGAAAGTAAGGAAACGTCCGGACGAGCTGGCTGTGAACGATATCGTAGTAGTTATTTCGGATGGCGTGGTCTATGGTGCGGGTGAAGTTTTCGCTTGTGTAAAAAGCAACCTGAAGCGGTGAGCTGTTTTTCAGTCCTATCACCGTATTCTTGAGGGCAGTAATTTTGCTGAAGGGAACAAGATCCACTTTTGAGCAAATCTTCGCAAGCTCTTGGGGTACGGTACCTTGTCCAAATGAGATCAGATGAATGTCATGCCCAAGCTTGTGCAGGCCCTTCAGCTGCTGATACGATCGCAGCTGATCTCCCTTCCGAGGAGGAAATGGAACACGCGGCGTGATATATAAAATTCTCAAAGCCTCACCCCCTTCGATTATAAAAAGAACACTTTCGTTCTTTTTATAGAACGTTTTGTTACAGTATAGTACATACCCTAAATGCTGGCAAGAATAAACATACAGGCTAAAGTTTTAGTTTATTGTGGTGTGTACTGAGGTGATGAGTGTGTCACAGGAGGTGCAAATAAATGGAGTTTCTTGCAAATAAAACGGGTGTAAAATTGATAAACAGGTTCATATGCAATTAATATTTTTATAGAAAATACGTTTTGCAAATAAAAATTGATATCTACAAATAAACCCGTTAAATCTGCAAATAAAAGTTCATGATTCGCAAATAAATCTGTATATCAGTATTCGCCCCTCATTAAAAAAATCCCGAAAACAGCTTGTTTAGCTGTCTTTCGGGATTTTACTATTTTAGAAGCTTTTAAGAGAATGTCCTTGAAACATTTTGCCGAAGCCCGATTTGTTATCGTATAGAAATTTCATCAGCTGATTATCGGACATTTCACGCAGCTGGCTCTTACTGTAGCCAAGCTGATATAGATTCTTGATGTTCCTGTCATAGTATTTTACTTTGCCAAGATACTTAAATTCGTTTGGTTTCACAACAATAAATTCATTTAGCACTTCATTTTGGATTACATGGTTCGTCACATCCGATTCACTGTCCATGTCTTCCCAGTCTGCTGACGGAGTGTGCTTTATGGACATCGGGATCGGATTGAATGTTACGGCTTTCGATATGGATTTCTTTTTAATCTTTCCATAATATTTATATTTGTTGCTGCTCGTATTATAAACCGTATTGTTTTCCGCATCTAAAAATAGCTTTTGAGAAAGCCATCCACCAAGCGAGTGCCCGGTGAAAAACCAATCATATTCTCTATATTTTTCATTGTTTTTGTAAAAGTAATTTAAGTATAAATGAGCGTTTTTCACTTGAACGTTCTCGTCGCCCGTCGCCGCTCTCAGATTATTATGCCAATCTACCCACCCGCCGCTTGTTCCACGGTAAGCAATAACCACTTGATCTTTATCATTGTTCACAAAAACAGACAGCGAAAGACCTGAAGAAATAGCACCGTTCGGTCTGAACGCCGCATGATAAGGATTGTAAACGTCATCGATTTGTTCAACAAACTTCCACCCGCTCGGAAGCTGATTCACGATGCTGGATTTCTCTTTTCGCGCGTTCACATACGAGAGTTTAGAAAACTTGTAAAAAGTTTTTGTGCTCGGCGGCTCAGACGCTTGCGCCTGGTTAGTTTTTGAGAATAACATACTTCCTGAAGCTAGGGACAACACTAAAAGTAGTTTAATAAGATTAAAGTAACGTTTTTTCATGCAATCGCTTAACCTCCTGATTTTTCGTTCATTGTAACATTCTATATCAGAAAAGTTTATTGTTCTTATAACATGGATTTAATTGCTAGGTGGGTTGGGGGGATGGGGGTTAGACTGATGGGGGTACGGTACCGCCACAATTTTCAGTATAGAAAAGCCGCACCATTTCCCGTTTTTTCGAAAATGAATTTTCCGGAGTACCGTACCCCAAAATGTTTTTCCACATAAAAACGCCATAAATGTCCATGCCGTATGGACATTTATGGCGTTTTGTCTTTTCGGGGTACCGTACCCCCAATTATTTAAAACTGTTATACCGCCCAGTTGCCGTCTTTGAACAGCTGGATGCGGCGGCCGTCACTGTATTCAGCTTCGATCTGAAGATCAGCTGATCCGATCATGAAGTCCGTATGCCCGCGGCTTTGGTTAACATCCTTCGCCTCAAGCTCTTCCTTGCTCATAGCTCCTCCGCCATCTACTGTCATCGTAATCGCCGTGCCGACTGCGAGGTGGCAAGATGCGTTCTCATCATACAGCGTGTTGTTGAACACGATACCAGAATTAGAGATTGGCGAGTCATGCGGAACGAGTGCCACTTCTCCAAGATAGAGCATGCCTTCGTCGATGCTAAGCAGCTGCTTCAGTGTGTCTTCGCCTTTTTCCGCTTTATAGTCCACTACTTTTCCGTCTTTAAACGTCAGGGTAAAGTTTTCGATCATGTTACCCATCACAGACAATGGCTTCGTGCTCGAGACCGTACCGTTCACGCCCGTTTTAAGCGGAGTTGTGAATACTTCTTCTGTCGGCAGGTTCGGTATGTAATATGTGCCGAAAGTAGAGTGATGTCCTCCGCCAACCCAGATGTGATCCGGATGAAGATCAATACTTAAGTCTGCAGTTGCAGATTTATAGTGAAGTGTTTTAAATTTCTGCTCGTTCAAATAGTTCATTTTATCAGTCAGCGTGCCAACATGCTCTTCCCAGGCTGCCACTGGGTTCTCTTCGTCCATGCGAACCGTTTTAAAAACAGCTTCCCAAAGTGCCTCGACCGCTTCTTCTTCATTTTTGTCAGGAAAAACAGATTTCGCCCAGCCTGGAGTAACAGAGCCAGCGATCGCCCAGTGAATATCCCCGCGCAGCTGTGCCTCGGAAAACTTCTGAAGCTTTTCACCGCGGTTTTTCTGAACCATCATCATGCGCTCAGGCGGAACCCCTTTATAAGCATCCGGGTCATTTCCTGTTACCATCAATAAACAGTCATGATTTTCAGCCAGGCTATGATATTTGTCGATGTCCCACTGCTGCAGGTCATTTTGAAGCACTTCTTCAGAAGCTCCTGTATAATGATAGCGGTTCGACTCACTGTCGTTCCAGTCAATAAACACTTGCTTTGCCCCGGCTTCGTACGCATGCTTTACAACAAGGCGTGTAAACTCAGCCGACTCGATCGAAGAATTGATCTGCAAACGCTGTCCTTTCTGTACATTCAAGCCTACCTTAACAACCAGTTCAGCATACTGATCAAGCTTTTCCTTGAACGTTTTCATATAATTGGCCCCCTATATATGTATCTGAATCATATTATACATCTTTATCTGAAAATTAAAAACAAATAAATAGACTACATAGTTCAGGAAATGTGCTGAGTTATCTTTGGGGGTACGGTACTCGCACACTTGAAGGTTATGCTGACGGTGAAAAACAAGGATGGGGGTACGGTACCAAAGGTACCGTACCCCCATCCTTGTAACCTTTTTTAGTTCACCCCGTGCAGGCTCTCCAGGTCATATACCAATGTGGTTTTACTGTTCTTGAAAGTCAATTCGCGCACGATCGCAGTCCCTGCTTCACCGCTTTTTTCGCTCTTTCTCACATTTACTGGAGCATCGAGCTGAAACAGATGATAGCCTTCTAACTCCAGTTCAAACAGATTACCCGCTAAGCGCTTTTCTTTTCCGTTTGTCACAATCGTCCCTTGCAATGTCAACGGCATCGGCATGGCAAACACTCCTTTATAAAGTCTTACAAAAAGCATACCACTCATTGGATAAAATCTAATAGTAATAAAAATTGTGCACTAAAATAAACACTAAAAAAATTGTAAAAAGCAGCGAAAGTCCACCGGAGATGGACTTTTGCTGCTTTTTGTCTATATGGGGTACCGTACCCCCATTACTTCCCTGCCAGCACCTCAACGAACTCTCTCATGTAGTCTGGGAGATCAGGCGGACGGCGGCTTGAGATGAGATGGCCGTCGACGACAACCGGCTCGTCCAGCCACTCGCATCCTGCATTCTCCATGTCATCCCGGATTCCTGGCGTGCTCGTGACCTTCTTCCCTTCCAGTACTTTTGCCGAAATCAGCACCCAGCCGGCATGACAGATCTGGCCGATCGGCTTTCGCTTTTCTTCCATGTGTCGGACCATCTCAAGTACCTCCGGAAAACGGCGCAGCTTGTCCGGCGCCCAGCCACCTGGCACGAGAATGGCGTCATAATCCTCAGCTTTTACATCGCCAAATGCAAAATCGCTCTCAGCCGGCACTCCATATTTTCCGATGTACGTCTCGCCAGCCTTCTCACCAACAAGATCGACCTTTGCTCCTTCTTCTCTTAAACGAAGTATCGGATACCACAGCTCCAAGTCTTCAAAATCATGATGCACAAGGCTTAACACCTTTTTGTCCTGTAATCGCAATTGATCTCCTCCTTTAATAACTTATTTCTCTGTTATCCTAACATGCTTTAATGAGGTTTTCCTTGATGTGAACTTTTTAAACACTGTGGCAGGTGACAGGCACCGCCGGAATATACATAAAAAGAAAGGGAGGAGATGTATGAAGAGGGTTATTTTTGCCATGATTACTGCGGTTATGATGATTTTTGCTGCTGGCTGCAGCGAGGATCCTGTGGCGGAAGATATACTGGCGTATGTGAACGATACGATGCCTCCGCTTGGTGACCAGGAAGCAGAAGTACTCGCTCTTTATGAAAGCGTTACTGGAGCTAACTACACAGACGATCAAACCATGTACGTTACCTTGACGGAAGAAGTAATCCCAAAATACAGCGAGTTTATAACGGAACTTGAAAAAGTGGAGCTTGAAACGGAGGAGCTGCAAAAACTTCATGAAGATTATATCGAGGCCGTCCAGCTTCAGCACAGCGGTATGATGCTGGCGGTAACCGCACTTGAAGAGCAAAGCTTTGAAAAGATGGATGAAGCGAACCAAAAGCTGAATGAAGGCCGTGAGAAGATCAGAGCTTATCAACAAGCATTAAAAAAACTCGCTAAGGAGCATGATGTGACGCTGGAAAAGAAATAGCATGAAAATATGGTGGGGTACGGTACCAATGGTACCGTACCCCATCATATTTTTTATTTTATTGCCCCTTTCGTCACGCCTGAAATCACCCACTTCTGTGCGAAGAGATACACGATGACAATCGGTGTCAGCGCCATGAGATAGGAGGCGAACGCCAAGTTATAGTCTGTCGAGAACTGCCCTTGGAATACATACTGTACAAGCGGCAGGGTGGCTATGTCTTGGTCAGATAGAATGATGAGCGGAAGCATAAAGTCATTCCATGCCCACAGCACGGTCAAAATACCAACTGTCGCGTTAATCGGCATAAGCAGCGGGAAGATCACTTTCCAGAACACGCCCCACGTGCTTGCTCCGTCCATGATCGCAGCCTCTTCTAGTTCCTTTGGGATAGAACGGATGTAGCCGACATAGACGAAGATGTTAAACGAAAGCCCGTAAACAATGTACAGAAAGATTAGCCCGTACAAGTTCGTCAGCCCAAGAGCGGTCATCTCCTTCACAATCGGAAGCATGATAATCGGAAACGGGATAAACATCGCGCTGACAAAATAGTAATACAGGAATTTATAAAACTTTTTGTGCATGTTTCGAGCGATGGCATACGCAACGAGTGAGTTTGTCAGCAGTGTGAAAATCACGGTAAACACTGTAATGACAGCACTGTTAGAGAAGGCATTCCAAAAATTCGTCATTTCCATAGCGTTTGTAAAGTTTTCAAAATGCCATTTATCAGGCAGAGCGAGCAGCGATTCCGCCAGTTGTTGCGGATCCTTTACCGCGATCATGACCGCCATATACAACGGAAAAAGCACGAGTACGGAACCTGCAATAAGAAGAAGTGTAAGCAGCCAGTTCGTTTTCTTTTTCATTACAAATCAACCTCCCGTCGCTGCAAGAAACGGATTTGAACAACAGAAATGGCTACAATAATTACGAAATAAACCACCGCATTGGCAGATTGATAGGCAAACTCTCCGCCCTCAAAGCCGCCTTTATAAATGAGGAACGAAATCGATTCAGTCGACTGTCCCGGTCCGCCGCCAGTCATGGCCACAATCTGGTCGAACACCATGAGGAAGCCTTTCATCGCGAGCACCATATTGATCGTAAAGAATGGGGCGATCAGCGGGAAAGTCACATGCCAGAACGTCTTCCATTTCCCTGCTCCATCCAGGCTCGACGCCTCATACAGCTCGCTTGGAATGGTCTGAAGTCCAGCCAGATAAAGGATTGTATTGAAAGCAACCGCCTGCCAAACGGCTACGATAACAATACCGACCCAAGCGAGATCTGGATTTCCGAGAATGTTGGTGGCAAGGCTGTTGATACCGAACTTCTCCGCCATCTCAGGCAAAAAATTCGCGAAAATATAGTTAAAAATGAACGCGACAATCAAACCACTCAGAATGTTCGGCAGGAAATACACCGCACGCAGCGTGTTTTTAAACCGAATGTTGGCGTTCAAACCAAGCGCGATCAGCATACTGAACAAATTCACAAGCAGCGTCGAAATAATCGCAAACTTGAAGGTGAACAGATAGGAATCTACCACCCGGTCATCCTTAAAAACGTTGATATAATTTTTCAACCCGACAAAATCAAAATCACCGTAGCCTTTCCAGTTGGTGAAGCTATAGAATATCCCCTGCAAGGTCGGAAACGTGTGAAAAGCAAAGAACAGCAGCAGTGCAGGAACCGTCATTAAAATGTACGCTGAACCCCGTTTCTTCATCTTACCCCTCCTTCATGAAAATTGGGCATCACGAGATGCCCAATCATTACTTACTTCCGCTCCTCAACCTTATCCCACTCTTTGTCCATCTTTTTCAGGAACTCTTCTTTATTCGTCTTTTTTCCAATCAGGAATTCCTGAAGGATGTTCGCCGCATTCATCCCTTGCGGATAATAGTGATCTGGAAAGCTTGTGATTGTACCTTTTTCAAAGTTCTCTTTAATTCCTTCAAGCTTCGGATCCTCCTGGTACACATCTTTTATCGCAGAGAAAGCAGACTGCTCGTCGACATATGTTTGCACGTTTTCTTTTTCAAGCAGGAATTGGATGAACTTTTCCGCTTCCTTTTGATGGTCGCTTTCTTCATCAATCGCTAACATTACATCCACACCAGAGACCAGTTTGTTTTCCTCAGGATTGTTCGTGACCGGCATCGGGAAGATTCCTAAGTTGATATCAGGATTCGCTTTCACGATTTCTGGAATCGCCCATACCCCTTGCAGGTACATGACGCTTTTACCTTGCGCAAACGCAGTATTTCCATCGTTATATGTTTTGCCGAAGTTATCTTTATGACCATATTTTAAAAGGGTTTGGAACTTATCTGCTGCTTCATCATAGTTCTTAGTGAAGGATGCCTTGCCTTTAGAACGTTTTTCCGCAAAATCCTCACCCTGAAGCGCTGCTCCTAAAGAGTTCCACGACACCATGCCTGTCCAGGCATCCTTTAACGTGAAATAAAACCCTGTTTCGCCATGTGCCTTAGCTTCTTCTGCAATCGCAATAAACTCATCCCATGTTTTCGGCACCTCGACGCCAAGCTCTTTAAACTTGTCTTTGTTATAAATGACCGCATTCGCGTTAGCTGCATAAGGAACGCCATAAACACCGTTCTTCTCTACTCCCACAAGCTTAGCTGTCATATCTAGGTAAGAAGGCTGAACGTCCTTGATGAGATCAGAGCCTTTCACGTCTTTTAGTACACCGGCGCGCGCCAACTCACCATACAAAGAATCTCCCCCAATCGCCATAACATCGGGAATATCATTTTTTGTAAGACGCGTCTTCATTACCGTACCAGCATCCGGCGGCTGAACAAGCTTCACATCAATCTTAGGGTTTTTCTTTTCAAACTCGCTGATCAGCTTCTGATACGTTTTGTTGTTCTCACCCTTCGTCGAAAAGAACTCAAGCTCAGTCTTTCCACTGTCCCCGCCGCTGCAGGCTGCCAAAGAAGCCGCCGTAAGCGAAGCTAGAATTGCTCCAGAAAACACCTTCATTTTCTTGTTCATTTGTAAAATCCTCCCCTTATTGTTTTAGGTAAACGTTTACTCAACACGCAGTAGGCTAGTCATCAAAACTGTTCAATGATGCTCACATTCAATGTAAACGTTTACGTAATCCGATAAAAAGAATAAACGTTTACTAGAATTAAAATACCGATTTAAGCGGTTACATTTCTAAATATTCTCTCATTTTGTATTTAAAATGTAAATAGGTTAATAGTTTCTTGATTTCAAAATAGAGCTTTGGGGTCCGGTACAAAGGTACCGGACCCCAAAGCTCTATCCGCTATTTATTTTCCTGCAACGCTCCCTCACAAGCGCAGCACATCTCTCCACTCGCTCTTCCCCCACTCCGCCTACCTCTACATATGAATATCGAAACTCATCCAGCGTGTTCTTAAACAGCTCATACATCTCATCACGCCTGTCACGGTATGTCCGCTGAGCTTCTTCTTCCCAAGGAATATCCGGCTTTAGCAGCAGTACCAGATCATATCGTGAAGCATCCAGATACTCATGAGCGTTCACCTTCGTTGCTTCTTCCTCACTGAGCATCGTCCCTGCATAAATGTGAGTCTCCACCGCAGACGTGTCACTGAACGTCACTTTATTCGCGTTTCGCCACGCGTAATCTTCCTGATTATAATGCCGTTCGCAAAACACGTTCATATGATGAGCATTCAGGTTCTCCATGTCGTTGTCCATCTCGTCCTCGATATACTCACGTGCATACTCAGGCGTCCAGTTCGTCTCGAAAACCCGCGCCAACTCTCTCGCCATCGTCGTTTTCCCGCACGATTCCGGACCCGTAATCAACACCCGTTTCGTAAAATAAGGCTTCACAACATCCGGAATATAGCTCCAATTTTCAAACGGCTTGCTGCGCACTGCCGTTCCTGATACTGGCACCGTCTCACGCGCCTTATCCACGATCCATGGCTCCGCACCGCCCGCTTCTTCCGCAAGCCTCACGACATAATCCTCTGAACCGAACACTCGGTGAATACGCTCAGGATGATATTTTTTTACCACACCGCGCCATATACGCCAGAACTCATGATCATTCTCATCCTGCGGCTCCTGCGGCAGCTCCTCATCACACCAGATCACACGTGCATGCGGATATTCGTGCTTCATCCAGGCATACCGAAGAGCGCCCGGTATCGGTTCAGACGCGATCGAACACACCAAAATCGTCAGCATGTCACAATTCGCACTTGCAACATCCAGCATATGCTTATGCCCGTTATGAAGCGGCATAAATTTCCCAAGTACAAATCCTCGAATCATATCCTGCTCCCCATTCTAAGCTGCTTCCGTCCTGCCAGCACTTTCTTCTTTCATTACCTTACGCCAAGCCAAATATCCATAAACCGCATTAGCAAGGAAAAAGATATACAGAACTGCTGTAATCGTGAGTCCGCGAGAAAAATACAGCG
Organism: Fictibacillus aquaticus; assembly: GCF_002245695.1. Classification (GTDB taxonomy): domain Bacteria; phylum Bacillota; class Bacilli; order Bacillales; family Fictibacillaceae; genus Fictibacillus; species Fictibacillus aquaticus. Next base: position 664,221 of record NZ_NOII01000003.1, on the reverse strand, counting down.
GCACCGCGACTAGGTCAACCGCGATCCACAGAAACCATGTCTGAATTACCTTTTTAGATAAAAACCACTGTGCCAGGATGCTGGCTACTAGAATAAAAGAGTCCACAAACGGAAGCGCCGCATCGCTGCCGAACACAGCTGCTGAATATTCATGATACAGCCAGCCTGTGACAGGCGTTACCAACGCCAGAACAAGAATCGTTACCACTATTTCTTTCACTGTCATGCCGCGTGTCTTACGTACATCCTTCACATTCTTAGGTCCTGTCAGCCACACATACCATCCGTAAATGCTGAGAACAAGAAAAATAATCTGCAGTGTTACATCAGGAAAAAGCTGCACCTGATAAAACATAACCATGAACAGAATGACGTTAATAATACCGATCGGATAGCTCCAGATGTTCTCCCGCGCTGCCAAGAACACGCACGCGAGCCCGGTAACCGCTGCCCATAATTCAATGTTTGTTAACAAATCCATACCATCCAAACCCCTTCAATAAAAAGTATCATCCCTATTCTCCATGCAATTCCTTCCATTAACAACCTACTCTTATACTATCTTTTCATAATCTGGGGTACGGTACCGATGGTACCGTACCCCCTAAATCCCATCAAAAATACAAAAGAAAGACGCACCGAAAACGGTCCGCCTTTCTTTTAATCTCTCATTAGTCTTTATTCGAGCACTCTCCATTTGCCAAGCAAGAACAGATCAAGGAATTGCTGAGAATTCAATGTCTGTGTGATAGGTCCAAGCAGCCGGCCGTCTGAAGTCTTCACATAAACATTTTCCACACGGAATCCTTCACTGTCCGTTCCAACATAATGCGCATCTTCCACATTGCCCGCATTATCAACACTTCTATACTCCAGCTTCTGCTTTGTACCAACAGTAAACTGCCCAGTATATGCCTTCCAATCGCCGCCGTCCACTCGATATTCAGTATTCGCCACACCCGTAATGTCGTCCGTCGCAGCAAGGTTTACATGGAAATTATTCTTGACCATCTTTAACGTTGCGTACGTTTCTGGAGCTGTATTATCTAAGCTGTAGCGAATTTGCGCTACGGCGAATCCACCGCCATTTGTGTGATTACGGATCGTGACTCGATCAAATGTGCCTTCTGATGCTTTTGCACCAAAAACCTTCAAATTAGCCGGCCAGCCTGATGTGATCGTTTGTGTCAAGGAACCAACGAGCTCTTCACCCGAATAATAATCGACCGTATACGTATGCGTTCCGTATGAATTCGTCGCCATTTCAAAACCAAAGGAAGTGGCTGGTTTTGAAAGCGTCCATGTCATTTGATCGGTATAATCGGAAAAAAGAACATCAGGATTTCTTGATTCCACATCCGGTCCCCAGTCAGCCCACCAGCCGTTTGTCACATTCAGTTTTTGCATTTGACTACTGAAGGTAACGGTTAATTTATCATCTGCAATAGATGGATATTTAGAGTACAGCCATAATGATGATAGATCAAATTTTGTTGTGTTAGCCGTATACTCAGGTGTTGGGGCTGTAATAGGCACTATGTTTCCTGAGGCTTGAAGGTTTGCCGCTTGTAATGCCTTTGAAGTTACCGCCGCTGGCTGTTCTTGCTGTAATCCCGAGCCCACTGAAGAACCTGTTGAATATTGTACATCTTCTGACGCTAACGCTGCAGTTGGAACGAGCAGCAAGCCTGTAACCAGCCCTGTAAACAATAGCTTTTTAACCTTCACCATACCAACTCCTTTTATATTAAATACAAATTCATCTTATTCAGACGTTCTATTTGTCATTCCTTTATTTCTTTAAAACGAACGCCATGCCACAAAAAACTGCTGAACATAACGTGTTCAGCAGTTAACGGTTTATTGTTCTTTTTGCTGGGCTTGCAATTCTTTTTTCTGAACAACAATCGAGGCAACAAGAGCAGCGACTGCAAGCATCGCCATGTAAAAACCCGTATGAACGGAGTAATCATGGTATTTTCCATCAAGACTGATTATATTGAGCATAAGAAGAACAGAGACAGCGATACTCGCCATGCTCACCTTGTGATTGTACTGTTTTAAATATCCATAATACATATTCGCGAGACCTAAAATTGGAAGCACCAGAAACAGTTTATAAAACAATGAGTCGCTATAGCGCGTCATAATCTCACTTGGCGGAAAATATGTAAACCCGCCTGCATAGATCCAATTTGAAAAAAAACTCCAAACCATAAATACTCCCGCAATCATTTGCAGCCAATTTTTATTATTCATGAGCCCTCCTAAGAAGTTAGTCCTACAGACATACATATTGAAAGGGCTCAGAAATATTCGTTTAATTATTATGCAAAAGCGATGATTAACAGCGGTGCAAACGTCATAATCGGTTCTCATCCAAACACCTGCGAGTGAAAAGCACATCCTTAACAAGCTGAGAAGTCTGTCGTACGGGGCCTGTGGTTCGCGGGCATGATGTGGTGGCGAAATAATTAAACCAGGTTTTGGGGGTACGGTACCAATGGTACCGTACCCCCAAAAACCTGGTTTTAGCTTTCCCCATTTCTTTTTAGGGAACGTACAGTCCGGTCAATAAATGCTTGTCCGGTCACTAATTCCTTTGACACGTTTTTCACTTTTTCCTTATGTTCCTCCGGCAGTGCATCAAGCTGGCCAGCTGAAGCTTCCTTATATGCAGCTTGCACTTCATTCTCCGTATAAGACAAGTTGTTTTCCAATATCCCACCTGGTGCTGTCCTTACATATCCATCTACATGTACAAGATCCTTTACCTCAGGAGTTTTTTTATCTGGCCCGTCATATGAAAGGTTATTTGTGAGATCTCCATCTGGCATCGTTCTAACATGAGCTTTGACATGCTGAATGTCGCCGTCTGCTCCTGTTCTTACATAATCATCTACATGCACCATTTTATCAGTTGGGACAGGTACCGTACTTGGTCCTTTATACGAGAGATTATTTGTAAGTACACCATCTGGTGCTGTCCTTACATGTGATTGCACCTTCTGCAAGACCGGGTCACCCGTATGTTTCACATATGTATCCCCTGTAGCGTTGCCTCCATGTGCTGTTGCATGCCCTTCCGCAACTGTTGCCTCTGGCATGAAGAAATCTCCACCTATATGCATTTTTAAAAATGGAAGAATAAAAGAAATGATGATAAGCGGAACACTGCCCATGATGCCAAGAGCTGCGTAGCTCGAATAGCCATGATCATATAGCCAAATCAAGATAAATTTTAAAGCAAAGAAAGCGAGACAAGCCATAATAAACGGTTCAAGTGTGCTTGAAGGACCGTATCCATAATAAAGTTCATACATCCTTATAATTAAAAATCCAGCGGCTCCATACACCGCTAAACCTGCAAGAAACGGACGCCAGTTTTTAATAACATAACCAATCCGCATGATAAAGAGAATGATCATAACGATTAGAATAACGGGTGCCAGCGGCGGGAAAATCAATGAAATTGCCCCAAGTATTATCATGTAAAACAGCATCGTTTTTAATAGCCGAAATGACGTGAATAGAAAAAACACACCAAGCCCAATCGCCGCAATCGTCGGATGGATGTAACCTAAGAAAATAACAAGCGGGAACAAAACGAGCGCCATTTTATGATGTCCTGAAGCCTTCTGTTCCTGTATCCAATCGTGCATCTTTCTCGCTCCTTTAATAATATGTACTGAAGGAATTATCGTCAGAAATGCTATGAAATTAATAATCGGTATAAAAAAAGGAGGAGTTGCTTAGAGCGTCTCCTCCTCGTAATCTATTATTCAAAAACAGACATACCCGCATTTCGGGCTATGATACGCGCACCTTTGTCATTAGACAAAAACATCATTTTCAACTGTCCGCCTGCTCGTTTTTTATAAGATCCAATAATCTTTGCATCTGGAGTACTGTCCAACCCCGAATTCTTTAACGTTTTATAATCAGGAACCTCAAGCAAGTGCACCTTTTGCTGCTTCTGATACTCCTCAATCACGTCAAAAGCAAGCTGAGCCTGCTTCCTGGTAACAGGGTTATCACTTTTCTTTAACCCGTCCAGTTCGGAGATCACCTGCATACTGACATTCAATTCAAACTGGTGATGATAAAGCAAATCTACCATCAAGTCGGGTTCGTGCATGAGAAGGTTTGTATCCACCCCAAATCCATAACCTTCTGACCGGTGATTCAGAATTCTTTCCATCTTCTTTTTAACTTCTTGTTTTCGGTTTAATTTTAACACTCGTAAGCGTGCACTTTTTGCGCTTATTCCTGCGTCAAATAACATGATTAGCAACAATGCCATAACAAAGTTTGTTTCCATCTCTTTAGAACGGATGATTAAGAGTATAACAGGTAGTGCGAGAACAAAAATAATTCCCTTAACTAGCTGACGATTATATACTTGTCCCAATCCAAAACCAGCAGCAGAAAGCAATACCGCTCTCCAACCGAGGGGTTGTGACTTAAATATCTTTGGATGGACACTCCATAAATAATAAAAGGACCCAAAATGCAAAATAATAATTAAGGCTGCCTGCAAAAACTTACTTATGTCAGCAAACATAGATGCTGCTATCATAAACCCCATTTTCTCGTGCCCCTCTTTCTCTCTTAAAAATGATGATTATTCGTGTCTGGATTAGCAATTCCCATTCCATGGTCGATGCCGTGATAGCTTTCATCAACAACTATATCCACTCCCGGATTGATGTACGGATCATGCATGTGATTCATTTGATCAAACTGGTCATCGTGAAAGCTGTGATCATCAGCTGTGAAATCCATATGATGAACAGCTGATGCAGCACCTCCGCTTCCTGCTAACAATAGTGCTCCCTTGCCTAATGATCCCATTTGAGAAGCGACAGCAGCCTGCTCCGCTCTCGACTGCAAGCTATTCCCCGCTTTTAACACTCTCTTCATTTGATAGGATTGAATCGGTTTTTTTAATATGAACCCTGCTGCAATAATGACGAAGATAAGAGTACCACTCAACCAGATCCCAACTTTCTATTATTTTCTATTTTTATCGGTAATTTTACCTATTTTGTTTAATAGAAAATAAAAAACAGAAAGAACGGGGTCCGGTACCAATGGTACCGGACCCCAACTAGTATAATTACTCCGCTTCATGACTTTTCTACTAAACAATGCAGGAATTTCCACATACTTTTTAGTATAATATTTTCATAAACTCCATTTTCTCTCAATAATTTGTATAGAGGTGGCTTAATGAATAATACTAATATTTCTCCTAATGACCTAGCAGAGCGTTTTGAAGTGGCGTTTAACCAGATTCATCACATATTGAAGCGCCTTAATCCTGATGAATACAATGATGCGTTTGTGAAGCTGCTTTCTGACTCGAGCCGCAAGCACCGTGCGATTCAGCGGGTGTATTATGATCTGAGGCAATTCGCTAAGCTGCGGAACGCGCTCGTGCACGAGAAGCTTAGAAAACATACATATATCGCAACACCAAGCATAGAAGCTGTTCTTCAGATAGAAAACATCGCACACGTACTCGATAAACCTCCGTCAGTAACCCAGATCGCTACCGCGGCTGTCGTTACAATCGGGATGGACACGCCTATCGAAAAAGTCATTCAAATTATGAACGAAAGCTCGTATAATCAGTTTCCTGTATACGAGAGCAACACCTTTCAATTCCTTTTGACTGAAAGCGGACTGACCTCCTGGATGGGGGCATCTATTTTAAATGAAAATATCAGTCTCGCAGGAAAAAAAGCACGTGATATCCAGCCGTTTGAGTCCGAGCATAATGTCGTATTCGTCAACCGCAGCATGGATATTTTTGAGCTGGAGGATATATACGAAGAATGCTTCCAAAACAAGCAGAAGCTTGAGGCTGCTATCGTTACGAATCACGGCTCACCTCTTGAAAAGCCGCTCGGCATCATCACACCTTGGGATTTAATAGAAATTGACCTACTACATCATGGAGAACAGATCGCACATGCCTAAATTGAAAATCGAACGATTCGCTTCTAGTATTTACCTGATCCTTTTGGCAGCAGCTGCTGTCCTTACTTTTTATTTCTCATATTTTAATAAGCCATTATTTTTTATCATTTCAGGCTTAACCATCGTGATGGCGTTTTTTCATTCTAAGCTCTACCGTCATGCGGTTCAGGTCTATACGTTTTCGCTCGCTATTATGTCTGGCTTATACGGATTTCTTACAGCGCCTTATTTGGACTATCCGTTTCCGAATGCCCTGTATTCTACGGTCAGGCTGTTTGTTTTTGACACAGACCAAGTGTTCACGAAGGAAGCCACGAAGTTCATTGACTACCCTCCTTCTATCGAACTGGCCAGATGGTGTGCAGTCATTTATGTATCCGCCACGATCTCGCAATTGCTCATGAAAGCATTTGGCCATTCCTTTCAGCTTCAGAAGATGAGATGGTTTGGGAGTCATGTTGTCATCTTAGGTTTGAACGACAAGAGTGCAACACTTGCAAAGAACTTGCTTGTAAATCAGCGAAAAGTTCTCATCGTTTCAGAGGAAAACGAACGTATGCCGGATGAAGAAGAACTCGTTAAATCGGGAGCTGTCATTCTCCGTATGAAGCTGTTGAGTGAGTCAGCGTTTAAAAAGTCTGCCATACATAAAAGCAAATACATCATCGCCTTCCATGATCAGGATGGCTACAACCTCGACTTGGTAAAAGCAATCGATGAATATGTAAAAAAGACAGAGTCACATGGGGAAAGAAAGATTCCTGTATACATCCAGCAAAACCATACGATTACCCAACATTTGTATGACAAAATTAAAGTGTCAGCGCTTGAGATTCATGCCGTTTCACTCCAAAGTCTCGTTGCGCGTCAGCTGTTGAACGAACACCCAGTCTACGAACACTATGAATCTGAGGCCAGAGATTACAACGGAAAACCATTTCATCTTCTTTTAATAGGATTCGGACACACAGGACAGCAAATTGCTATTGAAGCTATTCAGCGTTCCCATTTTTTTCGTCAGCAAAAGCTGCATCTTACCGTCATCGATCAGCAGGCAGAACGGCTGGAGCGAGAGTGGCGCGATGCATTTCCACGATTGGATGACGCTGCAATGCTTCATTTTATCCAGCATGATATTAAATCAGCAAACATCATACATCAAATCCGGGAGGCAGTCCCGCAGATTACGCACATCTACATCTCTCTCGACAATGACGAAGAAGATGTCCTGCAGGCTCTCCGATTGCATCAGCAATTTAAGAATCTGCCGATTTATATAAAGATCCAGCGAGATGGCCACTTTACCGACTGGCTGCACAACACATCTGAATTTTCACATCTAAAACGCTTTGGTTCATGGGAAAACGTGCTGACTGAAGAGATTGTCATACGTGAAAATTTGGATGAGTTGGCGAAAAGCGTTCATGAGGCTTACGAAGATAAAGCAGCAAAAGAAACCCTTGATTATCAAAAAACACCTTGGGAAAAGCTTTCCTTCTTTCAAAAGAATTCAAACCGTGCGCAGGTCGATCACCTTGATACGAAGCTATTCCTGCTTGGCTTAGAACGTGCTCAAGAAGACGATGAACCAATGTCTCAAGAAGATTTTGACAAGTTCCTTACACAGCAAAAGCTAAATAATGTTGCACGTGCAGAACATCTGCGCTGGAACGCTTTTCACTATATGAACGGCTGGGACACGCTCCCGCTTGAAGACGTTACGAATAAAATTCATAAAGACAACAGCCGTAAGCTTCATGCATGCCTCGTCACATGGGATGAGCTTGTGCCGGTAAGCAGCCGAAGAGGCATCGATTTTCAGGAAAGCGACCGCAATCCTGTGAGACAGGTTTTTGAACTGACGGCTATTAAGAAAGCAGAACAATGATGACTTATACGATCGGCATCACCGGACACCGTGACATCCATCCGGGCGTGTATGAAGAAATCCGCGGGCTAGTAAGCACATGGCTCGATGAACAGATCAATGCAAAAGGAGCTGACCTTAAACTTCTATCTCCACTGGCGGCTGGCGCCGACCAGCTCGTGGCAGAGCTTGCTCTCGAAAAAGGAATAGAGCTATATGTGCCTCTTCCTTTCCCGGTTGAACGTTACGAAAAGGATTTCAGCCATGAAGAACGGAATGACTTTTACCGCTTGCTAGAAAAAGCAGCCTGCACGATCGAACTGCCAACACAGCCTGATGATCCCTCATCATATCTTGCAGCAGGCACGTATGTGGCACAAAATGCACACGTCCTGCTCGCATTATGGGATGGAAAAAAGAAACCCGAACTCACAGGCGGAACCTCGCATATCGTCCGGTGCCGAATGAATGGTTTTCCTGATGAAACACCAGGCAGAAAAAACAGGGACGTGTATTGGATCCGTACGGCTCGTACTACAGGCTTCATAGAGTCACCTAAACTTCAGCATATAACATCATACAGCGACATTCCCGACAGAAAGGAAGGATAAAGTGGAAGAACCGTTAAAGATTTTTTTAAGCCATGCCACTAAAGATGAAGAAACAATGCGAGAGATCGCCGCAATGCTTGAATCCAAGGGCTATCTTTGCTGGTATGCCCAAGACCGCCAGGCAATCCCAATCGGTGAGAAATATTACGTAGAGATCGTTGAGGGCATTGATCAGGTCGATATCGTCCTGTTGCTGCACTCCAAGCATGTACAGGACTCCAAATGGGTCGATAAAGAAATAGAGTATTCATACAACAAAAACAAGCTGATCCTCCCGTTGATGATCGATGATGCCCCTCTCGCCAGACAGCTTGAACTCATTGTCAGCACGATGCAGATGCTCTTTCTCCACTCGTTTCCTTCATTAGAGACAGCAGTTGATGAGCTTCATGAACGGATGGAAGATTACCGGATCGCAAGTCAAGACGGCGTCCATACCACAGGCTGGCTGAACCGTATACATAAGAAAACTGCACATACGAACACGGTCTTGCTCGGCTCTCTCACTGCTTTTCAGCTGCTTCCGAAAAGGCTTGAACAGCTTACAAAGACATACATTACTGTACCAGAATATCACTCACTGTCAGGCGCATTGAATGAAGAACGCGCACTGATCCTGCACAACGAACAGCGTACAGGAAAATATACAACAGGATTAGCCCTGCTGCAGGAAACAGGAGTCAAGCACGTGGTTGAGATTTTGCCGACTGCTACCCTGGCTGATCTCGTTAAGAACTCGCTCAAGCATCATACCGGCTATATTATCAAGAACATCGATCCAGGCTTTTTCGAGCGGATGACACCTGCTGTTTGGGAGGAACTGAAAAGCAAGCTGGAGCAGACTGAAAGCTATCTCGTCCTCACCACTTCGCTCGGTGCTGCACCTCCTTGGATTGGATTACATCAAGTCAGCATTCCTGATTCATATCTTGTACTTGAACGCCATATACAAGAATATAACGGAGACTCTACAACAGATATTCCAGAACAAGTGCTTTCTTATATAAAAGACCGCCTGCCGCATGAAATTGCAGAAATCACTAAGCACCTTCTCCCTGTATTTAACGGAGAGAAAACGTTCGCTGATGTACAGCACGTTTTTGAATCAAAGGTTCAGGAACGAGTTTCTGCCTGGTTTAAGGAAAACGGAACTTCACTTGACCTTGTGGCTCAATATCTATCACTAGCCGTACTGACTGAAACGACAGAGCGTTTTTACATAACAGCCGTTAACTCACTTAAAAAGACACTCGAAGCAAGCTGGCCGGCTGAAAAAATGACACTTATGAATGATCGTGAAAGGCTTCAGCTCCTAAACGCCGAACGATTTACAGTCATGACAAACACCGACTTAAGCTACATCCAAGAGGACGCGGTCCGCTTGCAGCGTCCTGAGGAAAGCAAAGTTATCCTGCTCACCTTCTGGGATATGTTCCGGTCTGTCCGGCCACAGCTTTTACAATGGCTTGAAAACATCATGCTTTTAACAAAAAACAAGGAAAAAGAATCTGCTGAATTAGCAGTAGCTGAACTCGCAAACCGCGACATGCTGCTCGTCAGGCAGGAGCTGCTGCAGAAATGGGCTAAGCATGAAGACTTCGCGCTTCGATTGAGCACAGTAAAAATTTTAGTTCTGCTAGCCGATCAGCACAGCCGCTTGAGAGAAGTGAGCTACCTGCTGAACAGCTGGACCTCGCAAAACAATAACACGCGTCTGCAATGGACAGGTGCTGCTGCTCTCGGAACAGAGCTCGGATTTTATTTATATCCTCGCAGTCTTTCCATGCTGAAGCACGTGTACATGAATAATCAAAAGCCACTGGAGCATGCGGTAAGGCAAAGTTTTACAAGTCTCTATCAATTAGGAACAGTCAGCCGGGAATATGATGAGGCGTTCTTTTCTTTCTTTAATGACTGGCTAGACGAAGAAAAGTGGGGATCGCCTGACACGAAAGCACTCGTCCACTTCTTCTTTTCGATTGTGAGCCAAAGGGGTTCCGCATTTACGCCATTTAACGCGCAGGAAGTTTGCAGGATGCTCTACTCTTTTGCTGAAGAAGCTCTATTATCGAGCATGACAAAAAAACTAGTCCTGCATTTAATAGAAGATAACATTGAAAAACATCCTGAAAAATTTGCGTTATTAGTATATAAGCTCAGGCACCACCAGCACTCAGCCATCCAGGAGCGCACCGTTAATTGGCTGAAAAGTGGCATGCAGTCACAGCGAGAAGCATCAATATATATGGCTTTTTACAAAGAAATCAAAGAATATGCTGGGAGGAATTAAACGTGAACAACATCAACTTTTTTAATAATACTGGCCAGGAAGTTAAATTCAGCTTTTTAGAAAAGCCGCCTGCTTCGTCTATGACAGAAGCGTTCATTTATGTGAATGCGGCGAACGAGCATATGGTAATAAAAAATGGCGAACGCCTTACAAAGAGTGAATATCGTATCGGCAAGTACCGCACTGTATACAAGATCAACATGCAGAGCAAGACGTATCACTATTCGCGTGAAGTTCAGTCAGCTTCTAAAGGGCGGGATTTCAATGTAGACCTCGGTGTTGATCTTTATGTTCATGATCCCCGTCAGCTCGTTGAACAGAAAGCGTTTGAGATCGGCCGGCTTGTAGAAAACTATCTGCCACACTGGGTGGAAACGAACGCACTGCGGTACCACATCGAAGAAGCGAACTTGTTTCACCAGTTCATTGAGGATTTCTTTACTGTTTCACCGCTCATTTCCGCTCTTGATGGTGTTGGGGTGTCTGTCCGAAGTCCACGAGTGATGATTAGGCAAAGCCAGCACGAACGGGCCTTGGACAAAGATGATTATGGTAAAGATCGCGGCTATGATCAACTAATTGCTCATGCCAACCGAATTCGTCATTTCATTGAACATGGCGATCTATTAACAGCTATTATGCTAGCTGAATCAAATCCTCCAGCTGTCAAAATGGTAGAAGCACAGATTCAGAAAGAAGAATCACTGCAGCTTGAAATGAATGCTCACCTGCACCGTTTGGCTACAGATTCGAACGTGGACCAGATTGAAGCGCGCGAACAGATGGAAAAGCTTCAAATCCTGTTCCCGTCATTGAAAGCAGGATCACAGCAGGCGCAAATGAGAAAACCCGCTTCATCCTCTGACATTCTTGATGATATTTATGAGTCTAATAGGATAAAAGGTTAATACTATGGAAAATCTGCTGAATCAATTATTTTGGCTCTATGCACCGCTCACTTTCTTGCCTGAGTGGGCACGAATTGCCATCGTGACGTTTATTTCAATTCTTTTAATTAGGCCGCTTCTCCTCTCGTGGCTGCCTAAGCTATTGAAAATTGCCGCGATCATATTAAGCAAAGTCGTCGAACTGATCTCGTCTCCTTTTATGATGATCATCAATAATGTTCAGAAAAAAAGAAGAGCTGCAGGAAACATCTACAACCCGTTCTGGGTCGACTGGATTGAAGGTTTCTTTTCCTTTTTTATGTTCATTTTCAAAAAGATTGAGCTGCTTGCATTGAAAAAACCGAAAAACCCTATGCGTATTAAAAAGTGGACACGCAACATCGCGATACTAGCAGCGATCTTATTTTCATTAGCGATTACAAACGGTCCGACCGAAAGCTACTCGATGAAATGGAAAGAATTCGATTACTATATGACCGTTGATAAACTGTACAGAGAGCTTGGCTTCAGTGCAGCTGAAACCACTGCTTCATTTGAAACGGAGGCCGAAGAAGCTTCAACGAGCGGCATCCGACTGACATTAAATGAAACGTATAAAAGCGGAGGCAACGTCCGCAGCGGCCCTTCTCTCAGTTCAAAAGCCGTAGATGACCTTGTCTGGGGAGAAGAAGTCGCTTACCTCGATGAAAAATCCGAAGACAGCGAAGGCCGCACATGGCTGAAAGTACGAACTAAAGAAGGCATCATTGGATGGGTGTCATCGAAAATTATGAAAAGAGCGTAAAACATAGTCGGGGTCCGGTACCAATGGTACCGGACCCCGACTATGTTTTACTTCATATATAGATTAACAAGCTCATAGCAGCGTTCTTTCGTAGAGTCAGCCAATGATTCAACCTGCACGACTCTAGAAAGTGAACCGCCGCCTTCGCGATCAAACTCAGTCTGTGCGACTTCATCACGTGTCTTGATCCACTGAATCTGCTCTGTTTTTAAAACCTGAAACTCTGAATCTGCCATGTTATCCTTCAAAATGCTGTATATTTCGTTCAACGCTTTATCCCACAACTGATAGTTATGCCCTGCATCCTCAAGCAGCTGGTAATCAGATTCATACATCCTTTGCCACTCTTGTGCAGCGATTAGATCTAACTTATTTAGGTTTTCACTCTTGCTGTTTGAGGTGATACTGACCGTTTCTTCCTCTGCTGGAGTTGATGGTTCAGTAGCCTCCGAGGCCTCTGGTGCCTCAGCAGCCTCTTCCTCTTGCTCAAAATCGTGAACGATCATCGTATCCTTCGAACTGACACCCATCGTGTACTCATATTCATTGCCTTCCATGGACGACATTACTTTGATCACATAAGCCTTTGCCCCAGCTTCTGCAGAATCGTATTCACGGACAAATTCCGCTTCCGTTCCATCTTCAGAGAATAACTTAACCGCATCTTCTTTCGTAAGCTTCAGGTCTTGATTCTCAATCGTGCTGGCACTCCACCGGTCCAACTTCCAAGTGTCATCTTCCTTCGTCAGCGTGAACTTCCAGAGTGACCCTGTATTGTTAATCTCGGTTGCCGGTTCCAATGCCGTAATATCCAGCACGTCCTCTTTTTTCTGCTCGAATGTTAATCCGACAGTATAGCTGATATGAGGCATGAATGATTGATCACACTCACAATAATATTCTTCTGCCATCTTTTTTAAATCATTATCTGTGAAACCTTCTGTCGCATAAGGCAGCAGATCGGATCTCATCATGCTGAAATCAGCAGGATTCTGCGTGCCCCAGCCGTTCTCTTCCCCGGCTTTTGTAAAAATCGTCTTCACTGACTCAAGGTTCGTACGCAGGATATCACTTACCTCGTCTTGTTCCAGCTTTTCCACACTTACCTCTTCTGTTTTCACCGTTTCCTTCGTCTTAGCAGTCTGCTCTTTCTCGCCGCATGCGGTCAGAAGAAACAGTGACATTATAAGCATAAATCCAATTCTGTGATGCATTTCTTCACGTCCTGTTCTGTTATTTCCAAGCTGTCATTTCTTGACACAAAATTAATCTTACCACCATGTAAGGAAGTGTCAATATTGTAAAATAAAAAGAGATATGGGGTACGGTACCATTTCACTGAAACTGGTACCGTACCCCATATGAAAAATACTTTAAGCCAAATACAGGAAGTATTCGTCTAATAGATGTTGACGCAACAAACACATTAGGGGGTGAGGGCTTGCAGCAGCTAATAGAGAAAGCGAAACGCGGAGATGATGCAGCGTTCCTTGAGCTTTTTAACGAGTATCAGGACTTGCTGTACCGGATGGCATTCCTGCACGTAAAGAATAAGGACGACGCGCTTGATGTAGTGCAGGAAACGGCATATAAATCTTTTAAGAATCTGAGCACACTGAAAAGCCCGCATTATTTTAAAACATGGCTTATTAAAATTACGATGAGCACGGCGATTGACCTGCTGAGAAAGAAAAAGAAAATAACGGTGCTGAAGCCGGAGTATGCGGAAAGCCTTCCCACTTCCGATCACGACATCGCACTTTCACTGTCGCTGAAGGAAATGCTCAACACATTGACAGAAGAAGAAAAATCCATTGTTTTTCTTAAATATTACGATGACTGCACGATCCAAGAAATCGCCGACACTGTAGAAATTCCGCTCGGGACCGTCAAATCGGTGCTCTACCGGGCATTAGGCAAGCTGCGAAAACAAGTGAGGAGGGCTGATTTATGAGCAGTGCATTTAAACAAACGTTTAACGAGATTGAGATTCCAGAAGAGCTCACGCAGCGTGTGAAATTAGGAGTTTCTGAGGCAAAAGCAGAGCTTGTGAGCCCTGTGCCCGCTCCTCTTCCATCCAAAATGTCATGGCACAAAAAAGCAGCTTACACGATTTGTACGGCAGCAGCTGCAGCCGGCTTGCTCATCGGTTCCGCTTTTGTATCGCCAACAGTTCAGAACGCTTTAGCTAATTTCCCGTTTTTCAGCTCTCTATTTAAATCTGGTCCTGTAATCGGTTTGATTCATGATGAACTTCGCTATAAAGGCTACAATGTGATGTCTATTGCGCAGCCTGCTGGCAGCGAAAAGATAATATCCATCTACATTGATGCACCGGATAAGGAAATACAATCATCAGAAGCTGATGTTAAGAAAATAGCAAATGGAATTCTAGCAAGCCAAGGCATTGACGCGTATACCGTTAAAGTGGAAAAATACATCGAATTTACAACAAAGGGCGAATACGTATTTACTGCCGAGGAAAAAATACTTGATCAAATTCATATGAACATCCATGAAACACTGAGAAAACAGGGATACTCCTTCCAAACGGTAGGACTCGGAATAGATAAGTCCGGAAAATTGATGGAATATACGATCGAAGTGCCTCGAAACGAAAAACGCACGGCTGAGATGCTGAAAACAGCGGAGCAAATCGTGGCGGACGCTAGCAGGAGTGAGAAGGTTCGAATCGTGACGCTGAATATTGAGGATCTGGAGACTGAGGGCAGAAAGAGCAACATTGTCTCTGCCCTCAGCGAAGGTCTCATGGGCAAGTCCGAATACAAAGTGAACAGTATCAGCCACAAAATGAATCCGTTCACGCTCATCATTAAGACTTCCGTACACAGTAAAGATGAAAATGCACAAAAGGTCTCTGCAAACATCCAAAATGCTATAGATGAGTTCCTTTCCTCCCCTGAAATGAAAGACTATGTAAAAGGCATTTCTTATGAGATACAGATATTAAGTAAGGATAAGAAGAAATTGAATTAATACACGAAGCTGTCTCTGGATGGGGGCAGCTTTTTCTATTACTAGATAGTTTGCTCTCTTGCTAAATTTGGGTATATATCAGGTGGCGGCTTATTAAATAGAACTTTACAATAATGATGGAATAAAAGATGAATGAGGAGATTGAGAATGGAACTTTCATTTGGTTTTTTAATTAACATTTTCGTGGCCATTTATTTGTTTATAAAAGCTCCACAGTATGGAAGAAACAAATGGCTATGGAGCATATTCGGGCTTGTGTTCAGCTTCTTCACTCTCGGCTTTTTCTTTATTGCTACAGGGAGAAAAGGACTTGGATGGGCCATCCTTATTATCTGTATCATAGGGATGATTTTAGGAGCACTTTTATTGTTTGGAATATTTTATATGCTATACAAAGGGATGGGCGGATGATTTTGCAGTTATTGGACTAACCGGGGTCCGGTACTACAGGTACCGGACCCCGGTTAGTTCTTTTTTTATAAAAAAATAGTAAAAACCTCACAGCGACATCGTTCATATGATGTTGTTTTTTTACTTATTATGGGTATATATTAGGTGGCAGGCAATAATGTGTAACTTTACAATAATATAGGACGTATAATTGATATCGTATTTCTCACCACCCAGGGAGGGTTCATACATATGTTAAACACAAACAAGTTAGGAATGATTACAGCACCTCTTCTTGGCATCATGCTGCTCGGAGGCTGTATGAAAGGAGAAACAGAAACGGTGAAAAAGGAAGCAAATCCACTAGTGAGTGTGCAGGAATACACGGGTCAAGGATATAAACTGCCTAATGGCGATAAAAACGATAAGATCGCGGAAGCAAATCGAGATAAGATCCTTCCCGCGATGGAAAAGTTTTTCTTAGACAAATACAAAACAAATGTGGAAGTACATAACATCGTAGGTAATAAACATGGTGCAACTGTGTTTGTAGAGTCCAAAGGCGAGCCTCACTTCAACACATTTGCCATCATCCCAATTGATAATAAAGAAAACGTACGACCAGACGGAATCTGGACAGAAGAAGGACAGGTTGAGTTTTCTATAAAAAGCGGACTTTATGCCATGATTTACGAAGAACAGCTTAAAACACTTGATATGTACCTCGAAAAGCTGACAAAAGAACAACCAGTCATAGGGGTTCAGGCTGAAGCTATACAAAACACGAAATCAACCGGCTATACGACTCCCTACTATTTTATAACTGTTCCAAGTGACAGTTTTGATCCACTATACAAAACCTACTTGGAAAAACCGGAAACAACGAAAGCTGAGTATCAGGCTGCTGTTAAAACCATTACACCTGATCCTGAACTTTATAACATCATTATTAATCTATATATGAAGGATAAAAACCAAAAGCCTGATCAAACGCTCTTTGACCAGATCGTTGCGGATCTTGAAAAAATGAACCTGCCTCCAGGTCTGCACACTGTGTCTCTTCACGAAAATTCCATAGACATCGACAGCCCTAATGAATCAAAGGATAACTCTCTTGAACGAGAAATCCAAAAATACTAATGGAGGTCGCAGATGATTAATGTGAAAAAGAATATTGAAGCTCCACATCATCAAGTAAGCGATCAGGACTTAGTGGAGATTTCCGGCTACCACGCTTATATGGATTACACTGAAAAGCAGATTGTACAGGTTAACGGAAACAATTACAGGGTGAAGGATATTCATGAAGACACTTCGAATGGTCTGAACGCCATTACCTTTCAATCTCTGGAAACGAAAGAAATGCTTATTGCCTATACGGGTACCGATACAAAAGACAAAAAAGATATCATCACTGATGCACAGCTTTTGAGTGACATGGTTCCTGATCAAGTACAGGCGGCTAATGATTATTTTAACAAGATGGAACAAAAATTCGGCCCCGTTTCCTACGTTTGCGGCAACTCCCTTGGCGGCGGCAATGCAAATGCGGTAGGCGTCGCTAATCCTCACGTTAAGACCGTCACGCTCAATCCTGCCCTGCTCCCAGAAGGCGTGGTGGATTATGACAAAGAGTACACGAACATCACCAACTACTTCGGCGGCTACGATGTTTTAACAAAAGTCGAGACCGGTCTGTTTCTCGGCCATCGAATTCCAGGTAAACAAATTGAAATCAACCACGGAATCCCTGATTTTTCTTACCTTGCAACCAACCATACCGGCTACATCGGCAAAAATGAAACTGGAGAACAGATCTATATGATCGGTCAACCTGGCCAGCCAGGGTACGGTGCGATCTATATCGATGCCGATGCTGGTGTCGTCTCGAGCATCTGGACCGGACAGTCGCTTCATTATGGCCAGACTGACCGCATTGACATCAACACAGAAAACATGCAGCAGCTTGCCGACTCGCTCGGAGGCCATGTGAATGACCGCATGTCTCTCGTGAAAAGCTACTTAAGCCTTTCTGGTGATGTCGTCGAGCATGAAGGCAGCCGGTATTATGAGCGCCTTCATACTCTTCAGGAAAACTTTCGCGAAATGTTTGAGGATGCTGCGGGAAGCCCGCTGTTTTCTGGCATTACGAGAACAGGCAATATTATAAAGAACGAAATCTATCACCTTATCACCCTGTTGGATACTGCTGAGTCCAAGGCGCAGTCGCTGAACTATGTCCTAAACTCCCCTCCTGCTGAGCTGGTGGAGTTTGTTTTCCAAAAGGATTTGAACGTCGACACCTTGTTTGGTGACGCACGCAACTACTTGTTTAAAGTGAGATCTGGTGTTGAGGAGCTGACAGACCTGATCCCTCACTTTGTGGCAAAAAAGTTTCCAGAGTTTTTCGAGGGCGGGACTAACCATTTTTCAGACGCCGTTGTCGGTGAGATCATGGCACACTACGAAATCGTCGGCAAAAATAACGTCACAGTCAAACAACATTTAAAATCATATGAAAACCGCGCTTCTTTGACAGCAGGAGCTTTTGCAGAGCGAGATAAGCTAGTTGCCGGCGGGATTTCTACCGGCGTTCCTCCAGGCTTGAGTGTGCCGATTGTCGGTCCAATCGGAGACTTTTCATTGCAAGACTCACCTTATTTAAAAGTAGGAATGAAGTTTTTAGAAGTGCAGCTGGATATCGCGTTTTTAGCATTCACCCAATTCAGCCACAGCCGCCTCCTCCCTTTGCTCGGAGTACTTGAAGGAGCAGCAGTTGTGCTAGAAAGCGTTTTAGAAGGAATTTCTGCTGCCATAAAAGGAGCCGTTTCCTTCATCTTAAACGGAAGTCTGCCAATGAAACTCGCAGGCATGCTCACCGATTTTGACGAAAAAATCCAGGCACTTGTTAACGACGCCCTCGAGCCGCTTGATGAGCTGGCAAATACGGTAGAAGGATTGCGCCGCGGCTTAGGCAACCTGATTGTGTTTTATCCAACTCTGTTGAACAATTTCAAGCCATATATAGAAACTGCCCTATTCAGCAAATCAAACTACTACAGCGTCCACTTGTATAACCTCGCCGCGATGAACATACTTGAGGAAATGGATATGCTGTTTAAAGACATCGTACACCAGCTATCCGGACATAAAGCAAACGCAATCGATGCCCTTCACCAAGTATCAGCAAAAGTAAAAGAAAACATGGCCGTACTTCATGAGCAGGTCGATCGCGGGACGTTATAGCATAAAAAATAAAAACTAGTGGGGTCCGGTACCAAAGGTACCGGACTCCACTAGTTTTTTGTTCCTCTTTCCTGAAGCCATTTATGATGAGATGTTCTCATTTGAGCTATAAACAGAAGGAGCATTCGGCACTCCTCGTAAATGATCAATCCATACTACAATCAAGAAAGTTATTAGACTTGCTAATCCGCCTGCAACGACTGCCATGATGCCAAATGGCTCTTTAGCAAACTGCCAGTAAAAGCCTACGATGCTTCCTACAATGATTGACCAGAAACCTGCGTTTGGCGTGGCTTTTTTCCACATCAGTCCTAGTATGAATGCTGCGAATGGACCAGTTGATCGAATGGTAAAGGCAAAGACGAGCAATGGAATGATTTGCTGGCTGAACAATGAGATCCCTACTGCAATCACACCTGTAGCTACAACCGCCATTTTGCTGATCTTTAGTTCTTGATGATCTTCAATTTTTTTATTAAAGAATTGTCCGTGAATGTCCTTTACGTATACACTCGCTACTCCGAGCATATCTCCCGATGCACTTGAAAGGGTTGCGGAGATGACACCTGATAACAACAGCCCCGCTATAACTGGAGGCAATAATTCAGTTGAAACAGTTGCCAGAGCGCTGTTAGGATCAATACCTGGGAAGCTGGCGCGTGCGATTAATCCGATTATGGCTGGAATAAACGCATAAACACACATCAATGCTGCGCACAAAACGGATCCCCATACCGCAATTTTTTCATTCCTAGCAGAATAATAACGTTGTACTGCTTCTTGTCCAGTAGAAAATGTCATGAAATAGAGAACGATAAGTCCGAGTATTGTTTTCCAGCCAATTTTAGTAAAGCCCATCTGTTCAGGTGGAAGATTTGACACAACGTGGTCCCAGCCGCCTGCAGCCGATAAGGCAAATGGAATAGCGATAGCAAACCCGAAAACGATTAGAAAGAATTGAACAAAGTCCGTTAAAGTTACACTCCACATGCCGCCAAGATATGTGTAAATAATAACTCCGATCCCGGCAATGAGGATTGCGCCGACCATACTGAAACCTGTCAAAACGTTGATGATTGTTGCTGTTGCAGTAATCTGAACAGCAGTCAGAACGGTCAGTGACACGATGGAAAGCACACTTGTCATAACATGGCTTCCTTTGCCGTAACGCCTGCCGATAATTTCAGGCACGGTTGTCGCCATCGCCCTTCGCATATATGGTGCTACAAACGATACGAGGAAAATACCAATTCCCGCTGATACAACATACCAGCCAGCAGACAGCCCCCATTCGCCATAAGCTTTGGAAGCAACACCAACCGAACTGCCTCCCCCGATTTCTGTTGCAGCAAGCGTACCGGCAAGCATGATAGGTCCTAGCCTTCTGCCAGCCAGATGATAATCTGAACTGTCTTTAATTTTTGTTTTAGAATAAATACCGATTCCAATCATAACTGCCATATACACAATAATAATCGCCCATATCGTCCCCATGCAGATCCCCCTCGAATTTCATATTCTATCCAAACAGCAAAAACTGTTGAAGCTTTAATGAAAATACTAGGTGCTCATACTGAACTATTATTTTTGTTTAACCGCCATGCTGCTGTACTGTCTTCTGATAACCTTGCCGGCAGGTTTTTCATACGTTCCTTGAAGATCCATGACCACACTGCCATTGACCAGCACATAAAGGATTCCTTCAGAAGCCTGTCGCGAGTATTCATATGTCGCTTTATCGATGACACGATCCGGATTGAAAATAACCAAATCAGCAGCAAGGCCTTCCCTAATAATCCCTCTATCCTGAAGTCCGATAATTCTAGCTGGCTGCGATGTCATCCGGCGAATCATTTCTTCTAGCGGCAGCACGCCCTCTTCCCTTACATATTTGCCTAGCACTCTTGGAAATGAACCATACGCACGCGGATGAGGTTCTCCGCCAAGCAGCCCATCACTTCCAATCGCGCCAGCGGGATGTGCCATGATCTTTTTAACAGAATCCTCATCCATTACAAAGTCAATCATCCCAACGGCGTTCTTCTCTTCTAAAATCAAATCCAGTGCGACAGATGCTACATCTTCCGTATCGCGAAGCTTTGCAATATCTTCAAGATGCTTGCCGACAAGATGCTGATTCGCACTTGAATCTACTGATGTAATAAAAATCCCTGTCCAGCCTGCCCACTTTGAAATGCTGTCCCACCCTTTTAAACCCGTGCTCATTTCTTGGGTGACACGTGCGCGGACCTCGGAATCTTCCAGCCGTTTCAGCATCGCTTCCGTTCCGCCATCATGCATCCATGGCGGCAGAATGGCACTAAGCATCGTGCTTCCAGCCGTATACGGATATTGATCGAACGTGACTTCAATACCAGCTTGACGCGCTTCATCAATAATCCGCAAAACATCATCCGTCTTGTACCAGTTGTCCTTGCCGCAATTTTTTAGATGAGAGAAGTGCAGATGTGCTCCTGTCCGTCTCATGATGTCCACGAGCTCTTCCATAGATTCAAGGATTTCATCACCCTCACTTCTCTGGTGTATAACGAGCGGAACACCGTATTCGGCAATCACCTCGCACAATGCTTCAAGCTCCTTCATCTCAGCAAAACAGCAAGGAGGATAAATTAGTCCCGTCGACAGCCCAACCGCTCCTTGCTCTAGCGATTCTCGGAGAACTTCCTTCATCTGTGCGATTTCCTTATCTGTTGCCGGCCGGTTATCGAGCCCCATAACGGTCATGCGAATGTTTCCATGAGGAACAAGAAACGCCAGATTATACGACGGCTGATTTTTTTCGATCTTCGTCAAATAAGAGTCAACATCGTTCCAATCCCAATTGATTGGAGGCGTACCATCAAGCCCAGCAAGATTCTTTTTCCATGCTTCAATAAATTGAGGAGGAAGAGGAGCGGCAGCAATTCCGTCCTGTCCAAGCAAATCAGTAGTAATCCCCTGCATGACCTTCGCTTTAATCAGCGGCTGATCCAAGATGACAAGGTCGGAGTGAGTATGCATATCAATAAAGCCAGGCGAAATGATTTGCCGTTCTGCATCAATCACTTCTTTTGCACTCTCTGATTTAAGGTGTCCGATCTTTGAAATCACACCGTCAGTTATTCCGATATCCGCGTAATACCAAGGAGATCCTGTGCCATCGACCACCTTTGCATTAAGGATTAACACATCAAACATACTCCTGACTCCCTTCCGTTTGAGAGATTGCTGTGATAGACGTGAATGCCTTCATAAGCGCATAATAGCCAACAACAGCCTGATGAAGCTGATCGATCTCGATGTATTCATCATCAATGTGTGCCATATGTTCCTGGGACGGCCCAAAGCCTACTGTTTTTATCCCTTTTTCGCCGGCAAAGTGGCTGCCATTTGTGCAAAAAGAATAATGAGAGACCTTCGGATTAAACCCTTGCTCTTTCAGCGATTCCAGCCCTGCCTGCACGAATTCTTCATTTTCATCAAAAAGCCAAGCAGGAAAGTATCTCTCATCCCCGATTTTCTCACCCGTATAGCATTTCTCTTCGCCGTACGCATAAGAAACAGACGCCTGCAATTCCGGGTCTTCCTTTTTCATTTCATGGATAATCTTTTGAATCGGAGCCAGCACCGAATTTTTCGTTTCCTCAACTAAAAGACGGCGGTCAAACGTAACTTTACAATGAGAAGGGACAACAGAGGCCCCTGGATATGGCGCTGATTTAATATCAGTCAGCTCCAAAATCCCTTTACCTAAAACGGGATGCTCCGCAATCTCCAGCTGCTGAATTCGCTGCAGCAGCTGATTCATTTTATATACGGCATTAATTCCTTTGTCAGGATTTGAGGAGTGTGCTGATTTCCCGAAAGTCTCAAGAACAATCTCTGCGCGGCCTCTTTGTCCCCGGTTCAAATTCAAATTCGTTGCCTCACCGATCACAACGTAATCTGGATTGACCTTTTCACTTACCTCTCTTGTCGCGACACCTTCAAAACATTCCTCATGAACACTGCATGAAACATAAATTGTGCCAGGAAAGTTCTTATTGGTGTCTTCGGCAAAATAGACAGCCGCTGCAAGCATGGCACTTACTGCCCCTTTCATATCAGAGGTGCCTCTGCCATAAATCCTTCCATCTTTTATGTCACCAGAAAACGGACCTGTCTGCCATTTTGCTTCATTTACAGGCACCGTATCGATATGCCCGTCGAACAAAACGCTCGATCCTTTTTCTGTCCCTTTTATTTCAAGAATGAGGTTGCCGAACTTATCTGTAAAAACAGAATCAAAGGGCTTCGATTCACCAAACTCTTTTATAATAGAAGCGACGAACTGCTCCTCACCCGAGTAGCTTTTCTCTTGTACCAAACGCTGACAAAGACTCGTAATCTCTTCTTTTCGCTGTTCATTCAGCATGATTTTTCCCCTTTCATCTCTTTAACAGGTTTTAACGCAGAGGATATGTACCTTCCCATACGACATTTCGGTAGTGCTCTGGATCGGTGTCTCCTTCCGTATTAATCACCAAGATGCGTGAGTTTTCGTTTAATTCAAGTTCAGTTTTAATCTCGATTAAACTTTTGTTCTTAGCCAATTGATAAAGCAAACCAGTCGTTACCGATCCTGATTCACCAGATATAATCCGCGTGTCTTCCTTAAGCGGATTTCCTAGAATCCTCATTCCAAGGGCTGAAATCCGATCATCACATGAAAAGGATGCTTCACAGCAATGCCGCAAAATTTCCCATGCTCTCGGGTTAGGCTCCCCGCAAGCGAGACCTGCCATGATGGTGTTCATATCTCCGGTCACCACCTGAAAACCATCGCCATCACTTGTGAAAGATCGATAAAAACAATCCGCCTGGTGCGGCTCAGCCAAAACTACCTTTGGAGTGTTTTCTTTATAATGCTGAACAAGATACGCCGCTACTGATGCTGCAAACGATCCGACACCAGCCTGCAAAAAAACATGTGTCGGCGGTTCAGCTGTATGTTCCAGCATTTGTTCCGCCGCTTCCTTAGCCAATGTTGCATAGCCTTGCATAATCCATAGCGGCACTTTTTCATATCCTTCCCAAGACGTATCTTGGATGATAATCCAGCCGTTAGCCTGTGCATGGCTGGCTGCAATCCGAACAGAATCATCATAGTTATACTCTGTAATATCAGCTTCTGCCCCTTCATCACGGATGGCTTGAAGCCTTCTGACAGAAGATCCCTTAGGCATGTAAATGACCGATTTATGCCCGAGTTCCCTTGCCGCCCATGCCACGCCTCTGCCATGATTACCGTCTGTGGCTGAGATGAACGTGATTTCTCCAGTCAGTTCTCTTGCTTCTGGAGATCGCAACTCGCCGAAAGAAAGAGTTTCAATATCCCGTCCCAGCTTTTCAGCCAAATACCGGCCAACCGCATAAATACCACCGAGCACTTTAAACGCGTTCAATCCAAACCGATGAGATTCATCTTTAACAAAAACGTCCTGAAAACCTAGTGATGCCGCAAGATTTGATAAACGGACAAGCGGGGTTTTTGCATAAAGAGAATGCGTGCTTTGAAATTGATGGACATCTTGAATGTCTTGTTCGAAAAATCCAGCTAAAACGTCTTTAGATGGGGATTTCTTAAAGCGATTAATCTGCCACTGAACCATCTCTCTGCTTGTTTGCTGCAATGTCCTTCCTCCTTATCCCTTCATGCTGGCAATCACTTCAATTTCAATCAAGGCATCTTTAGGAATTCGCGCGACCTCAACACAGCTGCGAGCCGGCAACGAATCTCCGAAATACGTTCCATAAATCTCATTCACTGTCTGAAAGTCTTTCAGGTCTTTTAAGAAAATCGTTGTTTTCAGCACTTGGTCTAATGAAGATGAAATATCAGCTAATAAGCTTTTAATATTTTCAAGCACCTGTTTTGTTTGAACAGAGATCTCTTCCTCTGCCATCTCTCCATTGACAGGAACGATTGGCAGCATCCCCGATAAGAAGGCAAGATCACCATGAATAACAGCTTGCGAATAAGGTCCAATTGCTTGAGGCGCAGCTTTCGATACAACTAATGTTTTCGTCATAATTTCCTCCTGTCGTTTGATACCTATATTTATAGCAAGAAGCATGCCAACTTTTAATAACGCTGTTCTACAGGGAAAGTTACTCCTCTTAAAAGCAAAAAAGCCCTTAACAGGCTTTTTATCTACTATTAATAGATAAAAATAGTATCAAAACGAGACTAGAATTAACTTTATTTTCTGATAATTAACCATACAATAAGGATTGTCTCAAATTGATACTTTATATAGAAGGTCTCATTGTGATACTTTTCAACCTATAACTCATAGTATTTTATCTTCCGGAATAGAGTAGCTCTTCCAATTCCAAGCAATTTACTTGCTTCATCTACCTTTTCACCCTTTTTCTTTACATGGTCGAGAGCACTTTTTATCAGTTCCTTTTCCATTTGTTCTATTGAAAAGGATGCAAATTGCTTTAAAGGCACTTCTGCCGGGATGGCCATTGCTTGCAGGGAAAGCTTCTTCTTCACATAATCTCCGGCGTTTTCCATCGTAATAATGCCTTCGCTCACAAAGTTAAGGATATATTCAATAAAGTTCTTCAGCTCTCTCGCATTGCCGGGCCACTGATAGTCCTGCAATATGGCTCTCAAATCATCGCCAACACCTTTTACATTAGAGTGAAACTGTTGATTAAAAAGCTGAATAAAATAGTCCGTGAGCGCGATAATATCTTCTTTTCTGCTTCTTAATGGAGGCAATAGAATCGGTATTACATTCAGGCGGTAAAACAAATCTTCGCGAAACTCTCCTTTATTCACCATTCTGTGCACATTGCGGTTGGTGGCCGCAATAATCCGAACGTCCACCGGTATGAGACGATTTCCGCCTACTCTCTCAATCTCACGCTGCTGCAGCACACGCAAAAGTTTTACCTGAAGCAGTGCTGGCATTTCCCCAATTTCATCTAAAAAAATCGTCCCTTTATTAGCGAGTTCAAACTTGCCCTTCTTCCCGCCCTTTACTGCCCCGGTAAATGCTCCCGACTCATACCCAAACAGTTCACTCTCCAGTAAATTTTCTGGAATGGCCCCGCAATTGACCGTAATAAACGGCTCTTTATTCCGATCACTCGCCTGATGGATTGCGCGGGCAAAAACTTCCTTGCCCGTACCGCTCTCTCCTTGCAAGAAAACAGTAGAACTTGATTTGGAAACCTTATAGGCATACTCTTTTAATTCCTTGATCTGGGCGCTTTCACCTATGACCGAGTCGAATGCTTTCCGGCTCTCTTTATCGGTAAAAGCTGCTGTTTGCTGGATATCCTGTATGTCTTGAATGACGACCATTTTTTCAGGATTTGATTTGGAAACGACAAAGTCTTGGCCGTATACTAAGAAATCTTTATATGACTCCTTAATTTTCAGCGTTATTCGGTGTTTGTCCTCGTTAGCCGTATGAACCAATCCACTTAGCTTCTCTAAGGTTTCCTCTGGAAGTTCTTCCGCTCCCTTTACACAACCTAGAAGTTTCATAGCTTTGGCATTCAACTGTTTGATTTCCCCATTGCAATCCAGCATCAGGATTCCCTGATCCACCATATTCATCATTTTATAAAGCTTTTCAGAATGTCCTTTAAGTTCTACCATCAATTCATATTCTTTTAGTTTGCTAGCGATTAAACCTGCCATTTTATATAAAAATTGCTCGTTATCTTCCTTATTTGAAAAAAGCCGCTTTCTTTGTTTTTCATTAAAAGCTAACAAGCCGATCACACCAATGACTCTATCACCCATTCGGATGGGAGCACATATTTCCCCCGTTTCTGAACAATTTTGGTAGTACGAGCAATGCGTACATACTTCATGAAAGCCGGGGTTTTCTATTACAATCGTCCGTCCTGTGCGAATGGCAGACTGATAGACAAGATCTCCCTCCATTTTGTGAAGGACTCCAGCCTTCGTCTTTCCCGTTCCCGCGACACGCATTAAATTATGGTCCGCTATCTCTACCTCAATCTTCAGTACCGCAGCAATCGCATCAGCAATCTGCTGAACAGCTGGCTGTATGTCCAATAAGTTCAACGTATCTCCCCCAATCAAAAAAACAATAACCTATTTAATATAGTTTGACAGGCGTATGGATTTCCCTTGAAACAATAAATGGAAATGAAAGCGTTTAGTTTTTTTATTAGTTCATTCATCACAGTTTTTAATGTAAGTACCGTTTCCTATTGCCTACCTATTCGACAACCTCTAGATTACAATCGCAACCCTTTGCCCCATTCCTTCGACAACAGCACACAAATAATCCCAATATAATGTTCATTGTGCTAATTTAGTGAATAATACAACAATTAATCCGAGGAGGGAGTTTATGAAAAAAGTATTTCGTTCGACTTCTATCGCCTTGTCACTCGCTCTAACTGCTGGATTGTTCGCTCCAGCTGGAGGTCTAGCTCAATCTGTTCATGCTGCTGAACAAGAATTCGTTCCTTATTACGGCACGGGACCAAGCTACATACAACCCGAGAATATCGCTCACCTTTTCCCTAAGCCGGATGTGAAGTTTGATACCCCTGGTTTTCAAGAAGGGAAGGTCGCCTTTACGAGCCAGGAAGAAATGATGGACGTGCTCAAACAGATCGCGCACAAAAACCGTCATGCAAAACTGAAGATTCTCGGAAAATCGGCTGAAGGGCGCGACATCCCGTTATTGTATTTCAGCAAAAATTCTCACCATCATAAAAGCAAAGCGCACAAGAAAAAGCCGCTCGTCTGGGTGCAAAGCCAGATTCACGGCAACGAGCCTGCATCAGGAGAATCGACGCTTGTTCTCGCTAAATTGTTAGCAGAAGGCCGTCTCGGCAACGTGCTCGATAAAGTCGATATCGCCATCGTCCCAAGGGTCAATCCGGACGGTTCCTACTATTTTAAGCGTTTCGTTGCGAACGACATGGACGCCAACCGTGATTATATGAAGGCCGAATATGTTGAGGTGCAGACCGTTCATAAAGCGATCAACGCCTACCAGCCGGATGTTGTGCTCGATTCTCATGAATACACGGTCAATTCGTCTCAGCTGAAGCAGTTCGGGGAAAAAGGCTCGCTGCAGTCATACGACCTGCTCATTTCTTCGGCTAAAAACTTGAACATTCCGGCACAACTGCGCAAGACATCGGACAACCTGCTGCTTCCGAATGTACACAAAACGCTAGATAAAGCGAAGCTCAGCCATCACGATTACTACACTCTTGCGCTGGAAGACGGACAACTTGTCGCGACAGAAGGCAGCACAGAAACACGCATTGGCCGCAATGCGCTCGGTCTGAAGAATACGCTCACTTACCTGATTGAGACGCGCGGCATCAACATTGGCCGAGCTGATTTTGAACGTCGAGTCTATGCACAGGTTGTCGCTCAGGCATCTTTTATTAAAAATACAGCCGCACACGCAGATAAAGTGACCAAAGCCGTTCAAAAAGCCCGCAAAGAAGTGATCTTAAAAGGACTGAAAGCCAACGATCATGACAAGATCGTCGTGACGAGCGAAAACAAGCGTGTTCCGGATCAGAAGCTTGAGGTCGTGGATCTCGCGAAAGCTGAGAAAGTGGACATTCCAATTGTTTGGGAAGATTCAACTGAGGCATACCCGACACTGGAACGCGAACGTCCGACAGCATATATCTTGCCGCCAGGTCACGATGATGTCGCCCGTAAGCTTCAGATTCTCGGTGTGCGTGTTGAGAAACTATCACGCGCAGCCGTTCTGCCAGTGGAAAGCTATAACGTCACAAGCAGCACGATTTCCAAAACGCCTGAAAGCGGGCACTATACTAACAAGGTCACAACAGACGTAACGAAAAAGAAACAAGCCTTCCCGGCTGGCAGCTATGTATTTCACATGGCACAGCCGAACGCCAACTTCATCGCGCTGGCACTTGAACCAGAATCTGTCGACAGCTATGTAACGTTCAATTATATTCCTGTTAAACAAGGAGATGAAATACCGGTTTATCGTTATATGGAAGGAAAAAGATTGAGGACAAAATAAAGAACTAACCGGGGTCCGGTACCAAAATGGTACCGGACCCCGGTTAGTTTTATCGTCTAAATTCGATTAGGCTGGCTGGATACTATAAATAATATCCTCAGCAGTGGATAATTCCCTTGATTTTTGGTCGCTAATGTAAGTACATAACAGCATTCTATTTTTAAGAACAATAATCCAAATCTTCACAAAATCCTTTTCAGGAGAAGTTCCTGCCGTTAAAGCAATAGTGCTGTAAGGTGTCTCAATAATCTTCTTCGTATTACGATTAATATTGATCTCAAATTGCTCAATAACATCGTTCAAGTGTTCCATTGCAATTTCATCGGCTGCTCTTTGTTCTACTATATTAAAACAAGAAATTTGAAGCGCTCCTCTTCCATCAACCGTATCGTAGAATGTAAGGAGGTCTTCTTCTTCTTCCAACTCCCATTTTTCAGGTAAATCTATCTCAAACCAGTCTTCAAAAACAATGGTGTTAAATTTCATTTCATCATTACCCCGATCCTGTCCAGTTACTACATTATTCAATATTCCGTTAAGCTATTAGATTATCCTCTTTCTTAAACAGCGAGTTGTAAACAAGGCAACGCCAAGAATTTGTCGAAATTCCTATCTTAACAGTTTAAGTACTACGGAGGACAAAAGTATGAAGTTAAATCCTATTCTTGCAGCAAAGCGTTTTATCGAAGAGTTCCATGAAGATTGTCAGTTTGCCTTATTAGCTGGCAGTGTATCAAAGGGATTAGCAACAGCGAGTTCCGATTTGGATATTATCGTCTTTTACGAAGATCGACCTAATACACGAGAAAGCTATGAACGATATGATTGGAAAATTGAATCGTTTGTTCATAACCATTCTTCTTACATAGAGTACTTTGCGAAAGAAAAACAAAGCGGACGACCTGTTTTAGCCAATATGATCAGAGACGGACTTGTTTTGAAAGAACACCCTGTCATTGACTCCATTAAACAGCATGCCAGAGATTATTTAAATGAAGGACCAAAAGCGTTAACACCTGAATTTATTCAGTCGTCACGTTATTTTGTCTTTGATTTGCTTGATGATTTTGCAGATTCGAAAAATGAGGATGAAGCTATGATTACCCTTAATCTGCTGTCCATTCAGGTTGCTGAATTCATTCTTCGTTACAACCATCAGTGGATCGGCCGCGGAAAAGGATTAGTTAGAACGCTTAAAATGTATGATGAAGCATTGTCTGCACGGTACTTCAGCACATTAAATGAGTATTATCAAAATCGAAATAAACAACCATTCGTCGACTTAGTCCATGAAATATACGCTCCGTTAGGCGGTCCGTTGTTCGATGGATTCAAACTATAGATGGTAAAGCAAACTTATAATTGTATAAAGATATAATAAAAAACGACCAGACAAACATCTGGTCATTTTCAATGTTATTTCCAAATCTTATATTGATAGTTCTTTTGCTATTCTTTAATAAGAGATATTTTCAAAGTTGTTTTCCCTATAAAATAGGTAAGAAAAAAATGAACTGAGCTCACAGTAAATAAAATGAAACTTGCTTCTACTATCAATATATAAAGCGAAAACATTGATTGGAAAACATGCACAAAGTAGAATGCCATAATTATTACTAAGACACTGATCAAAGCCACTTTAATTCTTTTGTTTTTAAAACAAATAAAAATGATACAAGAAAGAGAACTGATCATTACTGCTCCACCAGCGAGAAAGAAAGCACTGTTTATGTAATCAAGCAGGCTAGGAAAGTATTCATCTCGAATTGGCTTACTCGATAAACAAACGAACGTAGATATTGTTAAAGATAATAATATCCAGCTCCAAAAGATAAATTTTTTCACTTAAAACCGTCCCCCGAAAACGTGTGATTTTATGGAAATAAAAGCCGATTGGGGTACGGTACTAAAGGTACCGTACCCCCATTATGTTAACTAAATCGCCTTCTCTGCAGCTGCAGCTGCCCCTGCCCTCACCCGCTCTCTTAAAAAGAACCCGGAATAGATGAACACTGCTCCTGTGAAAATGATAATTCCCATGTAAACCGACATCATCGTTGGTACGAGGAATGTTCCGATTATGATGCTCGACCTTGCCAGCAGATCGGCTCCGCTGAACGACAGGTTCGCGAATGCAGAATAGGAACCTCGCTTGTCGTCTGGAATCATGTTCGCTTTTTCGCTTTCTTTTATCGGTGAATAAATCAGTTCGCCGAGCGTCGCGATCACATTAAACATGACGAGCACATACCAGACGTTAGCTGATGTAACCGTAGAATATCCAATTCCATACAGCAGCAGTCCAAAGATGAACATTTTTCTTTTATCAAATTTATCAGTGATTCGGTTAATCAAAAACGTGAAGCATACTACAAACAGCATGTTCTGGACGTTCATCATACTCAGCATCCTCACACCGCTAATCTCAAAATCTCCTAGATTAACTGTCTGAAATGTTTCCGCCAGCCGGATGCCGATGTAACTGTTCAATGTGAATTCAGCGGAAAAGATAAACGTCGAACCGAGCACCACTTTTACAAACGCACTGTCACGGAATGCGATTCTGTAGTTTTGAATCATGTCCATCACGACGTTTTGATGCTTTTGCTGCAAAATGAAGTGAGATTCTTCCTTCAGCCAGATGTAGTACGCGATCGGAACTGATAGGGATGTCACCGAAAGCATCATAAACAGCTCAACCTGATGGCTCTGATACAGCAATCCCCCAAGCGCAGTACCAATGGCCATAGAAAGATTCGTCATCCAATAATCAAGTGTGTATACTTCTTTTCGATTTTCTGGTGTTGTGGAATCCATGATAATCGCATGCATCGCCGGCCGGCCTAAGCTGCTCGTTACGATAAACGACGTGTACGCGAAGGCGAACAGCCAGATCAGGTTATCTTCAGGCAGCAAGCTGATTGTCATCGTTAAGAACATCATCGCACTTAACACTGAAGTCATCATAAGTACTTTTTTACGGTGAAAACGGTCAGAAATATAGCCGCCGATCAAGTTGACGACAAACCCTACAGCCACGGTCAGGATCAGAAATGTCCCGGCCCAGATTTTCCCCTTTTCTTGTGCGAAGAATAGTGCCATAAACGGCATAACAGCCGACGAAACAGCACGGTTAAAGAACGCCGTGATCAGGCGGACCTTAATGTTTTGCGGATATTCTCTCCATCCCATGTTGTTCCCTCCCTTTTTCTTCCTTTATGTTAAACTAGACTAAGATAGTTAAAAATAGACAGTTTCATAAAAAATGTCCACTTATCAGGAGAGATATGTAATGGATAAAAATCTGTTGGCACTATGGCGCCACTTTCCATCTGGGAGCATCAAAATTGAGACAGCCGCAGAAACGCTCGAGCTGAGCACAAAACAGACGACCCGCCACTTACAGCGGTGGTCTGCTGAAGGCTGGCTAAAATATACCGCCGGCCGGGGACGGGGCAATGCCTCACAATTGGAATGGCATAAAGAAGTCGAACAAATTTATGAGGAGCAGATGCTGAAGATGCTCGATGAAGAGCCGGTCGAACACGCGAGCAAGTACCTGCTCTACGACTGGTCAGATGCATGCCGTCTGCGCTTGATGAATAAGTTTCACACGAAATTCGGTTATATCCAGCAAAGCGATGACCGGCTGATCGTCCCGCGCCGCCGTCCGTTCATCACAACTCACCCGGTTGAAGCGACCGATGCGCACAGCGCCCGTATTGTGGCGAATGTTTACAACCGGCTCATTACAATGACAGAGACTGATGCTATTTTGCCAGAAATTGCTCATAGCTGGGAAGTGACACCAACCCGTTTGCGGCTATATTTGAAAAAGGACATCGCATTCCACGATGGCTCCATTTTGACTTCAAATGACGTCGTTAATTGCTTAGAAAAACTTCGTGTTCACCATTTTTATCGTGATATCTGGTCACCGGTGGAGGCAATCACAGCCCCTGCCCCACTTGTCGTGGACATTCATTTCCCTAGCGGCTGCAGCTATTGCCTCCACATACTCGGTTCGTTTAACTGCAGCATCTATAAGGAAAATAACGGCCAGCTGCTTGGGACAGGTGCTTTTCACATCAGTGAAAATAATGAGAAGAAAACCACTCTTACCGCCTTTAGCGACTATTTTCAGGAGCGCCCACTGCTCGATGCCGTGGAGTTTGTCCAAGTGCCTGAAACGTTTGACATGATCTATCATTCTGCTCTCGAGGAGGAGAAGCACTCTACTTTCCAGGTCGAAAGCAGCTCAGGTTTTGGAGTTGTCATCATGAACATCTTCCGTGATTCCGACATTCAGCGAAAGGAGATCCGCGATTATATTCACGCTATTATTGCAAAAAACAGGCATACGATCGGCACCTTTGAACCGCGTGCTTCGGCAAGCGACCGTATCTGCCGCAACAGCGAACCTTGCTCCCTGCCTGAAGTAACCCGGCCTATTTTCACAAAACCGATTGTTATCAGGACAACCGAGCATACAAAGAGTACAACCGATTGGCTGATAGAGTGCTTGGAAAAGGAAGGCGTTCCAGTAGAAGTGCTGTCGCTGACGTTTAGAGAATCACTGACAAGAAGAGGCGCGAACCTGCAGGCAGACCTATTTATTCATGGGGAGATTTTTGAGCTGAACGAGGAGTTTTCTTTCTATAATTTTGTTAAAAATGGATACTCTCCGTTGAAGATGATTGTAAATTCAGAGCAATCCATCGGAAAAATACTAGATTCCTATACCACAACGCCCTTTGAAGCTTGGCCCGCATTGAATGCCGAGCTTGAGAAACTCCTGGCTCAGGAATCCATCATGATTCCGATCTACTCAGAAAAACGCCAGATTCCTTTCTCCTCTGAACTCATGAACGTCCAGATCAAGCACTTTGGGTATGTGGACTTTTCAAAGCTTTGGGTGAGGCCGGTAGTTAATTAAAAACAGTTCACAATATCCAAACCAAAAAGACATAAAATCAATAGGCAGGCGCATTCCTGCCTATCATTACACTAAAACTGTCTTGAGCCAAACCGTGTTACTGAGTTGCTTTTTTTCTTAGCTATTTCACTCACATGCTTTCCTTTGATCTCTAAATCTACAATATTCGCTTCTGTAAAACTTCTAAACGCCTCTTCAATTTCATTATCGTACAGCAAAGGTAATTTGCTTTCTGATTTATTAGAAGCTTCTTTTCGTTTAATAAACTCTGTGAGCTCAATATCGTAAATTACAAGTTCATTGGACGTTATTTTTCTTAGTTCAGGCTCTACCTTCACACGGGATCTTTTCGTAAAAGCAATAATTGAGATGAACAAATTTTCATATTTTTCATCTAAACAAGCTGCAAGTGCCCTTATATGTCCGTAATTTTGAGCCAGCGGATTACCAACGTTAAATTTCCCGTTGACACTCCATGTTTTTCTGGTTTTTCCACCATAAACTGTACCTTGATAATTCTTTGATTCAATGACAAAAATTCCAAATGGGCTAATGAGGACATTATCAATTTGAGAATACCCAGTAAATGATTTTGGGTTTTTAATTAACAAGTCACTTAAATAACGATAATTTTTTGGGAACTGGCTGAGTTGTAAATCAATTTTGTATTCACCTAGCTCCCCTTTACGTACTGCTTGCTTATTATTGGGGATTATAGTTTCCTCGACAGTTTTTAAAAATTGATCTGCTTTTTTACGAAGAAAAAAATTCAGCATACTTAGTGACTCCCTCTCCTTACCTTTATGTCGATATCTCTTAATATCGGCGAAAATAAAAATTTTCAAATGGAGATTATTATGTATTGGAAGATAATACAGAGTAAGGAATAGTAGTGAATTTCAAGTTATAGTATAGGAAAGTGATAACAGAAACAGGTCGGCTTCACCATTCTACGAGCTAAAAATAAAAATAATTTAAACAAGTGTTTAAGGACTAGAATAGTATTTCTAAATAAAACCAACTAGACCACACATCCAGCGGCTCGCTCGCTAAACAGCGCCACAGCTATCAATAGCTTTTTCTTCTTACTCCAGTTTCTTATAAACTTTCTAAAGAAACGAGCAATACTTATCCAATCAACAGAGACTACCCAATAAAATAACGTTCCTCATCACTTAACAATCACATCACTGCATCTAGGCTTATTCTGCAACTCTCCTTCAATTGAGTCGCTGCAATACAGTTCAAAAGCGCTCTTGTGATCTTCCATCAGTTGATGATAGTCATTTGCCTCTGTTTTTACATCCAATTTCTTTACAGCCACTTCAAACTTTACACTGCCAAAATGATTGAACTTCTCTCGAATACGAACGAGTTCTGCTATGACCTTTTGCTCGGCTTTCTCATCTACCACCGCCACAAATAAGCTAAAACCCATCTGGTCGTATCTTTTATTATCCATCTTTCCCGATTTACTATGTGGAGTGCAACTAAATATCACAGGCATTTCCCTCAGTTGAACAAGCTCGGGAGAAACCAGGCGCACGACTCCATAATAATCATTAATTCCTTCCATTCTAAACCGTTCTTCCGGATGACCTTTCGGATAAGCCTCAATGTAAGTGGTGTTATTTCCAAATTGATATTTTACATCAGCAATTACAAACTCCTTACCGTATTTCTCCTTTAAATGCGCCGCTGCCTCTCGTTCTGCTTTCGTCTTGTTCCCCAGAAAGATTTCGCAGCTGTTAAACAGCACCAAGAAAATAATAGAATTGCAGATTACCCCGAATATCATTGCTCTCTTTTTCACTTGTATACTCCCAAAAATGACTTTTATTCTACTATATGCCAACATGAAAATATTTACAAAACAGGGTTAATTCAAAGAACGGGGTACGGTACCATTTCTCCTCATCCGGGTGTTCTACCCGCAGTGAGAGAATGGTACCGTACCCCAATTATGTTAACCAGCAGCTTGTTCTGTCTTTCGCCATCAAGCATATACATGCAGTAATTAAACATTTGTTTAAAATAGTGATCTTTTAGAAAGGGTATCGCCTTCTTTTAAAGAAGTTATCATAGATTGACAAAATTTTACTTGCGGAAGGAGATTGATGTCTGAATGAGCCAGCCAGGTGTAGATGTTGTGCAAGAAAAAAGCGGAAAAGAATCTCTGTTAACAAGGACAGCGAATGTGCTGTCGAGATGGTCGAACAAGTATGTGCCTGATGCATTTGTTATCGCGGTATTGCTCACCCTATTTGTATTTATTGTGGCCTTTTTTATGAATCCTTCTGAACCGATGCCGATCCTTAAATCATGGGGTGACGGCTTCTGGACGTATTTAGCGTTCACTATGCAAATGGTGCTCCTCATGGTCACGGGTATGACCTTAGCGAGTGTACCTTTCATCAATAAGGGCCTTCAGGTCGTGGCACGTCTTGCGAACACACCGCAAAAAGCATACGTCCTAACGTTCCTGATCAGTGCACTCGCCTACTACATCAACTGGGGACTGGCCGTTGTTGTCGGTGCAATCATGGCAAAAGAGGTCGCATCCAAGAACGCAAAAGCACATTTCCCTCTCCTTGTCGCTGCGGCTTATGCGCCAACAGCGCTATACAGCGCCGGGCTTTCCAGCTCGATCGGTCTAACCATTGCAACAGAAGATCACTTCCTTGCCAGCGTGATGGGTGTAATCCCAACATCAGAAACCATTTTCAGCTTCTCCACTGTCACTATTTTCTTAGCTCTGCTTATAACGATGCCAATAGTGATACTGCTCATGGCTCCTAAAAAGAATATAATCAGCTATCAAAACACCGAAACCGTACAAACAGTCACAGTAAAACCAGACAAAAAGAATCTTACCTTTGCAGAAAAATTAGAATGGACGCCATTTTTAGGCATCGTCCTCGGTGCGATTGGCGTCGTGTATTGCGGATATGAATTCACGAACGGTCGCAGTCTTGATCTGAACATTATAAATATCTTCTTCCTATCGCTTGGCTTGCTGCTGCACGGCTCGCTGAACAATTTTTCACAAGGATTTAAAGAAGCGACGCAATCCATATCGCCGATTATCCTGCAATTCCCGTTCTATGCAGGAATTATTGCTGTGCTAGCTAGCTCTGGAATGGGAGCAAACATCATTGAATGGATGACGTCCATCTCATCAAAATCAACCTTTGATATCTTCACATACTGGTCAGCAGGACTTGTAAACCTGCTCGCTCCGTCAGGCGGAGGACAATGGGCACTGCAAGGACCGCTTCAAGTCCCAGCCGGTATGGAGCTTGGCGTCGACCCTGCTACCATCGCAATGGCTGTTGGCTGGGGCGATGCTTGGACCAACCTGATCCAGCCATTCTGGGCACTTCCATTGTTAGGTGTTCTCGGACTTAAAATCAAAGACATTATGGGCTACTGCTTCATCCTCTGCATCTGGGTCGGCCTTGTAACAAGCGTACTCATGCTGTTCCTGTACTAAATGAAGTTCATGGGGTACGGTACCATTTTCAACCGCCCGGGTGTTCACGCCCTAAGCAGAAAATGGTACCGTACCCCCATTATGTAAACTCCACCACTCGTCAATTTCCCGGGGAATTTGACAACTTGTGTCGACATGATTTAACTCATACAAAATCATCTATGCTCTAAAAGGAGAAACCATGTGAAGAAGAAACGCTACATTTTGCTAGGTGTTTTAATTGTTTTCGGCATCATCCTTTTTGATGTCACTAACGTTAAACTTGATGAATTGCCTAAAGGTAAATTCCTGTCAGAACATAGCTCTCCTTTTAACGACAATGTAGCCAAGGCTTATTTAATAGATGATGGCGGGGCTACAGTAAGAGCTTCTATAAGAGTTGAAGTTGGCGACGGAAGTGAAGCTGAAACGATATATTGGAATTATGACGAAAGCTCAGTAAACATAAAATGGCTTGATAAAGAAACAATCGAGATAAATGGGCACATCTTAAACATATACGACGAGACGTATCACTGGAAAGATGATCCGGATTGGGAAAAAAACAGAGGAAAATACTAAACGAAGTAGAAATATTTATTAATGGCACACATAAGGTAAGAAACAAGGAGCGTGATATGTATGGATGGCTTAAAAACACCATTGAACGGCATATCAATGCAAGATGCTTTTGAAAAGATAAAAAAAGAAGAACAGCAAAGCATAAACAAATTAGAAAAGAAGCCTAGTTCTTTATCCAAAAGACTTAAACCAAAGCAATAAAAAAGAAGCGACAGACCCACGTCGCTTCTTTTTTCTTCCCCTTTTAAAGCATTACACACCGCTCACGCACTTCTTCCTTCAATTCCAGAACAAACGGATTCCCGCTAATACTTTTGCGCACTTCATCCGTTATTACACTTTCACATTTCACCACTGTTTCATCACACTTCGGCATTACACTGCCATCAAAATAAACCGGCTTTTCCATCCCATTACTCCCCTTCAGCATTTACTTTAATCCCAGCCGCCAATCGTTGCATTGCATAATACTTCCCGGCGGATACTCCAGCTCACATTTTCCAAGCAATTCAAAGCCTAGCTTACGGCAGATCGCATTGGATGCTGTATTACTAATGGAAGGAAAGGCGTGAATAGACGCATGCTTATTCTCTGCCCTCGCTGCTTCAACCGCCAGCTTGGCGGCAGCTCCCGCGATTCCTTTACCCTGAAATGTTGGCAGAACGCTCCAGCCCGTCTCGTACACATCCTCACCTTTCCAGGATGTTTGCCAGTATCCAACTGACCCAGCAGCAACAGAATCCAAAGTTACGATGAACATCTGCCCTCTTTCGCCAAGTTCAAGATAACGCTTATGGCGCTGCAAAATCTTCTCTTCACTTTCAGGTCCGCCTAAATGCTCCGTCATCACAGCAGAATTTAGGTCAAACAGCAGCTCGAGGTCCTTATCCTGCCATTTATGAATCTGAATCATTTGATTTGTAATCACCATGATCACCCCTTATCTTCTCTCTATACTCTTTCTCTTTTTGGATAAAAATCCCTTCTCAACGCAACGTCCTAAGCTTCTTCACCACCCGCTTCCGCCAGCTCTTCACCGCACCTACACTCACACCATACTCCGCAGCAATATCCACCTCGCGTTTTTGGTTACAGATCCGCTCGACCACCCAGCGCTGTTCGAGTTTAGTCAGCTTTTCTAAGTAATATGCGATAGCTTCCTTCTCAAGCAATGGAATGGTGTCATACACCGCTTTTGATAAAATATTTTCATAAATTTCAGGCACCATCGGCATTATTCGCTTCTCTCTATTTGATTCTTTCCGCAGTTCATCCATAATGCCACCCGATATGCGGAGATTTGCTAATGATGGAAATGAGCCCTTTGTCTCGTCGAATTCACTCCAAGCTTTCCATAAGCCGATAAGCCCCGCCTGATAAAACATTTCAAACCGCTCACCCGTCAAACCCAATACCTTCAGCCTGCTCTTAATCAATGGATCAAACATCTTTGCCACTTTCTCAAAAGGCAAATCTCTCAACACAATCTTCCTTATAAAAGCGCGCACTTTACTGTATTCCGCCGGTAACTCCACTGTACGGTTTTCAAAAAAAACTTTCAGAAACGAAAAAGACTCTAAAGAATCTCGAAAAACGCATAAGTACCCTTGAAGCAATCGACTTCGAGGGTACTTATTGTGTTTTGCTCCAGGCAAGAGGTGAGTTTAGGCTTTATTTATAAAACAACGAAAAAAATGAAGATATATCCAAAAACGAAACTTTATGTAATAGTAAATGTATACATATGGTAAAAACAGGCATAAGGGGATAAATGTGATGACTAATACAAAGAAAATGCTCGGAGGACTGCTTTCGGCAGCTGTCATGTTAAGCGGGTGCAGCACTTCATACACGGAGAGCTATGATGAAGAAATTTATGACGAAGAAGTCTACACTGAACCTGATTTTGAAAACGACTATAGCAGCGACACGAGCTACTATCCTGAAGATGACGAGGGCTATGGAGAGATCGAGCTAGACCACCTGCAATCCTATTATCCTGACTTAGATCTTGAGGCTATGGAGGATTACTTAGAAGAAAACGGCCTGGAATACAACGAAGAAGAGCTCATCGCGTTTCTGGATGACCTTCAGGAAAACGGCGAAACAACCGTTTACGATAACTATTATGCGGACGAAAATGCGTTTCCTTGGTGGATTTTCTTATTGGCGAACACAACGAAAACAAAGCCATCGAGTAAAATTAAGTTCACTAAACCAACCACGAAGCCAACGACTACTACTACAACGAAATCCACAACCAAAAAGAGCTCAGGATTCGGTTCGGGGAGCACGAGCTCGGGATCATAAAGGAGGACGTCCATGCCGGACTGGCTCTACATCATCTTTATTTACCTATCAGGCTACACACTAATTCATCTATTCATATGGAAAGATTCGAACCGAAGCAAGAAGAAGCTGAGCACTAAAGGCATAATTGGGGTTTCACTATTCATTACAGCCATGATTTTTATCCCTATATCCATTATTGGAATCGTCTATGTAACAGCAATTAAAGGGACGAACTTCGTATTTGGGGGTCAGTTTTCAGGTAGCTGGGACAGCACGCTGGCACTCGGTCTTCACTTAGCAATTACTTTTTTAATCCTTAGCCTCTTTAATAAGCCTGTACAAAACATCATTAATCTAATGCTCCAAGAAAAATGGCGAGCATACCTTGCTACACCAATCCGGATCTTGTTAACGACAGGAATTATTTACTGGACGTTCAGTATATTTCCTTATACTGAGCCGCGATCACTTTTATATTGTTTTTTTCTTGCAGGCGTATTAGCAATTATCGATATCGCCGGAACGAATTGGCTCCAGAAACAAGAAAACAAACAAAGAAAAAATTCTCGACGAATCTCTTAAATTCGCTTCCCTAAGCGAGTTTAAGAGATTTTCAATTTCCTAAAACCCTACTCCAGCATCCTCTTCCCTATTGCGTTGTAATCCATATCAAATAAGAAGATCTTGCCGAATGGGAGAAAGGCTGTGTCGGGCTGTGTACCAGTCATGAGCGATACATCGATTTCTCCAGATTCATTATCAAATCGAAAAGATACTTTATGATTTGGAGAAGCAGTCAGGCCGGGAATCGCGGCCACCATGTAGCCGACATACAGCTGCCGGCCTTCAAAAGAGAAGCGATTCACATAGCCGCTCCCTGTTAAGTTCAGCTTCTCATTGCCATTTTGCATGTAGCCGCTTATTTTCGCCTCCGGAAAATAAGTAAATCCCTGCTGCTTGATTTTCTTATCTTCTTCTAAATCAATATCAAACTGCAGCTTCCAATTCTTATATTCAGATGTAAACGCTTTCAAATTATTTTGAACTAGCGGGTTCTTTTTTTCCATTAACGATTCCACGCTTTCCACGTTAACCGGCAGCGTGAACGCGAACTTGTCCGCACTCTTCTCTACACTTTGTGCTTCCTGTCTGCTGAGTACACTCGGAATAATGAGTACGAAGAGCAGGACAATGGACAGGACATAAGCACCAATCTGATTCATGTTATCCTCCTAAAGTACGGATAACCTTATTATACATTGATAATTCATTAAGCCAATACTTTCTTATATAGAATGATACAGTATGTCCCGCTGTCCCCTGCTGCAGCCGTAATCGTGAACTCAGTCGGCTGGTTGACAGACTGTGATGCAGTGTTTCCGGGTGCAGCACTCAATGCCCCCGCGGGTGTGGAGTCAGTCGTTGCCGTTACAGTCGCAGGGCTTGCGGCAGAGTTAAATACTTGGAACGTTCCGGAAAAATAGCTGCCGGCTGGAGCCGACCAGACGGTAATAGGTGCTGCACCTCCATTAAAATTCCCCGAAATCTTCTCTTGAAAGTATTGAGCTTGCGGATCAGTTGCACACATGGTTCATTCCTCCTATAAAACTATCTTTTTATATAATGAATGCTTAAACCATAACGGCCGCTGCACAATTCTGTGTGACCAGAGCAGACAATTTCAAGAGCTGCAATACACGGCAATGTCGCTGAGCGCGATTGGCCATATTGAGAGATTGTAAATACCAGCATATCGCTTTGCCCATTGCCCGTTGTATCCACATACACATCCATAACCGATAAACATTGGCTCGTAATCGTTAATGAGGCGGCTGGCAGGTTCTCACGATCAAGCCACCTCCAATACTGAACAGGACGGCCGTCACTCGGCTGCTGAATCGTTCCTGAAATCTCATCTGTGATAACCTCAGGCTGAGATGGAGGAACGGGAAAGAACGGCTCCTTATTCCGTGGATAGATGCATGAGCAGCTTTCTGGCGGAGAGCTGGCGGGGCATAAGTTAGGTCTCGCACGCTGTTTCATAAAACAACCCCTTTGCTTTTCATGCTATAGCCCTGTCCATTTCAAAAGGCATTCATAAGATAATACACAAACTATGTTGGAGTGACGGCGTGTGTGCTTAGACTGTCAAAATTGTGGCGGATCCGCATCAAATGGAAACCAAAAATTATTTTTCATCCAAACAGAGGACAGTACAGCTCTAACCTTTAACAGCGAGACAACAGTGCTCACATTGCCAGTGGTGAACGAGCAGAGCCTTCAGCCGGTTAAAATTGATGGCACAGTACAAGTGGCTGCTACGATCTCGCTCGGTTTAACATCGTATCAATACACCGTACTTATGAGGCTGTACCGAAACGGAACTCTTTTGACCACGAAAACACTGACACAAGGCGCCGCACTCTCCCTCTCCTTGGCCTTTACACAGATTACCGGCATCCCGCTCACCTATGTAGATAACGGCGCGCTCTTCGGGACGAACACCTATACTGTCACGCTAGAATTCTCCCAGCGGTCGAGCGCGTCGGTCTCAACGGCCGTGCAATCGCGGGCGTTAAATGCGGTGGTGTTTGCCATTTGAAGAGTGAGCGACGAACTTAAAGTTGCAAATAAACGGAGCAGTGTGCAAATAAAACGGTTCTCCTGCAAACTAAAAATCGCCGTACAAACAAATTTTCAGATCTGCAAATAAATGTTCGAGATTCGCAAATAAACATCCCAGATTTGCAAATAAACCTCTAAGATCCGCAAACAAATCACACACGCATAAGAAAAACCCCTCCGCAAAGGGGTTTTTCTTCTCTATCATCCACCCGAATTCGTCGCATAGCCGATATTCAGGTTTGAACCCGACGTGCCGCCCGTCATCCAGAACTTATAGCAAAGCGAATCACCGTGACCGTTGAACCGCTGCGGGTCGAACAGCACCCATGGATTGTATGTTCTTCCTGCGCGCCAGGCCACACCGTCATTGATGCTGAATATCGGGTTTCCGGCAAACTTCGTCCAGTTCACCCCATCTGTTGAGGTCGCACATCCGATTCCTTCACTCGAGCTGGTGACCCCTCCGCTATACCAAGCTCTGAAATCATTTGGTCCAAGCTGAATAACAACCGCATGCTCAGCCACATAATTTTGATCCCACGATCCAGGCGGACCTTTTGGAATGACGGCAAATGGACCGACCTTGCTCCAGGTGATGCCATCTACAGATACTGCCAGCGCAATCTGTTCCGTCGCGCCGTCTGTAATATCGTAATACATCACATATCGGTTATTGAATGGATTTGCTAGATCAAGAACAGCTGGATTCGCTGGGTAATACAAAATATCAGCCGGACCATAGCTTCCTCTGTTAAAATCTGTTGTCGGAATCGGGACTAACAATGGATTAGCCGCACTTTGGCTGATGTTCATATCATTGGTCCAGTTGATGCCATCAAGTGATGTCGCCGTCCGAATCATGTTCAGGACGATTGGATCGGTCATGTAAGGGTTCGGCGAGTCCCAATACCAAATACGGTACGGAGCACCAATACCGAATCCCGCCGGATCATATAAAATTCTCGAGTGGCGTGCCGTTCCTGTCAGGCCGGTCAGATTGCTGTCGAACGTCCAGTTGATCCCATCAGGTGAGTTGGCGACCGCAATCCCGCCAGCGCTCGCGATATCGTACCACATCTTATAGTAAGAAAAAGGGCCGTTCGGAGCGAATCCGTCGCTGCTGTACCTGACCGTTTGATAGTACGCGCTTGTAACCGGCGGATCATAAATCGGATTGTTCGGGTCTTCAATCCACGTGCAATCCAGCGTGCCGCATGGCTGAGGGGGAGAAATTATGCCACACCCAACAAAACAGACATCTTTACAATCAAATGTAATAAGACTTCCATCATCCAGTTCACCCGTAATACAATGCTTATTCAGCTGTATAAACGAAAAGGAGATGAATTGAGAGGAGTCCCACAGTGATACAGTAACCACCTCTCCCCGCTTAAGCTTTTTGAAAAAGTCACATATACAAGAATTATTTCCGGTATTCATCCACTCACCTCACCATCATGTTATGGGAGCATCTATTGATTTATATGAGTTCAGACTTGGACTATTGCTTAACATGAAGCTGCACAAGCTTATTAAAGCACCACTTTGCATTTATTGGTAAAATATACATGAACCTTGCGATTGGAGATGTTTTATGGGATTTGTAAAAGTAAATGGAGTGAATCTCTTCGTTAAAGTGTTGGGAGAACCATCAAACAAGCCTGCTGTTATCATGGATGCGGGTTATGGTGATTACTCAAAGACATGGGATTTA
The DNA here is from genome assembly GCF_002245695.1 of Fictibacillus aquaticus. Taxonomy (GTDB): domain Bacteria; phylum Bacillota; class Bacilli; order Bacillales; family Fictibacillaceae; genus Fictibacillus; species Fictibacillus aquaticus. Next base: position 619,458 of record NZ_NOII01000003.1, on the reverse strand, counting down.
ATCGTGCCTGATCTCGCCCGCGAAACTCAAGTGCTTGTCTATGACCGGGCTGGATTAGGCAGAAGCGAGACGAGTACGAACCCTAGGACGAGCCGTGAAATGGTAAAAGAACTGCATGAATTGCTTGATGCATTAGAACTGAAGATTCCATACATCTTAGTCGGCCACTCTTTCGGCGGAGTGAACATGCGCTTGTATGCATCAACCTATCCAGAAGAAATATGCGGACTCATACTCATTGATTCCACACCGGAAGACTATGTCGAGCGGTTCCTTCCGACGATGTCAGACGATTTTCAAAAAGCATATAACAGTCAATTCATTCACGAAGGCAATTACGATGAGTTTATAGAAAGCCTAAGACAAGTAAACGACTTAAGATCAACTTTACCTATTCCGTTAACCGTTATCTGTGCCGGTAAGAAATCACATTATTCGAAAGCGTCCCAAGAACTTTGGAATGAGATGCAAAGAGAACTGCTATCGCTATCAACTGAAGGGACATTTGTGCTGGCGGAGAACAGTGCACATTATGTGCAGCATGATGAGCCGGAGTTGGTATTAAGAGAGATTAAGGGTTTAATCAACAAATCAATTTAACGTAAAAGACACTGCATTCTCCGCAGTGTCTTTTACGTTTCATTTGTTATTGGTTTTCTTGTTAGCAGCCCAATAGGCTAAAATTATCTTTTTATCTACTTTTTATATAACACCTTATTCGTACGCCAATCAGTTACTTTTACAATCTCGTTGTTCTCATCAAATTCAACAGTGTGAGTAGGAAACTTTGCTCTTTTCTTTATATTTTCTAATGGTACTCCGTCTTGCTTGGCAGAAACCAGCACTCTGTTTTGACCTCTTCTAACCAAATATTGATACTCAATTCCTGGGTCATCTTTAAAGTAGACCGTCTTGCCTAAGAAATCACTCGTTTTGTTATAGTTCACATATTCCCGTTCTATATTTTCCCTAGTTGCCCCTTGAAACTCTATCACTTTTTCAATCCGTTCATCTGTCTGCTTTTCATATTGAGTGAAATAATATTTAGTTCCAAATGCAATTGTAAAAATAAAAGCAGTGCTAATAAGCAAGAACACAATTACTTTCTTCAACCTCTTCACCCATTTCTTAAATTAATGATGGTCTGACAATAACCAGATCAAACACGTTACATTTTTTAAGCTACGGATCTAAGTTAGAAATGGACTCCTCGAGATCCTTTCCCCCCATTCCTAACAAAAAAGAAACGAGCAAACAGCATAAAAGCCAAAATCAGCCATCACTTCTTCTAACTGTTTTTACTTATAGTGTAATATTACACCCGCCACTACCGGTTTACAATATATTCCTAACGTGAATGTTCTGATAAACTGTAGGAACAAGGAGGCTTATTCCATGACATATAACAAAAACTGCCCTTTCTGCAACCCGCATCAGGATCCAGATCAAAACATTCTATTTGAGAATGAAACATGTTATTTCCTGCAGCACAATAAACAGCAGGATGTGTTAGAGGGCTGCGGCTTGATAGTTCCAAAGAAACACCATAGCGATGCGTTTGCATTAACACCTGAAGAATGGAACGATACATACGAGCTGCTGCAAAAAGCAAAGGAATATCTGGATGAGAAGTTTTCGCCGGATGGCTACACACTAGGCTGGAATGTTGGTGAAGTATCCAATCAATCTATCCTCCACAGCCATTTACATGTCATCCCGAGGTATGCGGATGAACCTCTTGCCGGCAAGGGGGTACGGTACTGGCTGAAGCAGCCGGAGAACAAACGCGAGAAGCTTCATTCTAATAAATGAGGAAAAGCATCCTGTGTTAAAAGGATGCTTTTTCTAACCACATATTTAAACATCTGTTTAATTCCACGCATCATAGTAAATTACTAGAAAAATATCCTTATATCTCCCAATGGTTATGATACTATATTAAAGTAATATTACATCATGAAAAAGCACATAGGGGGAAGTTATGAAATTACAGAGATACATGCTGCTGGCTTTGATTCTCGTTTTGTCATTAACCGGCTGCGGAACCGACGAGACAGCTGGCAAACAGCAAGAGACAGCAGAAAAGCCGAATGCAGAGTTAGAAAAAGAGGGACAAGAGATTAAAAAGGAACTCACAGCTCAGGCAGATGGATTTTATAAACAGTTTAAAGATAATCAGCCAGAAGGTTACTTAGAAGAAGATGTATATAGTTCTTTGAGCACAGACTATAATCTATTGGCTCAAGCGATCGATTCTTCTACTATGCTGACTATGAACGCTAACGACGAAATAGAGAAAAATATGAGCAAGCTTAAGAAAAAGATCGAAGGCTTGCCAAATGAAAAAGCGGTAAAAGTAAAAGAAAACATGAACTCCGCAAAAAACGTTTATGAAGCTGTGTTTATGGAGGATTTCCACTCATTAATGAACCGTCTGGATCCTACCGATTCAATTGAGAACAAAGTGGGTAGCTTTCTTTCAAATGCGGATGGGTTAGATACGAACAAGGTTTATGAAGAAGCAGAATCAAGCCTTCTTCTTTTTGAGAGTGAGCAATACCTTGCTAGCAAGCTGCAAGCTAACTTGAAGAAATTCGAAGCAAACTTTGAAGGAGAAGATTTAGAAGAACTGCGCTCAGCCGTTGAGCACGCTGATTCTTCTGTAAAAACGCAATATAACATTCTGCAGCGTTTCTTGCCTGTGTTTGTTGATGATGGACAGTCTCCTGAAGATCTAATCAACAATGCGTATTCAGACTTCGAGGATGCTAAAAACAGCATGGAAAACCTTGAAGAAAGCCTTAGGGCTGAATATATAGAAGAATAGATCCTTATAAGTAAATCCGCCTCAACCTAGAGGCGGATTTATTATTTCCGCTTAATCGCCAACAGCGACTAGCATCAGATTATCTTCTAATGATTTTAAGCAAAGCTCTTTTAACCTGCCAGCGAAGTAACTTAACTTTCGATGGTTTAGATGATCTGTATTATATTTTGCTACGATACCTTCACAAATTGAAATCAACTCTATGATTTCAGACTTTGAGAATATCTTTTCTCCATAAGGATCCAAGTCTAACAGCAAATCAAAAGCCTCTCTTGGTCCCTTCTCTCTATATCGCTTAGCGTATTGCTCTTGCTTTGCCAGATAACCGGCTATACCTTCGTTAAATTTCACCGATTCATCTGATGTCTCAACATCCTTCTTCGTTTTTCCAATAGTAAAATCTATACCGGCATCAGAGCTGCATAAACCGCCGAAAATGGCGAGGTCCAAGAGATCGATTTCCTTTTTTGACTCATCATAAATTTTGATTGTTTCCGTTTCGATTGTAAGGGTGGCCCGTATTTTATCATTTAATGTGCAACTGATAACCAATCGATCATCATCTATATCAGTGTCCCCCAGCTCTACAACATATTTATGTAAGTCCTTCAAATCCAATCTTTCATTCTTAAACGCAAGTTGCAAAAGGCTGCAATTCACCAGTTCACAATAAAAAATAGAAGAATAATAGTATTGCTTGAATTCTGACATGTCTATCGAGAGCACAATCTCTGTTTCAGTTTCGTGAACACCAGTCAGCTTGCCTTGATAAAAATCGTTCATAACATCTCTTTGAATCTTTTTCTCCATATGCATCCACCTATTTGCTTTAATTATATCTTCCTTATATTAATAGAAGAACCTGGCAACTTGCGCCAGTAAATTAATTTTTTCCGTTCTCTTGAGCCATATGGAGTGAATCTTACGCCGGTTACGGGATAACTGGCGCTGCTTTGAATTTAAAAAGGCACTTTAACTAGTTAATATCTTTGTTTTTCTCAGCTTACGCCATTCAAATGCCAACTTACGCCATGCAGTCAAGCACTTGCGCTGATTATGAGCTCTCTTGCGCCGCAATTCCCTTTGCTTGCGCCGTTTTCCCTATCTTGCTCCAATCATTCTTCATTATGCGCCGCATACCTCTCAACTTGCGCCACTTGTACTAATATTTACGGTCCTCCCGCCCACAACATCTGCCCCACCTCAGTCCAGTTCCACCTGCTACCTTCTCTCCATGAAATTCTTCCCTGTTGAGAAAATCACCCTCATATCTGTACTTAAACCGCTCTCCAGCCCGTGATTTTATCAATATTTAGATAGTAAAACAGTCATAAAAACTCAAAATAATATGTTATGATATACAAAATGTTACATTTTATCTATAATTTCCCTAAATATAGGATAAAGGAGGCGGGCATTTTGATACGTGGGGAAAAGATAAAATATTATCGCGAAAAGAATAATCTCACTCAAAAAGAGCTGACAGATGGGATCTGTTCGATTCCTTATCTCAGCAAAGTAGAGAATAACCTGCTCCAGCCCTCAGATGAAATATTAGAGCTGCTATGTAACCGGCTAAACCTGAAGTATGAGGAGCTGACACCTTCCCTAAGTACGGAAGCCATAGTGAATTCACTGAAAGAGTGGTATGAAGAAATCAAGTTCAGGAACAAAGATAATTCCGATCATATCTACCAACAGATGCAAGAAAACATGATCGGAATACAAGACATTGAAATTCTAGCACTCTTTCATGTAATGAGTTCGAGGCATTTTATGCTGACGAATGAATTCGAGAGGGCGCAAAGCCACCTCGAGACAGCGTCTACATATCTTCATTATATTTCTGGGGAGACGAAAAGCTATTATTACTATTTTCTAGGTCTGTACGAGTATTTAAATGGCAGCTACGACAAAGCACTGGAATATTATTTGAAAGTTCAAGGAGCTGTGAACGAGCCAGAGTATTATTACCAGCTCGCACTCATCTATACGAAGCTGAACAAAATATCCATGGCCATCACTTCTACAGAGAAAGCTTTAGTTGAGTTTAATAAGAATATATTATTTTACAAGGTGATTGACTGTTACATTCTTCTGGCAGTGAACTATAATCGCATCCATGAGTGCGAAACAGCAAAGTCGTATCTCCAACTGGCATTAAGAGGAAGCAAGAGCTTGAAGGATGCCGACTATTTTAAAAAAGTTATCTATCATAATCTTGGCTTTGTTGCTCAGACCGAAAAGAAATCGGATGAAGCCGTTGACTATTTTTTGCAATCCATTCATGAATCACCCGAAATGCAGGGACGAGAGCTCACAATCTACCTACTTGCCAAGGAACTATTAAATATGGGCAAATGGGAAGAATGCGGGACTTGGATTCACAAAGGGATGTCACTTTTAACAGAGAAAAATAGTACATACTATCTGTTACGAGAACTTCAATACCAAGTCGAAACGGAAGATGACACTGAGGGATACAAGGCGTTTATTGAGACCGAAGCACTGCCTCACTTTTTAGATAAGAAAGATGTCAGTAATATTTGCAATTGCTACGAATGGCTCGGCAAGTATTATGATGCGCGTCATCATTATAAGAAGTCCAGTGAATGTTATGTAAAGGCGAATCAATTAAAAAACACCTACTATTAAAGGAGTGTTTCTATAATGAAAAAACATCTGTTAGGTATTAGTCTACTGAGCGTACTTATTGCTGGTCCAATTTATGCCCACGAAGAACTCCCAGATCCAGTTGTCATCAAGATCGGAAACGACATTGTTATCAAGCCTTAATATGATATTGCGATAGAAAACGGTCCGTCCCCGGGGCCGTTTTTTTTTGTTTACAGGTTGATAAAACTCCCCTTCCTCACCTCATTTATGCCCGTCAAATCAACCCTTTTTCTCAATACCAATATCATCCAATCCCTGTTACCTTTAATGTATACCAACACAACGTGAGGAGGATTCGCTTGAGTAAGAAAGTAATGTTCACCTTTCTTGTATTTTCGGCCATATGGGGATTTATCTTCTCATCCTCAGTTGCAGCGAGCTTAGGCACGACTCCCTTAGGCATGAGCAAAGACTCCAAGATCCTCTACTCGTCACTGCTTCCGCAAGGCTGGGGATTTTTCAGTAAAAGTCCGCGCGACACACTTTTGGGCATGCATGAAGCAAATGAAGAAAGTTTGAAGGTCCTCTTCCCTACGATGCGTTTTGAAAACGCGCTCGGCTTGTACAGAAAAGGACGATCACAAGGGGTCGAGATGGGCGGGTTATCGATGCATATTAAAAAAGAAGACTGGACGAAATGTGACGGTAAGAGTCTTGAAGAATGTGAAGCTTCCGCAAATGAGATCACGATTGAGAACAAGACACCTGAACCGTTATTGTGCGGAGAATATTATTTCACACAGGAAGAAATCGTCCCTTGGAGCTATTACAAATACAGTGATTCAGGTTCTGAAGTCAAAGAAGTAGTGAGGGCGGATATCAAATGTTCAAATCGATAGAGCACCTGACAAATTCGTGGAAAAAGAAGAATCCGTGGACGAACGTGTACGGCCTGGCGCGAAGCATCATCGCCTTCTCAAGCATGCTGACGCTCATCGTCAACAAACCAGAGCTGCTGTTCAAGCCATCATCGGCTTCAACGAACTTTCCGATCTGTGAAACAGGCTACAGCGCCTTCTGCTTTGCACAAAATGATTACTTTTATCTGAATATCATCCGGTGGGTTTGTGTCCTGATCCTAGCACTCGTCGTGATTGGCTGGCGGCCAAGGGTCACTGGCATCCTCCATTGGTATGTCGCTTACAGCATGCAGGCTTCACTCGTCGTTATTGACGGCGGAGAACAGGCCGCTTCCGTTATTGCGTTTCTATTAATTCCGGTAACACTGACCGACAGCCGAAAATGGCATTGGCAGATCAGTGAAGACCGTTTCAATCCTGGCATTCATTCAAAAATTATCGCTTATCTATCCTTCTTTTTCATCCGGCTACAAGTAGCCATTATCTACTTCCATTCCACAGTCGCCAAGCTGAAAAACAAGGAATGGATTGACGGCACAGCTGTTTACTATTACTCACGTGAAAAGACGGTTGGTTTCAACGCCTTCTTTGACGATATCACGCACTCGATTCTGGCAAGTCCAATGGTTGTCATCCCAACCTGGGGAACCCTGCTCGTTCAGATTGTCATCTTCTGCGCGCTGTTCGCTCCGAAAAAGTACTGGAAAACGATTTTTATCGTTGCCGTGACAATGCATGAAATCTTCGCTCTCATGCTCGGGCTGATCAGCTTCTCCATCATAATGGGAGGCATTCTAATTCTCTACCTCGTACCAATTGACTCGGTTTTTAGCAAACTATTTGCTAGAAATAAAAACAAAAAATTAGAGGAGGCAGTAAGTTGAAGAAATTTATTTTATCAGTACTCACACTCGCTTTGGCTTTTGGAATCAGCTTTTCCACTAGCTCAAGCAACTCCGCTCAGGCGGCGAAGAAACAGTATTCGGGGGAAGAGCTTTTTAAAGGATTTGTCTTTGCACAAGGGGAGCTTGGTGCAAAAATGGGTGACGTATTCTCTAAATCTACAGCTAAAAAGCTAAACACGAAGGAATCTAAAAAGTTTGCCGATAGAGTAATCAAAGAAATTAAGAAGGACGACGCGCAGTTCTTCAACAAGCTTCAAGACGCTGCGTATTCTAAGAATCCTGCTAAGGTAGATGAGCTTCTAAAGCATGCTGGTTCTATCATCGAGAGCGATGTAGCTGAAATGCAGCAGGAAATGGCGAAGAACGATGGCGTTGTCGGCGCTGCTGCTTCTGTATCTGTTTCTTGGTACTACTATTACTACTATGTAGCTGCTGCAGCTGCTGGTATCGTGCTTGTATTGTTCGCGATCGACATCACACCAATCGCGAAGAAAGACGACACGAACCGCGAAATGGCGATTCGCTCGCTGATCGAAACAGTAAATTAATGCAAGGAAAAGTGCGGAGCCTTCCCTCTCCGCACTTTTTACATATAAATGCTTTTAGCAAGCTGTTGATTTCCGTTACAGGCGCACGCTTTCCGCGGGGCGGGCGGTGAGCCCCTTTGCCGCTACGCGCCCTAAAGGGTCTCACCTGTCCCACTGATCCCGCCGGAGTCGGCGCCTTACACTACAATCAACTCTATCAATGATGCTATTGCAAAAGACACAAGACACTTTCACAAAAGGAAATGAAATCAGCATTGTTAGCCTTTGCAACTGATGAAGGGAGACGCCTTCGATAAACTAGACTCTGTAGCTGGATAATTCTCCTAAGCATCGTAAAAAATAGGGGCATATTTTTTTGTGACCTAAGTATCATTGATATATAGCTATGAATCATATATAGTGGGGGTATGAATAGTAAAAATATGGATAGTTGGATTGTGCAATTACGCAAAGGAACGTTTGAGCTGGCCATCCTCTCACTCGTCCGTGACCGTGCCATGTATGGTTATGAGATCTCGTCCGCACTAAAGGATTCCCCTGTTTTCTCCATTTCAGAAGGAGCGATCTACCCCATTCTGAAGCGCATGACAGAAAAAGAATGGATTGAATTTTATTGGGAGGACTCATTCGAGGGTCCGCGCAGGAAGTATTACCAGATCACAAAGGAAGGGAGCTTAATTTTAGAAGACCGTATCAAGAAATATAAAGATATATACGATGCCCTCATACTTTTAGGTAAAGGCGGTGTTTAAATGGATCAATTAGAGACCATCATTTCCAACTACACAGCCGAGCTGGAAGAACGGCTCGCACGGATTCAAAAAGTTCACCGGGAAAATGTTGTAGAAGAAGTGAAAGACCATCTGTATTCCTTTGTCCAAGATTACAAAAGCCAAGGCCTGACTGACGCTGAGATCGAGGAGAAGATTCAGCAGGAATTTCTCTCTATGGACGAACTTGCTGAAGGAATTATGAGCAGCTCACCTAAGAACAGCCTTCATCACCGGATGAAAAAGAACTACACACTCATACTCCCGCTCATCGCCGGCTCGCTCGGCATCTTCGCCTTCCCTGACCACCAAGAGCTACTGATAGCTTTAATGCTTTTTATTTACTCCTATCTTGTCGTCACAAAAAAAATGACCTGGGGCTTTGCCGCTGTCCGCAAAAATCCTGGCCGGGTCAAGCACCACGAGAAAGTTTCCCAGCTCGGCAGCATCTACTTGTTCCTGCTTGGCATGGTCTTTATCATCGGCCAGTTCGTCACGATGACGAACGAAAATCTTATTTTCCTATCTGTCATTGTTTTCATCTCTCTCAGCTTTTTCTTCTATATCAACCGCATGCTTGCAAGATAACTTTTAGAACGGAGGAATTACCATGGATCAAAACCTTATCGTTTTAAGTGTCGTATTTTTCGCTGTCGCGATTTTCGTTGGTGTAATGAAGCAAACATGGCTGCTTGCCGGGTTTAATGAAAAACGAGTGAAGGACAAAGATAAGCTCGCCCGGATTGCCGGCTTCTATTTGTTCCTGCCACTAGCCGTACTCCTGCTCATACACGCGTTTGTTCAATACCCCTACGATGATAAAATCCTGCCAGCCGTCAGTGTCGCCTATGGCGTGATAATCATTTATTACGTGAACACGAAAATGGCAGAATAGCAGGCTGCCACTATGAACCGAAAGAACATGACCGTTTTCTATGACAATTGGTGCCCGATGTGCACTGGAATAAAAGAAAAAATTGAGAAACTAGACTGGTTACATGCGATTGAGTTTGTCGGCATCCGTGAAGATCAAGCACCTGAAAGAATCGGAGTTCCACTCGCAGATCTGGAAAAGAAAATGTACGCCATCATCCAGCATAACGGACAGATCGTTTCGGGCTTATCAGCGTTTACTGCGATCTCACTCCGTATTCCAGTCTGGATGGCTTTCTACCCTTTCTTAAAGCTATCTTCCGCATTAGGAATCGGCCACAAAGTCTATGATTATATCGCACAGAACCGCTCGATCGTACCCGTCAATAAATGTGACACGTCTTGTAAAATTCAACGATAACGGAGGAAGCCTATGGTCAGCCAAACATCCATCCTTTTCATGGCAATATCCGCTTTTCTATCACTCGCCGTTCCGATCGGCGCGCTCATCTATTGCAAGAAGAAGAACATCTCCTGGAAGCCTGTCCTGATCGGTGTTCTGATCTTCATCCTCTTTTCCCAAGTTCTCGAAGGTTTGCTAAACTTGTTTGTATTAAAATCTGGCAGCTGGACGGATAATCCCTACCTGTATGCTCTTTACGGCGGTACGGCTGCAGGCGTATTTGAAGAAGTCGGCCGACTCGTCGGGTTTATTTATTTGCTGAAAAAGTACCGAAAGTGGAAAGACGGCGTAGCTTACGGAATAGGTCATGGCGGAATAGAAGCCATCCTGATCGGAGTGATCGCAGGTATTCAAAACATCTCCATGTCGACGATGATCAACTCCGGCAGCTTCGACCAAGTCATTAAAGCCGCGAACGGAGATCCTGCTTTGCTTGAGAACGTGCGTGAACAGCTTATCAGCGCGCCAAGCTACATGTTTTTAATGGGAGGATTTGAAAGAATCGCGGCGTTCGTGCTGCAGATCGCCTTATCAATTCTAGTCCTTTATGCTGTTAAAAATAGAAAAGCGATTTATCTGTTTCTGGCCATTTTCATTCACGCGGCTATCGATTTCGTGGCATTGCTTGCTAAAGAACTGGAGTGGAGCATATTCGTTCCAGAGGGACTGCTGCTCATAGTAGCTATTGCGGCGTTTGTTTTCATTAAACGTTCGAAGAGGATGTTTGATGGGTATTCTATTAACAAGGATCAAAACACAATTACTCCATAGTCTAATATTATTTCCCCTCATAAATAAAGGAAAGCATCCATAACCAGATGCTTTCCTTTTGCTTGTAATAACCATGCCATTTAAATCTTCTTGCAGCTCACCCATCCGCCATCTAATCTTTCTAAATCACTTACATTCACTTTTTTGTGATTGATCGTGAGAGTCTGGTTAGCACTGAGCTGCGATTCCAAGAACAGCAGCTTCAGGCCTCCTATTGTCGTGCTAATTTCTACACTCCATTCCTCATCAACAATCTTAGCCTCAACACTCAACACCTGATTAAGATGGTCCGTTATCTCCACATTTAATCCATCTTCTAAATAGATCCTGGCAACAGGCGTTTTATAAGAGTCAATCTCATTCCCTACCCAAGAGCCTAATTGAAGGGTTTCATCCGTATTCATCAAGAGTACCGTACCCCGCTTCACAAATACCGGAATCGTGTTTAGTGGAGCTTTAACTCTTCTGTAAGCCGGTCCGACGACCACTTCCTCTGTCCATAAGCTGTACCAAGTACCGTCAGGGAAATAAACATTTCTCTCTGTACTGCCTTCTTCAATAACAGGCGCAACCAGAAGGCTTTCACCAAACATGTATTCATCAAAAATGGTTTTAACACTGCTATCTTCAGGAAACTCAAGGCATAGCGGTCTCATCAAAGGAACTCCCGTTTCACTTGAAATTCGAGCTTGGTGATAGATGTAAGGCAGCAAGTTCATCCTCACATTCGCGAAAAAGCGATAGCCTTCAATTGCATATGGATTTCCTGTTCTTTCCGCAATGTTCCAAGGCGTCCGGTCTTGATTGAACTCCGCCTTGCTTTCGGCATGATACTGCATGATCGGACAGAACGCAGCCATCTGTGCGGATCGGATGAACAGCTCAGCACTTGGAATATCCCCGTTGAAACCGCCTAAATCCCAGCCCCAAAACGGAATGCCTGATAAACCTGAGGACAAACCTGCTATTAAAGACCGCTGAAACGCTTCAAACGTTGACCTCTCATCTCCAGCCCAATGAGCCGGAAACTTTTGTGCACCTGTGTATCCTGCCCGGCTGAACGTCATCGCATCGCCTTTTTTATGATTCGCAGCGAAATCATAATAAGCTTGTATATAATCGTTTGGATACTGATTACGCATTTCGTCCCCATTGCGTCCGTCCGCAAACTGCAGCTGCTTTCCGAAGACGAATTCCCCTCCGTCTGTTTTAAATCCGTCCACTCCAATATCCAGCAAATATTGACGTTTATTAAACCACCACTGCTTCCCTTCATCAGATGAAAAATCCATTAATAAACTTTCCTTGAACCATCCTTCAGGCATGCGGTAAGGAGTTCCGTCACTGTTTTTTACCATGTACTCTTTTTCCAGCATATACGCTTCATCCGTATCTTTTTGCAGATGATGCTGCCGGTTTAAGTATTTTTGAATAGGGATTTGCCATAAAATGAGTCTTAGTCCATTCTCATGCAGATAGTCAGTTAAACCCTTAGGGTCCGGCCATCTACCCCACTCCGGAAAGTGATAATCTTCATAGCGGTGGTAGTCTTCTCTTTCCTTCACTTCATATTCAGCATCATTAAAAATATAATACGTTGCTTCGTCGCTCCATTGCTCGAGCACAAGGACGGTTGACGGAATCTGCAGCTCCTTCGTTAACCGCACCTGTTCTCTTACTACTGAATCACGGTCCCAGTTATTACTGGACATCCAAGGTCCGAACGCCCATACAGGAGGTAATATTGGCTTTCCCGTTTGTAACGTGAACTGCTCACAAACCTGTTTCGGTTCTCCATAAAAGAAGTGAATCTGTATACTTGAATCAGAATCAGTTACTTCACATTCCACTTGAAGGAGATCGTTTAATTGATGCCCTAGATCGAAGGAGCTCAGCCGCAGTGTATTGATCCACATACCGTATCCTTTAGAGCTGATGTAGTACGGAACCGGCATATAAGTACGTGTTCCCTGGTCGCGGTACTGATTATAAACGTAGCAATCCAGTACATTCCCTCTTTGATCTAATGAGTTGTATCTTTCTCCAAATCCATAAAACTTCTCATCCTCACTTATTGCAAAATTAAACTGCAGCTTCTTCTTTTCAATCTTGCTATCTATTAACCAGCTGATTGGATGATGCGTTTTCGTACAGCTTTCAAGCAAAATTTTTCCCGAGTAATCGGTTACTTGAAGAGATAAAGGTTCCTTCTTCAGCTTGTAGCAGTATTCTTTTAAATACAAAACAAATACTTCACTTTTATCTAGCATGAGAGATGAAGATGTTTTTTCTGCAACAAAGGGCTCTTCAAACTGCACAGTAAATGATGAAGAGAGTCCTTCTGCTGTATGAATTCCAATGTATACAGGTGAAAGATTTAGCAGGTCCTCCCCCTCAAACCAATACATAGCATCCTGGCGGCCGTAAAAGGCCACACTCTTCACCGCATTCAGCTTTAATGGCGAAAACGAATAACGGTCACTTTCCGCAACTACGTCTCCATTCTTGCGGGCAAAGAAAATATATTCCGCCTCCGTGTCCTCAAACGAGCCAATGTTTGCTTTCCATATTGATCCCTTTTCTCTGGAGCAACTGACTTCTTTCACCATGTCACCGCTTCTTACTTTTACCGTTAGTTCATCTGCTGAATCTGGCCAGATCTCGGCATACACCGTAACATCCTGACCTTCAAGCGGATGCTTCGGAAATCGTTCTGTTGCCTGCGGTTCATAATGATTATCATGCCCAAACGGATTGTGCATGATTTGATACGTCTGGATGTCTTCTCTATGTTCTTCTAAATAAAAGCTCACCATTTCTATTAAACTTTCAGTGAGTACTTTTTCCTTTGCTTCAGCTGGCTTCTGTAAGGATTGCTGATAATAATGCCTCGCTTTCTTTAAATCTCCCTTTTCTGTAAAATATAACGCTAACCACGCGGTACTGGCGGGTGAAGCTGCATTTTCACCGGCAGTTCGGTAGACGCCTTCATTCGAAACCAGCCTGTTTTCTATTTCTTTTACCGCTTCAACCATCACCAAGTCTTCTGGTGAAAACAACCCAAACGGCATGACCGCAGCGAGCAAATCAGTTGATACCGTTTTACGGCTAGGTGAGCTGATTAGCATCCCGCCTTTAAGGCCATTTTCAAACAGATAATCACGAATCTCAGTAAGCGTCGACTGAAGTTCGTTTTTCCTAAGAAACTGTTTCGCCGCTAACAGTGCTGCATAAGAGATACCGAGATTAGAGAAATAGATGTCTTTTTCACACATACTCTCCCAAATATTGATCTGCGGAATCTCCCATGATCTGCAAATTCTTTTAATTAACACATCCATATGAGAAGAGTGCTCTACTGTAAGGTCCTTCTCTCCACTCCTCTTGTCATGCTGAATAGCTGACCAAACCCAGCTGGCAATATAATAAAGGGTCTGCTCGTTCTCATTCGGCATGTAGTCTATTAAAAGTTTCTTTGAAGTGAGGAAATCTTGTTTCAGCTGTAAGGAATGAGCTTTAAGGATAGAAGAAAAGGCGATGAAAGGCTTGTTGACTTCCTGTAAGATCATGTTTATCTCTCCTGTTACAAAGATACAGCCAAGAATTCGATCTTGGCTGTATCTGTTTGATTATTTTTTAATAAGAGTCTGCAGCTCTTTTTCAACATTCTTTAACGCGTTTTCCGGTGTTTCTTGACCGAGTTTCACTTTATCCAGCTCTTTGCCGAACATATCGGTTAACTTGCTCCACTCTTCGATGACTGGAGGGACAACAAGTGAATCAAGTGCTTTAAAGACAACTTCACGGCTCTCCGGCGGTGATTTTTCCAGATATCCTTTTACTAATGCTTCGTCCGTTACTGCTGGAAGTTCCCATGAGCTGTCGATGCGGATCTTCGCTGCTTCCTCGCTGCTGCTCATGAATTGTGCCCACTTCCAAGCCGATTCTGCATTTTTCGTTTTCTTGGATACCGCTAATCCGTTCGCGAAGAAATGATGTGCTTTTTGCGTGTTGCCAGGCTCTAGCGCGATGTCCCATTTGAAAGGAACGTCTTTAAATCCATCAAACATCCAGATTCCTGTTCTTAGCATCGCAATCTTTCCAGCTTTGAACAGATCTTCGTTCGCCTGACCAGACATTTCTTTTTCCGTCGGTGTTACATGGTATTTATTCATTTTGTCCATCATCCATGTGAGTGTTTCCACGTTTTCCGGACTGTTTACTGTTACTTCTGTTTTATCTTCATTAAAGATCGATCCACCATTTTGTGCAATCGTCTTATAGAACTCCCAGAACTGAACTGGGGCATACGTTCCCCAAACGCCCTTATTATTTGTTAATTTCTCAGCCGCTTCTAGCTCTTCTTTCCAAGTCCAGCTTTCAGACGGATATTCTACACCAGCTTGATCAAATAAGTCTTTGTTGTAAAAAAGGACAACGTTCGAAAAGCTTTCAACCATTCCGTACTGCTTTCCGTCGTATTGAAAAGCCTCGTACGCTTTTTTATTGATGCTGTCTGGATTGAACTCTTTATCTTTCTTGATGAGAGGATCAAGTTCTAGCAATGCACCTTTTGCGGCATAGCTTACAAAGTTTTCATAGTTTAGCTCAAACACATCCGGAGCGTTGCTTCCGGCAATTTGCGTTTGCAGCTTTGTAAAATAATCCTCAAATGAGGCCAGCTCGTAATCTACCTTAATCTTTGGATTTTGCTTTTCAAATGCGGCGATCATGGCTTTCAAATCTTTTTCGTGCGCTTCACCTGGCGAGAAGGCGAAATACTTTAATGTGACAACTCCATCCTTGCTTTTCCCTGTTGAAGATTCACCTGAACAGCCAGCAACGATGCCGATTAGCAATAATAGAATAATGGCGAAGATACCTGTTTTTTTCATCCCAATACCCCTCTTCATTTATTTAATTCCGCTTAATGTGATGCCTTTGATAAAGTACTTTTGTGCGAATAAATAGACAGCTAAGATCGGAATAACACTAATTACAACGCCTGCCATTAACAGATTCCAATCCGTTGCCCACCTCCCTTGCAGATTTGAAAGTCCAAGCGGCAGCGTCATTAAATCCTGATTGCTCACGATAATGAGCGGCCATAGAAAGTTGTTCCACGACTGCATGAATGAAAAGATCGCTAGTGTTGCCAGAGCAGGTTTTGCCAGAGGCAGGATAATCTGAAAGAACACCCTGAAATGACTGGCTCCATCGATAAAGGCGGCTTCTTCTAACGATTTAGGAGTGGTCAGGAAAAACTGCCGCAGCAGGAAGGTTCCAAAAGCGTTAAACAAACCTGGCAGGATCAGTCCTTGATATGTATCAAGCCACCCTAGGTACTTCATCAAAATGAACTGCGGTGTCATCGTCACTTGCAATGGAACCATGAGTGTAGCGAGATAGATCAGGAAAAGAGTATCTCTGCCTTTAAAATGAAGTCTTGAAAATGCGTAAGCGGCCATTGAACATAATAAAAGCTGGCCGAGTGTTGAAGATACAGCTACGAATAAACTATTAAATAAGAACTTCCAAATCGGAAAGGATTCGGCGACTTGAGAGTAATTTGAGAGCGTGATGTTCTCTGGTATGAACTGCGGCGGCAATGTCATCGTCGCGCCCTGCTCTTTTAACGAAGTCGATAGCATCCACAAAAATGGAATGATCATGATTAGGGCACCTAACCCTAGTGTTGTGTAAAAAAGCAGTTTTCGCAGCACTTTGCGTTTTCCAATTGTGAAGACTGCTTTCTGTTGTTTTTTTGCAGCTAACTTGATCTCACTGCTCATAATCCACCCACCTTTTCTGAAGCCTGTTCTGTACTAACGTGACAATGAAAATGATGAGAAACAGCACCCATGAGACGGCAGAAGCATATCCCATTTCAAAATAGCGGAACGCATGGTTATAGATTTTTTGGACAAGAACGGTGGTCGAGCCTGCTGGGCCGCCTTCTGTCATGATCATGACTTGATCAAACACTTGAAAGGAATTGATTAATGAAATAATGAGAATGAAGAATGTCGTAGGTGTAAGGAGAGGAATCGTGATGTGAAGAAACTTCTTAAATGGTGTCGCTCCATCAATATCTGCAGCTTCGTAGTATGTTTCAGAAATGTTTTGCAAACCAGCAAGGAATAGGACCATAACAAAACCTGTGTCTTTCCATACGCTTGTAAGTACAATAGCAATCATTGCCCAGTTCGGATCCTGCAGCCAGTCAGGACCGTTGATCCCAAACCAGCTTAAGAAATAATTGACGAGTCCGTATGCCGGATTGAACAGCCACTTCCAGATCAGTGAAACAGCGACCCAGGAAGAAATAACCGGAATAAAGTACGCCGCTCGGAAAAAGGTTCTGCCTTTCATTTTCTTGTTGAGCAGCATGGCGATACCAAGTGCAACAACAAGGACCGTTGGCAAATATAAAATGATGAACAATAGTGTATTTTTCAATGCTGCCCAGAATTCAGCGTCGTGCCATATCGCCTTATAATTTTCCACTCCAATAAATTCAGGAGATGTTAACAGATCCCATTTCGTAAAACTCAAGCCGAGCGATGCAAGAATGGGGATTCCAATAAAGAATAGAAAACCGATAAAGTTTGGCAGCAGAAAAGCACAGATGACGAGCCACTTTTTCCAACCCTTATCTCCTACCATGTTCAACCCCCTCTACTTGATTAAAAGTTCAGACTGTTCATACAGCGGCACTTGAAACAACTGGTTGATCGCCAGAAGCGCTGCACCTTGAACCCATGCGTCATTCCCTAACTCCGATAACGAAATTTTTGTCTTGCAGTTTGCGTTGGAAAAGAAATTTTGGTTCGCCATTTTCAAGGCGTATGGAAGGAAATAGTCTTTTGCAATCATCCCCTCACCGACCAGAACGACCATTGAAGGATTAAAGCTATTAATCGCGCTGACCATGCCGACTCCTATGTTTTTGCCGATCCGTTTTAACAGTTCGATCGCGAGCTCATCACCTTTAGCTGCTGCATCATGTACTCTCGGAAACGAATAGTCATCGTCTAAAACAGTATCCGGATAATGAGGTTTTAAATAAATGCCTTCAATATTCAAGTACGGTTCTGAAGCGTACATTTCAAGGCATCCCTGCTGGCCGCAATGACATTGATAGCCATCAATGTTCACGATGATGTGGCCAAACTCACCGGCCCCGCCATGCTCTCCGTAATAAAGTTGGTTATTAATGACAATGCCAGTACCTATCCCAGCTCCTACCGATAAACAGATGAAGTTCTTGTGCGTCCTTCCAATCCCAAGCCAAAACTCAGCTAACGTGTAAGCGTTTACATCATTGTCAATAAAAATAGGCACTTGATAGTATTTTTTCAGCTGCTCACAAACGTTAACATTTTCCCAATTCAAAAGCGTTGATCGTACAATCTTGCCATCTTTTCCGCTGACAAGTCCAGATGAGGCAATGCCAATCCCCAAGATATCCTCGTTCGCGATGCCATACTCAGTTATGACGTCTTTAATCCCATGATGGATGAGGTTCATGGCGATTTCAGGTTCGCTGCCTCTTAAGAATGCAAAATGCTTCTTTAAAAGAATTGTAGACTTGAGGTTCGTAAGCGCGATGATCACTTGCTTTTCTTCAATCTTAATTCCGACCGTATACCCGAAGTTTTGATTCAGTTCCAGCAGAATCGGTCTTCTTCCGCCAGTCGATGTTGTGGTGCCGACTTCATACACCAGATTGTTGCTAATTAAATCATCTACAATATTTGATACGGTGGAGAGACTTAACTTTACTTTCTTGGATACGTCTGTCCGGCTGATTGGACCGTTCACCCGTATGTATTCAATGACAAGAGCACGATTAATGTCTTTAATTAAATCTCTGTTCCCTATTCGTAATTTATCCATATTCATACCTTTCCTTTATTTTCTAATTATGATTATAACTTCCTTTATTCAGTGAAGCAAGTATATTTTTCTGACAATTCTAACATTTTATTTGTTGTAGTACTTACAACACAAAAAAGAGCACGATTGAAATCGCACTCTTTATTACTATGTCTACCCTGACTCTGTACGCGCCGTTCCAGATTTATTTCTCTCTCCCCCCCGCACAAGCGACACCAGCCACACAACGAATGGAAAGACCGCGCACCACAGAAAAGCGTACAAATCATACACCGGTGTGAATTCGATCAGGAAGGATATGCTTGGGAAGATGGACAGTGAAAGCACGTACAACACCAGACCGATCGGCAGTACAATGATTCGATATTCCTTCAACTCAAAAACCTGTGCAATGCCGAGGCAGCTCACATACGTCAGGACGAGGAGCTTCACGAATACGGTGATGAACCAGATCAGCGCCATCAACGCTTCAACGCGCTGGAAGAATTCGCGGATATTGATCGTTTTTGTTAGATCGTACGTCGGATAGATCGACCTCGCCGTTTCGGTCGGACCGACGACTAAAATCGTCAGCACTGATATGAATATGAGCAATCCGCCGCCCATTATCGTGCCAAGCATGAACGCTTTCTTCGTATCCTGCGGCCGGTTAACGTATGGGATAATCATGAGAAAGACGACCATTTCAAGAAAAGGAAAGACTAAGAATGAAAACGACGACTGCACGATTGGCTTCATGCCATTTTCAAAAACAGGCAGAATGTTCGTTACTTCAATTTGCGGCAGCAGCGTGAGGAACAGGGCGACGAGCAGAAGCACGATCCAAGGGATAAACAGCTCCATTGTCCGTGTGAACACCTCGAGCCCAAGCTTTACGCCATAAAGGACGATGATCAGAAAAATGATATGAATCGCTTCGATCGGTGTTTCGACCATCATAACGGTCGTCATAAAATCGCCGATATCGCGCAGCACGAACGTCGCGAGCAGCAGAACGTAGCACACAAAAAACAAGAACCCAACCGATTTTCCGATCCACTTCCCAAAACACTTTTCTAAAATCTCAATTAAGTTTACATACTGAAATCTCTCAGACAGTTTCCAATAAAAGATGACCATTGCCACACCGATCGCAAGTCCCAGTAAGCCGCTGATCCATGCATCCTGCTTCGCTTTTGCGGCGAGTATCGATGGGATGATGAGGATGGCTGTGCCTATCGTATATAGAGCGACTAATATTGTAAACTGACGCACACTAATCTTTCCTTTTTCAAGCACAATCCACACCTCCCCATTTTTACATCATTTTAGTCAGCGGCTTCAACACATACGAAATCCCGTTAAGCGGCGATGGCATCTCAATTCCTGCACTTTTAATCAGCAGCATGACAAGGCCAATCATAAAGATCGAGAAATACACACGATTCTCCCGTTTCCGCTTATACTGCTTTAACTTGCGGCGGTCAATGAGCAGGACGAGACCCGCTATAAGCAAGGTAATGAGCGTATATCCCATACTCTTAATCCCCCATCTCGTTAATGAAAGAATTGCTTCGCTTTCCAAGCTTCTCAATATCCACCGTTACCTTGCTCTTAATCGTAATATCGACAAACTCTTTGTCCCACTTCTTTTCAACCTTTTTCCAGTAGCCCGGTTCTGCACGATGCATCACTTCGCCGAACCCTAGGAAATCAAACTTAAATTCATCCTGAGCAGCTTTTATCGCGGAACGGATTTTCGCGTTAATATCCTTTTCTGCCAATTCTTCAATCTGATCCACCGTTGCCTGCTTCGTCAAGTCAATGGCACAGCCTACTTCTGCAATGTTCGCATCAGCTTTTACCGTCACGCTCATTTCAGGCTTCGGTTTCATCGTATTCAACTTCAGCTTCGTATCGGCATCAATCAGCTCTACTGATAAAAATCGTTTCTTATCGTCTATACACGGAACAGCAACAATCGTACTTTTTACGTTATCCACGATATAGTTGTAGCCCTTGCTTTCCTTTTCGTTCAGCCAGCCCTTCAGCTTATCATCTTTAAAAACCGCAATACCCGTATACTTAAGCCTGACCTTTGGATTCGACGTCTGCAGGTTCTCCATCTTCTCGCCCTCTTTCGCGTCTCCGGTCAGCTGGATCCCGGTTATAACCGCATGTTTGCCGTGACTCGTCAAATCCTTGATCAGTTCACCAAACGTCAGAGCAAGCGTTGGGGCGAATACATCGGCTGATGTCTGCAGCTTTGTGAACATGTTCTGCGCCGCAATTTTTTCAACCGGCACAAGAACGTTCAGCACATCATCAGCCGGATGGTCTTTTGCCACGACCACATAAAAATCGTTACGGAACTCTGGATCGCGGGAGAGCAAATCGAGTGCTTCGGCAAATCCGTCCTTCGCCAGCTCCTCACCGATCACTAAAATTTTCAGGTGAGGGTAATACGTTTTGCGGGGTGCAACCTTTGTCACCCGGCGAATCGCTTCAAAAATGGTCTTTCCTTTTTCCTGATAAGTGACGATCGGGGCTCTTGATGTATCACTTTGTCTTGCCGAAACTGCTGATGGATTCACAAGCTGTACTGTCACAACATATTCATGATCAATCTTATCAATCCCCATCGCCACCGCAATCCCAAGTGTTTCAAGTTCACGGTTGTTCCAGCAGCCGGCAAGAAAAAGGACGAGCGCACATAGTGGAAGTAACACGATTCGTTTCATCTTGCCTGCTCCTTTCTACTTGGATTTGGATTGCCTTTGATTATTCTTCTGGCTGATCAGCCGCGGACGTGTGATGAGGCGGAATATCGGTTTTCGCCAAAACGTATCCTTCATGTCATCCGGAACAAAAGGTGCCAATGGATCCATATACGGAATTCCGAACGAACGAATGCTGCACAGATGAAGCGCCAGAGCGAACAATCCTGCCGCAATGCCGTAAAGGCCGAACGTCCCGGCCAGGAACATGAACACGAAGCGAATAATTCGAATCGAGATGCCCATGTTATATGCCGGCAAAATAAAGTTGGAGATCGCCGTAATCGCCACGACAATAACCATCGCCGCCGAGATAATCCCCGCCTCAACCGCCGCCTGGCCGATAACGAGTGCTCCGACGATCGAAACGGTCTGACCGATGGCTTTTGGCAGACGCAATCCTGCTTCACGCAGAATTTCGAGTGTGACCTCCATGATCAGCGCCTCAACAATAGCCGGAAAAGGAACCCCCTCCCGCTGTGCCGCCAGACTGATAAGCAGCGGTGTCGGCAGCATTTCCTGATGAAAGTTGATGACGGCGATATAGACCGCAGGGCCGAGCATCGAGATAAAAAAAGCTGATATCCTCAGCAGCCTTAGCAATGTCGCGATATCCCACCGCTGATAATAGTCCTCTGCTGCCTGGAAAAAGTGCGTGAACAGCGCCGGCACGAGCAAAACGAACGGCGTTCCGTCGATGACAATCGCGATCCGCCCCTCTAATAATGCAGCCGCAACGACATCCGGCCGTTCCGTGTTAAATACCGTTGGAAACGGCGTGTACACCTCATCTTGAATAAATTCTTCTATATAATTGCTCTCAAGAATACCATCGATATCAATTTTATCGAGCCGCGCGTGTACCTCTTTTACAAGTTTGTCGTTCGCGATCCCGTGTATGTGAATGACCGCAACAGAGGTTTGCGTGACATTACCGATCACTTTTCTCTCAACTCGCAGCCTCGGGTCTTTAATTTTTCTTCTGATAAGAGTTGTATTTATCAGCCCGTTTTCGTTGAACGCCTCTTTTGGCCCGCGCACCACATTTTCGGTAGACGACTCGGTCACAGCCCGGCCTTTATGTCCTTTCGAATCGATCACAAGACCATGTGTAACAGAGTTAACAAGCAAAACAGCATTGCCGGCAAGAATCGCTCTTATCGCTTCCCGAAAAAAACGGATTTC
The DNA here is from genome assembly GCF_002245695.1 of Fictibacillus aquaticus. Taxonomy (GTDB): domain Bacteria; phylum Bacillota; class Bacilli; order Bacillales; family Fictibacillaceae; genus Fictibacillus; species Fictibacillus aquaticus. The sequence continues at coordinate 596,925 of NZ_NOII01000003.1, read as the reverse complement.
ATCTAACCGATTAACAGGTGTAGAAAGCAGCTTAAAAAAGTCAGCCGTCCCTTCCTCTTCTTGTGAAAGGAAATTAGAATACTTCATCATTTCAGGCGTACGGTTAATGTGCTCAAAAAAGTGGTTGATCGCCACCTTATCGACCATCCCGTCCATATACAGCAAAGCCGCCTCGTGCCCCCCAAGGATAAAGTCAGTCATCACTAGATCAGAGCTTCCCCCAAGTATCTCCTTTATCCGGCGGAGATTCTCCAGAAGTTCAGGAGTGAACGCTTCCCCTTGCTGTGCCAGTTCCGCCTGCGCTGTACTGTTCTCTTGGGTAAGCTGAGCTTGATCGTTATTCAACTTTTTATTCGGCCGTTTTCTAAACATCAACAAAACTCCCCGCATCAAGGCTCAAAACAAATATATTAGCCATTATTTCTAAATTAGTTGGGATTTAAACGTTTAATGGGGTGGAGATGCCGGAGTGCGGGCAGGTTCAGAGGGTGGGAAATCGCTGTGAGAGCATTTGCGGGTCTAATCTGGAATTTGCGGGTCGAAGTGGGGAATTCTCGGGTCGGAATTAAAATTTACGGGTCTAAATCTTGATTTGCGGGTCTGGCGAGGCTAGACAAGCTAGATTGCGCACTCCCTTCTGCGTACCGTACCCCGGCTACCGACTAGTTAGTTCCCTCTCATAAAAAAAGAAGGCAGACCGCAGTCTGCCTTCCTTCTTGCGCCGTTTAGGAGGTTTTTCGGGCTATCTCACGCTGGTTGAGTCTAAACTCACGCGGGTTTAACAACATCTTGCGCCGGTGACTATCCAAGGGGCTTTTAACTTGCCTAAAGAGGACTATTTTTAGTTCTCCTGCGCCGCTTCACTTACTGCCCTCGCCACTTACCCTTACTCTTAAGCGGCGCGAACTTGCTCCTGCGCCACAATCCACTTATCTTGCGCCGATTCCTTCTTCCTGCGCCACTTCAGCTTCTACTCGCGCCACACAAAGCAAAACCCCCGCCGCTCGCCCCCTCACCCACGCCACAAAAATAGAGACCCAATGAAACACACAAAGCACTAGCACATCAATCCCAAATTTTAACTCTAGGAATGTCTGCTGTCCTTAAATAGTCTAATAGCTGCCCAGTATGTACCGATTCATGATAAGCGATTCGCAGCAGCATATCTCCTAGATCTCTTATGTATCCTGATTCTGAACGATTAATTTTGATAGAATTCAAATCATCTTCCGAAAACGATCTTACTGTATCTAAAAACTTTACTCTATATTTGTCTGCAAAATCTAACTCTGCTTCCACGGTAGTGTAAGGAGGGCTTTCAAATGGAGAGTCAAACGCAGAGAGGCTTCCTCTGTTTTGGATGGCCAAGTGATAGTAATGTTCACTTTCTAATACATGTCTAACCATCTCTAAACAAGTCATCGCTTCATTATCTGGCTTCCAATGAAGTTTTTCTGCTGGAATTGAAGTCCAAACCTTTATGCTCCTTCTTCTAACCTCTTTAAAATTTAGGATGATCAAATCGATTGCGTTCATAAGTGCCCCCTTTAAGAATTTGTCTTCATTATACACGAATAGACGTTCTACTTAGAGCACAGACTGGTGTATCCCTGGGTATTTATTTCGGCGTCAAAATAACTCTCTCTTTATCTTGTTCTATAAGTATTTCATAGCAAACATCCTGTAATTGGACTCTAAGTTCTAATGGAATGTTTACCTTCCCTCTATCTAAAATCTTCCGTTTATATTTTCTCTCACGCTTATCGATGACCACTTCGCCTTGTAAGCTATCAATCCCCACAGTATCACCCACTTTGATACCAAACTCGTCTCTCCACACTGCCGGATAAAAGAAATACCCATTGCTGTTGTCATACACCTTGCCAGTACGAATTATCACGTTATCACCCGCCTGAGTCATGATGTTATTGTTTTCCGCTGCTGCGAGTGTTTGAAACGGGTATATTTAACGAAAAATGGGGATATTCTCAACAATTTCAGGTTCTAAGTTCCTAGTGAAATCGAATAGTTTGTTGTTATAAAACTAGTCACATCTTAATAGTATCTTCCTTTTCTATTCACACTTTTATAGTAAACTACTGACATGACTTCCCTTTAACAAAAGCTAACCTCCGTGAAATCCAGCTCTACAATAAAACAGACTCCCCAGCTCGATAAGTTGGCCGATGGAGTCTATTAATCATTTTTTACTACGCTTTCACAACCTTAACAACAGCAGCAGCACTCGTATTCTTCGCTTTATCAGCAGCCGTCACACCAAGCTTAACACCTGCTTTTTGCTTGCTGATCTTGATAGTGAAAGAGCCCTTTGAATTCGCAGTTCCTCTGCCGATAACCTTCGACCCCGATTTGATTACAATCGACGCTCCTGCTTCAGCTTTTCCGGTTACGCGAGTATCATTACTGTCTACTCGGTTAACAGTTGGAGCTTTTGGAGGAGTCTTATCCAATACAATGACCGTTTTCGCCCCACTAATGTTCTTCGCTTTATCCGCAGCCGTAACGCTCAGCTTCGTCCCGGCTTTTTGCTTAGCTACCTTAATGGTAAAAGAACCTGTACTCGCGGCAACCGTCTGACCGATGACACGCGTACCGTATTTCACTACAACCGTTGCACCGGATTCAGTTTTGCCAGTCACTTTCAAATCATTATCATCGACCGCATTTACAACAGGTACACCTGGCGCAGTTTTATCCACAACTGTCACGCTCGCAGATTTACTGACGTTGCCAGCCTGATCTTCCGCAACTAAAGTAAGCTTCGTTCCCGCTTTCTGTTTGCTCACTTTAACAGAAAACACGCCCCCAACAGCTGTTGCAGTTCCGATGACTCGATCCCCTGACTTCACGCTGATTGCTGCTCCTGCTTCCGCTCTACCCGTTACCACAGTATCGTTGTCATCGACAGCATTCACGGATGGAGCCGGCGGAGCTGTTGCATCACTTACCGTTAAGTAGACAGCAGGACTTATGTTTCCTGTGGCGTCGGTCGCATACACCTTAAGTCGTGAACCTGCTTTTTGTTTAGGAATCGCGATGGAAAACTTGCCATCTTCATCAGCTGTTGCTTTTCCAACTACGAGTGTCCCTGTTTCAACAGTAACAACAGACGCCGGTTCAGCATTACCCGTCACAGCCACAGACTGATCGCTCACTTCGTTGACAGTTGGAGCAGCTGGTGGCTCATAATCATACTCAGGCGAAAGTTCAAATTCACCTAAATAATCGCTGTAGCGGTTCTCATCGTTTTCGATATAAAAACCGCCAAGCGTTGATCGGCTGTACCCGCTTTTCTCGAAAACAACCTCATACTCTCCAACCGGAAAGCCCGTGTATTCGAACTCACCGTCTTCATTGGTTTTGATTGTTTTATAAAACACTCTCTCACCGTTTATGATGCGAAAAAAACTTACATCCGCATCAGCGATCGGGCTCTTACTTCCTTCTTCAATCACTTTGCCGTATGTTTTATCTTTTAACAGGTCAAAGAATTCCGTCTCATGGGCGATGGACCATTCTTTGCCGAAAGAATCCTTTAAACCTGTCACCTGAACGCTGAACACTTCCCCATCCTGTATGTAATCCAGATTATCTGGTTTGAATATGATTCCATTCACATTGCCATAGCCTTCTAATGAGACTGAGAAGAAGCCGTCCGAACCAGCATTGGAGAATGTCCACTTCTTGCCGTCTGATTTACGAGTCAACGTTACCTTGACATTGTCCTGAGGCGTAATCTTGGAATCTATTCCAATCGACCAAGGGTAGTTAGTCTTAAAATATTCCTTAGGGTACACACCATTGCCAGGGTACGCAACGTACGAGAACGGAAAATACGGCGTGTCAGCAGCTTGAGCAAATACGTTCATGGCAGAGTAAGCATAATAATCATCTGCCGCTAATCCGAATCCAATGGAAGAAACATAAGGAGAAAGGATCCACATCCGGTGGCCGACCGTTTCCATGTTAGAAGGACTTGAATCCTCCATGTACATATCCACCGTACGTGACAGCATATTACGGCTCATGTCATAGCTCAGCATGGCAATGTTACTGGTCGATGCAGAATGATAGCCTTTGTAATAAAAATCAGACGACATATCAGACGGCTTCGATGGAAAATGGCTTAAATAACCGTGCTTTGCCAACAGCACCGATCCATGCTGAGACAGATCGTTTAACTCATTTAAACTTTTCAGATTCATAGGCAAACCTGATAAATAACGGTAAAAGTTTGCCGTATTTTCCCCTTGTGTGATGTATTCAGGAGATAGCGCCCCTGCTAAATAAGGGCTTTTAATAGACGGCTTAACTGTAAAAGGATTTGCCGAAGTATAACGGTTCTTGTCCGTAGTCTCCCACTTCTGAATAATATCTGTTTTAGCCGGTCCTGACATCGGCTTCAGCAACTCTGCCGCCGAAGCTTCAAAAGGACTCCATAGCAGGGATCCTGCAATAATTGTGCTGATAAGCAATTTAAGGTTTTTAAACAAAATCAACGCTCTCTTTCTGTATGTATTATTCTGTTAGTCTTTCAAACACGGCGAAATCTATCAATCTATTACTGCCACAATCATTATATCCAAAATTAACCTTTTGTGTAATAGTTAAGATGTAAGGGGGATATATATGAGGCAACTAATGTTATTGTGGATAGGTCTGCTTATTCTAGGGGGATTTGCTGGCTGTGGCGAGGAAAAAGCGAAAAACCGCGAGCAGAAAAACTATGCTCTCTCCGGCAGCTGGCTAAATAGTGACGGCATTTTGACCAACGATAGCGGAGGATTTTTTACAATTCGTGAGAACGGCAACACCTTTACATTACATAATAAGAAAAAGGACTACATCTTTACATTTAAAAGGACGGGAAGCAAGAAAAACGCCGACGTCGTAACCGCTGAAGTGACAGACTACCAATCAGCTGCAGATCAGGAGGGTGCCATCCTAATCGGTAAGAAAGCAACGTTTAGTTTTTTAACGGAAAACGGGATAAACGTTCAAATTCATGATAAATACGGCGAAATATCAGACTTCAGTGAACTGACCCGCACGGAAAAAACATACGAAGGAATGATCGCTGAAAAAGAAGAAAAAGTATTGGACTACAACAAGTACGTTGAGTTCGTGAACAAAACATTCGCCCAGAATCAATGGAAATCCGATACTGGCAAAACAAACATAACCTTCTACATCATGGAAGGCGGGTTTATGGGAATTAAGAACCTGGACAGTGGTGAGGATGTTGCCGTCGGTGTGAGTGGATACACAGCGGACAGCATCAAAGGCGATATTACCGGTACGTCTAACAAGGAATGGGAGCAGCAACCTTTTACTGCTGTAAAAAACAGTAATAATACGATCACACTTACGATAGACAAGACCACCATTAAGCTTACTAAACAATAATTTGTGATGGTAAGTGAACCTATCCACATCCGCCAATGCCTTGATTGATGCTGAATTATTTCAAAACAGAGATTAATCGCGAAAGCATCCTGTACTAGCAGCAGGATGTTTTCCTATTTCTTGTCTAAGACCAACTCCAAAACCCTCCGCTGGAACTCCTCCTCCGATATTTCATCCATTAATCGAGCTCTCACAAGTTCAGTATGTTCCGGCGTGATCTCTATGTTTTCCAACTCGATGGACGCTTTTGCTTGATCTAGTGCTTGTTCTATCTTCTCTTTCACTGTTCCCTCTCCTTACTGCTTACTCCATTTTCTTTCTCTATCCTATTTATCGTTACTCTCTATCTATCTTTTAAGACATTTCAATAAAAAACCGCTCTAGTTTTGTCGACTAATGCAGAATTTAAGCACCTAAATAGTTTCTCAATGAAAGTTAAAAACTTTTATTATAACACTATTGGTGGTGGTTTGTTTATTGGGAAAAAGAAGCCGTTCTTTAGCTCTTTACACTCTATTTACAACCATTATTTTCCCGATATGGTAATTAAATTGTTTATGTTACGATTACCGAGTAATAGTCAAACTTTTCTGAAATATACATACGGGCCCGGGACCTGACCACCAAGAGCACATGGTTTGATTGTTATAAAATCATGATTGGGGGAAAAGAAATGAAAGCTGTCTTACGATCATTTAGTGCTGTACTCAGCTTATTATTTGTTCTATCCTTATTTGCGGGTCATCTGCATTTCTCCGCATCGGCTGCTCCAGCAGACAAAGGTCCGAAAAACTTCCTCGTTGGTTTTAAATCAGATATACAAACAGCTCAAATAAACAATGTGAAAAATTTAGGTGGGCAGGTTAAGCATCAGTATAAATTCATGAATACGATGCTTGTTTCAATGCCTGAAGCTGCGGCTGAAGCACTAAAGAAGAACCCGAACGTGGCCTATGTGGAAGAAGATCAGATGGCATATGCGATCGGTCAATCAACGCCATGGGGAATTCCTCATATTAAAGCGAATCAAGTGCATGCAACTGGAAATACTGGATCTGGTGTAAAGGTTGCTGTTTTGGATACAGGAATTGACGCTTCGCATGAGGATTTGAACGTCCGCGGCGGTGCGAGCTTTGTTGCGGGTGAGCCGAATGCGCTGACAGACGGCAACAGTCATGGTACGCACGTGGCTGGTACTGTTGCGGCATTAAATAATACAACAGGTGTACTTGGTGTAGCTTATTCAGCTGACATTTATGCCGTAAAAGTTCTCGACAGTTCTGGAAGCGGAACTTACAGCGGCATCATTCAAGGAATTGAATGGGCTGTTGCCAACAATATGGATGTCATCAACATGAGCTTAGGCGGAAGCTCTGGCTCAACAGCGCTTAAAGCAGCATGTGACAACGCCTATAACTCAGGTGTGCTAGTCGTTGCGGCTGCTGGTAATTCCGGAACGAAAGGTAAGCAGAATACGATCGGATATCCTGCTAAATATACATCAGTAATGGCAGTCGGCGCTGTCGATTCCAGCAACAACCGCGCTTCATTCTCTAGCGTAGGTACTGAGCTCGAGGTTATGGCCCCAGGTGTGAGCATTCTTAGTACGGTTCCAGGAAACGGATACAGCAGCTATAATGGAACCTCAATGGCTTCACCTCATGTTGCAGGAGCTGCCGCCCTCATCATGGCAGGCAACCCAGGACTCTCCAACGTCCAAGTACGTCAGAAGCTAAATGATACAGCTGTACCACTTGGTGATTCGTTCTATTATGGAAACGGAGTCATCGATGTGTACGCTGCGACTAGATAATAAAAAAGTATCCGAGTATGGACTTTGTTTAAAGTCTTTACTCGGATTTTTTGTGATTTTCCGTGCTTCCCTATTCATTCCGCTGCTATCGCAATAGCCTTCGTTTCATGAACAGTACCAAACGGGTGCTCAGGCGGGGCGTATATCGCATACAGTTTAATTGGTTTTCTTCCGGTATTGGTCAGGTTGTGCCATTTTCCAGCGGGTATCATAATTGCGAAGTCATCATAAGCTTGGACTTGATAATCTAAGTTATTGGGACTGTCACCCATCTGTACAAGTCCTTGACCTTCTTCTATACGCAAAAATTGATCGGTCGTAGGATGAACTTCTAAACCGATGTCTTCCCCTACCCCTATGCTCATAAGCGTCACTTGCAATTTGTCTCCTGTCCATAAAGCCGTTCGGTACGTTTTATTTTGTTTTGAAGCTTCGTCAATGTTAACAACAAACGGTTTGCCGCCATAATCTCTCAATTCAATAGGAATACGCTTTTTTAACCATCCAAGACGCTCAGCACTTGCTCTTTTTTGGTAAGCCGCTTGTAATAACGCTTGCTGAACATAAGGATGATAACAGCGATAATAGTTGCTTTGATAGAACTGGCAGCCCTCTTCCTCTATCTGATACGCTTTTTGCAGTCCCTCTTCGTAACTTTGAAACTCCACATGACGTCTTTCATACTCAGGCTGTTTTCCTGTTAATGTGGTGTACAGTTCTGTAAAATACCTCAAATGATTTTTTTTCGACTCTAAAGCATAAAAAATAGCGTTCCTGTGATTCTGATCTGGTGCCGCATGTGCTAAACGGTTATAGCATTCCAATAGCGAACGTTCTCTTTGAATTCCAGCAAGAATGAATTCCAAACCCTGTGGCTGTGTATTCGCTGTATCATGCACAGTACCCACTCCCTTAAGACTTATTGCCATCATCATATGCCCAGGACTTGAGAAAGTGCCTAAAAAAAGACTGCTGATATATTTGCGTAGCGTGAAAATGCCTATAAATGGTAAAATTATGAAAACAAACACTACGCCGATAACCAAGGGGGCTAATATGAGGAAAATACAATTAATCATCACACTGTTAATACCCGTTTTGATACTCTCTTACATCTGGTTTGGCGACTCGATCATTTACTCTAAGGAAATAAAAATAGCATACGATTATGTACATCCCCGTTCTCAAAAAACGATAAAGAATTGGAAGCTGGCACAGGTCACGAGCTATACACCTACTGGAGATACAGAAATAAAGAACAATAAAACAGACAAATATGTGAATGTACAAGGTAAGGAATTAGTCATCGTCTCGTTTAAAACCCATGATGAAGAGATTACAGTATTTATTGATAAAAACACGAATGAGGTTTTGGGGAATGGGATGAAGAAATAATGGATTTTTAAACAGTTGTTTAAAATTAGCCAAAGAAAATGAAACCCTGATTCAACATTTTGAATCGGGGTTTTAGTTTCTGTAAATTTAATTCACTTTAATCGTCAAACTCGCTGTTACCATTGTCATACCCTATTAAAATGAAGCCCAGGAACCATCCGCCTCCGCTTCCTCGTGTACATAAATAGTGTAATTATATATAATTAAATATAACCATTAACCTTAAAACAAAAGGATTTTGTAAGGTAAATAGATTCATTTGATTTCGAGATACGGTAGCCGAGATTCTTAGACATTTATCAACTGTCCATTTGAAAATGAAAGGAGGCGGATGTCATCATGTTTACTTCTATTGACGAAAAGAAGATGCAGCTCGATTTAAAAAGACCACTACCTAAGCACACTTTGAATAGTTTGAGGGAAAAGATGTTATTGGAATGGACCTATCATTCTAATGCAATCGAGGGCAATACGCTCACAATGAATGAAACAAAGGTTGTTCTTGAGGGGATTACTGTTGGTGGCAAAACGATGAGGGAACATTTAGAAGTCATTAATCATCGTGACGCTATTCTTTATGTAGAAGACATTGTACAGAAGAACGAACCATTTTCTGAATGGCAGATAAAAAACCTTAATCGCCTGGTGCTCAAAGGAATTCATGATGACTATGCAGGTGTTTACCGAGATCAACAAGTCCTCATTGCAGGCGCTCAGCATACACCACCGCCTCATTTTCGAATTCAAGAAGAAATGGAAGAGATGATGAATTGGTTTAACTGCGACGCACAAAAACTGCATCCAATAGAACGGGCCGCTAAACTACATGCCATTTTCGTAGGTATCCATCCTTTCATAGACGGAAACGGACGAACCTCCCGCCTCTTAATGAATCTTGAATTACTGAAGGCAGGCTTCCCTCCAATTATCATTAAAATACAAAATCGCCTTGCTTACTACGAAGCACTAGACAAAGCCCACACAACCAAAAACTATGATGACTTCATCCACCTAATCGCTTTAGAAACTGAAGCCTCACTCGATCTATATCTCAGCGTTTTATAACAAAAAGCTTTCTCTTTATAAAGAGAAGGCTTTTTTGTAATTATTAAACATTCGACGAGAGAACCCTTACTACTTAGCATGCTTAACTTCTAATCTACTACGATAAATTCTCTCTCCTAATGTCATTAGCTCTTTTTCACCCAGTAATCTCGAAGTGTCCACACCTAGTCCTTCTAATCCAACATGAATTCCCTTTAGCCCGCCTGCAATTGCGGCAATCGTGTCACTGTCTCCGCCTTTGTTTGCGGCAGCTGTCATCATTTTTTTGTAGGAATCATACCGCCACAGGTAATGCAGGACCCATTTCAGCGTATGAACGACATAGCCATCTGCCGGGCAGTCTGGCTCTTCTTCAAATATGCCTTCATATCTTGTGCCCTGTACCTCAGCTGCAATGGATTCTTTTAGCTCTTCCCCTTCAAGCAGCCTGCGCGCAATTTGGTTATAGATGACGCAAGCCTCTGACGCCGTATCGTCATAGTGTGTCATTTTGGATTGCTGTATCGTAATCTCTGTCATTTTATCGGGATCAGAATAGTATAGCGCGATCGGCAGACATCGCATAAGAGTTCCGTTGCCTGCACTTCTTCCATTCAAATATTCATGTGTTTTGAGGGCAGCATCGAACCAATCGCCTTCATAACAATCGAACGCGGTTTGAATGATATTCCCAATATCCTTTGGTCTTGAATCTCTCCATAACAAGAATTCCTTGCCGATCTCTTCAAGCGGATCTTCAGGGCAAGCCAGAATCCCTTTCGCCACAGCGATGGTCATGGCGGTATCATCGGTCGTCTCTCCAGGTGCTAAATTCCACACCCCTCCGCCGAATGTATAATCATCCACGCTCCCATACTTCTCCCTAATTTCACTCGGCGTCATGAACTCGGTAACGCCTCCCCATGCATCTCCAATCGCAAAGCCAAGCAAGGAACCTTGTATTTTATTTAGCATCGCCGTCCACCTCGCTCCCCTTGTTACTTGTCAATTCCTATTGTTCCCCTTAAAAATAAGTAAAAAAGAACCTACGATTAAACCTGTAAATCCAATCGAAATGAAAATAAAGGATCTTATAACATAATCAAGCAAATATCTTTCATCACTTCTATAATCAATATAAGATGTCCACTCCAGGGCCAAATCAGGACTGAATACAATCATTAATAAACCTGCTATAAGCAAAGTGATCCCCAATTTTTTTCTACTCATATAAACCTCCTAGCACTTGTTTGCATCTGTTCTGCATCTATTCAAAAAATGCCAAATTTGAGTTATGAAAATCATTAGAATCCATGAAAGAATCCTTCACTTTTTCTGGCAAAGTACTAACTGAGGAAAAATACTTTCCTTTTGATAGAGTTATCATCTTTTCCAGTTTATAAGTAGTATTTTCATCCTCAATGTTGTAACTAATCGGTAAGTTTACTGCCTCTACGTTGTTTTTGTTTTCTCCGTAAAAAAGAAAAAACGGTCCTTCACTCGTTTCTAGATGTTCATAGCTAAATTCCGAAGTGCCTAAAGTCACATAATTGATTTTATAACGGCCAAATAAGTTCCGATCCAAATAGGCATATCCCGTTGTTTCGTTATTCGTCTCATATAAAATTATCCTATTTGAACTGCCGAAGGAAAGATCGTTAATAATATGATGGATTGTAACTTCTGGCTCCTCATCGTTATTATGAAATTCTTCTATGGACCGGATGATTTCTTCCTTACTTTCCTCTTTTAATAAAGGATAAGAAGAATAATAGATTCCAAGACTTATAAGGAAAACAAAGGGTAAAAAGAACAACAAATTCTTTTTCATTTTGCGTTAACCTGCCTTTACTTTTATGAGCAATAACTAAATATTACCATAAATTCCAATGATAAGATGACCTGTACATATAAAAAAGAAAGCGCGGGCTACGCACTTCCTTTCCTATTTCAATCGTATTTTCGCTGGATAGAGTGAACTCTTAACGGTTCTTTGGAATCCTTTGTCTTGGTCATCTTAACCGTGTAGACGTGATTGCCAGATAGCTCGTTGTACTGATACTGCGATATGGTTACGAACAGATTGCCACCTCTAGTTGTATATTTGACAGAAGGGTATTTTGTCTTTCCTTTTAGGCATTTTTTGTTCCAGCAGAACCCGGTTTGAGCGTAACTCATGTCATCACTTGGCGGAACAGAGTAAATCAGCTCCCCTTTTGCGTTAAACCCTTTACTTTTATAATAATAATTGACGAACTTACGAGTGAATTCAGTAGTAAATCCTTTTTCCATCAACGCATAAGCCTGTGCTTTTGTTTTTATGCCGGCAAACGTACTCCTCTGCAAATCGCGCGCCCTTTCCAGATAAACCTGCTCTTTCGTTTTCGCCGCTGCATTTGCCGCACTTGCGCCAAACGCTCCCCAGATTGAAAATGCCATGACCATACTTAGGAAAAACAAAAAACCTTTTTTCATTTTAAAATTGCCTCCGCCTTTTTTGTGAATAATCGCCGTCAGCATTCCGGATATGCCGCAGCGTTCTATTTACTTATTAGACGAATGGCGAGCGAGTTAGGAAACAAAAATTATAAATTTTTTTTCGCATTAAAAACTGGCATCGTTTGCTGACACAAAATTATGAGTAAGTACATAAAAATCCCTACTGGAAGGATTCCCTCTTTCCAGCCGAGGATTTTGGATAAATCATCCAATCAGTACGTTACCTCAGGAAAAGGTACCGTACCCCGATTATGTTAACTATTCTTTCGAGAACAACGGCTCGTGTAGATCTCTATGTATTACCCATGAAGAGCCTCTTTCTACATCATACTTTGCTGTCCATGAGCCGCTCAGTTCACCTTTTGTCCAGTTCTCTTTTAAAGTGATGATATATGAATAATCTCCCGTTTTTTTAATAGAGGTTTCTCTTGTGATAACATATCCGGATACATTTTCTGTTACAACTTTATCCTCTTTCGGGAAACTCCCCAAAGTGTTGTCAGGTTCATAAATTACATATTCAATCGCGTCTTCTGCTGTAAAAGGGTCTATTGCATTGTTAATTGCATTTCCAAAAAGACCAAGAGTCAGCGTGATCAAAGCAAAAGAACCAAATACGATCGCCGGCAACAGAACAATTCTTTTTCCTTTATCAAACCGGTCCTTTACCCATAAATCGATGACCGCGTATAGAATAGCCACGGGTACTCCGAGTAAAATAAACCCTGCATTTTTAACATATAAGGCCGGTAATGCGCCGAAAACCCCGTGCAGCAGAATATATACTGCGACTCGTAACTTGTTTTTCTTTTCCCAAAATATCAGTAACACCTCTACAACTAATGAAGCAAGATTGCCATAAACAAAGATAATCGCTCCCGCATACATGATAATCATAAACGTAAATGCTAAGAAACTATATCCAGGATGTCCGTTGTTCCAAGCAGAAGCAAACCCTCCATACATTGAAAAAATAAGACTAGAAAAAAACGTAGCAATTAGCTTTCTGCCACCGAATATTTCTTTCATGTTAACCCCTTGCTTTCCTGCTCTATTATCTCTAAAGTTGCCTTTTAATCAATCTACTAGTTGGATTGAGAGACAATTCATCGGATCTGAATTATGGTGATATTTTACATAACTTTATATTATCATTTCTTAGGTTCTTTTTTTAAACAGTTGTTTAAAAAACGGAACAAAAAGTACTGTTAAAAGCAAAAAAAGAAATCCCGATTTAAGAAAACTACACCTTAGATTAGGGTTACTATAGATTCATTATTCATCACATCCAATCGACTATACCTCATAATTTGGTTCCTGGGCATAGTCTATAGTCGTTGAGACTTTATCGTAAATGAATATTTCCGTACCATACGTTCTAGTTGTAAACGCAAAGTCATTGATGACATTATCACTACCATTACTCACATTGAAATAAAACTGAACACGTGCTCCCCTTAGGTAAATTGCTGTAGCAGATATACTTAAAATGCTCACTATACTAATCGAAAAAACCCACAAGCCGTTTAAGCTTGAGGGTTTTTCACTTTTCTTAAGATGAATTTAATAAACCTTCACAGCCCGCTTCCCGCTCTTATTCCCAGCTGCATCTTTAGCATAAACCGATAACGATGTGCCTTTCTTTTGCGCTTTAATTTTCACCTTAAAAGCGCCCTTAGAATCCGCAATAGCTTTCCCTAAATAAGTCGTCCCTCTATACACATAGATGGTGGCACTTTTTTCGGCCTTGCCTGTGATAGTAGTAGTTTTATAGGTGACTTTATTGACTGTAGGGATAGCAGGCGGTGTTTTATCTAAAACTTTTACCTCTTTTGGACTGCTGATGTTACCTGCTTTATCTGTCGCAGTTACTTTAATAGAAGTTCCTGCTTTTTGCTTTGTAATTGCAAATTTATAATTACCATAGCGATCTGCCGTTACACTTTTTTGGTATCTGCCGAAGATATAAAGCTTTACTGTTGAATTAGCTTCCGCTTTCCCGCTTACAGCAGTAGATTGATCTGACACCGTGTTAATCACCGGTACATTTGGAGCTTTCTTATCAATCGTAAACTTTACTGTTGCTTTATTCCCTGATGCATCCGTTACAACTAGTGTATACACACCTGCCACATTAACGATAGTACCACTTTTATAGGTACGCCCATTAAGTACAGCTGTTCCTTCACTAAATGCAGCCATCACATCTTTATTATAAGTACTACCATTAACTACTCCACTTATTGCTGGAGCTGTTTTATCTATAGTGAATTGTATCGCCGTTTTGTTCCCGGCCTTATCGCTCACTACTAACTTGTGTGTTCCTTCTCCTTTCACTATAGTCCCACTTGAGATTAATGCTCCATTTAATTCTGCAGTGCCTTCATTAAAAGTAATCGTGACATCTTTATTATATAATCCATTATCCGCTGCACCCATTACGTTTGGTGCGGTCTTATCAATCGTGAAGCTATTCGATACTTGATTCCCTGCAGGATCAATGACAATTAGTGTATATGTTCCTTCAGCTTCAACCTTTGTTTCGCTCTTAAAAGGCTCTGCATTTAAAGTTGCAGTTCCTTCATTAAAGGTAAGAACGACTGCTTGGTTATAAACTGCATTATCTTCTACTCCGTTAACAACTGGAGGTGTTTTATCGATGACAAAATCTGCAGCGTATTTGTTTCCAATTTGATCGGTTACTTCAAATTTATAAGCACCTTCACTATCAATCTCTGTTCCGCTTAAATACGGCAATCCATTTAAAAGTGCAGTACCTTCGTTAAAGGTAATCTTAACGTTGTGATTGTAAACTCCATTATCGATTACTCCACTCACAACAGGCGACGTTTGGTCAATGATAAATGTCAGAACCGTTTTATTTCCGGCCTCATCAATAACCTCTAGGGTATAAGATCCATCAGCTTGAACGACCGTTCCAGACAGAACAACTTCACCATTCAGCTTAGCAGTGCCTTCATTAAATGAAAGACTAATAGCCTTATTGTACATAGCTTCATTTTCTACACCACTTACTTGAGGTGCAGTCTTATCGATAGTAAAACTTACTGATGTCTGGTTACCTGCTGCATCAATCACTACCAGAGTATGAATGCCCTCGGCTTCCACAGATGATTCAGAAAGGAACACTTCACTATCAAGTGTAGCAGTACCTTCTTCAAACGTTATCACAACCTCTTTATTATAAGATTCATTGTTTTTGACACCACTCACAATTGGTGAAGTTTTATCGATAGTAAATTCTACTGTAGTTTGGTTTCCAGCTTTATCCGTAACTATCAGCGTGTAAGTACCTTCCTCATCAACCTTTGTTCCAGAAGTAAACGTTGCTCCATTTAAATGAGCTGTTCCTTCATTTACAGAGATAGATACATCTTTATTGTACAAACCGCCATGTTCAACGCCACTTACCTTTGGAGCTGTTTTATCAATCTCGAATCTTACCTCTGTTTTATTTCCTCCAGCATCGGTTACATTTAACGTATAATCTCCCTCTGCTGTTATCATTGATTCAGTAAAAGGTATACCATTTAGAGTTGCTATACCTTCGTTAAATTGAACAGATACATCCTGATTATAGGATTTATTATTTTCCACCCCAGTAATAACTGGTGCAGTTTTATCAATTGTAAAGCTCACATTGGTAATGTTGCCGGCGAGATCAGTAACTTCTAGAGAATAGTCTCCTTCATCTTTAACAACTGTTCCATTAGTGAACGTTTCGCCA
This sequence comes from Fictibacillus aquaticus, assembly GCF_002245695.1. GTDB lineage: Bacteria > Bacillota > Bacilli > Bacillales > Fictibacillaceae > Fictibacillus > Fictibacillus aquaticus. The sequence continues at coordinate 580,999 of NZ_NOII01000003.1, read as the reverse complement.
TTTATTTTTGCACTGCCTTCATTAAAGTTGATAGTTACATCTTGGTTATAAACATCATCATTTTTAACACCACTTACAACAGGTGCTGTTTTATCAATTGTGAAATTAACTGTCGTCTCATTTCCTGAATCGTCTGTTACCACAAGAATATAATTACCATCGTATTTAACAGAATCACCGCTATTTATTGCTGCACTATTTAATGTAGCAATTCCTTCATTGAACGTTATGATTTTGTCGTTGTTATAAATTCCAGCTTGCTCAATTCCACTAACCTTTGGAGCTATAACATCTTTGACTCCAATTTCGTAAGGGCTGCTTACATTACCTAGTTCATCACTAGCAGAAACAGAGATATCCTTAACTTCTTCAAGATTAGGAATCTCAACCCTAAATGTTCCTGAATCATTAATGACTGCTGAGTACGTCTGTTCATTAACGGTAAAATTAACAGTTAATCCTGGCTGCCCTTTACCCGTAACTGTATTGCTCGCATTTGTCACTTCATTAACAAAGAACAAATCAAAATTCTTAGAATAGATTTCGGACTTATTGCCAATTTCGTCTTCAGCCATATATTTTAAAACCGTTGAATCATTTAACGTGATAGGGCTGCTATAGACGGTGCTGCTTGCTGTAGGTTCGCTTCCGTCAAGCGTATAGTAAATGGTTCCGTCTTTAGAAAGCGAGAGTTCAATGTATTGGTTTCCTAAATAAATGCCATCTGATTTATCAATCGAAACAACCGGCTTGTCATTGGAATAGACTTTGTAGCTTTTATATGTTGTTTTTCCAAATACATCAACAAACATAAAGGTAATTTCCTTACGATCACCAATATAATAATCCGTGAATCTAAACGTTCCATCACTTTTTACGTTCAGCTTCTGATTATCCAGATAAACATCAACAACTGGTATCGTTGCTCCCAAAATGTCAATTCTTCCATCTTCTTTAATTAATGGCGTTTCATACAATTCCATTGGTACTTCAGTTAATGGATAATATGTGGCACTCATTGTATTTACGTAATTAGAGCCACTGAAGGTAGCATCACCATTGTAATAATAAAATTTGTAGCCCATTGAAATACTTCTAGCATTCAGGGCGCCATTTACCGTTAGTCCTCCGTAACTTCTTAACGCACCTAGAACATAAACATTTCCATTAATTGTTACATTTTGATCAATTGTTAATATAGCCTCAGGTCCAATATATACATCTCCGTTAATCGTTTGGTAGGACCAGGTTTCGTTACTCATAACAAACTTGTGTCCTAGAGATGCAATAGGTTTTAGGACAGTAAAATCTCCCGTTTCTAAGCCGCTTGTTATCGTTGTTGTATTATTGTTAAGATCTATTACTTCTACTGAAGAGACCTTCCATTCTCCGTATTCTGCATCAGTGGGTATGTAATAATTTGCTGTGAATGTTTCATCTGCATCTTTTAATAAAATAATAGACTCTGTTTCACCTGTAATAGGTTTCAAATAATTCACTTGAACACTCTTAACCATCGTGTTATCCATAGCATTAACGGTTAGTTTTGCATAAGCGTTAGTTTCATAGAGTTTTTTGTCAACATGCATTCCATTGAAAGAAGGGCTGATAAAATCTTTAGTGTAATCTTCTAGAGTGAAGCTAGTTCCTTCAAAAGGACCATAAACTGTGGTGTTATTTTCTGTATGATCATATATAGTAATCCAAGCTACTTCCCATATACCTGGTTCCATTGTTTCTGTCATTTTTAAAGAACCTTCATAAGCTCCGGTTGTAGCATTATAGCTAATATTGATATATTGCTTCTTTCCTGTTAAAGGAGTCTCATAATATAAGTAACCTGAGCTTTTCAGTCCAGATTCATTATCCATTGCTTTTATGGAAAAATGAACGGTATCACCTACTTTTAAATGTTGTTTGTCGAGACTTATACTTTCAATAGTAGGTTTATTAATATCCGCACTTGTTCCTGTTAAATTAAAATTCCCTCCATCAATTGGTCCATAAATGGTAGTGATATTATCAAGATTATCGTATATTGTAATCCAAGATACTTTCCATTCCCCAGATTCCATGGCTTCTGTCATGGTTAATGAACCTTCATAGTTACCAGTTCCAGCATTATAATTAATATTAATGTAATGATTTTTGCCTGTTAGAGGTGTTTTATAATACAAGTAGCCACTACTTTTTAGCCCAGATTCAATATCTGTTGCTTTTATAATGAAATTAATAGTATCTCCAACACGTACATCTGTCTTATCTATATTAATTCCATTAAATACAGGTCTATTCGTATCTGTTGTAGTTTCTGACAATGTAAAGTTACTATTTTCCAAAGGTCCATAAACAGTTGTATGATTTTCAGTATTATCATAAATTGTAATCCAAGATACTTTCCATTCCCCAGATTCCATAGCTTCTGTCATGGTTAATGAGCCTTCATAGTTACCCGTTGCAGTATTGTAGTTGATATTGATGTAATGATTTTTTTCAGTTAATGGAGTTTTATAATACAAAAAACCACTATCTTTCAACCCGGATTCACTATCGGTTGCTTTTATTGTGAAATTAATTGTATCTCCAACTTTAACTTCTCTCTTGTCTAGACTTATACTGTCAAACACTGGATTAGTGATATCAACTCCCGCAAACACAGTTGCAATCGGTAATTGAGACAATACTAAACAAAATAAAACTATTAGCCTTAACCACTTCATATAATTATGACTCCCCTATGCACAAACTTTTTCTGTCTGTTTATTCTAAGAAACCTTAATAAGTTTAATATATCTCTTCTAAAAAAACAGTAAAAATTGTAAAAAAATTAATTTTATGTAAAGGGATTTTATTAAGAGTACATCAGCTTTTATTGTCCAAGAGATCACTTGCAAATTAAAAATTTATCAAAAATAGAAATCATCCAGTTAAAAACAACCAAATGCTATTTTTACATTTCATCCAGCACAGGTTAGCTGAAATCAAAAAATCCCCCTAATAAGGGAGATTCTACAGCCATCAATCATTAATCCATTTTTCTAATTCTCGAGCTAACAAACGGTTATTCTTACTAATATGTCGGAGGTTTTCGGTTGTAAAAATCTCTTCATAACATTGCATTGTTTTTAAAGTATCGAATAATTGCTTAAGATGTTTATCGTATTTATAAAGCATATCTGCAAGTAAAGTTTCTTGATGCACATTTTCAGTTATTTCTTCAACCAACTTAATTTCATTTACATCTTTGCTAGCTTGGCTTCTTAATTTTATATACTGTTTTGTTATTTTTTTAACTTCAGATTGCTTAAGAGACTTCTCTTTAGCTAATCCACGTATCCTTTTTCGAATTATGGGCTGTCGAATACTTTGAACATAATCATTAAGTTTTTTTGGATTAATTACCTTAATCCTAGAATGAGTATTAACTTTTCCACGAGTGTCAAACATTACAAGTCTGCCCACCAAAACTGCCTTCGTATCAGCGTTCTGAATTCGAGACTTAATATCATTAGCAAGCTCACTAGTTTTCTTAACTAATTCCTCTGATCCTTTCCCACTTGCTTCAACAACGTCCAAATCAAATGTTTCTTTCATGAGCATCCCTCCCATTAAAAGCTATTCAAGAAGGAGAATGTCCCATAACACTTTATTCATGAAGTACTTATACTCCCAATCTTCCCAAGCGAGGAAACAACCGTTCGGAAAAATTCTATAGGGTACAATCAAAGTAAATAATTGGTATAATCACTATAAAAAAGAGGGGGATTCTTCTTGATAACAAAGAATGCTAAAAAATCCAACGAGTTCTTTTACCAGCTGTTTAAAACCTCAAAAGCAAGAGAACTAGCGCGAGAAATAAATGATTATCTTTATTTTGAAAGTCCTTATCAAAATGAAGTTGAAGATTATCATGAGCGGTATAAGAATGGACAAAGGACGGATTGTATCGGCTACATAAGTAAAATAGGAAATTATAAATTCGCTACAATCACAGTGGCCAGAAAAGTATGCTTTGTTCTCCATCTTGGAAATAAATTCCATACTGAACGAGCCATTCAAATGCAAAAAGAAATTGATGAACTTCTTAAACATAACTACCAATCTACTGATAACACCAAGCTCACTCAAGGTGAAGTCTATATCAGACTCGAGTGGGTAGAGGAGTTAGCACAGATAAAACCCTTCATCGACGAAGCTTATAGACTTCGATTAATCAGTATGTAGATTCCATCTTCGTCAATACAACTATAATTTCACAGTGTTTTTATATTGTGAAACCCACCAACACATGTGTATGGTGGATTTTTTATTTATGATTTTAACGCCCTTAAAAATTGTTAAATATTGTCGATAATATTTGTGTAATTCTTAAACAATACTAATTAGTAGAATAGGAAGGTAATCGAATGTCAGAAATAATTAGCACTCTTAGCGACAAAAATCACATTATTAGTAACTTAATAAGTACGAAGGATAGTGTAAGTTCATTAGTTAAAAATCATAATGAATAAAACTCTTATCATATCAAACCCTTAAACTTACCGTGGTTCTTGCATATTATTGGATTTTTTATTTTCTTTATATTAATAGTTTTTGTTTATTCTATTGTGACTGCTCCATTATCCATGATCTTGGACTTTGATCCAACAAATGATTTATTAATTCCTCCATTATTTATCGGTAGCTTAATTTTGTATTCAATCTTATTTAATCGACTTAACAACAAGTTGTATAAAAATAAAATAAATAAAAACAGAAACAGAATTAATAAGATTATTAGTGAAAAAGAATTTTACTTTGATAAATTAGAGAAAGAATCGTTAGTTCCAATGACTTATAGAAACTTATATGCTCTGGACCGCTTTATAACTTACTTCAAGAACGGAAGGGCAGATTCTTTGAAGGAAGCGATAAACTTGTTTGAACAAGAGGTTAGACATGAAGAACAAATTAACGAACTAAGAATAATGCAACAACTTCAAGAAGCTACTTATCAAAAAGCTAATGAAGCAACTACACTTGGATGGATTAACTTATTTGTTCGCCGATAGATAGAAGCATCGTGACTGTTCTCCTGCTCAACTATCAGAGATAAACTAACGAAGTATATAATGGAAGCTGTCGCAACTTAATAAAAAAAGAAGCACAAGAACCACCGAACCGTTCCCATACTCCTTGTTATATGGCCACTATAAGGTGGTCTTTTATTATTTATAAATTAATCGCAATAATTTTCAAAGTAGACAATCTACCTCTCTCCCATGTAACAACACCATTGGCCTTCAAGCGATCCAGATACTTCTGAACACTTTTTTCACAAGGGAGACCGGTTATCTCAGTAATTACCTTAACCGTCGGGGGATGCGGATGCTGCTCCATATAGCTGCTGATTGCGGCAATAATTTTCAGCTGGTTCTTGGTAAGCTTGCGCATATTCTTCCCTCCGCTGTCTCATGGTGTGAACTTATACATCCCAGAAATCACTTAACTTTACTGTACTCTGCTTTTCTTTGAGCACGCTTAATATCACTCGCATTGCTGAACCACTTGGTCTGTAATCACTATCTTTCACAGACTTTAATATGATTTCTTTAGATAATTTGGTTCTGGTCATTAACCATTCAACATCCAGTCCCTGTTTGTCTAACCACAATGACAATTTTGTTCTGCCTTCATTAGTATGTATCATATCAGTAGCTCCTGCTAAAATTATTGAATAAATCACTTCAATTTTAGCATGTTACTACGATTTGTATAAGGGAATTTTCAGAAAACTAAAAAAAGCCACTCTCAAGAAGATGGGCTTTTTTTAGATATAAGGAAATGCTGGTATTCCAGTATGAGCTGATCTAATTCCTGACTTAACGTAACCATTCGAGGATCTGTCAATCGATCTACCATTACAGAAAGCTCTTGTAACTCTTCTATTTTGTGGTTAATTTTTTCGTGCAGACTATCTAGGTTCAACTCTGACCAACCTCTCAAAACCAAGTAGGCTATTTGTTCTAGGAGTAATATACCATATTTTGTCGATAAATGGTAATTATTTCATTATTCTTTCTACTCGGAAAATAAAAAAAAGCCTGCTACATGAGCAGGTTCTTTTAAGGTTAACTTGAAATACTTCATGCAAGTAATAATGGTGCCCTGTGTCTTGAATATCAGTAGAAGACAGCGATTAAGTGTTCTCTTCCTTTGCTGCATCCAAAAGCTTCTGCACTTCCCTGATTGTGTGTTCATGCACCTTTTGCAGCATGTACCACGCTTCTTGGCGAGTGACGGCATCCTGCGGCCGGCTGCCGTCTGAGATTCCGTTTTCTGTTACCCACTTATGTGCATCCTGTGCGAACGGGCTGATCACCTGTGGTTTTTCCTTTGGCACATCGGCCGCCTCCATTTCCTTCTTCACGTCATTCAATAACTGAGCAAATGTTTTGCCGTATTGGCTAAGAGCGTTATCAGGATCTGATCGGCGCTCTGGATCTAGTGTTTTGTGGCTGACGATTTTCTTGAGTGGATCCCACTTGTACTTCTTACAGAGCCAAGCGAAGAACCAGACATAGCGCTTGTAAGCTTCTCGGAAATTGATCGCGCCGCCCCAGCAGAGCTCTACTCCAATCGCTGCATCATTCGCATCGTCGCCAAAGAGCTGATTATCTTTCGGTTTATCATACTGCACGTGCCAGGCTTTCTCGTTCAACGGAATGATGACGAGAATCTCTTTGTCATCAATGAACACATGTGCACTTGCAGAAGGCTGCTGTGTATCAAAATAAGTCCGGTTCTCACGCGCTGTGGACCCCGGGTTCCCTGTGTCATGCGCAACTGCGAAAAGCGGACCTCGCAGAGCATCGCCCGGCCGCGCATTTCCTTTTCGTATATAGTCATACGTAATTTTATAACCCAAACTACTAACCTCCTTGTACTAGCATATTAAAAAAGAACACCAATTGTGCTCCCGATTATCGTCATATCATGCTATCTTTTATATTTTTCATATCACCTATGATGTAACCTTTAACAAAAAGAGGATGACCCATTCGATAGAAATCCGATTTGAGCGTAAGAACATATCATCATTTTGTGGCTCTCCCTTTTGCATTTACCTTCCTAGCAAATAAAAGAGCCACATCTCAAATGGAGATGTGGCTCTAGTTTCATATTCTAAATCATTTAAGTTACATAAACCAGTTTCAAATTATTTCTGTAAATCATTAAGAGATTGAGCGATTTTTATCATTGTTTCTTTTTCAAGCACCTTGCCTTTATTTTCGATGAAAAATTCAGTTTCCCTCTTCTCATCTACCCAAGCAAGAAGTTGTGAATTAGGGTCTCTCATAAAGTAATAATCTGTTTCCTTGACCCTATTTTCCTTATTCCAAATGGGTTCACTTGAGAAACTTACTTTTTCACTTGCTAATATGGAAAGTTGATAATCATTATTTTCATAATGATAGTTAATTTCGACACAATTTCTCCCACAAGAAATAATAGTAGAATATTCATTCGTTGTTTGGAATGGTATATACTTCGGTCTGTAGTCCATCCCTGTGAATTTTTCCGGCATGTTGACAGGAAAGTGAATGATAGGGAAGTTTAATATTAAAATACTAATTCCTACAAGCACGATGACTAGAAAACTTAATTTTTTTTTCATTTAGGACTCTCCTACTGCCAAACTTGATTATATTTTAGATAAGACATCGAGGAATGTACCAAAATTGCCCAATCTAGCATTTCTGATATGAGTAATGAGATCCCAGAAATTTGGTTTTTCTCCTCTTGAAAGAGTGTTATAAAGATACTTTTGTGACTCAGTTTTAATAAAGTTAATAGCATGAACCACCCTGTTGGATACACCCGTGTATTTCAAAGCTTTTGTCCAGCTTATCCCTAAAACTTCGGTAACTCCACCGACTACAAAAGCTTTTCCGAATTTACTTAAAGGAAAATTATTTCTCCATTTACTCCACTTAAGTCCATTCTTCTTATAAAAATTCCAAACAATATCCCAAGAATTCATAGCACCACCGTAAGCAAATTTTGCCAGAATCCACCAAGGGAAATCTCCATCAGGGTCAACATATACAACTGGGTTATTGTTTGCATAAGTGTATCCATTTTGGGAGATAGGGTCATCTGCATCTCCAGGAAATGGGTCATAGGATAAGAAGCACCCGTTATCTGGATTATAATATCTAGCTTGCAAGTAATAAAGTTTAGTTTCAACATCATAATAATATCCTGCATAGCGGATTGTATTATCTGACGCCAACACTCCATCTTCAGATAATACATTTCCATACGAATCATATGAGTAAGAACCTACTTGGTTTCGTGAGTTATCAAGAATTTGGATGACATCTCCACGCTGATTCGTAATAAAATGATATTTTTTTTCTTTCCACTCTAGATTTTCATCTTTTTCACTTATGACCATGCCCAGTGGAATTCTAGAAGTATCCCACTGATAGTACTTATATTGCTTGATCCCGCTGCTATCCTTTACGATCTCTAGAAAGAGAGATCCGGCTTCATATAAATATTCACGAGTTTCATTTCCGGAGATTTTTTTGGTGCGCATACCCTCTTCGTCATATTCATAACGTGCAACTTCATTATTTTGAAGATCGTTAACCTTTATCAGTTGACCCAGTCCGTTATATTCATAGCCGAATCTTTCATCCTGAATGAGATTGCCATCTAGGTCATAAGAATACTGAATTCCATTTTTTGTGACAATTTGGTTTCCATCATTATAAGTAAAAATACTTTCTTCACCATTGCGAGTCGTTTTTTTACGATTGCCAACTGAATCATATTCGTAAGCAATAATGGAACCATTGGTTAATGTCTCTTGCGTTAGCTGATTGTTAGCGTCATAGCTAAACGTTGTTTCTCCTTGTCCACTAATTTCTTTCAATATGTTCCCAGAACCGTCATATCGATACTCAAATTGTGCATAAGGAGTTATAGCATCACTAGCTGTATATTTAATAAATTCCACTACGTTACTATTTTTAAAGCTCATTTCCTTGTTGATCAATCCACTGTTGAAGCTAATTTCCACCTTATTATTTGGTAAATCATAGGAATAATCATAAGTTAAAGCATTCTGTCCATTTATTAAAGTTGAGAGAGTGTTCTCCCTTCCTTCATTGTTGTACATTATTCCTTGAATGACATTCCACGCTTCATTCTCACTTGTATACTTTAAACTTTTTTCCACAGGACGCTCAACGTTATCATACTGATAATTTACTTGGAATTTGTCTTGATTTAATTGCTTAAGTAAATCACTGTCATAATATTCAAAACTCTTTTGAGACTGAACGTTATTTGAAATGTCATTATGAACAATTGATTGTGCATTACCACCATCGGTATACGTAATTGATGTTTCCATCAAGGTTTCGGATTCTTTGGAAACTTTAATGGAGCTTACTTGATCTTCATTAATTAATTCGTTTTTAATAGAAATCCCAGAATTCTTAATAGTTTCTTGTAAATTACCAGCAAGATCATAAGAATAATTGAACCTCATAGTGTTGTCTGCATTAATAGGCATGACAATATCCGTAAGTAAATCATTGTCGTTATAAAGATAACTTTTCTTGATTCCTTTAGCATTCGTAATAGCAGCAATGTTCCCGTTTTTGTCATAATCATATGATGTTTTATTTTGCAGACCATCCGTTATTGAAAATACACGATCGGTAAAAAGCGGATCATACGAGTAGGACTGGGTTCTTCCTTCTTTATCCGTGACTGTTTTCTCACTACCATAATCAGTATAGGTTTTGGTTATCGAGTTATTGTCTTTATCTGTTTGGATAATTTTGTTTTCCGAATCAATGAATTGCGTTGTTTCAAAAGTATTATTCGGATACAAGACTTTTATTTGGCGTCCATACGCATCAAATTCGTGTATGGTTTTATCAATACCCACACTACTGGTTATCGTTCTTTGATCAGTACTATAAGTAATAGATGTTTTCTCGCCCTCTGGATCAATTTTTTCAATAACTCGATTAAGGGTATCATACTTAAATTCACTAACTTTAGGTGTCTCTGTACCATTTTCTAATAAACTTTTCACCAAGTTTCCATTTGAGTCAAAAGTATTCGATTGAGTTTTTAGTGGTGCATCACCCTTTTTCTCTACAATAGACGTGACATTGTAATGATTATCAAATATGAATTTCGTACTAGCATTGTTGTTATTTGTTAAAGTTTCATTTACAGCAAACGTATTATTGATTACATCTCTTTTATAAGTTGTGACTGTACCTTCTTGATTACTTGATGCGTAATTGTTGTTTGCAAAATCAAAAGTATACGTATTAGACTCAGAAGGTGTATTTTCAGTAGCAGGCTCTTCTACCATAATTTGATTTGAAGCGTACGTAACTGTATTGACATTCCCTTCCCCATCTTTAAATGTTTCAAGCAATCCATCAGCTGTATATCCGAACTCATTAACAATACTTTCAGATGAACCGTCAGCCGTTACCGTTGAACGGATCAATTTGCCGTTATTATAATCAAACTTGTAATTTTTTGAGATATAGTTGATGTTATCTAACAACCCGTTTTGGTAAGTCAAAGAAAGGCTGTTCTTCACCTTGTTACCCGCACTATCGACCTCTTTAATCTCTATTAATTCATTTGATGTATTGTAAATAAACCGAATGGTGTTCTTATAAAAATCTTCATAAGAATAAAGTCTATATTCCCCATTATTAGGAGAGACTTCAAATACCTTCGAAAACTGGTCCTTATCTTTTATGCGATAAGCCGTATTTCCATTTATCGTTTCAGAAGTTAAATTTAAGTATTTCCCTTTTGGAGATGTGTAACTATTCGTACCACTGTCATACGTAAAGGTATGAAGAGTGCCATCTTCATCGTAGTAGACTATTTTAGCAGGCTCAGAGCCGCTTGCTTCGATTTTTTTAAGCAGTTCTCCTCCTGTGAATGACCAGCCTTTTCCTAGTGCAGAAGAACGATTTGAACGAGAATTATAAAACCGGGTAAAAGTAAACCCTAATGCTCCCCTCGTATACATCTCCTGATCAGGAACCTCCATAACAGCATTACCGGTCGTAACGTTAACAGATAGCGATCCGGTTCCCATCTCATGTGATCCATACGTGAAGTAATCTTCAAACCCAAGGAGTTCTTCTTTCAGTGCTTCCTCTGGAGGCGTTGGGATTGTTGGCCTGAATGTAGCTGACATGGCAGTTTCACCCAACGAGTCATATGCACTAACGGCAATCCAGTAATTTTTATGGTTCGCGTATGTCGTACTTCCAGCTTTTCGATAAACAGGTGAAGGATCTGCTGGAAGTTCTTCGCCTAATCCGTCCGTATGAAGCAAGTAACCTTCAGGATTATTAACATCGGCAATCTCTTCTTTTGTTGGCCAGATTTTTTTTCCTTTAGAGCTCCATGACGTTGTGTTGCCAACTTCAAACGACTGATACGGTGTTTTGCCGAAATCATATGTTCCTTTACCATTAAAAATCCAGACTTTATAGCCAGCTGCTCCAAGTACTGGCGTCCAGTTGACATCTACATAACCGGTCCCGTCGTAATTTGAATAAGCCGTGCCCGTTGGTGTTGAAGGTAAATTTAAGGTTGGCAGCACAGGCTTGTACGACCCAGAAGGAACGGTTTCACCTTGAGAATTGTAGGCACTTACAAGTATCCAATAGTTTTTATTATTGGCATATGTCGTGTTTTGGGCATATCTGTATAAAACAGAAGGGTCTGCAGAAAGCTCTGTGCCAAGCTTATCCGTGTGGTACCAATAACGATTTACTGCTGTCGGATAGATTTTCTTTCCTTTACTTGTCCAAAACAGGCTGTTTCCAGCATCGAAGGACTGATACCCTTTACCATTAAAAAACCAAACTTTATAACCCGTTGCCCCTGCAACAGCTTTCCAATGAACATCTACATATCCTGTTCCATTTCCATTTGAAAAGGCTTTTCCTGTAGGTGTTGCCGGCTGGCTCATGACAGGAATTACAGGAACAGCGGCTTCAGATGCAGCACTTTCACCGCCATCAAATACAGCCACAACACGCATCGCATAGTTCTTCCTACTATCATACGTTCCGCCGCCAGACGCTTTGTACACATAAGAAGGATCGATCGGAAGTTCCATACCTGTTTTTGAATGATTTAAGCCAGTAAAGCCATTAGCTGAAATTTGTTCCGGTGTTGGCCATATTTTCTGATTTTTAGTCGACCACGATGTAACATTGCCCACTGGGAATTCTTCATACACTTTCCCATTAAAAATTAATACTTTATAAGAAGTTGCTCCTGATACCGCATTCCACTTTAAATCCACATAGCCTGTGTTGGAAGAGTTTCCATATGTGAAAGCTGTGCTGACAGGAGTTGTTGTTGTTGGATAATGATACGTAACCGACAAAAACGGTTTATTTGTACTGTTCTCCGACGAATAAAATTTCTTCCAATAAGACGTTCCAAACGTGCTTGTATGAATTTTAAAACCATAGTTTGTGCTTTTTCCTTCTACCCAGTTCTTTACTGTGTTCGTAACAGGAAGTTCAGCCCATTGACCTTTGTAGACTGTATCACTTGCAATGTTAGCTGTTTTAGTAGGAGGCTTGTTGTTCCATGTCATTCCCGTTTCAGTCCAAGAGCTGCTGCCGCCCGCTTCATCAGCCCATACTCCTGTTACGGTACTCGGATAATAAGAATGTCCCGTGTACAGTTTAAGTGTGGCTGAATCAATGACACTGTATTGAAATGGTGTTACATCTTGTTTTAAATAAGCATAGTTTAATCCAGAGCTTGCATCATATTTACCAACTTTTAAGGAGTAAAATCCTGCGGAAGAATCCCAGAATGCACCATAATTTGTCGTTGGATAGGCATCTGATACAAACGTATCCTGAGTTGTTCCTGCTGTCTTAGTTGTCGGGTCTATATAGATGGGATAAACCCTTTCAGAATCTAGCAGCCAGTTCTTATCTGCTGTTAAGGTAAGAATATATTTAGACTTGCTCTGCTTTTCTATTTCGAAATGGACATTATCAGACCGCTGTGATTCGCCTGATTCTTTATTAATATTGGAGTCAGCCATAAACGGTTTCGGGAGAATATATCTCTCTTCATCTTTATCATCTAAGAAAGATATAGAGCCACCTTCTTGAAGAACTGCATTTAAATTGGTGTTTATTTCAAAGCGGAAAGTGTTCAAATCCGTTTTTTGGTTAAGGACAATATCTTCTTTCACAGCCGTATCCGACACAATATGTCTAAGATCCACACCTGCAAATATATTTTCATAAGTCAAGAAATTATCATGAAACAACGCTTTTGATTTTAATGGTCGAACAGTACTTTCTCCACTCGATGCATCGAGAAGTTTGTATGAAAGAAAATCTTCCCCATCTTTAAAAGAAACATAGTTATTGTTATGAAGTTCTTTCTTAAACTCAGATCCAATGAATGTTTTTTTCGGTTTAATAACCTGTCCTTCTTCAACTAAAGATGATGAAAGATCCTCGTATTCTTTCTTACTATTTTTCTTATGAACAGGAACAGAATAAATTTGCTTTGTAAATGTCCCGTCTCCGTTATCAATTACCTTTTCTTTCTCTTTACGAGCTTCACGCTTTTCTTTCTTTTGCTTCTTTGCAACTTCAGGTACATTCAATTTTTCCTCTTTTATTACGTTTTGATAAGACACTTTCTTCTTTTCAGAAGCAGCCTCCACATCAATACTATAAAAAGGAATACTGCTAAAAACTAAAGTAAACGCCACTAAAACATGTGTAATCGCCTTCCAACCCATTCCCCTAATCCCTGCCTTTTCCAAAGTTACCAATACATATTGGCACTAGAAAATAATAACTATTTATAAGGAGGATTTGCATGGGCAAAATATACCGATATTTAAATATAAAAGTAGTAAAAAGTAAGTGTTTATTGAATGGGTTACTGAGAAGCGCGAGAACCGTTCTCCCATTAGCCTGGCAAGGCGCTTTTATTGTTGTTGGCTATAAAAAATGAACAAGACACAACCTTGTAATACGTTGTGTCTTGTTCATAAACTATTATCCTAATTCTATTTCCCTGACCCGCTTTGCATAACTTCTTAAGTTCCAAATAATTTCGCCTTATCTCATATCGTGAGTTAATTGACACTTCAAAGAATATTAAAAAGGAAACGCGAAAACCTTCCCCTTGCTACGTAGAGAGTAATTATTGGTCACTTTTTTGTTTCAAAAGTACAGCAACAACAACTATAGCAGCTGCTCCTGATAAATATTTTATTGCGTAAATTATCTTTTCAATTATTTCTTTACGATTATTTGACTCAATATAATCCTTTAACGCTTCAGCTTTTGTCTCATCATCTTTCATATCTTTGATAACATTTATTATTGCAATTGCTTTTTCTTTTTCGTTCTTGGAAACTTCCTTATCTAAATCAGTAAAATGCTTTAAAAAATTTAGATGATCAAAAGTTATTTTTGCTGTTTCGCTTATTTTACTTCCAATTTCTGAAGCCTTTTCGCCTACTCTATTACCTAATTCAATAATTTTATTCTGACCTTGTTTACCCTCCATATATGTCACCTCTCAATAGTTTGTTTTTTAAAATTTAAGTTAATTATATCAATTTTTTCTAAAATACCCCAATAGTTAACAGTCTCAGTTAACTGTAAACTTTTATTTGTGGACAAAAAAAGAAGCACGAGAATCATCTTCCACGCTTCTCATGCTTCTCCTAAATACTATTCAACCGAAAACTCACCTTCACTAATAATATCTTCCCCATTCGAAACGCGAAGGATGTAGTCGCCTCTTTCAAGGTCTGGATCGCCATCGTTCTCGCCGTCCAACAGATTGAAGGAGCCTTCCCAATCGGGTGCAATTTCTTCTTCCCACTCATAATAGATTTCTTCCTTATTGTCCTCGATTTTAAATAAGGAGAACTCGATGATTGACGTGCCTGCCTCTCCGCCAAAATCGGATTCGTAATAGATGTCATCACCTTTTTCAAACGTTTCGCTCATACCCGTAACCCCTATTTCATCTATGCCTGTCCCGAAAATCACCTTTCCAGACATCATAAAGATAAAGGCAGCGGCAAAGAGTACAATGGCTGCAATAAAGCTGAGAATCGAGATGAACACACCTGGTTTAGACGTACCGCCTTGCTTGCTTAAAGCAAATTGTGTGGCCGTTATATCTGAAGAAAACCCTTCTACTTTCCGTACCGCTTTAGCCGCTTTCCAGTAGTAAAGCTTATTTCCGTATAGTCCATAAACCATGGCCATTAACAGGCTCAGTACGTTGATGATCAGCTCGTCCATCGTGAATAAAGCAACCAAGCCCGCCAAAGACCAATAAAGTGCAAGATGACCGTACATCTTTCTGTATCCAAGCCAAAACGGCGTGAGGAAAAACGATGCCCAGTTCCAGCTTGGTGCTGCCGGACTTTTGCTTTTCTCCCATTTTGGTATGTAAAAATGAGCATTCTTGCCAACAAATGCTGTTAGCAGGCTCTTATGCCGCTCCTCTTGTGACGGCTCAACGACAATCGCCTCACGTTCAGCCGCCTGTTCACGCATACTTTCATGATGTACATCTATTATTTTCGTTCCGCATTTGCTGCAGAAAACGGAATCACCACTTAATTGATTCCCACACTTATTACAAAACACGACAACATCCCCCCTGTTTTCAATATTACTAAACTATTTTCAAAAATAATACAACAATAACTATATTAGGGAGGGGTTGAGGCGTGTGTAGGAATAAAAAAAACACCCGTTATTAGGGTGCTTTTGACTATCCTATCAAATTACAATACGCCGTCAGTTCACCAACGCACCGCCGCCAATCGTCTCGTCGTACAGTTCACGTATGTTCTTCACCATCATTAAGCGGTTTTTGTAGAGTTGAGGGCATGGGTGATAATATCGTTTGGGAGTTTTTTGTTTGCCGAAGTGCTGGATACCGGCTTCTTGTATGGTGTTCATCCACCTTGTTCGAAGCTCTTGGAGGTGAGTCCATTTGGAATGCTGCATGACACCCCAGCCAATTAAGATCCACGGGTGCTGTTTCAGCTCTTCCACATTAACGAGGCAATCTTCGTATGTGAGAGCACGGTTTATCATGAGGTTTTCCATCGTCAAAATTGCATGCTTGGAGGAGCTGTTTTGTAACGGAAATAGGTTGTACACCGTAAAACGTCCGTTGATGTCTTTGCCGCGGTGAATTTCTTGAATGATACAGTCAAGCTGCTTCATCGTTGCATCAAGATTCACTTCATGTGTATCGGAATGAAGTGTTTCGGCCGAACCCGGATTCAACAGCAGGCAGCTCCCGATTGACGTTGGCTGATCGCCGTACTGCAGATACGTGTGCTTCCGAAAAACATGGTCCCCTCTTCTTTCAAACCGGGCATACCCTCTTGGAACGCTCATCCTCTTCCTCCTCGCTATCGTAAGAAACAGACGTGCTGCTATATTGATTCTACACGCGGAGGTTCTTTCCTCTTCCCGACTCATTGAAGTATCTTTTCTTTCCTTTCGTTACATCAAAAGAAATGCTAGTACAGCAAAGCAAAAAGACAGCTAACGTGATGGCCATCTCTAAACGCTCAATCCTTTTTAATGATTCAAATGCTTACGGATTAGGCATGGTACAGATTTCATTTTTTTCTTGTTTGGGTCCTATCTTCCTTGAGCGTTTCGCTACTATTCTCTGTATTTTAAAGAAATATCTCTGCACTGAGAATTGATACAGGAAACGCGAGAACCGTCCCCGCGTCTGTGTGCGCTAAAGGCATTACCTAAAAAAGTAATGCCCTTAGCCACAGATTAATTAAGTTTATTCCATTGCTTCCTTTAAAAATTTGTAAAGAAATGTTCCAAAATCAGGTTCTATTAACTCATATTTTTGTTCGGTTTCATTGTGACTAGTAAATAAAACTACAGGAGCATTATCATCTTCCTGATTTTTAATTTTGGAACAGTCTAAACAATAATACTCAAAATCATAGCCAGTATTATATATAGGGACAAGGTGATTTGGCAAATTGTCTTTTCTTAGCTCCAGAGTTATCCATTTAACATGTGGGAGTCCAACCTCTTCTACCCCTAAACCATATATTTCCTCTCCAAATATATCACCTAACCCATACTTAGATAGAAATTCAATATAACTCTTAGGAAACTTTACCCCTAAATCATTTTGGCACTTATTAATTTCTTCTACAGAAACTGGACCAATAAAATCTGCTTCATCATTATTTTTCTCAATAATTTTAAATGCCTTTTGAATGACTGACATGTTTTCCTCCCTCTATTAAATTTTATACATCAACGGTTTGAGCGGTTAATGGTTCTCCTGCTTCTCACAAGATTTGCCGACCCCCTAATAACAAGTATGCATAATGCAGTTAATGTAAGCAATTAACAATTTTAGATGATCATGTTAGGTGAAAATCACTTACAGGAACATAATAGAAAAAAGAAACGCGAGAACCCTCCCCCGAGCTTCAAAAATTTCCATCTCAACCCATCAAATTCCCGCCCCATTCTCCAATGGGCTTATGCCAGCTGACGATACGGTCTTCAATCATGCTGCCGAGCGTTTTCTCATACTCTTTGCGATACGGCTTTGGAAGCTCATGTTCAATCCAGCTTTCCCGTGTGCCTTTCCAAACTTCATAAATGTGCAGATCGTTGGGATTATCAATATCTTCAGAAACAATGGCATGGATAAATTCCGGAACTTCTTTAAATTGTTCTATCAGCTCAAACAAGTTAGAACGAAATGTTTCTTTTTGACCAGGTTTAATTTTGAAGCGTATATTTAGTACGATTTGGTTGGACAATTTGGGACACATCCTTATTATAGTTTGTTAAAAACCTTTTTAAATTAATTATTAAAACGAATGCTGATAAATGTGACGATTGAGGCAGCTACTGCAATTAAGGCCCCTACCCATGTGACGTGAATTAAACCAATTGAATTCGTCGCCCAGCTTCCTATTACTGATCCGAGCGCAATTCCGATATTTAGTGAAATGGGAGTTAATGATGATGCCAAATCTTTTGCTGATGAAAAGTAACGGTCCGCTATTTGTACAAAGTACATTTGTAATGAAGATCCTTGAATATACATGAGCAGTGACATGAATCCAATATTGAGCAATCCTACTATTAAATGATGTGAAGTGAAATAGAGAGACCCTAACACAATGGCTTGTACAATAAAGATAAACCTCAACTTACTGACCCCATTTTTAGCTGCAATGGTTCCACCAACCAAATTACTAAATATAGATACAACTCCAAACAATAACAAAACAACACTTATATACTTAGCAGGCACCCCAATAGCTTGCTCTAATAATGGAGTAAGAAAGGTGTAAACCGCATATGTGGCACCGATACTTAAAGCGGGTATCAAAGCACTTAATAACACCTGTCGATGGACAATGAACCTTATAAATTGTTTTAAAGTACCTTTATTACCTTTTAGATCTTTAGGAATCGTGTAAATGCTTATTACTAATAAGATTATCCCTAAAATGGCCACAGACCAAAAAGTCATTTTCCAGCCGTTATTTTCTCCGATATACGTTCCAATAGGTACTCCTAAAACTGCGGCAACAGTAAACCCAGAAAATATAATGGAAATGGCCTTTCCTACTTTTTCTGATGGAATTTTTATGCTGGCGACTGTCATTGCCATAGCAATTAAAACACCCGTTACAATGGCTGTAAGTATTCGGGATAATAGGAGCATCGTAAAATTATCAGATAAAGCACTCCCAATATTCCCCGCAATAAATATCAACATAACGATTAATAGTATTGGATATTTCGAAAACCTGCTAAGTGCTGCAGTTAAAATAGGTGTACCTATCGCAAAAGCAACAGCAAAGGCTGTTACTAAAATACCTATATTAGAAATGGAGTAATTTAAAGAGTCTGCAATATTATTTAGCAGCCCAATTATAATAAACTCACTCGTTCCTACAGTGAAAGTTAATAGAAACAAAGTAAAAACCAAATACTTTTGTTTTGGGTTTAAACTTCCTTGTTCAGATGAATGTAAACTCATCATGTTTTCCTCCCTGAGTTTCTTGATTGTGTATCCAATCTCGAATTTCTTATCACTATTAAACTAATAAAATTTTATTGAACAGCAATAACAATTTAAGCCATGCAACTGTTCGTGTTCGCGAACAAGTGTTAGTATGATTTAAAAATACCTTTTCTACAAGTACACACTTTTTCGTGATATAGTAACCTAAAAGTGATAATTGAAAACAGGGGGTTGTTTTACAATGAAAACATATTATTGTAACATGGAGATTTTTTTGGAAGTGACTGGAGGGAAATGGAAAGGTTTAATACTTTACTATTTGCTGCAAGGCCCTAAACGCACAGGGGAATTAAAAAAATTGGTGCATAATATTTCTCAAAAAATGCTCATTCAAACACTTCGAGAATTAGAATCTGATGGACTAGTTCATAGAAAAATGTACAATCAAGTGCCTCCAAAAGTTGAATATTCAACAACAGAACTTGGCCAATCCCTTGAACCACTGTTTAAAACACTTTGTAAATGGGGAGAAGATTATGCTGAGAAAAAATTCTCTAAAGACGAATATCAAATATTAAATAAAGATTAGAAAAAAAGCATAGGAACGGGTTCTAATGCTTCCTCTTCCATACACTGTCTCTAAAATACAGAACTACTCCTGCACAGAGTAATTGTTAAACGAAGGGCGAGAACCGTCCCCGCACTCCCTAGAGTTGAAAACCACCTTACTATGCAGATGCAGTAAGGTGGTTTTCTATGTATTGAATTAAGTTGTTTTAAGGGTTTATAACTTATAGAGAACAAGTAATTAGGAGCATGTACTACCTATCTTTAGATTAGATTACAAACCTTCTCTCTCTATAATCACCTAAATCTACCATTTTCTCACACATTAGCTTACAGTTAAATTAAAAACGGGAGAAATGATAATATGAAGAAACCTATAAGTTGCTTAAAGTGCGGAACACGATTACATAGTTCAGACTGGGAGATTTTAAAAATGCATAACTCTATGCCCATTTGCGATGAATGTACACTCAAAGATTTAGTAGAAAAAACAGATAGAGATAAGATAATGTTAATTACAACACCAAATTAAGAATTATAAAATAGTCCTTACATTCTTTGTATCCATAAATAGTGTTTCTGTAACTTGTTTTTTAATAACTACGAAACATTAAGAATGAAGCACGGAAACCTGGATCTCCTTCTCGTCTTTCTGTTTCAACAATATTTGCTTTTTATTCCTGTTACACGTTCGCATGTTTCAATAATCTCTTTAACTGAATACCCTCTGCCACTACCAAGGTTATAAATGGCGTTGGTATTTTTTCCGTTTAATAAGCTTTCCAGTGACATCACATGCGCTTTTGCGAGATCAGTTACATTGGATGTAGTCACGGATACACGTTCCGTCCGAGGTATTGTAGTCCCTTCCGAAAACAGAAATAGACTCACACTGAACAAGTAGATGCTGAATGACAATTGGAAACAGGTGAGATTCAGGCGTATGATCTTCCCCAATCTCACCTGTTTCATACGCGCCACAAGCGTTAAAGTAACGAAGAGCAACATAGTTCAAGCCATATGCAGTGTGGAAATCACTAAGCATCTGCTCGACCATCAATTTAGATCGGCCGTATGGATTAATCGTTGACACAGGTGTCTCTTCCGCTATCGGTGTTGTTTTAGGAATACCGTAAATTGCAGCAGTGGATAAAAATATAAGGTTCTTAAGCAGCGAATGCAAGACGGCATCTATTGAATAGTAAGTAAATGTGATCTATTAGCTCAGAGTTTCCTAAATCATCTTTAACAGAAGTAACAAGGGAATTTCAGCTCTCCCGCAACGCCTATTATTAATATCCCCTTTTGTCTTATGCCCAATCGTCACGGAACCATTTAACCATCCCAGAACACATACCTTAATCCACAACTCAAAATTATAATTTATAGGCTTCCTCAAAGTCACAAATGTTTTTTGTATCCAACACCAGTTTTTTATTTATTTTCTTAAAAGATTGTTTAATGTGATCATGGCCAACCATTATGACTAAAATCTCAATTTCATTTAGAAAATCATCAAAGTTCATAAATTGATGGTCAACAATTCGTTCTTTCACGAAAGGATCGAAAACTTTAACTCCGGAAGCAAGATGCTCATCCATACGCTCCAATAATTGCAGGGTAGGACTTTCACGTGTATCGTCTACATTTTCTTTATATGCTAAACCGTAAAGCCCAACTTTTGAAATATCTCCGATATTATGTTCTCTCATTATATCTCTAATTCGTCTTAGAACATGTCTTGGCATAGAATCGTTTATTTTACGTGCTGTAAGAATAAGGTTCGTTAAATCTGGATAATCTCCAACCAAAAACCAAGGATCTACAGAAATACAGTGCCCCCCCACTCCGGGACCTGGTTGTAATATATTTACTCGTGGATGTTTATTGGCTATATTAATAATCTCATAAACATCCATATTATCGTGTCGACAAATTTTTGCAAGTTCATTGGCAAATGCTATATTTATGTCTCTGTATGTATTTTCAATAACTTTAGACATTTCAGCCGAGCGTATATCTGTAATAACTATTTCGCCTTTACAGAAGGTAGAATAAATTGATTTAACTTTTTCGCCTATATTTTGATTATCTACACCTATTGTTCTAGAATTATGTTCTAGCTCAAAAATCATATTTCCTGGAATAATTCTCTCTGGAGCATGAACTAAGTGGATATTAACGCCTAGTTGTAATCCTCTATCCTCAATTACCGGTCGGATATATTTATCTATTGTCCCAGGAGAGATAGTTGATTCAATTATAATTATAGAGTCTTTTTCACAAACATCTAACACATTATTAACTGCAGTAATCACGTAAGTGGGATCCAGTTTTTTGTTTTCACTTAAATAAGGCGTAGGAACAGCTAAAATGTACATGTTTGTTTTGTAATAGTTAGTAGAAAACTCTATTTTATTTTTAATAGCATCATTAAATAAGTTTTCTATTCCTTTTTCTTCAAAAGGAATTTCTCCTTTTTTTAATATATTAACTAATTCCTTATTGTAGTCTGTGCCTACTACCTTTAATCCAGCTTTCGCTAAAATCAGTGAAGTCGGCAAGCCAATATACCCTAATCCAATAACATTAATAGTAGTCATTTAAAGATTCCTCACAATTTATATTTTCATATTTGTTTTTGAGTATCTAAATACTGCAATAAAAAACAATAAATAAGCTATTGAAAAAGCAATTGAAATACTGATTAAAAATTCCTCTATTGAAAAATGAAGAGTATGTGCAAGGAGGAAAGATATAGTTGAAGCGACTATAAAAATAAATTGCATAAGTAATTCTAATTGTTGCTTATTTGCAATTACTAGTCCTGGAGAAATTGCAGATACTATAAATCTTATTCCAAACATTGGAGCTAGATAAACTACATACTCACCTGCTACTTTCCATTGCTCGCCAAAAAAAAGACCGAAAAGCCACGGGGAAAAAAGCATCATAAAAGCTACCATTGGAATTGCTAAGGAAAATTGAAAAACAACTGTTTTTTTTAAGGACTTATAAAATTGGTTAGTAGCGTTAAATTCTCTTGAGGCTTCTTCCAAAAAAACTTTTGCAACATTCCCACTTATTAAAGCTAATGGCAATCCCAGTATTCTTACTGAAATTGAATAATAACCGACAGTGGACATGTTGTATAAAATATCAATAAATATAACAATTGAAGAATATGATAAACTATTAGCCAAAATGGCTGGAGCAGAATATAAAGGTTGTTTGGAATGTTTTTTCAAAACATACATAATATTCTTTTTCGATGAACCTAAGATGCTTTTGTAATGTGCAAATAAAGGCTTCCCTTGCCTCCTTATTCCCATTAATTGTCCTACTGTATAAGGCAGCAATAAACCTACTACTCCTAGCTTGAAAAAACCTAATCCTACAGCTCCAAAATTCTGAAAAAAAGTTCTTACAACATAGACTGCTGTTATAATTTTGTAATCTTTTTTTCTGTTATTATATGCTGTTAATATATTTAATACCCCATAAGAAACTAGCAATAGATAAACAATAACAATAGTGTAAATATATTCTTTATACATTGGTGAAATCCATGTAATGTAAATTGCATAAATTAAAGTAACAACTATACTTAAAAACAACGCAATTATTAAAGCTAGTTTTATTAGAGGAAAGACATATTCTTCCCTTTCTTCAGTTACAATAGGAACGTCGTACCTTCCATTTATTACAGCCATGAAAATAGAACAAAAAGATAATACGAATGTGTATATTCCTATTTCCTCAACTGTAAATAACCTTGTTAAAATAGGGGAAGTAGCTAGGACTATTATTTGAGCCAAAATTGATCCTGAAAAAAGGATCAATATTGACCTTGTAAAAGTGTTAGTTTTTTTTTTGTCCATAATTAAACATTCAACTTTCTTAGGCTCTAGCTTCTATTAATTTTATTTTTTTTGCTGGTGTTCCTCCAATAACTACATAACCGTCAGGAAAACTTTTTGTTACTACTGATCCTGCTCCAACAATTGTGTTATTACCTAGTTTAACACCAGGTAATATTACTGAATTCATACCGATCCAACAATTATCCCCAATAATGATATCTTTTCCTGGTTCATGGAGGTCAGGATTATCATTTTTATGATTAGTAGTGATAATCCCACAGTTTGGTGCTATATGAACATTCTTACCTATAAATATTTTGCCATCATGGCATTGGAAGTAACTACCTGGTGATTGGAAAACATTTATACTGTCAGGATCAAAATCTATATTTTCGGCTCTTGATATTATTGTATTTTTCCCTACAGGCCAAGGTATTTTTCTGTGAGTTCCAATTACCTTTCTTGGGAGCCCCACTAAAGCCCAATACCAACCCATTCTCTTTTCTTCAAAGTACTTTCCTTTCATGTGTTTTTTTTCATATATTAATCCAAAGAAAAGTTTACACAAAAAAAGAATGATTTTAGAATAGACCATGCGTTTTAGCATAAATACTCCTTTATTTTAGTAAGATTTCTTTCTTAAAATTATATGTTGGTTTTTTTAAAGTCAATGCAAAATAATAAACCAATCCTGTAGTAAAAAACATTATTGTGGCTAAACTAACTAAGGATGGGGTAGTAGCAAATAAATTTGTAGTAAATCTGACTAAAATGTACCCAACAATATATTTTAATTCAATCGAATCTGTATTATTAAACCAATGCTCTAATTTAATAGAACATAATATATTAATACAAACAATGAAAGGTGCTAATAAACTTCCTAAATATATATATCCATAACCGATTCCAGAAATAATATGTCCTGTGCTTACGGTTTGACCATATATATAACTATTAAACAATTGAGATGTAATAACCATTTTATCTTTCAGAAGTACATTGAGTCCGAAAATTGAGCGCGCAAAATCATATATCATATTAGTTATATTTATATCTAAATGATTTTTCATTTCTATAGCTACAGCCACATTCTGAATACTAAAAAAATAAGACTGGAATGTTATCGTTAAAAATTCCAAATCCATTTCGTTGCCTTCAATAGCCGTTATATATGAGTCGTATGCATAAGCAGAAAAGTGTTTATATACACTCATAAAAAAGAGTATAGTCATTGCCGAAATAGCAATAGTACTGATTATCCTTTTTTTATAATTATTAAAGACATACACAAGAATAAACGTAGTGATAAGAGCAGTATAGAGTTGAACAGTTCTTCTTTCCCCAACTATAACACCAACGTTTAAAATCGCAGCTAAAATTGCATAGTTTACATAAATACTTTTTCCGGTTATTTCATTCTTTTCTTTACATTTCATAACGAACCAAACAAAAATGTAAATAATTCCGGTAATTATTATTTGTCTAATCAGTATAAGAAAGGTAGAATCTATATCCCCATGTCTATCGCCCATATTTGCTGATAAAACGAAGAATTGAATTACATTTGAGTTCCTTCCGTATATCACGTATAAAGATATAGAAATTAATATTAATAACGCATAAACATATTTATTCCCTTTAAGGGTTAGTTTTTTCAACTCAGTTATACTACCTCGTTTATTTCGTACTAGAATGTAAAGAAACAAACTTGCTATAACTAATTCATATACCATTAAAAATATTGATTTCTGAATAGAACTTGATCCTACAAATATATATGGAACTCCATTATATACACCTGTTAACCCAGATCCTAAGGGTACTAATACAAATCTAATCCACGCCAATAGGATAAAAGAATAAACCGTTATTTTGTAATAATTACGTCTTGATATAGGATATAAAATAAAAGAATAAATTAAAATGAAAAATAGGGGTTGAACCCATAAATAATTGTAACCTGAATCTATTTGTGTAACAGAAGACAAATTTATTATTATGCTACTTATCGTAGAAATGAAAATAGTTAAATTAAGCAATATTTTAATCATGCATAGCCTCTATACCTTTATATTTTGAGTGAATTCTTATATCCAGGTTAAGCAAAACCATTAAATATATAATGGAATTTAACACTAAAAAACTACACAAGTTATACATCCTTTTTAAAACTCAGGTGCGATATATCGCCTATAATAATTTTCAAATTCTAAATTATTTTCCTCAATTTCATTTAAAAGCTTTTCACAGCTTTCATTAAATTTAATAAAGTCTAAGGATTGATACCAATTATAAATTCGATTTGGTAAATCAATATCAATATCACTAACTACGTAGCCAATATTATATTTTGAAATGATTTTTTCCATATGTGTTTTAGCAAATACTAAAATTGGAGTTCTGTAATATATTCCATGATATAATTTTATTGATAATGCATAGTCTAAACCTACATTTTCATTGCCATAAAGATTATTTACCAAGTCGGTATTCTGAATAAATTGAGATGTTTGAGCAATTTGAAAAGAATCATGAAAATCAGTGTTTTTTATATCATTTTCTTGTGCATATTTTTTTAATATATTTGCATTAGTTCCATAGAACTGAACTTTAAATCTTTTATCATTCTTAAATACATCTAATATCTTTTTATTTATGTCCATAAATCTAATGTTTCCTACAAAACTTATTCTAATAGGTATATCTTTTTGAAATAATTCCCTAGGTTTTATTTTCGATAAAATTTCCTTGTTTAAACTATGAACCTGCAAATAATTATAACTCGGCAGAAAGGATCTATAGCCATCTGAAGAAATTGTAGTAAAAGCAGAATTACTAATTACATGTTTAAACCTTTTAAATATAAATGGGTTTTTTTGTCCGCAATAATCACGTACATTTAAACAATACTTACCCTTCCAATACTTAGCTAAGTAGGTCGCAAACATAAAAATAGCAATATCATTCCATACTATTATAAAGTCATAATTGTTTTTCTCTATAATATTAATTGCAAACTTTTTAAAACGAAAATACTTTATAATCTTTTTTAATTTAGTATCTTTGGAATTTATAATATTTTTAAAAACATATTTTTCATTTCCAGAAAACTCTTCTTCCTCACCGTATTTATCCATATAGATAATATCAAAAGTGATTTTATCCTTAATTAACTTTTCAGTGTATAAAGATATTAAAGACATGTGTTTAATATTTACAGCACTTAAGATTGCTATTTTTTTCACTTACTTTTCTCCCCATACAATCCTTTTTGTATAATCAGTATAAGATAATAGGATTCTCAATACTTTTTCTGATACATTTGGTTTGTGGTAATCACTAACTTTTTGTAAGGTTGTTGATTCTTGCATATCTAAAATTGATAAACCTTGTATAATTCGATCTTTTTTTAACCCGACCATCATTACTGCAGTTTCTTCCATTGCTTCTGGTCTTTCATGTGCTTGTCGTATATTTAATCCTTTTAAACCAAGGATTGAAGATTCTTCACTAATAGTCCCACTGTCACTAAGAACTGCTTTAGCTTTAGTCTGCAACTTCACATAATCATTAAAACCTAAAGGCTTTAAAGTTCTTACTAAATAATTGAAACTAACTCCTTTCGCTTCAATCATTTTTTGAGTTCTTGGATGGGTACTTACAATGACCGGCAGTTGATACTTTTCAGCTATTGCATTTAAGCTGTCCACTAAATCCAAAAAGTTAGTTTCTGAACTAATATTTTCATCTCGATGGGCAGATACTACAAAATATTTTCCTTTTTCAAGTTCTAACCTTTCAAGAATTTCAGAATTTTCAATGTCTTCTTTTCTTGAATTAAGAACTTCATACATAGGGCTTCCGGTCTTAATAATCCGATCCGCTGGAAGGCCTTCTCTTAATAAGTATTCTCTTGCAATATCACTGTATGTCAAATTGATATCCGCAATGTGATCTACAATCTTACGGTTTGTTTCTTCAGGTACCCTTTGATCAAAACAACGATTACCCGCTTCCATATGAAAAATTGGAATCTGCCTTCTCTTTGCTGCAATGGCACACAGGCAACTGTTTGTATCTCCAAGGACTAAGAACGCATCAGGTTTTACTTCTTCTAGTATTGGATCAATTTTGATTAGTATATTTCCAACTGTTTCAATAGCAGTGCCGGTGGCTGCATTCAAAAAGTAATCAGGTTTTTTTAAGTTGAAATCTTCAAAAAACACTTCGTTTAATTCATAATCATAGTTTTGTCCTGTATGTACGAGAACGTGATCAATAGCATCTGACTCTTCAAACTTATTAATAACAGCTGACAGTCGAATAATTTCTGGACGCGTACCAACAACTGTCATAACTTTTAACTTTTTCATTTAAACCTCCAGGAAATAGGTGTCTGGTCTATTAGGATCAAAATGTTCATTTGCCCACATGACCGTTACCATATCGGTGTTGCCAATATTTTCTATATTATGTGTAAAGCCTGTCGGTATATCTAATACTTGCAGCTGTTGACCACTTACATAGTATTCAATCACATCTTCCGAATCTATCCTTCTAAAACGGATAACTCCCTCACCACTTACCACTAAAAACTTTTCATTCTTAGTGTGATGCCAGTGGTTCCCTTTTGTTATTCCTGGCTTAGAAATGTTAATGGAAACCTGTCCGCGGTCTGGCGTTTTTATAAATTCCGTAAATGAACCTCTATGGTCTTCATTCATTTTCAAATCATAACTAAATTGTTTTTCAGGCAAGTAACTGAGGTACGTACTGTACAGCTTTTTAGTCAATTGATCAGACATGTTTGGAATCGTTCGTTCCTCACGACTTATTTTAAACGACTTTATTTTTTCAACAATCTCGCCTAAAGTTGCCGTGTGAACCACTGGTACCTCACATAAATGCCCTTTATTATTTTCATTTCCATTGAGAGCGTTAATTAGCTCTTCTACTACATCATCAATATAAACTAAGTTCATCACTACACTTGAAGCGTTAACTTTAATAGGCAAGTCACGAGAGATGTTATGGCAGAATGTCGCTATTGCGCTATTATAATTTGGTCTGCACCATTTGCCAAACACATTTGGGAAACGGTAAACTAAAACCTTAGCTCCCGTTTCCTTGCCATATTTAAAAATAATATCTTCGCCTGCTTTTTTGCTTATCCCATAAGGGTTGTCCAATGCGGCTTGTGTAGAAGAAGATACTAAGATAGGACAATTGTTGTTATGTTTTTTTAACAGTTCTATCAATTGAGAAGTAAAACCGTAATTACCATCCATAAATTCTGATTGATCTTTAGGACGGTTTACTGCAGCCAGATGGAATACAAAATCAGCTTTTTTGCAATACTCATCAAGGTCTGCTAAGCTAGTTTTTCTGGTATATTCGAACAAATCGTTATAACCGCGATTTCTTAATTCAGTAATAAGATTCTTAGCAATAAAACCATTTGCGCCAGTAATTATTAGTTTCACGAATAAACCCAGCCTTTAATTTCATTGCGTACATATTCAAGCTCGAGAAGTTTTTTCTTGATTTGCTCTACATTTAGTTGAATTGTATTATGTGAATTGTATTCATCCTCTGTAGAGAGCTCACGATCACCTTCAGCAAAGTACTTATCATAGTTTAAATCACGTTGGTCTGCTGGCACTCTGTAAAATCCACCAAAATCTTCGGCAACAATATGTTCTTCCCTTGTTAGAAGAGTTTCATAAAGTTTTTCACCATGTCTCGTGCCAATTACTTTAATTTCGTTATCAGCATTGAATAGTTCTTTTAAAGCCTTAGCAAGATCACCGATTGTACAAGCTGGTGCTTTCTGAACCATAACATCTCCAGCAATAGCATTTTGGAAGGCGAATACAACTAACTCAACTGCTTCTTCCAAGCTCATCAAAAACCTTGTCATATTTGGATCAGTTACAGTCAAAGGTTCACCCTTTTTAATTTGGTCTATAAATAAAGGGATCACGGAGCCACGAGATGCCATAACATTTCCATAACGTGTTCCGCAAATATGAGTTCTTTCTGGATCTACCGTTTTTGATTTTGCTACAAAAACTTTTTCCATCATTGCTTTAGAGATACCCATAGCATTAATTGGATAGGCAGCCTTATCCGTAGAAAGGCAAATCACCTTTTTTATTCCATATTCTATAGCTGCAGTAAGTACATTGTCTGTACCAATTACGTTTGTTTTCACTGCTTCCATGGGAAAAAACTCGCATGAAGGAACTTGCTTTAAAGCTGCTGCATGGAATATATAGTCCACTCCATGCATTGCATTCTTTACACTGGCAAGATCTCGCACATCTCCAATATAGAATTTCAACTTATTGTTTCTATATTTTTTCCTCATATCATCTTGCTTTTTTTCATCCCGAGAAAAAATTCGAATTTCTTTAATATCAGAGTCTAAAAATCGTTCCATAACTGCATTGCCAAACGAACCTGTTCCACCGGTTATTAGTAGTGTTTTGTTATTAAACATTTTTACTCCTCTTTTAATTGAAGTGATTTTCTAAAATTTCTACAGACTTCCTTACATTAAAGTGGTTTTCAATATATTCCCGACCATTTAATCCTTGTTTGTAGATATGTGAATTATTTGCCATTTCTTTGATTTTTCTCACAAAACCTTCTTTATCTCCTGACCAAACCCATCCACCGCAATCTACTTCTTCCAGCAAATTTTTCAGGTCTGTGACTTTGTCTGTTGCAGCAAGTATAGGTTTAGCATATTCCATATAAGATAGTATGCGTGAAGGATAATTTGGAATAGTAAATCTGGGATCTAAAGTTATTAAACCTACATCACTTGACTGCATAATATCTTCATATTGATCTCTTGGTAGATTTTCAATAACTAACGCATTAGATATGTTATGTTCTTTTATTGTTTCTTCTAATTTATATCTATCAGTTCCTCTGCCCACGAACAGAAAAAAGATATTTTTTTGATTTTTGCATTGTAGAACAGCATGACAATGCAGATCAATATATTGTGGTTTTCCCATGTTACCACCAAAAAGAAAGACACATGCCTCTTCAGGTATATTTAAATCTTTTCTTATATTGGGTTTCATCGTTTGTATTGATTTAATTTTTTTAGTATTTGGAAACAACTCGATTTTATCTTTGTTTAACCAAACATTATTGTCAATAATAAAATTTTTATTAGCTACTGACATACATCCTATATAATCAGCTGTTTTGAAAAGTTGATGTTCTTTAATGTTAAAATACTTCTCCAAAAGGCTCCCTTTTTTTATAATCCCTAGATCAATAGCATTTTGCGGGAAAATATCTTTTAACATTAAATAAGCAGGGCATTTAAACATTCTTTTCGCCCAATTAACTAGCTTACCATTTGTCACTGGAGGGGCTTCAAATAAAATAAAATCGAATGTTCGATTCTTTAAAAATCTAGAAATTCCTCTTTTCATTAATGCTGGTATTCTTAATGTCGTAATTCCTTTTTGTATAAAACCGACATCAAAGTAATTACCAACATTAATTCGTAACACTTCAAACCCTCGTTCATATTTGATTTGCGTTTTTTTTCTAGTGCTTTCTTGATTGGTTACTGCAACAACCACTTCATGACCTGATTTATGAAGTTCTTCAGCTAAATCTGTGTAGATTGTTGCTCCTTTGTTTGGTTCCGGAAAAGAAGTTGCAATGTATAATACTTTCATTGATGTTCCACCTGATTTTCCACTGAAATAAATATAGAATTAATTGCTTCCTCACATATTTTAATTGCTTTCTCCACATCACTTGCCTGCGCAATTATATATCCAATTCTATCAAGGCTGCTTTCTATATTTACGGAATATTCCCCTACATTCTTTAGTAGCACTACTTTGTTAACACCATTTATTTTTGTTGCCTTATTAATACCCTGAATCTCTTTTATTTTCCCTTTTGGCGCTTTAATATATCTTATTGCTGATCCCTTAGATAGTTTTTTCTTAATTACAGGTGCTTCTCCTGATGCAATCTCAATACATGCTTTAATCATATCTATACCAGTAGATAGTGGAACTAGATGACTAGAAATATTATCTCCACCAAGTCTTGCTCCAATCTCAACTATTTTAGGACCTTCATTCGTAATAATAATTTCTGTGTGAGCAGGACCATCATTAAGTCCTATTGCTTGAATTGCTTTCCTAGTTATTATTTCAATTTCTTTTTTTATCTCTCGATTTAGCATAGATGGTTGAGAATGACCCATTTCAACAAAGCCCGGTGCTCCCGTTGTTAGTTTGTCTGTAATCGCAATGATATTTACCTTGCCATCTATGCTAATGGATTCAACGCTCACTTCAGGTCCTTCCATAAATTCTTCTATTAGTATTTCACCATTTCTGGAGTTTTCCTTTGCATAATTAAACGCAAATTCAATATTACTATCACTTTTATTGTCTATTAAATAAACGCCTCTACTTCCTGAATTGTCTGCCGGTTTTGTAATTACTTTCCCATTAAAGTACAGTACTGATTTCAAAAAATCGTCATATCCACCCACTCTTGTAAAATATGGTATGGGAACCGAATTATCTTTTAAACAATCTCTCATAAGTCCTTTATTAGTTGCGATCATTGATGTTTCTATACTAATACTTTTTAGTGACAATTTCTGAGCTACTTTCGCAACAGTTCTCATTGGAAGGTCAGAAGCGACCGTCATAATACTATCAATTTGATATTTTTTTGCAGCTTCTAGAACCCTTGGTGTGTCAATGGTACTGATCACTAACTTAATATCTGCAAATTCAAAACCTACAGCATTTATGTCTTTATCTACAGCTATTACTTGAAATCCCATTTCTTTTGCTTTTTTTATAGCTGGGACTTGCAATATGCTTGCGCCCAAAATCATAATTTTTTTCATTTATTTATAACACGTCCCATTAAGAGAACATTATGATACTTACCATCTTTATACCAATGTTCATTTAGTACACCTTCAAGCGTATAACCGCACTTTTCCAGCATATTTCTTGAGGCTGCATTATACTCGAAAAGATATCCATAAACTCTTCTTACATTTAATGTGTTAAAACAGAAGTCTAAAAATAGAGAAAAAGCTTCTTGGCCAATCCCTTTACCTTGGTTCTCTTTTTCACCAATATAAATAAAGGGATAAGTAGTTTTATTTATCGGATCATATTCAGTATTCCCTACTAACCCTATTATTTTTTTTGAATTTATCATTTGGATTGCATATGTTTTATTATATTTATCGGTTGCTTTTGCTTTAAACCAATGTTCATGTTCATAAATAGAGACTGGGAATCTTGCTCCTGTAAATATTCTAATGTCAGGGTCGTTTATCCAATTTAATGTTAAACTTAAGCATTCTTCATTTAATGCAATCAGTTGGACTCTATTTCCAATTATCACTTGTCTATACCTCGACTATTTAAAGTTGTTTTGTTATTAAAAACATTTTTTCTTAAAGCAACATTTTTTAAAGTTGAAAAAAATATTTTTAAATCTAAAACCAAAGAAATATTGTCTACATAATACACATCATTTCTAAATTTCTCCTTGGTGGTGGCAGAGTTTCTATAATAAGCCTGATTATAGCCAGTAACGCCCGGCCTTACATTTAGTTTTTTCTTTTCCATGTTGCTATATATTTCTTTAGCCTCAGGCAAATCAGGTCTAGGTCCTATAAAACTCATATCGCCTTTTAGTATATTTAAAAGCTGCGGTGTCTCATCTAAACTGGTTTTTCTAATAAGTTTTCCTATCTTAGTAAGCCTTAAATCATCTTCAGAGCTAAATGTAGATCTATCATTATTTCTTAAATCAGGAGCGTTTACATACATAGTGCGAAATTTAAACATATTGAATTTCTTCCCGTTTTTCCCGAGCCTTGGGGCGATATAAAAAATTGATCCTCTATCTTGAAAGTATATACAAGGACCAACAATCAATAAAAATAAAAACCAAAATGGCAATAGAATAAAAGCTAAAATTAAATCTATAATTCTTTTAATAAACATTTTATACATTTTAATACTCCTTTTGAGGAATATTATTTTTAAGATTAACAATAATATTCTGGTAGCAGCTTATAATATAATCGACATCTTCATCACTTAATAGCGTATGCAATGGAAGAGTAACCTCATTTTTATACATATTAAATGCATTCGGAAAGTCTTTCATATTAAAACCCAGATTTTTGTAAGCTGTAAACATTGGTAAAGGTTTGTAATGGACATTACAAGCTATCCCGAGTTCAGCCATTTGAATAATTATTTTATTTCGCTGATCCTCTTGTAGTCCAGGTAATCTGGTTAAATATAAATGTCCTGATGAAGAAAAGTTTTCCCCATAATGTGTCAAACTATCTAATCCTATGGTTAAAAATGCTTCATCATACTTTTTTATAATGGTTTTTCTTCTCTCCATTAATTCTTCATATCGTTCTAATTGAACTAGTCCAACGCCTGCTGTTAAATCAGTCATATTGCATTTATAAGCTGGAAAAACAATATCATACTCCCAAGCCCCGATTTGCGTTTTTGCAAGCGCGTCCTTTGATTGTCCATGAAGACTATATAGCATATATTGCTTGTATAACCATTCATCGTCTACATTTAATTCAGGATTCCATACAACCGCTCCACCTTCTGCAGTCGTAAGATTTTTTACCGCATGAAAAGAAAAGCAAGTAAAATCAGCGGCTTGCCCACATTTCTTCCCTTTTCGTTCTGCTCCAAAGGCATGTGCAGCATCCGTCATTATAACGATACGATTAATCTTTTTTTGTAAATCATTTTTTGGAACAAATAATTTTTTCTTACTCTCAACGATTTTGAAAATAATGTCATAGTCGCACATCTTTCCAGCTAAATCTACAGGAATAATGGCTTTTGTATTCTCATTTATCGCATTTTTTAATTGATTATAATCCATTTCAAAAGAATTAGGAGCTGTATCCACAAGCACTATTTTTGCTCCTACATGGTCTATTACAGAAGCCGATGCTGTATAAGTGTATGCTGATGTAATTACTTCGTCTCCGGGCCCAATTCCTAAAATTCTAAGCGTTAATTCCATTGCTGCTGTAGCTGAATTTAAACATGCTGCCTTTTTAGTTCCAGTAAAATCAGCTATCCTCTTTTCAAATTCCTTAGTTCGTGGACCAGTTGTTATCCAGCCCGATTTCATCGTTTTAATTACTTCTTCAATTTCAGCTTCTGAGATATCTGGTGGTGAAAAAGGTATGTTTCGTACTTGTGTAATTGACATACAATTCCCTCTCTAATCTTTAATATAAAATTATTGATGCCAGAGCTTAATAGCGGCTGGTTAATAAACTCATGAACCTGCTAAACATGAAATAGTTGCAGGCATCTTTTTAATACCTGCAACTTATTTTCAAACAACTTCTACGATTCTAGAATTAGCCTTATTATTAGCTAAATCGATTAATATCCTTCGTAATACTTCATTATTTAAATTGGAGAAATCTTTTATTAAATCCTTAATTTCTTCTATATATAAGTGCGCTGTTTTCCCGATGTAGATTTTAGGGAACACCTGCTTACTGTGAATCTCATCCTCCCCGAGCAATTCTTCGTACATCTTCTCACCCGGCCTTATCCCGCTAAACGAAATACCAATCTCTTCTTCCGTAAAACCTGATAGCTTAATAAGGTTCCTTGCAAGATTTATAATTTTTACCGATTCTCCCATATCAAGCACAAAGATTTCGCCTCCCCATGCCAAAGAGCTTGCCTGGATCACTAAACGTGACGCCTCTGGTATAGTCATGAAATATCTAACCATATCTGGGTGAGTGATTGTGACTGGACCACCTTTTTTAATCTGCTCTTTGAAGAGCGGAATTACACTTCCGCGGCTTCCTAGAACGTTACCAAAGCGAACCGCTACAAACTTTGTGTTGCTTCGTTGATCAAGGTCTTGAACAATCATTTCCGCTAAGCGTTTAGTTGCTCCCATTACGTTTGTCGGGTTAACCGCTTTGTCGGTGGAGATCATGACAAATGTATCTACACCAGCCGCATCTGCAGCTTCAGCCACATTCTTAGTGCCGATTATATTGTTCTTAATAGCAGCTTCTGGATTACGTTCCATTAACGGTACATGTTTATGGGCGGCTGCATGATAAACAAATGCAGGTTTGTATTTTTGCATGATTTCAAACATCTTTTCCCGGTCTTGGATATCTGCAATTTCAGTAGGGAATTGAATGTGAGTATATGTAGCTATTAGTTCTTTTTCAATATTATAGATGCTGTATTCTCCGTGTCCGAGAAGCACAATGATTGAAGGATTAAACTTAGACACCTGGCGGCAAATCTCAGAACCGATTGATCCCCCAGCACCCGTAACTAACACTGTGTGGCCTTCAATTTTTTCAGATATCCCATCTACATCCAGCTGAACAGGTTCACGGCCTAGCAAGTCTTCTATGGAGACATCTCTAATCGAGTTAATAGAAACATTCCCAAGTACTAAATCCTCAATTTTAGGTAGTATTTGAACATGCTCACAGTGTTTTTTTGCATCAGTAATAATTTCATTCAATCGTTTTTGACCTAGTGAAGGAATAGCGATAATAATATGCTGTACTTGTTTCGTTTCTACAATTCGTTCTATATCGTTAATAGTTCCTACTACATCAATACCTGAAATTGTTAACTGAGATAGTACTGGATTGTCGTCAATGAATGCTACTGGCTGCAATTCTGTTTGTTCACTTGACTTCAATTGTCGTGCTAACATGCGACCAGCAGCACCTGCTCCTATTATTAGAGTCCGCTTTCCAGGGGTGGCTTTCCTCATTTGATAATGCTTTGCTCCTACATAGTATCTCCATGCAAAACGCACACCTCCCATGAACATGACATGAATCATCCATGTTATGATCAATGCTCTTTCATATACGTTTGTGTAAAAGGTTAGCTGAGTAATAACAGTCAACATAACAGAACTTGTTACAATGGTTATAATTCCAGCCAATTCTTCCAAACTGGCATAACGCCAAGCACGTCGATAGAATTTTAACAAATGGGAGAAAAGGTGATGACTGAGCAGCAATACCAATGAGCTAGTAATTAGTATTCCATCTACTTTTGTCATATATGGATTAAGGAAAAAATGTGACATGTAAATGGACACCAGTACAATGATTGAATCTATTAAGATTAAGGAAGTTAATCGTTTTCCGTAGCTCACTACTACTTTCCTCCTTTGTTATATAAGTACTTCTTTTTGCAGTACGGTTGCTTCAAAAGCAAATACACGTTGGTAATCGTTTAGCAACCTAACGGCTTGATAAAACAGCTCGCTAGCTGATGCTCGGTCTAATGATTTTTTTATGTAACGCATAATATCTGGTGAAAGGATATATTGTCCTGTCATTATGAGTGTAGTTTCTTTCTCAACATAACCTATGTTTGAAATCTCTTTGATTCCATACAGCGAACTAAAATGACTAGAAGGTTGAATAACCCCATACTCTTTAGACTTTGCGTTATGAACTGACTGAACGCCTATAATAGATGCTCCTGTTTCTAGATGCTGGTTTATCAACGTTTTAATTTGCAGCTCATTATCCAATATTAAAGCAAATGCTTCATCCTTTATATAATCCTTGCAACATAATACCGTCTCTCCTATGTGCTTGATAGACGAATCATATATACAATGAATATTAAGCTGTTTATGATTTACCCAATTTAAAAGCACCGTATCTGCTATACCTTCTATATCGGTAACAAAAACGATATCCTTTATTCCTATTTCGATTGCTTCTTTAAAGAGAGCGGTAAGGTTATTCATTATAAAGGGCTGTTTACCTAACACCGGCACAATCATTGTGAGAACTTCAGACATATACAGTTCTCCTTCTTGAATATTTACTTTGTTAACTAAACCACGCAAAAGAGCGCTTTTTAAATTTTTCAGGTACTTCTTTCATGACGTTCTTTCCTGCGGTCAGAAGTTCAGCGTTTTCCTCGAAATAATATCGTGTGGAAGTCCCGAACTCTTTTTGAATCTGTTCGTAAGCTTGTCTCAAATAGAAGCCGCGTTTATGTATATCATGTGCATCACTTGCAATAAAGTGAGCCAGATTGTGTTCGATGATTTTACGGGAGAAGCTTTTCACTTTTCTTCCGAGTTTTCCTACATAGGCTCCTGATGTGATTTGGGTAAGGGCGCCGTTTTTAACGAGCTTATACAATCGATCAGGATTGTTCATGAGCTCGGTGTTTCGTTCTGGATGGACGATAACAGGCACAAGGCCTTTTAGCTGGATATCGAACAGCAGCTGTTCAGTGTAATGCGGTACTTCACTAAAGGGTAATTCTACAAGTACGTACTGATTGCCGTTATTGACGGTAAGCAGTTCGTCTGTTTCGTATGCGTTTAGAAACTCGCCGATAATACGAATCTCTTGACCAGGCAGTACGTTAAGCGGGATATTTCGATCTGTTAAAGCTTTGTTTAACCGCTGAACCTCATCAAGAATTTTGCTTTTATTGTTGCTGTAACGAGAATTGTGGTGCGGCGTGGCAATAATCGTGGTGATGCCTTCCTGAACGGCATGTTCAGCCAATTCGATGGCTTCAGACATTTCCGCAGGACCATCGTCGACTCCAGGGAGAATATGACAGTGTATATCAATCATGTTTTCATCCTTCCTTCTACCTATTTCTACAAAATTCTCTCTCTCATCTTCTGTTCTGTATGTAAGCACGAAGGACTTTTGTATCAATTTGACAATTCTTCGTTATCGTACCATAGAAAGAACACAAACTAAATGGGGGTAAATTGTCGAATCGTGACTTTTTTCCCCCACCAGGCTAATTTTAATAGTAATAGTAATACGTATTGTCTTTTTGACTCTTTCCGTTCAGAACAGCTCCAAGCATTTTTCCTTTAGATGCAAGAAGAAGCTCCTTTGCTCTAACGGCTGCCTCTTGCTCTGTCTGTCCGCTTTTAACGACTAAAATGTTGCCGTCTGTCATGTTAGAAAGAATTTGTGCATCAGTTACTGCAAGCACAGGAGGACTGTCAAAAAGGACATATTCGTATTCTTGTAAAGCTTCTGCTAATAGGTCTTTCATACCGTTTGATCCGAGCATTTCGGATGGGTTCGGCGGAATTGGCCCAGATGTAAGAAGATACAAGTTATCAATATTCGTCTTTTGCACTACTTTATCTAGGGTTGACTGGCGTGACAGAACCGATGTCAATCCTGAGATATTTTGAACCTGAAACGTGTACTGCATTGTCGGTTTGCGCAAGTCGCCGTCTACTAATAGTACCTTTTTGCCTTGCTGTGCGAATGCGACAGCAAGGTTTGCTGTCGTTGTAGATTTCCCTTCACCTGGACCAGAAGAAGTAACAACAATGGAGCGCATGTCTTGATCGACGCTTGAGAACTGAATGTTGGTGCGCAGTGTACGGTACGCTTCAAAGATAGGCGATTTACTGTTTAAGCTCGTTACGAGTGTACGCTGCTTTGTATTAATCTTTCGCTTAAACATCGAAGGTGCCTCCTCTTTTCATAGAATTTTGACTTCTTCTATTCTTCATCTCTTTTTCAGGTTCCATCTCAAGAATCGATCCTAGCACCGGTACACCCAATATTTTTTCAATATCCTGCTCTGTTTTGACCGTGTTGTCCATGTATTCGATCAAGAAAGCCAGTCCGACACCACCCATTAATCCGACTACTAACGCTATCGCAATGTTAAGGATTGGCTGCGGCTTTACAGGCGAGGGATTTTCTGTGAGCTCAGCTTTTGAAAGAATACTGACGTTGTCAACGTTCATAATATCTTTAATCTCTGTTCTAAATACATCAGCAATCGTGTTTGATAATTCAACCGCTAATTTCGGATCCTTATCTTCCACTGTCACTTCGACAACTTGAGAGTTTTCTTTTGAGCCAACGGTAATTTGACTGTTAAGCTGATCTACGGTTAAGTCCAAATCCATACGCTCGATTACAATTCCTAAAATAGCTGGGCTTTTAATAATGACATTGTATGTATTGATTAGGTCCAAGTTTGTCTGCACCTGGTTTAAATCTATTTGTTTATCATTCTTTGATTGATTGACTAAGAGTTCAGTAGAAGATTGATAGATTGGGGTTAAAAAATAAAAGCTGATAATACCAGCTGTTACAGCTGCAACAACCGTGAGTGAAATAATAAGCCATAATCGCTTTCGTAAAATAGCAAACAGTTCTTTTAAGCTGATGGTTTCTTCCATAAAAGCCTCCGATTCTTTGATTACAAAAAGTTATTATAGCACAGGATTTTACATATTATATCTTAAAATAGAAAATCATTCGTCAAATTTTACAAA
Organism: Fictibacillus aquaticus; assembly: GCF_002245695.1. Classification (GTDB taxonomy): domain Bacteria; phylum Bacillota; class Bacilli; order Bacillales; family Fictibacillaceae; genus Fictibacillus; species Fictibacillus aquaticus. Next base: position 541,067 of record NZ_NOII01000003.1, on the reverse strand, counting down.
AATATGACAAGAACTGTCTTAAATCACAATGAATAAGCCAAAAGTCCTTTTTTATTGTACGAGTTCACGAAAGAAAAGTAAATACGTGGAAATTGTCAAGTTCAATAACTAACCTAGAACATATCTCCATGAAAAAAAGACTGCAAGATTCATTGAATCCTCAATGGATCTTCAGTCTTCTTTGTATTTATTACAAAGCTCCTAAAAGGAAGGTAGCACCGCTGCTGAGAAGTATGACTCCTAGGAATAATGCAACGTAAAGTAATCCTTTGTTACGCTTTTTCTTACGGAATATTTCTTCTGGTGTTAGAAAGTTGGCCATTAATATACTCCTTTCAAATTTTAATCCTTATTTTATTTTTTCACTTGTCTAATTGTTTTGAGATATTTCTATTATCGGTTATATCCAAAAATAAGTTTATAGTATTTTTGTCACTTTTTGTCATTATATATCAATTTATTTGTTATGATGAAAGAACTATTATTTCTATTTTTTCTAAAATTTGTTGTTCTGTCGTTCTTTACACCGTACAATCAAATGGCATTCAATAGTTTACAATCTAAAAAACCTTAATTCTGCAGATGGAGTTGACGTTATGAAGCGTATTATCATTATAATAGGGGCAGTACTCGGTTTATTGCTCGCAGGCGTTGGAGGGTATGTGTACTATTTATACAGTTCCACAAAAAGTGCAGTCAACGAGATGCAAGAAACCGTAAAAATTGATCAGCCAAAGCCAGAATTAACAGGGGAAAAGAAAAGACCCATCTCTATCCTCCTTCTCGGTGTTGATGAACGAAAAGGTGATAAAGGACGTTCAGATACGATGATTCTCATTACAGTGAATCCAAAACAAGAAAGCATGCTCATGTTCAACATTCCTCGTGATACGCGAATGGAGATTGTAGGCAAGGGAATTGAAGATAAAGTGAACCATGCTTATGCTTTTGGCGGGACACAGATGGCAATGGATACAGTGGAGAACTTTCTTGATGTGAAAGTAGATTACTATATGAAGGTCAATATGGAGTCATTCCGTGATATTGTTGATGCCGTCGGGGGAGTAACGGTAAATAATCCCTTCGCGTTTAAATATGGAGGACATACATTCCCTGAAGGTGAGCAGCACCTTGATGGTAAACAGGCACTTGAATATTCACGAATGCGTTACGAGGATCCCAAAGGTGACCGCGGCCGAAATGACAGGCAGCGGCAAGTTATTTCTGCTATCATTAACAAAGGGGCTTCTGCGTCATCCATTACAAAGTTTGATAATATCCTGGAGATTCTCGGTGATAACGTAAAAACAAACATGACTTTTGATGAAATGAAGGATATCCAGAAGAATTATAAAGATGCGCGGAAGAAAGTGGACTCAACCGAGATAATAGGAAGCGGACAAACGATTAATAAGGTTTGGTATTACATTATCAATGACGAGGAAAAGGCAAGGCTTCAAACCATGGTAGCGGAGCATCTGAAAAATTAATTATTCGTTTGAAGAAATATAGAGTAGAGAAAATAGTTAAAAAAACGAGGTCGTTCCAGAAGTATGGTACGACCTCATTTTTATTTACTTCCCATCAATCATAAACGTATTCCCCTGCGAAGACTCAATCGTATGCAGCAAGCGAAGTTTCGCTAATTCAGGATTATTCTCTATCATTTTCGCCGCCTTTGCCAGACTTCTTAATGTGGCGGTCTCGCCTCTTGCTTTTTCAAGTGATGCCAGCGCTTCTTTTCTCGTCCGAACCACTTCTGTAAATACCTTCTTAAGCTCGGCAGACATCATCATGTCTTTGATGTCGAGTGAAATGATCTCCAATCCGACAAGACTTCCTTCCTGCAGCACCAATTCTTTTATTGCTTCATTCAATGTTCTGCGGCTGCTTAACACATCATCCATTTCGATAGACGAGATGACTTCCCGCAGCTTCAGCTGACACGTTGTATACACATACTCCGCGTAGTCGTTGTACTGAGTGAGAAGTACTTTTGGATCTATGACACGATAGCCGACAGCCAGGCTGATTTTCACCGTAACATTGTCAGCTGTTAATACTTCCTGCCCGTTGATTTGCAAAATCTGCGGCCTCATATCAAAGACTTCTATTCTCGTAGTCGTACTGAAATATCGGTACTTCCCTGGCCCTGCAACTTCCGTAAGCTTTCCGTTATGAAACCGGACGCCCCGTTCGTATTCAAAAATTGTGACCGACTTCAGGAGCGCCCTCCATATTCCCACTGAACCCGCTAGGAGGAGTAATGTTAGCCCCGTCTTTAAAATGATCTCGAACATGTCTTCACCTTTCCTTTATGAATCCACTCACAGAAAAAGAGGCCGCGATGGAGGTCTTAACCTGCAGAATCGCTTTTCTCCTATCCTTTCCGTGAGTGAATCGCCATTGGGGATTGAACCCACCGAGCTGGCTCCAAAAGGAACACCAGCTTCCACCAAGAGAGAAATGCGATTACGCAACACCACCTAATGATGTTAAGCAGCGGCTGACAATTCTCTGTTTTAATTGTAGCAAGAATACGGAAGTAATTGGTAATGTAATTTAAATTCTCTTTTTATTTACTGCACTAGTAAATCTCTGATACGCATCCATTGTCGGCTTTGCTAAAGGATGAAATTCACTATCCTCTACCGGAACAGGCAACAACCCTTCTAACCGCATTTTTCTAAAACACTTTTTAAAAGCAGCATCCACCGCTTCACAGAAAGCAAAAATATTGAATGCGTATTTATCATGCTTTTCCTTTATCACAACCTGATCACCGTGTCTCGAAAACGTATAAAACGTGAGGTAATCCCACCCATCGACCTCTACGTAGGAGGTCTGGTGATTGAGCAGTTCGGTTAGGTTATTAAAGAACAAGGGCAAAGCTATAGATCCTAGGCCAAGCAGAAAGGTCAGTTCATGCTGATTGCTCGCGACATATAGTTGTATATCTCCCTCATCAATCTTTACAGTACTTCTATATACTTGCATTTTGCTATTCCTCTCTTCCATATTCTTTGCTTATATTCGCTCGAAAGGAGGAATATCCCTTTATCTAGCGTTGATTCAGCAAGGATTATATGGCATTGAAATAGAATACCGATAGGATGAACTTTTCAGGAGCTGACAGTGATGAAACTCCAAAAAGATAAGAACGTTATTTTAAGAGTCTATGATGATGGTGAAGTTGACGTCATGATATCTAGTAAATATTTAGATGAATGTATTGAGTATATCAATCTCCACCATATTACTAAGATTGATATAAAAGATTTGTACTATGAGGGTGAGGACTTGGAGTTTTTAAGCCAATGCCCAACTGTTAAAAAAGTCTCCATAGCAAGCGAGGATCTGAAGGATATTTCGGGGTTGTTTTTTTTAGAAAATGTAACTCATTTAGCAATTGAAGGCACTACTATTGTGAAAAAAGGAATTGATTTCTCGTTATTTCCAAACCTAGAATCATTAGGTTTCCAATGGAATAAAAAGCTTCAAGGATTCCATCAACTTCCTGCGTTAAAGGAATTATACTTATGTAATTACGCACCTAAACATGGAAATCTGGAGGAATTGTCTGCTCTTAATGAGCTTGAAGAACTAACCATCACTCAATCAAAAGTTCGTACACTACAAGGCATTCAACATCTATCAAAACTAAGAAAGCTAGAATTGAATTACATGCGTACTTTAACTTCACTTGAAGGAATAGAAGGCTTAGACTCATTACAACGGCTAGATATAACGTCGTGTAAAAACATCACGGACTTATCTCGAATACAATCTCTAAATTCCCTTGAATGGGTTTTCCTTGATCGATGTGGAGAAATTCCGTCTATAGGGTTTGTTCAATCACTGCATCGTTTGAAGCATTTTGTTTTTCCAAAAACGAATGTTTTAGATGGAGATATTACTCTTTGTCTTCATATTGACTATGTTCACTTTGACAGCAAAAAGCATTATTCACATAAATGGACGGATGTTGAGAAATGGTCTGGTAGGTTTAAGTAATTTCAATTATCTTGTACGATCGCCATGATTAATAATAAACTTCACTATTAAAGAGAGCCATGCTTCGCACATAGCTCTCCTCATTATCACCTAAACTTAAGTCTTTTCGCTGATGATGACGTACAACACTTTTCTCTATTTCACTGTCTATGAATAAAATTTAAAACAAGATCCACCAATCATCAAACACCTCACCTGTTATTGGATCAAACCAGATTTCATATTCCCCGAGTTCATCATCTTCATATTCAAATCGAACGGCTATGATGATATAGTAGTGATCCTCAACATCTGGAAAACGGGTGAACGTTAAAGAAACTCTATGAATGTATACTGCCATTTTCTTTGGTGAGAACCCATCTGGAAATGTCTTTTGGTATTCTTCTGGACTCTCTTTTTCCCAATCATAGAATGATTCCCAAAATGCTTTTATACTTTCTTCGACTAATCCTTTTTCTATAATCCACTGTTTTAATTCTTGTGTGTTCATATCTATACCTCGTTTAAAGAGCCATGCACCCACGCATGGCTCTTTCTCTGTTTATTTTACAGAAACAATCGCATTCGTCTTACATCTATTCCCCGCCGCATCCTTCGCATACACATAAACCTTCGTGCCACGCTTCTGCTTCGGTATCGTAATCGTAAACTTGCCGTTTACAGATGTACCGCTGTATGTCTTTTTGTTAATGACAACATAGATCTTGGCTTTGTTTTCAGCGGTTCCGGTTACTTTTGTTGATGAAGTCGTCAGGCTGTTGACCTTCGGAGTCGCTGGCGGTGTTTTGTCAGTGACTTTTGCTGTTTTCGGTTTGCTCAGGTTGCCAGAGCGGTCCTGTGCTTTTACGTTAACAGTGTGCCCGGCTGTTAAGGCAGTGAATTTTTTCGTGAACTTGCCTGATGCGTCGGCTTTTACCGATATGGCTGAGCCTGTGTTCACTTGGATTTTTACGGTTGAAAGAGGTTCGGCTCTTCCCGATACGGTATCGGCGCTGTCGTTGATTGTTGTCACAGCTGGCACGGCTGGTGCGATGGTATCGCGAAGGACGTGTGCCCATTGCTCGTCATCGCTGCTGTCATAGACACGGATGGCCATGTTGGCGACAAGCGGCGCGTCCAGATAGAAAGAGAAACGGCCTGTGCTGTCTGTTTTCACTGAGTACCACCTTGCGTTGATCATCGTCTCGACCGTCTTGTTCGGCTCGTATGTCCCAGTGATGTAGTAGCTTGAATCCTTAAGGTTGTCAATCTTAATCGGCGACGGTGTGATGTTGCGCACGTGCACGTTCATCTCGTCGGTATAGCCATTATAAGTAACTGTAATCTTCGTGCTGCCCTCGCTTTTTGCTACAAGCATACCGGATGGACTGACCGCTACGACAGCTGGGTTGTCTGACGCAAACGTCACTTGAGATGGCGCGAGCAGTGTCTTTTCGCCGTTGTTGTAGTAATCCACACCGTAAAACGTCGACTGGCCGGTGTTCAGGTGGATGTACGTATCCTCGAACTGAATGCCGTTGCCGGAGCGCGCCTTATACGGATGCTTGACGACCTCAATGTACGTCTGCCCGGCTTCTGATTTAAATTTGCGCTCGATCGCAACATTCATGTTGTTTGCGATGCTGATGCTCTCTCCCATATTCTGCGCGACGATATAGTGCGTCATCGCTCCGGTCTCAAGGCTGTAAAACTTGATGCCATCATAGTTCCTTGTATACAGTTCCTTGTTATCCGGCGAGATGCGGATATCGATTGGGCGGTAGTCGTCGATTTTAGTTGAGATCCTTTTGTTTGCAAACTGTGATGCTGTCAGCGCAATTTTGCTGTAGTTTTTCGTTGTGTCCAGCACAATCATTTGATCAGGTTTTGCTGAGCTGATCAGGAATAAACGGCCGCCGTCTGGGCTGAATGTAAGATCCCAGATCGCGTGGTAGCTTTGCTTTTCTTCAACGTTAAAAATGTTTGGAATCGTCGTGATGATTTCGCCTTTTTCATAGTTGAAGATTTGAACGTCCCTGCCGCGGACTACCGCAACTACCGGCTCTGTCGGATGCATCGCCGTGCGCATGTTCATCTCAGTTGCGTAATCCATTTGATAGAGCGTTTCCTTCGTCTTCAGGTTGACGACAGCGAATTGGTTTTTGTCCAAGAGATCAGGCGAGTTCGTGAAAACAGCAAGATCCTCGTTCGACGGATGAAACTTTGGCTTACCCCAGCGGTACGGCAGCGTATACAGCTCCTCAGCCGTCGCGCCATCACTGACAATTGTGTGATCTCCGCTCGACACCATATACGTGCCATTCGGGCTGAACGTGTAATAGCCGCTGTCGTTGTCTGTCGTGAACTCCTTAATTCTCTCCCCTGTCTCGACGTTGTACATCGAGTTCGTGTACGTGCGGTTCACATCGTCATACTTGTCTGATGTGATGAGTACCTTTCCGTTTGGATGAAGCGTTGGGAACGAGCCCTCCGCCGCAAAGATGACTGGGTCTGTAATCGTACCCTGTGTGACTGCGGCACTCGTTGTGGTCTCAGCCGTTGCGTTTATCGCCGTGCCAGTGAACAGCAGCGACGCCGCCAGAGAGCCGGTTAGAATCTGTTTGAACATGTATGTATCCCCATTCTATTAATCTGTTTTTACCTTGTATTATTTTACCATAATTGTGCGAGCATGGGAGGTGAAAGTTAGATAATTTTAGAATGTGTTAAATGTGTAAAGTTACACTTTTTTTATAAATTTATATGGTAATTTTATGTATATATGGTACTATTATCTTATTAAAAATCTAAGAATTAAGAGGTGCTGTTCATGAAGAAAGTCCTATTAACGGGGTTGTTTGCTAGTTTACTTGCAGCAAGTGTTCCGGCAAATGTATCAGCGGCAGATTTCAAATCAGACACCAAGGTTAGCAGTTACATAAAGAGTAAGATACAACAGATGGAATCTCGTGATGAAGACGGATTTCTGATCGAGACTGAGCCGAATGATACGCTCAGCCAGGCCAACGTTATTCCAGGATTTGAGCCTATTAGGGGAGATTTTCATAGTGCTCAAGATATGGATTATTATAAATTTACCGTTCCGAAAAACTATTCCAAGCTGGCGCTTGCTGGCTATACGATTCCAGATGGCAATATTGAGCTAGCGTTTGAACTGCTTGATAAGAACGGCAAGACGGTTCAGCCTTATAAAATAGAAAGCGATGATATTGAAACCGCTCAATTCTATAACATTAGTGCTGGCACGTACTATGTGATGACACTCGAGCTCGACGGTCAAATCTCTCAAACAGAACTCGATGATTACGCTCTAATGGCGTTCCCAATAGATACAACCCCGCCAGATGCGCCGACCGTCAACACGGTGGATGACAACGATAAACGAATTACAGGAGTAGCGGAACCTGGAACCTATGTTTCTGTAAGATCCGGTTCAAAGGAAGTGGGTCAAGCCATTGCGTCGCGCACGGGAGGATACACGATACCGCTAAAAGCTTCTATTAAAGCAGGCACTGCTCTTGCTGTAACAGCTACAGATGACCGGGGACACGATAGCAAAGCAAAACGAGTTGTCGTGAAAGACGGCACCGCACCTGGTACGCCGAAAGTGAACGCGGTTGACTCTAATGACAAGAAAGTGACGGGGACGGCTGAAGCGAATGCGGCGATTACGGTGAAAGTCGGAAGCAAGGTGATTGCTACTGGACGCGCGAATTCTAAAGGCAAGTTTATTGTTACTGTGAAGGCGCAGAGAAAAGGGACTGTGCTTTATGTAGCGGCGGCTGATAAGGCAAAGAATGTGAGTAAGTCTGCGAGAGTGGTTGTGAAGAAGGGTTAAGAGATTTGTGTCGGCTCCTCCTCGTGGGGAGCTTTTTGTTTAGCGCGGTGTGTAAATTTACACTTTTAGCTATAAATTTATATGGTAATTTTATGCATATATGGTACTATTACCTTATTAAAAATAATTAAAAGAGGTGCGATTCATGAAGAAAGTCCTATTAACAGGTTTGTTCGCTAGTTTACTTGCAGCAAGTGTTCCGGCAAATGTTTCAGCGGCGGATTTTAAATCAGATGTAACCGCGGTTAAACAGCAGTATTCTGTATTAAAGAGTCAGTACCAGCAATCAACTAGCTTTAAAAAGAGTGGTTTTACTGCACAGGATGATGAGTGGTATTTTACCGAGGAAGAACCAAACGATACACCAGAGTTGGCTAATAATCTTCCAATGTTTGAATATATGCTTGGCGAATTTAAAACGCAAGAAGATATGGATTTTTATGAGGTTACCTATAGAGAGGGATTTGATGAATTTATTCTGAGCGGATCAGCAAATCCTGAAGGAAATGTTGATCTTATGTATGGTTTGTTTGACCTAAACGGTAATCTTATTGAACCAGATAGAGCGGAGTTTGACGAAATATCTTCTGCCTTCTTTTACGACATTCCAGCTGGTAAATACCATGTTCTAGCCATTGATGGCGAAGGTGTGGCCCGTATGAACGAAACGGACCAATATGCCCTTATCGCATTGTATGAAGACTTAACACCACCACCTGCACCGACTGTCAGAACGGTTGATGACAACGATAGAAAGGTTACTGGGGTAGCTGAACCTGGATCAGAAGTTGTTGTGAAGTATGGAACGAAGGTGGTTGGAACAGCCTATGCCTCACGCACTGGCGGATATACAGTGCCAATTCGAAGCGCGCAAAAAGCGGGCTCTACTCTTTCCGTCACAGCAATGGACGACTGGTTTAACGTAAGCGCTGCGACGAAAGTGGTTGTTAAGGATGTCACGAAGCCAGCGACTCCTAAAGTAAACAAAGTCGACTCTAACGACAAGAAAGTCACTGGATCCGGTGAAGTTGGCGCAACCATTACGGTTAAAGTGGGCAGCAAAGTGATCGGAACAGGCAAGGTTAACTCCAGAGGAAACTATGTGGTGACCATTAAGCCACAGAAAACGAACACAGTTCTTTATGTAGCAGCTGCGGATAAAGCGAAGAACGTGAGCAAGTCCGCTCGTGTGGTTGTGAAGAAAGCTTAATAGAATTGGTGAAGGCTCCTCCTTGTCGGGGAGCTTTTTATAAAAATATCCTAAGAGGTGCGGTTGATGAAGAAAGTATGGATGACAGGTTTGTTGGCTGGAATGGTTGCTGTGAGCGGTGCTTTGACTGCAACAGCTCAGAGTTTAACCAAGTCAGATGCTGACGTGGTGGTAATGGAAGTAGAACCGAATAACTCTATGGAACAGGCCACACCATTCCTTGATGAAACATTTGCTAAAGGCGGGTTCACTACACAAGGCGACGTGGATTATTACGAGATTGAGGTCACAAAGAACGATGACGATTTTCATATCGTTGCCCTGCCAAATAATGAAGCAAAGTTCACGTTAGTCTTTGATCTCCTTGATGCAAAGGGGAACTATGTTAAACCCGTTGATGAATCTGCGGAGGAACTTATCACAAAAATTTATGACATTAACGCAGGTACTTATTATATCAAAGCGAATGAGTTGAACGGCGCTGCCTACAATTCTATGTACGATTTCTATCACTTTGTCACCATTCCATCCGAAGTGGAATGGCATCTTCCGCCAAAGGTTAATCCAGTAGATGATAACGATAAACGAGTAACAGGTATAGCGCCTCCTGGAGAAAGGATTGTTGTGAAGTCCGGCACTAAAGAGTTAGGCAGAACTTATGCTTCCCGTACTGGCGGATATACCGTTCCGTTAAAAACAACCGTGAAAGCAGGTACAAAGCTTGCGGTGATGATTACCGATGAATGGGCTGACGACACAAGCCGAGTAACGAATGTAGTCGTGAAAGACGGGACAGCACCTGGGATGCCTAGGGTTAACGCCGTTGATTCGAATGACAAGAAAGTGACGGGATCAGCGGAAGCGAATGCGGTGATTACGGTAAAAGTCGGGAGTAAAGTAATCGCGACTGGCCGTGCGAATTCTAAGGGTAAGTTTATTGTGACTGTGAAGGCGCAGAGAAAAGGTACTGTTCTTTATGTAGCGGCGGCGGATAAGGCGAAGAATGTGAGTAAGTCTGCGCGTGTGGTTGTGAAGAAGGGTTAATAGGTTTGGAGAAGGTTCCTCCTTGTGGGGAGCTTTTTTTGTGGGTAGTTATATGGGGGTACGGTACCATTTCCTGCAGTGGTGAGATACTGCGCAGTTTATTGGAAATGGTACCGCACCCCGATGAATTAAAAATTCCACATTAACAAAAACAAAATGACGACAACTAAAATAGTGTAAGCTAACGATCTTACAGTAAATTTATTATCTCTAGATATTCTTATCCTATAGGCAATTAAAAAAATTAACCCAGAACCAAATATTACTGCTAGTAGAATTACATAAAGCATTCTATCTTGCTCTAATGCTGGAGGAAGATGCTGATCAACATAATAAATTCCAACAGCTGAAATTAACATAAGTATCACTGCGAGTTTTAAAAAACGATTCCAGAGTTTGTTCATAAAGTTCACCCTCTTTGTAAGCTGCTTCCAAGTTGGGGGGTACGGTACCATTTCCCGCAGCGGTGCGATGCTACGCTGTTTGTTGGAAATGGTACCGTACCCCATAAAATCTCTAGTCTACTAGATATATCTCAATCCGCTCTTTCCCCTTGCCAATGTTGTTGCGCTTCAGCCTGATTCGCTCGACCTCGCCTGTCTTTTTCAGGTGTGTACCTCCGCAAGCAACCTTCGCAAATCCTTCAATTTCCCAGTACCTTCTGCCCTCTGCCTCATCGCTAAAGTCACTGATAATCTCATGGTCAGCCTCAATAATTTCATGTGCCTCTTTATCAAGCAGCGGAAATGATTTTGAGATGTTCTCATCCCAGATGAAGTCGATTCGAGACTTGTCTTCAGCGATATGAGCACCTACCTTTTCGATGCCCTCTAGATTCCTGTACGCCAGCTCCAGTATAATTTCAGCGGCAAAGTGCAGCCGCATGAGCTTGTAGCGGCGGTCCCAGTTAATCTTCATTGTCACTTGGTCACCTGGCTGCAGTCCGTGCCCTTCTTCCAAGGTATAGAGTATTTCATGGCCGTCTTTTCTCGCTTGTAACACGCTGTGGCCGCCAATCGTCCCCGCATCGCTCTCTTGGCCGCCAGAAAATGCGTAAAAGATGGTCTGATCTACCGTTATCTCATTGCCGTTGACGCTTTTTAAACAAGTGTTTAATTCTGTGGCGTACGGGTCTTGCCAGAATAGTTTTTTGACCATGAGAGCACGTCCTTTTTAAAGGTATTAAAAAAACGCCCTATTAGTAACGGCGTTTTTTCTTACGTCTAGCAAGCAGCACACAAACCAGCACTCCCAAAAGAGCCCCGAATGCATCGAGCACAACATCCTCCCAATGCGGCGTTCGGTTCGGTGTAATGGACTGGTGGAATTCGTCGCTCATCGCGTACAGTACGGTAAAAATCCAAGCGAGCGATGCTCGTCCAATAGCGCGGTACAGGAGGACAGCGAGGATGAAGTATGTACCTACGTGTGCGGCTTTTCGCACGAAGAACTCGATGACGTTTGCCGCGCCGTCTTCCTTCATGCTCACCTCTTCCCCGGCGTATGGGAACGAGACGAAATCTGCGTGTTTTTCAATCTCCTCAACCGGCAGGTGCTCCTGCCAGAGCGGTTTCATGTTTTGTTTTTCATATGGCTGCGACGACGCAAAGAATATCACGCCCATCCATAACAGGACGAGCAGCCAGTTGATTACTTTCTTTGCCACATCTGTCTTCCTCTCAGCTGTTCGATTTCCTTTTTCAAGATATCATTTTCTTTGACGAGCACATGCTCAAGATACGTGTAATCCTTCATAACCGTGTCGAGAAACTCGTCGACCTCGTTCATATTATAGCCGCGGAACAGGCTTTTGTTAAACCTCTTGTAGTGAATGAGCGCATCGTTCAGCATCAGGTTGTGATGAATTCCTGGCTTGCGCGGCTGCACTTCCTTTACCGATATATCATTAAAATAGCCCTGCGAGACGGTGATGAGCAGCCTCTTTCCCTCATCATTCTCCATCATAACCTCCGCTGTATCGAGATCCTCACCATCCCAGATCGCCGTCGACCGGATCAGGATATCGGTCGGCGTATAGCCTGTGTTCTGCAGCCGCTCGTATTCACTTTTTATATGAGGAAACTGCTGCAGCAGTCTCTTCAGCTCAGTCGCCAGCATGTAACACACCTTCTTCCGTCAGGCGCTTCTTACTGTCCAGCGGAACGGCCCCAGGTGTCCAGCCCTCCAGCGCGCAGTAGCCGCCTATTATTCTATTATTATACTCATAAAGCGTAGCCTTGATAGAATTTCCATTTTTCTGTTTTTCTTTTAAAGAGTAAGTGTGGGCTTTCAGCATTTTGTTTTTATACGTATCGTAGTTGAGTCCGGCGGCTCTAAATCCTGCGCTTTCACCGTGCGCGATCAACTCACCGTTCTCGCCAATCTTAGAAACGGCATGCCAGCCGAACTTCTTTAAATAAAAAGCATGATTGTCCTCAGGCTGTTCATTCATGGTGATTATGGCCGGGTGCTCCAGATAATATGTGAAGCCCGCCAGCAGGCCAACCAGGAAAATACCGACCAACAACACCTTCATACACCCACGCCCCCTTTAAAAGATCCACTGAAAAATGGTGTAAATGCCGATGCCGAGCACCGTCAGTATGAGAGCCAAAACTGTTAAACAACCGATTAAAAACAGCCAATCTGCAGGAGTGTTTTCTTCACCAGCTTCGTTTCGTAAATCGTCTATTTTCTTATGGTTGCCGTTGTATTTCAGCGCGCGCAGCATATACTTCGGATCCTGACCATGAGCACGCTCAAATTTCTCACACGCCGCCGTCATCTCAGGCGTCTTCTCTTCCTCAAGATACCAGTACCGACCAGCCATCGCCGGATCCTGCAGCTGATAGTAGATATCCCCTAGCTTTCTGCGAATCTTGAGATTATTAGGATACGTGGAAAGCAGCCCGTGCAGCCGGTCCCGAGCTTTGCCAAGATCACCGTTTGCGATGTCGTGTTCAATTCTTTGCCATGCTGGAGGTTTATTCGCCATTTTGATGTGCTCCATAAAATTCAATTAACATATCCGCACTAGCCGCCACCGACACATGCAGGTTGTTCAGCACATTGTCAGCGTCAGACCTCATCAATCCATTTCGCATATCTTTTATGTCATCCACCTCTTTTTCAATGGACTCCAAAGTATCTATTAATAGGTACAGCTGATTCTGAGCATGCGGCGTATACTCAGGTCCTTTCCGGTCAAGGTGCGTGAAGTTCTGTCTGATGCTCTGCACATCATTCTTGATTTTGTCCAAATACGCATATTCCACACTCACTGGATTGTCAGTTACGAGCCACTTCTCAGTAAATAGATCTTCTACCGCCATGCCCGTGGTCTCAGTCGTCAGTTTGTCTTTTGGATTTATTGTGTAACTTTTCTTAAAATTTTCTATCTTATTCTTGTAATCTCTCGCAAACACTGGATCCGCTTCATAATCATAAGTCTGATGCATGCTCCACCAAGAGTATGGATAATACCAGCTGATTAAAAGGTAAAGCAGAATCGGTATCACTACAATCCACCAGCGCTTTTTCATCACAATGTCTCCTTATTAGAAGGTATTCTTTATTCAAACGATTTCCCCTCCAACTTTTAATAGTCTTAATCCATTTTACCATGATAAAATGTAAAAATAAGGATGTTTTTTAAAGGGGATAATGCGATGTTTAAAACGGTGGATTTTGTGCTGAACTTAGCATTAAATGGGTTATTCATCATGGTGTTCTTAAGCCTTAAAGGAAAAATGAGTGCGGAAAAGAAGAAGCTATCATGGTTAAGCTTATTAGCTACGCTTGTTATCACCGCTATCCCTGCCATCGGCTATCGAGTGGACCAGGAAACAGGATCCCACGTCTTCGGTTTCCCCTTTGATATGATTGTTTATCACGGCGGATCGACCCTCACTACTGCCTCGCTTGGTTTAATCGTTAACTTTTTCTTCTTTTACTGGCTATTCAAAGGCTTGCAGAAATGCTGGAAGGCTTTTTTAATAAGGAAGGCTGTATAAATTTATTAGGGTACGGTACTCCATTTAATAAACTCCTATTATACAAGGGATAATAGTATGGAGTACCGTACCCTACACCCCATCTCATCTTCCCCGCCAAAGAACTCGAATAACTCCGAGCTTACGGACTCCGGCAGTCGCCGCGAGCTTTTAATAGGTTAAGAACATCTCATGGCTGGACAGCACGTCCAAGCCGTCGCAGAAATATTCAATTCATTCAAATTAATTACAAATGGGCCGCATTATGTCGTAAGGAAGGAAATTATTAGAAACATCTAGAAATTGTAGATTATGTAAAAATAGCCGTTTAAAAGAGTAATGATTAAACTTATGAAAAAACGATCGATTAAAATGCAAGCTGTAGGAGACAACTGAAAACAATTGCAATTGATATGAATGAAGTAAGAGCTGATTTCCAGTTATACCTTTTCAAGCAAGATTATAAGGAAATTAAACAATAGTGGATTTACAAGGAACAATACTTTGAAAAATGCGTCCACATTTTAAAAAGTGAGATAGTTTAGACTAAGGTTCATTGATTGAAGGGGTGTATTTTTTAAAAAGTGATTAACTATACAGGAACACCAAAAGTAGAAACTGATCGTTTGATCCTTAGAAAGATGAAACAATCTGATGCTCAAAATGTTTTTGATCACTGGCTTTCAGACGAACGGGTATCAGACAATAGAGTTAATGCCGCACACACTACCGTTTCAGAAACAATCGAGAGGATAGCAAAGATAGTAAGTGATTATGCCAATAAAGAATTTTGTTGGTGGGCTGTTGAGCGAAAAGCTGACGGTAAATTGATTGGTGAAATTGATTTGTATGAATTCGATAATACCACCGGAAACTGTGAGGTAAGTTATTCGATTGGATACGAATGGTGGAACAAGGGGTATGGAACGGAAATATTAAGGGCGATTGTGGAATTCGGCTTCCGACATATGAACATTCACAAAATCACCGCAGCACATAACACTGACAACCCGGCTTCTGGAAAAGTGATGGCCAAAGTTGGAATGGAGCAAGAAGGAACAATTAGACATATGATTCGCAATGCCAAAGGTCAATATAAAGATTGTGCAATATATGGAATTATTCATGAAGATTATTTAAAAAAACACAGACTAAATAACATTCTAATAAATTATTCTCGGGGTGATGATGTTGATTTATGATATCCAATTAGAACAAGTGAAGTCCATTAAAAATAATATTAATGAGCTGTCTGAACTTTTATTGCAAGTAGTAGAGGACGGTGCATCAATCGGCTTTTTACCAGGAATGCAACAAGAAGATGCAAACATCTATTGGAGAAATGTAATAAGTCCAGAAGTTTACTTGTTTGTCGCAAAAATTGAGAATGAAATAGCGGGCACTGTCCAACTACACCTATGTACTAAACAAAATGGCAATCATAGAGTTGAGATTGCCAAACTCATGACACACCCTAAACATAGGCGAAAGGGTATAGGCCGTTGTTTAATGAACTTTGCAGAAGAACGAGCGCGTAAAGAGGGAAAGACGTTAATTGTTCTCGACACTCGCGAAGGTGACCCTTCAAATCTTCTATATTCTTCGCTTAACTATTATGAAGCCGGAAAAATCCCTTTTTACGCTAAATCTTCAAACGGAGAATTGGAATCTACTGTTTTTTATTATAAAACAATATAAGGAAAATATTATTATGAGAGACTCTTCAATGTTAGAAATAGAATTTATCCTTAAGGCATTAAAGAACTCTTGGTCGATAAACTCAAGTTCTAAATGGAGTAAGGAAAACCCCGCAAAGGGACAATGTGGTGTCACAGCTTTAGTAGTGCACGATCAAGTAGGTGGTGAAATTTTAAAAACCAAGTTAGCTGATGGTTGGCATTTTTATAACTTTATAAATGGGAAACGCTATGACTTAACCGCTTCACAATTTCAAGAAGAAATTCTGTACATAGATGTTCCCTCTTCGAGAAACGAAGCATTTTCGGATACTAATGAAAAGCAATATACCTATTTAAAGAATACTGTTGCAAAGCATATTTTCGCACAATACAAAAAATAGTTCCTTTTTAGAGGGTTAATATTTTATAGTAGGAAGCCAGGAATCACATTAAACCCTCTGGTGCATTTCTTCAAGAAGGGAGATCTGCACCTTGCCTTCAGCAAACGTAACAGGATTGTGGAATAAAGGTTTTTAACCCCATAACTAATGGTTAAATGGAGTTTAAAACACTTTGCATTCACGCTTGTAAACTAATATTTTACGCCGCTCACTTTATGATTCATGCCACTTGCCTAAAGCCATTGCCAAAAACATAAAAGGCTGACAAGCATGTCAGCCTTATTTGTCCGTCATCACCTTATCCAGATGCTCCAGAACGTGCGGCCATGCCTGCTCATGCCTCACTTTTGCCTCTTCATCCGGGAATCCGTTATGTGTCAAACGAAGCTTTGTTCCGTCACCAGCTGCTGGCTCAAGCTCAACTGTCAGAACTGTCTCGGTGCCTTTCGTCCCGCCCTCTCCGTTAACCCATGTCATTTCGACTAGTCGATCTTGCTCCAGCCGCAAAAAACGCCCGTAATGCGGGTGACGCTTTCCTTCAAAGTGCGTCTCGAAAAAGTAAACGGTGTTGACCTTGCCTTCCATCAGCGTTGTGCCGGGCGCGGCGAACCAGAGGTCAAAGTTCGTCCATGCGCGGAAAAGCACCTCTGGGGAAGCTGTCATCTCACGTTCTATCGTAAAGCCAAATTCTGTGGAGAGGTCGGGAAAGATTACCTTGTTCATAGGAATACCTCCTGTTTGGTTGATATATCCATTTTAAATGATGCATGATTACTCTGCCAGCGGAACAATATTCTTTAACGAGATCGGTGATGATAACACGATAAGAGTCGTGGAGTCTCCGTACTTGCCGCTCGCGTTAATAAAATCCTCGAGTGATTGATTCGATTCGGTTATGACTTTTAGCAGATAATTGTACTGACCGCTGATTCTGTGAAGTTCGATCACATCAGGAGATTCCTCACAAAACCCAATGAACTTCTCACAATCCTTTGTATGAAATAAGAGAAAAGCCGTCGTATTTTTGTGTACTTTTTGAGGATTGATCATCGTCCGATAATGGTCGATCACGCCTTTTTCTTCAAGCCTACGTACTCTTTCCGTAACAGCCGGCTGTGACAGGGCAACTAATTTTCCTAGCTCTGTCATGGATATCCGAGCTTGATCCTGCAGCTGAAGCAAGATTTCTTTATCAACAGCATCCATCATTCACCCCTCCTTTTAAAATCACTGTAAAAGTAAGATATTAACTTTATTTTATAATAAAGTCTCGCTGTATTCATTTAATCCTCACTGTAAGAAGCTCCAATTTTTGATTAAAATTTTTATAAGAACATGTTGGAGAAAGTGAGGCAGCCAAAATGGATCATGCGTATCACAGATTGCTAGAGCCTGTTAAAGCCGGGTCTTGGAATTTAAGGAATCGTATTTGCATGGCGCCGATGACGCGGTGCTTTGCAGATGACGAAACAGGCGTTGTTGGTGAGGATGTTATTGACTATTATCGAAAGCGAGCTGCAGATGGGGTTGGTCTGATTATTACGGAAGGGATTGTGATCAGTTCTCGAGGAAAAGGGACATTCAATCTGCCAGGCTTGTTTACAAAAGCTCAGATCGAGGGCTGGCAGAGGGTGACTGATGCGGTGCATGAGGAAGGCGGTACGATTATTGCGCAGCTATGGCATGTTGGCAGGCTTACTCACCATCAGATCACAGGTGGTTTTCCGCCGCAAGCTCCGTCAGCGATTAAAGCGATCGGCCACGTTCACCGATTTGGGAAGCCTTTTGACATGCCCGAAGAGATGTCACTTCAGGATATAAAAGAGACGATTCTTCAATATAGGCTTGCAGCCCGTAACGCGATGCTCGCCGGCTTTGATGGTGTCGAGGTTCATGGGGCTCATGGTTATTTGATTGATCAGTTCAATTCTGACATATCCAATATACGGACCGATCAATATGGAGGAGACTTGGCACAAAGGTTAACTTTCATGAAGGAAGTGCTGATGGCCGTCAAGCAAGAGGCAGGTGCTGATCGGACGATGATTCGGTTCTCTGCATTAAAAGACGATGTGCCGGACTATATGTGGGAAGATTCGGAAACCGCCATAAAAACGTTCATACAAGTATTTAAAGAAGTGGGGATTAAAAACCTACATCCTTCAACCAACCATTTTAATCAAGTGATCTCTAACGGCAAAACGTTTCATCAACTTGTTCGGAAATATTGGGATGGAATCATTGTGGGAGTTGGAAACCTGAATCCAATTCTTGCAGGTAACGCAGTTCATGAAAACACGATCGACCTCGCAGCATTTGGCCGGCCATTGCTCGCCAATCCCGATTTTGTTCAAAGGTTAACGGAGAACAGAGAATTGAAACAGTATGACGGGAAAAAGCATCTGTCAAAGCTTTTGTAAACATACAAAAAACGTCCAGAGGTAGGACGTTTTGAAGAATTTTCAACAGCAGTAAAATCCGTTACTGCTGTTTATTCTCGTTTTCTTCTTCTTTCTTCTCTTCAGAAGGCTCGTCCGTCGGATCCGGTTCTCCTTCATCCTTCTTCTTGTTTTCCTTCTTCTCCTCAGAAGGCTCTTCCGTAGGATCTGGCTCTTGATTATCACGCTTCTCATTACAGCCAACTAAAAGTCCGGAAAGCATGATAGCTGACATGAACATCATGATGTATTTTCTCCAATTCACGCATGTTCCTCCTTTCTGGCTGGTCGTATTATTAGGATGCAATTTTCAAGATAAATTAAACGCCTGAATAACAGGCTTAGCCATTATTCAGGCATTCATGTTATGTTAGTGCATTTTAGGCATACCTGCCATGCTTTCTCCGCCAGACATCCCCATCATGCCTGTCGCGATCGGCAGCATGTCCTTCATGCTAGCGTCTCTTTTGCTGAACATCTGATAAGCCGCAAACCCGACTCCAGCTGCTGCCACCATTGGCCAGATCTTCCCCATCATGCTTGAGCTTCTGCCCATCATATTTCTGTTCATCATTTTAAGCCGCACCCCATCCCTGTAAAATGGCGTTCAGACCGTCGCCTGAACCTTTATATTTTGGCTAAAACGAGTCATAATAAAACCGTTTTTCAGGGCATAATAACTGGGAATTCATTTATAGATTGCCCGCGCATCCTTCTTTTTATTAAAATGGAAAAAAAGAGAAGGAGAACCATTATGCCTGCAAACTCGACGAAAAGTGTAGCAGAAAAGCTGAATTTTGCTAAATACCCGACAAAACTTATTTTGAATATGCCTGCTAACAATGATGATTTTGCTGAAATCGATTATGATTCTGTCGCTCAAAAGGATCAGTACAGCTTAGTGTTTATTTTTGTTTTTAGCATTGAAGAAATGAAGGAGCACCTGAGCAAGCTGATCGACAAACAGCTTGTCGAGGACAACGGCTATGTATTTTTTGCTTATCCGAAAAAGAACAACCCTCAGTATAAGGAGTTTATTGAGCGAGACAGTTTCTACGGCGAGCTCAATCCCGATGAAGATGGCTATGTGGCAGGGAGCAGTCTGAAGTTTTCTAGGATGGTCAGCCTGAACGATGTGTTTACGGTCGTGGGATTGAAATCTGCTAAGAAAAAGGCTTCAAAAAGTGCGGCAAAAAGCCAGTGTGTGGCTGATTATATTGTGCATGTTGAGGATATTAAGCGATATTTGGCTAAAAACGATGAGCTCTTACAAAAGTATAATGACCTGACGTTCGGGTACCAAAAAGACTGGGCGCGCTATGTGTACAGCGCAAAACGCGAGGAAACGCAGCAAAAACGCCTTGCCGAGATGGAAACGATCATCGGCGAAGGCTACAAATCCATGGATCTTTATCGTCGGAGAAAAAATTAAAAAACAACAGACCATTTCACTAGCTGCGAAATGGTCTGTCTTTACATTCAAGCTATGTTCTTATTTTGCATAACGTTTGATGTGAAAAAACGTTTCATCATCGGCGGAGTCACGATGGTTGTCACCAGTATGACGACAACGAGGACAGCAAACATTTCTTGTGTGAGCAATTTTGTTTCTAAGCCAATGGCCGCAATGATCAAGGCGACCTCTCCCCTTGAAACCATTGCTGAACCGATTCCTAATGAGCTGTTCCAAGAGAATCCAGACAATCTAGCACCAGCCGATGCACCGACTAATTTTGTTAAAATCGCAATGATGCTTAGAACAACAATCAATCCTAGGTTCTCCGTAATCCCATTAAATTGAGCGGAAACGCCGATAGAAGTAAAGAATACCGGCACGAAGACAGAAAAACTGATCGTTTCAATCTTCTCGAATACCTCATGCTTGAATTTCGTTACACTGATGGCCACCCCAGCGATATATGCCCCAATGATTGCAGCAACTCCTGTAAATTCAGCTAGATACGCAAACACAAAACAGATGATTAGAGCGGATGAAATAACGGTTTCTGTCACTCTTAGCGTAGAAAACTTATTCAGGAACCAAGGAACGGCTTTCCAGCCAACAAGGATGGCTCCGGCAAAGAACAATACCTTTTTCAAGATCACCAGCGATAGGTTGACGTCCCCGCCGGCAAAGCTCATTAAAAAGGCCAGAGCGATAATAACCACCACATCATCAATGACGGCGGCACCTAAAATCGTTGTCCCTTCACGTGTTTTTAGTTGATTCATCTCCTTAAGCGCTTGAACAGAAATACTGACACTCGTTGCTGACAGCAGTAAACCTAGAAACAAGGATTCGAAAACGGATAGACCTAAAGTCATACCTGTTAAATAGCCTAATGAAAGCGGGACAATTATGCCGCCTAAGCCGACAAATGTGGACGCTTTTCCGGTCCGCTTAAATTGTTCGATATCTGTTTCTAACCCCGCAATAAACATAAGCAAGATGACCCCGATTTGGCTAAATTCTGCTAAGGTTTCTGTCTCGTTAATTAAGCCTAAAACGCTTGGTCCCAAAACGATCCCAATCAATAGCTTTCCAAGAACCGATGGCTGCCCTAATCTAACACTGAGGCTTCCCGCAACCTTTGATGCTATTAAAATAATAGCTAACTGAAGAATTAACATAATAAATACCGCCTTTCCACAAAAAAGAGCCTGCCACCAAGGGACAGACTACTCCCTTGGTGACAGGCTCCTCCAAGTCTTTTCTATATTGTTATAATCGTTTTACGTTAAAACGCACAAAAGGTTTCATAATATAAATAAAAAACTCGCCACGTATGACGAGTTTTTTATTTATATATATTTGTCTCGTTGATTATTATTTGGCTGCAAGCTGAGCGAACTGCTGGTTTTGACTCTTCAAAATGAGGGAGTCTAACTCTTGGCTCAACGCCACTACCCGTGAATCCGTCATCTCTTTAGCGATGTTGTACAGTTGATATAACTCTTTACGCTTGATTGCGATCAGTTGAAATAAATCTTGCTCTTTCAAAGGGCTTACCGACCTTTCATCGTATAGTTACACAACTCATTGTATCACTATACATAGGAAAATTCATCCATTTTTTTGAAGTTATAGATATTTATTACTAAAGTTTTTTGCTGTTCCAAATGGCAGGTTATTTCACTACCGAAACAATTTTTGTTGCACTGACTTGTTTCTTAGAGTCCTTTGCGTTGACGTACAGCTTCGTGCCATACTTTTGCTTAGGTATTTTGACAGTGAAGCTGCCCGTGCTTGTTGCTTTTGCCGAATACACCTTGCTGCCGATTTTCACGGTGACGGTCGCGTATTTCTCCGTTTTTCCAGTAACCGATGTTGATGTGGTTTTCACCGTATTAACTGTCGGCATATTCGGTGCGACTCTTGTGACCTTGATCGAACGCGCTGCGCTTACGTTTCCGGCTTTATCTTTTGCTGTTATCGAAATGCTCGTGCCAGCGTTCTGGACCGGTATCGTGATTTTGTACGTTCCGGTTGAGCTAGCCTTGCCATTATAAGTTTTGGTACCGATTTTTACCACAACAGATGAGTAGGCTTCTGCTTTTCCGAGCACATACACAGCTTTGTTGCTGACCGTGACCATAGCTGGCATGTTCGGCGCGACTTTCGTGACCTTTGTGGAGCGCGGTGCACTCACTAGGCCTCTTGAATCCTTGGCAGTTATCGCAATGCTCGTTCCGGCGTTTTGGATTGGAATCGTGATTTTGTAGATTCCAGTTGTGCTGGCTTTGCCTGTATATGTTAGTGTGCCTATTTTCAGCGTGACTGTTGTGCTGGCATCTGCTCTTCCTGTCACATACGCCGCTTTGTTCGTGACTGTGACTGGCGCCGGCAGGTTTGGTGCGATCCGCGACACAGTTGCAGCTGCTGCTGCGCTCGTGTTGCCAGCAAGATCTGTTGCTTTTGCCGTGATTTTCGTACCAGCATTTTGAATTGGAATTGTAATGCTGAACGTGCCGTCTGGTTTTGCTTTTGCCTTGTATGATGAAGCGCCGACCGTAACCGCCACATCTGCATTCGCCTCTGTTCGGCCGGTCACTGTTGTGGCTTTGTTCGTGACCGTGTTGATGACAGGTGCAGCTGGTGCGGTCTTGTCCTCGACGGTAACGAAGGCGCTTTCGCTGCGGTTGGCTTCAAGGTCGTCTGCGAAGACTTCAATAACTCTTCCTGCTCCTAACCATTCGTTAAAATAGATTGTAAACTCGCCTGCATTTACGCGCTCTATAATGAAATACTCGGCGTCAATCCTCACATAAATAGTAGCTGGTTCATCAATACTTCCTGTAATAAAATCTTGATTATCACCCACAGGGTTAACTTTTAACGTTGTAGGCGGTGTAATGTCATATACCTTAACGCTTGCTGCCTTGCTCTTATTGCCTGACATATCAGTCGAGTACACCTTGATTACTGTACCCGCAGGCAGCGGAGTGATGTAAATGATAAATTCACCCGTCTCGCTTGCCTTCACTTCGCCAAGCGAGGTTTCGCCTATAAAAGCTTCGACTTTCGCCTGAGGCTCTGTCCACCCGCCAATCCAGTCAAAGCTGTCCGGCACTCCAGCGACCGTTGGAGCTGCCGGAGCTGTATTATCGATGACTGTAATTGTGTAGTCCGCACTTTTAAAGCCGACTGAGTCTTCGGCTGAAAATGTTAAAACTGTACCTGCTTTTTGTTTAGTAATGGGTATATAAAAGTTACCGTAAGAATCTGATGTGGTACGTCCTAACTCCACATCTCCTGTTTTAAGTACAATTGTAGTATGAATCTCTGTCTTACCGATGATATTAGTCGTGCTGTCACCTATTGGCTCAACCGTTATTTTAGGCGGTGTGTCATCTTTTACTGTTACTTTTGTGGTCGTTCCTTTGTTACCGGCGCTATCCACAGCATACACTTCAACCACCCAATCGGCTGGTAACGTATTGATTGGAATCGTAAAGTTTCCGCTCCCATCAGCTGTTGCTGTGGCAGAGCGATAAGATACTACGACTTTCGCATTCGGTTCAGTTTTTCCTGTGATGATCTCATCGTTATCGTCGATTGGATCAACAACAGGCGCTGCTGGTGCGGTTTTGTCTATAACGGTGACAATCATTTCATGTGTATGCCCTGCTTTATCCACCGCTCTCACCGTGATGACCGTATCTGCTTTTTGTTTTGGCACAGTTATGGAATAGGAAAAGTCTTGATCGTTTGAATTGTAACTCGTATCCGTCCCTAAAACGGTATTTCCCGCAAGTGCGGTCACTTTATAAGCACCGTTTACATAGCCTTTTATCTCTGTATGGTAGTCATAAACAGCATCAAGACGTGTAAGTTCAGGAGGCGTGTTGTCTGTTACCTTTAGCTTTGTAAATGCACTCTTGTTCCCTTGAGCGTCTTTAGCCGAAACTTGAATCTCTCTGCCAGCAAGCAGCTTATAAGGCAAAGTGACCGTATAATCGCCGTTCTCATCGGCTACGGCTATTCCAAACAAGTACGTTCCCCCAGATGACTCAACGGTTACAGTCGAGTTCGCTTCCGCTTTTCCCGTCACGGTTAATTCGTTATCCATAATCGGGTTCACGAATGGAGCCGGCGGTGGAGTAATGTCGGAAACAGTCACGATGGCGTTTTCGCTTTTGTTGCCAGATATGTCTACTGCATAAATTTCAATATTTGTTCCCATAGGCTGAGCCTTAATTGTAAGTTCAAATGACCTTAAATAATTTAAAACTGCTTTGCCGATCTCTTTTTCTCCAACAAAAGCAAAGACCGTTGTATGCGTATCTGAAAGCCCCGTAATTTTTGTTGTGTTATTTCCAACCTTTGATTGAATGATAGGTTTCATCGGCGGTGTTTTGTCGCGGACATACACACCTGCTGGTTCGCTTCTATTTCCTGCCTCGTCAATAGCCGTTACATAAAAAGAGGCGCTTGCAGGCTGCATAGGAATTTCCACGCTGAAATTCCCTTCTAAATCAGGTTCAGCCGTATAGATTGTGCCGTTAATATATACCTCTATGCTAGTATTAGGCAGCGTTTTTCCTGTTAACGTTGTGTCAATATCCGAAAAAATGTTCACTTGCGGTGATGGCGGCGGTGCGTCATACACCGTTACCGTTGCTTCCTCGCTATTTAAACCGGATGAATCGGTCGCATGCACGGTCAAGACCGTCCCGATTGGCAGCTCTGGAATGGATATGTGGAAATTGCCGTTTTGATCTGTTGGGCCACTACGGAAGTGATCTTCCCATTTCACTACCACTTCTGTTCCTGTCTCAGCCACTCCGTCCATCTCGGTCGTATGCTCAGAAACAGGGTTTACCACCGGCCTTTGCGGAATTATTTTGACTTCCGCTTCTGTTTGAAAACCGTTATACGCAGCCTTCACTTTTGTGATTCCAGTCGTATAGCCGTTTAGCTTGCCGTCTTCAAGCTTGGCGACAGCGGGGTTGTCTGTTGTAATTTCCGAACGACTGGTGACGTCCAGATGCTCCCCGTTTTTATAATTCGCGGTTAGTGTAAGTTCTGTTGATTCGCCTTTTGTCAGGACATATGATTCTTTGTTTAACTGGAGACTTGTTAGTTCGCTCTCCGTCTCGAATGAGAGGACGATATCATCTTCCAGATAGGTCTTTTTGTAATTGAATAATGACTCCGAACGGCTGATGGCATCCCAAGGCACCGTTAGTTTGTAAGATGTTTCTGGCTCGAGATCGGCGCTGATTTGCAGGCTGTTGTCTCTTATCCTTTTTAAAATCGGCAGTACATGGTTGTTCTCGTCCACCAGCTGAATTTCATCATACGACCGATCAGGCTCTACTTGATTTAAAATGTTAAAAGGAATACTGATTAATTGATGAATATTAACGTACTTAGCTCCGTTCTGCGGTTCCGTCTCTGTAGGAACTAGATCCTCGAAATAAGTGTAGTATTCGTTGTTATATTGAAGCTGTACGTTCTGTTCCTCTAGCTGCTGAATGTTATTTAAAGCAAGAGGATTGAACCCTAATTCAATGGCAATGTTCTCACGGCCGTTTGAATTCATCACGTTTTCCACGAGTGGACCGAGATCCCGGATCTGATTGCTCCCGAGGTTAATGTCGGTTAATCGCGTCAGACCTGCCAGAGGTTCAATATTGCGGACCAGATTATTGCCGAGATTAAGCTTTGTTAAATTCGGCATATTTTTCAGCTCATCAATGCTTGTAATCGCGCGTCCGCCCATGTCACCAGGCAGCTCTAGTTCTTGAAGGTTCGTTAACTTCGCAAGCGATGTTAAGTCTTTTATAAAATTCTGATTGCCTAGATTAAGCACTTCCAGCTGAGTGATGTTTTCTATAAAACTTATATCCTGGAGCATCGCATCACTTAGATTAAGAGATTTCAGCTTAGGGAGGCTGCTGATTTCGGAAAACGGGATGTTTTCTGGATTCGTGCTGCCCATCTGGAGAGATTCCAAGTTTTCGAATGGAATTATTTTGAATGGCGCTTCGATCCCTGACAGATTGAGTTTTTTAGCCTCTTTAATGTGCTGGCTTGTTAAATCAGCAGAAGGTTTAACAGCGAGCTGCATCCTAACGGCTCTTTCGAAAGCAGGATTGTTCACGCTAAGTGCGCTGGAACCGGTGATAGGCTGATCACTATACGCATAATCCACGCTTGCCTGCTCCTCCTGCATCAGGTAATGAAGCTGATTCCAAGTCGCGTCTTCGTTGTAATTTATAGGATTACCAAGGATGTTAAGATATTTGAGCTGGACGTTCGGATTATTTGCTGCATTATGTATCGGTGTAATATCAGTAAGCTTGTTACTCGTTAGGTCAAGAAAACTTACATTTGCAAGATACTCCAACCCGTTAAGATTTGTCAGTTCATTAAATGGAAGTTTAATTACTTTGAGGTGTAAAGAATTTTTTATTTCTGCAAAATCCTTAAAATTAGTTCCTGAAATCGTTAAATCAGTTAAAAGGGGTAAATTATTTAAAAAACTCCAATTTGAAGTATTAGCAGCGGTTATTTCAAGACTTTTTAAATTTTGAGCATATGAAATAATGTGAAGGTCGTCTGAGTTATCATAAAACGTTAGACTGTTCACCTTCTGCATATCTTCTATTGTTATGTCGCCCTGCGGCTTGGCAATTTGGTTTCTAATTTGCTGCTCAACATTTGGGTCGGTAATAAAAACGTCATTGTACGCTGCTTTGGCGTTCAAAGGGACTAGGTTGATTAATAGTAAAATGCAGCAAACTAACTGAAATATTCTTTTCATTTTTTCCTCCACTGTTCAATTCGTGCTGATGCATAACAAAAGACGCACCTCAATTGTGCGCCTTTAAATCTACTTATCTCTCACAAGCGATGAAATCTTTATCGCGGTCGCGGCTCTTGTTCGCGTCGTAAAGAGCTTTAGAAGCATATGGCTTGTACTTCGTCTTGCCGCCCTTGTTCTTCACTTTAGACGTGCGCGCCACTCCGCCTTTATAGACCTTGTTCATCTCCTTGCAATTCTTAAAAACTTTTACTTTTGCAGAAGCAGTTTCAGGTGTTGCAGATGAAACTCCTAAAACTAGTCCTAAGGATAAAACAACCGCAGATGCCTTCTTCAAAATCTATACTCCCTTTCAAATAAATTACTATTCACGAAAAATATAGTATTACATTTATAGGAAGTTATCAAGATACTTTTTATGGAAGTTGGAAGAAAAAGGACTAGCTGATAAATAGCCGGGGTCCGGTACCAATGGTACCGGACCCCGACTAGGTTTTACATCAATTCAAATTCTGCGCCTTTAGGATATAGAACAACGAATTCCTCTTCCTCATTTTCATAGGCAATCTTCACATTATTGTCGAGCAGCTCGTTTTCTCGCAGCTCCTCCATTGTTGTTTGCAGTGCTTTTTGGGGATCTATGACGAAGCTGAAGATATTCGCCGTTCCACTGCCAATGTCACCGCCGTCACAGTGGCCGTTCCCTGTCCAGCCAAGACCTTCATTCATCAGGTCTTCGAGCATATATCGTTTTTCAAGAAGATCGTTTGTTTCATCCCCGCTGTAGCTGAACTGCACAACAAATTCTATCAATTCGTCCTCATCCAGTTCTTCGTATCCGTTCTCCATCTGTTCCTGAGCAAGCCTGCTCATTTCTTTCTCAGGCTTATCAAACATCCCAAGTTTGATTTCCTCCGCTTCACCGCGGTCGCCGACTGTACCGTAATGAACGGTCAGGATCTTCCCATCATTCCATACTTCCCAGTAAAGAAGTTCGTTGTGCTGTTTTTTAATGAGTTTAATCATGTATAGTCTCCTTATCTATTAAAATGTATAATATAGTAAATAATTCCGAAAAGAGGATGTAAATGAACAGCAAGAGTTCTCGTTACCTTACATATTTCTTAGGCTCGTCCATGAGTTATATTGCTTTCTTACTTATTATAGTGGCGTTTCCGTTAATACAAAACAATTATGGTGATTTAGGATTTTCATATTTGGTTGTCACTTTTTATGGTATACCTTTCGTTTATATAACAACTCTTTTGGCTTATGTAAGTTATTTCGTTGTCCGCCGCTTTTTCCCTTCCTGGAAGCTGTCGGTTCACGTTATTGTGTGTGCCTTGCTGTTTAATGTTTTGTTCGCTTATGGACTTTTTGAAGACAGTGCGCTGAGTCAGTTATTAGTAGCGATTGTTGGCGGTGCAGCGGCATTCTTGATTGGAACGAAAGCACGTAAATCAGTCGGGACCTACTTGGGGATTGCACTGCCGGTGCTGAACCTTGTGGGAGTTTTGCTGGCGGCGTATATGATGAAGTAAGGAGGGCGGACGGTGGTCCGCCTTTTTTTGTTTTGGAACGGGGAAGGAAGGGCTTGGAGTACGGCATGCCGTGTTTGGGGTACGGTACCTTTTCGGAGAATCCGCGCTGTTGCTGCTTCGGTTTGAAAGGGTACCGTACCCCCAATAAATTATTTAACCATTACCCTGATTACCTGCTCCGTCGCATCCGCCAGCAGCTCGAACGCATCACACATCGCTTCCTCCACCGTCATCGGCCGGCTGACAATTGAGAAATAGCTCTGCACACCATGTTCATACAGCACTTCAGCTCCGCTCCCGATCGAGCCCGCCAGCAGTACGACAGGAACACCAGCCGCACTACCTACCTGCGCCACTCCAAACGGTGTTTTACCTCTTACTGTCTGGTAATCGATCTGCCCCTCGCCTGACAAAACGAGGTCCGCACCCTCTAAAAACCGTTCAAATTCAACCGTTTCGAGCACGATATCGATGCCGCTTTTTAAACAACTGTTTAAAAACGCCTGCAATCCAGCGCCTAATCCGCCGGCTGCTCCGGCTCCTGGAATGTCCTTTACATCCACGCCGAGATTGCGCTTCAGCACATCCGCATAGTGTGCCAAGTTCCGATCTAGCTCCTCCACCATCTCGGGCGTCGCACCTTTTTGCGGTCCAAAAACCGCACTTGCTCCGTTCGGTCCGCTCAGCGGGTTGTCGACATCACATGCTACTAGAAACGTGGAATCCTTCAGCTCAGCACGCATTCCGCTCACATCCACACGATGCAGCTTATCAAGCTGACCCCCGCCTCGCGCCAATTCATCTCCCTCTTCATCTAGCAGCCTAATACCAAGCGCCTGTGCCATTCCCGCTCCGCCGTCGTTGGTCGCACTCCCTCCTATTCCGAGAATAAACTTACGGCAGCCGCGGTCTAGTGCGGCCAATATCAACTCACCTGTCCCATATGTAGAGGTGACACGTGGATCGCGCAGTTTCTCTTCTACTAAAACAAGTCCTGAGGCTTCTGCCATCTCGATCACAGCGGTTACGCCATCGCCTAAAATGCCGTATTCCGCTGTTACCATCCTGCCCAGAGGGTCTTGTACTTCGGCTTCGTAGATGGTACCGCCCGTGGCATCAGTCAAACTTTGTACCGTACCCTCACCCCCGTCGGCAAGCGGAACTTTGACAATCTCGGCATCCACACCCGCTCGGCGAATTCCTTCCTCCATCGCGTCGCACGCCTGTTTTGCTGTTAAGCTTCCTTTAAAAGAATCTGGTGCCAATAATATTTTCATTTTCAGTCAAAACCTTTCTCTTTGCTTCCTAAGAATATGTTCTTTAGCAAAGCTGCTAATCCTTCGATTTTTTATTGGGGTACGGTACCTTTTCGAAGAATTGCCTCTGCGGCGGCTTCATAAGGAAAAGGTACCGTACCCCAGAATCCACCTTTAGCCCCTACCCTCTCCCATGATTTTCCTCCATAATGGCAAAGGATAAAAAACTTGTCATTTTTTTGAAGCCTGTTGAAGGCGAGCATCGTCTTACCATCAGAGAACAAAGGAGGTCAATTACTTGAGCACCGCAGAAGATGAGTTCGACTGGCGTTCAGAGCGCAATGAGGACGCAATTGTTTATTTTATGAGGCAGTACGGGGAGGAAATAAAACGGCTCGTGTACACGTTCGTGAAAAACTGGGAGCAGGCAGAGGACATCACTCAGGATGTTTTTGTCACACTGTATACCAAATTGGATACATTCCGCGGAGATTCGGCTGTGCGCAGCTGGATCTACACGATCGCGATCAACCGCTCCAAAGACTATTTGCGAAGCTGGCATCACCGCAAAATATCGTTTACAGACAAATGGATGCCGCTGACAAGCGCATCTTCGACAACGATTGAGGAAGACGTGATTCAAAACTCGGACAACAAAATGCTGGCTGACTCGGTACTCGAGCTGCCGCTAAAATATCGCGAAGTCGTCATACTCTACTACTACAAACAATTTTCATTGAAGGAAATAAGCAGCATAATCGGCGTGAACGAAGGAACGCTGAAAACGCGCCTCATACGAGGACGGAACAAACTGCAGGAAATCTATGAAAAGAAAGGAGGCCGTGAATGATGGAGAAAAAGCTGAGTAACCTTAATAGCATTTTAAATGATGAAATGTCTACTGAAAAAGTGTTTACCGCAAAGGATGAGGCGGCCGTCCTGAGAAAAATCGAGGAACTACGGTACGCGAAAATTAAACCGAAGCGCAAGAGCTATGCGCCACAGGTGCTGACTGCCGCGGTTGTTGCTGGAATCGCTTTTGCTGGTTATGAAGTAATGAACTACGAAAAAGCGCCTAACAGTGCTGAGAAAAAAGAAGTAAAAGAGCAATTCGCGGCACCGAACGAGCAGTTCTCAGAGCCTAAAGGAACTGTAACGTATGATCCGGACACGAAGACACTGGACGTGAAAGGCAGTGTTGTAAACAAGTCCCAGCATGCGGGTGTACCTTTTAAAATGAAGCTGGCATTGAAAAACCCTAGCATTGCTGAAGCAGCTGGTGTGCCAGAAGTATTGGTCGATGTACCAAAGGGCGAAATGCGCGCTGGAGATCCGTTCAGATTCGCATCTTCTATCCCGCTGGATGCTGAGATTGACCCGACTGCCCTTGAGAATGGGATTGAAGTGGTTTTTTATAACGATGAGAGTGTGCTGTCTTCTTATATCATCAGCGATTTAGTTGTGAATGAAGCTGCTGCTCCTAAGGCAACGGCAATAAACGTGGAGACATTGAGTGAAGTAAATGGCGATGAGGATACCCAGCTCAACGTTCAAGTGACGTTTGAAAAGAACAATTCAGCTGAAATCGTATATGTCATGAATGATGAAAACTATCGTAAAAACGTTACCTTTGAAGTCCGAGACGAAAACGTTGTGACGGTGAGTGAAGACGGCGTTGTTGAAGCTGTGGAAAATCCGACGGCTGACGAAACTGTGATTATCGTAAAATATCAGGATGAAACTGGAGAGGTACTGGAATTTGAGGTTCCGGTCAAGCTTGCAGAATCCGAGGTTGATGAAGGAAAAGCAGCTGAAGCACGTCAGTATTTTGAGGGACTTACTTGGGGGATGTCTAAGGAAAAATTCAGAAAAATTGTTCCGAATGCAGTAGCCAAAAATCATCCAGACTACTATTCAATGAAAACCGACTCATTTACGCATTTTAATTTTGCAAAAGGAGACTCGTCAATTTCGTATATATTTAAAGAAAACAAGCTTGCAAAAATAAGCATATCATTTAACACTAATGAAAATTACGATACAGAAACATCACGTTATGATGCTGAAGATCAATTTAGCCAACTTTACCTGTTTTTATATAAAATTTTCGATCCTGATAAGAAGAATTTAAATATTCCTGATTATAGTTTCGCCCCTAATCCTTGGAACATTTCTGGAACTGAGGTCAAAGTGCATTTTTATGTTAATCTGGAAAAACCAGAAACACCTGAACATGATGCCTATACAACTATTGAGATAGTTGGTCAATCGGATGGTCAACCCATCCTAAAATAACTATCCCGGATCCGGTACCATATCAAGTGGTACCGGACTTTATTTTATAAGACTGCCTACCGAGTGAAGGACAAGAATAAAAATTACTAATCCCACTGTCATCCCGATTGTCGCCAGACTTCTAAATGCGGACACCCATCCACGTATCCCCTTGAAACCCAATACCCCTAGTAAAAAAACGCATAAGGTTACATATACGATGGCCATTAGCGGATGTAACGCATAGGTTGCGCTTAAATCCAGATATGATATTGCGCTATACGACAATCCTATGCATATGAGCGCCCCCAAAAACGCCCCGATGTTCAATGCCTTATTCATTCTTGCTGCCCTCTTTCAAAGTAATTTTCTGTTTTATAGAATTCTATAGCCTCTTTTTCTTACCCTCCTCCTATTTACTCCGGCAGGAATTTTTTATAAAACAAACAACTTGGGGTACGGTACCTTTTCGGAGAAACCGCTTTGCAGCCGCTTCATATGGAAAAGGAACCGTACCCCAGAGATTTTATCTGTGGACAAATCCACTTATCCACCAAGCCGTCAACAGTATGCACAGGGAGTTATGACGAAAGTTTTGAAAACCGACTCGGTATTTGTCGGAATATAGATTATTGCTGTGTTTCTGTGGATAACGTATGAAATCTATCGAAATAGTTATCAACAGGTACCGTACCCCCTGTCCACTCCATGCTCTCTCCCCTGGTACCGTACCCCAAGGGGCAGCTCGAAAAGTCTTGATGTTTCTGGGGGTGCTGATGTTCCTTATTTTAATTGGTTAATAAATCATTAAATTAGTTATGTTTCCTTATGAAGAAGTATCTGTCAAACTATACAATTGTTTGTAGAATAAAATCGTTTTTAGGAGGAAAAGGATGAAAAAGTTTACTAAGCTGCTTCTGGCTTTGTGTCTGGCACTTTCTGTTTTTACGGTCATTCCGGGAAAACAGGCGTCTGCTGCAACGGCCATTAATAAAACGGTTTACGTCAGTGTAGATGTGGCGAATATCCGTACTGGTCCTGGTACAAATTACAGCCGTCTGACACAGTTAAAGACTGGCGCTAAAATGAGAGCTTACGAGCAGGTGACGAACAGCTCTAAAGAGATCTGGTACCATGTGGTGCTGCCGGATGGCCGTAAAGGATGGGTTGCGAGCTGGATCGTGAAAACGTCTGTTCCGCCATCAAAGGTTGTATTGAGCGCTCCGCTCGTTAATCAAAATCCTGAACTGCCTCGCGGTTGTGAGGTTACGAGTTTATCCATGATGCTCGGATATGCTGGGATGAGTGCCAATAAGATGACGCTTGCCAGCAAGGTGATAAAAGATACGACGCCTTACCGTAAAGGTTCGGACGGAAAAGTTTATTTTGGCAACCCGAATGTTGGGTTTGTCGGCAGTATGTATGACATGAACAAGCCGGGATACGGTGTTTACAATAAGCCAGTTGAAAGCTTGGCACGCCGGTACATGGGTTCGCGCATCGTTAACTTGACTGGAAAGCCGTTCAGTACAGCGGTTATCTCTCAGCTGCAAAAGAAGAGACCTGTATGGGTCATCGCGAATTCACGCTTCACGAAGCTTTCTTCAGAGCATTTTTCTTATTTCTATACACCGCAGGGGCCGGTACGCATTACTTACCGTGAGCACTCTGTTCTTGTGACGGGCTATGACAGCTCATATATTTATTTCAACGATCCGCTGGCTGTCCAGAAAAACCGCAAGATTGCGCGCAGCAGCTTCATCGCCGCGTGGGAGCAGATGGGTCGCCAGGCGATCAGCTATAACTAAAGATGTGTTTGTTTTGAAGGGGGTACGGTACCTTTTCGGAGAAACCGCTATGCAGCGGCTTTCATTTGAAAAGGTACCGTACCCCCTTCTTTTCCCTCGTCGGCTATTTTTACAAAATGTTTAGCGTTTTTACAAAATTTTTTCTCTAAATTTTCATCATTCGTGTTATGGTTGTTTTAGATGTTAATTAATTGAAGGGTTGGTGGATGTATGGCACATAGTCAATTTTTTAAGAAAATGGCAGCGTCTTCATTGGCGGCTGTTCTTGCAGTTGCTCCATTTGCATCATCTGATGCGGAGGCGCACGGCAAGCGTAATCATAAAGAGCGCAATGACAAGCCGTTTACACTTAGCTTGATGCATACGAACGACACGCACGCTCGTCTTGATAACGTTGCGAAGCGCATCACGGCGATTAAAGAGGTTCGTGCGGCAAAGCCTAAATCACTATTGATTGATGCAGGGGACGTTTTCTCTGGCAGCCTTTATTTTAACGAGTTTAAAGGACAAGCTGACCTTGAGTTTATGAACCTGGCAGGCTATGACGTTATGACTCTCGGAAACCACGAGTTTGATCTCGGCTCAAGCCCTGAAGGCCATAAGGCGCTTGCTGACTTTGTAAAAGGCGCAAAATTCCCGATCGTCAGCACAAACGTTAATTTTTCAAACGACAGCCAGCTTTCCGGTCTTTTTAAGGGCGGTACTCGATTTGAGCCTAAAGGCGGAAACATCTACAACACTCTCGTGAAGTATGTGGACGGTCAGTTAGTTGGTTTCTTTGGTCTCACAACGGAAGAAACGAAGGACATTTCCAGCCCTGGAACAGTAGAATTTGAGAATTATATAAAAGAAGCGAACAAGGCGGTTAAATTCCTTGAAAGACGCGGCATCAACAAGGTCGTGGCGGTCACTCACCTTGGATATGACGACAATCCTGAGTATGACAACGACCTAGAGCTTGCCAAGTACGTGGACGGCATCGATGTTATTGTCGGCGGGCACAGCCACACGCAGCTGAACGCACCGGTAGTGATTTCAGCAGATGAAAACGGCAAAGCGAAAGATCCAACGGTTATCGTCCAGGCATACCAGTACAGCGAGTACCTTGGAACGCTTGATGTCGAGTTTAACAAAAAAGGAAAAGTGATCAGCCATTCCGGCCAGCTCATTAAAGTAGCCGACAAAGCAGCAGACCCGCAGGCGGCTGAGATGCTGAAAAAGTATTCTGATAAAATTGCAGAGCTGAAAAACACACCGACTGGCGGTACGGCGGTAAAAGCACTTGAAGCGCCGCGTACGGATGGTACAGGAGTAAGTGTGCGAAATTCAGAGCTTCCGCTTGGAAACCTTATTACAGACGGCATGCTCGATAAAGCAAAGGCCTACAACGCTGAAACAGTTATCGCGATGCAAAATGGCGGTGGTATACGTGCGACGATCAACCAAGGTGAGATTACACTTGGCGAAGTCTTGACTACCCTTCCATTCGGGAACACGTTAGCGACAATGAAGCTTACGGGTGCTGAAATCAAGTCAGCGCTTGAGCACAGTGTCAGTCAAGCGCCTAAGGAAAGCGGAGGATTCCTTCACGTTTCGGGAATGAAGTTCACGTATGACAGCACGAAGCCAGCTGGCTCGCGCGTTGTTTCTATGGATGTGAAAAACGCAGACGGCACGTTTACAGCGATTGATCCTAGCAAGCAATATGTTATTGCAACAAACGCCTTTACTGCAAAAGGCGGCGATGGGTTTACTGTGTTTAAACAGGCTTATGACTCTGGGCGTGTGACAGATCTCGGGATCTCTGACTGGGAGAACCTGCGCGATTACGTAGCGAAGCTTGTAAACGTTGATCCGGCTGATGAAGACCGTATTGTGGATATTGGAAGATAAATAGAATGAATTAGGGGGTACGGTACCTTTTCGGTGAAACCGCTATGCAGCGGGTTCAAAATGAAAAGGTACCGTACCCCCTCTTTTAATTAACCCTCGAGACGCTGAAAATCACGCCAGCGGTTTGATCGTATTTTAAATTGTAGCGAATAAAGCCCTCTTCAATCGATGTTTCATTTTTGTGATAATTGTAGGACTCATCAAACAAACGCAATTCTTTAAGCACGTTCCCTACTTCTTTTTTACTTAAATCAGGATTCGTCATGCTAACAAGTAGTCCCATCGTAAGCACGATATCCTGTCCGTCTCCCTGGCCTACCATGATTAATTCATGAACCTTTCCAGACTCATCAATATTTTCGATAACTGTCACATCATCAGTCACGAGCGACGTTATCGTTTCTTTTTCCTTCTTTGTTCCCTCGAGCTTGTAGTTTAGCTTTAGTGCTTTCACTTCTTCAGCAAATGATTCGGTAAATTCCTGATGGCTGTAATAGAGCGGAGCAGTCATTAGCGCTCCAGCTGCAATCGGTGCAGCAAAATATGCTGCTGCACCTGCCGTAATTGCCCATCGTTTCTTGGTTGTATATTTCTTTTGTTTCCATAAAATGAATAGCCCTAGCGGCGGAAACAAAATAAGGAAAGCCCATGTGATCCAGGATTTCTGAAAAATGCCCTTTTTTCTTGTTAACGTTTTATCTGGCTGCATACCACTGTCCCCTTAAAATAATTGTTTAATATGCGTTTTAAAAATAAAGCTGAGTTCCTCGCCTTTTTCCACCAAACTGTTCTTTAGGCTTTTGATAATGGACTGATTATAAGGAGTCTCGTTTTCCGCCTCCATAATGTGATTGAAAAGTGAATTTCCATCACGGTCCCAACTCTTAACGCCAAGTGTCTCTTGAATGACGGCTTCCTTCTCAACGTCCTTTAGCAGCTCTTTGTATTGGGGCTGCAGATTGGCAGGAGCATTAATAATGAGCAGCTTCAGCCACTTTTTTGCCT
Organism: Fictibacillus aquaticus; assembly: GCF_002245695.1. GTDB lineage: Bacteria > Bacillota > Bacilli > Bacillales > Fictibacillaceae > Fictibacillus > Fictibacillus aquaticus. The sequence goes on along the minus strand of NZ_NOII01000003.1, from coordinate 504,404 downwards.
TTTTATACGATTGATTTTCGACCGTTTTTTTCATATCTTTTGTTAAATCTTCAAGCGTTCGCTGCTTAAGTTTTGTTACCTCAGCTTCGTTTTTTTTCATTACAAGAAGCTCATCGAGTGTATTGAGCGTCTCTTCATACTCTTTTTCAACTAATGTTTTTTTTGCTTTCTTAAAAAGCTTGTTATACTTCTCTTCTGCTTTTACCACTTTTAGCAGATCTCCGCTTTTCTTCTTCAGCTCAGTTCCTGATTTTTCATGATCTAATATAAAGTTCAAATCAGATTTGGCTTTTTTGTATTTTTTAATTTTAAGATGATGTGTTGATGCTGTGAAAATGCCGTTGAACGCTTCCTCTAAAAGATCCTCTACTTTTGCGTCTGCTTTTTCTAACTCATAAATAGCTTCAATTTCAACAATTGCTTCTTTATAGTTTTTCGACTGTATCAAACTAGTTGCTGTCTTGTAAAGCTTGTCTGCTTTCACCTGTTTTTCATCTACTTTTTGTGGTGCTGGCTTCGGCTTTGGTTTTGGTGCAGGTGCCGGCTGCGGTGCTGGTTTTGGCTTAGGAGCCGGTGCTGGTGCAGGCTTTGGAGCTGGTACAGGCGCTGGCTTCGGAGCAGGAGCTGGTGCTGGCGCTGGCTTCGGAGCAGGAGCTGGTGCTGGCGCTGGTGTTGGTGTTGGTCCATTTCCATTGTGATAGTGATAACCGGTACAAAGGCCTTTTGAAATCGATTTCTCTGAACAGTTATGCCCTCCGTTGCCATCCAGCCGTCCTGGATGCGCACTTGCCTCAGATGCTAGTCCTAAAATAATAAAAAAAACTATACTAGAAGTTATGAATTTACTAAACATGCTTTCACTCCTTAAAGAAACTTTCTTTAATCTACCATTTGTTACAATATGATTACAAGTGTTAAAATGATTTTACAATAACTTTTTCGTTTAAGGAGATTAAAGGGGGTACGGTACCTTTTACAGAAAATAGCCTCACAAAGCTTTTTCTTCATAAAGGTACCGTACCCCCATCTTTAAAACAGAACATTCTCCTATATTTCTATCTAAATATAAAGTGAAAATAATGTTATACTCATACAAATACTGTCATTTTATGTTGTTTGTTTAAGGAGGTATACATATGAGTATTGAGCTAGTTTTAATTCCGATCGCAATTGCGGCGACTCAGTTTACATCGGAGCAGATAAAGAAAAGAAAAGAGAAAAGTGAGTCGTACCTTCTCTCTTCTTATATGAAGGATGAAAAGCTTCTTCAGCAGGCTTTGGAACAGTACGGTTGCAGTACCGTAATGCTTGAAGATTCGAACATTGCTTTACATAATGGGGCTCATCAGATGGCTTTTTATAAAAACGTTGAAGATATTTTCGACCTTGTTGCTGATTCTTCTGTTTCACAGGAGGATGCGGAACAATTTTTACATCATATACAGGATGAATACACGCGCATCCTTCAGCAGGAGACGTATCAAAAACTGTTAGAGCGTGCCCAGAAACAAGGATATGTGCTTGAATCGGAAGAGATCACAGACAATAATTCTATCGTCCTGACATTTAAGGTGTAAGGGAGGAATGGTAATGGATCAGCGCATAAAGATTGAGATTGGACCTGATGGCAAAATCAAAGCAGAGACGCTTGGTTTAAAAGGTAAAGAATGCCTTGAATTCCTAGAGAAGCTTGAAAATATGCTCGACGCTGAAACGGTAGATTCAGCGTTTACAGATGAGTATTATGAGACTAGCCAATTGGTAGACAAGCAATCTATCACACAGCAAAGCAGGAGGGGCAAAGAATGAAAAACGGCATCACTCAAAAAGGCCGAGCTTGGGAATGGAAGAATTCACTCTGGATGTTCTGGACATTTATTCCGTTTAGCTTCTTTAATTATATTTCTTTCTATTACATCGGATATCGCGTGAAACAGCGTAAATGGACGATTACTGGCGTTGTTTACTCTATTCCTTTTATCCTTCTTATTGTCGGCATGGAAACAGTTCCTGAAGACCATTGGTTTTCTGATATGTCATTCGTGATTTATTTTTTGGCTTGGATTGTGTCGCTCATTCATGTTTTCCGCATTCGGCCTGAATATTTGCTTCGCCTTGAAAAGCTAAAAGACAGCGGATATGAGGAAAAAGAGATGGAGCGTTTAAAGCAAAGTATTAATCGTGAATACGCTCTGAGCTCAGCACCAGTTCCACCCGTTCAAAATGTAAAGCCAGCACAACCGAAAACTGAGACACTTCACGTTCTTGATGTAAACCTTGCTTCTGAAGAGGAAATTGGCGCATTGCCAATGATTGGAGCGATTTTGGCGAAAAAAGCTGCTCTTCATAAAGAACAGAATGGCGGTTTTCAAAACTTTGAGGAGTTCTGTCAAGTATTGCAGCTTAAGCCGCATGTGATGGAGCGCGTAAAAACTCACGTTGCATTTTCACCTGTTAAAAAGCCAGCAGCAGCCGTTAAATCTGGAAGGATTGTCGATTTTTAATGAGACTGCGTATCCATCGTTTTTTGCCCGTGACAACGGTTGAGGGGCCAGGCAAAAGAGCATGCCTCTGGGTGCAGGGGTGTTCGATTCAATGCCGCGGCTGCGGTGTACCATGGACATGGAACTCCAAAGGCGGCAGCGACACGACTGTCATCGAGATGTTTTCACAAATTAAAGAAAGCTTGCAAAAAAATGATATTGAAGGCGTAACATTTCTCGGCGGAGAGCCGTTTGACCAGGCTGAGGCATTAGCGGAACTTGCCGCTCTTGTGAAAAGCATCGGATTGTCAGTCATGTGTTTTAGCGGCTACACATACGAGACTTTGCTGCAAGGACATAAACCGGGTTCAGACACTCTTCTCTCTCTCACTGATTTATTAATTGATGGACCCTTTGTGCAAGAACAGCTGGACCTCAGCCGTCCTTGGGTTGGTTCGTCCAACCAGAACTATCGTTTTTTGACGGACCGTTACTCATTCCTGGAAGATCAGCTGCACTCGATCCCGAATAAGCTTGAGATCAGAATCGAACGAAATGGCGTAGTCGCTGTGAATGGCATGGCTACACAGAACGACTTAAGGCAACTTACGACAGGCTTCGGCCATCGCCAAAAAGGAAGGAACGAATGGTTATGAAAACTGCAAATAAGATGAGCAAAAGTACGGAAACGGTGCTCTCGGAACTCTTAAAAGCCCGTTTTCCTTTTTTATACATATCAACTTACGAAGAGGAACGCGTTCTATCAGTCATCCGTTCTGTTGCCGCAGATGTGAACCTCATTAAAACACCCCGAAGAGTCTACACATGGCGGCTGACAACAGGCATAACAGATGAATTTTCGCAAAAGGTCGGAGATACGGCTGCTCCCCTTAAAGCTCTTGAATACATTGAAAAACTGGATGAGGCAGCCGTCATCGTTCTTCAGGATTTCCATATTTACTTTGGCGGAAATGGAAAGCTCCCTGATTTCCATGTAATACGAAAGCTGCGCGACATGGTCATCAAGTTAAAACTCAGTCCGCGTCCTAAAAATGTAATATTCACATCTCCTTTTCTTGTCCTGCCAAATGAACTGCAGAAGGACGTAACAATTGTTGACTTCAATCTGCCAACTTTCGAAGAGATAAAATCCATTTTAAACGAGATGATTTCTGTTAACGAACAAGCTGGACGCATCAGAATTCACCTGATGGAAGAGGAAAAGGAACAGCTCGTTAACGCCGCATTGGGATTGACACTGTCGGAAGCAGAGAATGCTTTCGCACGAGCGATGGTAGAAGACGGCAAACTAGATGTGGATGATGTGGATGTCATATTGAAAGAGAAAGAGCAGATTATTAAGAAAACCGGCATACTGGAATTCATTAAAAGTGACTTGAGGATGGAAGACGTCGGCGGGCTTGAAAACCTGAAACGCTGGCTGCAGAAACGGAACAGATCGTGGCTTGATTCGGCAAGCAAGTATGGATTATCCGCCCCTAAAGGTGTGCTGATCACGGGCGTTCCTGGCTGTGGAAAGAGCTTGATATCTAAGGCGATCAGCTCTATGTGGCACCTTCCTCTCCTTCGTCTGGATATTGGAAAAATTTTCAGCGGCATTGTAGGAAGCAGCGAGGAAAATATGAGGGAAGCAATCAAAACCGCTGAGGCCCTCGCCCCTGCTATTCTTTGGATCGACGAGATTGAAAAAGGATTCAGCGGTCTTGGCAGCAATGGTGACAGCGGCACGTCAGCGCGTATTTTTGGTCAGTTTTTGACATGGATGCAGGAGAAATCAAGTCCTGTATTTGTCATTGCGACGGCAAACAATATTCAAAGTCTTCCGCCTGAGATGATGCGTAAAGGGAGATTTGACGAGATTTTCTTTGTCGACCTCCCGACAAAACGCGAACGGATGGAAATTTTGAAGGTTCACATGGGTAAAAGGCTGCATGATGCGTCAGTTGTAGGATCCTTTGAGCAAAGTCCCGAGACATTATCAGAGCTTGCAGACAGCACTGAAGGCTTTGTTGGCGCTGAAATTGAGCACCTCGTCGTGTCTGCCCTATTTGAAGCGTTCTCTGAGAATCGAAGTATCACTCTAGCTGATTTCGAGCGCGCGATCGAGAACACTGTTCCATTATCAGTGACCCAGGCAGAGCAGATACTCGCTATCAGGGAATGGGCAAATATTCGCGCCATTACCGCAACTCCGCAGGAAGACCGTGTTGACTATAACGGGGCTCCTCCTAGAAAACCTGAGATTCCAAAGCCAGAGAATAACGAAAATAACGATATCCACGCCGCCCGCGGCGGACGTGCGATCGACTTCTAAACTTTATGTGTGGGGGGTACGGTACCTTTTTCCATTGAAGCTGCTGCAAAGCGGTTTCTCATGGAAAAGTACCGTACCCCCTCTTTTTGTTATTTTGATAACAGAAGCTCTAAACATAGGTTATAAACTAGTTTTGTGGAGTGACCCTCATACTGCAAACCAAGGGATTTTAGCCATTTTTGAAGGGAAGATTTTGAGGTGAACCGGAGGAACTCCCGCAGATCTTTTTTGGTCGCTTTTTTATTTATGAGCAAGGCATAATCAATCAGGGCCAGTAACCCTGCACTATCCTCACGTACGAGGCACTTATGGCATAGCCAGCCTCTCCCTTTTTTTACAATATCAAAGCTTTTGCATGCGGAACATTGAACACCTGTCATTAAATCTGAAGGTAAAAGCTGATATACAGGGAGGATTGGATTTTTATTCGGAGTATGAATCTGAAGGAGGGTTGCAGCAACTTGTTCTAGTTGCTTTTGACTGAGCACGTTTCTTCTAAACTGGCCAGCATACTCAGTCATTCTGCTCGTAATTGCAGTGTACCTGATTACTGCAGCATGATCCCGCGAATCTGATGAAGAGACCGTAATTTTTGCATAAGGATTCGCAACGACAACAAGATTTTCAATCGGAAGAGGAGGCAGCTTGTTATAAGCAAAACAATCCTTAAGCTGCTGGCTCTGACGGCGCACTTGATTTATGGGATCTGGAAAGACCTCTTCAGAGCCGTCTTTTTTCTTTCTAATCAATTGGTCGTACCGAGGCTCGAAAAGCAGTTGACCAGAGATGTTCTTCACTTCCATTACGAGTGCATATCCAGGTGTTAGGGCTAGTGTATCAATCTGGAAAAACCGATTTCCCTGCGTATCTGCTGGTATCCGCAAGTCATACAGCACTAGCGTTTTTGCAGGAAGCTGGTCAATGAAGTATTGCGCTGCAAGTTCTCCCTTATATCCCGCCAATTGCCTTGCGCAGTCCTCCTCTACCCTAGACCTCATAGGATGATTTTGCGATAGCCTCCTGGTTAAAGCCTCTAGCATCATTAACCTTATAGGCTTAGACCGCTCCTTGTAAATCACATCATCACCACTTTTCTATTTAATAGATTTAGATATGATTCGGGCTTGGATGATATGTACCTGCTGAAAATTGTTTAAAAATTGGGGATGAATTTGGACTAGTTCCGTTTCTTGCTAATCTAGCAGATCCCTTATTGGGCAGCATGCGCCGTTTTAGGGTTATTTGGAGCTAGGCTGCGCCGTTTGTTAAATATCCTGCGCTGGTTCATGAAAATCTTTCGCCGGATAGCTTTTGGGAGATGCTGCACATGCTTTTTTTAAACTCTTTTCATTCCGCCTGCGCCACTCGACTCTTAACTTGAGCCTGTTTGAGTTTGTCCTGAGTCATTAATATGCACTCCTGCGCAACAACTCCCCTGCCCTGCGCCAATTTCATTATCCTGCGCCGCTCAAATAACCTCCCACGCCACATCACCTTCAGCCTGCGCCACTCTAAGCTCCGCCTGCGCCACCACATTTCAGCAATCATAAATTCTTTAACTTCTTAGCCTCCTTTCCCCCACTCCCTTCGATTTATTGTGTGAAAGGAGGTGATAAGCATGGCAACAGCTTCTATTCAAAAGTCTCAGCTGCAGATGGTGTTTCAGGCTGGTGTTGATGGCGAAGGGTACCCTGTACTCAAGCGCAAAAACTTCTCCAGCCTGAAGACGACTGCGACTCCTGATCAAATGCTAGCCGTCGCGACCGCTCTCTCTGGACTTCAGCAGCACGTCCTGTACGCGGTCGAGCGCAACAACGCTTACGACATCCACGCGTAATTGAAGTGATGGGGTACGGTACCCGCGGTACCGTACCCCATCCACCTACGAAGCTTAACCCATCAAGGTTTAAGCTCCCCGAGTACCGTACCCCCAACGGTCTAACGGTCCAAAGGTCCAACGCCCAACATTCCAAAAGAAAGGAGGAATCTTAAATGGCTAGAACGCTTGAGCTTCAGTTTTTGAATGAGGACAGCAAGACGGTCACGATCCGCCTGGATGCACCGATTGAGCCTGTGAACGCTGCATCTGTCAGCGCGGCGATGGATGCTGTGATCGCACAGAACATCTTCAACTCTACTGGCGGCGACCTTGTCGGCAAGAAAGGCGCACGCATCGTAGACCGCTCAGAGGAACCGATCGTACTTAGCTAACAACGAAAAAAGACCGATGCTGCCAGTATGGCGCATCGGTCTTTGACTTTTTTATTAAAACCAAAATGGGCTGTTTAAGTTGTTTACGATTCTTTCAACTAAGATTGAAGACATTACGTAAAGTGTGATGAACGTTAGTACATATGCGAGGATCATGCCGTGAACAACATCGAGTCCTTCTTCCATCTGTTCTTTCTTAAAGCTTAGAATTGTGAGCGCCGGTACTGTGAAGATGGAGCTCAAAAATCCAACGACCAAGAAAAAGCTGAACAATTCCATTTCTAATAACGCAAGCAAAAGTGCTACGGCAAACATTGCTACAAATGGAATGAGCAAGCTTCCGAAACGAGCTAATACAGCTTGATAGCTGGCCTGAACCTTGGCGAGACGAATGGCCGCGAATGTGTAGCTTGCTACTAAGACGATGAACAATGTATATGCTAATGTCGGTTTTACAACAAAATCGAAGAACGGAAGATCAGCCCAATCTCCTAATTGGCTCTCGACCACGATATAAACCATGAGCGGGATGAACAGTGCATACAGCGCTATTGTGATCAGCCCGTTAATCAGCTGGTCTCCCTCAATGCGGCTCGCTGTTTTGTACGGGTTTTTCAGGACAGACATAAAATAACCCGCATACTGCTTTGTGACTTTTTTCGCGTTTTCTAAATGTGCGTTTGACTGCTGCTGAGCCTGATACCCGGCTGCATCATGCACTCCAGCCGCCGTTTCCTGTGCGGCTTCATTTCCGACAAGCATCGTCCCGCATTTCGCACAGAACCTTCCTTCAGGATTCTCGTGCTGACAATTTGAACAAACCATAATTGCATCCCCTTTTTCTCTCTAATCGATTACGTTTCACTATGTGAATTATCGGCATGCTGTGAAAAAAATGAAGAATTTTTGGCCGTAAACAAAAAATAGGAGGCAGACATGTTGTCTGCGCTCCTCATTTACTTCGCCATCCCATTGTTTTTCCACGTTTCATAGCTGATGAACGTGCGGATGTCTTCTTTTTCAATTCCCATCTCTTTTGCCTGCTTGAGCAGCTCTGTCCATTCAGGATCGAGGGGTTCGACACTTTCATAGATGAGCCGCTCGACCGGAACACCGAGTGCCCCTGCAATTTTCTGCAGGACGTGAGCTGATGGGTTCGTCCTCTGTGTTTCGATGCTGCTTAAATAACTCTTGGAGATGCCGGCAGCTGCAGCCAGCCTCGTAACGTTAAAGCCTTTGCTCAGTCGCAATGTTTTAATCGTTTTTCCTAATTGTAGGTTCACTCTCACCAGCTTCCTTCATTATTGTTTCTTCGCTTGAACGATGAGTCGATGTGTCGGGTTTTTCATCGGCTCACACGTGATCAAGGTCAGGATGTTCTCGCCTTCTTTTTGCTTTAAAACCGATGTGTCATCTGGCTCCACGATCGTTATACTGAACACTTTATACGTAAATTCGCCATCGGCTGTCTCCACCATTATCTCATCGTGCTTCTTCATCTCGTTCAGTCGGTTGAACTGCTTGCCGTACGTATAGCTGCGGTGTGCGGCCAATGCTGCGTTGCCTGCCCCGCCGAGCGGTGCCGTACCCTCAAGGTGACCGGCAGCGTTCTTCAAGTTTTTCTGGCTCGCACCCTCAACTACGGGAAGCTCAACTTCGATGCGCGGGATACTGATCTTGCCTAGCAGACTGCCGTTTTTAGGCGGCGGATCGGCGGGCTTTTCGGAAGCCGCTGCCGCACTTTCTGACGCAAAAACAGTATCAAGACTGGAATAGCTTTTTTTTGCCGCTTCCCACTCGCTCACCAGCTCTTTTTCCTGATGTGTCGTGTAAGCGGCTTTCAGCTTCGGATAGCTCATCGTCAGGATGCCGGCCGCAATAAGGAGGTAGGCGATCCATTTCATGATCAGCCCCGCTTGAACGGATTGCGGATCATCGATTTTTTGATCATAAGAAGCATGAGTCCGCCGAATGTGAGCAAGAAGCCGGAAATGAACAGGATCGCTGGGTTGTCTTCACCTGTGATTGGAAGTGTCCCGTCATCAGGCGTCTCGGTGCCATCATCGCCGCCACCATCGTCGCCGTCATCTCCATCGCCTGGCGGTGTCGGAGGCTCATCGCCCTCTGCATACAGGATAATCTCGCTCTCTGCGTTCAGACCCTGATACTCGTTGCCAGATTCGTATGGAAACTCGACCGTCAGCTTAAGTTTTTCCTCAGCTGAAGCAGCCAGTGTACGCGACTCGATGCCGTCGAACTCACTCATACTGCCTTCATACAGCACGCCGCTCGAATCCTCAACCTTAAGTTGAAGCTGAGCGTACAGCTTTTCAGAACCGGACTTCAGGTTTGATATCATATTGTATTGAAAATCGGTGTTCCCGCTGTTTTTAACAGTGAGCTCGCGCGGTGCCCAGTCTCCTGGCTTGAAGTTTTCTATTGAAAAAAGCACGCTCTCTGGGAGCGCCTCAATATCGATGACCGCCGAGCTGCTGTCCGCTCCTGTTTTGCCGAACGGCTGAAACAGAACAAGCGTGAAGGCCAGCAGGCAGTAACCGACGAATAAGAGTTTAAGTTTCATATGTTCTTAACCTCTCTTGCAATTTATTTATGAAAAAAAGGCGGGAGTGACCATTCCCGCCTGTCTGCTCGCTGATTATCTTTCGGAGCCGTTCTTTTGAGTTGCATTGAACGTCCACTCTAGGTTTAGAGAGTCGCCTTGGAACATGTTCTGGTCTTCGCCGTTATCGACGAACTCGAACTGTACCCACATACGGTCGCTAGATCCAGCTGCTAGACCTCTGTGATCCCACTCGTCTCCGAAAATATCATCAAACTTATTTTTCACAACTTTAGGATCCATGTTTTGCAGGTCATATAATGTTGTAGACCATACTGGAGCGTCCAGCTTGTCGATGTTGAACAGGAAGTTTACGCGGATGTGCTTTCCAAAATCTTCGCCGTCATTGTCTTCTTTAGCATCAGTAACGTCATAGCTTGTGTTCAGCACAACGCTCTTAATATCGAGGGTTCCGTTGTTTTCAAGGAAGAACTCACGCAGCATCGTGTCACCAGGCTTGATGTTATCCACGTCAATGATTGTTGTTGGATTTGCCACAAGATCAAGCGTACCAGCTGCAAACGTGTTGTTCGTTACTTCTGAGTCACTGAAATAAGCGTATGTACCGCCCCCGATTAAAGACAAACCTAGTGCTGCTGAAGCTACCCCAAGACCTAATTTGTTTTTCAAACTCATGATTATTTCCTCCCCTAAATTGTTTTTTTATATTGAGTCCGCATGGTAGTGCGGAATATCAAACGTTTTCTGTTTTCGTGCTGTCATTCTTTAACTCTACTTCTCTGATCGCTCTCCAGATTGTGATCGCTGAATATAAGATCAACAGTATTCCTGGAAGGATAAGAAGCAATGCGGCGCCGCCTTTCGACTGTGCCCCGCTCAGCAGGTAGCCGATGTACGGGATCGTAAAGCCGTTATACTCGCCGACAACGTTTTGCGCGAGAACCGGAATCAGATCGGCTGCGTCATTGTTGTCGCCTTTGGTGGTGTATTGAGTAGCATCGCCTTCACCCTTCACACTTAGAACGCGGTGAGTGACGAGGCGGTTATCCTCTTCCATGAACGTAATTACATCACCCTTTTTAAAACGGGTCATATCGCCGCCGGGCTTGATCGCGATGATCGATCCGGTCTGGATTCCCGGCTCCATCGACCCGGAAAGCACCGTTTTCAGCTGATAGCCGAAAACTTTCGGTTCGCCGCCTGATGCCTTGGAAGAGACGACTACAAAGGCAGTCGAGAGAAGCGTTATGAATAGCAGGCCGGTTATGATGTTGCCTGCCCATTTTTTAAAGGTAGCTGCTTTTACATTCATGTTTATCACCCTTTACTTTTCTGCTGATGGTTCAGGTGCCGGTGCCTCATTTGTCTTTGCCGGTTCTGCCGGCTGAGGTGCATCTACTTCAGGCTGTGGAGCCGGAGCTGGTGCAGGCGTTTTTTCCTCATCAGCTTTTTCCTTTTCTGCTTCTGGCTGCGGTGTGACTGGAGCAGTTGGTGCTGCTGGCTGTTGTGCTGGCTGCTGCGGTTCTGTCTTTACCGGTGCTTCTGGTGTTTTTTCTGGCGCTAATGGAGGAAGACTGCATTTTGAAGCGGTAATGCTGTCGCTCCAAAGCACTCCTTGACCAGGATGACCAGGACGCTGATACGCCTTGAATTTATAAACGCCATCATTAACCGGTGTAAACGTTAATGTCGTTTGAGTCATGCTCTTTAGTGCTGGAACTTCCCCTGTGGCCACTTTCTCGCCATTCATTGGATTTCCACTTGCAGCCCACCAAACTTCATAGGCTACCGGACCTTTCATGTCATTTTCGCTCTTGTTTTTAATAATCGCCGTTACTGGGGCACATCCCTCAGAGTTCATGCTGACTGCGCCAAACTTTAGCGAGCTTTTATCCCAGCCAAGTGTCGTGTCCCATGTTCCCGCTTTTATCGGAATGGAGAGATTGGCACGGTCATTAAAATAAGCCCCCGTGGCACCTGATAAATAGCTCAAGCAGAACAGCATCGTGTAAAAGATCATGCACAGTTTAACTGTCAGCACATAGGATGCATTCTTCCTTCTGAATTTCCGTATCCTTTTGCTTCTGATCCTGATTCCCTCCTTCTTTAGCGGGATCCAAGTTGTTCTTTTTAACGAACATCTTGGTGTTATTATAGAACGTAGTTTTCAAAAGAAAAACTGTTGAATCGAACGATTTTGTTCGTTTTAACATACAAACGATCTCTTTTTCTCTGTTTTTCATTAAATTACATAGTTTTTCGTTATTTATTTCGAACAGTTGTTCATTTTATAGAACAAAATGCGTTCCTTGCCACAAATAGGGATTGTTATGATAAAATAAAGAGAAAAATGAGATCTTCGTAAAGGGGACTGTTAAATGGAGAACGTTGAAAGCTTGGGAGTCAAAACAGGAGACACAATCGTGACAACTAAGGGCTGGAAGGGCGTCGTGACCGCGACCCTGACAAATACAGTCGTTGTGGATTTTTCTTCAATGGAGAATTTCCAGGAGCTTTTCGAGCATGAAAAACAAGTTGTCCGCGTTGCCGATATAAAAGAACTCATCGCAAAGTAAGCGATTGCAAAAACCCAGTGCCGATTACCGGCTCTGGGTTTTTGTTTTTTTTATGGTGTGTTGGGGGTACGGTACCCTTGGTACCGTACCCCCAACACCATTAACGCCTGTTGATGACATCCAGGATGAGCTGAATCTTGATCTGGCTGAAGAATTGGTTGGCGATCACCTTATATCCTTCCTTGCTCAGATGGATATCCATCGGATTTGGCAAATACGCTGGGTAGTTTCTGCCTATCTTATCAAATGTCGGGACATAGCTGTCGCCGTTCATTTTGGCGCGAAGCTCGATCTGATTATTAAGCCCTTCCAGCAACGGCATGAGTCTTGCCTGCTCAGCCTGTGGATAGTACGGGAACGCGTTGTAATAGCCCATCACGAACACATCGACATCACTGTTCAGTCTGTCGATCTCCGACAAGATAGTCTGCAGGTTATTGCTCACCGTCACGACCGCTTGCGCTGCGTTTGCCGGATCTGTTTTCAGCTTGTAAAGCAGGTCATTCGCACCGATATCAATCGTTACGTGGCTAGCCTCACGGATCTCGTTCCTTACCGTTTCATTCATCAGCACATCGCCCATCAGATGGATAGACGTATATCCGCTCACCCCGAAGTTACGGTAATCTACTTTATAATCCGCATTGCGTAAATGCTTCACGATAAAATCGGTATAGCCGGTATCTAATGTTTTATAAGGTGTCTGTCCGGCAGCTAAAGAGTCGCCGAGTGCGACATAATCAATTGATTTAGGTGCTGCTTTTTTTTCTGCTGCGGAAACACCGAGTGGGATGGAAAGCATCATCACTCCGGCAAGTAAAGCGGCGGCTCTTTTTTTCATCAATATACTCCCCTTTAACTAATTTTTATTGTGTTGCAGGCATTCCCAATCCCATGAACAGTCGTAAAAACTCCTCGCCGTCTGTGATTGTTCTCGTGTATGGACCTTCGATGCCTTTAGACGTTTTTACATAAACGTTCTCGAGATGGTATCCTTCTTCATTCGGCCCGATGAAGTGTGTGCTCTCCACATTGCCAGTGTTGTCAACACTGCGGTATTCAAGCGTCTGCTTGTTGCCGATAGAGAAACCTCCTTCATACGTCATCCAATTGCCGTTATCGATTCGGTATTCAGTCTTCGCTACACCAGACATATCGTCTGACGCAGAAAGCTTCACGTTAAAACGGTTCTTGACCATCGCCATCGTGGCATATGTTTCAGGAGCTGTGTTGTCGAGGTTGTAGCGGATCTGTGCGATTGCAAGACCTGATGGGTTGCCTGTTGTTGTGATTCTTACTTTTGTAAATGAGGACGATGTAGCAGTAGCAGCCATTAAGCTGACTCCGTAGGGACTTGAAATAGTTCTAGTGATGCTGCCGACAATTATGTCGCCATTGTAAAAGTCTGCCGTGAATGGATAAGGAGTGTTAAAAATGTTTGGGGCAAGCTCGAATCCAAACGTTTTAGCTGGCTTGGAGAGATTCATTTCTAAGGAGTTGTTCCATGTGAATAGAACGTTCGGATAAATTGTTTCCACATTTGGAAGTGTTCCCCACGTCACTCCTATTGGGAGTTTTTCTACATTACGATCGAAGGTTACCGTTAGATTATTATCAGATACAGCATTTACTTGTTGGTAATTATAGAGATTAGCAAGACTGATGACGCTCGTTTCATTCACGTATTCTTGTGTCGGGATATCATGCTGCATGATGTTTCCGGTAATTCCGTCTGCCATGATTGAGAACGAACGAGCTGGAGCTTGGACCTCAGATGGCGATAAGTTACCTCTAAACGAAGTTGGCTGGCCTTCGTCAGCATATGCCGCCGGCACAGCAAGCATGGTCGACAGCAGCCCGGCTGCTATCATTTTAACGAGTTTCATCAAATCATCTCCTTAACATTTTTTATCATGCAACGTCGTCATTATATCACGGTTTTTCTTTTTAAAGAACATTATATTCTTAATTAAGAACAAAACTTTATTAGACAAATTAATACAACCCGTTTTGTGAGTAGTTGTGCGGGGTACGGTACTCATTAAAGAGAATGCTTGTACAGCGGGGATTTTGACCGTTGGGGGTACGGTACTCCAGCGCTTTTTCACTCGTCCGCAAATAAATCGGACCTTATGCAAACAAACCAGGCGTGGTGCAAAGAAAATCAGCGCGTGCAAACAAATTTTCATATTTGCAAATAATAAACCGAGATCTGCAAATAAAGTGTCCAGATTCATAAATAAAGTGTCCATACCTGCAAACAACCACCTTCCGCCCTACTTCCAACACACAAAAAAAGCCGCTCACCAGCGGCTTTTCTTTATCATCAAGGTATCAAGTTATTCGAAACAAGCTGGCTGACGGCCTCGTTGAGCTCATCATCCGCTTGTTTTAGCTTGGCGCGCTCTATATCCAGCTTCACACCAAGATCCCGCAGTTTCCCTTCCCGCTCCCGAATCATCCTTTTCACTTCATCCGGGTTCGGGCCGCCTTGGATCTTGCGGCGGCGAACGAATTCAGTCGGACATGTGATACCGCCCCACTCTTGCTCGGTCAGCGCGACAGGGTGGACGCTGCCGATCAGCTCGTTCACTTCATCCAGCTTCAGTTCATCCATTTCCTTTTGCTGTACCGTGCATTTTTTCGCTACTAAACTCGCGATGCGGTGCGCCAAACGGAATGGCACTCCTTTATCGCGCGCCAGTACATCAGCGAGCTCGGTGATCGTGATGCATGATGTTCGGGCACGACTGCCGATAACGTCCTTCTCCACGATCATCGTCTGGATGACCGCATGCATGAGGTGAACGACGCGGTTCGCTTTTTCATAGCTTCGGTACAGATGCGGCTGCAGGTCGTCCTCTGTGTCGACAATGTCGCCGAACGGTGTGTTGTGAATCATCTGGATGGCGGCGAGCGCCTCGCCGACCGCACTGCTTGCGAGCGAGCGCGAATGCTCGATCGATACTGGATTGCGCTTTTGCGGCATGATGCTGCTGATCTGGACGTACGGATCAGCTACGCGGATAACGCCAAACTCACGCGTCGCCTGCTGCAGGAAGTCCTGAATCCAGCGGCCCGCGTTGATCATCATGCTCATCGACGCGTTCGCCGTTTCAATCAGGTAATCTCCGCCAGCGATGGCGTCGTATGAGTTTTCAACGAGTCCGTGGAACCCGAGCAGCTGGCGCACGCGCTCTCGGCTGATCGGGAAACCAGTCGTGGACAGGGCAGCCGCTCCGAGCGGCGACCGGTTCACACTTTCGTACGCAGCCCATAATCTCGTTGTATCCCGCATAAAAACATCATAGATGGCGGCGAGATAGTGTCCGAGAGTCGTAGGCTGTGCCGGCTGGGTGTGTGTGTAAGCTGTCATGACCGTTTCCGCGTGCTCGAACGCCTGGACGAGCAGGGCATCGGCGAGCTGGAGTGAGCTTTCGATCAGCGTGAGGATGTGTTCCCGCAGCACGAGGCGGTACATCGCCACGCCCATATCGTTGCGGCTGCGCGCGATATGAATTTTACCGGCAAGGTCCGGGCCGATCTCTTCGCTCAGCTTGCTTTCCATCATGAAAAAGAGATCCTCGTACAGCGGGTCGTACTCGAGCTTTTTGTAGTCGGTCTGGCGCACTTTTTCAACGCCTTTTAAGATGACGGATGCTTCATTCCGGCTTATGATGGACTGCTCGGTCAGCATAACCACATGTGCCCGGTGAATTGCGAACATTTCTTTAAAAAGATAGTCGCGCTGGTCGTTAAAGACGTGGCGCAGCAGATGGTCGACGTACGATTTTCCTGGAAACGCCGTCCCTTCTGACTCGATAAAGCGGTCTCTCGTAATCATAGCTGCCTCCTATTGCGCTTTTATAATGAACGTTCGGCTTTTACGCCTAAGAACTTGTTTGAGATGAAAAGCACGATGCCGATTAATGAGATCTGTATCATACCGTATGCAGCCGCCTGCCCCATGTTGAACATGCGCAGCTGGTTCATGATTTCGATCGAGATCGGGCGGTTGCTCAGTGTGTAAAGAAGAACGGATGTCGGGAATTCTCCGACCGCCTGTACGAATGCGAGGAGCGTTCCCGACAAGACGCCGGGCATAACAAGCGGAAGGACCACCCTCCTGAATGTATAAAACCATTTCGCTCCAAGGTTTCGTGCTGCTTCCTCAAGCGAGTCGTCGAGCTGCTCGAGGGCGGCGTTCGTGCTTCGGACCACGAGCGGGATGTGGCGCGTAAAGTACGCGAGCGGCAAAATCCAGAACGTGCCGACGAGGATGTTGCCGAACGTGAACACAGACGGTTCGTTGAACGCGAGGATTAAGTTCATCCCGACGACTGTTGCCGGCAGCGCCCATGGCAGCATGACGAGAATATCGAGCATGTTTTTGCCGATAAATTTCCGTTTAACGAGCACGTACGATGTGAGTACGCCGAACACGAGATTGCCAGCTGTTGCGATAAAGGCGAGCAGCAAGCTGTTTCGGACCGGATCCCATATACGCGGTTCATTAAATAATAGAAGAAAGTTGTTCAGATTGAACTTCGTCGGATACTTCTGCCATGTCCACGTGCCGTCGGGGACGAGAGACAATAGCAGTATTGTCGCGTGCGGAAGGAGCAGCACAACAACGCCAAAAATGCCGATCAGCACCATCGTCCATTTGATGTACGGGTTCTTCACCTCGCTGCGGTGCGCCCCGATCCCTTTAGACGACATGCGGTAGTCTTTTCGATTTTGATACCATCTCATAAATAACAGGAACGCGATGGACACGATCGACAGGATGACAGACTGTGTTGCGGCCATCTGCAGGTTTCCGTTAACTTTTGAAAAATAGATCTGCAGACTCAATACGCGAAACCCGCCGGCAAGCAGGAACGGTGCCGAGAACGAAGCCATTGAAGTCATGAACACGAGCAGCGAAGCGCCGACAATTGCCGGTGTTAAAAGCGGCAGCGTCACTTTTCGGAACACTGTCAGCCTTGAAGCACCAAGGTTATACGCCGCTTCCTCAAGCGATGGATCGATGCTGCGGATCGTCGACGACACGGTCATGTAGAAGTACACATACATCGTATACGCGTGGACGATCAGGATTCCCGAGATACCGCCGATGCTGAACGGTACTTTTTTAAGTCCTAGGAGATCCTTGATCGCGTTCGGCACGAGGCCTGATTCGCCGTACAAAAACATGAACGCCATAACCCCGACGAGGGACGGCAGGACAATAGGCAGAATGGCGATGCTTGAGAAAAAGCCTCGCCCGGGAAAATCGAATTTGTTAAAAATAAACGCGAGCGGGATGCCGATGCACGCGCTCAAGAACACGCTCAGCAGTGAGATGTACACCGAGTTCCAGAGCGCCTCAAGGTTAGACTTGCTCTCTGAGTTG
The DNA here is from genome assembly GCF_002245695.1 of Fictibacillus aquaticus. Lineage (GTDB taxonomy): Bacteria > Bacillota > Bacilli > Bacillales > Fictibacillaceae > Fictibacillus > Fictibacillus aquaticus. The sequence goes on along the minus strand of NZ_NOII01000003.1, from coordinate 486,820 downwards.
AAGAACGTATCATATGTTGCGGCAGAAAAGCCTTCTTTTGATGAGAAGCTTTCAATGATTGTGCGCAGCGATGGATACAGGACATACGCGAACAGGACGAGTGCGACCGGAAGCAGAAGCAGCAGTGTGAAGCGCAGTTCTTTATTCTTCATGTTCTTCCTCTCCCATCACCCGCGGCAGCAGGCGCATATGCTGTTCCGGAAAACGGACGTACACGATATCCCCTTCCTCCAGCTCCCGCAATGTCAGGTTGTTCAGCACCATCGCCTGCACTAAGCGGCTGCCGATGCGAATGAACAATTGCAGCGCCGCTCCTGTAAACTGCGCCATCTCCACCTTGCCTTCAAACGTATTCTCACCCGCTGGCTGCTCCAGCACCTCGAGCGCCTCAGGACGGATCGATACCGACAGAGGCTGTGAGGAAAGCTCGCTCCATTTTCCCTGATGATAGTTGTGCAGAACGAGCGACTTCCCGCTGTCTTCGTTCCAGTTCAATCGAATCGTTCCGGCGTCCGCCGCTGCTGGCGTCACCGGTATCAAATTTGTTTCCCCAATAAATGAGGCAACAAAATCGTTGGCAGGATTATTGTAGATCTCTTTCGGCGTCCCGATCTGCTGGCACACCCCCGCGTTGAACACGGCGATTCGGTCGCTCATGGAAAGAGCCTCGACCTGGTCGTGCGTTACATAAATCGTCGTGATGCCATAATCGCGCTGCAGACGGAGTATCTCGGTCCGCATCTCGTCGCGCAGACGGGCATCGAGGTTACTCAATGGCTCATCAAGGAGCAGGATATCTGGTTCAATGACGAGAGCACGTGCCAGTGCCACACGCTGCTGCTGTCCGCCGCTCAGCTGGCTCACCTGGCGCATCATGTATTGATCCAGTCTCACTTTTTTTAATGCGTCTTCCACTCTTCGTTTAATCTCACTGCTGCTCTGCTTTCTTACCTTAAGTCCAAACGCAACGTTCTCGAACACCGTCATATGAGGAAAGAGGGCATAGTTTTGGAAAACCATGCCCGTGTTTCTTTTCTCAGGAACGACTCGAGTGACGTCTTTTTCACCAAATTTAATGCTGCCCTTTGTCGGATAATAAAAGCCTGCGATCATCCGGAGCGTAGTTGTTTTACCGCAGCCGCTCGGGCCGAGGAACGTGAAGAACTCACCCTTTTTGATCTCCAGATTCAGTTCGTGGACGGCTTTTACTTTGCCGAATGACTTTGCGATGGCGTCTAATGTGATGGATGACATCTCGTGCTGTTCCCCCTATCTTCCTTAAACTCTATTCTTTCGTCTCTTTCTTTTTGTTCTTTATATTGTTGTCCCAATGCTCCATCCACTCGTTGGACTTCTCTTCGAACACTTTCCAGTCGATGTCCATCGCTTCGATCTTCGTTTCAGCGATCCAAGCTGGCAGATCTTTTATGTCATTGCGCGTTGGGATGCGGTAGTGCTCTTCAGCCAATGTCTTGTTGGATTCCTGCGAGTTTACGAACTCATAAAACGCTTTTGCCGCTTCCGGATGCTTCGCGTTTTTCACGATCGCGATCCCCTCTGTCAGAACCGGCGTCCCGCTCTCTGGCACGATAAAATCGAACGGATAGTTCTTCGTTTCCTTCAGCATAACAACGTCCGGCATCGCCCAAACCGACAGCTTGCCTTCGCCCTTTGCCACCTTGTTGTACATGATCTCAGGGTTTGCTGCGTATTCCTTCGTGTTCGCGTCTAGCTGCTTGAGCCATTCGTAGCCCTTTGCTGGATCCTGTGAATCCTTGTAATCGCGGTAGATCATCGCCGAGAAAATCGTGCGCATCGTTCCGGATGCGAGCGGATAGCGGATGATGATCTCATCCTTCCACTTAGGATCTAACAGCTCGTCCCAATCCTTTGGCGCGTCTTCCTTTTTCAGCTCTTTCGTGTTGTACATGATTACTTCAGGCGTTTTGCTCGTTCCAGTCCACGTCCAGTCGCTGTCATGATGCTCTTCGTCGAGTGCATCCGCATAGCTCGGCTTAAACTCTGCCAGCAGGTCCTCACCCTTCGCCTGGTTGAACATTACGGAAGGCGCTCCCCACCAGACGTCAGCCTGCGGGTTGCTTTTTTCAGAACGGATACGGTCGAGTACTTCCTGTGACCCGAGATCGAGCCACTCGACATCAACGTTCTTATTCTCAGCTTCAAACTTTTGCTCGAACTGCTGCAGAATATCCTTGCCGTGCGGAGAATAGATGACGACCTTCTCCTCCAGCTTCTTGCCTGATTTCGGCGCTCCGCCTGCTGTTTCCTTGTCATCATCGCCGCCTGCCATACAGCCGGTCAGTGCAAGCGATAAGCTTAATCCTAGTGCGGATAAATATGTGGCCTTTTTTCTTAGCATGTTTGTACTCCCCTTTTTCATTGTCTTTTTATAATAAAATCTAGTTGTGCCGCGGTTAGTTTTTCGTGTAATCGATCAGGTTCGTAAAAATTCGGTATCCGCCTGGCACCTGGCCCTGAATCTGGCGGTACCATACGAGATTCGTATATAGATAGCTTCCTTCGCCATAATCAGCCATCAGGATTCCGCCTGTGAACGGCTGCTCTCCCGGGTCGGTCATGCTGACGAACGTCTCGTACTCTTGCGCCCAGCTGCTAGGATAATAGAGTCCGCGCTCCTGAATCCAGTTGTCCCAATCTTTTTCCGTGATCTTGTTCGGTGTATTGAACAGCGGATGATCTGGCTGCAGCATCGTCACCTTCGCGTTCTCATCGGTCACACGCCACTTGATCGAAGGGCTGCCGATCGTCAGCGGGTAAGGTGCCGTCGTCTGGGCGTTCCATTTGTCATCCGGCTTATGATACTGCACGACGAGGTGTCCGCCGTTCTTTGCAAAATCTAGCAGTCTCGCGTTGTTTTGAAGCAGATCTGTGCGCGACAGGTACGCGCGGATTCCGACAACGATCGTGTCATATTCTGATAGATCAGCTGATTTTAACTGCTCTTCTGATAGACTCGTAATGTTCATGCCGACTGCGCGAAGCTCATTGCTCACACTGTCAAAACCGCTCTCGACATAGCCGATTTTCTTGCTGCGGTCGAACTCCAGCGGGAAGGCAACTCCCTTTGTTTTTGCATCGTACAGGTAATAAAATGTCCCGATATGGTCGTAGGAAATTGTCTGGACGGACGTTGATAGCTTCTTGTCGTTAACCTTCGCATACGGCTTGAGTTCAAAGCTGCCTTCTTCCGTCTGTGCCGGCGGTTTTACCGTAAACGTGACGGTTTTCTCTTCGTTTTGTTTTTGGAAGGAAACAGGCAAATCGTTCTGTACAGCTGTCCATCCTGCTGGCAGGTCAAGACCCGCTGTTGCCTGTACTGCTCCTGCTGTGTTGTTTTTCAGCTGGACGGAAACCGGAATCTCGCTTCTCACGTCCTTCGTGTTAACGACGAGATTTTCAGGATCTGCTTTTACTGCAACTTCCGGCAGCACAGCGACCGTTTCTGCTGGCTCAGCCGTGTGGTTCACTTGTGTGTTTTTGACTCGATAGCTGATGTCGGCCTGGATGACAGATTCGTCATACGGCTTGTAGTATTCAGCTTTGTTTGGCACGCTGATGGTAAACTCTTGTGTGGCTGACTGCCCCGGCTTTACGTTAACTGACTTGCCGCTGCTGCTCGCTGTCCAGCCTTTTGGCAGGTTCAGCGCTGCTTTTAATGATTTAAACGTCTGCTTGCCGTTGTTCTCGACGGTGACGGTTACTTTTGCTTTACCGCCTTGTACGAGCACATTATTATCGACTGTCACTTTTTCTTGGAGTTTTGATGACACCTTTGCCACTGTTTTAAGCTGGTCTTCTTTTATAGATAAACGGTGCAGCAGATCGTCTTTTTGCTCTTTGTTCAACCGGCTATGTAAGACCAGTTTTTGCGTGATGCGGAGTGTGTCGAGCGACTTGTACACATCGTCGGAAACAGCATCACGGCTTGGGTATTCCTCGATCATGCTGTCAAACTGCTGCTGCAGTTTTGATAAAAGCATGGATACGGCTGGTGCTGATTTCACCGTTTTGCTGTATTCGCGGAGGTCGTATGGCAGTCCGTCGAATATAGTGGTTTCCTTTTCGGGTACCGTACCCCGAGTATTTTCCAGTTTCAGATGGATGGTCCTTGGCTCGACCGGGAGGACTCGTCCCATTCCCTGGCTTTTATGAAGGAAGCGTGATTCTTCCCCTAACTGCGGGTACGTTTTGCCGTATACAGGATCGACCATTCCGATCTCAAATGAAGTTGTGGCATTATCCTGCTTTCCTGGCAGATACAGCTTCTTAATTTCCCATGTCTGGAGACCTTCTTTAAGCTGTTCTGGGAATACGGCTGGGTCTGCCGCATCTTCAAATGCTTTCAGCGTCAGTGCGTTGATCGTTCTGTGGTGGCCATGCTCTGTGTCAACGTCTAAGAACGATGGCATGACGATGTCTGGCTGATATGTGCGGATGAGGCGGATAAGGCGCTCATAGGCGACTTCTTCTCCCCATTTGGAAAGCGTTTCTTCTTTTGATTTTGAAAATCCAAAATCATAGATCTTGTCGTCTGTTTCTTGGCTTAGATGAAAGACTTTAACTCCTGTTACTTTCGACGCTTCGATCAGCTCGCGTGAACGGATGATGCCAAGCCCGTTTCCGAGCTCGGTTCCGATCTCGTTCTGTCCGCCCTCACCGCGGTTAGCGATCAAGCTTGCGGTGCGGACTCCTTTTCCTCTTGAAAGGTAGGCGAGCAGGTCGCTTCTTTCATCATCAGGGTGTGCCCCTGTGTTCATAAAGCTGATAACTGTATCCAAAGGCTTCAGTGCATTCCAAAGCTCCGCATCGTGCTGTGTGCTGTTCTGTCCTTGAGCTTGTGCCCCGGCAGGAATGAAAAGGGTAAACAGTAAAACCAAACTGGCTAGAATTGAAACATACCGTCTAGACATGTGTTCATCTCCTTGTCTCAGAATGTTTTTAAAGCGCTTTCATGTTCCCGTAATACCAAAGATACCGCTCCAATTACCCCAAGGTTCGGGCCGCACGTTGTTGTCTTGATGACTGTTTTCACTGCCGCGAACTCAGACACGATCTGTTCGATTCTCGGCAAATACCAAGGCGAACTTTTTGAAATGCCACCTCCTAAAATAACAGCCTCTGGATTTATAATTGAAATCACGTTGGCAATCGCAAAGCCAATATGATCGACAACCTCTTCTGTGACAGCAAGTGCCGTCTGGTCCCCGCTTTTTGCTAGGTCGAAAACGTCTTTGGCGGTTAATTCTTGGATTGCTTTGTCTCCAAGTGCTTCCTGCATCTTGGCGACGATTGCCGGACCGCCTGTAAAGCTGTCTAGAAAACCATAGCCTTCAAATGCCCGTTTCGTATGCTTTTTTGCTTCGTTTTTATCGGTAACAAGATAGCCGATCTCACCCGCCGCAAAGCTCGCTCCCCGGTACAGCTGGCCGTTGATCATAATGCCGCATCCAATACCTGTTCCAATAGAGATGAGGACAACGTTGGACATGTTCTTCGCCGAGCCGAGCCACTGCTCGCCAAGTACGGCAACATTCACGTCATTGTCGATAAAAACAGGAAACGGAAACAGTGCAGATGCCTCGTTTTGCAGAGGGTAATCATGCCAGTTTAAGCTGGGCGCGTCGATGACCGTTCCTTGGACAATGTCGGTCGTTCCCGGGGCTCCGATTCCAATGCCGAGCACGCGGTCTTCGGATATCTGCTGTTCGAGCAGCAGCTCCTGCACGTGTTTCTGTACTTTTTTCAGAAGGCCGTATTGAAGGTTGTCCTGCGTCGGGAATTCGCGTGTTCCAAGGATGTTTCCAGCAAGGTCGCTGACAGCGGTCAATGTTTTCGTGCCGCCGATGTCCACGCCAAAGATGTACGCGGCGCGGCTGTTGAACGTAAGATAGATCGGTTTCCGCCCGCCGAGCTGGCCGGCATCGCCGTTTCCTTCCTCACGTACCCAGCCCTCGTGCAGCAGTTCTTCTACAAGTGCCGAAACAGTCGGTTTACTGAGATGAAGTGTTTCAGAAATGCGGCTCCTTGCGATCGGACCGTGCTCTTTGATGCACTGCAGAATATGCCGTTTATTTTTTTCTTTGATGTAGGCAGCATTACCCATTTTAAACAGCGTCATTGTTTGGCTCCTCATCAAGAGTTTAGTTTTATGCAGTTTCTGAGATGTTATGAAGATCGTGTTAATAGATTGATAGAGGGGTTTTTTGCAGGTTCTGGATGCAGTCAGGTTAGTTAGTTAAGTTACCTAACTTACCTTCAACATCATTATAAACTTTAGTATTCAGAAAATTCAACAAAAAAGCTGTTTATTTTTGGAAAATGATTGGAAGGACCTATAAGCATTTGCCATTTGGAAAAGACACTTTACGGTTGAGGGGCGATTTTACTAAAAATCCAACAAAAAACCCCCAGCCTGCTATCTGCAGACTGGGGGATGATGCATTATTTTACTGTTACTTTCGTTGCTTTGCTTGTGTTGCCAGCTGCATCTTGTACAGTGACTGAAAGTACTGTACCTTTCTTTTGCTTCGCGATCGGAGCCTTGAACTTGCCGTAACGGTCAGCTGTTGCTGTACCGATTACTCTGCTGCCAACTCTTACGATTGCCTTAGCACCAGCTTCTGTTCTACCTTGTACCAGTACAGACTTCGTGCTCACATAGTACACAGTTGGTGCATTTGGAGCAGTAGTGTCTTTTACTGTTACTGTTTTTGTTGTTTTGTTCTTAGCAGCATCTTCAGCTACAACAGTAAGAACTGTTCCGCCTTTTTGAACTGGGATTGTTACATAATAACGTCCGTTAGACAATGCTTTAGCAGTGCCAAGCGTCTTGCCGCCAGCCATTACTGTAACTTTAGATCCTGGCTCAGTTGCGCCTTGAACTTTTGTAGACTTGTCAGAAACTACGTAAATTGCAAGTGCAGGACCTTCTGTATCCACACGGTTTACAGTTACTGTCTTCGTCGTTTTGTTTCCGCCAAGGTCAGTTGCTGTCAATGTGAATGTATTAGCGCCGTCTTTAAGCGGTACTGTTACTTCAAGCGTTTCGTTACCTTCAACCAATACATCGTGAGGGCTTTCGAACGTGCTCTCGAACTCGTGGTTGTCATCAACAAAGAGTGAGAAGAAGTTGAAGTTATCCTTAAGGTTAATCTTCAATGTTGCTTCGTCCTTGTCATTGTTTACTTTTTCAGGAGCAACAACAGTGATTTCTGCTGCAGTCGTGTCGATAAACACTTTGCGTGAAATCTTGAACTCCTTGTTGTCGTAATCTGTAACAGAGATAAGTACATCGTGAAGCCCTTCGCTGTCGAACTTAGCCGTTGTAGAGAACGTCAGGTTACCCGCTTCATCTTCTACTACTTCTACTTCTTCACCGTTAACAGTAAGCTTCTTAATGCCGCTGTCGTCTGTTACATAACCAGATACAGGAATTTCAGTTGTGTTGTATTGTCCGTAAGGTGCTGGACCATTGTCATCTAGGAAGATTAACGGGATGTCGCTGTCGCCGATCGCCGCTTTGTCTCCGCCAACGTTGCCCATGTAGTCGATTGCAAATACGTCAATGACTGCTTTTGCTGGAAGCTCTTCTGTAAACTGGTACATAGTAGCGTCTTCACCGACTGTGTCAACGATTTCTCCGTCAACAAAGATTCCGTAAAGCTCAACACCTGTTCCTGCTTCTTCCGTTTCCCACGTAACAACTTTGGACTCTGGGTCAAATTTCGCGTTTACTTTTGGTGCTGTGTTATCAACGACAACCGGAATCTTCTTAGATTGCCAGTCAGCGCCGTCATAGTCGATCACAGACTTGATTTCGTAGTAGTACATGCCATCTTCTACTACATTACCTTTAACTGTTCCATCCCACTTGCGCTTTTCGCTGAAGCTGTATGGCGTTCCGCTGCCCGTGTCGTAGAAGGATTTTCTTACGTTCTTTTCCATTGCAACACGGCGAAGGAACTTGCCGTCCTTATCAAGGATATTGTACTGAACTTCAGACGCATTTCTTAGGAATGATGGAAGCGGATAGATGTTTTCCTGCTGCTCGTCACCGTTTGGCGAGATCGCATAGAACTCTTTTCCTGGGATCAATCCTACAAAGTCTCCATCGTTTTCAAGCATGTCATGCGCGCCGTCAAACAGGTAGTCAAGGTCAAAGAATCGGTTTTCGCCAAGATCCTTGAATCCGTCAACGATTTCAGGCTCATCCCAATTGCCGTAGAATCCAACATAAGGTACAGCTAGAGTCGGCTGAACTTTTTCAGCGTCTTCAAGCTTAACGAAGCCTTCAACGAACATGTTTTCTTTTAGCTCTTGGAATCCGTTTTCTTCTCCATTAGCGTCAAGAACTGGAATTTTCGCATCAGACAGATCAACTGTTACCGTAAATGAAGCATAATCTCCAGCTTTTACAGTAACTGTTTCAGGAGCTGAGATCTTAACATCCTTCAGGTCTCCTGCTGTTAGTGCGTTGTAATCCATTCCGCCTGCCTGGATGATTGTGTCAGCCAGTACGTCAGTGTTTACGTTGTACGTAACGTCTTCATCAGAGATGTTTTGTGCTCCGAATGACATTTCGATTGTTTTAGAAGTGAAATCTTTAAGTTCAACTTTCGCTTCACCTGTTTCTTCGTTAAAGAAGAATACTGGTGTGTCGACTGCTGCGAACGTCTGCATCATCCCAGCACCTTGGCGGCGAGGAGAGAATGGCTGTCCGTGAACATCGTCGATTACTTTCGCTGTATTCATCAATAAAACTTTAGCAAGGCGTGTGCGCTCTTCAACTGTAAGATCGCCAAAACGCTCGTCTCCAGTCAAATATTGCTGAACGAGTGCCGCTCCACCCGCAACGTGCGGCGCGGCCATTGAAGTACCGCTCATCTGGCCATACTGGTCATCGTTCAATGTAGACGTGATTTTTCCGCCTGGTGCCGTGATTTCTGGCTTCAACTCAAGGCTTGGAGTTGTTCCCCAAGATGTGAAGTCTGTCATGCGGCCCATTTCAGCGTCTTCTGTTTTGCTCTTTTCAGAAACATGAAGAGTTGTGTTGCCAGCTTCGATCGCTTCAAGAAGGTCGATTCCTTCTTGCTTAGAAATCATCATAAACGGAACCTGCCAACCGCCTTGGTTCTCATAGAAGAATCCGTTTGTTGCATTATGCACGATGATTCCGATCGCTCCTGCATCAGCAGCGTTCTTTGTTTTGTCATAGAAAGACAATGCACCACGTGGAACGACGACTACTTTCCCTTTAACGTCAACTCCAGCATAGTCTGCAGGGTATCCAAGCTTAGTGCCAAGGCTTACAAGCTCAAGCTTTCCGCCGTTTTTCTCAGCAAGCTTCGTCCAGTTGTCGATGCCGTATCCGACAGAAGAGAATCCGTCTACGCCTTCAACAGTTGCTGTGTGCTGATAAAGGAACGCTTCGTTTCCAGAAGCTGCTACCTGAATGGAATCTGTATTCAAACCAGGAGCTCCAACTACACCGATATCCGGGTTCGATGCAAACGGGTTGTCCCATCCGCTTGAAACGTGGCCTGAGTTACCAGCAGAAACAGAGCACACGATTCCGTTTTCAACCGCACGAGTGATCGCTAGGTCTTCTGCACTTCTCTCATCGTAGAAGGAAGCTGTAGAACCTAAGCTCATGTTCAGAACGTCAGCACCTAGTTTAATAGAGTCATCGATCGCAGCAAGGTAGATGTCAGACCAAGTTGAAGGATAGTTCGGGTCATTACTGAATACCTTCATGCCAAGAACCTGTGCTTCTGGTGCAACCCCTTTGATGCCGCCGTTTGCTTCATCTCCATTCGCTGCTACCGTTCCTGCAACGTGCATTCCGTGCATAGACGCGTCTGGACCAAGGTCAAGAACCGTGTCATTTTGGTCGTAGTAGTTGTAGCCGTAAGGAACCTTTTCTGTGTAGAACTTTCCTTTTAGGCCGCCTTCTTCAACGATTGAGTTCACTTCTGATTCTGAAAGGTCACCTGTTGCGTTATCTGTTAATACGAAGTCTTTGTGTGATGGATCCACACCAGAGTCGATAACAGAAACGACCATTCCTTCACCTTTAAAGCCAGCATCTGCCCAAGTCTGCTTAGATTGGATGAACTGGTGGCTTGTCGTCATGTCCGGCTTCACTTCAGGACGGTTGTACTCGTTAGCAAGGAATACGTTTTTTACGCCTGCAATGCTTTCGATCTTGGCTACATCGCTATATGTAACTTCACCAGAGAAACCGCTGAAAGCTACGTTGAAGTTCTTTTTGAATTTAAATTTAACGCCTTTAGCTTTAATCTTGTCTTTTACTGATTTCTGCTGCTTTTCTACCTTTGCACCAATTTCTTGCTTCTTTGATGCAGAAAGGTCTTTGTAAAGCTGGCCTTTTTCAGTCGCGTATTCGACAGGCGTCTGCCCTTCTACTTCGACAATAACGCGGATAATGTCATCAGCTTGAAGCTGAAGCTTTTGCTGTTTTACTTTTTTAGTATCAACTTTTTTAGAAGGCTGCTGCTTAGAAGCCGCTTGCTCCTTCATCTGGCTGATCATTGAATCCATGTTTCTTTTTGATGCAGCTTCAGCAGGAGTTGATAGACCTAAACTAGATAATAAAAGCGCTGACGATAAAGCATATGTAGCGATTTTAGAGATTTTTTTCTTGTTGTTTTTCATAATTTTTTGAGCACTTCCCCCGTTTTTTATTTTAAAAAATAGCAGGCAACGCAAAATATCCGTATTTTTCCCATACCCCCTGTTAATGTAATAAAAGTAATTTATTAGCTATTCTTTAATAATAGTTGTAGGCCAAAAGTAAGTCAATTACTTTTCTGAAAATTCTACATTATGTGATAACTATTTCGTTGGGTGAAATATTTGGAGGATTTTGTGGGTTTGTGGCGGCTGATTGAGGGTTGGTGAGTGGGGCTGGGGGTACGGTACCATTTAATGAAATTTGCTTTTATGGCGGGGGTTTAGATGAGATGGTACCGTACCCCCAATGATGCTTCCAAAGATCGCTCCAAGTGTTCCATGAAGTCTATGTCGCTTTGTCCGCAAATTTTAAATTTTGCTCGTAAATCTTGATTTTTGCCCGTGTTTTTCTGTTTTTGCCCGCAATTCTAGATTTTTGCCCGCTAATTAAAAATAAGTCTTTTGTACTAGTAAAGAGCCTTGTCTATAAGTCTCGAAAACAAATAAAGAGAATGTCTTTAATAGGTTTTCAACCTTATTAAAGACATTCTCTCTAGAAAACTGCTAATCTATCGGTTTGCCCACTCGCCGACATGCGCTAAGCTGTCGGTGAAGGACTGGTTATAGGGGTACGGTACGTGCTGGCGGAGTCGTTCCTTTGGTCCGTAAAAGAGCAGCTCTCCTTCTTTCATGATTAAATAGGAATCGCACAGCATTTGCAGCTCCTGAGCGTCGTGGCTGGAGTACAGTATCGTCTTTCCTTCATACGCCAGCTGTTTCAGATAAGAGACGATTTCCTGCTTGGCGGCGATATCGATGCCGACGGTCGGCTCATCGAGTATGAGCAGCTGCGGATCGTGCAGGAGCGCAACTAGTATGTTAAGCTTGCGCTGGTTACCGCCTGAAAGGTGCTTTACCTTTTTGCGGTAATGAGGCATGAGCTGCCATTCCTCGCACCGCTCTTGAATGGCGCGTAAGTCTCGCTTTCCTGCGAGCTTCGCAAAAAACTCGATATTCTGCTTAACCGTAAGCTCCTGATACACCGCGATTTCCTGCGGCACATATCCGATCAGGTGGCGTACAGCCTGAGGGTCAGCCGCCGCGTTGCTGCCGTCGATGATGATCAAACCCGAGGTAGGCGGCATCATGGTAGCGATACACTTAAGAAGCGTTGACTTGCCCGCCCCGTTCGGCCCAACCACCCCTGTTATTTCACCAGCTTGAACAGAGAACGAAATATCATGAAGCACCGTTTTTTTACCATATTTTTTCGATACATGACTGAGTGTGATCATCGCTGTACACCTGCTTTTTGTGTTGTAAGTGCCGCCATCAACAGTCCTAATGCCGCCATGCCGGCTAGTACTGGAAAAGAAATGCTGCCTTGCATGGAGTCTGACGCCCAGAACTGCGGCGTAAAATAGGCGATCTGCTGCAGCCGCTCTGAAATTTCATTCAGCGGGATAAACGTTCCGCTGAACAAAGATGATAGCAGCAGAACGGTTATGGTGATCATTCCCCAAGATTTCATGGAGTGAACATGATGAGCGAGCCAGAAAACGAATGCTGTGATAAGAAAAGCGTAGATGAGAAGTGTTGCAACTGCTTTTGGCAGTTCTTCGGCATCCCAATAACTCGCTTGCTTTCCGTACAATATAAATCCTGCTAAAAGCACACTTTGCAGCAGCAGCATCGCAATCAGGTTGCCGGCCACATATTGGCGCGGCTTTATTGTTAAGAAAAGACGGCTTGTAATCGTACTGTTTTTCTCTTGTATCGCCCATCCGGACCACGCAAATGCAAAAAGCATCATGATTGCGAGCGTTCCTGGCAGATATAGATTGGGACTAGGCCTCGGCTGGTTGGGGTCCGGTACCGTCACGGTACCGGACCCCATAACACGATCCTGGATGGTCATAAGCGGCTTCGTACTCCACTGGCTGTCGCTGTATTCCCACACTTCTTTCCATAGCTGGTCTTGCTCGATCTTGCTCATCTTACCTTGGGCTTTTATAGCATAATCAACAGCCGTTTCGGCACCTAGACTGTTGGCGGATGGACGCAAGATTTCTGCAGCGACCATTTCCTGAACGGCAGCAGTTGATATGACGGTTGGCGTTGTCCAGACCGTCACGATTTCATCTGCTTCGTTCGCCAGCAGCTCCTCCCCCATGCCTTCCGGGAAATGAAAGCCGGCTGCCGCTTTTTGTGTTTCGACTAATTCCTGCGCTTCAGTCTCATTACCCACCACGAGCACCTTTAGTACAGGGTTCTTTTTTATCGCTGAAACAACTTGTTGGCTGATCTCGCTCTCATCACTGTCCGCAATTACGATCGGAATCTTGCTCTCGCTGACCGTTTCGCCCGCGAACCGGTCGATGCCCGCAAGAAACAGGACCGGAAGAAGCAGCAGAAGAGCGTTCCGGCGGGAGGCGATCAGGAGTCGTATGCGGTTGACGGCGATTGCGAATGTTCGGCCCATAAGTCCCTCTTTTTTAATTTTATTAGCAGCTGTTTGGCTGCGAGCAAGATGACCGTAGCTGCAGCGAGCTTAATCGTCGCCCCAATCGGCAAATCGCCTGAGCTGAATAAAGATTGCAGCAGACCTTCCTGCGCTATGTTCGTTAGTGTCCAAGAGCTGGCTGGCTGCAGTGATTCTGGCAGCAGACTGACTGGGAAGAGGATTCCTCCAAACAGCGCGTTTGCTGCCGTGAACAAGATGGCGGCTCCTAGTACGGCGTTTTCGTTGCTGAGTATTTCGGTTAACAGCGAAAATCCAGCTGCGAGCGCTATCACATATAAAAGTGTTAAGAAGATGGCGCTCCAGCTCCACGTTTCGGCAAAAGCGTAAAACAACCCGCATAAGACCGCAGCCTGCAGCACGAACAAAAAAGAGCTGGAAAAGAAGGAGCTCCAAGCAAACTCTTTGTGTGTAAGCCCGTAAAGCGCCAGCCGGTCCTGCAGCACCTGCTGCTCCTCACGACGCGTCATTTTTATCGCAAAAAGGCCTGTGATCATGAGCAGCAAAAGTACTCCCGACAAGGCGTAAAAGCTTTTCTGGCTTGTTCCGCCGTACCCGGTTACTGTTTCTTCAGTAAAAAACTGATTCCGGTCGAGCGCGTGGAGCGTCAGCGTCGCTGCGATCTGTTTGCGCTGCTGTTTCAGCTCGTCTTCGGTAATAGGCAGTTTTTTGGAATAATGATAAGCACCGTTCGCCCCTGCCTGTGCCGCAGAGATCAGCTTCGCGTTCGTCGCCATAAACTGGCGGAACAGCTTCGCCTGGAAGCCGCGTTTTTCGTTGCTGATCACTTCGACCGGGATATTTTTCCCTGTCCAAAGGCTTTCTGTAAAGCCCTCCGGAATGATCGCCACACCTGCAACTCGGTTTGCTTTTAGCTGCTGTTCAGCTTTTTCCTCTGATAAGACGCTGAATTTCATGAGTTTCTTCAGTTCTTCTGATTTTTGATATTGTGTGAGCAGCAGCTTCGTTTCGAAGGTCTGCTCGTTGTCGACGATCGCGACCGGGAACGGCTCGATCCACTGCTTTTCTTTTAAAAGCGGCTGCAGTCCTGTGTAGAGGATGCCGAGCAAGGCCAGCGGGAACAGCAGCATGATGAGCAGCGGCACTGGATTGCGGAGCCACGAGCGGATTGTGTTGGCAGTGAGTAGCAATATGAGCCGCATGCTGGGCCGTCCTTTCTTTTTTAGATATTAACTTTTTATGGTCTGTAAAAAATAAGCTGTTGAATTTTAACGGCCAAGTGAATTCGATTTATGGACATTAGAATTTTCGTTTTGGCTATAAGATTCTTGTTTATGGCCAATAAAATTGGGTCCCAAATAAACTTCACATTTTGGACATGCCTTTTTCCGCTATTATACCTCTCACAGGCTTTATTTGCTCTTCTTTATACAACAGTTTATGCCGGCTGGGCGTGAAAAAGGACAAGAGATAACACGTGAATGTTATTCTTGCCCTTCTGATGCACTATGTTAGAATCCGCCTTGGAATAGCTGGGCGTTTTCACCGATAAAGTTCTGGATGTTCATCTGCACTTCCTGCATGATCGCGCCGATTTCCTCGTCGCTCGCTTCGGCTGCGTTCACCGCGTTATCGCCGCTAAGCTTAGGGAACTTCAGCTTGTCAGTGAACGTTGTTTTGGACTTGATGTTCAGGTCCATCTTCATTTCGCCGCCCATTGACGGGTCGTTCACGACGATCGTTGTTTTAAAATCGTGCTGTGCCTTGTCGTTGTCGAGGTCCTGCTTGCCTTTGTGCTCAAGCTGAAGCTTGAAGTCAGGAAGCTCAGATGCGGCCATATCGCCGACCGGCGTCATTTCAAGGTTCCACTTCGACTTCTCTTTATTGCCTTCGCCCCAGATGTGGAAGCCGGCTCCGTCAGTCGCACCGTTCTCCGTCATTTCGAACTTTGTCTTGATGTCGCGCTTCATGCCTTCGCCTTTTGGCTCAGAGTCCATTTTCATATCAAAAACGAATGTGCCTTCGCCAGATTTCGGTGTCATGACCATCTTCCAGCTTGATTTTGTTTTGTCGTTATCATCTGTTTTTGATTCAGAATCGTAATCGAACGCGACAATCTCGTCCGGGCTGTCTTTAGGTCCTGCTTCAAAATCGAATGAACGGCTCACGATCACGTCATCGCTGTTGATAATAACCGTCTGTTTGAAGCCTTTTGGCATTGAAACGTCTTCTTTAATGCCTTTTTTAACATCCTTTAGACCGTCAAGAATTTGCTTTTTCGTATCTTTTTCTGAAGCAGTTCCGCTCATTGTCGTATCAAATCCGCCAGAAAGTGATGATTGTTTTGCAATCTCGTTGATCAGCTTGTCGTCGCTCTCAATTTTTTCGATATACGCTACAAGGATGTCCTTCACTTCTTTTTCAGAGAGTGTGAGAGTAAGAGCTTTCATGCTTTCGCCGTTGAAGTCAGCGTCTTTCTCCGTTACGTTGTCGTCTTTAATGTTATCTTTCAATACTTCTGCATACTCTTTAACCATCTCTTCGCGTGCATCTTCGTCTGTCAGATAGCTGTCATATGCCTTGAAAAAGTTCTGCATTTCCTCAAGTCCTACGTATGAAGAGTCGAACTTGCGCATAAGGTCGCCGAACTGCTTGTTCTCGAAATATACGTGCTTGCTGTATAGTTCAGGCACTTCTATCGCCGTCTGTTTGTTATTCTGATAAAACTCCGCTCCAGCGATTTCAGAGTCGTTCATCAATACTCCAAGCTTGAACGAGCCTTCTTCTTTTTTCGGGTCATGCTGTGTTTTCACTTGAACTTCAGCGCTTTTTAAAAGAGACTGTGCAAGAGCTGCTTCCATTCCAGTCGCGCCCATCGCGCCAAGGTCCATATCGATGCCGATGCGAGTATCGGACTCGTTTGCTTCTTTCTGTGCTTTTTCAGATAGATCCATTAGATCGCCGAACTGGTTGTCAAAAGACTCGGCAGTCGCTTCGTATGTGTTGTACTCCGCCATTAAATACTGATTTTTCGGCGTGTTTATCATCATTGCATATACAGCAGCTCCGCCTCCGATCAAAAGAACCGCAGCGAGTGCGATGATCAGAAACTTCTTGCTTGATTTCGCCGGTGTGTTCACTTGCGTTTGCATGTGTTGCCCTCCTTAAATTGTGCTTTCCTAATAAAGTTTTTCACTCTTGAATAGTACGGGCCAGATACGAAAATTATGTATAACTTCTGCTTCATAAATCACTGGCCGCCGCACTCACGATTACTTACTATACGGCATTCCTTGGAAAATTTCTATAGAATATGGAAATTCGCAGGAAATGGTAAGAAAGTATGGTCTTATTGGGGGTCCGGTACTCCAAAAAGACAAATGGCCATTTTTTTCCGTGTGAAACGGACACTCGATCTATCACCTAGCGTTTTCCACATACCCATTTACGCAGCATCCGTTTAAATGGTTTCACGGTTCCAAAGAATAGGTTGATAGACTCATTTTCGTAACTTCCACTATTATCAAAATAATAAACATAATTTTACAGAAATAATAGAGAATGGGGTACGGTACCATTTCCAAAAATCTGCGGTGTGATGCGCCGCGGCGGGAATTGGTACCGTACCCCAAAATTTTATTTCCCTCCAGTAAAGGAGACGCCTTTGATGAAGTAGCGGTTGAAGAAGGCGTAGATGACCAGCACGGGTAGTGTGAATACCATAGATGCGGCCATGATGTAGTTCCAGTAGCTGATGTATTGCCCTTTGAACGTGTTCAATCCAAGCGGCAGTGTGAACATCTCAGCGTCTGTCATAATGATCAGCGGACGCATGAAGTCATTCCATGATCCCATGAACACGAAGATTGCCTGTGCTGCTAAAGCAGGCTTTGCCAGCGGCAGGACGATCCTGAAGAATGTTCCCACTCGGCTCAGACCGTCGATCTCGGCCGCTTCCTCCAGCTCCTTCGGGAAGTTAATAAAGAACTGGCGCATCATGAAGATGAATGTCGCGTTGATCATCGATGGAACGATCATGCCTTGATACGAGTTCAGCCAGCCAAGGCTTTTTAGAATCAAGTAGTTAGGAATCATCGTTACCTGCGCCGGAATCATTAAGACGGCGAGGATGATGATGAACAGTGCCTTTTTCCCTGGAAAAGCGAGACGCGCCAAGGCGTAGCCGGCCATCGAGTTAAATAATAGATTCAGAAATGTTACCGAAACCGCGATCACTACACTATTAAACATCCAGCGCGGAAACAGCTCCTGCTGCAGGAAAATCTGCTTGTAGTTGTCAAGTGTGAAGTTTTTCGGTATGAAGCTGATCGTTCCGCTGACAATTTCCTGAAGCGTTTTAAAAGAAGAGGAAATCGCCCAGAGGAACGGAACGAGCGTCGTGATAGCATAGGCGATCAAGATGCCGTACAGCAGCACCTTGCCTGCCCCGATTTTTTTCTTTTTCATATGAGTGAAGCCCTCCTTTTCCTCTTAATAGAGCGATTCTTCTTTTGAAAACTTGCGCTGCAGCAATGTCGCGATCAGGATAACGAGCGCTAGGATAAATGCGAGAGCCGCCGCATATCCCATCGTGCCGAGCGTTTTAAACGCATATTGATAGATTAAGAGAACAACGGTTAACGTCGAGTTGTCCGGTCCGCCAGATCCCGCGGAGAAGATGTATGACTGGTCAAACAGCTGGAACGTTCCGATCAGCCCCATGATCGCAACGAACGATGTGACTGGACGGAGCTGAGGGACCGTGATTTTCCAAAACTTCTGAAACCAGTTAGCACCATCGATCTCGGCTGCTTCATAAACCGATTCCGGGATATCCTGCAGTGCCGCGAGATAAATGACCATAAAGAATGGTGCGGTCGACCAAATGTTCATGATCATGATCGCGTTCAGCGCGATGTCTGGGTCACCGAGGAAGTTATAGCCTTGCAGTCCAATTCCCTCAAGCATGCTGTTGATCAGGCCGTTTTTGTTGTACATCCACATAAAAATGAGCGTCAGAACAGCGGATGACGTCAGTGTCGGCAGAAAATAGACGATTCGGAAAAACTGCTGCCCTTTCAAACCGGCGTTCAGCGTCGCGGCGAGCACAAGTGCAAGAAATGTCTGTGCTGGCACGACGATCGCGACGTATTTTATTGTGTTCCAGAGTGCAATCTGTGCCCGGCTGTCATCGGCGAGCCGTGAAAAGTTGTCGAGCCCGACAAACTCCAGGCTGCCGTTTCCGAGCAGCTGCACTTTATGGAAGGAAAGGAAAACGACGTAAAGGATCGGTCCGATGATAAATAGTGCAAGTACGAGCAGGGACGGGGACATGAAAAAGTATCCTTGCCCCATTTCCCGCATCTTTTTTCGTGATTGTCTTTGCATGGCCACTCACTCCTTCTCGGCATACTTCAGGAAAAATTCTGGCGGTGCCGGCACATGGCAAGCACCGCCATTTCCATTATTCGATCTCTTTGTTCGCCTGTTTTTCCGCATCCTTCAATGCTTCGCCGAGCGGACGCTTGCCGAGGAATGCACTCATGAACTGGTTGTTGAAGTTGTTGACGATGATCGGCATGTTCGGACCTTTCTGCCAAACTGTTGCATATGATGCGCCTGCTACAAGCGGTGCGCGCAGCTCGTCTTTATCAAAGCCAAGCTCTTCAGCAACCGATTGACGTGCCGGCAGCGCGTAGCCTTTGCTCGTCCACGTTTTCATGCCTTCTTTTCCAGTCAGGTAAGACAGGAGTTCCCAAGACGCTTTCTTCTTTTCAGACGCCGCGTTCATCACGTATGCCACGTCATAAGCCATTGTCGAGTTCTTTCCGTCAACAGTCGGAAGCTCTGCTGTTCCGTATTCCACATCAGGAAACGTGTCCTTCAAGTATGGAATCGCCCAGTTTCCTTCAATGACCATCGCCGCTTTTTGCTGGCCGAACATCTCTCCGCCCCATGATGCGCCGACTTCCTTCGGCTCAACTGCAGACTTGTCAACGTTGTGCATATCAAGCAATGGCTGAAGACCTGCCTCCACTTCTTTAGAAGCGAATGACGCTTTATCGTCCGTCACGACTTTACCGCCTTTGGATTCTGCCATCCAGTAAACACGTGCCAGTTCAGGCGCTGCACCGAACCCGGCTACCTTGCCTTTTGTCAGCTTTTTTGATGCTGCAGTGAACTCTTCCCACGTTTTCGGAACTTCAACGCCAGCGTCGCTCAGCATTTTTTTGTTATAAAAAAGAGCAAGCGTGGAATAGTCTTTCGGGAATCCGTATGTTTTCCCGTCTTCCTTAAACGCGTCCAGCAGCGGCTTTTCGAAATCATCTACGTCAAAATCCTTTGTTACATACTCATCTAGCGGCTCGACCGCACCTGTCTTGATCAGACCAGGCGCTTCAAATGCGTCAAGGTAAAATACGTCCGGACCTTCTCCGCCGATCAAGCGCGTTTTGATAACGTCCATGTACTGTTCAGTTATCACTTCAAGCTTTACATCAATGTTTGGATGCTTCTGCTCAAAATCAGCAAGCGTTTCTTTTAAAAGCTTCTCTTCAGTCGGGTTACCGCCCCATCCAGCTAGTGTTACCTCAACTTTTTCTCCGTCCTTCGGCTCACTGCCGCCGTTGTCGCTTGAACACCCCGTTAATGCGCTTCCTAAAAGCATCGCGCTGATTCCAAGCCCCGCAAACCATTTTTTGTTCATCATTTTTCAGTACCCCTCTCAATTTTTATAAAATTAATGAAGCGTCTTTGCACTGTGATTACGGTTGATGACTAGTTCATAGCCTGTTGTGTTCTCCACGACAACAACGGCTGTTTCATTGCCGATACGCTTGACGGTCAGAGAAAGATGCCCTTTGCCTGCCGTGATATTTTCGACCGTCAGCTCGGTCATGTCCGACAGAAGTGCCGGAGTAAGATAGATTTTACTGTTCAAGCTGTCCGGGAAAAGTCCAAGCAAGCTTTGAATGAATATTAATGGTGTCCCTGCCGCCCAGGCCTGCGGTGAGCAAGCGACCGGATACTTGACCGCTTTCTTGCCGTTTTTGTCGTCATATCCGCAAAACAGCTCTGGCAGACGGTCATACTCAAAGTGCGCAGCGGCGTTCAGCAATCCTGTTATCGCTTTGTTCGCCGCATCCTGATGTCCGCTTTTGCTCATGCCGAGAATGCTCAGGCTATTATCGTGCGGCCAAATGCTTCCGTCATGATAGCTCATCGGATTGTAGCCCGCTTCGCCTTCTGCCATCGTGCGGATACCATAGCCTGAGAACATTTCAGGCGAGAGCAGCTTTTCTGTAACGGCTTCAGCCTTGTCGCTGTCAAGCATACCCGACAGCAGCACATGGCCAGGATTCGAAGTGATCGTGCCGACCTGCTTTTTCTCTTTGTCGAGTGCGATCGCGTAAAATTGGACGTCTTCCATCCAGAACGCTTCGTCAAACTTTTCTTTTAAGCGTGAAGCTTGCGCGCGGAGCTCAGCGGCTTTTTCTGTTTTGCCAATTTTTTCGAAAAGCTCAGCGAGTCCAGTTTTCGCCTGGTACACGTAGCCTTGAACCTCGGAGAGCGCGATCGGCGTTTCAGCATAATCGCCGTTTCGGTGCACGATGGAGTCGCCGGAATCCTTCCAGCCCTGGTTCGCGATGCCTTTGCTCGACTCCTGATGGTACTCGACGAACAGATCGCCGTCACGATCGCCGTATTCGTCGATCCACTTGAGCGTTCCATCAATCGTCTCTTCTAATTGCTCAACGATCTTAAGGTCGCCAGTCCACTTCACATATTCGGTCAGCAGAACAAGGAACAGCGGGGTCGCGTCGATCGTACCGTAATACGGTGTGAACGGGATCTGGTTCGTTGCCGCAAGCTCGCCAAAACGAAGCTCGTGCATGATCTTGCCAGGCTGTTCGTCGCGCCACGGATCGTTGTTTTTCCCTTGATAGTGTGCCATCGTAAGCAGTGTGCCTTTTGCTACATCTGGCTGGAAAGGCAGCATTTGAAGCGCGGCGATCAGGCTGTCGCGGCCAAACGGAACACCGAACCATGGAAGGCCAGCGACTGGAAACCGGCCGAATCCGAGATCTGTAAGCAGTACGCGGAGGTCGCCGATTCCCCTGTCGATCAGCTTTTGCAGCTGCTCGTTGTCTGTTTTCACGCGTGTAACCGAGTTTTCCCATTCCTTGTAGGATTCCTGGAGCTTCGCGAACGCCTCGTCCTTTTGCAGCGGCTGTGACGGTGAGCCTTCGCCGATGTGCGGCTGAACCGCGAATGTTACGGAATGTTCCTCTGAGTGTCCGAGGCTGATCGCGAACGATATGCTGCCGTCGTTCGTGACGTGCTGCGCTTCTTGATCCCAAGAGATCGCGGTTGTCCTTTGAACGTCATCCGCCCCCATGTAATGGATGGAGAACGAGTTTCCGGCAGCTGTCTGGCCGGTGCGCTTTCCTGTATCGCCGTTCTGGAATCCACGGACGATAAACATGTCCGTGAAATCCGCATCCGCATGCAGCGTGATTGTGAACGATACTGGCTTCGGATAGTAGTTTTTCGTTTTGATGGTTTCATAGAGCACGCCATCGTATATGAAGCGGGTGCGCTCCATTTCGACCGACTCACGCCAAAGGATGAGCTCGCCTTCTTTTTCCATGTGCGGGTTCGTGAGGAGGATCGTTGCTACAAAGTTCTCGTCTGCGTCCGAGGAAAGCAGGATTGGCTCCTCACCGTTAATCCGCAGATCCAGTTTGTTCAGAAACCGCGTATCCTTTGTATACAAGCCCAGGCCGTACGGGTGGTCGGCTGGAATGTTGCCCTTTGTGTCTGATAGCAAAAATAAGTCGTTGTCTTTTATCACTCTGTAGTCCATGTTGTCCTCCTTAAGTTGCAGGTGAATCCGAAACGTTTCGGAAAGATGTAGTAAAAAATACGCCCGGATAATCCGAAACGTTTCGGTTTTGTAGTAAAAATGACACCGCCATTTTTTCAGGATGAGCGGTTCGTTGTTGTTTCTCTTATGATGAGTTCAGTTTTCAAAATGCAGACGTGCGAATCAACTGTTCCTTCGAGCATATTGATGAGCAGTTCTGCTGCCCTGTAGCCGAGCTGGAACTTGTCTTGCGCAATCGTCGTCAGTGCCGGCGTAGTATACGAGGATAGCAGAATGTTGTCATAGCCGACGATGGAAAGATCCTCGGGAATTCTAATGTTCAACGTTCGCGCCGCTTTCATGATCCCTAGTGCCATCAAGTCACTTGCAGAAAAAATGGCGGTGATCTCAGGGTGTTTCTGCAGCAGCTCCATTGCCTCCGTTTCGGCAGTGGCTTCTGTAAATTCGCCGTTTACGACGTATTCCTCTTTGTACTCCAGACCGGCTTCTTCTAATGCCTGCCTGTAGCCTTCCAGCCTTTTAATGCTGACGTAAGCCTGGTCGTGGCCGTTGATCATCGCAATATTCTTATGCCCTGATTCGATCAGATGCTGTACTGCTTTTTTGGCGCCGAGAACGTTGTCCGTCGTCACGTAGCCGACCGAATCGGATTCAATCGGGATATCGACAAGCACACAAGGTATGTCACTTTCGATAACCTCTTTCAAGTACGGATCATCGATCTTCATTCCTTGTAAAATCGCACCGTCCACGCGCCGTTCGCGGCAAAGCTGAGAGTAAGTCTTCTCACGCTGCTTCGTCGTTGTTGTGCTGAACAGGACAAGGTCGTAATCTTTTTCGGAAACGAGCTCATTCACGCCCGACAGCACTTCGAATGTAAAGTTGTCCTTCGTACTTGCACGATTCATGCCTGAAACGAGCATCCCAAGTGTTTTGGACTTCTTCATCACTAGTCCGCGCGCCAGCGTGTTCGGGCTGTAATTCAGCTCTTTCGCGATCTCAATGATTTTTTGTCTTGTTTTTTCATTAACATCCGAATAGCCGTTCAGAGCGCGAGAGACGGTCGTAACCGACACATTCGCTTTCTTTGCTATATCTTTGATTGTCGTCATGCTTACCTCCAAAACGTTTCGGATAACGTGTTGCCTGCATCATACAACATATTGGAAGCGGTTGCAAGGATGGATTTTTTGTGGGGTTTTGTGGGGTACGGTACCATTTCCAAAAAACTGCGGTGTGATGCGCCGCGGCAGGAAATGGTACCGTACCCCCGAATATCTCTGTAAGCAATATGATAGTTCCAATACAAAGGGGATTAAAAGGTGGGCTATATAAAAGATTTAAGAAAACTAGTCGGGACCAGGCCGCTTATCATGCCCGGCGCATGTGTTCTGCTTATCAACAACAAAGGTGAATTGCTGCTGCAGCTTAGAGCTGACAACAGATGCTGGGGACTGCCTGGAGGTGCGATGGAGCCTGGTGAAAAGCTAGAGGACGTTGCTGCAAGAGAGACATTCGAGGAAACTAGTCTCATAGTTTCCAATCTGAAGTTGTTCAACGTATTCTCAGGCCCGGAATTTTATTACCGCTATCCTAATGGCGACGAGGTTCATAATGTGGTGACGGTCTTTATTTGCCGGGAATACAGCGGAGTTCCCAAAGCTGATCATAGCGAGTCGCTCGATGTTCGTTTCTTTCCATTGAGCAACCTTCCAGACAGTGTAAATCCTCCTGATCTGCCGCTTATACAATCGTTTTTCAAGCATAACCAGGGTTAATACATAGACACAAAAAGGCTGCCCCGCATGTCATCCAATATGACCTGCTGAGACAGCCTTTTTTTGGTTTGGAGGTTGGGGGTACGGTACCATTCTTAATTAGCTGAGTTGTCATGCGCAGTTGTTGCAAATGGTACCGTACCCCCTGCATTGCTCTTAGTTTGTTGACAGTCCGCGCGCAGCAAAGATAGAATCAATTTTTGCTGCGTTTCGCCCGCCGTTCAGCAGCTGGTCAGCTTGCTTGATCGCCCTTGCTCCGTCGTTGAACGTGGCGTTTGGCGTCAGTGACCAGTGCGACTGCAGCACAAGTTTTGTTGCCGTGTCGCGCCCTAGAGCTCCGGCTAGATCATATAATCCTTGCGACCAAATTTCGCCGTCCGCATGAACCTGATTCACGACATCACGCGGATACACTTTGTTTTTATCAAGACGACGCAGACACGGAGGGTTGCTGCTTGAATAGGAAATTGCGTCCCACTCTCCTACGCATGCCGAACCAAAGCTGTTTGGCGCTGCTGCATCTTCATACGTCGCGCCAAGGAAATCACCGAATCCTTCACCCATCGCGCCGCCTTCAGCACTGTTTCCGAAGCCAGGCACCTGGTTGTCCTGGATGGAGTGGCCGTACTCGTGCGCGATGATGCCTGCGTCCTCTGCGTCATCCACACCGCCTGTACCGAACGTCAGCTCTTTTGTGGACGGGCTATAGAAGGAATTATCTTTTTTATACGTGTTCACGTTCGCTGTAATCGAGCGGTTGTTGATGTTGTTAAACCCGATCGACTGGATATAGCGCTGCAGCGTGTCGAGATGGTAGTACACCATCACGTCCTCAAAACGGTTGTCGCTGCGTGTGTAGTTGAACACATGATTGGCGCTCGACGTCTTAGATTTTGAGTAGATGTTCACGTACTGTCCTGTCAGCTTGCCGTTGCCGCTTAACCCTTGCAGCGTGACAGTTTTCAGCTGAGCGTTCAGTGCCGCAGAATCGGCGTCATTGTTATCTGCGAGTCCGGTTACAGACCCTTGGGATTCTATTGGGTTCGGCATGAAAACCTGACCTGTTCCGTTCACTTTTTGGTTCAAATCCTTCTTTTTCAGCACCTTTCCCGTTCCCGCGTGCACGTACACCTCCCACGCCCCAAATGGCTCTTCTGCGTGAAGGGTCACTTTGTAAACAGGAACAGCCGTGCCGTTTTCAATCGTATAGCCAAACTCGTTTTTATCCTGAGCCCAGCGGCCTGCTGCTGCGCCCAGATGCTTTGCCGCTTTACTTTCCGCATCATTTTTCGCCAGCTTTTGTTTCGCCTCTTCTATTTTTGTGTACGGAGTATAATCTGAGACTGCCATAAGCGCGTTGCCGCTGCGGTCAAGGGTAACCGTTACTTGCTTTGTAAAAACCGGAGCACCGTTCACCGTCTGCTGATAGCGCACGTATGTAGCGGCCTTGGTTTCGATCGTATTTAAATAGGTAAGCCCTGAAAGATCACGATGAAGCTTGTATTTTTCTGCATTTTTCTTTAAAAAATCATCCGCTTTTACCTTCGCGTCAAACACCTGAGCTTGTACCATTTTGGGGGATAATTCCGTGGAACCGCTGTAAACAGGCAGAGCAAGAGTCACAACAAGTGCAGCCGAACCTAGCATCTTGAACATATTCTTCCGTTTCAAATGAGCAGCCTCCTAAAAGTTAGAATATTCATACAATTAGTGTAAAGCCTGCTCTCTACATCGCGCAATGGGTCTAATTTGGTAGATTTTGTAGGAAATATAGTTATGGGGTACGGTACGATTTACTAAATATGCCGATATGGTGCTCTATGGCGTGAAATGGTACCGTACCCCCATATGAAAAGTGTCGAAATAGGTCGAACATACTATTTCCATTATTTTAAATAATTTGTAAACTATTGTTAATGGTAAAACCAGAGAAATCTGGTGGCACAAAGCTATAGGGGCTACGGGCGCATATTAGAAACGCCTACGCCAGCCAGCTGCCTTTGCCTATTTTAATATCCTAGGAGGATGAGGTAATGAAAAGCAAGATGATGAAATTTGCTGCTGCCATTCTGGCACTAGCGGTCATGCTCGGTGCACCGGCAGGCTCTTACGCAAAAGAGCAAAGCCACAGCAAGAAGCATGAGCAGCAAAAGAAACAGGAAAAGAAGAAGAAGGACGACAAAAAGAAAAAAGAGAAAGAACGAAAGAAAAAAGAGGAAGCAAAAAAGAAGGCTAAGCTTAAAAAGCAGTACACAAACAAATACCGCGAGCTTAATAAAAAGCTGGTAAGAATCGAATACAAAGTAAAATCGATTAATGAAGAAATCGAGCTTTACTATGCTGAAGAGCCTGCAGAAGAGGAAGAACCTCCAGCAGAGCCAGCACCGGAAACAGGCACTGCCGATTCTAATAGTGATGATGAAGATGGCGAAAATGAAGACG
Source organism: Fictibacillus aquaticus (assembly GCF_002245695.1). GTDB lineage: Bacteria > Bacillota > Bacilli > Bacillales > Fictibacillaceae > Fictibacillus > Fictibacillus aquaticus. Next base: position 460,497 of record NZ_NOII01000003.1, on the reverse strand, counting down.
GCGATGATGAAAAGGATTGCGACAAAGAAGATGAAGAAGAATCCCGCTATGCGGAGTTCAACAATAAATTGGTTTCACTTAAAAAGCAGCTCGATCAGGCGAAAAGAGAGATGAACAAAGTGGCGGCAGACGCCAAGAAAAAAGGCGCAACACTTGATGCATCATTGATCAAAGCAGCAACTGACAAATATGATTCAGTAAAAGCACTCATTGCAGAAAGCTTAACGAATTTGAACAATAAAGAATTCGGTGAGCCTGCTGCAGAATAAGCTTTAGAAGCTTCCGGATTTCCCGGAGGCTTTTTTTAAACCATCGTTTAAAGAACGGTGGTTTTTTCATGCGGTTATCTTCTTGTGGGGTACGGTACCATTTCCAAAAAACTGCGAAGCGGCGCCTCTTGTGGAATATGGTACCGTACCCCCCCTCCTCCCAACGTGGTAACATTCTACCTTTTTTATTTTTCCAATTTCCGTCTATTATCCATATGCTGCTTTTTATTTGGTTCGTATTTACTCCATGTCAGCGTTTCCATAAATTATTTTTCAGAATATTCTATTACTTTTGCGTTATTTTAAGATAATTTAAAGGATTTGTTAAATTAAAAAAGAAACTCTTTTCCCTGTTGTTTTTTGTGTTAACCTTGAAAGCAACTTAGAAGAAGGAGTGATCAGTCATGTTAAAACGTTTTGCTGCAGGTTATGCTTCTCTTGCTCTTATAGTCAGCCTTGCTGCTCCGTCAGAAGCAAGTGCTGCTGCGATACCAGAAAAATACGAGTCAAAATCAGCACCTAAGGAAATTATCGTAAAATATAAAGATGGTGTTTCATCTACTGAGGAAAAAGCCGTCGTCTCCAAGCTTAACGACTCTATTAAAGAGAATTACAGCGCTTATAGTGTTGTTAAAATCACAGAAGGCAGTGTAGCTGACGCTGTGAAAGAATATGAGGCAAACCCTGACGTAGAATATGCCGAACCAAATGCAACATATACGGCAAGCTATGTTCCAAATGACCCTGATTACTCAACGAAACAATATGCTCCTCAAAAGGTTGGAGCGGAAGCGGCTTGGGATGTGACTCGCGGTTCCTCCAGCGTTAAAATCGCCGTCGTTGATACTGGCGTTGACTATAATCACCCTGATTTAGCTGGAAAAGTCATCAAGGGGAAAGATTTTGTTACAGATGATAACGATCCGATGGACGAAAACATTCATGGAACCCACGTGGCGGGGATTGCAGCAGCATCCACGAACAACGGTGTCGGTATTGCAGGACTTGCTCCTAACGTACAAATTCTTGCGGAGCGTGTACTGGATGCAGACGGCAGCGGTACGCTTGACGATGTAGCAGCAGGCATCCGTCACGCTGCAGACAGCGGTGCACAGGTTATTAACTTGAGCCTTGGCGGTCCGGTCGGAACAAAAACATTGGAAGATGCCGTGAACTATGCTGCAAGCAAGGGTTCGGTTGTAGTAGCTGCAGCAGGCAACGAAAGCACGCCGGTTCCTAGCTACCCAGCGTATTATGAAAATGCAATCGCAGTAGCAGCAACTGATCAAAACGACCAGATCGCGTATTTCTCGAACTATGGTCCATGGGTTGACGTAGCTGCACCAGGTGTAGACCTCTACTCGACCGTTCCTGGCGGAAAATACGAAAGCTTAAGCGGAACTAGCATGGCTTCTCCAGTAGTCGCGGGTGTTGCAGGCCTTCTTGCATCACAAGGAAAAAACGCTGCACAGATCCGCACTGCACTCGAGAGCACATCAGATAAGGTGACGGGGTCCGGTACACTTTTCAAACACGGACGCATAAACGCAGGCAAGGCAGTAGCTCAGTAAGCTTAATAACGAAATGGGGTCCGGTACTCGTGGTACCGGACCCCATTCTTTTGTTATTTCAGCTTATGATCTTCAAGCTTCACGAACCGGAACCCCTGATCGAGCAGCAGCGGCACCGCCTGCATGATCCCTTCTGCTGTCCCGCTTTCCGGCTGGTTCATGTGAAGCAAGGCTATTGAGCCAGGCTGGGCTGCGAGCAATGCAGCTTTCACCTGCTCGCTTGAGAATGTGGCACCAGCATCACCTAATAAATTGTAGTTGACGGCTGTTTCACCGAGTTCTTCTGCGATCTGTACGGCCACTTCGTCATAATGTGCTGTGCCAGAACGGAAAAACTTTGGAGCCTTGCCAGTAAGCTTCTCTATCTTTTGTTCATTCTCTACTATTTCCTGAATGGCTTCCTCTACGGTTGCTGTTCCTTGAACAGAATAAGCAGACTTGCCGCTAACCGACAGCGGCTTATGTTCTGTTCCGTGGTTTTCTATCTCAAAAAGCGGATCCTGCGAAAGTGATAAAAAAGCTTCTTCGTTCTTGTCGATCCAGCGGCTGTTCACAAAAAGCGTCGCTGGGATTTTATGCTGCTTCAAGAATTCTATCAAATCCTTATCATAGCCGCTTCCATATACTCCGCCGCATGCATCAAGTGTCAGAGCAATCACTTTGTCTGCTGTATCCAGCTGTGTTTTAACACCCGTTACGTTCTCTCCCCATTGCTGAGGTGTTATCGGAGTGTATTTCTCGACTAAGGCTTGTATGGATAAAGCTGATTTTGATGTTTCTTCTTCTATATGCTGAACCAAGTCCTTTTCTTTTTCATTGGAGCTTGAATTTTCCGTTGCTGAATTCGTGGCAGTGCTATCACTATTATCTATTTTTATATCTGCCAGATCCGCAGTGCTTACCATTTCCGTACGATCCGAACAAGCCCCAAGCAGCAGCAGACCCGCCGCCAGAAGCATCCCCTTATACCTTACACCCATAATTTATCTCCTATGTTAAAAATAACCTGTATATTTTTATTATGGGGTACGGTACCGCAAAAAGACAATCACTGTTTTTGTCCATATGGAACGGACATACTTTCTAAAACCCTTTTGCATCCAGCATCTTTAGGCGGGGGTACGGTACCATTTCCTGACGCTACGGGAAATGGTACCGTACCCCCGCCCCTTATGCTCATGTTTGCTGTCTTGCTGGCAGGGGGAAAATAGCGGTATAGTGGATTAGTGATAGTTGCAAGGAGGTTACCGCTTATGCTGCAAATATTATCAAATAAACATCATTCATTAACCGAACTGGATACTATAGAACAAGGCTGCTGGATCAATCTTATCGCTCCAACTGCCGAAGAAATTGAACATGTGGTTCATGCAACTGGCATCGACCCTGACTTCCTGCGCGACGCGCTAGATGAAGAAGAACGTTCTCGCATTGAAAAAGAAGATGATACAGTGAGTGTCATCGTCGATATCCCGCTCATCGAACAAGATGAAAATGGCCAAAACGCGTATGATACGTTCCCGCTCGCCATGATCGCGTGCGAAAACTACTTTATTACCGTTTGTCTGAAGGAAAATCCAATTATCGAGATGTTTGTTAAACGAAAAGTGCGCAACTTTTACACTTATAAAAAGACGCGCTTTATCTTTCAGCTTCTGCAGCTTATCTCGCAATATTACCTGCGATATCTGAGGCAGATCAACCGCAAAACAGATACGATCGAACGAGAACTGCGACAGACACTGAAGAACCAGGACCTGTTTGAGCTGCTAAGCCTCGATAAATCTCTGGTTTACTTTACAACGTCACTGAAATCTAACGACGCGGTACTCGAGAAGCTGCTCCGCATGAACTTTTTGAAGATGTATGAAGAAGACCGCGAGCTGCTTGAGGATGTTATCATCGAGAACAAGCAGGCGATCGAGATGAGTCAGATTTACAGCAGCATCTTGAAGGGACTGACGAATGCGTTCTCTTCTGTTATCTCCAACAACCTGAACCTTGAGATGCGGTTTTTAACGTCATTCACGATCATTCTCGCGCTGCCAACCATGGTCGCTAGCTTTTACGGGATGAACATTCCGATCCCGTACCAGCACAACCCGCATGCGTTCGGGATCATGCTCAGCCTCGCCTTCATGCTCTCAGGCGCAGCTGCCTTCTTCTTCTGGCGCAAGCGCTACTTTAAAAAATAAAATGAGGGGGTACGGTACCTTTACAATTGTCGGCTTCAATTGTAAAGGTACCGTACCCCCGATTAGTTTTTTAGAAAGGAACATAAGAACAATGGAGATTCAGGAGAAGATTATACATACTGCTGCATCAACCGAAAAAGTAATTGATGCGGATTATCATCATGTATATGGCTATATCGCAGTTGTGCGTAAAAACCGCCGCAGGGTGTTTTACAAAAACAGCGAAGCTCTCACCCTCACAACCAAAATTTCGTTTTCCAAAGTTCGGTGGCTGACGGAGAACACAATCTTGCTCGCCGAAACACTTGCCGACAATGACCGTCCCAACATTCATATCGTTTCATTGGAGGCTGGACTTCTCTCAAGCTTTCACGGAGGCGACTGTATCAGAGATGTTTTGGTAACAGCTGACGGCATCTGGATCAGCTATTTTGATCAAGGAGTTTATGGCGAGGGTATATCAACTAATGGCCTTGTGCTGTTTAGCCAAAACGGAGAGGTTCTTTATCGTTATCGCCATGATAATCATAACCGTGTGATAATCGATGACTGTTATGCCATCTGCCCTGGCGAGAACGGTGATATTTGGCTTTTCCCATACTACGATTTCCCGCTTGTCTCCCTTCATTACAGAAAAAATAAAACAGCCGTTATTGAGACAGCTGAACAGCTCCACGGAGCAACTGCCATCGCCGTTTATAAACAGCAAGCCTATTTTCACGGTCCTTACGACAGCCAGAATGCCATTATTTCTGCGCCGCTCGACGAACAGTCCATTCATAACAAAGAGATTTGCGATATAGGAAGTGCAAGAGGAAGTTTGAGAGGATTGCCGTCTGACAGCGGAGCAGCGTTTATTAACGTCACCAGCAAAGAAGTTGTGCTTCTTTCAATACTTTAAGAACACAAAAACCGCCCGCAGAAAATTCGCGGACGGTTTTAGTTTTTCTTTTGGCGTTCTTCTATTTTCTCCAGCAATGCGCGGACGCGCTTCTGCAGGTGGATGATGTCTTCTTCATCTGTTGCCATCTCGATCGCGTCTTTAATTTCATAATACTCGTCGCTCTCGGATTTTGTCAGTGTAACTTTAGGAATTGGTATTGGAAAAGGTATTACCTGGCCCACTTCTTCACCTCAAATACTTTTAAAGTTACAGTTATGAATCTATTGTACGTCAAACTCTGTCGAATAAACAAATATTATAAAGATAAAAAAAGACTGCCGATGTGCTGGCAGTCTAAAATCCACTTATTTACTTGTTTGTGTTGTTCCGGCTGGCGGCTTCTCCGCCCTTCCGCCCGATCTTTTCGTAAAAGCTGCGATCGTGGTTTTTGGAGGTTGCCTCTCCGCCTTTTTCACCGATTTCCTGATAAAACTCTTTGTTATGGTTCCGAGCGGTAGCTTCTCCGCCTTTGCGGCCCGCTTCTTCCCTAGACATCTTTGCATCACTTCTGTTGTTCTTGCTGTTCTGAGCCATCTTGCAATCATCTCCTTTTGGGTTTTGATTATTATTTGGCCATAGTAGTGTGTACCCTCCAGAACACATCCTAAACTCTTAAAATTAAAACGATTAAAAGACCTCGAAAAAGGGAATCAAAGTATTAGAGAGCAAAGTAATAGCCTAACTACGAAAGGATGATTGTACATGATGAAGATCTTAATTATACTAGCAGTAATACTAGTGGCTCTGTATTTCTTTAAACGAGTAAGATAACGTCAACGGCGGCGCTGCAGATGATGCGGCGCCGTTTTTTTATGAAGGAGAAAGAAACGATGCTTGAAAAACTAAAACTGAAAGCTCGACTGCTAAAACGCGAGCTGTTCGTGCTGTATTTATCTTACCGCGATCCTGGGGTGCCGATGCATGCAAAAATCACAGCAATCATCGTTGTCGCCTATGCGTTCAGCCCGATCGACTTGATCCCTGATTTTATTCCGATAATCGGATACCTAGACGATTTGATCCTTGTTCCGCTTGGCATCGCACTCGCGCTGAAGCTTATCCCTTCCCAAATAATCGATAAGCACAGAGCAAAGGCGGCTGAAATTGCCAATGCCAGCAAACCGAAAAACTGGTTTATTGGCGCGCTGTTCATCCTTATATGGATCACTGCGGCGTACTGGCTTGGCATAAAAGTCATCAGCTGGATGCAGCATTGACAAAGAGTGCTCATCATGACATACTTTTCATAAATTTTAAGAACACTCTTATTGCGAGCAGGCGGAGGGATTTAGCCCGATGAAGCCCGGCAACCATCTATTTTATTATCGTAAAATAGAAACGGTGCTAATTCTAACAGCGATAAAAAAAACGCTGAAAGATGAGAGGAACGGATGTACATACAGCCGCCCCTTTCTATTAGCAGAAAGGGGCTTTTCTTATGGGGAGGAATGAGATGAAAAAAGCTGACCGTATTAAAAAGATGCGTGTGCCGGAAGCGGCGGAAGGGCTAGATGGCCGTCTTCCGCCGGGTCAGGTGCTGACAGAAAGGTTTCCGATCCTGCATGAAGGCGAGGTGCCGCAGTACGAGCTATCCGACTGGACGCTCACTGTCGACGGACTCGTGAAAGAACCGAAAACGTTCACGTTCGAGGATATTATGGCGATGCCGCAGACGACCGTCGTTAAGGATATTCATTGCGTAACGCGATGGTCGCGCTTTGATAATGCGTTCACTGGGGTACTTTTTTCTGATTTTCTAAAAGCGATTGATGTGGATCCTGAGGCGAGGCATGTGATGGCGTACGGCGATCATGACTATGACACCAACATACCGATTCAGGATCTGATGCGTGATGACATTCTGCTCGCCCATTCCTTTGACGGCAAGCCGCTGACCGATAAGCACGGCTATCCGCTGCGTTTGATCGTGCCTCATCTATATTTTTGGAAAAGCGTGAAGTGGATTCGCCGCATCGAGTTCATGCGCGACGACCGCCCCGGCTTTTGGGAGCAGAACGGTTTTCACAATTATGCCGACCCTTTCCGTGAACAGCGCTTTTCCGGAGAAGGATTTGACATGCCAGAGGACGAATGGAAAAAGAAAGATTACGATTGAGGAGGAATGGCGTTGGGCACGTGGGGAACAGATTTGTGGGAAGACGATTTTTCGTGCGATGTGCAGGAGGACTGGAACCATTTCATGGATGAGGGGATGGCACCTGAAAAGGCGACACAGCTCATCTTGAACGAATGGCTCGTCGAGTTAGACGATTATGATGACGATGAGGAGCGCCAGCCGTATGAGGCGCTGCTGTACATCGCCGTTGCTGCGCTTCAGCTCGAGAACGAGGCATTGCAGAATACAGTAAAAAACAAAGCGATTCAGCTCATCGACGCAGGCGGTGACCTTCCGCTTTGGGAAGACGGCGATCCGGCTGATTATGAAAAGCGTAAAAAAGTGCTTGCGGATTTCCGCAGCCAGTTGGAGAAGGCAAAAGCTAATTAAGCAAATGGACATTATTTTGTCTATTTTGGATGGGTTATTAATCTTCATTTATTTATTTGTCATAGGAAAGATCAGGGAAAAGAACATGAAACATCACTCTGTGCTGCTGAAAAAATTGGTGCTCGCGGTGGCGGTGTTCATCGTCTCGGCAAGCATTCTCTTGCTCATCCCTGACCACAGCTTCCACCTCCTTCAAGCTTTTTCTATGGGAGGTGTGATTTACAGTGTTCTTCTTATCCTGCTGACTGTGGCTGTCACTTTTTTGATGAATAAAGACGAAGAAAAGTATGATAAAGCTGTAAAGTGGCTGGATAACTTTTAGAAAAAACCCTGAACCGCCATGAAACCGGCTGAGTTCAGGGTTTTGTGTATTTATAAGGATTTAGACAAAAATTCAATACGGTTGTTAAACGGATCACGGAAGCTGAACCGGGACACGTTCGGGATCGGTTTCTCGTTAAATGTCTCAACACCGTTTTCCTCTAAGTAGCTACGCACCGCCTCAACATCAGCCACTTCAAACGCTGGATGGCTCTTGCTGTTATAGCTGTCACGGTTCTCAACGCCGACATGAAGCTCAATATCACCTGCCTGAAACCAAGCCCCGCCGTTTCCCTTTAATGACTCTGGTTTCTCTTTCTCAGGAAACCCTAAAATGCCGCTGTAAAAAGCTCGCGCCTCATCCTCAGCCCCAGCCGGGATGCACAGCTGCACATGATCAAATCTCTTAATCTCGATTTTCATCTTCAAGTCCTCCTTGTGTTGGGGGTACGGTACTTTGGGGTACGGTACCCAAAGTACCGTACCCCAACTAGTTTTCTGCACCTTTATTATTTAGCCAGAACCAATTAATGTCAATTTAACTACACCGTACTATTCGGACCATTCACCGCATTCCCCCGTTCTCGCGCTGCATTTTGCGCTGTTCGCGTCTGACAGCCGCTGTCTCATACAGCAGCTTTTGCTGCTCTGTTTCTGGAATCACACCCGGCACCACACATGGCTTGCCGTCTTCGTTGACTGCAACCATCGTCAGAAATGATGTTGTGGTCAGCTTTTTCTCTTTTTTCAGCAGGTTTTCAGAAAAAACCTCCACGTACACCTCCATCGACGTACGGCCTGTCGAGGCGACGAACGCCTGCAGGATCAGGATATCGCCGACTTTAGCTGACCCGACAAAATTGACCGAGTCAATCGAGGCCGTTACGACGACAGAGTTGCTGTGGCGCATAGCGGTAATGGCAGCGATCTCGTCAATAAACGAAAGCACCTGTCCGCCAAAGATGGTATTGATGTGATTGGTATCCGGAGGAATGACGAGCCGAGTCTGAATGGTAAATGATTGATTTGAAGAAACACTGTTACTTGGGATTGTCATGTTTAATAGACTCCTTTTCTAATAAAATAAAAAGCACCTGTTCTGGATGAAAAACAGAACAGGTGCACAAATAAGCGTTATAGATGAATAACGTTGCGCCACACCTCCCTATCTTCCGTAGGTTGCTAGTGTTCTTCTTCATGGCAGGTTTCCTGGCTAAGATCATCGCGTTCTCCCCCTTCCCATTCTGCTTATGAGCAGAACAGTGGCTATTGGGAGAAAGCTCCTTCTTACAGTGGCGGGACCGCGTCGGAATGTACCGAACTTCCCTATTAAGCTCTTACTTTGTGAAACAAGAGCACCATGAAGTGTTGATTATTATTTAGTTTCGGTATTAGTGTAGCATTTTCTGATGGGGGTACGGTACCTTTTGATGAAAAAGCCTCTATGACGCTGCTTCTCCTAAAAGGTACCGTACCCCGAGCCCCTCTGGCCTTTTAGTTGCACATGCGCTCTTGCTTCTGTATGATAGACATAATTTCATAGCATTTCTGCTAGGGGAGCCTGTGAGCCAGGCTGAGATTAGAACGCTCTGAAGTTCTTTGACCCTTTGAACCTGATCTGGATTATGCCAGCGGAGGGAAGCAGGGCGCAGCCGAAGCTCGATATATTTCATCAGCTTCTTTCTACATATGCAGCTCATCGCACATTCCCGCCGGGTTCTCTGATGTTTTCAGAGTCCGGCTTTTTATTTGGCATAATTCCGAATCATGAAAAATGAGGAGGAATTTTTTTATGGCAAAACATGACGTGAACGTACAGCTGAAGGCTCCATTTCCAATGAGCCGGAAAGTGTATCTAGAGCAGGACGGCGTACGGGTGCCGATGCGTGAGATCTCACAGCATCCGACATCTGGCAGCTTTGGAGAAGAGGAAAACGCACCGATTACCATCTATGATACGAGCGGTCCCTACACAGACCTAAATTACGATATTGATATAAAACGCGGGCTGCCTGAGCTTCGCCTTGAATGGATTCGCGAACGTGGAGATGTGGAGGAATACGAAGGGCGCCATATCCGTCCTGAAGACAATGGGTTTAAGCTTGAAGGAGATCCGCGTGCTAATCTTGCTGAGTTCCCGCGCACGAACTTTCGCCCGCTGCGTGCAGCAAACGGCGGCAATGTAACGCAGATGCACTATGCCAAGCGCGGCATCATTACGCCTGAAATGAAGTTTATTGCTATTCGTGAAGGAATGGAACCCGATTTCGTACGAAAAGAGGTTGCGTCCGGCCGCGCCATCATTCCAAGCAACATCAACCACCCGGAACTTGAGCCTATGATCATCGGCCGCCATTTTCATGTAAAGATCAACGCCAACATCGGAAACTCTGCGGTCAGTTCATCTATCGAACAAGAGGTTGAAAAAATGACGTGGGCGACGCGCTGGGGTGCGGATACAATCATGGATCTGTCGACAGGCAAGAACATTCATACCACGCGTGAATGGATTCTGCGCAACTCTCCTGTTCCAGTCGGCACCGTTCCAATCTATCAGGCACTTGAAAAAGTAAACGGCGTTGCGGAAGATCTCACATGGGAAGTGTATCGCGATACACTCATCGAACAGGCGGAACAGGGCGTGGACTATTTTACGATTCATGCCGGCGTTCTTTTGCGGTACATTCCGTTGACCGCCAAGCGTACGACAGGTATCGTATCCCGCGGCGGCTCGATTTTGGCGCAATGGTGCCTTGCACATCATGAAGAGAATTTTTTATATACGCACTTTGAAGAAATCTGCGAGATTTTAAAAACGTATGATATTGCGGTATCGCTCGGTGATGGGCTGCGCCCTGGCTCGATTGCTGACGCGAACGACGAAGCACAGTTTGCCGAGCTGGAGACACTAGGCGAACTCACAAAAATCGCTTGGAAGCACGATGTGCAGGTGATGATTGAGGGCCCAGGACACGTACCGATGCATCAGATCAAAGAGAACGTGGACAAGCAGATCGAGATCTGCGGCGAGGCGCCGTTCTACACGCTCGGGCCTCTCACGACTGACATCGCGCCAGGCTATGACCATATCACATCAGCGATCGGAGCCGCTATGATCGGCTGGTTCGGTACGGCAATGCTCTGCTATGTGACGCCAAAGGAACATCTCGGGCTGCCGGACAAAGACGATGTGCGCGAAGGAGTTATCGCCTATAAAATCGCAGCGCATGCGGCCGACCTTGCCAAAGGCCATCCGCGGGCACAGATTCGTGACAACGCGCTCTCCAAAGCACGGTTTGAGTTCCGCTGGGAAGATCAGTTCAACTTGTCGCTCGACCCGGAGCGTGCGCGTGAGTACCACGACGAAACGCTGCCTGCTGAAGGTGCTAAAACTGCGCATTTCTGCTCCATGTGCGGTCCGAAATTCTGCTCAATGCGCATCTCGCACGATATCCGAAAAATGCACGGAAGCACTAGAGACATTGGCGGCGTTCAAGATGATGCAGAGCAAGGTATGAAACAAAAGGCTCAGGAGTTTGTTGAAAATGGCTCAAAGCTGTATTCCTAATTGCAATATTCTTGTTTTTGCACTGCTGAATAAGGTTCGGGAGCTTGAGCAGCAGGTACAATTTCTGCAAAGCCGGTGCCGCCATGTGTTTGTCGAAACGTCTGAAAGCGATGAACGCATCTGCCTCTCCTGCAGCTACACCGAATCTATCATTTGCCGTCTTCCTGGAGATTAATCTCTTGAGGGCACGCTTTAATTTGGGGGTCCGGTACCTCAGTGAAAAATCCGGTACGCCATCACGGTTTTTGTGATGGCGTACCGGACCCCCATTATTCACCCAATTTCCCACCTCATTTTTGCCCACCAAATCTGCGTCAATCTTTTTCAGCAAACCTATAGGAAAAAAGCAGGAAAAAGCTAAAACTATGGCGAATTTTGCCGATAACTAATTTACTATTATTGTCATCTGCAAAGGGAGAGTGGGTAATCTGAATCGTAATCAGCTTCAAAGGTTGTTGTCGTTGTTTTTGGTTATTTTTTTATGCATTCCCGCCATCAGCACTTATGGGCACACATCGTCAGAGGCATCTGTCACGGCAACGAGCCTGAACGTAAGAAAGGCTCCTGGTACTACGAGCGAGTGGGTTGGCTCTGTTAAGCAAGGTGCAACCGTCACTGTTCTTGCTGAAAAAAACGGCTGGGCACAAATCAACTATAAAAACATTAAAGGCTGGGCGAGCTCTTCTTTTTTAAAGAAAAAAAGCCACTCACATCCGAAGCCAAAGACATCCGCCGCCAAAACCGGCACCATTACTGCCAGTTCATTGAACGTCCGCAGCGGTCCGAGCACGACCGCAAGCATTGTCGGTTCGCTTAAGAACGGCAGCACGGTCACGATTCTTGTAGAAAAAAGCGGATGGGCTAAGATCACATCCGGAAGCCTGTCCGGCTGGGCATCTTCAGCTTATATCATTGCAGAACAAAAAGCTGCTACACCTACGCCCGCTTCACCTGGAAAAAATCAAGCATCAGGCAAGGTTACTGCGTCATATTTGAACGTGCGCACGTCGCCTTCTATGAATGGAACAATCATCGGGGGGCTCGGACAAAATACGACTGTCACTATTTTAAAGGAAAGCAGCGGCTGGCTGAACGTCCAGTACGGCAAGCTAAAAGGCTGGGTCAGCGGCGCTTATGTTCAAAAGTCGAACGGAACGGCTCCGGCCCCAAGCACTCCGCCTGTCTCACAGCCGCCGTCCGCATCACAACAGACGCTGACTGTTCTATACAACAACGTAAACCTGCGAAGCGGCCCATCGACATCCTACATAGTCGTCGGCACGGCACAGCAGGGCGATAATTTTAACGTGATTAAAAAGCAGAATGACTGGGTGCAAATCAAGCTGAAGAGCGGTAAAAGCGCCTGGATCGCCGGCTGGCTTGCATCGGTTTCAAAAGGAAACAACAGCACAGCGCCTGCCCCTGTAACGAACAACAGCCTTAAAGGCAAACGGATCGTGATTGACCCGGGCCACGGCGGCTATGATTCAGGAGCTGTCGGACGTACGTACGGCACGAAAGAATCAATTCTCGCACTTACGACTGCCAGACTGCTTGCGACACAGCTCGAGAATGCTGGTGCTACAGTCATCATGACACGCAGCACTGATCAGTATATCTCGCTCTCGAACCGCGTGAGTGTCAGCCATTATCATTTTGCCGACGCATTTGTCAGCCTGCACTACAACTCAGCGTATGACAAAAGCGCGAACGGTCTGCTCACCTTTTATTACGGCAGCAAGGATTACGGTCTCGCGAGCGCTATTGACACGTCTTTAGCAGCCGGCAAAACAGGGCTCGCAGCAAAAGGCCTTCGAGTCGGTGACTTTCAGGTCCTGCGCACAAACAAACAGCCCGCTGTCCTGGTCGAGCTCGGATTTTTATCGAATGCGAATGACGAGTTGATCGTCAGGGGGTCTAATTTCCAGTCAAAAGCAGCGGCAGGTATCGCCGCTGGACTTATGAAATATTTTAAATAACATATAAAAAGGGGTATCAGATCGCAGCGATATTGGTACCCTCTTTCTTTTTCCTTTAAAATGAAGATACGCTATACCAATAATTAATTTCTTTATAAGGAGTTTACTGTTAATGGGGGATGTTTCTCATACATATAATCTGCCTCTTGTGGCACTCTCTGTCGTAATCGCCATCATCGCGTCGTATGCTGCGCTTGATCTGGCGGCCCAAATCAAGAAAACCAAGTCTTCCGGACGTCATATTTGGCTCATAACAGGGGCCGTTGCTCTTGGACTCGGAATTTGGGCGATGCATTTTATCGCGATGCTCGCATTTCATCTGTCAATTGACGTCAGCTATGATCCAACGCTCGTCATCGTTTCGATTTTTCCTGCCGTCATCTCTTCATGGCTGGCATTTTCAATCATCAGCAGGCCTGTCATGAGTAAAAAGCTTGTCCTGCTCGGCGGCACGTTGATCGCTGCGGGAATCGTATGCATGCATTATACAGGCATGGAAGCGATGGAAATGGGAGCTTCTATTCACTATGATCCGGTGCTATTCACTTTATCGGTCATCATCGCGTTCATCGCCTCCATCGTTGCTTTGTATTTGCTTTTTTATGTGAGTGAAAATAGCGATGTCTCTAAACTAAGGCGGCGAAAAGCAACGAGCGCACTCATTATGGGATTCGCTATTGCAGGAATGCATTATACTGGGATGGCCGGAGTCAGCTTCACCCCTCACCAGCATTCGATGCATTCAGGAGAAGCGACTGACACGGTGTTTCTGGCATACTCGATCAGCGCAGGCATATTCATCATTTTCGGTTTAGTGTTCATCAGCATGCTCATCGATAAGCGGTTTCGGTACCAGTGGCTGAAATCTGAAAGAAAGTTCCGCTCTGTCATACAATCAGCCAACGACGCTATCATTTTATCAGACAGCACGGGTACCATCTTTTCATGGAACAAAGGTGCACAGCATTTATTCGGTTTTGAAGAAAAAGAAGCAATAGGAAGCAAGCTGCAGATTATTATCCCTGAAAAGTTTAGAGAAGCTCATCAAAAGGGCATGGAGCGTTATCTTTCAACCAATATCCCTAAAGTGATGGGAAAGACGGTTGAACTCGAAGGTCTGAAAAAGGATGGAAGCGAATTCCCGATCGAGCTTTCTCTTGCCACATGGAATGAAGATAACCAAGTCTTTTTCAGCAGCATTATCCGCGATATTACGGAAAGAAAACGGAATGAGCAGAAAATTAACCAGATGGTCTACCGCGACCCTCTGACCGGGCTGCCAAACCGTCTGCTGCTGAGCGATCGTCTCTCTCAGGCGTTAGAGCAGGCGAACGAAAATAAGCAGAATATCGGAATCCTGTTTATCGATCTCGACCGTTTTAAATACATCAACGATACACTTGGGCATGCGGTCGGCGATCAGCTGTTGATCGAAATTTCTAAGCGGATTCAAGATTGCGTAGGAAGAAACGATACGGTCAGCCGTCAGGGCGGAGATGAGTTTATCGTGCTGCTGCCTCATACGACGTCCGACGAAATCACGAAAAAAGCGCAGAAACTCATCGAGCACTTTCAGCGGTCTGTGATGTGCGGCGGTCAGGAACTGTTTGTGACGCCATCCATCGGTATTTCCATGTATCCATCAGACGGCCGGGATATCGAAACACTGATCAAAAACGCCGACACGGCCATGTACCGGGTTAAAGAGCAGGGAAAAAACGGCTTCCAGTTTTATACTCCTGAAATGAATGAGATCGTTTCTAAAAAAATGAAGCTCGAAATCGGGCTTCGCAAAGCTCAGGAACGTAATGAGTTTCGTGTGGTATATCAGCCGCAGATCGACGTCACGACCGGCTCTCTTTCCGGCGTAGAGGCTCTCATCCGCTGGCATCATCCTGAATGGGGAACGATCTCCCCTGCCGAGTTCATTCCGATCGCAGAGGAAACCGGCCTCATTTTACAGATCGGCGAATGGGTGCTTCACGAAGCGTGTCTGCAGAATAAAAAGTGGCAGGATGAAGGGCAGCCGCCGCTGCGCATGTCTGTTAACATCTCTTCGCGCCAGTTTCAGCAGAGCGATCTAGTCGAGATGATTCAGCGGATTTTAAGCAGCACAGGTCTTGATCCAGCGTATCTTGAACTGGAGCTGACGGAAAGCATCATCCAGGATTCCAAGCATGCTGTAACAAAAATGCAGCAGCTAAAGGACATGGGTATTCATCTGTCCATCGATGACTTTGGGACAGGCTATTCTTCGTTAAGCTATTTGAAGACCTTCCCGATCAACACGCTAAAAATCGACCGCAGCTTTACGAGCAATATTTACAATGACCCGAAGGATGCTTCCCTTGTGGAAACGATCATCCACATGGCTCATAACCTCGATTTAAAAGTGATCGCGGAAGGCGTAGAAACGCGGGAACAGCTTCAATTCCTGCAGCAAAGGCATTGTAACGAAGCGCAAGGCTACTTCTTCAGCCAGCCAATATCGGCTCATGAAATGGATGAACTGTTTAAGAATCAAATAGAAGTTTTGAAAACGTAAAGAGCTTGCCGGCGGGCGAGCTCTTTTTTTGCTGGGGATGCTGCGGTACTAGAGCGGCTGAGTAGTTTAGTTCGTTCGCTATGCTGATAATGAGCATTTTCCGGCTGCACTTTAAAGGAATGTGTGCTGGCAAAATAGGGTATTTCATTCGTATGACTTAATGTGAAGGAGGAAATCGCATGACTTTTAACATGACAGCTATCTGGATCTTGTTTGGCGCGATGGCTGTAATTCTTGTTTTAACTTCAATTATTCGCTTTCTCCTCCCAAACTGGCTGGCTACACTCATAAGCACCTTTCTCGTCTTTGCCGCCCTATTCAGCTGGTTTCAGATGCTCGATAGTTAACATAATGGGGGTACGGTACCTTTACATGAAAAAGGTACCGTACCCCCATTACTTTTTATATAAGCTTAAACAGCAATTTTCGCAAAACTGGCATTAAATATTCCGTAAGCTGGCTGGCATCAGGAACGACAACACTCTGCGGACCGTAAATGTTCTGCATAAGCTGCTCCTCTTTATCAGTTACTTCGCCGTTCGCGATGAACATGCCGAGTGTTTCGATGCCCTGTTTACGCGTTTTCAAGACTGCCTCATGCGAATCAAGTATACCATGCGTCTCATAATCAAACGCTGCCGGCTCTCCGTCTGAGAAAACGAGCAGAAACTTCTGCTTTTCGCTCCGCTTCAGCAGCTCCTCCCCCATCCGCCGAATCGCATAGCCGTCGCGGTTATCTTCCTGCGGCTCAAGCTGCAGAATACTGCTTCCGCTCTGGTACAGCGAATTGCGGTACGAGATCACTTCCTGAAAATAGTTCGGCTGGTCTTCTGCCGAGGCATCTGCTGCGTCCTCCCAAAACCCGATGACACTGTGCGGGATCTTCAGCGACTTCAATGTTTCATGGAAAAGCACAATCCCTTTTTGCGTCTCCTCCATCTTATTGAACATCGACGCCGAACAGTCGACAAGCAAGGTGAACGTCGTGTCGAGCTCCTGCTCTGACTCTTGTTTTTTATAAAACAGCCGCGGGTTATTGTCTGTCACCACACGGATCAGATTCTTTCCGAGCCGCCCAAAATGCAGATCGCCTGCCGGCTGGTTCTTTTTATGCTCCATCGTTTTTAAAAAGCTCTGCTTCAGCTTGGAAACGAACGGCGTAACTTCAGCTTTTACCGCTTCGTATTGTGCCGCTTCATCAGGTCCGGATTGCTCCGCATGCTTCCAATGCTCCGACACGCTGCGGTTCACGTGGCCGTAAGGGTAAGCAACTTCGCCTGATCCTGGGATTTCTCCGTCTGTTTGTGCGTTGATGTCTTGCTCGGAGAAGTCGTTCCCTTGCGCCGACTGAGCGCTCGCTTGCACGTTTCCGAACACCTGATCACCAGTCTCCGCTTTCCTTGCTCCTTCACCGAGCAGGTCCGTACTTGTGCCCTGATCGAGATCCATCTGCAAAAAGGAATCCTGCGGGTCGGACGTTTCATCATGCCATGAAGAGTACGATTCCTTTTCCCCGTCTTCCTGATCCTTGTCGTCATCTTCTACTTGCTTGCTCGATCCCGATTTTTTCTCGTTTTCACGCAAAAGGTTCTTAAACTCTTCACCATTTTGCTCACCATCTTTTACAGGGTCAGCAAACGAAAAATAAGCCGTCGACATATCGCTGTGCGGCAGTTCCGCATTTTTCAGAATGGAAGCCATGCTGAGGATAATCCTTGCAACCTCTGCCGTTGAACTGCAGCTGCTGAGCTCGGCAAGCGGCTGCCGCATCTGCTGATATACCTCTTTTACGGGGTCCGGTACTGCTGTAAAACGCCGGTTAGCCAGGAGAACGATATGGCAAAAAAGCGCGTCAAGCCAACGCTTCGCCTGTAAATGCTGGCGATATTGCCGGCTGTAATGCACAAGAAACTCTGCTCTGCGGACCTTGAACGCCTCAGCCATTCCCGGCCTGTCAGCGATACAGCGCCTTTCAAGCCGGAAGTCCTCTGAAAACATGAAAATCTGCTTCAAGAATTCCTTTTGAGGATGATCTGACAGCTTGTGGAGTGTATCCCAAACCAGTTGATCCTCTGTATAACGGAATGCACCGTAGCTTCGCAGATAAACGTCGGATTTCCAGCCTTCAATCTGAATGTCCTTCGGGTATGGATTCCAGAACTGGCTGACATGAGTCGCTGAATTGCCGCGCTCAAGGTAGGAGTGAAACGAAAATTCCACGTCCATCTTCTCATCCTTCGAGAGCGCACGTGCCAAGTCGATCAGCTGCATATGAACGAGCGAGTCGATTTTCGTATCAGCGAACACTAAAAACTTCACATTCAAAACCTCCAAAACACTCTTTGGGGGTACGGTACCATCTCATCATTAGCCGCGCAGCTGCGCAGTTTGATGATGCTTGGTACCGTACCCCCTCCCGATCAGTTGTTCCTTCTTAAAACAGCGTGCCAGCGACGTTGCTCACGAGCGCTTTCTCTCTCTGATCCTCCAGCTTATCTGCGATCGCTCGCTGCACAGCACGTTTTGCCGGCATGTAAACAGAAAGATCTGCTGCGTCAAGCAGTGCACGAATAGACGCCGCTTCCTCTGATAAGTGCCCCGCTTTCGCCTGTGACACTAAGTCGGCAGAAAGCTGCACGAACCGTGACAGCACCTCTTCATCCTGCTGTTTTGATTGGTTCACCAGCATTTCTTTTAACGTATCGCCTTGAATATAAGGCACCTCGATCACTACAAAACGGTTTTTCAGCGCTTCATTTAGCGGCACTGTACCGATATATCCTTCATTAATTGCCGCGATCACATTAAAACCAGGCTTAGCCTTCACGACCTCTCCCGTAAACGGATTCGCGATCGTTCGCCTGTAATCAAGCATCCCGTTCAAGATCGGCAATGTTTCTGGCTTTGCGATATTGATCTCATCAATGTACAAAAAATAACCATGCTCTGCCGCTTTCGTTACAGGACCAGGAATAAAATCGATCTCCTGTCTGCCCTCGCGGTAAGCAAGCGTCTTGTGGCCGAGCAGCGCTTCAGCATCCAGATCAACCGATGCATTCACTTGATGAAGCGGCTGTCCGAAAAGGTGCGAAAGAAGCTCCGCAAGCTTCGTCTTCCCTGACCCAGTCGGCCCTTTAAGAAGGACATTCTTACCCATCGCGAGCGCAATCACCGCATCCTCGACAATTGCGTGATCTGGAGCCGTATACCCTGCCCCGCCGATTAAGTCCTTGAATTCCTGGTTAAGCCCAGAAACACGTTCATTTCGTTCTCTATTTAATTGCTGTTCTATCATTTCAGGCAAGTTCAATTTCATTAGTTAAAATCCTTTCACGGGCTCTATCTACCACCATTATTGCCCCAATACTCGCCTGTTATTTTAGCATACCCTTTTTGGGGTACGGTACCATTTCGATTTTATTTCCCAAAGGGTGTTATTGGAAGGTTAGCAGTGTGCAAAAAACACTGCTGTATTAAGGTTCTTTTATATCTGTACATTCCACGCGTACAATATTCGGGAAATATCCATTTCGAGTACCGTACCCCCAATTAACCCCCGATTAAATAAAGCTCCACAGCGTATGGACAATCGCGAAGTACTCTCGTATGTGGGCTTGCGGGACGTGTCTTATATGAAGCGGCGCGCCAAGTCCCTGCACCTGAACTCCAAGTTCCTTCGCAATCATTTTGGCTCTGAACAAATGAAAATCACTCGTTACAATCAGCAGATTGCTGCCCTTTTTCATCAGCTTGCTCGCATACAAGATATTCTCATTCGTGCTCGTCGCTTTATCCTCGATCGTAATGCGATCCGCGGAAACACCTTTTTCAACTAAATAATTTTTCATGATTTCGCCTTCACTCACGTCTTTGCCGATTCCCTTCCCGCCGCTCACGATAAAGGTCACTTCTGGATGATTATTCTCATAATCCAGCGCTTTATCGAGACGGCCTTTCAGAACCGCGCCTGGCCGACCGTTTTTCGTACCTGCTCCAAGCACTAAAATCGTATCGGCTTTTTCTTTTAAATCGCCCGGATCAGTCACCGTATTTTTGAAGATAAAAAACTCAAACATCAACACGACAGCAACAGCTAAGGCTGCCATGGTTATCAGCAGTTTCCGATTTTTCTTATATATCCTTGAAGACAATTCAAACCAGTGCGAAACAGCTATCAAGAATAGCCCAACGACTAAGAAAAACGCCAGTCCTATATCCATATTGGTAGACTGTACGTATACCGCAACCGGATAGATGATAAAAGCCAGCCCCGCTAAAAATAATCCTCTTTTCATAAAAAAGCCGCCTTTTCTTATAATTGGGGTCCGGTACTCCAAATGGACAAAACATAAAAAATGTCCATTTCGAGTACCGGACCCCCATCTCTTTTTCTCTACTTATCATGACAAATGGACTGGGCTTCGTCTACAAAAACAGGAAAATAGTTACAAGGTATTTCAGAATATTTTGTCAAATAAAGTATTATGCAAATTGGAGAGGATGTGTACGTTGGATGAAGAAGAATACTAAGGCGATGCTTGCTTCGCTCAGCTTGAGTGCAACGATGATATTGGGGGCGTTTGGCGTTCCTGGACAGGCAGCTAATGCGGCACCTGAAACGAAGCAGTATCTTGTGTTGTTTAAAAACGAAAACTCTCTTCCTTCAGGCTATGACAAGCTGATTACCAGCGCGGGGGGATCTGTTAAAAAGGTTCTTGGAAAAATGGGCGCAGTACAGGTTGTAACAAACAACGCTGATTTTGAAGCAAATATTGAAAAATCAAGCGCCGTTCTAGATGCCGGCGTCGAAAATATAATCATGCCAGATTCACCTGTTATTGAGCAGGATTTGGAAGCCGCAGCTGCAGGCGGTGATGTGTATGCACTGCAATGGGATATCCAGCAGGTGACTGGCGACGGTGCGTCATGGAACCTGCCAGGCGGTACTGGCAGATCGGCGAACGGCAAGGATATCGTCGTCGCTGTAGTTGATACTGGAATTGATTATAACCATCCTGATTTAAAAGCTAACTATGCATACGGAAAATCGTTCGTGCCTGGCTATCCTGATGCGATGGATCAAAATAGCCACGGAACGCATGTCGCCGGTTCTATCGCAGCAAAAGGCCGTTCAATGGGCGTCGGGCCTGATTTAAAAGTCGCAGCATACCGCGTATTCGGACCGACAGGCGGAGCTGCTACTGCAGACATTGCCAGCGCGCTTATGACAGCTGCGGATGATAACGTGGATGTTGTCAACATGAGTCTCGGCGGATATGACTGGTTTCAAAACCCTGACTACGCGACAAAAGATACGGTAGAAGACGTGAGGCTGTTCAACCGTGCCATTCAATATGCGATTAAAAAAGGCGTGACCGTTGTTGGCTCAGCTGGTAACAATGCTGTTGACCTATCAAGCCCTGGCCGCCTCTCTGGCGACGATAACGGAGCGACACACCGCAGCCCGAGCTCACAGACAATGATCCGCGTCTCTGCTAACGGAGAAGCAAAGAACCTTGCCTTCTATTCCAATTACGGAGTAGGGAAAATTGATGTGATGGCTCCAGGCGGTGATCTTGGATTGAAATACCACGAAACACGCAACAACGCGGACCGTGACAACACTAAGCTATGCCTTGCTACAATCCCTGGCGGCGGCTACGGATATAAAGGCGGAACATCTATGGCGGCACCTAAAGCGGCGGCTCTTGCTGGCATTATCATCGCACAGCACGGTAAAGACGTCCTCTCTCCTGCTCAAGTCAAACATATCCTGCAAAGCTCATCAGATGATGTGTTCAAGACAGGTTATGACGAGAACAGCGGATTTGGCCTGATTAACGCCGTAAATGCTCTTCAATAAAAAAGCAAAGCCCGGAGATCATTGAATCTCCGGGCTTTTTTTGGTTATTGCAGCGGCGGCTGTCCGCCTTGCTGCGTGATCTGTGCTGGTGCAAATCCGTCCATGATCTGGTCCATATCTGGCTGAGCGAGCTGCGGAACCTGGTAATAGTGATGCTTGTTCTGCCAGATTGAAATCTCGTATGCCATCTCGATCCAGTTTGGCATGCTGTCTGCCAGCACGCGCCGTAGCACCGGATTGGACACTTCAAGCGTCGCCATTCCCCGCAGTGATGCGTTTGATTTTACCATTCCAAGAATAAGGGAGGAGATCGCCTGGTCGTTCAGTTCGTTGACAGATGCTGCCGGCTTTTGCGGCTGACCCGGTTTCATGCCGTACGTCCAGTCATTGTCCTGCGTCATGTTGTAGGTTTGTGTTGCCATCGCTGGATCCTGACCTGTCTGGAACGCCTGAACACAGGCATTATACTCCTGGCAGATGAACTGGAACTGGCGGTCAAGAATCTGGCGCAGCTCCTGATCCTGAATATGCTGTTTGCAAAGGGTGAAAAGATTCAGCGTGGA
Organism: Fictibacillus aquaticus; assembly: GCF_002245695.1. Classification (GTDB taxonomy): domain Bacteria; phylum Bacillota; class Bacilli; order Bacillales; family Fictibacillaceae; genus Fictibacillus; species Fictibacillus aquaticus. Next base: position 438,174 of record NZ_NOII01000003.1, on the reverse strand, counting down.
AATCGTACCTGACAGCATTTCCGACACATCGAACATCTCATGACCGCCATGATTGTAACGCGGTCCAACCTGTCCAGTATGCATGTTTTCATGCTGGAACGCTGGATTTTGCGGCTGTACAGGATTCATTCCCGTTCCTGTCATCGGGTTTTGATTTTGGTTATTGTTTTGCATAAAAAAGTACCTCCAAGTCGTTTTCAATTACGGAGGTTATTTTTTGAACAAAGACTAAATGTTATTCATCTATAATTTCCGAGGGAATAATGCATAAAACGACAAAAATCATACTGTTTTGCCTAAAAAAGAGACATTGAAGCTCGGTTTTTGAATTACGGTGTGGCTCAAATACTGAAAAACAGCATGGAAAATAACTGTTTTGGGGTACGGTACCATTTCCCAAACTCCAACAGACGCGCTAAAATGAAAGTCATTCTAATAGGAAAGGGGCTGTATCATGGCAAGGAAACACCGCATATGGTACCCAGGCGCGATGTATCACCTGACAACTCGCGGCAATCAAAAAGCACCAATATTTATTGGTAACGAAGACTTCAAGACATACCTCAACCTTCTGCACGCATATTCCTTCAAACATTCTATCCGTATCGTCACGTACTGCCTGATGGGCAATCACGTCCATCTTCAAGTGCAGTGCGAGACAGAGCCTCCATCAGCTTTTATGAAATCCGTCCACCAGCTTTACGCCATGTACTTTAACAAAAAATATGAGACCGTCGGCCACGTTTTTCAAGGGCGTTACAAAGCTGAGCTGATTGAAGAGCTTGATCAATTTCTCGAAACAAGCCGCTACATCCATTTAAACCCCGTCCGGTCCGACATCGTCGACACTCCGCTCGAATACCCGTACAGCAGCTACAAATACTATGTGACCGAAGCAGAAAGCCCCTTAGTTGATACCACCCTTATTCTCGCTTACTACCATGGTTCCCGTGAAGCGTATAGAAAATATGCGGAGTTCCCGCTGGAGCTTGTCCCAGCTGCTGCAGCACCCCAGAAAAGCCAGCCAAAACAGAACAGGTCCAAATCACGCGGATCTTCTAGGGATCTGTCTTCAGGTTCTTCTCCGGGGTCCTCTTCTCCGGGGTCCGGTACTCGCTCATGATGATAAGAGTAAAAACTCCCGTCCTGTCTGGATTTGTTAGGAATAATTCACTTCTTGGTACCGTACCCCACAGGTTGAAACTTTTAAAAATTCGCATCAAACAATTTTCTATATTTTGTAGAAAATTCTTACACATCCACTAAATATAGTATATAATAATAGTAGAAGCAGAATAGCTTGTTGGAATAAGAGGGGGAATGGATATGAGTAAGCAAATGCTCGTTTTAGTCAAAGAGATAGACGCCATTCGTATCACGATGTATGAGTTCAGCAAAAAAGTGGACAACCTTTCCGATCCGCTGCTCGTACAGCTCAGCCAGCTGCTTGATGAAAAGCTCAACACATACAATGAGGTCTGCAGCGCAGCCTGATAAACCAAATTACTTATTATTTAAAAATAATTAAACCGGAACAGCGTGAATGCTGTTCCGGTTTTTTGTGAGGATTTTTGATTTATGGGGTTTATGGGGTACGGTACTACTCACTGCGCTGCCTCCTGAAAAGCCTTATCAGCACTGCCTTTACATCAAAATCTACTTCCGAAGTACCGTACCCCCAAAAAGTCCCCCCCAAAAAAACTCCATACACAAAGAAAGCCTGCACTGGAAACAGTGACAGGCTTTCTTGCTATTCAAAAGGGATTGGATTTTCGGCATATTCCTCATACTTTTTCGCCAAATCTTCTTCCTCTTTTATATCCTCAATTTTAATATTTCCATAAACCGGTACTGTCGTATACCAATCTTCGCTTTCTAGGTATCTTGTGACAAATAAATACTTTTGTCCTTCTTTTAAAAGATTGTCACCTTTTGTGATAGACAGATCATCATTGTTATATCCCGCCAGCTGGTTAACCGTTACCTGGCCATTCAGATTACCTTTCATGCTGCGCATTACCTCTACCACATACTGTGTTTCCGGCTGCTCTCCAAGCGACTTGCTGCCTTTCTTTTTCACCACTTCTCCGATAAAAATATTATCAGCCCAGCTAGACAGCATGTGTGGATTGGACACGTCAAAGGAATTTCCCTGCTCTACATAAATCGTTTCACTTTTTCCTGGAAGAATGTTTGTCTGGATCAGGAAAAAGGCAAACAAACAACACGCGGCTAGTCCTGCTGCAGCTGTAAACTTGAACGATTTCTTCTTTTTAAGATGCACCGTTCTTGAAAATGGGTACTGTTCAGCAGCCTCTTTATACATTTCTTTTAAGTGCTGTTCCATAATCCTGTCCTCCCTCACCATAAACATTCTTCAGTTTTTCTTTTGCTTTAAATAGTCTCGACTTGACCGTTCCTTCAGATATACCAAGTGTTGCCGCTATTTCTTTTAGCGTCTGTTCTTGAAAATAATGCAGAACAATGACAACCTGATGCTTTATGCTTAATTTCTTCACTGCTTCATAAAGAAGCTTATTATGCTCTTTCATTTCATACAATTTTTCTGGGGTACAGCGATCCTCCGGGTCATTAAAAAATGGGAGCCATTTTTTAACAGACCACTTTCTTGTCACTTTCATTGCCTGATGAATGACTATTTTGTTGAACCACGTTTTAAACAGAGCTATAGCAGGATTGTATCGATGCATAGACCTAAACGCTTCATAAAGAGCTTCCTGTACCGCATCCTCAGCAAGAGTATAATCATGGACGATTAAATAGGCCGTTTGCTTTGCCTGAAGAATGTAAGGTGTAACTAGTAGCCGGAACGCTTCTTCATCACCGTCCAAGACCCGCTTAATCAACTGATCTTCCATCACATCTGCTCCTCCTTCCTGCTATTTATTACCTGTCTGCTTAAAAAAGGTTCACTTTTTAAAAAAATCTTTTGGTTCTGGGGTACGGTACTCCAAAAAGACAAAAATCCCGTTTTGTCTTTTTCGAGTACCGTACCCCCCAACACACTCTGACATTTATATAAAACGCTCTTTGATGTCAGGTGATGGAAGCATGCACTCGTCTTTTTTTCCGAACCATTTATATCGGTTGCGGGCAATGTATTCATATACTTTGTTCCGGATCGGCCTGGGCACGATTATTCCAACCGCCGCGAGCCGATACGGCAACTTTAAATAATGAGCTGCACGTACTGCTGCATCGGATTTCGTAAAAGCCTTGCCTCCCTGTATCAGCACAAAGCTATCCATCTTCTCAGCCGGGAATCCGTGCTTTTGCAGCAGCTCCTCACCTGTCTGAGATTGAAGTGCGGTAAACCGCAGCTTCTGATTTCTCTCGTGTTTTAAAACAAATTGAACAGCGCCGTTGCATAAATTGCATACACCATCAAAAAGAATCACATGCTGGTCTTCCATCATCCACCACTCCTATTTAATAACCTGACCGTTCGACAGCAGCAGCTCTATCGGTCCCGTCGTCCGCCCGTCTGGCATACTGACAAGGCGGATGTTCCCGCCCTCAAGCTTGAGCAACTCAGAACAACCTTCGTTCTCAAGCCGGGGGATGTCCAATAGATCGCTCCAAACTTGTGCGGTCCGAGCTGCATTTCCAACCGCAATCTCAATGTGCTCAATTTTCAAATCCGACGATTCCTGCCAGCCTGTCCATCCGCTGCTCTCAAGGTCATTCAGCCTCTCATCATCCTCTTCATTCCACTTAATAAAAAACGGCCAATATTCTTGCTCACCATCCACAAAAAGAAGCTCCCATTGCAGAAGTCTCCCGTCTGCTCTCCGTCTTTCTCCCGGGAGGTGAACAGTCCTTAGTCCTGCTTGATCCAGCCTGCTGATCAATCTTTGCATGTTATCCGTACGAATGGCAAAATGCCCTGGACCATTAGGAGAGTTCAGGAGCTTTTGAACGAGTGGGTTATCCGAAGCCCTTGCTGTTTCCAGATCAAATACGCTCAGCCATTCGACATAACTCAGTCCAAAATAAAGAAGGGCATTTTCTGTACCCCAGTTTTCATGCCTTCCGCCGATTCCTGCTTTCATACCAGATTCCTTCAGCAGTGTTACACAATTCTCCAGATCTCGCTTCTCAAAAATCACCATATGATCAAAAAACATATTGCCCTCCATTCTTTTTGGGGATTTAGGGGTACGGTACTCTTTACCGCATCTCCTTGCCTTTCAAGGCGTCCGCGGAAAGAGTACCGTACCCCATAACCCGTCCCGAAAACTTATCCACAAGATATTCACAACAGCATAAGAAAAATAGTATATTTAATAGTTTTTTCTCCATCTTGCAGCCAAAAGCCTGTTGTTTTTTGGATTTCAACACTCCGTATGCCTGAAAACGACAAAAAAGTGGCTTGAAATCGCCAATTTCAAGTTTTTACATACAACTCGTTTGTACTGTAATCTGAGTTTACCAGTAAAGATAAGACACCGCGGTCAACTGGCCCGGCCCGGTTTCTTTCAAGTCCCTTCTGGAAAAACCGGGGCGTGACGGGAGCAGCGTTGAATATGCGGCGATATAAACCTGCTATTCATTCATATCTGCTCATGCACAGGTATCGGAAAAGGAAAAAGGTAAAACTGCAATCATCATTAACTAATCTTTACTCCTCCAAACCGTAAATCCCCCTTCATTCTGGCTTGCAGCCAGGTGAAGGGGGATTTGCGTTGTGCCAATTATTTTATTGGGGTACGGTACCTTTTCGCAGCATCGTTTACAGCACAAAGGTTCATCGAAAATGGTACCGTACCCCACCAATCAACTTTAAGACTTTACGTCGCGCTTTTGGAAGATCATGAAGGTGACGGCGAGCATGAGTGCCGTGTACACCGCGAGAACAGAGAGTGAGAACGGCAAGGTTAGCCCTTCAATTAAAAACTCTTTGTTCAAGAATTGTGTCAGGTCCATGTTGGCAAACAATGAATATTTGATCCAATCTTTACTTTGGAACAACATTACAAACGTGCTTCCCATGAACGACACGAGCATGGCAATACCAATCGCGATGGCATTGCTGATAAAGATTGTTGAAATCATGAAAGACAGCGTTACAAGTACAGTAAGTTCAATCACTTCAAGTCCAATCGTACTCAGAACATAATTCGATAATGTCTGTTCAGTAGCCGCTCCATCGGAATCCACAATAATGTGAGGCTGGCTGAAGCCGCCAAACCCATAAGCGAATCCTCCGATAACCCACATAAAGAACAGCGTCACAAGCCATAGCGTGATGGCGAAACCGAGAGTAGCCAAAAATTTGGACAATAAAATTTTCCAGCGGCTGAACGGGCGGATCAGAAGCATTTTAATTGTTCCTTTAGAGAACTCATTAGACACAATATCACTTGCAACGATTATAACGAATAAGCCTAGCAATGATGAGATTGGCGCAAATTCCTTAATGAACGTCCATGTTGTTTTCTCATAAGGAGAGATGTTATTCTCAAGTGCGTATTCCTTCTTTTTTATATCGCTTTCCAAATAACTGACCGCTTGTTCTGCACCCACTCCACTTTTTTTAGCTTCCTCTAAATCTTTTTCAAGCTGCTTCACCTCAGCCTGAACTTCCTGTTTCCATTCCCTCTGTTCGTTGTCATTGTTTACCTTATCGTAAATCGTCACCCCAAGCATGATCAGCAGCGGAATGATGAAGAATATCCACGTTCTCGGGCGGTTAAAGATCTTGATCCATTCATTATGAATGAGCGACAGTAGTTTCATTGATTCCGCCCCCTTTCTTTGTTGTTTCGAGGAATTTCTCTTCCAATGTTTTCGATTTTTTACTGATGCCTGAAACATCAAGACCAGCCAAAATAAACTGTCGGTTCAGCCCGGCAATCGGCAGATCGACACTGGACTGTACTGCAAGAACCGAGCTTCCGACGATTTCTGTCATCGCATCCGGCACTGTATCGAGCACGAGTTTTTGCGCGAGCTTAAGGTCTCCATCAATCTCGAATTCTACTCTGATTTCCTGCTCGCTCACATTCGTGATTTCTTGGATCTCAATGAGTTTGCCTTCTTGAATAATGGCGACGCGGTCGCACATCATCTGCATCTCGGCGAGCATGTGACTCGATACCATAACAGACGTGCCGTTGTTGGCAAGCTGACGCAAATAGTTTCGCAGATCATAGATTCCCTGCGGATCAAGACCATTTGTCGGCTCATCAAGGATCAATAATGATGGTTTATGTAAAAGTGCCTGCGCCACTCCAAGTCTCTGGCGCATACCGAGCGAGTATGTTTTCACCTTGTGATGGATGGCAGCTTCAAGATCGACAAGCTTGATGACCTCCTGAATACGCTCCTTCGTGATTCCTGGCAAAATTCTCGCGTATTGCATCAGGTTTTTGTAGCCTGTCAGATAATCGTACAGCTGCGGGTTCTCAACGATTGCTCCAACATGAGTCATCGCTTTTTCAAAATCCTTTTTCACAGACAAGCCGTTAATCATGACCTCACCAGAAGTCATGGAAATAAGCCCAACGATCATTCGAATTGTCGTCGTTTTACCCGCTCCGTTCGGCCCTAAAAGACCAAACACCTCGCCTTTTCTCACCGAAAATGAAAGGTCGTCAACTACGTTCTTTTTCTTCAGCCGTTTTGATACATTCTTTAATTCAAGCGTAAATTCACTCAACGTATTTCCCCCTCTTTCTGCTCTATTTCTATTCTAACAATAAATACGGATAAATTTGTAAAAAGTTCCAATTATTTTTCATGTGGGTACGGTACCATTTTCCTCATCTCCAGCAATACCGCCGGCGAACGGGAAATGGTACCGTACCCCGACTACCTCGCCTAATCAAAAAAAGTCCGGTACTCGAAGTAATCTTCGAGTACCGGACCCCAGCCAGCGAATATGCTTATAACCTTTTTCTTCTTCTTTTGAAGAAACGCTTCCGCTTTGGAAACTTTGGCTTTTTTTCTTTCATAAATCTTACAACGATAAACAGGATATAAATACCAAGCGCGATGTAGAAGAACACTGGAACTTTTTCAAAGCGCGTGCTTGCGACCAGATAGAACATATAAAACAAAAACAATGATGTCAGGATGCTCACGCTGTATTTCGGAACCGGTATTTTCTTAAAGCTTGGAATCTTGATCGTGCTGACCATCAAGTAGCACAGTGCGTAAAACATCATAATGAAAATCGGCAGTGGAAGTGACTTGTAAAACAATACTAAGAACGTCACGAGTGCACCTGCGAGTGTGATCGGTATGCCTGTAAAATGCTTTAAGTTCTCTTCTTGGTCGGTCATGTTAAAGCGCGCCAGACGGTACGCCCCAAAAAGCGGGAACAGGCCGGCCATGATGATGCCGTACAGCCCGAATTGATGAAAATATGTGAAGGCAGCGAGATAAGCCGGCGCCACACCGAATGACACGATGTCAGCGAGTGAATCCAGTTCTTTACCAAGATTATTGGACACGCCTAATATCCTTGCCGCCCGTCCGTCGATCGCATCGAGCATGATGGCGATAAAGATAAGGATCGTCGCATTCTTGATGTCACCGTTGATGATATATTTTATCGATAAAAAACCGCAAAACAGATTGCCGAAAGTCAGCATGTTCGGTATATGTCGTTTCATTTTAGCACTTCCCCGGATTAAAAATAGTCACTCGGCAATCGAGTCCACTCCTGCTTTAAACAAAAACAGAAAATGTACACTAACCAGCTATGATTTCTTGATTATCATTAGTTCCCTATTTCGGAACATTTATCCTTGTTTAATAGCTCTGATATTTTATTGTAACGTAAACCGAGGCATAAGGATATGGGGTACGGTACCATTTTTCATCTTCCCGCATGAACACCAGGTTCATTGAAAAAGGTACCGTACCCCAAACAAGTACCCAAACAACAAACAAGACCCCGAACAAAGTTATTTTCCCTCCGTCTTGTACATACATTTAAGACAAGATGATTGGGGGTATGCAGGATGGATATGTTGACTTCAGTGGTTGTCGGTATAATTGGCTTGCTCGTATTTATGGGGTTTACCGGGCAGATACAGGCGGGTTACCGCTTCCGCAAATGGATCCGCGAGCTGCAGGAAATGGATTCCCATACGCACGCAGAATCCGCTGGCACTGCCGCCACACCGCGCTCGCGCTGGCTGCAGAACGCCGTGAACGAATACCGTGATTTTCATATGTCTGGTGTCTCTAACCTGAACACACAGGCTCTCATAGAAAAGCATCTTTACCAGGAAAGGCTTGCTGTCATGGGCATCATCCGAGTTCCAGCAGGCAATGCCGTCAGGCTGCTGCAGCAGCTGCCGTCATTCACGATCATTCTCGGCGTCATGGGAACGTTCATCGGCCTGACACTCTCACTCATTGCGATGCAGGATACACTTCTCACTCTCGGCAATCAGTCCACGTCTTCCACGATGACGATGAACACGATCCTTGCTGCATTAACCGCTCCGTTTCAGGGGATGAGCGTAGCTTTTATCACAAGTATCGCCGGGATCGGCGGAGCTTTTATTTTAACGATTCTCCAAACAGGATTCCTGTCGCGCGGCGCTTCTCTTCCTTATCTTCAAGGCAAGCTGATGGCAGAGGCGGAGAACTACCTCGATCACCGTTACAGCACCCATCTTTTATCCCAAAAACCGCAGGATTCCACTGAGCGCTTGCTGGACCGACTCGCGTCCAAGGTGCAGGAAAGCTTTCATAGCACGCTCGGTGAATTCGCGACCCAGATGGTTCAGTTTACCGCTGGACTGCAAAACGGCCTTGAAGAAGTAAATGGAATACTGGCGGCACAGCGCACAACTTCAGAAAAATTTGCGCAATCGGCTGTACAGCTTGAAAAATTCGGCCAAAGCTTCCATCAGACGACCGAAAAGCTAGGCTCGATTCAAAAGACGGTCGACCAGAGCATCTCCGCACTTGCAGCCAACATCGCTTCCTTTGAGCAGCAGCTGAAAAACGCGAACGACCGTCATACAATTGGACAGCAGAAATTCGAACAGCTGCTAACGCGTTCGGATAAAATTTTACAAGAATCTCAGCGCAGGTCAGAGGAGCACGCCCAGACACTCACTAGGGCGCTGCAGGAGCAGCTGCAGCATTATAAGGATCAGCACGATGCGCTCGAGAACCGCCTCGCGCAAAAGCAGGACGAATGGCATTACCGCTATGCCGAAAAACAAGGTGAATACGGCCGTGCCGCGTCTGACTTCGCCTCAAGCGTGCAGCAGCTTGAGAAAGGCTTCCATTCGGCTGTCGAACATATGAAGCGCGATTTTGTCGATCAGCTGCGGAACATGATGGACTCCCGCGACCGCCAGCTGCAGCAGATGCTGTCCAGCCCTGGGCGTGAGGACGAAATGCGCGACCTTTCACGAACGCTCGAAAACATGTTTCACGGGCTGAGCCGCACGCTTTCTGAATCGAACCGCAGTGTCACAGATTCCAACCGTACGCTCGGAGATATGCACCAGCTGCTGCAGCGCATCTATCAAGCAGCATCGCAGCCGCAAGTCGTGTATGAAACGAGGCAACCTGCCGCCATGCAGGGGCCGGTCATCGAACAGCCGTATGTTACACCTCAGGAATTAAGGAGGCGGTAACATATGCGTGCGAGGCAGAGTTATTTTCAGCATGAGGAGGAGCCGAAAGAGATCTACTGGCCAAGTTTTACCGATATGATGGCGATGATGGTGCTCGTCATGGTGTTCGTTGCGATTATCGCGTACGTTCAGAGCATCTACAACGCGTACGACCAGGCGCAGATCAAGCAGGAGCTGCAGCAGGTGGCGGACGTGAAAAAGCACATCTCTGATCTGATCGAAAAGCAGCTCGAGAAAAACGTCGGTAAAGACAAAGTCGTCCGAGGACCGAACAATACGATCTCTGTCGACGGCAACATCCTCTTCCCAACTGGAAGCGCCGAGATTTCCGATAAAGGAAAGCAGGTGCTTGCCCCTCTCGCGAACGCGCTTGCCGCAATAATTGAAGAAAAAGACATGAGCCAATATTTGTACATCATCCTGATCGAGGGCCATACCGACTCGGTTCCATATGACAACTGGACTCTCTCCACACAGCGTGCCGTCGCGGTCGTTGATTACCTGGCTGATGCGAACCCTAAACTGGCAAAAAAAGAGTACGCACAGTATATGGCCGCCACCGGATACAGTGAGTTCAAACCGATCGCCAAAGGCAGCTCGCCTGCCGCGCTGCAAAAAAACCGCCGCATCTCTTTCCAGATCATACTCGACGACGATAAATGGCAGAAGAAACTGAAGACGATCGTCAGCCAATAAAACAAGAGTCTAGCAAACTCTTGTTTTTTTCTTTTTTGTAATGGTAAAATATGACTCCATCGCTAATAGGAGGGAAAACCTGATGACTTTAATAAAAAAAGTGGATACAGCCGTAATCCGCACAGTCCGACTGGAGGATGCGGAGGCCGTTTTAGCTATTCATCATGAGGTAGTCGGAGAAGGCGATTATTTTATCGCAGTAGCAGATGAGTTCAACAAAACCGCCCAGCAGCAGCGCGAATGGATTCAAAAGATTTTAGAGAACCAAAGAGACACCATGCTCGTGGCGGAAGTGGATTACAAGCTTGCAGGATGGATCGTTTTTATCTCACAGGAACGCAAGCGCCAATCTCATACAGGCTCTATGGCCATCATGATTAAAAAGGAGTACCGGAACATGGGGCTCGGCAGAACGATGATCACAGAGCTGCTGTCGTGGGCAGAACAGAATCCGCTGATTGAAAAAGTCTTCCTAGGGACGTTTTCTACCAACACGAGAGCGATCTCGCTCTATAAAAGCCTCGGTTTTGTGGAGGAAGGTCGCAAAGTGAGAGAATTCAAGTTCAGCGATGGTGAATATGTAGACGATGTACTGATGTATAAGCTTGTTTAAGAAGCATTAAAAGACCCTAAAAAATAACAAAAACCACAAAAGAATTTTATCTTCTGTGGTTTTTAATTTTTGATTTTATGAAACAACCTCAAATTTCAAGGTGTTACGATTTACTTGAATATATTCTCCTGTAGTTTTATTCATTACTTGGGAAACTTCCTTGGTATGTGTGATCTCATGCCAATCATTTTGTATATCCACCAATATTTTTTCTTCCACATCACTTTTTCCATATTTCACACCGCTATAAGATAATTTCGTCATCGCCATCATCCCTTTTTTAATGATTAATCTACTTCAACGCTTCTCACAGCTCCATTATTTATTAACCCTTTTTGTATCTCTTTTAGTACAAATGTTTCCCGATTCAGCCAGCTGTTTTTCTTAATTTGCCCGGTAAGACTTTCGTTTTGCTGGATGGCATCATCTAAGTTGACCCATTTTGGTGTGAAATCTAGTTCAGACTCGTAGTCATCAAGTTGTTGATGAATTTTATCTTCGCTTGTTAATTCGCACAAATAATAATGGGAAGTCATTTGAAACAAAACATTCTCGTTAAATTCGTCCATTCTCCGTTCAATTACGATGCCTGCTTTTTTATTGACAGCGCAGTTTATGTACCCTGTTTCTTCTCTTATTTCCCTCTTAAGTCCTTCAGAGTGATCTTCATTCTCTTCCACTCCGCCTCCGGGAAATTTATAGTCACCTCTATTCGATTGGACTAGCAAAATTTTATTATTACTCATCAAAATAGACCTGACGGCAACTCTTTCGCGGATGCTTTTGTATTGTTCGATTTTAGACTCTTCAATTACCAAGCTGAAATTCAAATTACCACCTCGTTATCTATCTTTCTTTGAATCAAAAAAACAACCCGATGGCCAACTTCGGCCGCTCGGGTTTAGGATGAAAAGTCATTGTAAAAACGTTCACTCGATACATCTGAGCGTTTGGCCACAATCATGAGGCTCATGTAGAACACAGCCGCAATCCCGCCTGCAAAGCACCCTAACACAAATGTAATCATACGTTACTCCTCCTGTTATGTAATAATGGAGGCCGTTTCCGGCAACTGGCTGGCATAGCGGTTGTCCGCCTTAGCCCCTGTAGCTTTGCGCCGCTGCTTTTCAACAGCTTTGCCTTTATGTCTTTTTATGTGTCTTTACACCATTTTAGTACGACAAACCCTGACATTACAACATTATTGTACTATTGAAAAGTTAGTTAACACTTCCACTATCTAACAATTTTTAAACCTTTATAACTTATAAATGTCCTGCGCTTTTAAAAAAAATACCGCTGCTTGAGTTAATGCAGCGGCGGCTAGAAAATCTTTATTTATAGGGGGGTACTTACACGATACCCGCTTGTGTTTGGTTTTAATCATCTTTTTTCAAAAGTCTTTTAAAGAATTCAGAGTAGTGGTTGATCTCCGTTTCAGGCGCACGCTTTCCGCGGGGCGGGCGGTGAGCCCCTTTGCCGCTGCGCGCCCTTAAAGGGTCTCACCTGTCCCACTCGTCCCGCTGGAGTCGGCGCCTTACACTCCAATCAACTTTATCATTGATGTAATCAAGATGATTAAGCGAATATATTAAAATAGAGAGCCAAGTAATTGAACAAAAACGTAACCACCTTTGGATTAGGCGATGTTATAAAACAAAGCGTACAAAATAAACAATCTTTTAGAAAGGATCCTTTCAAATAAAAAAAGCGCTGCCGCCGAAATCGGCAGCAGCCAAAGGGTAAACTTTAAAAGGGGATATAAACAGGATGCCCCGCTCCCTGTTTTTTATACACTATTTTCAGAGAAAACTAGATTTGATTATCCTGCCTTCTTTTGCAGCGCAGAACCGGCTGCATTTCGGGCTGAATAAACCGCATGAGCATACATGCCGATCATGATGATCACCATCCCGCCTATGGAAGTAATAGACGGCACAGCGAGCGACAAGAAAATCATTTCGGCTGCCAGGACGAATACGATCTCAGCCGATTGCGTCGCCTCGACAGCCGCAAGCTTCACCGGATTGCCGCCGCACATATCGGTCGCTTTAAAAAAGAGAACCGTCGCGATGACACCTGAAGATATCGCGACAAAAACGGTCTGTACAAGCTGTCCGCTGCTAGGCGGCCCTGCCGTCACGAATCCAATAACAGCGAGCACAATCCAGACCGGAAGAGACGCGATCGTCATTCCGAGCGCCCTCTGAAACGCGTCCAGTCGACCCTTTGTATGCTGCATCATTTTCCGGTTGCCGAGCGGATACGCGAATGCCGCAACAAGAACCGCGAGCACACAGTACAGGCTGTTCATGCCCAATCCGCTGCGCGCTTCTTCCCATTGCACGAGTGCCACACCAACAAGGATGATGCCAGAGAAAAGCAAGCCTTTCAGCGGAATCGACTGGCGCTTTCCGTTTTCGTAAAAAAATGGGACGAGCAGCGAGCCGGCGATGATCGTGATCTGCCACGTCGATGCGACGAGCCATGCTGCTCCAAATCCTGCAGCAAACGTGATCGGCGCATAAAAGAGCACGAAGCCGACCGTGCTCCATAAAAACCAGACGCCGAAGTTCTGTCTCAGCTCATTCAAAACTGGCTTTACGTTCCCGCGGAGCCAGACAATTCCCCACAACAGCGGTACCATGTAAAAAAACCGGAGCGATGAGCTCCACAGCCAGCTTCCGCCGGACAGCTCCATCGTGCGGTTGAGCACGAACGTTACCCCGAAAAACAGCGCGGCCAGCACGCCGAGCAATATCGCTTTCATATTCCGTCCCCTTTTCTGCTTTCATGTTGTTCTTATTGTATCTTATGAAACGCAAATAAGAAAAAGCCGCGCTCAGGCGGCTTTCCTTATCACGGCTCATATTCTTTCCAGCACCCAATGCATCGAGTCGAAATCTCCTGAAGCTGTCCAATGGATACCGTGCTGCATAAAGTAGCTGCCGCTTGCTTCGAGTTCTGCGCCTACTAAACGGTAGTTAGCATGCGGATCAAGCCCTTTCCATTTCAGCTTCACATACCGTTCGCCAAACTGCTGCTGCAGCAGGAATGCCAGCATGACCGCGCTGTTTCCGTCCTCACTGACATATTGCACCGCTGTTTTATCTTGCGGCAGCAGGATCCGGTACTGCTTTCCATCCTGCACGATATGGCGGATTTTTTTATACTCGGCGATCCAATCCTTCGCCTCCGCCAGCTCCGCTTCGTTCCATTCATTCAGATTTCCGCCGATACCGAGCGAGCCGGCCATCGCACTCCGGAACCGGAACGCTAAAGAAAGCTCCCGTCCAGACAGCCAGTTCGGTGAATCCGTCACCCAGCACATCATCGTTTTTGGATTATAGGCGTAGCTGTAGCCATCCTGAATAGATAACCGTTCAGCCGCGTCCGTATTGTCGCTCGTCCAAACTTGATCTGTACGTTTCATCACACCAAGATCGATACGCGCGCCGCCGCCTGAACACGATTCGAACTCCACGTGCGGAAACTCCTGACGCAGCTTATCAAGAATGCGGTAAAGCCCTTCAGTATGGCGCACCCACACCTCTTTCTGCCGGCCTATTTCACGGTCTGGCCAGCCTGGCTCTGAAAAGGCGCGGTTCATGTCCCATTTGATAAAATCGATTGAATAGGAAGACAGCAGATTTTTCATAAACGATAAAATATACTCCTGCACTTCCGGTCTGCCGATATTCAGCACATATTGATTGCGTCCCTCGGTCCGCTCCACTTCCGGAAAGTGATAGATCCAGTCCGGATGCTGCCGGTACAGATCGCTGTCTGGGTTCACCATCTCCGGCTCGACCCATATCCCAAACGACATTCCCAGACCGTGAACGTGATCGATAAGAGGCTGCAGCCCGTTCGGAAATTTCCTCTCGTTCACGTGCCAGTCGCCGAGTCCCGCACTGTCGCTATGGCGCTCGCCGAACCAGCCGTCATCGACAACAAACCGCTCCACGCCAAGTGATGCCGCCTTTTTTGCCAGCTTCTTCTGACCTTCTTCTGTCACGTCAAAATAAGTCGCTTCCCACGAGTTGTATAGCACTTTGCGAGCTGTGTTTCTGTGATTTTCAGGCAGTATCAACTGCCGCTGAAAATCGTGCGCTTTTCGGCTCATGCCGCCCAAACCTTCGTCACTGTAGCTTATATAAAAGACCGGTGCTGTAAACGACTTCCCTGGATCAAGCTTCCACTCAAAATCAAACGACTGCAGCCCGCCGTTCACGGAAACAAATCCAAACGTATCCTGTTCGATGTTGATTTCCCAATTGCCGGAGTATGCCAGATGGCCGCTCCACACCTCGCCGCTGTCCTCATTCGCTCCGTTATCGAGCGCAAACCAAGGGTTCGCCTGATGCGATGTGCCGCCGCGCCGGCTTTCGATCGTTTTTCGCCCAGGGGTGAGGGCTGTCTGCTGCAGCTGCGTCTCGCCTGTCCATTTTCCTGCAAGATGGGAGAGCCTGTAGTCACCGCCCCATGGCAAAGCTGCCTGCAATGACCTCACCGCTTCAAGGGCAAGCGCCGATTTTCCTTCGTTCTTAATCACCTGGCTCCGTCCGATCACATCATATTCGGCATAAAGCTCATAATGCAATTCCACTTCTGTATTGCGCGCGTTATCGCTGAGTGTGATGACGAGCTTATCATCGTTTGCGGTCTTGTACCCTGAAAATTCGAGGTTCAGTGCGCGTGTCCCGTCTTCGTACCTTACTTTAAGTGACGGCTCCGTATACACCATCTCGCCCCATGGAATGTAGTCGTATCCCATCACACCACGCGGCGACTCGAACGACGAGTGCGGGATCACGTCCGGTGAAAGCTTGCTGTAATCGTCATGGTTTTGCAGCTTTTTTCCCCAATAAACGGCGGTCATGTGCCCTTTTTCTCCTGCTTCAAGAACATATGCCATTGTACGGCCCTCAAGAATGAACCGTTTTTCCTCATTCGTCACATAAATCGGCATCTTGAACCCTTCTTTCGTGTAAAATATTTTCGTATTAAACTAGTTGCCATTTAAGAATTCAGAGAAGTAGTTGATCTCCGTTTCAGGCGCACGCTTTCCGCGGGGCGTGGCGAAAAGCAGAAACGGCTCGTTCAGCCACGACAAGCAAAAGGGAAAGGGGCCGGTAAGTCGGTCTTTGACTTATTGGACACTTGCTCTTTTGACCTCGAGGGGCTAGCCGTTTTCTGCTGGACAGGTGAGCCCTTCCGTCGCATGCGCCATTGGAAGGTCTCACCTGTCTCACTCATCCCGCTGAATAAGGAAGGCTACGCAGCAAGACATCGCACGAAGAAAATGTGACCTTCATTTTCGAGGAGTCGGCACCTTACACTCCGACCAACTTTCTCAAAGATGAATTCAAGATGATCAAGCAAAAGAATTGAACGGCAAATGAAGCGTTCCATACGTAAACAGAAACAATCTTTTAGCAAACTGTCCACCCTAGATTCTCCTCAAGTCAAAACAGCCTGCTATCAACATTTTTTACTACTCTTCAAGCTCTTCCTATATGCAACAAAAATCAGAGAATCTCTCCTCTGATTTTTGTTTTCTTACTCTTTTACAAGCACGTATGAGTCGATTGGCTTTAGTTCGATTTCTCCGTTGTACACTGTTCCTGTCATCGGGTCTTTCCAGTTACCGTCTGGCAAAGGCGCATTATGCTTTTCAGCTGTAGAGTGGTTCAGCACTGTAAGGTAGTTTTCACGCTGCAACATTTCTACCTCTAGCGGCGTTTCATGAGCAGCGACGCCAATCTCCGCAAATATTTCTTTATAAAGTGCGGTCATCATTTCTGGCTCAAGTGCGGAGCCGACATAATAAACCGTTCCTTTGCCGTACGAGTTTTTCGTGATTGCGGCGGTCCCTGTATAGAAGCAATCCTCATATTCTGCGAGCACTTCCGCACCATTAGGCTCGATCAGATCGCACCAGATCTCAGCTGATGACTTCCTTCCTTCCAACGCCCCAGACACTCCTTTGACAGAGTTCGTCTGGCCCGTCTGCAATGATTCGTATTCGTGAATGTTGATGCCTGCCAACTCTGCCAGTTCACCCGGCAATGTTTCGCCGGTGACGAAGTTGTTTGGCTTTTTCACGCCAGATCGGTAGGAGAAGATAACCGTTCCGCCGTTCGCTGCATATTCCTTGAGCGACTCCGAAAAATGCGGATCAGTCAAAAAGTATACTGGCACGATGACCGCTTTATGCTTTGATAGATCGCTTTCTCTTGCCACGACTGCCGTATTCACGTTTAGATCGTGAGCCGGCGCGTAAAAGCGGAGCAGCTCGCGGCGGTAATCAAACGCGTCGCTTTGCGGCTGGATCTGCCATGCCCAAGCGTTCTCGGCATCATAATAAACGCCGACCTCAGGCTTTGGCTTTGCCGCGATCCAATCGTCACCGAACGTTTTCAGCGCGGCAAACACTTCTTTAACCTCTTCATATTTGCGCTTCGGCTTGCCGTCATGGTCTAAGATGCCGTGGCAGAACTCCTCTGTTCCGAACTGTGCTGCACGCCAGCGGAAATAAACGATCGCTTCCGCTCCGCGCGCCACGGCCTGGTACGTCCAAAGCTTGATATGTCCAGGCCGAGGCAGATAGCCGATACGGCTCCAGCCTTGCGCGCCGGAAAGCTCCTCGAGCACCCAATATCCTTTTCCATCTTTTGTCGACAAACACAAATCATGCTGAAACGCGATCGCTGCCGGCTTGATCGGCTCTGGCAGCCCGCCCCAGACAGGGTAGTTATCGAACGAGATAAAATCGAGGTCCTTTGCGATATCCCGTTGTTTTTGCGCGAGATCAGTGAATACAAAATTGTGAGTGATGAATTGATCCTTCCTGATGTGCGCGCGCAGCGTATCGACCTGCAGCTTATTGTAAGATGTGTAGCTGTCAGCACAGAACCGGTCAAAGTCCAGCAAAAGACTTGGATTATGCTCTTGATAGACTTTGCGCGGTACGGGAATCTGCTCCCATGCGGTATACGTCTGGCTCCAGAACACCGTGCCCCACTCTTCGTTCAGTTTATTTAAAGAACCATATTTATTTTTCAGCCATTCCTGAAAAGCTGCACGGTCTTCTTCGCCGTAAGAGCGGTCCGATTTTTCATGGCCATATTCGTTGTCGGTCTGCCAGCCGATGACGTTCGGGTGCTGGCCGTAGTGCTGTGCCATTTTTTCTACCATCTTCCGAGTGAAATCGCGGTACTTCGCGCTATTGACCGTATAATGACGCCGCGCACCAAACGAAATGGTCACGCCATGATCGTCTACCGGCAATATTTCAGGATAACGGTGCACCATCCATGCCGGCGGCGTCGCGGTCGGCGTTCCGAGAATCACATCGATGCCGTTTGATGTGATCAGCTCGATCGCTTCATCATACAGCGAGAAATCGTACACTC
Source organism: Fictibacillus aquaticus (assembly GCF_002245695.1). GTDB lineage: Bacteria > Bacillota > Bacilli > Bacillales > Fictibacillaceae > Fictibacillus > Fictibacillus aquaticus. The sequence continues at coordinate 419,815 of NZ_NOII01000003.1, read as the reverse complement.
CTTCTTCAGGCTCCATCAGCTGCCAGCCGAACTCCGCGATGCGGACGACGTTGACACCAAGCTCTTTCATCAATCGGATGTCTTCTGGCCAGCGCGATTTTGGCCACTGCTCCGGATAATAATCCACACCAATATACATGATCGCAAAACTCCTTTTCGCTATTCTTTAACCGATCCGCCGAGGATTCCTGAAATGAATTGCTTTTGCAGCAATAAGAAGAAAATCATGATCGGCAGTGTTGAAATCGTCGTGCCGAGCATTACCTGTCCGTAATCGATGCGCGACATCCCGATCAGACTCGAGAGCGCCACAGGCATCGTGTACATGTCCTGTGTGTTCAAGACCACGAGCGGCCAGATGAAGTTATTCCACTGAAACATGAATAGGAAGATCGCTACGGCTGCTAGTGCAGGACGCATGGTCGGCAATACGACGGTAAAGAAAATCTTGAACTCTCCTGCTCCATCAACACGTGCTGCTTCTAAAAGAGAATCTGGCAGCGCGGCCATGTTTTGTCTCATCAAGAAGATGGCAAATGGAAATGCGAGCTGCGGCAGTACGACCGACTGGTACGTGTTCAGCCAGTTTAGCTTCGCGAACACCTCAAACAGCGGAATGAGTGTTACCTGATACGGAATCATGATCGCGATCAAAAGCATGAAGAAGATCGCGTCTTTACCTTTAAAGTGAAACTTTGCAAACGCGTAGCCTGCCATCGTGCACATCAACACGCCGAAAAATGTGAATGTCAACGTGATGATCAGGGAGTTGGTCATCACACTGGCGATGTCGATCGATTCGTTCAGGTTGCGGAAGTTTTCCAGCAGCTTGTCCCCTGGAAGAAAGTTCGGCGGAACCTTGAAAATCTCTCCTGAACTGTGTGTCGCGCTGACGAACATCCAATAAAAAGGTCCGACAGAAAGGATGACGCCAAACAGCAGCAGTGTATACATGAGTACCTTTTGCAAACCTGTCTGTTTATTCATTTGCGGTCACCTGCCACTTTCATCTGGATCCATGACAGCACCACGATGATGGCGACAAGCGCGTAAGCAATCGCGGATGCGTATCCAAAGTCAAAATAACGGAATCCGTTTTGGTATAAATAAAGCGTGATGGTCAGTGTCGAATTGTTCGGACCGCCCTTTGTCAGGATGAACGCCTCATCAAACAGCTGCAGCGTTCCGATCGTCGACAGTACAAAAGTGAAAAGAAAGATTGGCTTCAGCTGCGGCAGTGTGATGTAGAAAAACTGCTTCACTTTTGAAGCTCCGTCCATGCTTGCTGCTTCATACAGCGAGCTCGGGATGTTTTGCAAACCTGCTAGGAAGATTACCATGTTATAGCCTGTCCATCTCCACGTGATCGCCATCATAAGCGATACTTTTGCCCAGAACGGGTCGTTCAGCCAAGCAATTTTTTCAATGCCTACTAGACCGAGCAAGTAGTTGACGAGGCCGTAGTTCTCATCGAGCATGATCATAAAGATAATGGATGATGCGACAAGTGCTGTGATCGCCGGCATAAAATAGGCGACTCGGAAAAATGATTTGAATTTTACAAGCTGCGAATTGAGCGCGACTGCGATCAGAACCGCTAGGAAAAGCTGAACCGGCACTTGCACGATTAAGATAAGAAACGTGTTGCCGAGCGCCTTGTAAAAGAGCGGGTCATGAATGAGGCGAGTGTAGTTCGCGAGCCCTGCAAACACGTACTCTCCGTCAGTGTTTGTTTTAAAGCTCATAATAAATGAAGAGATCACAGGATAGAGAGTGAAAAGGATATAAAACAGTACGGCCGGCAGGATAAACAAATACGGCGCGTTCTGCGGTGTGATCCATTTTTTCTTAGATGACGCTTTAACCGGTTTCACAGGCGTTCCCTCTCTTTTGTTCTGATGATCGCTTTGTATGTGAAGCTGTGCCATGTAATCGCCACCTTCCTTTTTAAAAGCGTTTTCATTATTACTTTGCGTATACTATGTTGTTGTGAAAGAAATCAGAGTAGTGTTGATCTTCGTTTCAGGTGCACGCTTTCCGCGGGGTGAGAAGTGAGCCCTTCCGTCGCATGCGCCATTGGAAGGTCTCACCTTCCCACTCATCCCGCCGGAGTCGGCACCTTACACTGCGATCAACTTATCAATGATGTAATCGAGATGATTAAGCAATTTAATGAAAGAATCAGTATCTGCAATTGAACGAAAATGATTCCTCAGATTACTCGTTGAAGATTCATTTCCACTTCAGAAGCAATTCCGATGATTTTTCTACAAAAACAAACCTTTTAGTAAATAATCTTATTAAGTTACTTTTTTAAATTAATTTATTATCAAGAGTATAACATATTATAAGTGTTCGTGAAGATGCCTTTTTACCTGATTAGAATGTCTGGACGTAGCAGTTCGCGGCCTTCGAGCATTACCCTCTGAAGGGGCCAGTTGTCTGATTGTGTCAGGATTTCAAAGCCGTCTTTTTTCACTAAAAATGTGTCTTCTGACTTTACCCCGGGAAGTGATGGGTTCCATGTGAACACTTGATTTTCCTTTACGATCTCATCACTGGAAGCTGTGGCGATGAACTCTCGGGAATCGTAGCCAGTCGGTCCTCCCTGGTGAAGGAATTTCCAGTCCTCAGGGCGGCCTTCTGCTTCGTACTGCTGGATGCCCCGGCTGATCACATCCCCTGTGCGTGCTCCGGGTACGGTCGCTAAAATCATTGCTGAATCGATGCGGGCCAGCCGCTCCTTGAAATCAGTGAGCTCTTCTGGCAGCGGTCCGAAATGCACGACACGCGTCAGGTTGGCTACAAGACCGCCGCGCTCTGCGCAGATGACCACAAGCGCGTGTTTCTTCAAAGGCTTGGCTGTCGGTATCGGATGGCGGTAATGATAGATGCGCTCGTCTGTTGCGACGAGCAGCACCTGCGGCTTTATGTTCAGCGATACCGCCTTTTTGGCGATGAGTCCGGCAATTTCGTGCTCTGTCTGCCCTGGCTGAATTTCTTTGCACGCCGATTCAAGCACCCAAGCAGCGTCACGGCTTAACTCCCGATAGCGGCAGATTTCAGCCGGCAAAAGGGTTGACCGGACCGTGCGAAGCTCTGCGGTTACGTCGATCCAGTCGAGGAAAGGTGTATCGGTTCCCATCTTCCGCCCGCTGCCCAAATCCTCAAGTAAAGCGTCCGTTCCAGTGAACCAGTCTTCGCACACGATCCGTACGTTCTCATCCCAGTTAGAAAGCTCTTCTTCCATAATCCTGCGCTCTTCTGTCTTTGTAGTGACGAGCACGACCTCATCTGGAAGTACAACCAGATCGGCTACACCCTCAGGAGCACTGCGGACAATATGATTTTCCAAGCCTCCTGTCACCCAAGAAAAGTTATTCTTTTTTCGCAGCAGGACACCGTCCAAGCCTTTGTCTTGCAGCAGTTTCCTTATTTTATTGAGAGGCATGAGAAACACCTTCTTTTTTAAAGCCTGCCGGGTGATGAACATGCCAGTTCCATGCGTGCTGCACGATTTCTTTCAGTTCTGGGTATTGCGGCTGCCACCCAAGCTCAAGTTTTGCTTTCTCTGATGAAGCAATCAGGATTGCAGGATCGCCCTGGCGCCTTTCAGCTATCTTCGCTTCGATATCGCGTCCTGTTACTTCACGGCACGTTTCAATCACTTCTTTTACCGAAAATCCTTTGCCGTTTCCAAGGTTGTAAATTCCGCTCTCCTTCGCTGTACGAAGTCTCTCAACTGCTTTCACATGCGCTGCCGCGAGATCCATCACGTGAATGTAATCTCTGATGCACGTGCCGTCTGCTGTAGCATAATCGTCACCGAACACGCTGACACTTTCACGCTGTCCGAGCGCCGCTTGAAGCACGATCGGAATAAGGTGGGACTCAGGGTCATGGTCCTCCCCGATACGCCCTTCTGGATCGGCACCCGCTGCGTTAAAATAGCGTAATGCTACTGACTTCAAGCCATATGCACCGTCTGCCCAGTGCAGCATCTTCTCGATCGCAAGCTTCGTCTCTCCGTAAGGGTTCGTCGGAACGGTTGGATCGCTTTCTTGTATCGGGATGCTTTTCGGCTCGCCATAAGTGGCGGCAGTCGAAGAGAAAACAATGTTCTTCACATCATGTTTAACCATGGATTTTACAAGGGCAAGTGAGCCGGCGACGTTGTTTTCATAGTATTGAAGCGGGTCATTCACGCTTTCGCCGACAAGAGAGTGTGCTGCAAAATGAATAACCGCGTCGATCTTGTGCTGCTCGAAAATCTGGTCCAGCACCGCTTCATCTGTCAGACTGCCTTCATAAAAAGGTATACCGTCAAGCACCGCCTGCCTGTGGCCTTTTGTAAGGTTATCAAGCACCACGACAGTCTCGCCTTTTTCCTTCAGCGCGAGAACCGTATGACTGCCAATGTATCCTGCCCCGCCAGTTACAAGTATGCTCATATCGTCTTCACCCTTCCTTTTTCTTGAACTCCGTCACCGATATCACAAACATAAAAGTCGGCATTCAAACCTGTCTGCTTCTCGTAAGCTGCACCGACCTCTGTCATGAAATGATCGACCCGTTCACTTTCCACGATGGAAACCGTACAGCCGCCAAAGCCTGCACCTGTCATACGAGAGCCGACACACCCGTCATGCTGAGACTGAAGCACAAACAATGTGTCCAGTTCCTTTCCTGTCACTTCATAATCTTCTCTCAGCGACAGATGCGACTGCTTCATATAGTCACCGAACAGCTTCAGGTCACCCTTTTCAAGAGCATCTACCGCTTTCAGGACACGGTCGTCCTCAGTCACTACATGCCTTACTCTTTTTCTAATAACCTCATCTTTGATAACATGCTCAGTTTTTTCAAAGTCTGCAAGAGAAAGGCTGCCCAGATTGCGAAGCCCGGGAATATGCTGCTGCAGCTCGGCAAGACCCTGCTCGCATTCGCTTCTTCGTTCGTTATACTTCGAATCTGCCAGTCCTCGCCGCTTGTTCGTGTTCGTGATCACTAGCTTGCAGCTTCCTATATTCAAAGGTATTCTTCTAAACTCATTGTTATCGCAGTTCAGGAAAACAGCCATGTTTCTTTTGCCGAACCCGACTGCGAATTGATCCATGATCCCGCTGTTCACACCAATAAACGTATTCTCTACGCGCTGGCACAGCAGTGCGAGTTCAAGCTCACTGATCTCGGAGCCTTCCAGACGGGAAAGCCCGTAAGCTGTTACCATCCCGATCGAAGCCGACGATGAAAGACCTGCACCGTTCGGAATATTTCCGTAATAAAGGATGTCCGCACCGCTCATCTCCAGTCCGAGCGTCTGAAGCTCCTTGACGATTCCTTTCGGGTAGTTCGCCCAGTCATCTTCTGCTTTATTTCCGATCTCCTTTTTGGCGTCGAACGATACCGCGAGCGGGAAATTTTCGCTTCTGACATGAAGGATGCCGTCATTCCGCTGCCTCACTGCCATATATGTTCCGATTGTCAGAGCAGCTGGAAAAACAAAACCGCCGTTATAGTCGGTATGCTCGCCGATCAGGTTCACTCGTCCTGGTGCGAAAAAGAGTCGTATATTGTCGGTATTTCCCGAGAAATACCGAGTGAATTGATCAATCAGCTGCTGTTCGTTCATGCTGCTCCACGTCCTTTTCTGCTCTGTATTCCTCTGTACACTGACGCAAGATCGCTGCGTTATCCTCAACCTTTGTCGGATTGGCAGCCGCCCATCCTCCTGTCTCAGAGGATGAGTTAAACTTCAGACGGTCCTTCGCACGCAGCGGAGGGTAAAATTCGATATGAAAACGGTAAAATTCATCGTACTGTTCATCGTTGTTGGAAGGCCGCGGGTGCATCGTCATCATGTAAGGAAAAGGCCGGTCGTAAATGCGGTCCATCCCGCCGACAACATCCTGTATGAGCATCCCAAGTTCTTCTTTTTCCAGTTCGTCAAATTCAGTCAGCGCGGTCTTTTTATCCTTTGCGACGATAAATACGCCATAAGGATAGTCCGTGAAAAACGGGATAAAAGCGATAAAGTGCTCTGTTTCAGCAATTACACGTTCACCGAACCTTTTTTCTTCCTTCACCATGTCATCAAAAAGGTTGCGGCCGTTGTCAGCATAATACTCTCGGCAGGAATCAAGCTCCGTCCTCACTTTTAGAGGAATAAACGGGTACGCATAAATCTGCCCGTGAGGATGAGGCATCGTCACCCCTACTTCTTCTCCTCTGTTTTCAAACGTCATCACGTATTCGTGGTTTGGATCTGCATCCAGCTTGGCGAACGACTCTGTCCAAAGGTCTACAAGCTTCTTCATGTGCGGACGCGACAGATCTGGAATCGTGTCATGATGTCCAGGCGAGTACAGTACAACCTCACATTTTCCGTATGCTTCTTTTGTTTTATATAGCCCCCCGCCTACTTGATCAGGTTCAGGCGGCTGCGGCGACAGCACCGGAAAATCGTTCGTGTAAAGGTGGACATCATAGTCAGCCGGAACCTTGCCTGACTCCGGGCAGAACGGGCAGAAGTCTTTTGGCATGTGTGGACGTTTTGCCCTGCTCGCCGCCACCATCGTCCAATCTTTTAAAAGCGGATTATATCGAAGTTCAGCCATCTTGCAGCACTCCTCTTATTTTATTAATTAATTTAATTTACTATCTTGTTTAAAATGAACGCCCGGATTTTCGTCCAGGCGTTATTCTTTTGCTTTTTTACTCGATGTCACGGTTCGTCTCGTTCTTTAGACTCTCTGCAGCTTCCTTCAATACTTCTGCCACTTTGTCATTGGACAACAGCGCCTTACCTTGGGCATCTGCCGCATATTTCAGTGCGCGTGCATAATCTTCTGTGTAGTTAGGCGATGGAACATCCTGCATTTCATCCGCAAACATCCTGAATACTGGCTTGTTGTTAAAATACTCGTTTCTTTCATCAAAGTATGGATCTTCGTACGTACTTAGAAGTGACGGGAAGATTCCCTTCTCCTTCAAAGCTGTCATCTGTGATTTTTCGTCTGTTGTGAAAAATTCGGCAAACGCATAGGCTGCGTCTATATTGTCAGAACCCGCCGGGATGACGAGGTTTGATCCGCCGAGGTTAGCAGCGCGGTTTCCATCCTCTTCGAACGACGGAAGCTGGAACACGTCCCATTTCCCTTTCAGATCAGGTGCCTGATCGATAATCGTACCAGAGTACCACACACCGAATGGAACGGTTGCCACCTTGCTGTTAACGGTTGCGGCTACTGTCCCGTTCCAGCCGTCCGCGTTAACGACAAGGTCCTCTTTCTTCATGTCCTGAATTACCTTCAGCGCGCGTTTCGATTCTTTAGACGCAAAGCTGATCTCGCCTTTTTTGTTAAAATAATATGCGTCCTGCTGGTTCAGCATCATGCGGAAAAGTGCATCGTCTTTCGCCACATCGACCGGCAGCATCTGTACTCCTGTTTTTTCTTTGATCTTCTTTCCTGCTTCAATATAATCGTCCCACGTTTTTATCGAATCCGCATCGACACCTGCTTTTTCAAACAAATCAACACGGTAGAAAACGCCTGTTGGACCGCTGTCCCACGGAAAAGCGACAAACTTGCCATCTTTATCCTTCGCTACATCGATCTTGGACTGAGAAAACTTCTTTTCATGCTTATCGAATCCAAGCGATGAAAGGTCAGCCAATCCTTTCGGGAAGTTGTTTTTATAATTATCAAGGCGGTCATCTTCTACTAAAATAACATCTGCCAGTCCTGAACCGTTGGCCGCAAGTCCGACTGTCAGTTTATCGTACACATCCAGGCGACCGATATCTTCTACCTTCACCTTTACATCCGGATGCTTTTTCTTGAAATCTTTCACTGCCAGTTCCATCGACTGTGCCGCTACGTTCCAGCCCCATACGGTGATTTCTCCGTCAATCTTCCCATCTACTTTTTTTGAAGCCAGCTCAGGAGTGCCGCCGTTCCCCGAACAGCCTGCAAGTGCTCCGGCCAGCAGTACCGATGATAAAGCCGCAGACAAAACTCTTTTCATATGATGCCCTCCTTCTTATTGTGAAAAAGCATTGCAGAAAACTTTATTAAATTAAATTAGTAAGTTCAGAGTAACATAGGTAGTCCACTTTTGTGAAGGTTTTATTGAATACGTTTTCAAAATGGCATATTTCTATTATTTCTCCTTTCTTTTACTTTTATAAAAGATGATGTATGATGAAAAGAGACTTTTTAAAATTAATTTATAATGGAAACATATACATACAAGGGGGGCATGAGGATGAACACAAAATATATGGCCGGCAGCTTCAAGCTCATGAAATCGCTCAACCGTTCTCTGATTCTGAACACGATTCGAGAACATGGCCAGATTTCTCGCGCTGAAATTGCAAAGCTGACAAAATTGACGCCTCCAACCGTAGGAAACATCGTAAAGGAACTTTTAGAAGCAGAAATCGTGATTGAACAGAGCCAAGGTGTGTCAAAAGGCGGAAGAAAGCCGACAATGCTAGTCATTAACGCACGCAGCTTTTTCATGATCGGTGTAGATGCAGGACCTGCTTCCGTTCACGTGATTATGACCGATCTTAACGCAGACATCGTTCAGATGCATGAAGTTCCTCTGAAGCCTGGCATCACTGAAGCTGACTTCCTGAACCTAATGATTTCGGGGATAAAAGAGGTGATAAACAGCGGCAAAGCATCTACTGACCAGATTATCGGAATTGGTGTTGCGATGCACGGGATCGTCGATATTGAGAACGGCATTTCGCTGTTTGCGCCAAACCTTCAGCTTCGTGATATTCCGATAAAGGAAACACTGGAGAAAGAATTTGCGATGATCGTGAAGGTCGAGAACGATGCACGTGCGATGGCGCTTGGCGAAACTTGGTTCGGCAACGGCAAAGACGTCGATCATTTAGTGTGTGTGAACGTCGCATCTGGAGTTGGAGCCGGTGTTGTCATCAACGGCAAACTGTTTCACGGTGAGCACGACCTTGCCGGCGAAATCGGCCACATGTGCATCGATCTGAACGGCCCGCGCTGTACTTGCGGCAATTACGGCTGTCTGCAGACTCACGTGTCCGGTCCGGCGATCGCTGACCGTGCGGCGCGCGATCTTTCTCTCGGAAAAGAAAGTATACTGCGCGATATGGCTGGAAATTTGAACGAGCTTACTGGCGAAATGCTGCATGAAGCAGCGCAGAAAGGCGACCGTTTCAGCATCGAGCAGTTCGAGCTGACAGGACGTTATCTTGGAATCGGGCTTATTAATCTGATCCACTTGCTTAATCCGAAGCGCATCATCATTGGAGGCGGCGTGTCCCTTGCTGGCGATTATTTGCTAGAAAGTGCGCGGCAGACCGTAAAAACACGCGCTCTGACCGAGTCAGCCAAGAATACCGAGATCGTATTATCGAAACTTGGCAAAAACGCTGCCGCGATCGGTGCGGTTTCATTGATTTTGGTTGAATTGTTCAGTACGAAGGCGAATCAGTCATAAAGTGCACGCCCCTTTTCGTTAGTGAAATTGGGCGTGTTTTTTGGTTTTAAAAATAAAAAAAGCCTTAACGCACTCGGCGCCAAAGCTCACCAATCACCCATATGGATTCTTCTCTGCTTGTCCAAACCTTATCACGTCAAGTGCCGCTTTCCCGTCGGTCGGCAGTCCGTTGTGCTCGATCGGGATAACTGAGAAAAAGATAAAGTAAAACGAAAAGTACATGAACTGATAGAAAAAGATGTCTGGTTCAAACACGTTGTAAATCATAAGTGTGTTTACAACTAAAATACTGAGCAGGTTTAAGGTTGGTCCACCTAGGTAGACAACCACCTGACGCCATTTTTTATCACAGTTTAAATTTTTATATTCACACCAGCCGTCCCAAAAGTACACCTTCCGGATCTTGCACGGACCTAGTTTCACGAGCAAATTTCCTGCGCCAATATGAATGTCTACCTTGCTGCCGGTCAAACGTCCCGCAATCATATGTCCAAACTCATGAGTCAATGTCACGAGCGGCGCCACTAAAAGAAACGAAAATAGGAACTTTATCACATCTGCAACTCCGAACATTATACCCACCTCCTGCACTAGAAGAAGTGTTCCCTCTCCATCTATCGTTAAACTAACCAATTGTACCCATTTTTATGTTAGATATATCACCGAATGTCTTAAACAAACCGTTAAAGGGAATACCAAAATAAGAATCTTAATATGGCAGGAGATGATGGCATTGCGTTATTACATCAACATGAACAAAAGCGTAGAAGAAGAGTACGGGAAAGCGTTCTTATTTGATCCTGAACGGTGCAAGGAAGAGAATGATGAAATTGAGGTGCTGAATGAAGCCGATCCGCGCGACTCTGGCAAGACATACATCTTTCCGGAATCGTTTTTACTGGAGATATCCGAGGATGATTATCGCGAGGCGCTTGTATCGCTTGGCGCTACAGAGAAAATTTTAGAGAAATACAGCAAATGAACCTGCGGCGTGCAGGTTCATTTTTGTGTGAAGGCATATTTTAAATCATATTTTACAGAACCTTCCCCATAATCACATACGGCTTGAACGGATCCGGTGTCGGCAAAAAGTTTTCGTTTATAGCAGACCAGTTCATACTTTCGTATAGCCGGCGGGCGGATAGATTGTCACACTGAGTCGTTAGTACCGCTGTTTTATGCGCGGTATTTGCAAGCAAACCTTCAGCAAGGCGCTTTCCAAGGCCGTTTCCTCTGTATGAGGTTTCCACTGCAAGCTCGACAAATTCGAAGCAGTCATCCAGCCACTTTTGAGATTGTTCTGGGGTTAGCACCTCTTCCAGCAAGCCTCTGTAATACTGCCCTTTTGCTGAAGTGTAGCCGTAAGCAAATCCGGCAATTTGATTATCGCTAGTGAACATGGCAATTCCGCGGAACCCTTCATATGACGTGTGCCGCTTCAGCCGCTCTAGAAATGCGCTCTCCTCGCCGCCCCAAACACGGCTGTAGCAGCGGGCGATCTCGATCAGTCCAGCCTCGCTTGTATCAAGGTCTTTCACTGTGAAAATAACGGTATCCATTCTTACCACTCTCTCCACTCTTCAGTAATATCTTCTTCTGAATGCAGTCCAGCGATTTCTGCTGCGGATTGAATAAATTCACAGAGATCCTCGCGTTCACTCGTTTCGATGTAATCGTCATATTCCTCATTCAGCTCATTGAGCCGGGTGACGACTTCTTCTACAGCCTCCATGATGTCGTCTTCATCCGCTCCACTGCCAAGCTTTTGCAAGGTGCTGATGTACGCATCGAGCACTTTATTCGTCACGCTGATATTCTCCTCGTTAAAAAAATCGCCATCCTCATCGTTTTCCAGCCACTCAGCTGTCGGTTTTTTCGATTTTAGCTCTTCAAATGTCATTTTATCCTCCATAACGTGAGATTTTCCTCTGTTTTTCTATAATTCTACAGATCAAAACAATGCCCTTTTTGTTTATGGCCGTTTTTTCACTCGCTATGTGCCATTTTTAGCGGATATGTGCCATTTCTGAGGCTTATGTGCCGTTTTAAAAAGTTATGTGCCATTTGACAAATTTCGACACGATAACGCGTCATACTAACTTAAAAAACCCCTCTCCGGCACACGGCCGGAGAGAGGCTCATCAATTCATTTACTTACTGTTCACCGTAAACACGATATCCTTCGTGTTTTTAGCGATCGCACCGCCGTCGTTCTTGAAGATGCCGGATTTGTTCGCTTCAGTCGGTTCGATGTGAATCTGCAGCTTGTTCTCGCCTGCCGCCAGCTTCACTGTGTGCGAGAAGGTCATGTCGTCGTTCACTGTAACACTCTCGCCGTTGATCGTAAGCACGCCTTGCTTGATCGCGTTGCCTTTCAGCGTAATCGTATCGCCCGCTACATCCTGGCCGTCAGCATGTGAGGTGATAACGACTGGCTGATCGATCCAGCGCAGAATCTTGTCCTGAATGACCATCTCGTTGCCGCCTTGGTTCGTTACGACAACAGACATGTCGGTTCCCGGTGCGCCATAGCCGTAGTAGCTGATATCATCGTCGTTCGGGTTGCCTGGCGTATGGTCGGCTAGGCCTTCCTGATCCCAAGATGCGTTCTTCACATACTTGTATGTCAGCACTTCGCCTTCCTGCGCTTCAATCGTATATTCATAGTCGTTCGTAACAGCGCCGCCGCGTGTCATCGTCCATGCGCCCGTGTTCCAGCCGTTGCCGCTGCCCGGTATGGAAATGCTCGCACCTTGCTCGGTGTAGGAAGGTGCGTTCACCTTGAACGTTACCTTCACCATCACAAGGTCAGGCGTCACATTAACTGCATTAGACTTCACAACGTTACCAGCTTTATCGTACAGGTGGATCTCGTAGTTATAAGCCGTGCCGTTCGCCACATTCAAGTCTTTATATGTGGTTTTGCTAAGATCCAGCAGTCTGTCGATGATCACGCCATCGCGCACGATCGCTGCCATGTACGGATCGTTCGCTCCGTCCACAGTCCAGCTCAGATTTACCTGGCCAGATTCCTGTGATGGCTGCTTAAGCGCTATGCCTGCTGCCGGCGGCGTATTGTCATCGCCTTTTACAAAGTTCACTGTCTGCGATGCGCTCGTTACCCACGTGCGTCCTAGATTCGTTGAGAACGCATAACGGTATTCGTAGCTGCCCGTATCAACTGGCAGGAAGCTCGCGCTGTACACGTTAGACGTACCGTTTTGCGCTGTGTACGCTGCCTTCACATCTGTCCATACTGTCTTGCCTGGCTCTTTAACTTGAAGCTTGCCGAGCAAGCCTTCCGCTTCATCGCTTTCTGTTTCACCTTTTATAAAAATGTCAGCAGTTACGGTTTGCGATTGCGATAGATCAAGCGTGCCGTTTGCCAGCTTCGTCACGTTCTCGATGCTGTAGTTGCCTTTCTTAAGTTCCACATGCGGGATGACCGCTTTCGGTGTTTCTTTTTTCACAGATTCATTGCCGTTCTTGTCGATCGCGGCTACCGCAAAATAATATTTACGGCCATTATCGAGGCCTGTTACTGTGAACGTGTTTCGTTTTGTTTCTCCTATTTTCTTATAAAACGCTCCGCTCACCGTAGTCTGATAGACAGCATATGACTTCGCACTGCCTTTCCATGCGAGAAGCGCTTTATGGCTGTTTTCAAACGCGTACACTTGCTTCACACTGTCAGGCCGCTTGTTGTTCTCGCCTTTTTCTATTGTGAGCATGCGGCCCGTCATCCCGGGTACCGTGATGCTAAGCTTGCCGTTTTTCACTTGCGCTTTGTACGCTTTGTCGAGCTGGTCTTTCAGCTGAAGACCGTTTACAAGAAGATCGGCTACATTCAGCTCAACCGTTTTCGCTTCATTTCCGCGGTTCGTGATCACGATTGCCGCATCTTTCTTGTCTGTTCGGCCATACGCCATCACATCGCCTTTTGCGTAAAGGTTATGAAGCTTGCCGTAGCTGAACAGCTCATGATAGTCGCTGCGCACTTTTCCGACAGCTTGGTAGTGTTTAATAAGAGTCTTGTCTTCCGTGCCCCATGGGTATGTGCGGCGGTCGTCCGGATCCTTGGAGCCGGTCACACCTGCTTCATCGCCGTAATAAACGGTCGGTGCGCCGGCATAGCCCATCTGGAGTACAGCTGCTAATTTTAAACGTTTAAGTCCTAATTCATGGTCATACTTTTTATCGAGCTCAGCACGCTCGTACGTGTCTGTTCCGTTTCCGAGAACGAACGCCGCACGCGGTGTGTCATGCGAGCCCATCAAGTTCATGAGCGCGTAGAACGCTTCCTGCGGATAGTCTTCAAACACGGCGTTCAGCTGGCTTTCCGCACCTTCCGCGTTGCCGTTTTTCAAATAATCAATCAGCGCACCGCGGAAACGGTAGTTCATGACCGAATCGTACTGGTCTCCAAGGAAGTATTTGGACGCGTCATCCCAGATCTCGCCGAGGATAAGCGGATCGGTGTCGCTTCCCGTTTTCAGCTCGTCACGGAACTCGCGCCAAAACTCGGTATCTACCTCGTTTGCAACATCCAGACGCCAGCCGGATGCGCCGCGGTCGAGCCATGATTTTGCAACTGAATCATCGTCATACATGATATAATCTGCGAACTTTTCGTTGTTCAGCTCAGAGTTGTAATCCACCGCTTTGCCAGGGATGGACTCGATTTCAGGCAGCGAGTCAAAGCCCCACCATGCCTGGTATTTATAGACGCCGTTCACTTTTTCATTGTCGATGTTAAACCAGTTATGGAAGCCGTATGGGCTGAAAGTCTGTCCTTCTGCTGTTAATTTCGCTTCAACCTGCTTTTTCGCTGCCTCTTCTGAAGTGCCTTTGTTGACGAGGTCATAAACTGCAGACCAGTATTCGTACGCGCCTACTGTTTTATATTTGCTGTAGCGGTCAAAATAGATCGAATCATCGCCGACGTGGTTGAACACGCCGTCCAATATCAGATGCATCTTACGCTTTTTCAATTCTTTTGTGAACGCCTTAAACTCTTCCGGTGTTCCGAACATCGGATCGATCGCTTTAAAATCTGTCGCATCATACTTATGGTTGGATGCGGCGTGTGCTACCGGGTTCAGATAAAGCGTGTTTACGCCAAGAGATTGAATGTAGTCGAGTTTCTGCTTGATGCCGGCAATATCGCCGCCAAAAAAGTCGTTCGACCAGATGCTGTCGCCTTTGTAGTCAGGATTTTCTGCCTGGCGTGGATTATCCGGCAGATTGTTCCACTGCTGGTGCTCGATCGGCTCGGTGCCGCGAGCCGTTGTCTTGGCTGTATCGTTCTTTTTATTGCCGTTGTTGAAACGGTCTGGGAATATCTGATATACGACAGATTCCTTCATCCAGTCAGGTGTTTTGTATGCTGGATCAAAAACAGTCATCTGGAAAAGGCCGGCGTTGCTGTCAGCTGCCGCTCCTGTTCCGCCTTCTTTCGTATCCTCACCGTACTCTTTCTGGCTTTCGCCATCACGCGCGATAAACTTGTAGCCGTACACGCCTTTTTCTTTTGGCGTCACGACCGCTTCCCATAGCTCAACTTCTTTTCCGTCAAGCTCAAGCCAGCCCGCGTATTCCATGTTGATGACGTTCGTGCTGCCAGAGTTGTAGTTTCTCACATACGCTTTCGCCGCTGTCAGGTCGCCCTTCTTTGCCTGTAGGCGGAGCTTGACCTTGTCTCCTGTTTTCACAGCCCCGAATGGGGTACGGTACGCGTTATTCCATGTGTCATGATACAGCTTGTCGCTCTGAACAGAGCCGTCCGGCACACCAGGATCGTAATCGGTGTAAACCGCTTTTGTGTCGTGGTTGTAGAAGAACGTAATGCTCGCGTCCTTCAGCACAGCAAGCTTAAAGTTGTCCTGCGGGTAAGCTGGCTTGTCCCAGCTGTTTCCTAGCACAATTTTGAACTCGTGCTTGCCTTTTGGCACTTTCGCACTGTAAGTATAGATGTTATCCCCGTCTTCATCTTTTAAAATAGCAGTAGATTCAGAGGGAGACCACTCGCCGCCCGCGTTAAGATCAGGCTGGATATCGCCTACGATACGCGGAAGATCGGATTCTGGAAGCGCCACAGGAATCGTCACTTTATGTGTCGTATCGTCGTAAATGAAGGTCACGTTCGTTTCCTTGTCGAGCGTCATCTTGTAATTGTCGCCGCCCTTCACGCCATCTACTCCATAATTCTCGTCCCAAGACCCGTTGATGGCGATCTTGTATTCATAGCTGCCAGCCGGCAATGTACCGGATAGCTTGTACTTTCCGTCAGGCTGCTGCGCCATAACAGTCTTCGTATCTGCAGGGTCCCATTCTTTCTCTGCGCCAAGTTCATTCTGCAGGCTCCCTACGAGCGTGACCGTCCGTCCTTCTGCGTTTGCAGATTGCGGTGCAGCTGTGAGCGAAGTTGCAAACGCTTGCACAAATAGCGTCAATAAAAGAACCCAGCTCATACCGCTGCGAAAACTTTTACTTCCCATCTTTCATCCCCCATTCGCTAGAGAAAGCGTTTGCATAATTTCCCACCACAAGAAAACGCTTTCACGCTTTATTTCATTAAACCACACCATCACCACGTAAAGAATAGGACTTATTCCTTATAATGTAACGACTGCCTTTTTGAAGAAAAAATTATAAATTGTGGGGTCCGGTACTATTTCCCAAATATTGCCCTGCTGTTATAATAGAATAGCGTAATATACCAATTTTCGACTTTATTTGAGATGTTTGGCACACACGGCTTTTTTAAAGTGTACCGGACCCCTAATCTCAAAATCATATAATAACCCATTCGAGGGGGAGTTTATTTTGTCTGCGAAGCTGTTGTTTAGGCTTGGTGATGCAGTAGATGCTGATGTGTATTCTGCTGACGGCCGTCTTCTAATATCTAAAGGCACTGTACTGACTGATTATCATATCGAACATTTAGATAAACATCAGATTGCTGAATTGAGCGATCATTCTGAGCATACGGAAGAAGCGGCAAGTTCTGAGCATCAGGAATCTGTCATTCAAAAGCTTTATGAGGAGAACATGCAGTTGATCGAGGGTATTTTTCATAATATCAACGACACAGGTGTTTTGACGGAGGAGCTGTTTATTGAGGCAGCGTCCGTTCAAGATGACTTGATTCTTCAGCTGAGGGATGACAGAGACTTTATTCAATGCATACTGCAAAAGGTAGCTGTAGATGCGTATTTATTCAAGCACTGTTTGAACGTAGGCATCATCGCGCGCAAGATCGGCGAGCTGCTCAGCCTTCCTGAGGAAGATCAGATCCTGCTTGCACGCATGGGGCTTTTTCATGACATCGGCAAGCTGAAGGTCGATCAGAACATCCTGAACAAGCCTGGCAAACTGACTGCTGAAGAGTTTGAGGAGATTAAAAAGCATACAAAGTACGGCTATGATCTTCTTAAAGACTCACCGCTTGATTCAATCTTCCTTCTGAGTTCACTGCTGCATCACGAAAGAAATGATGGCACTGGCTATCCTGGCGGCATTAAGGGCGAGAAAATTCCTATGCTGATCCAAATCCTCTCTGTAGCTGACACGTTCGACGCCATCTGCTCGAACCGAGTATACAAGGGTGCCCGTTCCGTATTTTTCGCGGTCGATGAACTAGTAAAAGAAGCTGAAAAAGGCCGTTTGAGCGAAAATATTATTTTAGCTTTCACTGCTTACCTTCTTCAGCACGAAAAAGGGCGCCTTATCCAGTTAAAGGATGATCGTACTGGCCGCATCCTTCATGTTCATCCTGACAAGCCTAACCGCCCAGTCATCGTTATCAACGACAAACAGGTGCTGGATTTAAAAAAGGTCGGTTTGACCCTTCATCAGTTAATGCATTAATAAAAACCGGGTGCTGCGGCAGCCCGGTTTTCTTCTTTTTTGAATGAAATTTATTGCCCTTCTTGTTCTGTTGAAGAATCTTCATCAGCTGAAGTTTCTTCATCCTGTGTATCCTGATCCTGGCTTTGTTCTGTACCTGTTTCTTCCTCTTTTTTCTCCTCTGCGTTGCCGCATGCAGTGATCAAAAACATTGCCATTAGAGACGCGCCAATTTTCATTAATAATGATTTTGACATTTCGATTGCTCCCTCCGGATTTGGAAATTAAGGGTACTGCCAGAACTGCGGATCGCCTTCCTGTCCTTACTATATCACGCAAAAAAGCTAAAAATCCGTGATTTACCAACACCTAACAAACCCTTCACAAAAGAGGGAATTTCCTTTATATTTCCTTAACATTTGTTAGATTGTTGAATCTGGGGGTACGGTACTCACATGCAACAAACGAAGCTATTTCAGGAGTGGACACTTGTGAGTACCGTACCCCAAAAGTTAAAAAGCTGAAAACCGTTTAAACAACGGATTTCAGCTTTCGGGTTGTATTAGTATACCGTTACAACGCGTGCTGCGCTGACCATGGACTTCGCATCCTTGGCAGTAACGTAGATTTTAATACCTTTTTTCTGCTTTGGGATTGTGATGTTGAATGTTCCGTCAGCAGCAGATTTCGTGCTGTAAACTTTAGTTCCGATTTTCGCATACGCCATGATCGAAGGCTCGGTTTTCCCCTTCACCAAAGTCGACGTATAGCGCACAGGACTCACTGCCGGCATGTTCGGCGCCGCGCGGTAAACCTTCGTCACTTTTGCCAGACTCACTCTGCTGTACTTGTCAGTCGCAGTGACGTACACCGTCATTCCGGTGTTCTGGACCGGTATGCTCACCTTATATTTGCCGTATCCGTCAGCTTTTGCTGAGTAGATTTTTGACCCGATCTGTACTTTGACTGTGGAATACCGTTCAGCAGTTCCTGTTACCACTGATGCCTTGTTGCTGATGCTGGTTACTGCCGGAACGTCAGGTGCGATTTTGGTCGCTTTAACAGTGACTGGCGCGCTCACATTGCCAGCAGCATCCTTTGCGGTGACCGTAATCGCTGTGCCCGCTTTTTGGACAGGAATGGCGATCCTGAACTTGCCGTAGCTGTCAGCAGCGCCTGTATACGATTTTCCGCCAGCCTGAACGGAAACCACTGCCCCGCGTTCCGTTGTCCCAGTCACATATACGCTTTTGTTACTAACTGGGTTAACTTTAGGCGCGGCTGGTGCTGTATTGTCAACTACCGCAATGCTGTACGTGCGTTCGCTGCCTTTTGTCGTTCTCACATTCACATCAAGGACTGTACCTCCAGGCTGTTTAGCTAGGAACGAAATATTAAAGTATCCAACATAATCTGCAGTACCGGACCCCACAAGGGCAGTACCATTTAAAATCTTCAGTTCTGCATATGGAGCAGTACGCCCCGTTACCGAAACAGACTGGTCCGTCACCTCGGATACCTCGTAAAACCGCGGAATGTACTGCTTTACCGTTACGATGGCCGGTGCACTTACATAGCCTGAGATTGGCTTTAAAGCAACGACTTCCAGCTTATCGCCAGCATTCTGCGAATCTATGGCGATGTTAAATATACCCCCGTCAGCTGCAACAGCTTTCCCGGATCCAATCAAATCGTCGTTTTTCCAAACCTGAACGATGTGACCCGGAGTTGCCACTCCAGAAACATAAGCATCTTCACTCGTTAAATCGCTGACTTTTGGCGCCGCCTCTTCTCCTGCCGGCCATCCATTCGCAAATGGCTTCTGTGCCGGATTTCCGATCGAAAGAAGGTTATTGTTAGAAAAATCTTTTCCGTCTACGATCAAGCTGTTAATCGTATCAGGCTCCTGCGTCCCCCAATAGTTGCTGTCCCCGTTAAACTCGAGATTCTTGCTGCCGTTCAGCTTCACTTTAATATGACCGCTGCCGAGGAAATTGTTTTCCTGAACTAGGATGTTAGGCGCTGAACAGTTCGGATCACTGCAGTTCATCTCAAAATCAGCCGTGCTGCTCTCAGAATCGCCATTATCAAATGTATTCCTCTTCACAGTTACAAGGCCGCTTCCGTTGCTGACAGAAAGAGATGCTTTTTTTGCGAAAAGATTTCCCTCGACTGATGAAGTGTTTTTCATGTTGCCTAAAATGACACTTCCGCCTGAAAATGAGTTGTTCAGCAACTGGATGTCGGAAAAGTTCCCTGGAACAGTAAGCAAAAAGCCTCCAAAAGGTCTTGAAACATCGCTATTAGAGATTGCAATACGGCTGCCGATGAAATTCGTTCCTTTTAAATAAACATTCTCAAATACGATGCGATCTTCTGCCGTCCCTTTTGCATCTAAAGAGCCTTCAATAAGCAGTTCGGTAAAGCTGGATGATTGCCCTTCAACTTTAACCCCCGGTTCAATCGTAAGCGTTTTGCCGCTTGCAATGAACAATCCACTTTGCAGTATGTATGGTGATTTATCTTTTGTCCAAACCGTATCCTCTAAAATTGATTCCGTTACTACTGTTCCTTGCTCCTGAGCTGAAACCATTACCGGGTTTGTGTTATATGTCTGCACTGAACTTGCCACAAGTCCTGCCGCCAGCACAATCAAGCTCCATTTTTTCCTCATCCCTCACCGCACCTCTTCATTATGTTAAAATATCATCTTGTTTTATCATAATGTAAAACCCATATTTTGAGAATTGTTTTCTTAAAAGAATAATGAAAAACAACTTCGGGGGTACGGTACTCCACGCATTAAAAAGCCGGTACACAAAGCGCTGGTTGCTTTGTGTACCGGACCCCGTCCAACATGATATTTACTTTGTCCTTCTTAGAAAGACAAATCAGCTGTTTTGTCTTTTTCGAGTACCGGACCCCATTATTTCAATGCGAAGGTGATCTCGCATTCGCAGGCTAGTTCGCCGTCGACTGTGGCTACGGCTTTGCCTTTTCCGATGGATCCGCGTACACGGGTCATCTCAACTTCAAGGCGAAGCTGGTCGCCAGGGATGACTTGGCGTTTGAAGCGGCAGTTGTCGATGCCTGCAAAAAACGCTAAGCGTCCGCGGTTTTCTTCTTTTTTCAGCATCGCTACTGCTCCGACTTGCGCGAGTGCCTCCACGATTAGTACGCCAGGCATGACTGGGTATTCTGGAAAGTGGCCGTTGAAGAATTCTTCGTTTGCTGATACATTTTTGATCCCGACCGCGCGCTGTGCATCTTCTACCTCGAGAATGCGGTCTACGAGCAAGAATGGGTATCGGTGAGGAATAATCTCTTTAATTTGATCAATGTTTAACATGTGAATGTCCCCTCTCATCACGATATATATCGTTAGGTTCTATTACCTGGTACTAATTATACATTAAAAAGAAAACAACGGCATCATAACCATTGCTTTCTACATTATAAAATTACTGCTCTTTTTTCACAAGGTCGACGATATGCGTCCACGTTTCCTTCTTGAATACATCCTTCGATTCTTTTCCGCCCAGCACGCCATAGCCGACCATCGTGCCTGCGGCGAAAAGGATGACCATGAGTGAAAGGATGACAATAAGCCGGAGCCAGATCGGAAAAATGCGGCGTTTATTGCCGAAGGATTTTTTCTTTTCTTCACGCAAAGAGTCTGCCTTCATTTTTTCTTTTTCTTTATAGCGCTGCTTCTTTTCAGTTACGGGTTCCTGTTCCTGTGCCATCGTTTCGTTACCTGCCTTATTTTAGCGTATTCCGTTAATAAGCCCCATCATCTGGTCTGCCATTGAAATGGTGCGCGCATTAAACTGATACGAGCGCTGTGCGTTGACGAGGTCGGACATCTCTGTGGCGATGTCCACGTTGGAAGCCTCCAGTACACCTTGCTGGACAGCTGCTTCCCTTCCCGCTGCCGCCGTCATGACCTGAGCGGCCTGAATATTTTCAGGAAGCCTTAAATGGTGCCCGACTGACAGCATGAGATCCGGTTTGTTGATCGTTACGACAGCCAGCTGGCCCGCGTTAACGGTCGTTCCATTAGTTAACGTTACCGAAATCGCGCCGTTTTGTCCAATGGAAATTTCCTTGTAGCCGCTTGGAATCTTAATCGGACCGTTCGTCCCAAGCACTTTGTTGCCGTCAGATGTCACAAGATCCAGCTCATTCGGATTCCCTGCAGAAGGGCTTAAGTAAAATGCTCCGTCCCTCGTATACTCGGTAACGTTTCTTCCATTATCATCGCTTACTTGTATTTGAAAATAAGATTGCGGTGATGTTAAGGCAAAGTCCAGCGAACGGCCAGTCTGCTGAAGCGAGCCTGCGGCCATGTTCATTGCTGTTGAACTGAGCCTTGCACCGCTTCCAAAACGCGTGCCTTCCGGTGTTACGCGGCTGTTTTCGTTTTCCGCGTATGGAAGTCCCTTCACCTGCTGAAAAAGCAGGTCAGAAAACTGCACTTGGCGGCTCTTATACCCCGTCGTATTGCTGTTCGCCATATTATTCGCGATTGTGTCGAGCTGCATTTGCAGCTGCCCCATTGTCACGCTGGAATTAATAATCATTTTATTCATAATAAGCGGCCTCCTTATCCGATCCTGCCGACTTCATTGACCGTTTTTTCGAGTGACCGGTCATACGACTGAAGAACCCTTTGGTTTGCTTCGAACGAACGGTACGCATTCATCATGTCCGCCATATTCTGCTCCACATCTACCGTTGACCGTTCAAGGAATCCCTGCTGCATGCCGTAAGAAATATTTCCGTTTCCTATCGCACTTGTTATGGGACCTTCAGCACGGAAAAGCCCGTTTCCTTCTTTAGCAAGCCTGTCTGGATTTTCTACGAATGCTACATTGATCTGTCCTGCGTCACGGCCGTTGTCGAGCACTCTCCCGTCACGTGTTACCGAGAAATTCTGGCCGCTTACCGTGATCGGATCGCCTTCCGTGTTCAAGACAGTATGCCCGTCAGCTGTCGTCAGTCTTCCATCAGCATCGACAGTAAAGTGCCCATTGCGTGTGAGGCGGTCCTCTCCATTCACGTTTACAACAAAAAAGAGTGCACCCGCTTTGCCTGTTTCTTCATTAACCGGTACCGTACCCTGTAAAAGGGCGAAGTCTGTCTTGATTCCGGTTTCTCTTATATCACCCTGTCTAAAATCAGGGATCGTTTCTTGTAAATAAACACCTGTGCTGAGCGTTCCAACTGTCTGTCCCGCTCTTCCGCTTCCAAAAGTGGTGTTGTTCATCTGCTGCAGCAGCATGTTTGGGAATGCGCGCAGCGAGGCGGAGTCAGCTTTAAACCCCGGTGTATTCGCGTTCGCGATATTATTAGAAAGCAGCTCCTGCTTGCGCTGCTGTGCGAGCATGCCCGCAGCAGCATTATAAAAACCCCTTATCATGTTCGTTCCTCCCGGGGAAAAAGATGTGGATCGTTTTTTATACTTTTTTATATCGGCACATATTGTTAGTTGTTAATAACAATATGTGAAAAAGTCCGAATTCTTTTCTGCACAGAGTGTTATGTATCTGCACTATTTATTCAAAAAAAGAGTGTAAAAGGGATTGATAGTTTCCATTCGGGGGAAGCGCAAATTCTAAACGGGGTGATAAGCGTCTTAAAAAGGGCTTTGTGCATTAGACAATGAACAAAATTTTTATTACGATTTTCACATATCCTGCTCCCATACCAGGATATTGCGGGCTGCCCAGCGGCCGTATGCATCGTAATCCAATCCTTTCGCATCCCCCAGGTTTTTCCCTAGGGCAGCCCGCTATTATTTTTATAATTCAAGTTTTTTTAAACCTTAAACGTACAAATGTCATCTAACCGTCAGCTTAAAACACTCTGACCGTTTAGTTCGCAATCATAATAAAAATGTAGCGATACCTTTTACTTAATTCCCAAAGTGGATTCCCATGAAAATTCTATCCATAAAACACAAAAGAACCTCCTTTTCCATAAGTGGAAAAGGAGGTTCTTTTGTGTTTTATAATACTTTTCTTCTCGCGATTTTGTCCATATGCTCGAGCATGAGGCCTGTTCCGCGGGCTACTGCACCCATCGGATCTTCTGCGATGAAGACCGGCACTTTCAGCTCTTGTGCAAACAGCTGGTCGATTCCGTGCAATAGCGCACCTCCGCCAGTAAGCATGATGCCGCGGTCGATGATATCCGCTGACAATTCAGGCGGTGTTTTTTCCAATACACTTTTCGCCGCATGAACGATTGTCATGACCGGCTCCATGAGCGCGTCCATGATTTCTTCAGATCTTACCGTAACTGTGCGCGGCAGTCCTGAAACCATGTCGCGCCCGCGGATTTCAAGCTCTTCATTGCGGCTGCCCGGGAAGACGGTCGCTACTTGCTTTTTAATATTTTCAGAGGTTCTTTCGCCGATCAGGAGCTTGTATTCCTTCTTTATGTAGTTCAGGATTTCAGAATCGAATTTGTCTCCGGCCATTTTAATCGAAGCGGATGTAACAATATCCCCCATGCTGAGCACGGCTACATCGGTCGTTCCGCCGCCGATGTCCACCACCATGTTGCCGCTTGGCTGGAAAATGTCCATTCCCGCTCCGATCGCTGCCACTTTTGGCTCTTCTTCAAGGAAAATATGCTTCGCTCCGCATTTTTGTGCGGCCTGACGGATCGCTTTCTGCTCAACGGACGTAATGTTCGTCGGCGTGCAGATCAGGATGCGCGGCTTGGCAAAAACGCCTTTTACCTGAATCTTGTCAATAAAATGCTTGAGCATCTGCTCGGTTACTTCAAAGTCAGCGATAACGCCGTCTTTCATCGGGCGGATCGCCACTATGTTGCCTGGCGTACGCCCGACCATCTTAAATGCTTCTTCTCCAACTGCAAGCGCTTTGCCAGTATTCGTGTCAATCGCCACAACAGATGGCTCGTTCAGTACAATCCCTTTACCTTTTACATAAATCAACACGTTGGCAGTGCCAAGGTCGATTCCTACATCCCTTGAAAACATTTTTGCTGCTCCTCCCTGCATGAAACCATTCCATCAAATTTTATGACATTTATAGTAAATTAACGAAGATGTATCCAATTTACCATTATATCATAATGATGGCTTACAGGAAGTAAAAAATTACATAAATTTGGTTTATTGCACAACTTCCTCTGTACCTTTTTTGTATTTGACTCTAGTCGCTTCACCGCCCCTTAAATGCCGGATGGATTTATGATACTCGAGGATCTCCTTCACGTTGTTTGCCAGATCAGGATTAATTTCCGGCAGCCGTTCTGTAAGGTCTTTATGCACTGTGCTCTTGGATACACCAAACTCTTTTGCGATCATTCTTACGGTTTTTTTTGTCTCCACGATATAACGCCCTATCTTGATGGTTCGCTCTTTGATGTAATCGTGCACACCACTCGCCTCCCTGAATTGGATAGTGAGAGATGCGATTGAGACTTCTGAGATCAAGCTACGCGACAACAAGTCTGGTTAGTATCCTGTGTGTTTTATAAACATTACCCCATTCCCTTTTTCACCGCAGCCATAGTACGTCTTCTCACCGCTCACCCTCGATTAAAATAATTGTAGGTTTGTTTTCAGTTTATTAAGACATACCAAGTTATATGCCTAAACGGATATTTGGGGTACGGTACTTTTTTAGAAAGGCTGTTTTTGTTAATCACGCCGCTTTAAAGAAATCAGAGAAGAGGTTGATCTTCGTTTCAGGCGCACGCTTTCCGCGGGGCGGGCGGTGAGCCCTTTTGCCGCTACGCGCCTTAAAGGGTCTCACCTGTCCCACTCGTCCCGCTGGAGTCGGCGCCTTACACTACGACCAACTTTATCAATGATGGACTCAAGATGAATAAGCTAAAGTAATGAAAGAATTAGCCAGAGTAAATCAGGTAGATTAGATACATTTTTTTGGTTTTGGCCTTAGGCAAACCATTATGCGCATGTGCTTCTTCAAGCTCCTCTATCCTTAAGCTTTAGATTGCAGGCAAGCCTAGCTGGAGCGAATCTTGTGAAGACATTTATAGAAATGATTTAAAAATCAGCTGAAATGATGTGAGAAATCCACGAAAAGCTATGAAAAAATTTTGAAATGCTTCAAGAATTCCTTCAAATGATATAAGAATTCTCAGAAATGCTGTGATTGGGGGAGTTACAAGGCTGACCAAGTGACGAAAAACTGCCTTATTTAGCTCTTGGGATTATCATTTGAGCTATTAACGCAAAAATTTGCTGAGTTAACGCGGAAAAATCTCTGTTTTTATAAAAATATTCGATACTGCATTAAATGCGGGGTACGATACCTCGAGTACCGTACCCCAAATCCAACCCTAAGTTTCAAAAAGTCTGTCAGGTTTTCTTACAAACTAGCGGATAGTATTGGAAATTTCTTTTAAGATGAGTTGTAACAGGGGGCAATGAAAGGAGAGGGTAATATGTCGGTTCAGTTTCGTGCAGCTCTTGAGAAAACGAAGCAGCATTATATTGAACACCTGCTTAAAGCGGGTGTTTTTAAAAAGGAGGACCGCCAGCTTTACCATTTAACGCTTACTGAATTGAGGCTTCTTCTCCTAAATAACAAGCAGCGGACCGAACAAAAACTAACTTAAATGGTTTAAATTTTCTGATTTTCGGTTCTATTATGTTATAATTTCTCACATTATCAAGAGGGCACAGAGGCGGTGGGAAAGTGAGGAGCGAGGAGCCGTATAAAGACAAAAAAGTGATCACGATCGGCGTAGTGAGAGAACTTACCGGACTCAGCGACCGGCAGATCCGTTATTATGAAGAAAGAAAGCTGATCTTTCCTGTCCGGTCCGCTGGCGGCAGCCGCAAGTATTCCTTTTCAGATGTTGAACGGCTTATGGTCATCGCAGATAAAATCGAGGATGGTGTGCAGACACACGAGATCCGCCGCGAACTCGTTCAGGAAAGCAAACGAAGCAGCAAAGCCGAAGTCCGCACGATGATTCAGGGCCAGATCAACGCGCAGTTCGGGACCCGCAGACAATAACAGATGCACAACGCAAAAAGAACAGGATCGCTCCTGTTCTTTTCGTACGTTATTCAGTTTCAGAGCTTTCAGTTGAAGACTCTGTTTCTGCGTTGGCATCCTTACCTTGGTCCTTGCCTTGGTCTTTGCCATCCTTGCCTTGATCCTTGTCCTTGCCTTGGTCCTTAGAACCTTCTTCCTTGCCCTTATCTTCAGCTTTCTTTTCCTGCTCAGCTGCTTTATCTGCTGCTTTTTGCTCTTCTTCAGCTTGCTTCTTCTGCAGTTCTTTCGCCTGCTCGAAGCTTGCTGCTACTTCAGTGACGTTTTGGTTCCAGACAGAAATCGGATCGATTGGCTGGCCGTCTTTACGGACTTCAAAGTGTGCGTGAACTTTCGCATCTTTGTCGTAAACGTTTTGGCCGGCTTTACCGAGCACGTCGCCTTGCTTAACTGCGTCGCCTTCCTCCACATTGATTGAAGCGAGTGATGAATAGTGTGTGACAACACCTTTTGCATGCTCGATTTCAACAATGTATCCAAGCTCAGGGTCTTTCCCAGCTTTGACAACGTTACCGCTTAATGAGGCTGTTACTTCAAAGCTTTCGTTCTTTTCTGTTGCTAGATCAATTCCGCGGTTCATGTAATAGATGTTGTTGTACACAACGAGCGCCGCTTCTTTTTCAGCAGCTGTTGCTTCGTCACTGTAAAAGTCCTTTACGACAGAAACACTATCTGGGTCCGCCACTGGCATTTGGAACTGTTCTTTTGATAGAGATACCGGTACTGCGCTGTTCTCAGATTCGAACGCGCTCTCAGGAGTGCCCTCCTTCGTGTTCTTTGCATCATTTTGATACCATAAAACCGACGTTAAAATAACTGCTGCAAAACTAAGATATACTGCAGGATACACCCAGCGTTTTTTCGCCATTCTGCTTCCCTTGCCTTTCATTGATAATGTTTTTTTGGATTGCTTTTCTTCTTCTTTCATTTTTTCATCACCTCAGCAACAAGTTTGAACAGAATTCTGAAAATATATACTTTGCCCTAAAAAAAGATAGAGAATTAATTTTCGACAAAGCAGGACTTCCTCTCTTAAACTGTTATATGTAATTCAATGTTGCTATTAAAGAAATCAAAGAAGATGTTGATCTCCGTTTCAGGCGCACGCTTTCCGCGGGGCGGGCGGTGAGCCCTCTCGTCGCTACGCGCCATTGAGAGGTCTCACCTGACCGCTTGTCCCGCTGGAGTCGGCGCCTTACACTTCGATCAACTTATCAATGATGGTTCAAGATGATTAAGCAAGTAAGATCCAAAGCAATAAAAAAAAGCATTCTAATAAGCTTAACTTGCAGCTCAAATACAAACCGGTCAAAACACAATCAAAAAGCCCGCCCCTCATCTCACGAGGGGCGGGCTATCATTCTTATTCTATTTAACCGCTGTCACGGGCCGATAGTCAGTAACCACAACATTTTTATAGTAGTGCTTTACGATTTCTTGATACGACTTGCCTTCTGCCGCCATGCCGTTGGCGCCGTATTGGCTCATCCCGACACCGTGGCCGTACCCTTTCGTAGATACGAGAACCACTTTCCCCTTTCTTTTTAATGAAAAATCAGAAGATCTGAGCTTTAGCTTCTCTCTTATCTCACGGCCGCTGAACGTTTTTTTGCCAATCTGGTACTGTGCGATTTTATTGCCGGTTGTTTTCTTTTTCACCTTGCCGATCTCGCCGTCACTTGAAAGCTTGACGCCGAGCAAGCGCTCGACCTGCCTGACACTCATCTCAGTAGTTTCCTTAAACTTAGGAGATTTCTCATCCCATGGACTCTTCACACTTTTTAAATAAGGGTAAGGATTATCCCAATATTCCTCGCTATTTTCGGTATATCCATTGCTCGTTGAAAAGAAGCTGGCATTGATCGGCTTTCCGTCATAAGTCAGGATTTTCCCGCTTGTTTCATTGACCGCCTTGATGATCTTTTCCATGTTCTTTTTGTAGTCTTTCCCCCAATGCTGCTTCAGTTCACCATCACTCGCATACACCTGATGCTGTACGGTGTCGGTTACGATTGCACCAGCAGGAACCGCATCACTGCTTCCTTTATTCATCAGTCTGTTCACGATGTACGTCCTTGCGGTGAGTGCCTGTGCCTTTAATGCTTCTACTTCAAAATTGGCAGGCATTTCTGATGCCACCACACCCGCTACATATTCCTCAAGCGGGATATTTTCAACCTTTTCTGAGGCATTGCGGTAAACCGGCACGACCATATCCGAATGGGCGATCTGCAGCACCTTTGGCTTTGTGTTACGAGCGCTCTTTTCATCTGTTTTCTCGACAAGCGGAGGACCTGAGGAAAAAGGGAGCACGAGAAGGGAGGGGATGATCAGGACAACAATAATAAAAACAGCAGCAATCCATAAAGCAGGCTTAAATCGTGCATTCATGAAAGACGTTCCTCCGTGTGTGTAGTTGATAGTCTATTGTATACACTGAAAAAACGTCATAGAACATGATTCTAGTAAAACAATGATTCCGTTTCAGACCGGGGTCCGGTACCGTGACGGTACCGGACCCCGGTCTCTCCAATCCGCAAAAAGAAAAAGCTGCCCCAAGGCTATAGCCTCTTGAGACAGCTTTGCGATTATTTTAGTAGACTCCTACTGCATCGTACGATTTGTTTACAGCGTTCACTTCGGCAGATCCTGCTCCGTACAGGTCAGCAGCTGATTGTACAAGTGCTGCTCTTGCCTGGCTGAAGTTAGATGAAGCAGTGAGGTATACTGTGTTTGCGCGGTAGTAGATCGCTCCAACTTTCGCGTTTCCGATTGAAGGAACCGTCACACCGTAGTGCGTGCCGCCGACAGCCAGCAAATACGCCGCCTTGTTGATGATACCGCTGTTGATGTGCACTCCGCCGTTATCTCCTGTGCCTGTATAGCGCACAGAATAGTGGTCAGGGTCTTGATATTTCGTCGGATCGCTCATGGAACGTAGTGCATCGTTCGGCGTACCAGGGGTATAGATATCTTCCCCAATCTCGTAATCTGGATTGTTATTGGCATGGAATTCTACCAATGTACCAAAAATATCAGAAAGCGACTCGTTCAGAGCACCTGATTCGTTTTGATAGATAAGGTCAGATGAAAAGTCTGTAACAGCGTGAGTCAGCTCGTGCGCAACAACGTCAAGGCCGCCAGACAGCGGGATGAACGTTGAGCCATCTCCGTCACCGTAAACCATCTGCGAGCCGTTCCAGAACGCGTTGTTGTAGCTGCGGCCGTAATGTACGGTCGATTTTAACGCTGCTCCTTTGTTGTCATACGAATTGCGGTTAAAAACCGTCTTGTAATAGTCATATGTCTTTCCAGCATAGAAGTGAGCGTCAACTGCCGCTCCGTCATATGCCGCGTTAAACACGTTATCTGCATCTGCCCAAAGTGATCCCGGAAGCTGCTGGCGGTTTTTCGCATCATATGTAAAAACGCCTCCGCCTCTCGTGTTATCCTGCAAATAGTAGGTCGTTCCAGATAAAGTTGTATTCAATGATTTCGTGTCTCCAAGAACACCTTTCCCAGATCCAACTGTGTTCGTTCCAGTAACAGGCTGTCCGCCGCCTCCAGGGGCTTTCGCTGTCGTTCCGTGAACCTCATCAAGATCGTTGTATTTATTCAGCACCTTGCCTGTTGATGCATCAATGAAATAGTTATAGTTCCCAGGCTCAGGCGCTAGGAAATTTAGATTTACTTTATAAGCGTATACACCTTTATCTGCCAAAACAACTAGATCAGCTTTTGGAGATTGCTCATATTTAGGTGTATAGCCTAAATCTTTTTCAGCTGCCGTGATCGCTTTTGAAGCTGAGATTTTTTTGGAGAATCCTAGACCTGCTTTTTTATCAAGATCAGGTGCAACCGTTCCAGATACAACAAGCAATTCACCCTTGTCGTTCACGTGAGCGACTTGAGTTGATCCCCAAACTGGCACTCCTTTATAAGTTTGCTGTAAACGCAGTACAGAACGGCCAAGCTCGTCCTTTTTCTCAGATAAAACAGAGAAAGACTCTGCTGCTGTCGCCTTGCCGAGCTTGTACGATTGCTTGTTGGCGTTCAAATATCCAAGCACTACGTCTTTAGCCGATTTTGAGCTCGCAGCTGTCAGTTTTCCAGAAACGAATGCTGGAGTACCCGTCAACTCACTGAACTTCTTAGTGGATAATACATTTTGCCCTTCTGCCGCTGAAGCTTGTCCTCCCAATAACGGTGTTGCTGCAAGACCTAAAGATAACCCTAATGCCAATACCTTCTTGTTCATGTACGTATCCCCTTTATCAAAGTAAACTAAATAGCGTGAAATTATCATAGCACGCATAGTTTAGTTTTCAAACTATTTTAAAAATTTTGATTATAAGGGATTATTCTTTTGTAACATAGAGCTATTTTAGGTCTAAAGACCTTCTTAACATCCTTAAAAAATACAGTAAATTACACCTATTCCCATATGTCTATGCTGTTTTTCACCATAAAAAAAGAAGATAACATAAGTCATCTTCTCCTTCTTACTAAATTCATGATTAATACGATTGCCGCAATAACAAGCAGGATATGGATTAGTGCGCCGCCAACTTTCAGCACTAAGCCAAGCAGCCAAAGCGCGATAATAATAACCAGTATCGTCCAAAGCATCAAGATCTTCCTTTCCATGAGATTTCTGAATGGTTCACAAAATACTTAATGCATCTCTTATTATTTGCAGATTTCCCATTAATCACTCATGGTAAACAAGCGCTTTTACGTCTATTCATAACTGACTAGACCATATAAAAAGTTTCTTTGATATTAATCAGTATTCCCGAGTAAAAATATCGAAAAAAATTCTCATGTAATAGCCCATATTTACGGTTTTCACGCCATATTAAAAACCCCTCCAGCTGGAGGGGTTTGCTTATAATGATTTAGGCAAGATTGCTTTTTAGTGATTGTTCTTGTTGCTCTTCCGGCTCTGCTTCAGAAGCTTCGTTTACACGCTCTATGTCAGCGCCGAGTGCAAGAAGTTTACCAGTGAAATCAACATAACCGCGGTCGATGTGCTTAAGCTCAGTGACACGCGTGTAGCCGTCTGCGACAAGCCCAGCAAGTACCAAAGCAGCACCTGCGCGAAGGTCTGTTGCCTGAACTTCAGCACCTTGCAGCTGAACAGGTCCGTTGATTACGGATGAACGGCCTTCAATCTTGATGTCTCCATTCATGCGGCGGAATTCTTCCACGTGCATGAAACGGTTTTCAAATACTGTCTCTGTGATCACACTCGTGCCTTTTGCACGAAGAAGAAGAGCCATCATCTGTGATTGAAGGTCAGTCGGGAAACCAGGGTGCGGCATCGTCTTGATGTCGACAGGCTTCAGTTCTTTAGGACCGCGTACGCGAAGTCCATTTCCTTCTTCACGGATCGATACACCCATTTCTTCCATTTTTGCGATCAATGGACGAAGGTGTTCAGCAATCGCGTTTTCAACAAGGATATCTCCTTCAGTAATCGCAGCTGCCACCATATATGTTCCCGCTTCAATACGGTCTGGAATAACAGTATGCTCTGCGCCGTAAAGCTCATCGACGCCTTCGATGCGGATTGTGCCAGTGCCAGCTCCGACTACTGTTGCGCCCATAGCGTTCAAGTAGTTCGCAAGGCATACGATTTCTGGTTCTTTCGCTGCATTCTCGATGATCGTTGTTCCTTTAGCAAGAACAGCAGCCGTCATGATGTTTTCCGTCGCGCCCACGCTCGGGAAGTCTAAGTAAATCTTTGCGCCTTGAAGGCGGCCGTCGATGCGTGCTTCGATAAATCCGTTTCCGATCTTGACTGTTGCACCCATAGCTTCAAAGCCTTTCAAGTGCTGGTCGATCGGGCGGGATCCGATAGCACATCCGCCAGGAAGTGCGATACGCGCAAGTCCTACACGCGCAAGCAATGGTCCCATTACTAGGAATGATGCACGCATTTTACGCACATACTCAAAAGGTGCTTCTGTCTTAAGCTCTCCTGATGCATCCACTTTGATTTGATTGTTCTCGAATTTTACATCGATATTTAAATAACGAAGTACCTCGTTAATTGTGTATACATCAGCAAGGGTTGGCACGTCCTTGATCGTGCTCGTGCCGCTACTGGCTAAAATTGATGCTGCGATGACAGGAAGTACGGCATTCTTGGCTCCTTCTACTCGTACAGAGCCTTCTAACCGCCTACCACCACGGACAATGATTTTTTCCAACGATATTCCCCTCCGCGTCCAATTTTCTTATATTAATATTCAGACGTAATTATTGGTGTTCCAATTGTAACGGTTGTTCGACCGCCCAATCCATCGGTTCGCACTGCTATCTGCAGATTCATTTTATCTTGAGCTGTAGTAATGGCATCATCCCATAATGCAGTATATGCCGATAGTGATACAAACGTCTCTTCCTGCAGTTCTTCTATTTGAACAGCGGAGAATGACGATACTAGCTCGTGTGCTTCATTATACAAACCAAACTTCATTTTATCATCGGTTATACCCGACATACAAGAAAAATAATTCAAATTCTTGCTGGCAAACTTTTCTGCTTTTTGATAAAAGCGTCTTTCTGTTTCTTCAAATCCGGATTTTGGCAAAAGCGTCCCTTCAACCGCATAAATAAAATACGATTGGTATTGCTTTTTGTGGGGGTAGGCAATAACTGTAAGCCTCTCAACACTGCCGTCACCATGCACTTTTCTGCCTGAAACTTTCCATTCTTCTCGCACCTTAACCGGTTCGGTGCTCCACTGGAGTTCAGGCATCTTGTCTTGCAACTTCTTCACTGTATCTAAATACCCATTAAGATCTTTGCTGAAACCCAAATTCCCGCGCGTATATAAAGTCCATTTTGAGAGCGTTAAATTATGCTTCTCCAGCTGCTCTGCCATCAACTCAAGTTTACGGTGATTATTGCTGCTTTCCGCATACGAAACAGAAATATGAATGCTAAATAGTATAAGTATGAATACGACAATCATTTTTTTCATTCCCCGGACACATCCTCTCTATTTGACATTCTTGCCAAGTGAGCGGGATGTATTCGTGGAAGATGAAGTCATATTCCGACAGGATCTTTCGCGGTATTTATTGCTGCATCATGAAAATAAATACTGCAGATTTGTGGAATAATTTAAATACTTGAGGAAAAAATCGCTCGCGAGGTTCGCCAGTGCTACTGTCAGCAGGATAAAAAGTACCCTCGCCTGCATGACTTTTCCTTTGCGGACGAATTTATCAATATGAAATGCCTGCATCGACCACCAGGCAATCACAAGAAACATGATGTTAACGATAATATGTAATAATGCGCTCTGACCTGCATTTTCTATCAATGCATTATCCCCCTTTACATATTTCGACAGCTTTAGCATAAAGCTTCGACAATGTAATTAAATCGTTCCAATTACCTATCTTTATTAAAACTTTTCGAACGTCAGCACATTGGCGGTTCGCCTACTAATTAGACGTAGTATTTCTTATGAAAGTTTCTCTTTCGCTTACTTTGTTGCTTTTAAAGTAATCAGAGAAGCGGTTGATTTCCGTTTCAGGCGCACGCTTTCCGCGGGGCGGGCGGTGAGCCCCTTTGCCGCTTCGCGCCCTAAAGGGTCTCACCTGTCCCACTGATCCCGCTGGAGTCGGCGCCTTACACTCCAATCAACTTTATTCAAAGATGAATGCAAGGTGATTAAGTACATGTAATGAGAGTATTACCAAAGCAATTTTGCCAGGAATGAGAATACTCCTCATGGATTACCATTGAAGGTTTAAAGGAATCTCCCTGAACTTTCATTGAAGATCGACTCCACGTTCCCTCAGTTGACTTCGTAGAAAATGTTTGCCAATTATGGCCTGAGAGTAAAACCATCTTTTGCTTCTGCGCGTCCCGCAGTGGAGTCCGGTACCGGACCCCAGGTTGACATCGGAGCTCTTAATTGGCCAAAACCATGCCCAAGAACCAAACAAAAAGACCGCCGAAGCGGTCTTTTTTAGTGGTTGTGGCCTGTGTTCATGAAGAATTCGTTTACGTCGAATTGGCCGAAGAAGAAGTCTAGGGCGATGTTCGGCATGATGCCGAGGCCGATGGTGGCGATGGCACAGAAGACGAGAACGGCTCCGATGCTTGGGGCGATTGAGATGCGGCGTCCGCCAGTACCTCCGCTTCGGAAAAACATGAGGCCGATGATATTAAAGTAATACACGTAAGAGACGAGTGTCATAAGCATCATGATGCCCGCAAGCACGTAGTGACCCGGCTCTGGACCGAGTGCACCCATGAAGATACCGAACTTGCCTGCGAACCCTGCTGTTGCAGGGATGCCTGCTAGTGACAGCAGGAAGATCGTCATGGCGGAGGCTAGCCACGGTGAGCGGCTGAACAGTCCTCTGAATATGGACACATCATTGGAGCCGGCATCGCGTGTGAGTGTCTGCAAGCACGCAAACGCTCCGATATTCATCACGATGTATGCCAGCAGATAGAACCAGATCAGCTCGAACACCTGCGTTGAGTTGGATACGAACGGGACGAGGATGTATCCAGCCTGTGCCACTGATGAGTAGGCGAACAGGCGCTTAATGTTCCGCTGTCTTAGCGCGCCGAGATTTCCGAGAATCATCGTGGCCGCTGCCAGGACGATGACATATGGCTGGACCTGAACGAGAAGCGGGTCGCGGTCGATGCCAGCTGCAGCGATGAACGTCAGCAAAATAAAGCGCAGCAGGATGATAAATCCTGCAGTTTTAGATACGACGCTCAAGAAAGCTGTGACCGGAATAGGTGCTCCCTCGTAAACATCCGGTGCCCACATGTGAAACGGTGCGGCAGCAATTTTAAATGAAAGGCCGATAAATGTCATAAAGAAAGCGAACACGAGCAAGAAAGAATGCTCCAGCAATACTGGCTCCTGCAGCGTCTCGACAACATCGAACAAATTTGTCTGCCCTGTCAGACCGAAAATGTAGCTCATACCGAACAGTGTGATAGCGGTCGCTATGCCGCCTGATACGACGTATTTGAAGGCTGATTCGTTCGACTTTCCGCTTTTCTTTCTTATCCCTGCAAGTATATAGGAAGAAAGCGATAAAAGTTCAAGACCTACAAACAGGGTGATCATATCGGCACTCGATGCCATGATCATCGCGCCGAGCAGTGCTGTCAAAAACAGATAATAAAATTCTCCGCGGTACTCTTGCAGCTCTTTTTTTCGGTAATCTGCTGCTAACAACAGTACGAGGAAGCCGCCGAGGAGGAGCAGGATTTTGAATGCTTTAGAGAAAAAATCAAGCCGATATGTATCATGCAGGATCGATGTAACATCGGTATCGAGCTCTGCAAACACGAATGCCATCGCGACTGCGACACCCGCAAGCGCCATCCAGAGCAGAGGGCGCCTGCTTGTGTTTTTCCCCATGAACAAGTCAAGAACAGATAAAAGAGTGGCAACGCCTAGAATTGTAAATTCTGGAGCCATAATGGCCCAGTTATATGAAAGCAATGCATCGGTGTCCATTCTTTATCCTCCTAACCCTAGCTTGATGCTTTCTAATGTGGCGCCAAGCAAACCGCTGAGCAAAGCCGGATAGCACCCGATGATAATAATAGCTGCCAGCAGCATAAAGGCCGGAAAACGTTCGGCGGCTGTCATGTCTGCTCCGTAAACTGTTCCCTCGCGCTTCACACGGCCGAACGTGACGCCAAGCACAGCGCGAAGGACGTATACCGCAGTAAGGATTAAGCCGATCGTTCCGACTGCTGCCGTGACTGGCATCACCTCAAATAACCCTAAAAAGGCCATGAATTCTGATATGAAGCCAGACATTCCCGGAAGTCCAAGGGATGCAAGACCACCTGCCAGCAGCAGCCCTGCTGCGACCGGCATCTGGCTGGCGAGCCCTCCAAAATCATGAAGCTGCGACGAACCTCGCCGATTATAGAGCACACCGACTAGGAAGAACAGCAGCGCCGATATTAATCCGTGCGAGACGGTCTGGAATACTGCACCTTGAATGCCGTATTCGTTAAGTGCCGCAAGCCCGATCAGCACGATACCCATATGCGATACAGAAGAATAAGCGAGCACTTTTTTCATATCGCTCTGTGACAGTGCCAGGAACGCGCCGTAAAGCAGGTTCACCACTCCAAGGACGGCGATTACTCCCGCCAGGCTCTTGAACTCTTCAGGAAAGATTCCGAGTCCGAACCGGATCATGCCGTATGCTCCGATCTTAAGC
The DNA here is from genome assembly GCF_002245695.1 of Fictibacillus aquaticus. Taxonomy (GTDB): domain Bacteria; phylum Bacillota; class Bacilli; order Bacillales; family Fictibacillaceae; genus Fictibacillus; species Fictibacillus aquaticus. The sequence continues at coordinate 383,175 of NZ_NOII01000003.1, read as the reverse complement.
AGTATGCCTGAATGGATCATTACGATTGCCGGATGAGCTTCCGCATGAACGCGCAGCATCCATGTATGAAGCGGAACGACCGGGAGTTTGACGGCAAACGCTGCAAGGATTGCGATAAGAATGCCCATTCGGAAATTTTCCGTTAAGTACATCTCTTTAAGGTCTGCTTCTGGCAGCGCGAATACTGCCTTCAGCTGGTCGAACGCCATTGATCCTGACTTCATGAACAATGCGACGAACGCGATGAGCAGGATCGCCGAGCCGATGCCGTTGTAGATTAAAAAGCTCCACGCGGCCTTTTCACGGTTCAAGTAGCCGTACCGTCCGATCAAAAAGAACATCGGAACAAGTGTCAGCTCGAAAAATACAAAGAATAAAAACAAGTTCTGTGCGGAAAACACGCCGAGCATGCCGAGCTCCAGAATAAAAAACAGGATATAGAAGCTTTTTAATTTTTCTTTAATGGAAAATGAAGCGATCGATGCGAGAAATGCGATAAACGCTGTGAGCAGAATGAGTATCATCGACAATCCGTCAGCACCGATATGATATTGAATCGAATAGTTCAGTTCCCCATTCGCTTGAAAAACTTCATATGTGATCCACTGATACACTTCCTCCAGCTGCACGCCAGACTCTGCCGTGTCAAAAGCAGTGAATGCTGTGACTGCCGCGATGAGCGGGAGCAGAGCGCCTAGTACACCTGTCATCTTCAGTGTCTTTTCGTCATCTGACGGGACGAAAAGCAGGATCAGCACACTAAGCAGCGGCGAAAAAATCAATAATGTCAGCAGCATGCTGCTCATGAGAAATACCCTCCTGTCAGCGCGACGACCGCAAATATGACGGCCAGACCAAGAATGACGACCGTTCCATATGTCTGTACCTTCCCGTCCTGCACCTTATTTCCTGACTTGGCGAGCAGCTGGACAGCGGACACCGTCCCTTCTGCTGCTCCCTCGACAATATACCTGTCTATGAGAGTACCGCCGCAGCTTGCCGCTTTTGTTCCTTTTATAAAAGTCGCCTCATACGCCTCGTCCACAAACCACTTGTTGTAGATGATGTCACTCACACTCGGGAACGAGCGGCTGAGCCAGTCGCGGCTTAGCGACTTTTTCGCATACATCAAGTAAGCGAGCAAGATGCCGAGCAGTGAAACCGTTGTTGCGGCAATCGGGATCCAGAGCGGCCCATGATGCTCATGAGCCAGTTCAACTGGTCCTTGCGCCAGGTAATCGTTTAAAAATGTGCCGAACCAAGGAGTGTTTACATAACCTGCAACAACTGCCAAAACGCCGAGCACGATCATAGGAAGCGTCATCGTCCATCCAGATTCGTGCACTCCGTCCTGCTTTGATCGCGGCTGACCGCTGAACACCATGAAAAACAGACGGAACATGTAGAACGAGGTCATAAACGCTGCAATCAGCGCCAGTACGAACAAGCCGTAGCGTCCGTCTGCATAGACAGCAGCGAGAATTTCGTCCTTACTGAAAAAACCGGATAATAGCGGAAACCCCGAGATTGCCAGAGCACCAATTAAGAAAAGCGGGCCGGTCAGACGGAGTTTTTTCCATAAACCGCCCATTTCCTCAATGTTCTGTGTATGTACAGCATGGATGACGCTTCCTGCAGCCAAAAACAGCAGTGCTTTAAAAAATGCATGAGTCGTCAGATGAAAAATTCCTGCAGTATAGCCAGCTGAACCGAGTGCGAGCATCATGTAACCGAGCTGACTGACGGTCGAATATGCCAGGACGCGCTTGATGTCCTTTTGCATAAGGCCGATCGATGCGGCGAAGATAGCTGTCGCTCCGCCTACAGCCGCGACAGTCGTCAAAGCCGTTTGCGATGCTTCAAACAGCGGAAAAGCAGATGCAACAAGATATACACCCGCTGCGACCATCGTCGCGGCGTGGATGAGTGCTGATACGGGAGTCGGGCCTTCCATCGCATCCGGAAGCCAAGTATGAAGAGGAAGCTGTCCGGACTTTCCGATCGCACCGACAAAAACAAGCAGTGCCGTGAGTGTGATCATTGTTTGCGAGATTTCTTGATTAGCCACCGCTTTAAAGATCTCATCGTATTCAAAGCTTCCGGTCTGCCAGAATAATAGAATGATGCCGATAAAAAGACCGACATCCCCGATGCGCGTCATGATGAATGCTTTTTTCGCAGCAGCTTTTGCCTCAGGCTTGAAATAGTAGTATCCAATCAGCAGGAAGGAACCGAGCCCGACGAGCTCCCAGAATATGTACACCTGCAGCAGGTTGGGCGAGAGCACCAGCCCGAGCATCGCGAAGGTAAACAGCCCAAGATACGCGTAAAAGACAGAGATTCGGCTGTCGCCTTCCATGTAACCTTTTGAGTAAAGATGAACTAAAAAGCTGACTAGCGTGACGATTACGAGCATTAGCGCGTTCAATGGATTCACTTCATATCCCATAGTGATGATCTTATCGCCGATCTCAAGCCACGTAATCTCAGCTTTGAACGAGTTTCCTTGCCACTGTTCCGCGAAAACCATAAGCGCCATCAGGAGCGAGGCGCCTGTCGCTGCCAATCCGATCACCGCCGCTAAGCGCCCTGTGTGCCTGCGGAAGGCCGTTAATACGATAAAAGACAGAAGCGGGAACAGCGGTATAAGCCAGGCGTTTTGCAACATAGTATTCATCCCCTTTTATCTCTCAGTGCTTCATCGTATCCATTTCATCGACAGAAACGGTTGGCCGGTTGCGGTAGAGTGCGATCAGGATAGCGAGTCCGACTGCTGCCTCCGCTGCCGCTACGGCTATCGTGAACAGCGTGAAAATCTGACCCGAGAGTCCCGGATGAAGGCTGTATTTGCTGAATGCGACAAGATTGATATTGACCGCGTTCAGCATGAGCTCGATTGAAATCAAAACGATGACCGCGTTCTTTTTCGTCAGAGCGCCGAAAAGGCCGATGCAGAACAATATGAGCGCAAGCATCAAGTACATCGATAATGGCACACTGCTCATTCTTTTCCGCCTCCCTCTTCTTTTTCGTCTTTTTTCGCCAGAACGACGGCACCGATTAGTGCCACAAGCAGCAGCACCGACATGAGCTCAAATGGAATCACGTAATTTGAGTACAGCTCGATTCCGATTTTTTTCGTGTTATCTACGTGCAGCTCCACATCACCCTGCGGAAAATTCAAATCTTTTATTTTGCCGTACATGATCAGGAAGAATACGAGAATCGCTCCCCCAGCCGCGAACTGGCGCAGTTTTGGAGTTTTCTTTTCGTTTTCTTTATCATGTCGAGTCAGCATGATGCCGAACAGCATGATGATCGTGATCGCTCCGGAATAGATGAGCACTTGGACTCCGGCGACAAATTCGGCTGACAGCGTGACATAAATGCCAGCGACCGCCAAAAATGTGAAGATGAGCGAGACGACCATATGAACAACATTCGTACTGCTGATCATCATCACACCGCCGGCGATGGCACAGAGTGCAAGAATAAAGAATGCAATCATATCGCCGTTCATGCTTTGTTCTCCTTCCTGACGTTCTCATCGTTCTCATCGAGCCACTCCAGGTTTTTGAACAGATCATCCCGGCTGTATTCCGCCAGTTCGAAGTTATTCGTCATCACGATCGCTTCTGTCGGGCATACCTCCGTGCAAAGGTCGCACAGTATGCAGATTTCGAAGTTAATATCGTACGTGTCGATGATTTTCCCTTTTTTGGCCGGGTCCGGATGAGGTTTGCCTGTCAGCAGGATGCAGTCGGTAGGGCAGATCGCTGCACACTGGTTGCAGACGATGCATTTTTCGGGATAAAACTTTTGAATGCCGCGGAAACGGTCGGGCATCAGCATCGGCACGTCCGGATAGCTGGTCGTCACGTTTTCTCTGGCAAGGTTTTTGACGGTATAGCTTAATCCTTTCATGAGGCCCTTCATGATCATCACGCTCCTTTACAGTTTCAGGCCGGTTCTTAAGAATTGATGGATTCAGAGAAGAGGTTGATCTCCGTTTCAGGCGCACGCTTTCCGCGGGGTGAGCGGTGAGCCCTCTTGCCGCTACGCGCCTTAAGAGGTCTCACCTGTCCCACTGATCCCGCAGGAGTCGGCGCCTTACACTCCTATCAACTGTCAATGATGTATTCAAGATGATTAAGTGAATATGGAAGTGAAGGTGTCAGCATCAGCACTTGAACGAAAAATTAAACATTCCTCATTAGTCGTTGAAGCTTGAGAAATGCGAGCATCCTTGAGCGGAAGTTAACCGATCCATGCTTGTTTGTAAAATCTTATTTTAGAAACAATTCCTTTACCGCTGCTGAGAGGAAGATGTTCAGCAGTGCCAGCGGGAGGAGGACTTTCCATGCGAATTCCATCAGCTGATCGGCGCGGAGTCTTGGGAGTGTTCCGCGGATCCAGATCATGAAGAAGACGACGATGCTGAATTTTAATGCGAACCAGACAGCACCAGGGATAAACTCCAGAAACGGAATCGGGTTCCAGCCGCCTAGGAAAAGGACGGTTGTCAGTGATGCCATCGCGAATAAGTACACGTATTCAGAGAGCATGAAGAACGCGAAACGAAATCCTGAGTATTCGACATGATAGCCGGCAACAAGCTCAGATTCGGCTTCCGGCAGGTCAAACGGTGTCCGGTTCAACTCGGCTATGGATGCAATGAGGAAGACAAAGAATCCGATCGGCGACAGAAAAATGTACGCAACGTTCTTCTGGCCCTCGACGATATCAGTCAAGTTCAGGCTGCCGGCGAACAAGATGACGCCGACGACTGAGATGACGAGCGGGATCTCGTAGGAAATCATCTGAGCTGCCGCACGCATGCCGCCGAGCAAGGAATATTTATTGTTCGATGCCCAGCCGCCGATCAGGATGCCAATTGTTGAAATCCCTGAAATCCCTACATAGTACAGCAGACCGACACCAAGATCAGCGAACTGCACATGCTCTGTGAACGGCATGACCGCCAGCACCATAAAGGCGGGCGAGAACGCGAGCACCGGCGCTAGTATGAAGAGCGGCTTGTCTGCCAGTTTCGGGATCGTATCTTCTTTTATTAAAAGCTTGAAAACGTCGGCTACGGTCTGCAGCAGGCCGAGTTTTCCGCCCACCCGGTTCGGTCCGGGACGGAGCTGGATGAACCCGAGCACTTTTCGCTCAGCGAGAATGGCATACGTAACGAAACCGAGAACGACGAGCAGCAGGACGGCACCCATTACAAAAAAGACAGCTGCGTTATACCACCCAGGCTGTGAATGGAGTAGATCGTTCATCATCAGCCATCCACCTCCCCTAGCACGATATCGATGCCTCCAAGAATCGTGATCAAGTTGGAAATGTTTTCACCGACAAGCAGCTTCGGCAATATTTGCAGGTTATAAAAAGACGGGCGGCGGAACTTCAGGCGGTATGGCTCCTTTTTTCCTTCTGATGCGATATAGCAGCCGATCTCTCCCCGCGGCGATTCGATGCGTACGAACCCTTCGCCCGCAGGAGGCTTGATGATCTTTGGAACCTTCGCCATCACTGTTCCTTCTGAAGGAATCTGCTCGACAGCCTGTTCAAGGATTTTCAGTGATTCCTCGATTTCGGCCATGCGGCATTGGTAACGCGCCCATGCATCGCCGCTTGAAAAAACGGGCACATCAAATGTGAAACGGTTATAGATCGAATACGGCTCATCTTTACGCAGGTCCCAGTTCACGCCTGTACAGCGCAGGTTTGCACCGCTCAGCGAGTAGTTAAGCGCTTCTTCTGCCGAGTATGTTCCGATGCCTTTTACACGATTAAGAAAAATTTCATTACCTGTAACGAGATCATGATATCCGGCGAGCTGCTCTCTCATATATGGAACAAACCCTCGTACCTTTTCGATCCATCCGTCTGGAGCATCCCACTTCACACCGCCGACGCGCATATAGTTAAACGTCAGTCGTGCTCCGCTAATTTCGTTCAGCATGTTGATGATCGCTTCCCGTTCGCGGAACGCATACAAAAATGGACTCATCGCCCCGATATCAAGCAAATACGTGCCGAACCAGACAAGGTGGCTGGCGACTCGGCCGAGCTCCATCACGATGACGCGCAAATATTCGGCACGCTCTGGAATTTCGAGGTTCATCATCGTTTCTACTGCATGGCAGATCACGTAATTGTTCGTCATCGCTGCCAAATAGTCCATCCGGTCGGTGTATGGGATGATCTGCGTATATTGAAGATCCTCCGCAAGCTTTTCGGTGCCCCGGTGAAGATAGCCGATGACAGGCTTCGCCTCGATGATGGTCTCTCCGTCAATCTTGAGCACGATGCGGAACACGCCGTGTGTACTTGGATGCTGCGGACCGACGTTAAGGAGCATTTCTTCTGTTCTGATCATGTGCTATACCTCCACATCAAACGGCTCATAATCTTTTCTGAGCGGATGGCCGACCCAGTCATCCGGCAGCATGATCCGCGTCATGTTCGGATGGTTCGTAAACGTGATCCCAAGCAAGTCATACGTCTCACGCTCTGGCCAGTTTGCCCCTTCCCATAATGGCGCGAGTGAAGCGACCTCTGGTTTTTCACGGTCTACCTTCGCTTTCAGGACGACTGGACGGCGGTTTTTATAGGAATACAGATAGTTGTACACTTCAAAATGAGTTTTAAAATCGGTACCGTGCGATTCAGATAAGTATTCAAAATGCAGATCATCATGTGTTTTCAAAAGCTCCGCGATGATGTAATATGTATCGCTTTTTGCCACAAGCGTAGGGACATCCTTTGACAGCTTGTTAATGTAAGCGTCCTCAAGAACGTCCGCGCCAAGCTGCTCTCTGATGAGGGCAACATACTGGTCGAGCATCGGCTGATATGGTGACGGCTTTGTTTCAGCAGGTTCTGCTTCCGCTTTGGCGGTGCCTCCTGCTGCACGAGCTTTCGCTGCGGCTGCCGCTTTTGCTTTTGCAGCTGCAATTGCCTTTGCTTTCTCATCATCTGAAGCGGGCTCGCCGCCTGCATCGCGTGATGCCCTTGCTTTTGCCGCGGCAGCAGCTTTTGCCTTAGCGGCCGCGATCGCTTTCGCCTTTTCGTCTGCCGCTGCATCCCCGCCGTCTCCTGCTTCGCGCATCGCTTTCGCTTTTGCTGCTGCGGCGGCTTTTGCTTTTGCAGCGGCTGCGGCCTTTGCCTTCGCTGCTGCAAGTGCCTTTTCATCATTGCTGGCTTCCGTTTCATCAGCCGGTTCGGAGTCCGTTTGTCCCGCTTCTCTCGCCATTTTCGCTTTCGCTGCAGCCGCTGCTTTCGCTTTGGCAGCCGCTGCGGCCTTTGCCTTCGCAAGTGCGAGCGCTTTTTCTTTATCTTCATCCTCGGTACTGATAGAAGAAGTAACCCCAGCTTCCGCCTGCTCTTTTTCCGCTTTCCGCTGTTTCGCAAGTTCCAGTGCCTTTGCCTTCGCCTCAGCGGCTGCCTTCTTTTTCTGATCTTCTACTGAGAGAGGCTCTTCAGCTGGTGCCTCAGCCTTTTCCTGTGCCTCTTTTTCGGCTCTTCGCTGTTTGGCGAGCTCGAGTGCCTTTGCCTTCGCTTCAGCTGCGGCTTTCTTTTTCTGATCTTCTACTGAGAGAGGCTCTTCAGCTGGTGTTTCGGCCTTTTCCTGTGCGTCTTTTTCGGCTTTTCGCTGTTTAGCAAGCTCTAGTGCCTTAGCCTTTGCTTCAGCTGCTGCCTTCTTTTTCTGATCTTCTACTGAGAGAGGCTCTTCAGCTGGTGCCTCAGTTTTTTCTTGAGCCTCTTTTTCAGCTTTTCGCTGTTTGGCGAGCTCGAGTGCCTTTGCTTTCGCTTCAGCGGCTGCTTTCTTTTTTTGCTCTTCTATTGAAAGGTTTTCTTCGCCTTGTCCATCAACCTCTTTTGTCATCAGCTCATCACCTTCTTGCCGGTTTTCGCCTCATACCGGATTTTTTCCTGAAGCTTATTGATGCCGTAGATGAGGGCGGCAGGATTTGGCGGGCAGCCAGGGATGTACACATCGACCGGAACGATCTGATCGACTCCCTTCACGACGGCATACGATTTAACGTAAGGTCCGCCAGCCGTCGCACAAGATCCCATCGCGATCACCCATTTTGGCTCTGGCATCTGGTCATAAAGCCTTTTTAAAACTGGCGCCATCTTTTTCGTCACGGTGCCTGATACGATCATGACGTCTGATTGGCGGGGCGATGTTCGGAAGATTGTTCCGAAACGGTCGAGATCATAGTGTGAGGAACCGGTTCCCATCATTTCAATCGCACAGCAAGCCAGGCCGAATGTGAGCGGCCATAGTGAGTTGCTGCGAGCCCAAGCTTTTACTTGTTCAAGCGTGACCATAAATACATTACGGTTCAGTTCCGCCTGTTCTTCCGGTGTAAGATCAAGTTTTAGTTCCATTTGAGCACCTTCTTTTTCCACGCATATAATAGACCGAGCGTTAACAGAACTACAAAAATCCCCATTTCAATCAGAGCGAAAATGCCAAGCTCTTCATACGCCACTGCCCATGGGTACAAAAAGACTGTCTCAACATCAAAAATAACGAACAAAAGCGCGAATAAATAATAACGGACATTGAACTGCACCCAGCTTTGCTGAAATGGTTCGATTCCGCTTTCATAAGTGGTGTACTTTTCTTTCACCGGCTTGTACGGCCGCAGAATCTTTCCTAACGTCAGTGCAGCCGCCGGCAGCAGGATGCCGAGCAATAAAAAAACAGCAACAATGAGGTAATTATTTTGATAAAAATGGTATAATTCCACCAAGCTGCCCCCTCAAAATCTGAATTTTTAAAATTATGTAATCATTTAAAGTATAACAAATGGGAAAAATTGTGTCACCTTGTACTTCAATCCGCTCTTGAAACAGTTAAATGTCAATTGATTGTAAATTTTATGCTTCATCACACGCGTTAAATACCGCTATCTTATAAGTAAGGGGGAATGTAATATGGATTTTTGGTGGATCGCCTATGGACTTATCGTTTTATTTTCAGTCATCGGACTTGGAGGTACGATTTACATTGCCGGCACGAGAGATGAAAAATACGGCAGTTCAACGAAACAGAACCTGACAAGACTCACACTCATCTACGCCGTTGTGATCTTGCTTTCTATTATTGCTTTAACGGTATATGTAGTAATATAAAGAGGCTATTTTCCCAATACATTGTAGATTAAAGAACTCAAAGAAGCTGCTGATCTCCGTTTCAGGCGCACGCTTTCCGCGGGGCGGGAGGTGAGCCCCTTCGTCGCACGCGCCATTGAAGGGTCTCACCTTCCCACTCGTCCCGCAGGATAAGGAAAGCTACTCGGAAAGGCATCGCACGAAGAAAATGTGCGGTTCATTTTCGAGGAGTCGGCACCTTACACTCCGATCAACTTTATCAATGATGAATTCAAGAAGACTAAGCGAGTTTGATGAATATTCAGCCATAGCAATTGAACCTGAACATTTCTCATGAATTATGCGTAGAAGCTTACACTTCAGCGGCAATTCAAATAAATTTCCTTACCAAAGCTACAATCCTTTTAAAAAATCCTAGAAAAAATAATAAGAAGCCCACTACTGTGGACTTCTTTTCGTATGATTAGTCTACAACTACGTTTACGATGGAGCGAGGGTTGATGCGGTTAAGATCATTGTCGTCTTCAAGCACCAAGATAAATCCTCTGTCGAAGCCTTGGAATGAACCTTCGATCGTGAAACCGCCTAGCAAAAACACTTCAATTCGAGTTCCGATCGCGATTTTGTCTAGGAACAACATATCAGCAGATACGTTATTGCGAGGAGAGCTCTCTTCTCTTTCGCGGCATTTCCAGTTATAGTTTTTACCCATTTTAACTTTCCTACTTTCATTGCTTTACTTTGAAATGATGACCGTGGTCTTCATTCATTTCCTTATATCCTATTCATTTCTCGTGGACATGCTCGGGCGAATGGAGCAGGACAAACACCTTTTTTTATCGGTAAACAGGCTGTCGCCTATGCTTAGATGGTTAAGATAAAGGAGGATTAAGGTGAAAAAACAAGCTCAGCAATTGTGGACAATTCAAAAATACAACGTGATGGCAAAGGGCTACGCACATTATAAAGAGGTGCAAGGTTTGCTGCGAGAAGCGTCAGCAGAAGAGGATTTTGCAGCAGTCATCGAGAAGATTCAATACTTTGAGCAGCTGAAATATGAAAAAAAAGCAGTGATTAATACACTAGAGCACATTTGGGGTTATTTTAAAAAGCAGGCGGAGGTTGAGGAGAAAGAAGCCTTTTTTGCTGCTTTAGAGGAATATAGAAAGAATGGCGATGACTTCAGCTCAAAGCCGCCCGCCGCCCCTGTTTCCGCACTACATAAACTGCTAGAAAAATATCCATCAAGCTACTTAGAAAAATCTGCTTTTCTTAAAGAAAACTTGGCTGACGACAAGCTTTTATGTCAGCCTTAGTTGCACTTATACTTTACACCTAAACTTTTTGACTACGTCGAATCTCTTCCTTGGTAAAAAGTTATCCTATCTTAAAGTGTAAATAAAATAGTCGGGGTCCGGTACCAAATGGTACCGGACCCCGACTATTTTTATATCTTTAGATCGCTTCTGTGGAGAGCCTGATCTGCTCTTCGAAATCGATGATCATGTTGCGTTTGTGCTCTTCGCTCCAGCCTAAGATGTCAGCCACAGCGTTGTATACTTCGTCTTTCCAAGCGTAGACAGTGTCGATGTCAAAGTACAGCGCGGAGATACGGCGGATCAAGAAATCAGAAGGCGTGCATGCCATTTCATTCTCAATGCTGTAGATAAGCTGCGCGTACAAGCTTTTTGGCATCGTATACTTCTTCGCTTCCTCGCCGCGCGTCTTCAGGATATCGTAAACTTCATCAATGTTTGTACCGAAACGATAAACCATTTCCTTCGCCTTTTCAGGAGATAGTCCGAGTGCTGTTCCTTCATCCGTTTTTTCCGCGATGAACGGCTTCAGGTTGAGACTTCCTCCTAATTTTCCGCCGGACAGCTCCATGTGCTCTGTCTGGCAGCCTGGGAAGCTGCGGCCGTCTTCTTCCTTCAGCTGACCTGCAACTAGATCGACAATTTTTTCAGCCATCTTACGGTATCCCGTAAGCTTTCCGCCGGCAATGGTTAGAAGCCCTGACGGTGAGTGGAACACTTCATCCTTACGGGAAATTTCAGATGGTCCTTTTTTCGGCTCATGGATGAGCGGACGGAGTCCTGACCATGAAGATTCTACGTCGTCCTTCGTAATGTTGACGGACGGGAACATGAAATTAATCGTGTTGATGACATAGTGAAGGTCGTCTTCTGTCATGCCCGGATTCGCCAAGTCTCCCTTATAATCTGTATCAGTCGTTCCAACGTAAGTTTTGCCGCCGCGAGGAATCGCGAACACCATGCGTCCATCCTCTGTATCATAATAAACGGCTTGCTTCAGCGGGAAGCGGCTTCCGTCGATGACAAGGTGAATACCTTTTGTATGGTGAATCTCCTTGCCTTCTTTAGAACGGTCTGCCTCACGAAGAAGGTCAACCCATGGACCTGTCGCATTAACGATTTTTTTCGCATAAATTTCATGCGTCTCGCCTGTCAGCTGATCTTCAACGTACGCTCCGACAGCTTTTTTCCCAGAGTAGATGAAGCCTGTTACTTTTGAATAGCTGATCGCTGATGCGCCGCGGTCGACCGCTTCCTTCATGATCTCAAGTGTCAGTCTGGCATCATCTGTTTTATATTCCACATAATAACCGCCGCCTAGCAGCTGGTCTTTTTTCAATAGAGGCTCTTTCGCCAATGTCTCACCGACAGAAAGCATCTTGCGGCGTTCTTTTCGTTTAACGCCTGCAAGGAAATCGTAAACCTTAAGGCCGATGGATGTGGAGAACTTGCCGAACGTTCCGCCTTTATAAAAAGGCAATAGCATCCACTCAGGCGTAGTTACGTGCGGAGCGTTTTCGTAAACGATCGCACGCTCTTTGCCGACTTCAGCAACAAGTTTTACTTCAAACTGCTTTAAATAACGAAGTCCGCCGTGAACGAGCTTTGTTGAACGGCTCGATGTACCTGCTGCAAAGTCCTGCATTTCCACAAGACCGACATTCAATCCTCTTGTTTGTGCATCAAGCAGAATCCCTGCACCTGTTACACCGCCGCCGATGACAAGAAGGTCAAGCTCTCCCTTTTTAAGATTATTCAATACAGTTTCTCTGTTTTTGCTCGAAAATGCTGCTGCCATGAATCAATCACTCCCAACGAATTATCTGCTTATAAGTTATGCATTTGCTTCTATAATTAAACGGCCGGTCAGGGGACTATAAAGCATATATACCCTTTTGAATGCTATTCAACGCAAAAAAGAGGCCACAAACCGCCTGCTTAAACATGTTAAGCAGGGTTTGTGGCCTCTCCAAGTCTCCAACCGGTCAATATGAACTTGAGTAAAGTATAACCTATTTCTTCAAAAAAGCAAGTGGTTAGCGTTTACGCTTGAACGCACGAGTTGCTGTAACAGCGTTTTTCCAGCCATCATAAAGGTCTTCGCGCTCTTCTTCCTTCATCTCCACATCGAAGTCGCGGTCTACCTTCCATTTTTCCGCGATCTCGCTGCGGTCTTTCCAGAATCCAACCGCTAATCCAGCTAAATATGCCGCACCAAGAGCTGTCGTTTCGTTGATTTTCGGACGCTCGACTGGCGTGTTCAGGATGTCTGCCTGGAACTGCATGAGGAAATCGTTCTTTACAGCACCGCCGTCGACGCGGAGCTTTTTAAGCTTGATGCCGGAATCGGCTTCCATTGCAGCCAGTACATCCTTTGTCTGGTATGCAAGTGACTCAAGCGTCGCACGAATAAAGTGCTCCTTATCCGTTCCGCGCGTGATTCCAAACACAGCACCGCGTGCGTCTGAATCCCAATACGGCGTTCCAAGTCCGACAAATGCGGGCACTACGTATACACCATCTGTAGAATCCACTTTTTCCGCATATTTCTGGCTGTCGGCAGAATCCTTCAGCATGCGCATTCCATCGCGAAGCCATTGAATCGCAGATCCTGCTACGAAAATACTTCCTTCCAACGCATATTCCACCTTGCCGTCGATTCCCCAAGCAATCGTTGTAAGCAGACCGTGCTCAGATGGAACTGCCTTATCGCCCGTATTCATGAGCATGAAGCACCCAGTGCCGTATGTGTTTTTCGCCATACCCTTTTCATAGCAAGCCTGGCCGAACAATGCCGCTTGCTGGTCTCCTGCAATACCCGCGATCGGGATGTTCTCGCCGAAGAAATGATGGTTTATTGTGTGTGCGTAAACTTCAGATGAAGATTTTACTTCAGGCAGCATGGACGATGGCACGCCAAGGATTTCAAGAAGTTCCTCGTCCCACTTCAAGTCATAGATGTTGTACATGAGTGTACGTGACGCATTCGAGTAATCAGTAACGTGCGCTTCTCCGCCAGAAAGCTTCCAGACAAGCCATGTGTCGATCGTTCCGAATAGAAGATCGCCTTTTTCCGCCTTCTCGCGTGCTCCGTCTACATTGTCGAGAATCCATTTTACCTTCGTACCGGAGAAATACGCATCGATCAGTAAACCTGTTTTCTCACGGAACTTATCATTGTAGCCTTTGTCTTTTAGTTCTGTACAAATATCAGCTGTCTGGCGCGACTGCCAAACGATCGCGTTGTAAATCGGACGGCCTGTGTTCTTGTCCCAGACGACGGTTGTCTCACGCTGGTTCGTGATCCCGATCCCAGCTACTTCGTTCGCATCCGTTTGTGTTTTTAAAAGAACATCTGCGATTACAGCAAGCATTGAGCTCCAGATTTCATCAGCGTTATGCTCGACCCAGCCTGGCTTTGGGAAATGCTGCTGAAATTCTTTTTGTGCGATTTCAACGATCTCTCCAGCTTGATTGAATAAGATTGCCCTTGAGCTTGTTGTCCCTTGGTCTAGTGCGATAATATATTTCTTTTCCATGCGTTAGTTCCTCCTCTAATTCAATTAGTTTTTAATCTTATCTCCATGGTTTACAGCATGTGTGCCTTTTCTTCCAAGCATCATGGCAGCAAGCAGCAATACGGCACATGCCGCGCTCCAGCCCCAGAACATCGTTGTCACTTCACCTTTAAAGACTGCCTGATAAAAGAGTGCTCCAAATACTCCGCCAAAAATCGGCCCGATTACCGGAATCCATGAATATCCCCAGTTCGATCCGCCCTTGCCAGCAATCGGCAGGACGAAATGTGCGATTCTCGGTCCGAGGTCACGTGCCGGGTTGATAGCATAACCCGTTGTTCCGCCAAGTGAGAGCCCGATCGCTACAATGAAAAATCCAACGATTAAAGGATTAAGTCCTTCTGTAAATTTATTCGCTCCAATTGATAAAAGTCCGACCAAAAGAACTGCTGTTCCAATAAATTCTGATAGCACGTTTGAAAACGTGTGCGGAATGGCCGGGTCTGTTGAGAATACGCCGAGCTTTACGGCTTTGTCCTCTGTAGCTTTCCAGTGCGGCAGGAAATGCAGGTACACGACTGTTGCTCCTAAAAACGCTCCAAGCATCTGTCCTGCGATATAGCTTGGCACATCACTCCAAGGAAACTCTCCAATCGATGCGAGCCCGAGTGTTACGGCAGGATTTAAATGCGCTCCGCTGATGCTTCCTACAGCATACACGCCGATCGAGACGGCAAGTCCCCATGCGAGTGCAACGACAATCCAGCCTCCGCCCTGCGCTTTTGATTTATTTAAGCTGACGTTGGCGACAACTCCGCCCCCAAAAATAATGAGCAGCATCGTGCCGACAATCTCTCCGATAAATGGTGTCATATAAACTTCCTCCTTTAAAGCGGTTTCATTTTTTATAAATGAAGGCGAAAAAAAGAAATCCACGAAAACAAACCTTTCTTGCTTAAAAGGCCGCTTTTGTGGATCTCCATTTTCTCCGTCACATGTATGAACTTGTCCCCTATTATAGCAGGAATGAAAACGTTGTCAAATGCTGTTCAGGAAAAAATCAGATCCATAAAGCCGGATTGGATGTGGTCACAGCCTCTGCACCGGCTTCTATCGCCATCCGCACGTTTTCTTCTGTACGGATTAATCCTCCTGCGATAACCGGCGTATTAGTGGCTTCCTTCACCTCTCTTATGATCTCAGGCATGATTCCCGGCAGTACTTCCAGGTAATCAGGTTTTGCTCTGTCGATGATCTTGTAGCTCGTTTCAAGCGCGATCGAATCGAGCAAAAACAAACGCTGAATCGCGATCATATTTTTCTTTTTTGCTTTAATGATGCAGTTCGACCGCGTTGATATGATCCCCGCTGGCTTAAATTCCTGTGCGAGAAACTCAACTGCGTATTCGTTTGCTTTCAGCCCGCTGATAAGATCCAGATGCACAAGCACCTTCTTTTCAGCCGTACGCGCCATCTGCAGCATAAACTTCAGCTGGCTGATGTGGGTATCCAGGCAGACAAGGTACTCGTAATCCAGTTTCAGCAGCTTCTCAAACTCCTTCATCTTGCGCGCAGCCGGCAATACCGTCTGGCCATGAAAACTCATACTGTTTCCTCTTTCTTATATAAGGTTTTAAATGTGCAAAAAGTGCTCTTCTTTCCAAGTTTCCCAACTTGTATGCTTGCTAAACAGCCAGCAGTCCATCAAAATGTAAAGTATATAAAATGCCAGTTGAAATGTCTATCAGCTCGACAACGAATTTTCTAATAAAAATGCTTTCAATTCAGCAAAGAATAATTTTCAAGGGAGCCATTAGTTACGATGAAACTTGAAACTGCAAAGAAAAATAATCAGCAGCAAAAGCCTCTCATGGAAAAGACGATGAAGGCGGCAATTTTCATATTTATTGCAGCAATAGCCGTCACAGTAGGTTTTTACACCTACGAAAGCCATTATGTATTAAACATTTTGTACTTTACTTTGATTGTTGGGTTAGTCGCAGGATTGATCGGATGTTACCTTTTGCGAGCATTGTTGCGTTCCAATAAGATTGTGTCCAAAATTTTATGGGGCTTGATTCAAACACCTTTTTTTCTCGCGGCTCTATTAATGTTTGTACAAATCCCTGGAATGATCGATGATAAAAAGGCATTTGACAGCAACAGCCTGCCCACTGTAAGCGGCAAGGCAAAGAAAGCTGAATTCAGTTCTGAGGAAGATGATGGGGAGCTATATATGGACTATATCTACATAAAAGGACAGGAGTATGATACTACCGAGCTCGTGATCGAGAAAATCTTTTATGAAAAAGAATTGAAGGGAAAGAACATTACGGTTACGTATTTGCCGAACAGCAAGTACGCTGTCAGTGTTTATGCGGATGGCTGGGACGAGTAATAAGCCAGACCGTAAACCATAAAAAAGGATGCCCCGAAACCGGGGCATCCTTTTTCTATTACTTTTGTGTTGCTACATCGATACGGTTCAGGGCTTTTTTCAGAGCGAGCTCTGCGCGGGCGAAGTCGATGTCTTCCTGCTTGCTGCCAGCAAGACGCTTTTCAGCGCGTTCCTTGGCTGCTTTCGCACGGTCTACTTCGATTTCGCTTGCTGCTTCTGCTGATTCAGCCAGAATCGTGACTTTTTCAGGTCGCACTTCAATAAATCCACCGCTAACAGCCACGTAGTGTGTTTTTCCATCTTCTTCATGCACGCGAACGGCACTGATGGTTAAAGGAGCAACGAGGGGAATGTGTCCTGGCAGGATGCCAAGCTCCCCGCTCTTTGCTTTCGCGCTGACCATTCTCGCATTTCCTTCAAACACAGGACCATCAGGGGTGACTACACTGACTTGAATGGTTTTCATTCAGATGAACCCCTTTCAGGCTTTAGGCCAAAGTTTTTGCTTTTTCAAGAACGTCCTCGATAGAACCTACGAGATGGAATGCTGATTCCGGAAGATCATCGTATTTGCCTTCAAGGATTTCTTTGAATCCGCGAACGGTTTCTTTAACAGGTACGTATGAACCTTTTTGTCCAGTGAACTGTTCCGCAACGTGGAAGTTTTGGGACAAGAAGAACTGGATACGGCGCGCACGTGATACAACAAGCTTGTCATCTTCAGAAAGCTCGTCCATACCAAGGATCGCGATGATATCTTGAAGTTCTTTGTAGCGCTGTAATGTTGCCTGTACTTGACGAGCAACGTTGTAGTGCTCTTCTCCAACTATTTCCGGAGAAAGCGCACGAGAAGTTGAAGCCAATGGATCTACCGCTGGATAGATACCCATCGCTGTCAGTTTACGCTCAAGGTTCGTTGTCGCATCCAAGTGAGCGAACGCAGTCGCTGGAGCTGGATCCGTGTAGTCATCCGCAGGTACGTAGATCGCCTGGATAGATGTTACAGAACCTGTTTTAGTAGATGTGATACGCTCTTGAAGCTGACCCATCTCAGTTGCAAGTGTAGGCTGGTAACCTACCGCTGAAGGCATACGTCCAAGAAGGGCGGATACTTCAGAACCAGCTTGCGTGAAGCGGAAGATGTTGTCTACGAAGAATAGAACGTCTTGTCCTTCTTCATCACGGAAGTATTCTGCCATTGTAAGACCAGAAAGTGCGATACGTGCACGTGCTCCTGGCGGCTCGTTCATCTGGCCGAATACCATCGCTGTTTTGCTGATAACGCCAGAGTCGCTCATCTCGTGGTAAAGGTCATTTCCTTCACGAGTACGCTCACCAACACCTGCGAATACGGAGATACCGCCGTGCTCTTGTGCGATGTTGTTGATAAGCTCCTGGATAAGAACTGTTTTACCTACACCAGCACCACCGAAAAGGCCGATTTTTCCACCTTTTACGTATGGAGCGATAAGGTCAACTACCTTGATTCCTGTTTCAAGAATCTCAGTCTTTGTTGTTAATTCATCAAATGAAGGTGCTGCACGGTGGATCGGGTCACGGCGAACATCTGCCGCTACGTCCTCTTTAAGGTCGATCGGGTCACCAGTTACGTTGAATACGCGTCCAAGAGTCGCGCTTCCTACTGGTACAGAGATTGGCTTGCCTGAGTCCACGATATCCATTCCACGTACAAGACCGTCAGTGGAATCCATCGCGATCGTACGCACCATGTTGTCGCCAAGGTGAAGTGCTACTTCTAAAGTAAGGTCAACACCTTCAGCGCTAACTTTTAAAGCGTTAAGCAGTTCTGGAAGCTGGCCTTCGAACTTAACGTCTACGACCGGTCCAAGAATCTGAGTAATATAGCCTTTATTCATCGGGTTCCCTCCTATCTTGACATCTGCGGCTTTAAGCCGAACGTCTATTCAAGCGCTGCTACACCACCGACGATTTCCGTGATTTCCTGCGTGATCGCTGCCTGACGCTCTCGGTTGAAAGAAAGAGTCAGCTGGCCGATCAGCTCGTTCGCGTTGTCGGTTGCATTCTTCATCGCAGTCATACGTGAAGCATGCTCGGCTGCTTTTGCATCCAATAAAGCACCGTAAATCAAGCTTTCTGCATATTGAGGCAGAAGCACTTCGAGAATCTCGTCCTCAGAAGGCTCATACTCATACGAAGAAGATTTTGATTTTCCAGAGCTAAGATCTGTAAGAGGAAGAAGCTTCTTCTCTGTCAGATCGTTCTGAATGGCACTTACGAAATGGTTATAGTACATGTAAAGCTCGTCAAACGTACCGTCAGCGTATAGGCTGACTGCTTTGCTCGCGATCGCTTTAATATCCGCGAAAGACGGCTGGTCTGCGACACCAGTGATGCTGTCGAGAATGTTCATCTTGCGGCTTTTGAAAAAGTTCACGCCTACTTTACCAACAACGATCAGCGCATACTCGTCAGCTGACTTGTGACGCTCCTGAATCGTACGGTAAACGTGGCGAAGGATGTTTGAGTTGTATGCTCCAGCAAGTCCACGGTCCGCCGTTACGACGAAATAACCCGTTTTCTTAACCGGCCTTGAGATCAGCATAGAGTGGCGCGCAGAGCTTGAGCCTGAAGCGATGCTCCCGACAACCTCCTGGATCTTATCCACGTAAGGACCGAAAGATCGGGCGTTCTGCTCAGCACGGTTCAGCTTAGCCGCTGATACCATCTCCATCGCTTTTGTGATCTGCATGGTTTTTTTAGTTGAATCTATCCTAGCTTTGATATCTCTCAATGCCATCTTCGTAATTCACCACCTTTATAGGTAGTTTAAAACTCCGGTTCGCATGCCTTTCGTATTTCTTCGTTGCGTCGGTGCTCCGGTGCATAGCAGTAACTATGCGCCTGCGAATACTCGGCGCAACTCGCAGTCTTCGTGCAAGTTAACGCTCGTAACTCCGATCCTCGCACCTTCCGCGCCTCGAACTACTCGGGCCTGCAAATCCTCGTTTTAAACGTCCTACATTTTATAAAAGCTGGTTGCACGGGCTTTGCAGCTTCATGCGTTAGAAATGGTGCAGGGTGCAGCCCCGGGGCGCACCTCTGCTGTATCAACACTGTTCTTCAAGACTGTTGCTAACTAATGTTTTAAAGACATCCTCGAGAAGTTGGTTGAAGTGTAAGGTGCCGACTCCTGCGGGACGAGTGGGAAGGTGAGACCCTTCAATGGCGCGTGCGACGAAGGGGCTCACCTCCCGCCCCGCGGAAAGCGTGCACCTGAAACGGAAACCAACTTATCCCTCACAGCTTTCAGTCTAACCAAAACAGTTTTTTAAATATTTTTATGCGAAAGTCTTCTTGAACGCTTTGATCGCGTTGTCTAGGCTGTCGTCTTCTGGAAGCTTTCCAACAGTTTTGAGGTGGTTTAACACGTCTTTGCTGTTCGCTTCCATGTGAGCGTAAAGTGCTTCTTCAAAGCGGCTTACGTCTTCAACAGCTACATCATCAAGGTAACCGCGAGTCAATGCGTAAAGGATAGAAACCTGGTACTCAACGCGAAGCGGCTTGTGAAGTCCTTGCTTAAGTACTTCAACTGTACGCGCACCGCGGTTAAGCTTAGCTTGAGTTGCTTTATCAAGGTCAGAACCGAACTGAGCGAACGCTTCAAGCTCACGGTATGAAGCAAGATCCAGACGAAGTGTACCGGATACTTTGCTCATCGCTTTGATCTGTGCTGCTCCCCCTACACGAGATACGGAGATACCAGCGTTGATCGCCGGACGTACACCGGAGAAGAACAGGTCAGACTGCAAGAAGATCTGTCCGTCAGTGATTGAGATAACGTTTGTCGGAATGTAAGCCGATACGTCAGATGCTTGCGTTTCGATGAACGGAAGCGCTGTGATCGATCCTCCGCCAAGCTCGTCACTAAGCTTCGCTGCACGCTCTAGAAGGCGTGAGTGAAGGTAGAATACGTCCCCTGGGTAAGCTTCGCGGCCTGGAGGACGGCGAAGTAGAAGGGAAAGCTCACGGTAAGCAGCTGCCTGCTTAGAAAGATCATCATAGATGATTAGAACGTGTTTTCCATCCCACATGAACTCTTCTGCCATAGATACCCCAGCATAAGGAGCAAGGAATAGCATTGGAGCTGGCTGTGAAGCGGATGCTGTTACAACGATCGTGTAATCAAGTGCACCGTGCTGGCGAAGTGTTTCTACAACGCCTGCAACTGTAGACTCTTTTTGTCCGATCGCTACATAGATACAGATCATGTCTTGATCTTTTTGGTTAAGGATCGTGTCGATCGCGACAGCTGTTTTACCAGTCTGACGGTCACCGATGATCAATTCACGCTGTCCGCGTCCGATTGGAACAAGAGCGTCGATCGCCTTGATACCTGTTTGAAGCGGCTCATGAACAGATTTACGAGCCATAACGCCTGGAGCTTTTTGCTCGATTGGACGAGTTTTCTTCGTGTCGATTGGTCCTTTTCCATCAAGTGGAAGACCAAGCGGGTTCACTACGCGTCCAAGAAGTTCAGGTCCTACAGGAACCTCCATGATGCGTCCTGTACGCTTCACTTCGTCTCCTTCACGGATTTCAGCGTATGGTCCGAGGATGATGATACCTACGTTGTTTTCTTCAAGGTTTTGGGCCATACCCATAACACCGTTAGAGAATTCAACAAGCTCACCCGCCATAACGTTGTCTAATCCATGGGCGCGGGCGATACCGTCACCAACCTGGATGACTGTACCTACATCGTTTACTTCGATTTCAGATTGATAATTTTCAATCTGCTTTTTAATTAACGCACTGATTTCTTCAGCTTTGATGCTCATGAATTTCACCCCTATCTTTCTAGCTTCGGACTGAAGCTAATTGACGTTCGATTCGATCAAGTTTTCCGCTGACAGAGCCGTCAAAGATACGGTTGCCGATACGGATTTTCACACCGCCGATAAGCGATGGGTCGATAATATTTTCAATGCGCAGCTTTTTGCCGAGGCGCGATGTAAACGTCTTTTCCAGCTCAGCCGTCTCAGTTGAGGAAAGCGGTCGGACAGAGTACACCTTCGCGTCTGCGATGCCCTGCGCGTCATTTGCCAAGTTAATGAACTGGTCAGCCATCTCTCCGATAAGAGAATAACGGTTGCGGTCAACCAGCAAGAACAGCGTGTTCATGACCGGAGTTGAAAGCTCAGCTCCAACGCTGTCTTTCACAAGCTCTTTTTTCTGAGATGCAGATACCTTTGGATGTGCAAGAACCTTCATCAGATCCTTGTTCGAGCTGATCACGCTTTTTACAAGGCGCAATTCTTCAGCTGTCTTGTCCAAGTTCTGTGTCCCAGCGATTTCAAAAAGAGCAAGCGCGTAACGTTTTGCCACTGCAGCCTGGTCTTTGCTCATCGAGACTCGCCTACCTCTTGAAGGTATTCGTTAATCAGCTTCTCTTGGGCTTGGCCGTCAAGTTCTTTTGCAATTACTTTCGAAGCGATCATAACGGATAATGACGCCACTTCTTCACGAAGGGCAGCCACTGCCTTTTCTTTTTCAGAAGCAATGTCAGCGATCGCAGATTCTTTTACGCGTTCAGCTTCAGTACGGGCAGCAGCGATAATCGCTTCGCCTTGTGTTTCACCTTGCTTTTTCGCGTTATCGATAATCGCTTTCGCTTCTTCTTTCGCGTTCTTAAGCTCTTGAATTTGGTTGTCCAAATAGTTTTGAGCTTCTTTACGGCTCGTTTCAGCGGCCGAGATTTCGTTGTTGATATGATGCTGACGCTCTTTCATGATTCCCATTAGAGGACCCCATGCGTATTTGCGCAGCAATAGCATTAATACTAAAAAAGCAGCTAACTGGACGAGAATGTCGCCAGTGTTTAATCCACCTGTAGCAGCACCTAAAATTAAGGATTGCACAGCTTTTCCTCCCTTCAGTGGTCATACATAAGGAAAGGCGAAGGTTCCATCTATGAAACAAGCTTCGCCCTGATTATAGATCCTTTAGTAAACAATGTTTTTCAGTTGAATTACTTAGAGCCAAGCGCGATGAACGCGATAACTACCCCGATGATCGGAAGGGCTTCAACTAGTGCTACCCCGATAAACATTGTTGTTTGAAGAGTACCGCGAAGTTCTGGCTGGCGTGCAATCCCCTCAACTGTACGTCCTACGATAAGACCGTTACCAATACCTGCACCTAGTGCTGACAAACCGATAGCAATTGCAGCTGCAATAAGATGTTCCATTGTGAAATTTCTCCCTTCAATTCCCTTGAGTTTTTTTATTAAAATTAGCTCCTGTTAAACAGAAACTGATAGTTCACGTGATTCTTAGTGATCGTGGCTAACCTTATGTGCAAGATAAACCATGGTCAGCATTGTAAAGATGAATGCCTGGATCGCACCGACGAAGACTGAGAAGCCTTGCCAAACGATCATCGGGAAGAACCCGAGAATGCCTGAGAAAATACCTTGGTGCGACATTCCGACAAGAAGCCCTAGCAGGATTTCACCCGCGTAGATGTTCCCGTAAAGACGAAGACCGAGCGTTAGCGTGTTCGCAAACTCTTCAATGATCTTCAATGGGAATAAAAACTTCATCGGTCTGAAGAATTCAGCGCCGTATTCCTTAACACCCTTCATCTTAACGCCATAGTAGTGAGTCAATGCCACCACCATAACCGCAAGTGTCAGAGTAATGGTCGGGTCAGCTGTCGGTGATTTCCACCAAAGTTCCCCATCCCACATGATAGCGAATGGAAGTCCAAGCATGTTGGAGACGAAAATGTACATTAACAGCGTAAGCCCTAATGACAAGAAGCGCCCGCCCGTGTGCCAGTCCATCGTGCTGTTGATGATCCCTTTTACGAAATCAACGACCCACTCTAGAAAGTTCTGCATTCCGCCTGGCCTCATGGCTAGAGAACGCGTTGCGAGAACGGCGATAATAAAGACGATTGCAGATGATACTAAAATCATTAATACATTGGACATGTTAAACTGTAAACCCATCCACGTTTCTATTGGAGCATGATGTTCCACTTTTAGTTCACCTCTTTTCCTTTGAAGTTCGAGTAGCTCGAGTTAGTGAATCTATTAACATGATAATGTAGACTGACATCAATCCCACTACCACACTTAACAAATGAAAATGTTCCGGGTACCGCTGAGCGATGAGAACAGCGAGGCCTGCTGTAACCAGCCTTGCCAGCGAACCTAGTGTCTTGACCTTCTGTCCTGAGGCAACCGCTTGTCCAAAACGGCCGATCTTGGAATACATGTTCCACAGATTATAGAGGCTGAACACCGTTCCGAGAGCCAGTCCCAAAAAGATGGTCTTGTAATCTGTAAACGCATATCCGAGGACAAAAAAAGAGAGCGAAAACAGCGTGTATTTAAAATATCTAGCGTAAGTCGCGCTGTATTCTGTCATTTCTGCCCGTCCTCTGAGAAGTTGTTGATGAGGCGAATCGTTCCGTAAACACCTGTTGCAAGTCCAAGAAACAACCCTAGAATGAGGAAAATTGGAAAACCAGTTTCTATGTACGAGTCGATCCATCTGCCTCCGAAAAGGCCGATCAATATGCATCCGACAAGCTGAGAAAGAATGCCGGTCATCAAAGCCATTGCTTTATAAGGCCGTTTCCCGCTCATATTCCGGACTCCCCTCCTCTGGAAATGATGGAAGACTATAACATGTGTCAAAACCTTGACAACACTGTAATGAAAACCTTACCATATTCCCTTTGTAAGAATACAATAGTGACAAAATGATGTCAACGCAATATAGGTCGATTTGTTAAATAAATTGTGGAAATTTTGTGGCTTATTTGCTTTGTGAAAAGTACACATTGTGAAGCATCTCCACCCCATTCATAAGCTAAACATTTTTGGCAAATACTTCTTTATATACTTATGGAAGGGGCACAAAGTTATGTTAAAAAAAGCAGCCGTAATCTTGGGTGCCGCAGTACTGCTGACTGCATGCACTGCCAATAAGCCAAAGACCGAAGAAAGCTCGAAACAACTGAGTAAAATGAACACCGGAGACTACCAGGAAAAACTCCGCACAGACGTCTCCTCTCCGCCTGCCGGCAAGAATGACTATTTCTTCTGGGGCAAGGTCGCCCTGGCAGAAACAAAGAAAAAATATAATAGCGATCAAGTGAAGGACTACACGTACGACGGACGCACCGTGAACCAAGACGGATCTGTCATCGACTCCTTCAATTTTAACGTCATGAAAAACGGCACGAAACACATCGTTAAGACAAGCATCCTGCATGAACCTGACTCGAGAAAAGTGACTGATATAATGTTTGAGGAGCAGGGGTAAGCATTCGGGAATTATGGACGGGCTTATTGCGGGAAACTTTCTGGAATTTCTGGGGTACGGTACCAAAAGTACCGTACCCCAGAAATCTAATTAGCCTAGTTGTCCTATAGAAATGGCGAATTATGTCGAATGGCACAAATCCTATGAAAACGGCACATAACAGATGAAAATGGCATATAAGTATCAAATTTGGCACATAACAGATGAAAATGGCACATATGTTATCGGCGGCTTGAATTTTATCAGAAAAGATGACTCTCTGGCACTGTTTTCTAGCTCATAACAAGCCAAGAACACTTCAATGTGCTAAGTTGACTTCATGTTTAAGCTATTTTAGACAAACTTTCTTGATGAAAATGAACTCAAGCATGCCAAATAAGAAAAACCGGTTCGCAGCCATAAAATTGGCTGCGAACCGGTTTTTATATTATCCATTTATTTTGTTCCGTACAGTCTGTCGCCAGCATCGCCAAGTCCTGGCACGATGTATCCGTGGTCGTTCAGCTTTTCGTCAAGTGCTGCAAGGTAGATGTCCACGTCCGGGTGCTCGTCCTGGATGACTTTAACACCTTCTGGAGCAGCTACTAAGCACATAAGTTTAATGTTTTTTGCGCCGCGGTTTTTGATCGAGTCAATCGCTGCTGCAGCTGATCCGCCAGTTGCCAGCATCGGGTCGATAACGATAAAGTCGCGCTCTTCTACGTCAGATGGAAGCTTCACGTAATATTCCACAGGTGTTAAAGTTTCTGGGTCGCGGTATAGGCCGACGTGTCCTACTTTCGCTGCAGGAACCATTTTAAGGATGCCGTCCACCATTCCAAGGCCAGCACGAAGGATTGGTACAAGGCCAAGCTTCTTCCCTGCGATTACGTTCATTTTCGCTTCTGCTACAGGTGTTTTCACTAGTACTTCCTCAAGCGGAAGGTCACGTGTGATCTCAAACGCCATCAATCCAGCAACCTCGTCCACTAGCTCGCGGAACTCCTTCGTACCCGTCTTCTCATCACGGATGTGTGTCAGCTTATGCTGGATAAGCGGGTGATCCAATACATGCACTTTTCCCATTGTCAGCACTCCTTTTTATGTAAAATCTTTGTCGTTCAATTCAAGCATCTCTAGCATTTTACAGAAAAACGATTCAAGCCGCAACCACTTTAGACAATTACCAGAATAAAGTAGGCGTTTTACCTAAAGTCGTTTTGTTAAAAGGCATTTTTTTTAAAGAATTCAGAGGAGTGGTTGATCTCCGTTTCAGGCGCACGCTTTCCGCGGGGCGGGCGGTGAGCCCCTTTGCCGCTTCGCGCCCTAAAGGGTCTCACCTGTCCCACTCGTCCCGCTGGAGTCGGCACCTTACACTCCGATCAACTTTTTCAATGATGGATTCAAGATGATCAAGCGAATGTGATAAAAGCTTCAGCCAGAGCAATTGAACGTGAATCAAAATCAAAAAACTCAGCCCGTAAGCTGAGTTTTCCTTATGAACTATTAATCGTGCCTGCGAGCTAGAATCATGCACACCGTGATCACTGTAAAACCAACGAGAGCCAAAAAAGGTATCGTGATAAAACCTGCATAGTTGATGTACTGACCCGAGCATGGGATTCCGGAAGTGCAGATCTCGAAGCCTTTCATCGCCGGTACTTTCTGCAGTGCATAATGATAGCCGGACAGGAGCATGCCAATTACCGAGACCGGCAGCACGTATGTGGTGATGCTCCGGTCATTGCGGTATGCCGCGATGCCGAGCCAGATGGCGAGCGGGTACATGAGGATCCGCTGGTACCAGCATAAATTGCACGGGACGAACTGCTTTACCTCGCTGAAATAGAGGCTTCCGAGCGTGGCGGCAATCGCCGCCAGCCACGCCGCGAATAACGGCTTGTTCATTACTTCTTCTCCTTGGCCGCGTCTTCTACCATCTTTTTCAGATCATCAAGCGACTTTCCAGTAAACTCCTCGCCATCCACGAAAAGAGTCGGGGTGCTTTTGACGCCGAGCTCGCTCACGAGATCCTTGTCCGTTTCAAAAGCCTTATCTGCTGCGTCCTTTGTGTATGCCGCCTTTACTTTTTCGGCATCACTCTCGGACGAAACTCCTGCCAGGATGCTTGTCAGCTTGTCCTCTGTAAAAATATCCTGCTTTTCAGCTCCATGATCTGCCGGCTGTTCTTCGTAAAGCTTATGGTGGAACTTCCAGAACGTTTCGCTGCCGAGTTCTTTGTACACTGCCTCAGCAAATTTTGCCGAACGTTCAGAATCAACGTTGATAAACGCGTAGTTCATGAAATAAAACTTCACTTTGCCTGTATCGATCAGTTCCTTTTCGATGACCGGAAATAGCTGTTCGTTAAAGTTTTTGCATGCTGGACACTTGTAATCGCCGAACTCGATCATCTCAACAGGTGCGTTCTCGTCACCTAAAAACGGCTGTCCGCTGTAGTCGATGTCATTTTCTGCTGTATCCTTTTTACCTTCGAAAGCCCCAGAAAAAATAAGGATCGCCGCAAGCGCCGCAACAATTCCGACCGCCAAGAAAATCCAGCCGTTTGAGCTTTTTTTCTGCGCTGGCTTTTTGGTGTATTTCTTTTTATTCGCCATAATCCACCTCGTAACATTATGTAACTGATTTTACTCACTATTTTAAAGTAAAACGTTCAAAAAGTAAAAAAACGCCCTCTGGCAAAAGAGGGCGTTATCAACATTCTTATTCGTAAAGCTTGAACTTGCCTGCGAGCTTTTCTACTCGTACAGCTGCTTCCTTCAGCTTTTCTTCGTCTTCGATGTTTTTCAGCACGAGTCCAATGATCGAAGCGATCTCGTCCATGTCCTCTAAGCCGAAGCCGCGGGAAGTGACAGCCGCAGTTCCGATGCGGATACCGCTTGTAACGAACGGGCTTTCCGTATCGAATGGAATCGTGTTTTTGTTCGTCGTGATCCCGATATCATCGAGCGCTTTTTCTGCCACTTTTCCTGTTAGTGCCAGCTGGCTCACATCAAGAAGAAGAAGGTGGTTGTCTGTACCGCCGGAAACGATCGTCAATCCTTCTTTTTGCAGAGATTCGGCTAAACGAGCCGCATTATCGACGATCTGCTGCGCATAGTCACGGAACTCGTCTGTGAGGGCTTCGCCGAACGCTACCGCTTTGGCCGCGATCACGTGCATGAGCGGTCCGCCCTGGATCCCTGGGAAGATGGATTTGTCGATCTTTTTCGCGTATTCTTCTTTGCAAAGAATCATACCGCCGCGAGGTCCGCGAAGTGTCTTGTGTGTCGTCGTTGTCACGAAATCTGCGTAAGGCACTGGGTTCTCGTGCAATCCAGCTGCAACAAGACCTGCGATATGCGCCATATCGACCATCAAGTATGCTTCCACTTCATCCGCGATCTCACGGAACTTTTTAAAATCGATCGCACGCGGATATGCACTCGCCCCTGCTACGATCAGCTTCGGCTTGTGCTCAAGTGCTTTCTGTCGCACGTCTTCATAATCGATCCGCTGTGTTTCTTTGTCTACACCGTACTCAACAAAATTGTACTGAATGCCTGAGAAGTTCACGTGGCTGCCGTGAGTCAGATGGCCGCCGTGAGACAGGTTCATGCCGAGCACCGTATCGCCCTGCTCTAAAATAGTAAAATAAACTGCCATGTTTGCTTGTGCACCGGAATGCGGCTGCACGTTTGCATGGTCAGCACCGAAGATTTTCTTCGCGCGGTCGCGTGCAAGGTCCTCGACTACGTCCACATGCTCACAGCCGCCGTAATAGCGGCGTCCCGGATAACCTTCTGCGTACTTGTTCGTCAGCACAGACCCTTGCGCCTGCATAACCGCCTCACTGACAAAGTTTTCAGATGCGATAAGCTCTATCTTCGTGCGCTGGCGCTTAAGCTCGTCCTGAATGGCTGCAAATACTTCCTGATCCTGGCTTCTTAGCTGTTCCATCTTAGCTCCCCCTTAAGTACAATATGTTTTTTCATCACTTTTGTATTGTAACATTACTTCTGTTTCTGTTCTTCCCCACTATTCTACTATTTCCGATTAATTTTGAAAATTCTTTAATAATCGTTCGTACTCTTGTAATCCTTGAAAAGGTTAATATTAAAAGTTAACGGGGGAATTTTGCTGAGTACTATGAGACTTCCCAATACACAAGAAACCTCCTGTCATTAGGCGACAGGAGGTTTCACTATTTCCGGGGTACCGTACCCCGGCTATTCCGGCTAGTTATTAAAAGCAGCGGATGTCTTCCTTCGAAGGATAGACGGCCCGTTCGCCGCCGATCAGCTTCGGCCTTGTTTTGGCCAAAGTAACATGCGCTTCTCCAACTTGCTTGATTTCACTTCGGACAGGAACAGCAACATGCTTCAAGTGCATTCCAATAAACGTGTCTCCAATATCAATGCCTGCATCAGCTTTAATGTATTCGACAACAACCGGCTCGTCAAAATGATGGTAAGCATGGGTAGCCAGCGCACCGCCCGCACTGCGTGCAGGCACGACGCGCACTTCTTCGTAGCCCTTTTTCTCAGCGTCAGCACGCTCCATGACAAGCGCCCGGTTTAAATGCTCGCAGCATTGAAAAGCGAGCATCACTCCCGTTTCATGCTGAAATTCTTTTATCCCGTTATAAAGTGTGCTTGCCGTTTCCATCGTGCCTGAAGTGCCGATCTTTTCCCCCATCACTTCGCTCGTACTCGCTCCTACAACCAGGAGCTGACCGCTCCGTAAGCTCGCCTGTTTTTGGAGGTCCCGCAGTGCCTGCAGTACCTGACGTTGAATTTGCTGAAGCTCTTCGCTCATCGTTCCTTATTCGTCCTTTCGTTTATCTGCCTTCGTATTCCGTGATTTTATCTACGCGGCGTGCATGGCGTCCGCCTTCATACTCTGTCTCCACCCAAACCTTCGCTATTTCCATCGCG
Organism: Fictibacillus aquaticus; assembly: GCF_002245695.1. Classification (GTDB taxonomy): domain Bacteria; phylum Bacillota; class Bacilli; order Bacillales; family Fictibacillaceae; genus Fictibacillus; species Fictibacillus aquaticus. The sequence goes on along the minus strand of NZ_NOII01000003.1, from coordinate 353,568 downwards.
AGGCCTGGACCAATCACACGCTCGCCCATCGCCAGCACGTTTGAATCGTTATGCTGGCGCGTTGCCTTCGCGCTGAAAAGGTCATGTACAAGCGCACAGCGGATTCCTTTTACTTTGTTTGCCGCGATGCTCATGCCGATGCCCGTCCCGCAAATAAGGATGCCGCGGTCAGCTTCACCGTTTGCGACCTGTGATGCCACAGGAATCGCATAATCTGGATAATCGACCGAAACGTCGCACTCACAGCCCATATCTGCCACTTCATGCCCCATTTCCTCCAGCATTGCCGCGATATCTTTTCGCAGCTGAACGCCTGCATGATCCGATCCTATTACAATTTTCATCTGCATCTGCTCCCTTATCTGTTGTTACGAATATTGTACAATGTTTTATTACTTTAGTTATCGTACTTTTTTATAAATTTTTCAAGCAACTGAGCGAGTTCGTCCCGCGTTTTTTTATATAAATCAAGCGAACCGCCGTACGGATCCGTAATATCCAGGTTTGGCGCAGACTTTTCAAGCTCCTGCAGTTTTTTAACAAGAGGCTCTACCGCCTGGCTGAACTGTGCCTGCCGCTCTTCTGAAGGCGCTTCTCCGCCTGCTAGAAAGGAAGATTTCAGTGTTTCGATCTCGGCAATGAGTTTATACTGCTGCTCGAACGCCTTCCGCTCCTCATCATCAAGCACGAATTCTTTTAGTGTATACGTCTTTTCCACCGCTTCCGGCCATTGCTGGATAATCGCAAACTTATGATTCTCTGTCATTGTTAAAATAACATCTGCCCAGTCCGCCAGCTGCTCCGACATCCCCTGTGATGCGTGGGAGTGGCTCACACTCTGCTCCTCAAGCGCTTTTGCAGCATGCAGGCTGATCGGAGCACCCGGCATTGAAAAAACGCCAGCTGACCTTACCTCAAACCGCCCTTTGCCCATATTTCTCAATAAAGCCTCTGCCATTGGACTGCGGCATGTATTTCCTGTGCACACAAACAAAACGTTCATGATCGTCTGTCACCTCTTACTCTAGTTTTCCCAAAAAAGGGCACACATAAAAGCCGTGCCTCTATGATTATCACTCTAGCATAAAACTAGAAATTTGGGATGAACAGATTGTGCGACAAAAGCTGCCGTGAGTGTACGATTTTCGTGTTTACGGGCAAAAAACTAGAATTACGGGTAAAAATCGGAATTTGCGGGCAAAAATCAAAATTCACGGGTAAAAAATGCACTTTTCCTGTTATGAGCACAAATAAGAGTCAAAAACCGCCCAGACGCCCGCTTGCTTATCTCGTGCGGCACACCCGGGCGGTCCTAAAAGGTACCGTACCCCCAACAATTAACCAATAATTAAAAGAGCAGTTTGGCGCCGAATGCCATGAGGATGCAGCCTCCGAGGGCTTCGCTGTAGGAGCCGAGCCATTGCTGCACTTTGGATCCCATGAGCAATCCTGCCCAAGTGAGGACCATGCTCATGAACCCGAACATGATGATGACCGCAGCAGTTTTGGCTCCGTAGATGCCGAGAGAAAGCCCTACAGAAAAGCTGTCCAGGCTGACACTCAGAGCGAACAGAAGCAAGCCGATGCCGACTGGAGTAATAAACGACTCTTTATCTTTTGAAAAGGAAGCACGTATCATCAGCATGCCCATCAACAGCAGCAGGAAGCCTCCGACCATTGTGGCGATACCGCCGAAATAGACCGATATTTGCTTGCCTAGCGTCATGCCAAGCAGCGGCATGATCATATGAAACAGCCCGATCGTCATTCCGATTTTCAGGATTTGTTTTTTTCGCAGTTCCAGCATCCCCATGCCAAGGCCGATGGAGAATGCGTCCATGCCGAGGGCGAAAGACATCAACCAAAGCGTCATCCATTCACCGATTACAGCCAACCTTTTCACTCCCTCCCATGTGCTACTTATACCTATGCACGTCCACACAGAGATAGAAGAAAAAGATGTACAAGTACAATTGCATATTTTCAGCAGTTAAAGAAAAGGGATTATACGACTTTTAGCGTATATAGTTTATTAACTAAATCTCTTGCAAGGGAGGCTATAAAACGTCATGAAAGAATCCTACTCACCGCCTCAGTTAGCCGATAGTAAGGAAACCCTTCATCCTTATAAAGCTGGAGGCATTTCCAAACAAAAAAGCATGACGTTTACGTTCAAGAAAGAGAACGGCGAGATGATCATGACCGAGAGCGAAGGACCACTGTTCGATGCTTTCGGCCTGACGAGAGAGCAAGTGATCGGAAAATCAGTAAAAGACATTTTCCCGTCTGAAATCGCACAGTTCAAGCTGCAATGCTACGAGCGTGCATGGCAGGGAGAAAGCGTTACGTACGAGTCTGTGTTGAACGGCATCCCTTTTTTAGCCGCGATCGGGCCTGTCTATCGGGATAACGAGGTCGTGGAGGTGTATGGTTTTTGCGTGGACACGACAGAGCGCGTTGTTATGGAACGCCAGCTCGCTGAGAGCGAGCAGCGTTTTCATTCCTTGATTGAGCACAATATGGATGCTTTGTTTTCTGTCGATTTAAGCGGGCGCTTTACAACCGTAAATCCAGCGTGCGAATGTTTGACTGGCTTCACACAAAATGAACTGCTGGGCATGACTTTTCATCCTTTATTGCCGGAAAATCGGCATGCGTATGCGGAACAGCAATTTAAAGAAGCGATCAATGGCACCCCTCAGACACATGAAATCAGTGTACTCGTAAAAAGCGGCGAGCGGCGTTTCGTCAATTTAACGCTGACGCCGATCATCGTGATGGATCAGGTGCTCGGAGTGTACGGAATCGCCAAGGATATTACGGAAAAAAAGAATTATGAACGCGAGCTCCGCGACACGAAGGAACTGCTCGAAGCCGTTATCTATAATTCTACGGACGCCATCTCGATCATCAACTTTGCTGACAATACCACGCAGGTCAATCCGGCATTCGAAGAAATATATGGCTGGAGCACGGAGGAACTCAGTTACTTTCCTGCTGAAATACTGCCAATCGTGCCAGAAGATATGAGAAAAGAATCAGAACAGCTATTAAGCATCGTGAAAAAAGGCGGATACGTCAAAAGCCACGAAACGACCCGCCTCCATAAAACAGGCAGGCGGATCACCGTCAGCCTGTCACTGAGCCCTGTGTTCGGTGACAAAGGGGACGTTATCGCGATGTCTGCTATGTCCAGAGATATTACCGAAAGCAAAGAAAAGGAAAAAGCGCTGAGAGCCAGCGAAGAAAAGTACCGCATCATCGCGGAAAATACGATGGATCTCATTGCAGTTGCAGAACCCGCAGGGAAGATCACGTATGTTTCACCATCGATACGGCAGCTGCTTGGCTTTGATTCGTCTCATTACATCGGAAGAAACGGTCTTATGCTGTTTAACAGCGAGGATATCGCCAAGGCAAAGATCGCGTTCCGTACGATGGCTGCAACAAAGCTTCCCGTTAAATTCGAGGCACGGGGCAAGCACGCAAATGGCGGTTTTGTTTTGCTCGAATCACAGGCGACGCCCGTGGTAAACGAAGAAAACAACGAGCTTGAGAGCGTAGTCGTTGTTTCTCGCGATCTTACTGAACGCAAGAAAACCGAAGAGATGCTGCGCAAATCGGACAAGCTGTCAGTTCTCGGTCAGCTCGCTGCCGGGGTGGCGCACGAGATTCGCAACCCGCTCACGTCGATTAAAGGATTTTTGCAGCTGCTTCAATCCAGAGCGAAAGAGAACAACGAATATTACAGCATCATGCTGTCAGAGATCGACCGGATCAACGGCATCGTCGGAGAGTTCATGCTTCTCGCCAAGCCGCAAGCAATGAACTTTACTCTGACCGACATCAAGCAGCTGATCAATCACGTCATCTCCCTGCTTGATTCGCAGGCCATACTTCTTAACGTCCAGATTTATTTTGACTATGATAAAGATCTGCCATCCGTCTGGTGTGTGGAGAACCAGATCAAGCAAGTTTTTATCAATATCCTGAAAAACGCGATTGAATCGATGCCAAACGGCGGCACTGTTCGAGTTCGCATTTATGTGAAGGACGGGTTTATTTGGACTTCCATCACCGACGAAGGCTGCGGCATTGAGGATGACCGCATCAAGACGCTTGGTGAGCCTTTCTACACGACAAAAGAAAAAGGCACCGGTCTCGGACTCATGATCTGCTACAAAATCGTCGAGAACCATAACGGTAAAATCTCGATCGACAGCAAAGTCGGCGAAGGAAGCACCTTCACCATCGCCCTCCCATTAACAGACGAAATGCCTGCAGCCGATTGACGGCGCAGGCATTTTGTATGGAATGATTTTCACGATATTTAGATAGTTTGGCGTACCGTACCCCAACTAGTTTTTCTTACTTATTCTCGGCCACGATGTTCCCACCCGCCGATTTTTCAAGCCGGTTCATGATCGCGTAACCGACTCCAGTTTTCGGGAACACTTCACCGTATATAACATCTACCTTCGCTTCGTTAAACGTTCGCAGTGTATCATAAAGGGCAGCTGCCACGGTTTCAGGGCGGCTCCTCTCCCCTGCTGGGATAACAGCATCGGCATTATAGAACTTTTCATTTTCAGCTGTCGTCATCACACCTGCTCGGCGGCCCTCCGCTCTTGCTTTATCCACAAGCGACTGGATAAATTCACGAGAACCATCCACAAGTACAAAAGGAGCATCTGGTGCGTAATGTGTATATTTCATGCCCGGAGACTTTGGTGCCGCTTCTTTTTCGGTAAAAGCAGGGTCAAGCCCGACTTCAGAGCCAAGTGCTTCTTCGAGCTGCTCCTTTGTCACCCCTCCCGGACGGAGAATCGTGACCGCGCCGTCCACAGAACAGTCCACAACCGTGGATTCCACTCCGATTCCGGTCTGTCCGCCATCCACAATCCCTGGAATGCGTCCGGAAAGATCATCAAATACGTGACCAGCCGATGTCGGGCTCGGCTTGCCGGAAAGGTTGGCGCTCGGAGCTGCGAGCGGTACACCGCACGCCTTAATAAACGCCAGTGCAACAGGATGATCTGGCATTCGCACTGCTACGGTATCCAGTCCGCCGGTCACTTTCGAGCTTACTTTAATTCCTTTAGGAAAAATGATCGTCAACGGACCTGGCCAAAAATTTTCCATGAGGATTCTTGCTTTTTCAGGAATTTCAGCGGCTAGCTCCTTCAGCTGCCCTTCTTCTGCGATGTGCACGATGAGAGGATTGTCACTCGGACGCCCTTTTGCTTCGTAAATTCTTGAGATTGCCTGATCGCTGAGTGCGTTACCGCCTAGCCCATAAACCGTCTCGGTAGGAAAAGCAACGACTTCATCCTTCTTTATCCACAGGGAGGCTTGGATAAGCTGTGTATTTTTTTCGGAAATTTGCTCAAAGTTATCCACAGTCCACACCGTGGTTTTATATGGCATCATGTTTTGCATTCCTTTCAGGTATAGCAGCCATCCGCATTGTAAACCGTTACAATACAAAACTTTTATATCCACAGAGTTATACACATAACTGTTTATAATGTGGACAAATTGTGGGCAACGTTAATGCAGCGGATAAGACAGCAATACCACTTTTTCTTCCGCATTGTTCTTATAGTGCGCTGAATTCTTAATATGCTCAGGTATTTCTTCATTTTTTACAGGGATAAAAGACAGCTGTTCAAAGAAAGAAACGGATTTTGTCAGTAGATAGATCGTCTTTACGCCCTTTTTCTTAGAGTATACCAAAATCTTGTCCATCAGCTTAAGCAATAGAGATTCAGTGGAATAGTCCTGCTTTAGAACAAAAGAACGAAGCAGCCCGTCCTCTCCCATCCTCTCGAGTCCGACCGTCCCGATCGTCTCGCCGTCGCTGTTTTCTACGACGAGATAATTGCCGATGCTCTCCTGGATGCCTTCTGCTGTAAGCCCCGCTTTTCCGACAAGGCTCAGGATGTCGCCTGATTCAAATGCCATTGCTTGGCGCAATATAATTCCCATTATTTATCCTCTCCTATATGGTCATTTTCATTGTCTTAAAAGAAGCAAAAGGCCCATCTCATCAAGATGAAAGCCTTCTTTTCTTCTACTCTATGAAAATCGCGATCATTTTATGTTCATTTAGGAGAATAATGTTCCAAGTGCGTCAAACAGTGAACTGAACAATTCGACCAGGAAAAACTTTGTCTGCACCGTCTCTTCTTCTTCAGAGGACGCAGCATCCGCCTGAAGCATATCATTCTTGCCGGCTGTCTTGCCTTCTTTTTCATCAGCAGTCTTTACTGCATCGCCGTTTTCAAAATCAAGGAAGCAAAGAGGCGGGAAGAGTACGCACCACCAGTTGGCGCCAGTTCCTTCTCCAAGTGTGATCAATACGGCTTCATAGTTTCCTGCCGGGTACACGTAATCGCCGTACATTTTCGTCGGAAATGCTACTTTGCCGAAATCGACCGTGAACTCTCTTTTTGCGCCAAGCTGCTTCAGTTCTTGCTTCACTATCTTTTCGATCGCCGGAAGCTGTGATTTGATTACTTCTCTTGCCTGCTCGATATCCTCGATGCCGCCAACCCAAGTCGTGATCTGCTTGTTCACTTCATCGCGGATCTGGCGCTTCAGCAGCTGATCAGACGCATTGTCGCTGTTAGCAAGAATGCGGAGGCGGATTGACTCATCCGGAATCTCTACTGAGCTATTTAACGTGGCGTTTGCCACCTTTGTTTGTGTTTCAAAAAATAAGAACATTACCGCTAATGAAATCAATAGAATAAAAATAAAATGATTGCGTTTTTGTCTCTTCTTCATCCCCAACCGTCCCCTTTCAACCTCATGAGAACAGTGTGAACAGAATTGAGAAAAAACATACTAGCAAACTATCATTTTTTTAAAAGGGCTTGCAAGAAGCAGTTGATTTCCGCTCCAGGTTGCTCGCTTTCCGCGGGGCGGGCGGTGAGCCCCTTCGTCGCTATGCGCCATTAAAGGGTCTCACCTTCCCGCTCGTCCCGCAGGACAAGGAAGGCTACGGCAGCAAGACATCGCACGAAGAAAATGTGAACTTTCATTTTCGAGGAGTCGGCACCTTACACTCCAATCAACTAAATCAACGAAGTATTAAAAAATGGCTAAGAAGTACAATCTTAAGAAATGAGCCTTTAGAAATGAATCTTTTGAGAGAATTATTATTCACTAATTGTGATTCCTTCCGCGAAGACCATCCTGTCTTTGCCTGAGATGTCGTGTTTGACGTAGACGAGTGCGCCTGGGAATGTGAGGCGGAGCATTTCTGCGACGACCTCACCTTGACCGGCTCCGACTTCAAAGCCGACAACTGCTCCGTCGTTCAAAACGAGGGGCAGCTCTTCCATGAAACGGCGGTAAAAATCGAGGCCGTCTGTTCCTCCGCTCAGTGCACGGTAAGGCTCTCGGTCTTTGACGATCGTCTCGAGTTCCAGAATATCCGCTTCTGGAATATACGGCGGGTTCGATACGACCGCATCGACTTTCATGCCGCGCTGTATGAGCGGCTGCAGAAGGTCGCCGTGCAGGAACTCCACTTTAGCACCAAGTGCAGCCGCATTTTTCTCTGCCACCTCGATCGACGCTTCAGCAATATCCACCGTATATAAATCCAGCTTTTCGTTCTCAAGCGCAAGCGTCACAGAGATGGCGCCGCTTCCTGTTCCGACATCGACCACTTTTCGGATATGGTGATATTTTTCAGCAAGTCCGAGCATGTGGTCTACGAGTTCTTCCGTTTCCGGTCTTGGGATGAGCACCTCGTGGTTTACAGAAAACTTACGGCCGTAGAACTCTTCATGCCCGGTAATATACTGGACTGGCTCGCCTTCTCCATGAAGGTATACTGCCTGTTTAAACGCGGCCAGCTCATCTGCTTTTATCTCATCGCGCATCTTCATCATCAGTTCAGTCCGGGATAATCCGCCGAGCACGTGCCGTAAAAGGATTTCTGCCGCGAATCCTTCCCGCCCTTTGCTCTCTAAAAAAGAAGAAGCCCAAGACAGGGCTTCGTGTATATGTTTCATTTTAGCTTTCCGCCTGTGCTTTCATCTTGCTCGTCTGGTCTTCTGTAATAAGCGCCTCGACGAACTCATCCAGTTTTCCAAGAAGGATCTGGTCAAGCTTCTGGATTGTCAGACCGATACGGTGGTCTGTTACACGGTTTTGCGGGAAATTGTACGTACGGATACGCTCAGAGCGGTCACCTGTACCAACGGCAGATTTACGCGACTCATCATATTTCTTTTGCTCTTCCTGACGAATTTTATCCGCCACACGGGCACGAAGAACTTTCATCGCTTTTTCTTTATTTTTGATCTGAGACTTCTCATCCTGACACGACACGACTGTACCTGTTGGCAAATGCGTCAAACGTACCGCAGACTGTGTCGTGTTAACAGACTGTCCACCAGGGCCTGAAGAAGTGAACGTATCAACACGAACATCTTTCTCGTGAATCTCAACTTCTACTTCTTCTGCTTCCGGAAGAACGGCTACAGTTGCAGTAGACGTATGAATGCGTCCGCCCGACTCTGTCGCTGGAACACGCTGCACGCGGTGGGCACCGTTCTCATACTTCAGCTTCGAATAAGCGCCGTTACCGCTGATCATGAAAATGATTTCTTTGTAGCCGCCAAGCTCGGTATAGGATGCTTCAATAACTTCTGTCTTCCATCCTTGAACTTCCGCATAACGGCTGTACATGCGGTAAAGGTCGCCGGCAAACAATGCTGCTTCGTCTCCGCCTGCTGCTCCGCGAACTTCGACGATAACGTTCTTGTCATCGTTCGGATCTTTCGGAAGAAGAAGTACTTTCAGACGCGCGACAAAATCCTCGATCTGCTCTTCTAACTCATTGATCTCTTCTTTTACCATCGCCGTCATTTCAGCGTCCATCTTCTCTTCAAGCATAAGCTTTGCGCCGTCAAGCTGCTCTTTTGCTTCTTTATACTCGCGATAGACCGCAACCTGCTCCTGCAGCTGAGACTGCTCTTTCGAATAGTCGCGCAGTTTATTGTTATCGCTGATCACTTCTGGATCGCTTAATAGTTCGTTCAATTTATCATATCGGGCTTCAATCGTTTCTAAACGTTCAAACACGCTTTTCACCTCATTTATCGTTGCATAACATTCTAATTATATGCTTTTGCCGTACAAGTCTCAACTGTATTTCAAAAAGTGCAGAAAAAGAGCTTCTCTTGATAAAACAATCTCAAGAAAAGCTTGTCCTTTATCCTTCAATTGTAAAACCGATTCTTTTTTTCGGTTCCTCAGGCTTCAAGCGTTTTACTTCCATGAGAAGGAAGCTGAGCTGCGACACATGCTGAATCAGTTTGACTGGATGTTCTTCTGGCGTGAATCCCGCGAATGTGATTAAGCTCGGGTTCACATAGCCAATCTGTGATACGTGAAACTGAATGGTCTTGCCGAACGAGACGAGCTTCATGCCGACCTCATGCTCGTGGTCGAGCTGCGCGTCAAACTCATTGATCATGTTCATCAGCGCTTTATGAAAATCACTCGCAAGGTTAGGATTGCTCGGAACTTTCGGGGATGCTTCAACTGGATGCGTCACTTCAGCTGGCATCTTGTAATCTTCAAGATTAATTTTCGTCTCCATTACGGCCACCCCTTTTTATAGACACCTTCTTACAGTCCTTTTCCCTTATTTACCTAAAAAAGAACATGAATCGTCTATAAAGAAGCAGGAAAAAGATTCCTCATTTTCTTTTCGAAGGATTGACGCAGACCGCTCGCAAGCGCATCACACTGCAGAATCCGCTCGAGATCGGCTCGCTCTGGTTTTTTATAGATCGCGCCGTTCACAAATTGGACCGTTACGCCAGGATAAGGCCGTTGTTCGAGCACCGCATAATCTCCTTTTTGCACATATCCTTCCTGCAGCACTCTGAAATAATAGCCGGTAAATCCAGTATCGGCTACTTTTTTCACAAGGTCAGGCCGGTTATGCCTTGCACCGAGCTTGGCACACGGCTGGCGCGGCTCAGACACTTGCAGTACAGCTTCTCCCATCCGCCAAATGTCACCGATGCACACGGAATCTTCGGTCATGCCAGTGAGCGTCAAATTCTCCCCGAATGATGCGGCAGGCATTACAGCGCCCAGTTCTTTCTCCCAATGAGGGTAATGCTCATAAGGATAGGCGCATGCCGCTTTATCCACGCCTCCGTGTACTTCCAGGTTTCCTTGCCCGTCTCCTTCAAAATTGAGAGAATGCAGAAATACCGGCTGTTCAGAAGGCGTTTTCACAAAAGCAGACCGCACTTCTTTTCCATTCACCTGCAGCAAGCCGGGCATCCCGACATTCAGCGATTTCACCAGACACTCCATCATCCACCAGCTCTCTTTGATTGATGATTAAATTATCACTTATCGCTGATTTATTTACAATTTTTAGAACATGTTTTTGCGGAGACGTTCATAATCCAAGCGGTTCTGATTCATCCTGATTGCTTTTGTCAGCTCCTCAATGACTACTTTTTCATCAGTGATGATATTAAAGCAGAATGGAACAGTCGCGAAATGGCCAAAAAACTGCGTACTGCCTGCATAGTGAGGATCCTCTGCTACTTTCTTCTTGTTCTTCACAATAAAATTCCCCATCGCCTCATAAACTGGATCCAGCGGCTTTTTATCCAGCAGCTTCAGCAGGTGAGTGACCGGTTCCGACGGAGAGTTCCAGTCCGGACCGTTTGATTTGATTTCAAGCAAAGCGTCCACCTCTTTCTTTTACGATAAGTTTCGATTTTCCCAGCGCGTTAATGTTGGTCAGAAAGGAATATTACGCCGTTTCTCGAAAAATATAGGTTAAGCACTAAACGAATTAGGGAATAATGAGATGTTAGAAGCAAGAAAGGGGCTGTAAAAGATGAAATATTGCATTATTGGCGGCGATGCAGCCGGCATGAGTGCTGCCATGCAGATTATCAGACACAATGAAAATGCGGATATCACCGTTTTTGAAAAAGGCGGGATTTATTCCTACGGCCAGTGCGGTCTGCCGTACGTAGCCGGAGGACTTATTCCATCCGCGGAAAAGCTGATTGCTCGCTCTGTAGAGACATTTCGCGACAAATATAAAATCGATGCCCGCACGTTTCATGAAGTGACAGGGGTTGATGAGCAAACTAGGCAAGTGACGGGAATACATACTAAGACAAAAGAGCCTTTCACCTTCACTTACGATAAGCTGCTCGTCGCGTCCGGCGTCAGTCCTCTCATGCCCGACTGGAATGGTACGCATTTAAACGGCGTACATGTCGTCAAAACCATACCCGACATGGAGCGGCTTCTTTCAGATTTGAGCGATGATGTCCGTGAAGTGACCATCATCGGCGGCGGCTATATCGGACTAGAAATGGCGGAAAACATGAAACACATCGGCAAGAACGTGCGCATTATCCAGCGAAGTTCGCAAATTGCGGGCATTTTTGACGATGACATGGCTTCCCTCATTTTAGAGGAAGCGGAAAAACACAGTATCGAGGTCTGCCTTAATGAAGAAGTGCTCGGTTTTAAAGGAGATGACCGGGTTCAGTTCGTTAAAACAGCCAAAAAGGATTACATGACCGACCTTGTGATCGTTTCTGTCGGCGTTACTCCGAACACCGGTTTTCTTAAAAATTCTAGGGTCAAGCTGAATGACAGGGGCGTGATCTTTGTCGATGAGTTTATGCAGACGAACGTTGAAGGCATTTACGCTGCTGGGGACTGCGCCACTCAATATCATCTTGTAAAAAAGCTGGATGACCACATCCCGCTCGGCACAACAGCTAATAAACAAGGCCACATTGCTGGGCTGAACATGGCTGGCATTAAACGGCCTTTCAAAGGAATTGTCGGTACGTCGATCATTCAATTCATGGATTTGACGCTAGGGAAAACAGGGGTTTCCATAAAAGAAGCGGAAAAGCTGGGGATGAACTATGACAGCGTAACGATTACGGCAAAAGATCATGCCGGCTACTATCCAGGGGCGGAAAAAATGCAGCTGAAACTGCTTTTTGACAAAGATAGCAAAAAACTGCTCGGAGCTCAGATTATCGGTAAAAAAGGGGTCGATAAACGGATTGATGTCATCGCCACCGCACTTCACAGCGAAATGACAATAGACGATCTGGTCGACCTTGATTTAAGCTATGCACCGCCTTACAACGGCTCATGGGATCCTGTCCAGCAAGCTGCGAGGCGCGTTAAATAAGGAGAAAAGAGCCGGCGGTATGCGGCTCTTTTTTATTGCTAGTCGATCTTTAACGAGTAGTTGTAGCGTGGAACGGCTATCTTGACGGCGTTCATGACTTTTCGGCGAATCTGGCCGCGTTCCTTTTTGGACGTATCTGAAGGAACGTTCACATGAATATGGGCATAGTTGCCGTTGATGCTGACCATCTGCGGCTCAATCCCTGTCTGGGTCTTCACCACACTCCGGATATTATCCTGATCGTCCGAAATATCGAACCTCGTCGTATTCATCGTCCGGTAGTCGTGCGGGTTCATGTTCGTGTCTGTGGAATAGTTGATATGCGGCTCGTTTTTCGTCAGATGATAGTTCACGATGCCATGGCCGAACAGGTTGTCACGGAATTCCTTTTTGCTCTCATATGCAGCGGGCTCTGTCTTGTTTTGCAGTGCCTCAGGCGGCTTAACAGGCGAAGAACATGCGCCGAGAAGCACAACCGCTGATAAGCTGAAGATCCACTTCCTCACAGCATAGACCTCCCGTATCCCTTAAAATCCCCAAAATGGATGTATAGCATGTTAGAAATTTTTTACTTCTTATTAAAGGATTCAGAGAAGTGGTTGATCTCCGTTTCAGGCGCACGCTTTCCGCGGGGCAGGCGGTGAGCCACTCGCCGCTATGCGCCATTGAGTGTCTCACCTGACCGCTTGTCCCGCTGGAGTCGGCGCCTTACACTGCGATCAACTTACTCAATGAAGTATTCAAAGATGATAAAGAATGAGTCAGCTTAAGCAATTAAATAAATGAATTTATATATCCTCACGCCTCCAATAGATGCTCTCTAAAACCAAGACCATGAACCGACCCTTCTTTTGCTCCTCCGCAACCCACAGTAGCCCACAGAGGGGTTTGGTACCAATAACGGTTTTGTCTCTTGGTACCAAACCCGTTTTGGCTTCGATGAAAATACAAACCAAAACTAAGTTCAACAACCACCCAAACAAAAAAGCCAATAACCCTAAGGGATTATTGGCTTTCTCAGCATCTATTTATTGATTCAACGCATCGTTTTTGAGTTCGTTGCGCTTTTTGCCGGGCACTTTATGGCAGTGGCGGCAGCGTGGTTCGTATGATTCTGATGCTCCGACTAGGATGATCGGGTCGTCGTATGATGCGGGCGCGTCGTTGATCAGGCGCTGCGTACGGCTTGCTGGGGAACCACACACTTGGCAGATAGCCTGAAGCTTCGTCACGTGCTCAGCGAGGGCCATCAGTTCAGGAACTGGCCCGAACGGCTCTCCTCTGAAGTCCTGGTCAAGTCCGGCGACGATTACGCGCATACCTTGATCGGCAAGCTCCTGTGCGACTGGGATGATGTCCATATCAAAAAATTGGACTTCGTCAATCGCTACAACTTCTGTTTCCGGACGCACATTTTTTAAAATATCGACAGAACGCTCAACAGGCTCTGCCAGAACAGCCGATCCGTTATGCGAGACAACCGATTCTTCGCTGTAGCGGTTGTCGATCTGCGGCTTAAACACCTGTACCTGCTGCCTCGCGTATGTAGCGCGCCGCACTCTGCGAATCAGTTCCTCCGATTTCCCTGAAAACATGCTTCCGCAGATGAGCTCGAGCCATCCGTGATGCTTTGTGATATACATGTTCCGGTTCCCCCTTTCGCTTGTCCTCATTCTTTTTAGTATGTACCGGCATATAAAGAAAACTCGGCTGACGCCAAGTCTTTTAAGTCAGCCCTAGTTGCACTTATACTTTAAACTTTAACTTTTTAATGACGTCGATAAACTTCTGCGCTAAAAAGTTTTACTTCCTAAAAGTGTAAAAAACCCGCCAAAAACTCACGGATTTATGGTTAAAAACATGAAAATGAAGATAAAGAAAACTTGGCTGACGCCAAGCCTTAAAGTCAGCCTTAGTTGACCTTATACTTTATTCGTAAACTTTTTGACAACGTTGGATTTCTCCATCGTTAAAAAGTTTTTGCTCTATTTAAAGTGAAAAAAAAGGGCAAGATAACTTGCCCTTTTGATTACTTCATGTTGTATTTCTTTTTGAAGCGGTCAACACGTCCACCAACGTCAGTAAACTTCTGACGGCCAGTGTAGAACGGATGAGTGTCAGAGCTGATATCCACTTTGATCACTGGGTATTCGTTTCCATCTTCCCACTTCATTGTTTCGTTAGAAGACAATGTAGAACCGGAAAGGAAAGTGAATCCGCTTTGTGCATCTACAAAAAGAACCTTTTTATAGTTTGGATGAATAGCTTCTTTCATCGTTATCACTCCTTCTGCCCTGGATTCCGAGGAAGAGCCAGAGTTAAATAAACACATAAAAACAGTATAACAGGGACATACGGCATTTGCAACAGCCTGCTGGTCAGAAAAATATTCTAATTTTGCAGTGTTTTCGTGCGTTTAGCTGATCCATTTTTCTCAGCCTCAAACATCTCAAAAAAGGCTTCGTTGTTCGGTGTGCGCTTTAATCGCTTCATGAAGGAATCAACAAAATCGATGGAGTCGACCATCGTTTTACGGATCGACCACAGGTGCTCAAGATGCTCTTTTTCGATAAGCAGCTCTTCTTTTCTCGTACCAGAACGGCGAATGTCGATCGCCGGGAAGATACGGCGTTCGGACAGCTTGCGGTCTAGGTGGAGCTCCATGTTTCCTGTACCTTTAAATTCTTCATAAATCACATCATCCATACGCGAGCCTGTTTCAACAAGAGCTGTCGCAAGGATTGTCAGTGAGCCGCCTTCTTCAATGTTTCGGGCAGCCCCGAAGAAACGCTTCGGACGGTGGAACGCAGCCGGGTCAATACCTCCGGAAAGCGTACGGCCGCTTGGCGGGATAACCAGGTTGTAGGCACGTGCTAGACGTGTGATGCTGTCGAGCAGGATGACAACGTTTTTCTTATGCTCAACAAGGCGCATCGCACGTTCAAGAACAAGCTCTGCTACCTTAATATGATTCTCCGGCACTTCATCAAACGTTGAGCTGACAACGTCGCCTTTTACAGAACGCTCGATGTCGGTTACTTCCTCAGGACGCTCGTCGATTAAAAGGACGATCAGCTCGACATCCGGATTGTTTGTTGTTATGCTGTGCGCGATTTCTTTGATCAGGCTCGTTTTACCTGCTTTAGGCGGTGCCACGATCAGTCCGCGCTGGCCGAAGCCGACTGGTGCGATCATGTCGATGATACGCGTGGAAAGGTTCTTTCCGTCGGTTTCCATCACCATTTTCTGGTCAGGATAAAGTGCTGTCAGTGCCGGGAAGTGAACGCGGTCCTTCGCTGTTTCCGGGTCTTCGCCGTTAACCATGTTTACCTGAAGCAAGCCGTAGTAACGTTCGTTTTCCTTTGGCGGACGCACTTTTCCGGATACTTTGTCGCCGTTTCTCAGCTCAAAGCGGCGGATCTGTGACGCAGAGATGTAAATGTCCTGCGAGCTCGGCGAATAGTTGATCGGACGCAAGAAGCCAAAGCCTTCAGTCGGGATGATTTCAAGGATTCCTTCCATGAACGAGAAGCCATCCTTTTCCGCCTGTGCCTTTAGGATCGAGATCATCAGCTCTCGTTTCGTCAGCTTGCCGTAATAAGCCACTTTATATTCTTTTGCCAGTTCGTAAAGCTCTTTTAATTTTTTGTTCTCTAAATCGGATAGTAAAATACCCATAATGACACCACACTTATCTATATCGTTTTTTCATCTAAAGTAAAGCAATTGGGATTCAAAGGTTTTAAGGAAGGAATAAAAAAGGAGAAAGATTTGGTATAAAAATATTACTTCTTATTTTAACCACAATAAACCCCATTAATCAAACAGGACTGCAATCCCTTATAAGAGAAAAGGGAAAAGCGCGCAGCCTGCCGCACGTTTTTCCCAAAAACTCTTTATGGCTTGATTACTAGATCAGGCTTTTTCTTCAAGCTGTGAGTGCCGTCGATGAATCGGACTGTACCCGATTTAGCACGCATGACAACAGATTGAGTCGTGCCGATGGATCCTTTAAACTGAACACCTTTTAAAAGTTCCCCGTCTGTCACGCCTGTTGCTGCAAAAATCGCGTCGTCGCCTTTCACAAGGTCTTCCATGCGAAGGACACGGTTCACGTCTGTGATTCCCATCTTGATGCAGCGCTCTAGCTCCGCATCATCCTGCGGCAGGAGCTTGCCTTGAATTTCGCCGCCGAGGCATTTCAGCGCAACTGCTGCGATAACGCCTTCTGGTGCGCCGCCTGATCCGAACAGGATATCAACTCCTGTTCCTTCAAACGCGGTATTGATCGCCGCTGCTACATCTCCGTCTGAGATAAGCTTGATACGGGCTCCAGCTTCTCTGATTTCCTGGATGATTTTTTCGTGGCGCGGGCGGTTAAGTATTGTTGCCACAACGTCCTCGATCTCTTTGTTCTTTGCTTTTGCGACCGCACGAAGGTTATCTGTGACTGACGCGTTAATGTCGATCATTCCGACTGCTTCTGGTCCTACTGCAATTTTATCCATATACATATCAGGAGCGTGCAAAAGGTTTCCGTGGTCAGCAACCGCAAGTACCGCCAGCGCGTTCCATGTTCCCGATGCGACGATATTCGTTCCTTCCAGCGGATCGACAGCTACGTCTACACGCGGACCGTATCCCGTTCCAAGTTTCTCGCCGATATAAAGCATAGGCGCTTCGTCCATCTCGCCTTCTCCAATTACGACGGTTCCTTTCATCGGAATCGTATCAAATACGTTGCGCATCGCGGTTGTTGCTGCATCATCTGCCTCATCTTTCTTGCCCCGCCCCATCCATCGTGCGGATGCAAGTGCTGCTGCTTCTGTTACTCGAACCAATTCCATAGATAAGCTTCTTTCCATAGTCCCACTCTCCTTAATATGGTAACGCTTACAGTTATAGTCATTAAAAACCGCCTGCTGCCAGGCGATTTTTTTTATATCTTTTTACGAATTCTTCATTTCCTGCATTTCTTCGGCGTCCATGTTTTCACGCCATATTTTTGCACCGAGTCCTGAAAGTTTATCTACAAGAGACTCATATCCGCGGTCAATGTGCTCAAGACCAGAGATTTCTGTCACGCCTTCAGCCATCAGTCCAGCAACGACAAGAGCTGCTCCTGCTCGAAGGTCGCTTGCCTTCACTTTAGCACCTTCAAGCTTAGCCGGACCGTTAATGATGGATGAACGTCCTTCAACCTTCACGTTCGCACCCATGCGGCGCAGTTCGTCAATATGCTTAAAGCGGGCGCTGTAGATCGTGTCTGTCACGATGCTCGTCCCTTCTGCTCTTGTTAAAAGTGAAGTGAAAGGCTGCTGCAGATCGGTCGGGAAACCAGGATACACTAATGTTTTAATATCTACGCTCTTAAGCGGCCTGTGGCTTGAATGGACAAGCACCTGATCATCCATCGTCTCGATCGCTACACCCATTTCGCGAAGCTTGGCGATCAGCGACTCTAAGTGCAGCGGGATCACGTTATCGATCACGACCTGCTGTCCCATCGCTGCCGCTAAGATCATGTACGTCCCTGCTTCGATACGGTCAGGAATTATTGAGTGGCGGCAGCCGTGCAGCTTATCTACACCCTCGATGCGGATCACATCTGTACCGGCACCTTTGATCTTTGCTCCCATGCTTGTTAAAAGAGTAGCCACGTCAATAATTTCAGGCTCTTTCGCGGCATTTTCGATGATCGTCTGTCCTTTGGCACGGACGGCTGCGAGCATGATGTTGATCGTTGCTCCAACGCTCACCACATCGAGATAGATGCGTGCACCAATAAGCTCATCTGCACGAAGATAGATCGCGCCCTGCTCGTTCGTCACCTTTGCGCCAAGCGCTTCAAAGCCTTTTATGTGCTGATCGATCGGCCTTGGACCAAGATTGCACCCGCCTGGAAGACCGATAACGGCTTTCTTGAAACGGCCGAGCATGGCGCCCATCAAGTAATAAGAAGCACGCAGCTTTTTTACTTTTCCGTTCGGAAGAGGCATTGAAATCATGTTGGCAGGGTTGACTGTAAGTGAGTTGTTCTCATCAAGCTCTGCTTCTCCGCCGATCTCCTCAAGCAGATCCCGAAGCAGCCTGACATCGGAAATATTCGGCAGATGGTCGATCGTTACTGTAGATTCCGCAAGAATAGTAGCTGGAATGAGCGCCACCGCACTGTTTTTTGCCCCGCTTATATGAACGGTCCCCTCTAGCGGGAAGCCGCCTTCAATCATTAGCTTTTCCATGGTTAACTCCCTTCTTCTCTGACTCTATAAATAAGTTAGGATTAGTATTTGCAGTATAAGGAAAAATAATCCAAAAACAAAGAGCGGAGAGTGCCTTCTATAAAAGAAAGCACCAGCCGCTTAGTTGTTCTATTTTCACCTGTATTACAGGTCCATTAGAAGTTATTATCCTTGCTGTGAAGCTTTATAGTCCGCTAAGAACTTCTCGATTCCCTGATCAGTCAGAGGATGCTTCATGAGTCCATGAATGACAGACGGAGGAACTGTTGCGATATGTGCTCCTCTTAAAGCAGCTTCCGTCACGTGAATCGGATGGCGGATAGACGCTGCAATAATCTCAGACGGAATGTCGTGAATCGCGAAAATTTGCGCGATCTGTGAGATCAGCTCCAAGCCGTCCTGGCCGATGTCGTCAAGACGACCGAGGAACGGAGATACGTAAGTCGCTCCCGCACGCGCTGCAAGAAGTGCCTGGTTAGCTGAGAAAATAAGGGTCACGTTTGTTTTGATGTTGTTGTCGCTGAACGTCTTAACAGCTTTCAAACCGTCAACCGTCATCGGAACTTTTACCGTGATGTTAGGGGCGATCGCTGCAAGCTCTTTCCCTTCACTCACCATTTCTTCGTAAGTTGTTCCATTCACCTCTGCACTGACAGATCCGGATACAAGCTCAGTGATCTCGCGCAGACGGTCTTGGAAGTTCACGCCTTTTTCTTTCGCTACTAGCGATGGGTTTGTCGTTACACCTGCAAGAATTCCAAGGGCATGAGCCTCGCGGATTTCATCGATGTTAGCGGTATCAATAAAGAATTTCAAAAGGAATCCTCTCCTTCAATTAGTTAAGTTGCTGTCCTTACTGAACGATATTATTGTTTCACTAAAGCCGGCTTTCTACGCTGTCTTAGTCCGGCATTCTCTTGCATACTCCACCATTGTAAATGAAACCGCCTATAAAGTATAGGCGGTTTCCTTCATTGTTTTGTATAGGTTACGTTAGCTTACGCTCTGTTTGAAGAACCAAACTCGCGCATCTTCCCTTGAACTGTCGTTTGAATCGCATCACGCGCCGCAGTCAAGTACGAACGAGGGTCGTATTTGCCAGGGTTAGCCGTAACGTATTCTTTCACAGCGTTGTGAGAAGAAATCTGGTTTTCTGTGTTTACGTTGATTTTAGCTGTTCCAAGAGAGATCGCTTTTTGGATGTCTTTTGTAGGAATTCCAGTTCCGCCGTGAAGAACAAGCGGTACACCAGTCAATTCCATAACTTCCTTCATGCGGTCGAAGCCAAGGTTAGGCTCGCCCTTGTAAGGTCCGTGAACAGAACCAAGTGCAGGAGCGAAGCAGTCAACGCCTGTTTCGCGAACAAGCTGGTCACATTCAGAAGGGATCGCATAAGCTGCATCCGCATCTTCTACCACTAGATCATCTTCTTGTCCGCCGATGCGGCCAAGTTCTGCTTCAACAGAAACGCCGTGGATATGTGCAAGCTCAACCACTTTCTTAGTAAGTTCGATGTTCTCTTCCAGCGGGTGGTGAGATCCGTCGATCATAACAGAAGTGAATCCTGCGTGAATCGCTTCAGCACACTTTTGGAAGCTTGAACCGTGGTCAAGGTGAATCGCAACAGGAACTGTTACTTTATATTCTTCCATAAGAGCTTTTACCATGCTTACAACAAGCTTGAATCCGCCCATATAACGAGCAGCACCTTCGGATACTCCAAGAATGACTGGAGACTTCTCCTCTTGAGCCGCCTTTAAAATAGCCTGAGTAAACTCGAGGTTATTTAGATTGAATTGTCCTACCGCATAACCTTCTGCTTTTGCTTTTTCTAGCATTTCTTTCATTGAAACTAAA
Source organism: Fictibacillus aquaticus (assembly GCF_002245695.1). Classification (GTDB taxonomy): domain Bacteria; phylum Bacillota; class Bacilli; order Bacillales; family Fictibacillaceae; genus Fictibacillus; species Fictibacillus aquaticus. The sequence continues at coordinate 333,246 of NZ_NOII01000003.1, read as the reverse complement.
GGCATGTGAAAGTCCTCCTTGGTATATTGGTACGATCCGGCTGATAGCCGATTGTATAGTTTTGTCCGGAATGTCTGCCGCCGGACCACAACGAATAAATAACACATTATATACTTTACCCATCGCGGCACAGCAAATAAACACCTGGACATGTCTGTTTTCAAACCTATTATAGCATACCAATACAGCCTGAAAACCGCAACAAATCAACGTTTTCGGGTGCAAACGCTATCATTTGCGGAGTGGCGGGACTTTTTCCTTTTTAAGACGATTTTTCAGGAAGTGGTAGTTCTTTCCTGACCGCAGCACGAATCTCATCGATATCGAAAGGCTTTGCAAAATGAGTGATCGCCCCAAGCTTCATCGCTTCATGAATCATGTCGAGCTCGCCATACGCTGTCATGATGATTACTTGAATCCCTTCATCGTGTTTTTTAACACGGCGAAGGATCTCCAGACCGTCCATTCCTGGAATCTTCATATCCAGAATCACCAGGTGCGGCGCTTCTTTTTCAACGATTGAAAGCGCCTGGACGCCATTGGCCGCCTGATACGTCTTATATCCTTCTTTTTGGAAAATTTCGTTCAGCAATATTCTAATGCCATACTGGTCATCAACAATCAAAATTTTTCCTTCCATGCTGACCCACCTCTATTTTAAATTTGAGTATTCTTGTTTTTATAGTTCATCTCTTAACTATTCGCCCTATTCTAGTTTTTTCCTTCTGGATTATGTGAAATATCCAACCATTTTCAGTATACTAAAAAGGCTCATTCAGTTCTTTACAAGTTCGGAGGTTATTTAACATGCTTAAAATTTTCAGCACACAGCTGGCAGGAATTTTTCAAAACATCGAAAAATCCAGCGAAGAGGCTGTGGAGGACGCAGCCCGCTTGCTCGCTCAATCTCTTGTCTCTGACGGAACGGTTTATTTTCACGGCACAGATGAAATGATGGCGGTTGCCTATGAAGGTGTAACTGGACCAAACGCTATACCATCCAGTCATTTTTACGATGAAAAAACTGCCTTAACCGCGATGGACACAGTCATCGTGAGTGCGCGTTTTGCTGCATGCGAAAAGTCCGCCGCCATCGCAGGAGCAGCGCGAGAAGCCGGTACGAGGACGATATTCATCGGCGCAGCTGAAAAAGGTACCGATCTGGATTCTCTGCCATATGACGTTGTCTTAGATACGAAAGCGGTCCGAGGTCTTATCCCGCAGGACGACGGCACTCGCACAGCCCTGCCATCTGCCATCTGCGGCTTGTATGTCTATCAGGCATTGCATATCACCGTCAGTGAGTATCTGGAGGAAATCTAAAAAAAGATGGGGGTCCGGTACTACCAGACAGGAATGCGGCGAACACGCCGCATTTCCTGTCTGGGTACCGGACCCCCTTTTTCTTTATGCTTATTTTTTCATCTGTACAACAGCGCCGATGAAGTCGCGGAACAGCGGCTGCGGACGTGTTGGGCGAGATGTGAATTCTGGGTGGAACTGGGAAGCAACGAACCAAGGATGATCCTTGATCTCGATCACTTCAACAAGGCGTCCATCAGGAGATGTTCCTGAGAACACAAAGCCTTTCGCTTCCATCTGCTCACGGTATTCGTTGTTAAACTCATAACGGTGGCGGTGACGCTCGTAGATAACTTCATCTTTGTATGCGTCGAAAGCTTTTGTGTTTTCTTTCAGCTTACAAGGCTGCAGGCCAAGACGAAGAGTTCCGCCAAGATCTTCTACATCCTTCTGTTCTGGAAGAAGGTCGATAACCGGGTATTTCGTTTCCGGGTTTAGCTCAGAAGAGTGTGCACCATCAAGACCGAGCACGTTGCGGGCAAATTCTACGGATGCAAGCTGCATCCCTAAGCAGATTCCGAGGAACGGAACGTTGTTTTCACGCGCGTATTGCGTAGCAAGGATTTTTCCTTCTACACCACGGTCGCCGAAGCCGCCAGGAACGAGTACTCCATCTGCATCCTTAAGCAATTCGTTCACGTTTTCTGCCGTCACATCTTCTGAGTTAATCCAATCAATATCGATATCCGCATCGAACTGGTAGCCCGCGTGGCGGAGAGATTCTACAACTGAAATATAAGCATCTTGAAGAGAAACGTACTTACCGACAAGCGCGATTTTTACTTTACCTGACAAGTTTAGAACGCGGTCGATCAATGTCTTCCACTCTGTCATATCCGCTTCTGGGCAATCAAGCTTCAAATGCTTGCATACGAGATCATCCATGTCCTGATCTTGAAGATCGATCGGAACCTGATAAAGCGTCTCAGCGTCACGCGCTTCGATTACAGCTTTCGGATCGATGTCGCAGAATAGGCCGATCTTATCTTTCATTTCCTGCGGTACAGGCATTTCTGTACGCACGACGATAATGTTTGGCTGAATTCCAAGGCTGCGAAGCTCTTTTACACTGTGCTGTGTAGGCTTTGTTTTCATTTCACCAGCAGCACGAATGTATGGAAGAAGTGTACAGTGAATGTACATCACGTTTTCAGATCCAAGGTCGCTCTTCAGCTGACGGATTGCTTCAAGGAACGGAAGACTCTCGATGTCTCCAACTGTTCCGCCGATTTCTGTGATCACAACATCCGCGTTTGTCTCGCGGCCTGCACGCTGGATGCGTTCTTTGATCTCATTCGTTACATGAGGGATAACCTGAACCGTTCCGCCAAGGTACTCCCCGCGGCGCTCTTTGCGAAGAACCGTAGAATAGATCTTACCTGTTGTTACAGAGCTGTACTTATTCAGGTTGATGTCGATAAAACGCTCATAGTGGCCAAGGTCTAAGTCTGTTTCCGCACCATCATCCGTTACGAAAACTTCACCATGCTGATACGGGCTCATTGTTCCCGGGTCAACGTTAATGTACGGGTCGAACTTTTGAGTCGTCACCTTTACTCCGCGGTTTTTAAGCAAGCGTCCTAATGAAGCTGCTGTAATTCCTTTACCTAACGAGGAGACAACGCCGCCCGTTACAAAAATATACTTTGCCATGTCCACTTTCCTCCCAGATCGAATATTGAATGGCTCAATTACAAATCTAAATTTATAATTACCAAACTTTACAGTGTTTACAGGGTTCATATAAAAAATAAAAAAACAAAAGTGACACTTCCCCTAATGACAGGGGGCACTTTTGTTTTATGATTAACGATTTATACAATTACACATACAGGTTTAGCCCAAAAATGATATTACCGAAATCATTCATCCATGTCAAGGGTGAATGACGGTGAAAATTGTTGGGAGTGCTGGGGGTACGGTACCCCAAAAAGACATTCTCCTTATTTTGTCCTTGTGGGATGGACAACCTTTTAATCAATCCACGGCGTTGAACAGGATCTTCTATAACAAACAAAATAAAAAACCCCGCACCAGCGGGGTTTTCAAAAACGCAAACGGATTACTCTTCTTCATCCTCTAAATCTTCTTCATCGGCGAGTTCTTCATCATCTTCTTCGATCTCTTCCTCATCCTCGAAGTCATCCTCTTCTTCAAGGTCAACAGAATCATCGTCCTCGTCCGCTGTGAACTCGTCTTCTACATCAAGCTCATCGAAGTCTTCTTCTTCAAAGTCATCGTCGTAGTCATCGAAGTCTTCATCGTCAACGAGTTTTTTGCGTTTTACCGGCTTGTTTGTCGCACCGAGCTCTTCTTCAGAACTTTCTACTGGATACCAAGCCTTCAAGCCCCATTTGTTATCTCCAAGAGAAACATAGCGGCCGTCAATGTTTAAATCTGTATAGAAAAATGCCAAACGCTTGTGAAGTTCTTTTTCCGATACTTCTTTAAGTTCGGCGATACGCTTCACTAGATCGTTGAACTGAACAGGCTGTTTTTCTTCTTTTAAAATTTCGTACGTCATTTCGACCATAGACATTTCCATGATCTGTTCTTTGGAATAAGCTGTCTTCATACCCCTGCCCGCACTTCCTTTCCTTCTCTACCATCATATATCTTATGCATGTATGCGCATTCTAGAGGATTCATACTCCCCATTATAAACAAATTTCAAGAGCTTATGCAAAATAAAATTGCAAGTATTGAATGAAAAATAACGTTTTTGATAAATCAGGTTGTTTTGTTTGAATTCTGAGAAGTGGTTGTTCTTCGTTTCAGGTGCACGCTTTCCGCGGGGCGGGAGGTGAGCCCCTTCGTCGCACGCGCCATTGAAGGGTCTCACCTTCCCACTCGTCCCGCTGGAGTCGGCACCTTACACTACGATCAACCTATATCAATGGAGAAATCTAAGATGATTAAAGGACCAAGAAAGGACCAATGTATGTAAGCAGCAATTCTTAGCATTCTTTTCGTTCAGCGTTAAAGCACATTACCCTTAAAATAAAAAATATTTAACTACCAGATAGAAAGAGGGGTACGGTACTTTACCTTGAAATCCCTCTGGTGACAGGGATTTTTCAGCTTCGGTACCGTACCCCCTAACCTAAAAACGTACTACATATTCCTTCTATACTTACCGCCGACTTCGTACAAGGCGGATGTGATCTGGCCGAGTGAGGCGTATTGGACGGTGTTCATCAGCTCTTCAAAGATGTTGCCGCCTGATAATGCTGTGTCTTTCAGCTGCTGCAGTGCTTCTTCTGATTGGTCCGCATGCTTTTGCTTGAAGGCTTCGAGATTTACGATCTGCTGCTCTTTTTCTTCCTTTGTCGCACGTGCGAGCTGCATGTTGAACTCCTCGTCTGTCGGCGGATTCGGGTTCAGGTACGTGTTCACGCCGATGATTGGGAACGAGCCGTCGTGTTTCTTCATTTCGTAGTACATTGACTCTTCCTGAATCTTTCCGCGCTGATACTGCGTTTCCATCGCGCCGAGAACGCCGCCTCTTGCGTTGATTCGTTCAAATTCCTGAAGCACCATCTCTTCTACTAGATCCGTCAGCTCTTCGATAATGAACGATCCTTGAAGCGAGTTCTCGTTGCGAGCCAAGCCAAGCTCCTTCGTGATAATGAGCTGGATTGCCATGGCGCGGCGGACAGATTCTTCCGTCGGCGTCGTGATCGCTTCGTCATACGAGTTCGTGTGGAGTGAGTTACAGTTATCATACAATGCCATCAATGCCTGAAGCGTTGTGCGGATATCGTTAAAATCGATCTCCTGCGCGTGAAGCGAGCGGCCTGAAGTCTGGATATGGTACTTCAGCTTCTGGCTTCGTTCGTTCGCACCGTATTTATCGCGCATGACAGACGCCCAGATGCGGCGTGCCACACGGCCGATAACAGAGTATTCCGGATCAAGACCGTTCGAGAAGAAGAACGACAGGTTCGGTGCAAAGTCATCGATCTTCATACCGCGGCTTAAATAGTACTCGACATATGTGAAGCCGTTCGCTAGCGTGAACGCCAGCTGTGAGATCGGGTTAGCGCCAGCTTCAGCGATATGATAGCCCGAAATCGAAACGCTGTAATAGTTGCGCACTTTATGGTCGATAAAATATTGCTGAATGTCGCCCATCATGCGGAGCGCGAACTCAGTCGAGAAGATGCATGTGTTCTGCCCTTGATCTTCTTTTAATATATCCGCCTGTACCGTGCCCCGGACAGAAGACAGCGTATATGCCACGATATCCTGGCGCTCCTGTTCATTTGGCTGGCGGCCGTTTTTCTCTTCAAATGCCTTCAGCTGCTGTATGATCGCCGTGTTCATGAACATCGCGAGGATGATCGGAGCCGGACCGTTGATCGTCATCGAAACCGATGTGCTCGGGGCGATCAAGTCAAAGCCGTCATAAAGCTTTTGCATGTCTTCGAGCGTACAGATGCTCACACCGCTTTCCCCGATTTTTCCGTAAATGTCCGGACGGTAATCTGGGTCTTCGCCATAAAGCGTGACAGAGTCAAACGCTGTAGACAGGCGTTTCGCATCATCGTCTTTCGATAAGTAGTGGAAACGGCGGTTCGTGCGCTCAGGCGTTCCTTCTCCTGCAAACTGGCGCTTCGGATCTTCACCTTTACGCTTGAACGGGAACACTCCCGCTGTGTAAGGGAAGTAACCTGGCACGTTCTCCTTCATGATCCACTTAACGATCTCGCCCCAGTCCTCAAACTTCGGCAGTGCCACTTTCGGGATGTCGAGGCCAGACAAGCTCTTTGTCGTCAGCTCTGTACGGATTTCCTTGTCGCGGATCTTCGTGACAAGCTCCTTGCCGCTGTACATCTCTTTCAGCTTCGGCCAGTTCTCGATCGTCTTCTTCGTCGCCGGAAGCAGACTCTCTTCCACCTTCACGCGTGTCGCTTCAAGTGCTTCCACAACCTCGTTGCCCGCTGCATCGTACTCTTTTACCGTTTCAAGCGTGCCCTTCAGCTGGTAGCTTTTGCGTGCGAGTTTCGACTGTTCTTCGATCGAAGTATGATAACGCCTTACTGTCTGTGCGATATCGTTCAAGTACTGTGCGCGTTCGCCAGGAATAATGACGTTCTTTTTCGCTGTCATCGCGTCAGCCGCAGCCTGAACGCCCCAGTTCACACCGCATTTTTCCTGAATCGTACGGATTAGCGCTGAGAAAAGTACATTCGTGCCCGCATCGTTAAACTGAGATGCGATCGTACCGAATACCGGCATCTCATCCAAATCACGCTCAAACCATTGGCGTGAGCGCTGATACTGCTTCTTCACATCGCGAAGCGCGTCCTCAGAACCTTTGCGCTCAAACTTGTTGATCGCGATCAAGTCCGCATAATCGATCATGTCGATCTTCTCAAGCTGTGACGGCGCACCGAACTCGCTTGTCATCACATACATCGATACATCCGAAATCTCGGTAATGCCCGCGTCGCCCTGGCCGATACCGCTCGTTTCTACGATTATCAGATCGTAGCCTGCCGCCTTCGTTACCGCGATTGCATCCGCAACTGCCGCTGACAGCTCAGATCTTGAACCGCGCGTTGCCAGACTGCGCATATACACTCGCGGATGGTAGATCGCGTTCATGCGGATACGGTCGCCAAGCAGCGCTCCGCCAGTCTTCTGTTTCGTCGGATCAATTGAGATGATCGCCACCGTCTGATCCTTCAATTCATATAAAAATCTGCGCACAAGCTCGTCAGTCAGCGAGCTCTTCCCCGCTCCGCCCGTTCCGGTAATTCCGAGAACAGGAACCGTTTTCTGCAGCGATTTTACCTGATCGAGAATACCTTCAGCGGTCGCCGCGATCTCTTCCGGCGCGGTCTTCAAGTTTTCAGCTAGCGTAATCAGCCTTGCGACAGCACGAGAATCACGGTCTGCCAGCTTCTCGACTTCATCAGTAAGACCCGTAACGGTCGGAAAATCGCATTGCTCCATCATAAAATCGATCATGCCCTGCAGCCCGTTTACACGGCCGTCTTCTGGCGAGAAAATGCGCGTCACGCCGTACGCGTGCAGCTCTTTGATTTCCGGCGGTATGATTACGCCGCCTCCGCCTCCGAACACCTTGATGTGTCCTGCGCCTCTTTCTTTTAACAGATCGATCATGTATTTAAAATACTCAACATGCCCCCCTTGATAAGAGGAGATCGCGATCCCCTGAACGTCTTCCTGGATCGCCGCGCTGACCACTTCATCCACTGAACGGTTATGTCCTAGGTGGATAACCTCCGCTCCGCTTCCCTGCAGGATGCGGCGCATAATGTTAATCGATGCATCGTGTCCGTCGAATAAGCTTGAAGCCGTTACAAAACGAACCGCATGCTTTGGTTTGTATACCGCTGATTGACTCATCGCTATCCTTCCCTTCTGATCCCGTCAAACAGGAGTTTGATCTGAATGTCCGTGTATTCTTCGAGTGTGTAGAGCTTCTGCAGAATCCACCGCCTGAACGTCCACATCTGTCCCTGAATGAGAATGTTATGTGCTGCTGCTTTCACTTCCTGCTTTGAAAGTGACAGTTCGTTGTTCTCGCGCGCCTGCAGCAGCAGTCCCTCGAACATCGCTGTCATCTCGATCTCTTTTTTCAGCACATAAGGCAGCGCCTCGTGCGAAAGAGATTTAACCTCCTGATACATGACCAGAACCTCGTCCTGCATCTCATCCATCACTTTAAAATAGGCCGTCACGGCAGCCTTAACGTCTTCGGCCGTATTGCCCGACGACGACATTTCCTCGTTCAGCCGTTCTTTTACCCCGTCATAAATGCTGTCACAGACGAGGTACAGAATGTCTTCCTTAGAACGGATATATTCATACAGGGTGCCGATGCTGAACCCTGACGCTTTTGCGATTTCGCGCGTTGTTGTGCGGTGAAAGCCGTTTTCTTTAAAAAGCGAAACCGCCGCCTTCACCATCTCTTCCCGCCGCTTTTTGATCAGTTTCTCGTCCTTTACCAGCGACGGCACTTCTTTTTTGCCCAAGTGCTATCCCTCATTTCCGGTTGGCGCTTCTGCCTTGCCTTTCATGATGCTCTCAGCTGCTGAGTAAGGGTCTGTCTTTCCTTGTAAAAGCGGCTCGAGCCATGAGAATCCCCGCTCTTCCTCCTGCCGCCAGATCTGCTGATACAATTCATGCTGCACGACCTCGATCACTTCCTGCTGCAGGTTCTGATTTCTTCGTTTCTTTCCCTCGCCGCTTTGTACAAGGTATTCACGGTGCGCAACAAGTGCTGTCCATAGCTCTTCAAGTCCTTTGTTCTCGGTCGAAATCGTCTGAACAACTGGCGGCCGGTAATCAGCATCGTGCTTGACGAGGTCAAGCATCGCTTCAATTTCCGCGAGCAGCTTTGGAACTCCTGGCATGTCAGCCTTGTTCACGACGAACAGATCGGCGATTTCCATAATTCCGGCTTTGAACACTTGAATCACATCGCCGCTTCCCGGGTTCAAGACGACAGCAGTCGAGTGTGCAAGTTTCATAATGTCGAGCTCTGACTGTCCGACCCCGACCGTCTCGATTAAAATCACATCAAATCCGTAAGCGTCCATAAGCCGTACCGTTTCCTTCGCCGTCCGGGCGAGCCCCCCAAGGCTCCCCCTCGTCCCCATGCTTCGGATAAAAACGCCGCTGTCGGTAAAATGCTGTTCCATTCGTACCCGGTCGCCGAGGATTGCGCCTCCGCTGAAAGGACTCGTCGGATCGACCGCTACCACGCCGACCGTCATCCCTTTTTTCCGAAGCAGCGAGATCAGCCGGTTAACAAGCGAACTTTTACCCGCTCCCGGCGACCCTGTAATGCCGATCCAGTGCGCCCCTTTTTGCAGCGGATAGATGCTTTTTAAGAGCTCGAGCTTATCAGGCGCATTGTTTTCCACAAGCGTTATGGCCCTGGCGAGAGCGCGCTCTTCTTTTTGCTGTATACGCTGTGCTAATGGGTGCATGGTATCCACTGATATCAATCCTTTAAAAGCATTTTCGAGATAACGAGTCTTTGAATCTCCTGTGTTCCTTCATAGATCTGAGTGATTTTCGCATCACGCATGTAGCGCTCGACCGGATAATCCTTCGTATAGCCGTATCCGCCGAACACCTGAACAGCATCCGTCGTCACTTCCATCGCGATATCGCCCGCGAACAGCTTAGACATCGCCGACTCTTTTCCGTACGGCATGCCTTCTGACTCTCTCCAAGCCGCCTGGTAGGTTAACAGTCTTGCTGCTTCAATCTTTGTCGCCATATCAGCTAATTTAAATCCGATCCCTTGGTTCGCACCGATCGGCTTGCCGAACTGCTTGCGCTCCTTCGCGTAGCCAGTCGCTGCATCAAGCGCACCTTGTGCGATACCGACAGCCTGCGCCGCGATACCGTTACGTCCGCCGTCAAGTGTCATCATCGCGATCTTAAAGCCGTCTCCTTCATTTCCAAGAAGGTTTTCAGCCGGTACTCTGCAATCCTCGAAAATGATCTCGAGAGTTGGGGATGAACGAATGCCAAGCTTCTTTTCTTTCTTTCCGAACGAGAAGCCCGGAGTTCCTTTTTCCACGATAAAAGCTGAAACGCCTTTATATCCCGCTTCGATATCTGTTCTCGCAAAAACAACGTAGATTTCTGCGTCGCCTGCATTAGTGATGAAAATCTTTGCACCGTTCAGGATATAATGGTCGCCGTCTTTCTTCGCCACCGTCTTCATGTTGGAAGCATCAGAACCAGATCCCGCTTCAGTCAAACCGTACGCCCCGATTTTCTTTCCTTCTGCCATCGGACGAAGGAACTTCTGTTTCTGCTCTTCGTTACCGAACTTGAAGATCGGCCAGCCGGCAAGCGATGTATGAGCCGATAGCGTAACACCTACAGATGCACACACACGCGATAGTTCTTCTACTGCGATGACATATCCAAGATAGTCTCCGCCGATTCCGCCGTACTCTTCCGGCCACGGAATACCACAAAGGCCAAGCTCGCCCATCTGGTCAAAAATCGCACGGTCAAAACGCTCTTCCTCGTCACGCTCAGCCGCCGTCGGTTCTACCTCATTCTTCGCAAAATCGCGAACCATCTTACGAATCATCTCATGCTCTTCAGAAAGCTTAAAAAACATATCGTCACCAGCCTGTTCTGTTTGTTTTTGTGTTGTTAGGAGTTCCGGGGTCCGGTACCAGGGGTACCGTACCCCCGGAACCACGTTTGTTGAAGCTTAAATTAGTTTTATTTGCGAATCTGGGAGTTTTATTTGCGAATTCGAGTTATTTAATTGCAAATCTGACACCTTTATTTGCAGATCTGAAAATTTGTTTGCAAGTCAAATTTTCTATTTATTTTTCGACACCGTTATTTGCGCGAAAACTATTTTATTTGCAGCGAGCAACCGTTCTTTCACCGGGGTACGGTACTCAGCGTACCGTACCCCACAAGAAAATCTTTACCCAAGCAAATCCTTCGAAATAACCATCCTCTGAATCTCGCTCGTTCCTTCGTAGATCTCGCATACCTTCGCGTCACGGAACAGCCGCTCGACCGGGTATTCCTTCGTATAGCCATAGCCGCCGTGCACCTGGATCGCCTCGATCGCCGACTTCATCGCAGTTGTTGAAGCGAAAAGTTTCGCCATGGATGCTTCTGTTCCGCATGGCTGCCCGAGCGTTTTCAGGTTCGCCGCGCGGTATGTGAGAAGCTTTGATGCTTCGACCTCTGTCGCCATGTCTGCTAACTTGAACGCGATTCCCTGCTGCGCTCCGATCGCTTTGCCGAACTGCTTGCGCTCTTTGCTGTAAGCTACTGCCTGCTGTAGCGCGGCTTCTGCTATGCCGAGAGATTGCGCCGCGATACCGATGCGTCCTGCATCAAGGTTGCTCATCGCGATTTTGAACCCGATGCCTTCCTCTCCGAGCAGGTTTTCTGCCGGAACTTTCGCGTTATCGAACACGATCTCGCATGTGTTGGATCCGTTCATCCCCATCTTTTTCTCTTTTTTGCCGACAGAGAATCCTGGTGTATCTTTTTCCACGATAAAAGCTGAGATGCCGCGGCTTCCTTTTTCCGGATCAGTCGAAGCGAACACGATGTAGATGTCTGCCTCGCCTGCATTCGTGATAAAAATCTTCGAGCCGTTCAGGATATAATGATCACCCTGCTTTACCGCTCTCGTTCTCAAGCTGCCAGCATCAGAACCGGCTCCCGGCTCTGTCAGTCCGAACGCACCTAAGTACTCTCCACTCGCTAATTTCGGGATATATTTTCTCTTCTGTTCTTCGTTCCCGAAGTAAAGGATCGGGTTCGTCCCGACACTTGTATGAACGGACAAAATAACGCCTACCGTCGCGCTTACTCTGGACAATTCATTGATCGCGATAATATAAGATGTAAAATCCATCCCTGCGCCGCTGTATTCTTCCGGAATCGGGATCCCCATTAATCCAAGCTCTGCCATCTTATTGATGATGTCGCGCGGAAACTGATCCGTCTCATCCATTTTCTCTGTGATCGGCGCGATCTCTTTTTGCGCAAAATCGCGAACCATTTTCTGCATCATTTTCTGTTCTTCTGTAAACGTGAGATTCATGGTCTCTCCACCTCTTTTTCTAATGATGCGCTAGTTTGCTTGATAATCGTAGAACCCTTTGCCAGATTTCTTGCCGAGCCAGCCTGCCTTCACATACTTGCGAAGCAACGGGCATGGACGGTATTTGTCATCGCCAAAGCCTTCATGCAGCGTTTCCATAATATAAAGGCACGTATCCAATCCGATAAAATCTGCGAGCGTAAGCGGCCCCATCGGATGATTCATTCCGAGTTTCATAATTTCATCGACCGCTTCTGGTGTCGCCACACCCTCATATACGGCAAAAATTGCTTCGTTGATCATCGGCATCAAGATGCGGTTAGAGATGAATCCAGGGAAGTCGTTCACTTCCACCGGAACTTTAGAAAGCTTGCGCGATACAGCCTCGATCGTTTCGTATACTTCGTCTGCTGTCTGCAGCCCGCGGATGATCTCTACAAGCTTCATAACCGGTACCGGATTCATGAAATGCATGCCGATGACTTTTTCAGGACGCTTTGTTGCCGCTGCGATTTCTGTGATCGGAAGCGAAGATGTGTTAGAAGCAAGAATCGCGTGCTCTGGTGCGAATTCATCAAGAATCTTAAACAGGTTCGTTTTCACTTCCATGTTTTCCACGACCGCCTCGATGATCAGGTCGCATTTCTCCGCGTTCTTCAGCTCAGTGGATGCCGTTAAGCGGTCAAGCACCGCCCCCTTCTCTTCCTCAGTCATCCGCCCTTTTTCCACTTGGCGCGAAAGGTTCTTATGGACGATGTTCATCCCTTTTTCAACAAACTCTTCCTTCAAATCGTGCAAGTACACACTGTAGCCTGCCATCGCGCACACCTGGGCGATTCCTGAACCCATCTGCCCTGCGCCGATTACCATGATTGTCTGTATGTTCATCTCTTTGCCTCCCACACTATTTAACTTCCACTAAAATCGCGTCGCCCTGGCCTCCGCCGCTGCAGATCGAGGCAATGCCCAATCCGCCGCCGCGTCGCTTCAATTCATGAATCAGTGAAACCACGATTCTCGTACCGCTCGCTCCAATCGGATGTCCGAGCGCAACAGCACCGCCGTTTACGTTCACTCTTTCAAGATCTAACCCTGCAAGCACCGAACTAGAGAGTGCGACAGCCGCGAACGCTTCATTGATTTCAAAAAGTTCGATTTCTTCCAGCTTCTTGCCTGTTTTCTTTAAAAGCTCGTTGATGACAAGACCCGGTGTTTTCGGGAAATCCTTCGCTTCTACCGCGATCGCCGTATGTCCGAGAATTGTCGCCAGTACTTCTTTTCCTTCGCTCTGCGCGCGCTCCTCGCTCATGACGACAACTGCTGCAGCTCCGTCATTCACACCTGGCGCGTTCCCTGCTGTAATCGTGCCATCATGCGAAAAGACAGGCTTCAGCTTAGAGAGCGCTTCAATTGAAGATCCTTTTCTTGGCGATTCATCGACTGCCACCGTCAGTGGATCTCCTTTGCGCTGCGGCACTTGAACCGGAACGATTTCTTCTGCGAATTTTTCAGCAGATGCAAGAGCAAGCTCATGGCTTCGGAGTGCCCACTCATCCTGCTTTTCTCTTGAAATCTCCAGTTCTTTCGCTACATCGTTTCCGTAAATACCCATGTGAACGCCTGTAAATGAGCATGTCAGACCGTCGTGCGTCATCATGTCCTTCACTTGGCCGTCGCCCATGCGGAAGCCCCAGCGTGCTTTTGGCAAAAGGTAAGGCGCGTTGCTCATTGATTCCATGCCGCCTGCCACAATGATTTCCTCGTCGCCGGTACGGATGATCTGATCAGCCATCGTGATGGCGCGCAGACCTGACGCACATACTTTGTTGATCGTTTCCGTCTTCACTTCCCACGGGATGCCGGCTTTTTGCGCAGCCTGCCGTGAGGGGATCTGACCCTGGCCGCCTTGAAGCACGTTTCCGATGATGACCTCCCCTACCGATTCAGGAGCTACACCTGCGCGGTTCAGCGCTTCTTTGATCACGATGCCTCCAAGATCAGATGCCGTAAGTGTTGCGAGACCTCCGCCAAACTTGCCGATCGGTGTACGCACACCGCTTACAATGACAGAACGAACCATGAATAATGACCTCCTTTGAGTAGTAAAAGAAATGTTGTTAACGCTTACAAAAGCAGAGAAAAAATTTTTGCCGTCAGCCGAGCGAACGCTCAGTCAATCTATAACGTGCAGGAAACCCATGGCTAAAACAATCCATGGGGTTCCTTTCACTTTTTATTATTGAAGCACTTTTTCTTTTGCGTTGCCGAACACTGACTTTTCGAGAATTTCTACAACATCCAGCGTCTGCACTTGCTCTTCTACTTCCTTCGCCTTTGTTCCGTCGCTCAGCATCGTCAAGCAGAACGGGCATCCGCTTCCGATCATTGTCGGGTTAACGGCCAGCGCCTGTTCGGTACGGGCAACGTTCACGCGGGAACCGGCTTTTTCTTCAGTCCACATAAGCCCTCCGCCGGCGCCGCAGCACATGCCGTTCTGGCGGTTGCGGTCCATCTCGACGAGGTTCACTCCAGGAATCGCTTTTAAAATCTCGCGAGGCGGTTCGTATACCTCGTTATAGCGGCCGAGGTAGCAGGAATCGTGGTACGTGATCGTCTCATTCACTGCATGTGTCGGTTTGATGCGGCCCTCTTTAATCCACTGTGCGAGAAGCTCAGTGTGGTGGTACACCTCAGCCGTTGAGCCGAATTCAGGATACTCGTTTTTAAACGTATTGTACGCGTGAGGGTCGATCGTGATGATCTTTTTCACGTTATGCTTTTCAAACAGCGCCACGTTTGCTGCTGCCATCTCTTGATAAAGGAATTCGTTTCCGAGACGGCGAGGCGTATCGCCAGAGTTCTTTTCCTTGTTTCCAAGAATCGCAAACTTGATGCCTGCTGCGTTCATGATGTTCGCCAGCGACAGCGCGATCTTTTGGCTGCGGTTGTCGTAAGAGCCCATCGAGCTTACCCAGAACAGGTACTCGAATTCCTCTCCCGCTTTTTCCATCTCTTTTACCGTCGGGATATGAACATCATCACGAAGGTCGCGCCAGTTCTCGCGCTCTTTCTTCGAGATGCCCCAAGGGTTACCCTGCTTTTCGATGTTCTGGATCGCGCGTTTTGCGTCGCTCTCCATCTTACCTTCTGTCAACACAAGATAACGGCGCATGTCGATGATTTTATCCACGTGCTCGTTCATGACCGGGCATTGATCTTCACAGTTGCGGCATGTCGTACACGCCCAGATTTCTTCCTCTGTGATGACGTCGCCGATCATGGAAACATCGTAGCCAGCAGCTGCCGTTTCCTGAGCGCCCTCGCTTCGTGAAGCGTAAGCGAGCTGATTTCCAGCTGTTCCGGCAAATGCGTAAGCCGGCATCCACGGCGTACGGGATGTAACGACTGCTCCTTTTTCCGTCAGATGATCGCGAAGCTTAACGATTAAGTCCATCGGAGAAAGCATTTTTCCAGTTCCAGTCGCAGGACAGACATTTGTACAGCGCCCGCACTCCACACACGCATAAAGGTCCACGAGCTGCTTCTGGTTGAACTCTTCTATCTTATTCACACCGAATACTTCCTGAGACTCGTCTTCAAAGTTGATGGAAGACAGCTTTCCTACTTTATCCCTGCGGCCAAGCCACACGTTTAGCGGGCCAGCGATCAAGTGAGCGTGCTTGGACTGCGGCACATACACGAGGAACGTGAGCAGGAACAATAAGTGAATCCACCAGCAGATGAAGAAGATGACGGCTGCGCCTGTTTTTCCGACGAAACCGATCAAGTAAGCCAAGCCTGACGCGATTGGCGCCGTCCATTCGTACGGCATATCGTGCCAGATGATTTCAGCAGCATTGCCGAGGAGTACAGACAGCATCAGTCCGCCGATGAATAGAAGGACGAGGCCAGACTTAAATCCGCGCTTCAGACGGACGAGCTTTTCCACGTAACGGCGGTAAAAAGCCCAAACGACCGCGATGAGGATCATGAGCGTTACGATTTCCTGGAAGAACGTGAAGCCCGGGTAAAGCGGCCCTAGTGGCAGATGCGAGCCAGGTGCGAGACCTTTCCAGATAAAATCGATGGCGCCGAACTGTACAAGGATGAATCCATAAAAGAACATCACATGAATGATTCCGCTTTTTTTATCTTTTAAAAGTTTCTTTTGTCCGAAGACGTTGATGAGCACAGCCTTGATTCTTTCTTGTACCGTGTGGTCAAACTCTACCTTCTTGCCGAGCTTTATAAACTCGTACCGCGTTTTGACAACATACGCAAACAAATAGAATGCGTAAGCGGTTACAAAAAGAAAGGCAATCCAATTGATGAGCTGCAATGTGTTCATTGCTGGTCCTCCCCTTCCTATCCGGTTACCTATTCCCTGTAAAAATAAGTCTTTAACCTATAATTCAAAAAGCATTAAATTTTCTGACTTCAGTATAACATAAACTTAAAAGTGAATGAGCATTCAGTCAACCACTTTTCAAAAATTTTTTTATTCATGCAATTAATCGGGTAAGGAAACACTATCAGCATATTAAACTGTCCGTTATGATGCGCCAGCCAGGCCGCTGGCGTGTTTTTTCATGAGGCTGTTTTCGCAAATAACAGCAATCGAGGAAGAAGTTGATCTCCGTTTCATGCGCACGCTTTCCGCGGGGTGACAGCGAAAAGCAGAAACGGCTCGCTCAGCCACGACAAGCATAAGGGCAAGAGGCCGGTAAGTCGCTCTTTGACTTATTGGACTCTTGAACTTTTGACCTCGAGTGGCTAGCCGTTCTCTGCTGGACAAGTGAGCCCTTCCATCGCACGCGCCATTGGAAGGTCTCACCTTCTCACTCATCCCGCAGGATAAGGAAGGCTACGCAGCAAGACATCGCACGAAGAAAATGTGAACTCCATTTTCGAGGAGTCGGCACCTTACACTACGATCAACTTTTTCAAGAATGTATTCAAGATGCTTCAGTGAACACGATGAAAAAGCCAGCCATTGCAAATGAACGAAGAATGACAGCATTTTTATGGATTTGCCATTGAAGATTAAATTACACTTAAGTGGAAACTCCACTGAACCTTCTTACAAACTGTTCAAAGACAATTATTTAAAATCGAAAGGGGAGATGATTATGCTCGTATCATTTGGATTTGTTTCAACGGCACTCGAGCTGCATGATTCATCGCCCGCCAAGACGATGACATATGCGACTTATTCTAAGCGCGATTCGGAGCTGCGGCTGCAGCAGCTCATCGCGATCACAAAAAAGAACCTGGAGAGCACGCTGCGGGTGCTGCATTACTGCGTCGCGCATCAGCTGCCGCTGCACCGCATGTCCTCCTCCATCGTGCCGCTAGCCACACACCCTGACGTCAATTGGGATTATTTAAAATACACGTGGCGCGAATTTGCCGAAATTGGAGCACTCGTTAAAAAATATGATCTGCGGACAAGCATGCATCCGAATCAGTTCACGCTTTTTACGAGTCCAAGAGAAGAAGTGACCCAGAACGCCGTCAAAGATCTGATGTACCATTACGATATGCTGTCAGCTATGGGCATAGCCGACTCTAGCTATCTGAACATCCACGTAGGCGGTGCATACGGCGACAAAGAGGATGCACTGCGGCGGTTCTATGAAAACATCAAGACGCTTCCAGTGACGATACTTAAACGGATGACACTCGAGAACGATGACAAAACGTTTCATGCTGAGGAAACGCTAGACGTGTGTGAGCAGCTTGGAGTGCCTATGATGTACGATTTCCACCACGATCAAGCGAACCCATCGATTCCTCTATCTGAGATCATGCCGCGGTTCGTGAAAACGTGGGAAGGAACTGGAAGGCCGCCAAAGGTTCACCTGTCTTCACCTAAAAATGAAAAACAGTACCGCAGCCACCATGACTTTGTGAGCCTTGATTATGTGCTGCCTTTTTTCAAGGAAGCGGCAAAGCACACAGATACGCTTGACGTTATGATCGAGGCAAAAGAAAAAGACCGCGCCGCACTCCGGCTCATCGCAAAGGTCGAGAAAGTGCGCGGCTTCAAGCGCCTGTCCGGCGGGACGATCTTGATGTAGGCTTACAAAGAAGGGGGTACGGTACTCATCACTTATACGCCTCTTATAATAAGGTTTTAAGTGCTGGAGTACCGTACCCCCAGCACTTAAAAAGCCAGCACCGCAAGCAGTTTGCGGAGCTGGCTTTAACTTTTTACGGCTTACATCATACGATTTCAGTATTTATTTTAAAAAAGTGGCAGCTACCCAGCCGTAAAGCTGAAAGCCGAGATAAATGCCAATGATGCCGATGATTCCTGGAAGTGCGGGCGGCGCTGGTATCGGAAGCTTAAATAATGCAAAAACAAATCCTACGATCAAACCTGTAATCAGCGATAAAAAAATAATTTTCATATCATCACTCCTGAAATGTTAGAAAAAGAATATTCCACTCTAATATCTCTCGTCACTGCCTTCTATATCCTTAAACCTAGCCAGCACTGACTGATTGCGCCATTTTTTTAATGATCCGGATCTGTCCCCGGTGGTTGATTTCATCCTCAAAAACATGAAACCACATAAAGTAGCGGTTCGCCTGTTTGCCCTGCCACCACTCTTTTTCTTCATAAAGCCATTCATCAGGAAGGTTTTTGAACGCCGCGATCGTTTCTTCGCGTACAATTTCAAGCTCGCGAATATATTCTTCAGCTCTTTTCCCCTTTAAAGCCCGTCCTGCATCACCAAGAGAAAGCGCCGGTTCAAGAGTTTCAGCATATGCGTCCACTTCTTCATCCGTGTGGTCGCCTAGCGTCAAATACTGATAAATCCGTTCAACTGCCGCCATATGCGCAAGCAGCATCCCGATCGTATTTCCTTTTTCATCATATGTAAAGTCAAGATCCTCTACCGAAAGATCTTCTACCGCGCGAATGGTCGTATGTCGCGCATAGTTCATCATCGACACAAGCTTCGAAAAGTCAGGCGATAGCCCTTCTTCCTTTTCGTCAATCAAAAACAGCCGATCCATGTTCATTGTCGCAAGCCTCCTCTAGCAGATTCACTCACCGCTCTTTACATTCCATAAGAAAATGAAGAATCCTCTATTTGTTTTTAGGGGTACGGTACCCGCCATAGATGAATCCCGCTGTTGCAGATTCTTTGGCGGCGGGTACCGTACCCCCACCAGCAGACACACAAAAAAACCACGCCCCATAAAAAGGCGTGGTTTAATGCTTGTATTACATTCTTTCAGGCGCTTCGACTCCGATGAGCTTAAGCGCGTTTGCGATCGTGATTTGCGTCGCTTTCATAAGTGCGAAGCGAGCTGTTGATTTTTCTTTGTTTTCTGCGTCAAGAACGCGCTCTGCATTGTAGAAGCTGTGAAGCGCAGAAGCCAGTTCAAACACATAGTTCGTCACACGGTGTGTAAGCAGTTTTTCAGCAGCTTCGTTAATGACAGCCGGGAACTCGCCGAGTTTCTTCAGAAGCTCATACTCTTTTTCTGAATCCATCAAGCTCAAGTCGATGTCACCATCAAAAGAAAGACCCATCTCTTCACCTTGGCGGAGCATACTGCATACGCGAGCATGTGCGTACTGAACGTAGAACACTGGATTTTCGTTAGACTTCGAAACAGCTAAGTCCATATCAAAATCAAGGTGTGTGTCGTTTGAACGCATCGCGAAGAAATAACGAGTAGCATCTGTGCCAACTTCTTCCATCAAGTCGCGCATCGTAACAGCTTTCCCTGTACGCTTGCTCATCTTCACTTTTTCACCGTTCTGATAAAGCGAAACCATCTGAATGATCATCACATCTAGCTGATCTTTGCTGTATCCAAGCGCCTCGATTGCCGCTTTCATACGAGGAATATAGCCGTGGTGATCCGCTCCCCAGATGTTGATCAGGCGGTTAAATCCGCGCTCGAGCTTGTCTTTATGGTACGCGATGTCCGGAGTCAAATACGTATAAGAGCCGTCGTTTTTGATCAATACACGATTTTTGTCATCACCAAGATCGGTCGTACGGAACCATGTTGCGCCGTCTTCTTCATACACATAGCCTTGTTCTTTCAGCTTATCGAGCGCCGGACCGATCTTGCCGTTTTTATAAAGAGAAGTTTCTGAGTACCACACATCAAACGGTACGCGGAAATCTGCAAGGTCTCTCTTGATTTTTTCCATCTCTTTTTTCAATCCGTACTCACGGAAAAACGCTAAGCGCTCATCTTCAGGAACAGAGACAAACTTATCGCCGTACTCCTTTACTAGCTCGTCGCTGAAACCTACGATATCAGCGCCGTGGTAGCCGTCAGCCGGCATTTCTTTTTCCATGCCGAGAGCCTGAAAATAGCGTGCTTCAATAGAGGCAGACAGATTATTGATCTGGTTGCCCGCATCGTTAATGTAGTACTCACGTGAAACATCATACCCTGCAGCATCCAGAATGTTGCAGATCGAGTCGCCGACTGCCGCGCCGCGCGCGTGTCCGAGGTGAAGCGTGCCTGTCGGGTTCGCGGAAACGAACTCAACTTGAATTTTAGTGCCTTTTCCAATATCCGTGCGGCCATAATCGGCGCCAGCCTTCAAGATTGCCGGCACAAGCTCTGTTAAGTATGAGTTATCCATGTAAAAGTTAATAAATCCAGGACCTGCGATCTCTACCTTCCCGATCGATGCCTTAGACTTGTCAAAGTTCGCGACGATCTCGTCTGCGATCGCACGCGGTGCTTTTTTCGCGATACGCGCCAGCTGCATCGCCATGTTTGTTGCGAAATCTCCGTTCGCTTTATCCTTCGGCGTCTCCAAAACAACAGCCGGAAGCTCTTCTTTTGCTGCGAGACCCGCTTTCACAACTGCAGCTTCAATCTCTTCTTTCAGCTGAAGTTTCACCTGATCAACTACGTTCATGCTTTCGCCTCCTGAAATGATATCTTTATCGTATGTTTACCTGTATCTTCACCCTGCAGAACCAGTCCGTAAGAAAGCAGCAGATCGCCTTCCTTCTTTTGCTGGTTATAGCGGAAATTCATTTTATCTGTGTTTGTTTCCATCCATAGCTGTCCGTAGGGGCTGTCGTACATGCCCTTGGTCGTCTGCCCGATAAGGAATTTCTGCTTCATCGACACACTGCCTGAACGGATGATGAGAATTCCGTCATTCGTTATCTTAATGACATTTTTGACCGAACCGGCCCCTTCTATTTCTTCTTTGTACTGAAGATAGGTGGCCTCACCCTTTTGAATGAGCATCCCGTCCGTATGCGTATGATGCTTTTCCGCATCATCTCCCATTTTTATCTCAGATTGAACCGTTACGGAAACCTGCATTTTCGTATCTCGTTCCATGGCTGTCGACACTTCCTTTAACCGTTGCTATATAAAAATCTCTATAACCTATATATTATAAAAGAATTCCCCTCTGTTATTCAACCATACAGAGAGGAATTTTGCATGACTATGCGATTGATTTCGTAAAACGTGTTTCTTTTAGAATTCAGAGAAGTGGTTGATCTCCGTTTCAGGTGCACGCTTTCCGCGGGGTGAGCGGTGAGCCCTTCCGTCGCACGCGCCATTGGAAGGTCTCACCTTCTCACTCATCCCGCTGGAGTCGGCACCTTACACTCCAATCAACTTGTTCAGAGAGGAATTCAAGATGATCAAGCAAATGTTATGAAAGAATCCACCAAAAATGGTTCAAAATCAGTAAAGGACCTTATATCAATAACTATCCGCTGTCTTGGCAGGTTTTATGCTGTCGTGTTCTTTGTTTAACAGCTGGAGTGCTGCTTTGTCGCTGTCAGCAGGCATGAAGAACGGTGTCTTGTATGTTTCGGGTCCTTTTCCGGTAATGAAAATCCAATCTCCCTCACGAGCATGATCCCACGCATGTTTTATTGCGGAGGTTCTGTCGCATATTACGATCCCTTTTCCGCCAGATTCCTGATTGTTCAGCGTGTGGAGCTCGGCCTCCATCTCAGCAGGATCGATTCCGTTCAGATCATCGAATGTTAAAATCAGCTGATCGCTGTATTTTGCTGATGAGGCTACCATCGTGCCTCGTTTGCCTGTATCCCGGTTGCCGCGGAATCCGAATACATGAATGATGCGTTTCGCACCGAGCCTTCTTGCAGTGGACAGGCAATACTGCACCGCGTCTGCCGTATGTGCGTAATCGATAATAAAGCGCGCGCCGCACGGGTGCCGCAGCATTTCGAACCGTCCTGGAACGCCTTTAAAGCCCTCAAGCCCGCTTGCGATCGTGCTGCTGTCCGCAATCAGTTCCTTTGCCGCTGCAAAAGCGAGCGCCGCATTATACACGTTATGGATGCCTGGAATCGGCAGGCTGACCATATAATCATTCTCATCGTGCCGCAGTGTGAAAACTGGCTCTTCGTCTGCTTGTATATTTTTCAGCCAAAAATCGTTCTCTTCTCCGCGCCCTGCCGATACAGCAGGTATGCCTTCGTCTCCCAGCTCTTGAACAAGCCGTTTGCCCCAGTCAGTATCCGTGAAAATGATCGCTTTTCCGTCTGGTTTCAGCTGATTGAACAGCTTTCGCTTAACGCTGAAATACTCTTCCATGCTCCCATGATAGTCAAGGTGTTCTTTGCTTAAGTTCGTGAAAAGCGCGATATCAAACTGAATACCCTCGACACGGTATTGCTCAATCGCATGTGACGAGACTTCTAAAATAATGACCTCATCGTTGCTTTCCGCCATCATCCTGTTCAGCTGAAGCGCATCAGGAGTCGTGTTCGCCGCTTTTCTTTCTTCTCCGTTAAGAAAGTTAGCGATTGTACCAAACAATGAACAAGAAATACCCGCCTGCTCTAAAATATCCCGCAGCAAAAACGACGTTGTTGTCTTGCCATTTGTCCCTGTAATCCCGATTATCGTCCGCTTCCGGTCAGGTCTTTCATAAAAACGGCTCGCCGCCAAAGCAAGTGCTTCACGCGAGTTCGCTGCCTGAATATAAGGAACACCTTCCTGCAGCCCTTTAATTTCCGCTTCGTCCTTCTCTCCTATAACAGCCGCCGCTCCCCGGTTCACAGCATCCTCAATAAAATCATGACCGTCATGCTTGTAGCCTGAAATTGCAACAAACAAGAATCCTTCTTCTACTTTTGATGAGTTGCTTTCCAGCCCGCTCATTGTTATTGCATCTATATCTATGTCAATCGTTTGCCGCAGCAGAATATTCCGATTCCGCAGCGCATTCCATACATTCCGTAATCTCATGCTGACTCTCCTTCAACAAAGTTGCTATTACATATATCGTGCCCAAAATCTTATCCTGTGGGGTACGGTACCCCAGAAAGACAAAATTTATTTTTTGTCTCCCCCATATGGACACTTTTCATAAAAGCCCGCAGCATAAAGGCTCTTCCATTTACATACTATTCATTTGGGAAATATTCGGGAAATGGTACCGTACCCCAATTTTTGTCCAAATAAAAAAGAACCGCTGGGGGAGTGCGGTTCTTTTCGTGATGCTCAGTTTATTGGGTTAATCGTCCTGTCCATTGTTTTTAAGAACGACTTTAAGCCCGCTGCCCATATCTGACGCCAGCATATAGTTGCGGTCTACAAAGACGCCCCAGAAATACGCATTCTCCGGGCGATAATAACCTAGCTCGTAAGGCGAGGATGGGTTCGTAATATCAAGCGCCCTCACACCCGCCGCATAATGCGAAAGGTAAAGCGTATTGCCGCGCACTTTAGGATCGTGCACCGTATAAGCAAAGGTTGGCCTTGCTCCCTCTGTCATGGAAGCATCTGTCTTAAAATAGCTCAAAAGCTTTGGATTTGTTTTATCCTTAATATCGTAAATGCGCGTATAGCCGTAGCCGTACTCAAAACCGTCGCGTTTTGGATTGGAGACTTCGCGCGTTTCAATCAGGATATTGCCGCCTTTTGCCAGGGCAGAAGAGTGCGCGGCGCCCTGAACGGTCTTCTCAAACTCTGTGCGGCCGAGGAACTTTGTCTTTTCAGGCTTACTGATATCAAAAATAAGGGTTCCCATGTCCCAGAAGGAAACATACGCAGTTGATCCGTTACCGTCTGCTTTAACGCTGTGAGCGAATCCGACACGGTCTTGATTATATTTGTCTTTAAAATTATAGCCGTCATACTCTGGTTCCAGCTGCGAGGCATCAAACGAATAAACCGTTTTTGGCGCGGCAGGATTTGTCGCATCGACAACATTAAAATCATGCGATGTTTTATCATAAAAATTCGAGTATGGGTTAGCCGTTAATACGAGCACACGGTTGCCTTGCTCCGTCAAATACAACTCATGTGTTCCACGCACATTTTGCGGTGTGCTCCAGAATCCCAGCTTTTTTGGCTGCTCAGGGTTTGTAACGTCGTATAAGAGAAAACCTCCTGTAGTGTTTTGGTCTAGACGATTCATCTTCTGAACGCTGACAACCGCCAGGTCACCCGTGAACTCCGGAGTACTTACTGATTTCACGATTACTTTTTCCTGCCATGTTCCTGGCATGTCGGCAAAAACAGCCACTTCTTTCGGATCTGACGGGTCTTTCAAATCAAAAACACGTACTCCTCCTCCACCGCCATTTGCTGTGTGCGTTCCAAGGTAAGCATAGCCTTTATGAGCATAAACATCTGCCGTGTTATTCTGGACGCCGTTTTTCTTTTGAATCTGAACTGCGGCTGCCTCTTTCCAGCCAAGAATGTTCTTCGAGGCTTCCAGCTGCGGTCCCATAAATTCATACTGACCGACGTCTTCACCTTTTTCTATGTAGTCTTTGCCAAGCTCATCATGTGCCAATGCCTTTGGTGAGAAAACGGAAAATGCCATTACACCTGCAAGTGCAGCAGAATAAAAGAACTTCTTTTTCATATTCCTAGCCTCCCTGTTAAGTTGCTTGTCCAAAACATTACAGGAATTGTAAAAAAAGAGAAATAGAGCAAGGGAATTATTTAACTGAAAATTCAAACAACTAATGCATCCAGAGTCATAGGCCTAAAGTGGCTTTATCTCTTTTGGGGCTGGTTGGGGTTGGGGGTACGGTACTGACCCTCTCAAAATCGCTCTGCTATTGGCATTTTAACGAACGGTACCGTACCCCCAGCCCTGATCGCTAATAAAAAAGCCCGGTACGATATTGGATCGGCAGCTGTTGCACCAATCTACATATCGTACCGGACCCCGGTTAGTTCTGCAGCGGGAAGGAGAGGGTGATTTCCGTTCCTTTTCCTGCTTTTGATTTGATGGTGATATCACCATTGTGTTCTTTCATGATTTTATAGCTGACCATCATGCCAAGACCTGTCCCTTTTTCCTTTGTTGTGAAAAAAGGCTCGCCGAGGCGGTCGATTAAATCCTTTGGAATGCCGCACCCTTGGTCAATAATCTGAATCAGCACTTTATCACCTTCACGGAATCCTTTTACAAGGATAATCCCGCCATCGTTCATCGCTTCGATCGCATTTTTGATTAAATTGATCAGCACCTGCTTCAGCTCGTTCTCTTCACCGCGAACAAGTGGTATGTCTTTTTCGAGATCGGTGACGATATGAATGTTCTGCACGAGTGCATGGCGTTCAAGAAGTGTCGCGACAAAGCGCACAAGCTTATTTAAATCTGTATCGCAGTACGATTTTACTTGCGGTTTCGCGAGAAGGAGCAATTCGCTCATAATATGCTCGATCCTGTTCAACTCATCGAGCATGATCATGTAGTATTTTCCTGCATCAATATCGCAATTCTCCTGAAAAAGCTGGATAAACCCTTTCAGTGAAGTAAGCGGATTGCGGATTTCATGAGCGATGGAGGCTGCGAGTTGGCCAACAATGGACAGCTTGTCAGACTTTCGGAGCATCTCTTCAGTCTTCTTCTGGTCGGTTACATCACTCGCAACTCCATATACACCGATTATTTCATCCTCGACAACAATCGGGATCGCCGTCACACAGAGGTTTTTTACTTCACCAGATTTACAGTTGATAAACGTTTCAAAGGTTCTTGGAGTCCCTTTCAGCACACCTTTAAAATCATCCTTAAGCCTGTCAGCTTCCCCTTCTGCCAGCAAATCCTCGATTGTCATCTGCAGCAGCTCACTCAATTTATATCCGCTGAGCGTTCTCGTTTCTTTGTTAACCCTCGTAAACCGGCCATGCCTGTCCATCGAACAGACGATAGAAGGGTTATGGTCAAACAGCGATTTGTATCGTTCCTTGCTCTCGATTAAAAGCTTTTCTGTATTTTTCCGCTCTGTAATGTTGCGCGTTACACCTGTTATTTCATGCACTTTCCCTGTTAACGGATCGATCACGCTTTTAAAGGATGCCTCAAGCCAGACATAACCGCCTTCTTTATCTTGAAGCCGGAACTGCACCGTGAGCGCCCTTTCCCCGCCGTTCATATATTCAAGTGCATGTTGCATTTTCTCAACATCGTTCGGGTGCATAAGACCGAAGCCTGTGCCGCCAAGAAGCTCTTCTGGCATCAGCCCAAGAATTTCTTTACTCGAAGGCGATATGTATGTAAAGGCACCATCAGGAGAGTGAGTAGAGATCATGTCATGAACATTTTCAGCAAGCAGGCGGTAGCGCGCCTCACTTTCCTGCATTTTTTCATTGACCGAGATCTTTTCTGTCACTTCACGCCCGAATACGAGCAGGTTTTTACGTGTGCCGTCTTCATGGAAAACAGGAATTTTATATACGTCAAAAACACGTTCTCCCCCATCTAGAGAAGGAACGCGTTCCTCCACCCGCAATATCTTGCCTTCATTCCAAACCGATTCATCGGTTTCTACACAATAATTAAACACATCTTTAAAAGGTTTGATCAGCTCTGCAAGCTCGCTGTCATGTTTTCCTGTAAAATCGAAGCCAGGCACGCCAAACATTTCGCCGACAAATGCGTTGGCAAATACGAACCGCCCTTTGCCGTCCTTGATTCCGATAAAATCCGGAACGATATTCATGAGTGTCTTAAGCAAATCGTCCTGCGGCTGCAGACGGACAGGCTTCAAAATCAGATATGTCACCTCGCCGCCGCCAGCGGGCAGCTTCCCTTCTGCACAAGTTGACAGGAACTCTCCCTCAGTCCCGCACACATGAACTTCTTCTACGCGAGGATGATATTTCTTTATAATATCTTCTTCAGCTTTCCCAGCCAGCTGGCTGGAGCTGTATCCAATCAGTTTTTCTGCCGCTTCATTCACACAAAGCACCTTCCTCTTATCGTCTAAAATGACGACAGCATCAGAAACATGGTGAATGAACTGGCTTAAGAAAGGAGTGGATTCTAACTGTAAATGATCCATATCCTTCCGCCCCCTTTTTAACAAAATCCCAAGTTCAGAATATTCCCTAACCTTCACTATACCAAAGACCTAGTAAAAAGATAATACATTTAAGTAATTTTGGGGTACGGTACTCGAAGCTGAAAAAGACTGCTGAGCTTGGAGGAAGAACTTATGGGGTACGGTACCACAGGGTACCGTACCCCATAAAGCATCTCAAAAAAACACCCCCAAAGTCCTGCAAACAGGAAGCACTAAAAGTCCATAAAAAAAGCCGGAGCACAAAGCGGCTCCAGCTTTCTCGAGAGATAATTATTTCTTGTTTACCCAGCCAAGCAGGATTTCACGAAGGAATTTGCTTGCTGCAATAGGTGTCTGTTCGGATGGGTCGTAGATTGGCGCCACTTCCACCAAATCTGCTCCAATCACTTTCACATCAGACTGAGCGATCAGCTGGATCGCTTCTAGAAGCTCTTTAGACGTGATTCCGCCTGCTTCAGCTGTTCCTGTTCCAGGTGCAGCTGAAGGGTCCAATACGTCGATGTCGATCGTCACATACACGTTGCGGCCTGCAAGTGTAGGAAGTACTTTTTTAAGCGGTTCAGCTACATCGAACTTGTACATGTGCATGCCGCTTTCTTTCGCGAACTGGAACTCTTCGCGCATTCCGGAACGGATTCCGAACGAATACACGTTTTCCGCACCGATTAATCCGCACACCTTGCGAATTGGAGTAGAATGTGAAAGCACTTCGCCTTCATACTGCTCGCGAAGGTCTGCGTGTGCGTCAATATGAATGACAACGAAATCGTCATATTTTTTATGAAGCGCCTTAAAAACTGGCCATGTAACAAGGTGCTCTCCGCCAAGACCGAGCGGAAACTTGTCATCATCCAAAAGCTTGCCTAAGTACTCCTCGATCATATCAAGCGAACGCTGCGGGTTTCCGAACGGAAGCGGGATGTCGCCAGCGTCGAAGTAGTTCACTTCTTCTAAGTGCTTGTCCATGTACGGGCTGTACTCTTCAAGTCCGAGTGATGCCTCTCGGATTCTAGCCGGGCCGAAACGGGATCCCGGACGGAATGAAACAGTCCAGTCCATCGGCATGCCGTAGATGACTGCGTCTGCCGTTTTATAGTCAGGTTTGCTCAAAATAAATACGTTACCAGAGTATGCTTCATCAAAACGCATAATTAACAGCTCCTTTTTATATGTAGCGAGGGAGCTTTTAGCTAAGCTCCCTCGAAGTATTATTTCTTGATTAGGTCTCCAACAAACTTCGGAAGCGCGAATGCCGCATTGTGAAGTTCAGGCGTCCAATATTTTGTTTCGATGTCGTGGAAACGCTCAGCCGGGATTTCAAGCGGATCGTGCTTCTTAGATCCAATCGTGAACGTCCAAAGGCCGCTTGGGTAAGTTGGGATGTTAGCCGTGTAAAGGCGCGTGATCGGGAAGATCTCGCTCACATCGCGGAAAACGTTTGTGATCAGCTCAGGCGTGAACCAAGGGTTGTCCGTCTGTGCAACAAAGATTCCGTCTTCTTTAAGAGCTTTAGAGATACCTTCGTAAAAGCCTTTTTCAAAAAGCTTAGCTGCAGGTCCTACAGGCTCAGTAGAGTCAACCATGATCACGTCGTACACGTTTTCGCTTGTTGCGATGTGCATGAATCCGTCATCGACTTTCACTTCAACGCGCTCGTTCTCAAGCTCGCCAGCGATTTCCGGAAGGTACTGCTTAGAGTACTCGATAACTTTTCCGTCGATCTCAACAAGAGTCGCTTTTTCAACAGACGGGTGCTTCAATACTTCGCGGATTACGCCGCCGTCGCCGCCGCCGACAACTAGTACGTTTTTCGGGTTAGGATGCGTGAACAAAGGCACGTGAGCGACCATCTCGTGGTAAACGAACTCGTCCTTTTGCGTTGTCATAACCATGCCGTCCAAGATCAGCATGTTACCGAACTCTTCTGTTTCTACCATATCGAGCTTTTGAAATTCCGTTTGCTCCGATACGTACGTTTTATTGATTTTCATTGTGATTCCGAAGTTTTCTGTTTGTTTCTCAGTAAACCAGATTCCCATTAATACCACTCCTTCTATATTGAAATGCCAGGCATCGTTGTCATTGTTTTTTACAAACATAACGATTATAGCATTTACACTTCTGTTATTCCACTCGCTTTTTAATGAAAACCTTCTTTTTTAACAGTTCTTTTCGCAATCGTTGTTGCTTTTTAGAATTCTAAGAAGACGTTGATCTCCGTTACAGGTGCACGCTTTCCGCAGGGTGAGCGGTGAGCCCTTCCGTCGCAAGCGCCATTGGAAGGTCTCACCTGTCTCACTCATCCTGCTGGAGTAGGCACCTTTCACTGCGATCAACTTTATCAATGATGTATTCAAAGGTGATTTTAAAAAGTATTAGTTGATCCTAAGTGTCGACAACTTGAGAATAAACACCACTTTTTCTTTACGTTTAATGTCTGCTGAGCACCCCTAATTTTACAGCGGGATGTGTAAGACAATAGAGACCTTCCAATAGGGCTTGTGGGGGATAGTTCACCTTGTACACCTTGCGTAATTTTTAGCTGTTTTCTAAAAGATCGTTGCTCTAGATAGGGTTACATAATTAACGTTGAAAGATCTGCAATTCTTTTATTTTGGGCTACAAGAACCCACTGGAAAAAATTCTTACAAAGGTTTTTCATCTTGATTTCTACGTTGATTAAGTTGATTGGAGTGAAAGGCGCCGACTCCTCGAAAATGAAGTTCACATTTTCTTCGTGCGATGTCTTGCTACGTAGCCTTCCTTATCCTGCGGGACAAGCGGGCAGGTGAGACCCTTCAATGGCGCGTGCGACGAAGGGGCTCACCGCCTGCCCCGCGGAAAGCGTGTGACTGTAACGGAAATCAACAGCTACCATGAATTCTTTATTAGCAACAATATTCGCGAAACAAGACTTTTATTTTTACCATTGGTCCTTATGGCTCAGCATAAAAACATACGTTCGTGATATAATGGTAGATACAGCAGACGGATTGCTTAAGGCTTGAGCGGTCGGCGCATTCCCTTTAAGACTGGAGCTGGTCAAACCATTGTGCTAAGCAGCTTACAGTGGAGGGGGGTGGTGCCTCTGACAGTTTTCGAAGCGTTAATGTTCGCGGTTGCGTTCAGCTCGCTTGTTGTCACGATCATGTCTAAGCAAAAAAAATAGACCGCTCACCTCTGGCAGGAGTTTTCGCGGCCTATACGTTGCCCTATGCAGTTGCAGCTTATAGCCGGCGCCTAGTCAGGCACCGTCTGCTAATCCGTCCGTGTTCGCGCACGGGCGGTTTTTATGTTCATTTATACTATGCTCAATCTTTAATTATTTTACCACGTTTTCAAAAGCCTGTCCTATGACAGCCTCTTCAATAGCCCCTCAGCCCGGTTTCTTGCATCGAACATCAGCTTTTCTTCATCCACCGTTAAAAGTTCACGGCCGCGCATGACCATCTTCCCGTTTATAACCGTCGTATCAACGTCATGGCCGCTCGCCGCATAAACAAGCAGACTCGCCTCTTCATAAGCCGGCGTCAAATGCAGCTGGTTCATGTTCAGTAAGATCACGTCCGCCTTCATGCCCGGCTTCAGTTCTCCTGTCACTCCGCCGAGCCCGAGAATATCCGCTCCGTTCACCGTCGCCATCGACAGCACATCATGCGCCGACAAGACACCAGCATCCTCATACCTCAGCTTCTGCATCCAACTCGCCGCCTTCATCTCCATAAACAGGTCAAGCGTACTCGCGCTCCCTGCTCCGTCTGTTCCAAGCCCGACCTTCACACCGAGATCACTCAGCTTCTTCACATCACTTATGCCGCAGCCGAGCTTCGCGTTCGATACCGGATTATGGACGATACCGCCTTTTATTCCTTTTAGTATTTTAAAATCCTCATCATTAAAATGAACTCCGTGAGCGAGAAGGACATGCTGCTCAAACACACCGTTTTCGAACAAATATTGCACCGGACGCATGCCGTAACGGTCGTGGATGATTCGCTCTTCATCCTTTGTTTCCGCCAGATGGATATGAAGCGGCACACCCTTTTCACCAGCAAGCGCGACTGCTCCCTTTAGCAGCTCCGGCGGGCACATGTATGGCGAATGCGGGGCGATCATCGTCGTGATCCTGCCGTCCGCCTTGCCGTGCCAGCGGTCAACCACATCAGCAGCTTCACGCAAACGCCCTTCGAAGTTGCTGTCCATCGCGATCAGACCGCGGGCGAGTGACGCCCTGATCCCAGAAGATGTAACAGCCTCAGCCACTTGATCCATTCCTATGTACATATCAGCATAAGCCGTTGTTCCGCTTTTCATCATTTCTGCCATTGATAACAGTGCACCGATGTAACGGTCTTCATCATCCATCTTCATCTCGATCGGCAGCATCTTCTCGTTCAGCCATTTCATGAGCGGCACATCGTCACTGTAGCAGCGCAGCAGCGACATCGGTGTATGCTGATGACCGTTCACAAGTCCTGGTGCTGCCAGCATCCCTTTTCCGTCCGCCACTTCATGACTGCTCACGTCATCATCAAACGTTCCCACGGCCGTAATCTTATCGCCGTCAATAAGAATATCTCCTGATTTTGTTTTCCAGTTGCCAACGTTTCCGCGCGTCAAAAGCCTGACATTTTTCAGCAGCATTCCGATCCACTCCTTTATATGTGCCATTATATCATTCTTACCCTCGTTCCATGTTTAAGGCCGCCTGAACTCTCCCATACTAACAATAACTAGACATAAAACTTTTAGCAGACGGCCATTATCCAGATATAAGGGGTGTCCAAATGGAAGTGTTAAAAAAGTATTTATTAAAAATAAAAGAGATGCCAAAACAAGAGAAACAGAGACTGCTGAAAAAGTGGAGCCTGTTAAGCGCGGGTGCTGTCCTTGCTAGTTTCGCTGGGCTTCTGCTGCTCGCAAAGCTCATGGGACCGCCGGCTCTGCTCGTTCCGCAGACAACTGTCCTTCATGCTCGTGACGGGTCAGTGATCGGCGAGATTCATAACCAAGGTCAGAACCGTTATTGGATGCCGCTGAAAAAAATCGATCAGGACGTGATCGATGCCACCCTTTCGATTGAGGATAAAAGCTTTTTTAAGCATAGCGGGTTCGATTTCAAACGTATTGCCGGTGCACTACTAGCCGATATCAAGGCAGGCTCCAAAGTGCAGGGAGCGAGCACGGTCACACAGCAGTATGCCCGCAACCTTTTTCTGACACACGACAAAACATGGCGCCGAAAGCTTCAGGAAGCCTTTTATACACTAAGGCTTGAGATGAACTATTCAAAGGAAGAGATTTTAGAAGGCTATCTGAACACGATCTATTACGGTCATGGAACATACGGAATCCAGTCTGCCGCTCATTATTATTATGGGAAAAATGCGGATGACCTGACCTTGGCAGAAGCGAGCATGCTGGCAGGAATCCCAAAAGGTCCTTCCGCTTACTCGCCGGTCCTGCATTATCACCGTGCGAAGGACCGCCAGGCTGTGATATTGACCGCCATGGCAGAGGACGGGCATGTGACGGAGAACGAAAAGGCAGAAGCGAAACGCACTCACCTTTCTTTTCAAAGAATAAAAGAAGAGCAAAAACAGAAAGTAGCTCCTTATTTTCAGGATGCTGTATTGTCGGTATTGAAAAACGAGTTGAAGGTCAATCCGGAGACGCTCCGGTTTGGCGGGCTGCACATTTATACGACGCTTGACGCTAATATGCAAAAAATTGCAGAGGACTCAATGAACGGAAAGATCAAAGGCAAAGAAAATCTCCAGGCAGCATTTGTCGCGATGGATCCGCGCAATGGCGATGTGCGTGCGATGATCGGAGGGCGCGATTACAGCAAGAGCCCGTTCAACCGGGCAGTGCAGGCAAAACGTGCACCCGGATCGACGTTTAAACCGTTTCTGTACTACGCCGCACTCGAAAACGGCTATACGCCTTCTACTTCGCTGAAGAGCGAGCCGACTGCATTCGCGATGGGTGACGGGCACAAAGATTATGAGCCGCAAAACTTTAAAGATCGTTATGCGAACGACTTTATTACGATGTCACAGGCGATCGCCATGTCAGACAACATCTATGCGGTTAAAACCAATCTGTTTTTAGGACCAGATAAGCTTGTGAAAAGTGCAAAGAAATTCGGCATTCATTCGCCGCTTGATAAAATTCCGTCGCTCGCTCTTGGCTCAAAAGGCGTTGGTGTAATGGAGATGACGAACGCGTACAACCTGTTCGCGAACGGCGGTCACAGAATGGATCCGGTGTTCATTCAGAAAATCACCGACCGCGATGGACGTGTGCTGTACGAGCACGAATACGAGAAAAAGCAGGTGCTGAACGAAGAAAACGCCTACGTTCTGACCGATATGCTTGCCGGAATGTTCGACGACCGGCTCGGCACCTACACGGCGGTTACCGGATCAAGCATCAACCAGCAGCTCACAAGGCCAATGGCTGGCAAATCAGGTTCTACACCGAACGACAGCTGGATGATCGGCTTCACGCCGCAGCTGACTGCGTCAGTTTGGGTCGGCTACGACAAAGGTGAAGAACTCGGCAAAACGGATACAGGCTACTCTAAGCGCATCTGGGCTCAATTCATGGAAGAAGCATTGCAAGGACAGCCCGCCATGTCATTCAAGAAGCCTGACGGAGTGACGGCTGTTACTGTTAATCCGGCAAACGGAAAGCTCGCTACTGACAGCTGCCCTGTTACAAGAATTTCGTATTACAAAGCAGGCACAGAACCGACCGAATTCTGTGACGAACACGGCGAAGATCATTACGCTGAGCCACAGCAAGAAGAAGAAAGCGGCTGGTTTAACTGGTGGTAACATGGCTTTTGGGGTACGGTACCATCAACACAAAACAAAGCCGTACCGCCGAATTTCGGCTGATGGTACCGTACCCCCAGCCTGAACAAAAAAAAATGCCCGGATCCGCAGAAGCGGTCCCGGGCATTTTTTTGTCCTAGCAATGTGTGTACAATGCTAGATTTATTTTAATGGAAAGGCTTTCTTGCTACAAGCTTTTTTCGACAAAGTTCAAAAAAGGTTCATAACTTTTCCAATATTATTCCACCATTGCTTTGACAGTGTCTGATGAGCGTTCGAACATGGCTTCATCATGATCGCGCAGGAAATTACCTAGCAGACGGCGTGATTTTTCATCCATGTCTTCGATGATCACATGCCCTTTCATCGATTTATCCATGCGGTTTACATGCTCCGGCAAGCTCTTGTACCCTCTGCGCGCCTCTGAATCGATCTGCATCTCGCAAGCTGTCACTCCGTAATAATACGGTCCTTGTTCGCTGCGGTTGATCGTCACCCATACGAGCCAGTACAGCCTCGGGTTTGGTGTGTTGCTGCGGTCCGGTGTAAATTTAATCCGCTTCTCCACTTCACTTCTCGCATGAAGTGCGCCCATATCTACATATGCTACGCTGTCTTCTGTGTCAACGATGACCGGCGTCACGTTGTCCAGACTTAGTGCACCAATGCCGAAACCTCCGTGACCGCCAGTTGAATCTCCGCTCAAAATCGTAAAGCCGCTGCCTTTTTTCGCACCATCATTTTTTTTCTCAAAAAAGTCCTTCATTTCCAAGCCCCCGTCTCCGTCGTTACTGACATTATTGTACCACACAGGCACGCTTCTATTACAGTCATCTGCCGCATCAATACGGTTTTCCGTATGGTTAAATCCTAAAAAAGGGTTGATTCGCACCTTAAAAACGAATAATATATAATTTGTATGTAAATAATGTTCGTATTTTGGAGGTAACGCATGCTATCATCCTTTTTTAAATTAAAAGAACTTGGAACAACTGTTAAAACTGAAGTACTTGCCGGGATCACCACATTCTTGACGATGGTCTACATTGTTATCGTCAACCCGATCATCCTTCACTCTGCGGGAGTTCCGTTTGATACTGTTTTTATAGCAACGATCATTGCGACCGTTGTAGGAACGCTTTGGATGGCGCTCTTCGCCAACTATCCGATCGCTATCGCTCCCGGAATGGGGCTGAACGCTTATTTTGCGTTCTCGGTTGTCGGCACACACACTAACATTTCGTATCAAGTAGCTTTTGGCGCGGTTTTCGTTGCCGGCCTTATCTTTATTTTATTATCATTAACACCTTTCCGTTCAAAATTGATCGAAGCGATTCCTTCTAACTTAAAACACGGCATCACAGCAGGTATCGGTCTGTTTATCGCTTTTATCGGAATGAGACTTACTGGCATCATCACAGCACACAAAGAGAATCTCGTCGCACTAGGTGACCTTCATTCTCCAAGCGTCATGCTCGCTCTTGCCGGTCTTGCCATCACGCTCGTGCTTATCGCGCTTAACGTGAACGGCGCCTTGTTCTTCGGTATGATCGCGACAGGTATCATCGCCTACGCGACAGGTCAGCTGAAGTTTAAAGAAAAGATTATGGCAATGCCTAACATGCCAGATCAGCTGTTCATTTTCGGCAGCCCGCTCACAGCTATATCAGATGTATTTCAATATGGCTTGTATGCGGTTGTCTTCTCCTTCCTTCTCGTCACTATCTTTGATACGACGGGAACGATGGTCGGCGTCGCTGAACAAGCCGGCTTGATGAAAAACAACAAGATGCCGCGTGCGCGTGAAGCGCTTCTTGCTGATTCTGTTGCGACAACAGTCGGTGCCGCTCTTGGAACGAGCCCGACAAGTGCATACATCGAGTCATCTTCAGGCGTTGCCGCTGGCGGCCGTTCAGGCTTAACATCAGTCGTTGTCGCGGTTCTGTTTATCGCTGCTGCATTCTTCGCACCTCTTGTCGGCGCGATCTCAGGCATCGCAGCCATCACAGCGCCAACATTGATCATCGTCGGAAGCTTCATGCTCAGCTCGCTTGGAAAAATTAAATGGGACGAGTTTGACGAAGCATTCCCTGCGTTCCTGATTATCTTAAGCATGCCGCTCACATCGAGCATTGCCACAGGAATCGCACTAGGATTCATCTCCTACCCGCTGCTTAAAGTCGTACGCGGAAAATGGCGCGAGGTACCGTTCCTCGTCTACTTGTTCGCTGTGCTGTTCTTTTACCAGCTGGCATTTTTACCGCACTAATACGGAAAGCCAAGGCCTTTGAGCCTTGGCTTTTTCTTTATATACTCATCGAGTCCTTCCGTTCTACAAACACAAATGAATCTTTTTTTGCAGCCGGCATGTCATCCAATGCAGGTATTTTCTTTTTCACCTTCGAAACAGGTTTTCTAATACCTTCATACGCTTTTTGAATTCCACTGAGGATAAAGTTGCCTGCAATGATTGTCAGTGCAAAGAAAAGCATCGGTACAAACGGGATCCATGGATATGCCATAAGCTGCTGATAATATAAACCAAGCATGCCAGACCATTCATGAGATGCGGTGTAAAATTCTTTTCCGTTTAAATCGGTAAAGACGACCGTTCCTCCTAAAAACAATTTAAGGACGCCTAAGTGAGCGAGAAGAATGAGGGTCTGCACAAACTGCTGCATGAACACGATGATCAGCACTGGAAACAGCTGTGGAATGATATGTTTGATGATTACATGTTTGGTGTTCCCGCCAAGCATGCGAGATGTTTGAACATATTCCTCCCGCAGCAAACGCTTTGTTTCATTCGCGATGTAAAAAGAAACCGTCGGTACTGCCAATATCGTCAAAATCAAAATCTCGAAGCTTAATCTCACAGAAAAAGATGGTGCGGAAGTATCTCCGCTATCGAAAACAAGTACGTTCGCCAGTAAAAAATACGCAATCATTGTCATTGGGAGAATACTGAAGCTGTCAAACCATGATTCTAGATAATCGTACCCTTTTTTAACGAAAAAACTAATAATCATCGCGAATATAAGCCCGAATACTATTCGCGCTAATGCAATCACAACAGTCGCACCGATTGTCCATTTTGCTCCTTCTATAACGACATGAAGAAGATCTCTTCCGTTTTGGTCAGAACCGAGAATGAAATCTGAAAAAGGCGGATAAGGCGGTACTTGAACCATTCCATCTTCATCATAACTGAGAATAACCTTCCGGATTTCCCCGTCATTAAAAATGGTGTTCCCGATACTTAAGGCGACCAGGGTGACCAAAAAAAGCAGACCTATAATAAACTTTTTATCTCGTATCAGAAAACGCCACATATCAAGTCCTCTCTTTCAATGCATCAGGTGCAAATAGCTGGAAAGCCTGGATAAAGAGAAATACCGGAATATAAATCAGCAGCAAGCTGACAACAAAGATTTCACTTGTAGGATTTTCTTTTACAAAAAGGAAAATGCCCAGCGAGTTGAAAAAGTACTCGATGATGTAGAGGTTAGACAGCATGAACCAGATTGTCGTTTTCGTAAAAAAGAACAAGCTGAACAGCACATTGATGAACACGTGGCGGTAAAAAACGGCCACCCGGCTTAAGCCTTTTGCTTCTGCTAAAAGGACATAGTC
Source organism: Fictibacillus aquaticus (assembly GCF_002245695.1). Classification (GTDB taxonomy): domain Bacteria; phylum Bacillota; class Bacilli; order Bacillales; family Fictibacillaceae; genus Fictibacillus; species Fictibacillus aquaticus. The sequence continues at coordinate 295,504 of NZ_NOII01000003.1, read as the reverse complement.
CCGGCGAAATTCTTCTTCAAATCGCACGAGCAGAAGCTTAATAAACATAAGGGTCGTCGGAATGCTCAGCGCGATCATTGGCAGCGCCCTCACTGTGTTGTCACCGATACCTGCCACTTTGACAAACAGCACGCCCGTCACTTGGAACAGCCAGACAACAAAAAGCTGCAATCCTAGAATGATCAGTATATCCGGTATGGATTCAAAAAACGCGATCAGCTGCCTCACTTGATTAAGACGGCGTTCACTTAAACGAATCAAATAATACACCACAATAATCGCCAGCGTAATTGAAAAAAACAATGAGCAGCTGAAGATAATCAATGACTCCTTAAAGCGGATGAAAATTTCAGGGAAAAGCGGACGTACGGTCGTTGAATATGTGATGCTTGCAGGATGAGCTAATTTCGCAGCCACATCCTGAATCGTTTGTATGTATTGCGGAACATTCACAGTCAGATGATTAAACAATCCAGGCAACGAGCCTAAACAAATGATTCCAAATACTGCAAGTGCCAGTTTGAGTAAGCTTTGAAATCCTTCAATTACCGCACGCTGCATCTTTTACCCGCCTTTCATACCAAAAGTAATAATAAGTCATACTTTGGTAACACATTTGTAATTTTTATAATATTTGGAAATTAGTATGAAAGTCAACTGATATAATTTTTGTCCTGCAACTTTTTATGAGAGCGGCAGCAATCGTTTAAACAGTAAACACACGCAAAAAAAACCAGGATAATTCTTCCTCCTGGTTTTCAGCGTCCTCTTATTATTTTAGATTCAGCACAAGCTCTTTCTTGTTCCCATTTCCGCTGAACACCTGCTTGCTGATCCTGTGCTCGCCGTCTTCCTTATTCAGCTCGATTTCCTGTTCAAACGATTTTCCTGGTTCTACAATGACCGCCTGCTCTGTGAACGCCATATCGCTGTTCACGAGTTCCCAGCCGCCCTCTGTCTTCTTTTCCAGTTTATAATGCATTCCTGTTGTCAGCTGTTCTTTCGTATTGTTTGTGATGACGAGCTGCGACTTGCCGCTCCCGCCATCCTCAAGCTTCATCTCCACACCTTGATCCTTCACGACAGGAAAGTATGCTTTTCCCCCGTCTGCTGAGTTCTCTTCCTTACCTGTACTCGTCCCGCAGCCGGCTAACATGAACATAACCGCAGCTAAAAGTATTCCAGCTCTCTTCATGAAACTCATCTCCCTTCTGAAAATTCAATAGTTGAAGTATTTTCATAATAGACGAGATAGGCGACAGAAGTGTTTCACCACTGTAAAAACGGTTTAAAGATTGTTTGTGATGGAGATGCTGTGAACAAGGAGGGGTGTGTGCATATGAACCTATGGGTCGCGATTTTCGTTACAAGCATGATGATGCTTGGATTCGTGATTGGCTATATCGCTAATAAAGTGTACAACCGCAGCGTGCGGCTCGGTTTCATCACCACCCTGGCCGCACTAATCGTTCCTGTGTGTGCCTTTTTAATCATTATTTATTTTTATGGAATCTACCAAGGCGGACACTCTATTAAATTCCGCTGGTAATAGAAAGAGGGTGCCCCTGCGTGCGGGCACCCTCTTTGTTGTTTAGTTTTTCATCTGCATAAGAGATTCAATATAGCTGAAAGCTTCCTGGATCTCTTCATCGCTGTATTTCAGCTTCGCCTTGACGATATGGACTTTCTCGATCACCTGCTCTTTTGTGAGCTTATCAAAATACATGATCGTCGAAACGAGCTCGAGGAAACGCGAAGGCTGTTCGTTCATCGACCGGACACACTGGCCGAGCCCTGGGATTTCTTTCCCGAACGAAGACGCCATCTTGTCGCCCTCTTCATTCAGCATGTAGCGGTATTGCGAATAGCCGCTTACCTTTTCCTTTTCCTCTTGAAGGAAGCCAAGGTTGCACAGTTCCTCGATACGCAGTGTCAGCTCTTCTGAATAAGGGCCGTAAAAATGAAACTGGTATTTCTCCTGAAACGGAAAGCTCAGCTTTTTGGCGATAAACACCATTTTCTGAAGCTTTTTCCGTCCAACAACCTCGCCTGCTTCCTTCAGCATTGTCATGATCTTTAAATGATCATCAAACATTATCCTTTTCCCCCTAACACGGTTCGTTCTATTTATAAAGTATATTTTTTATCTTTTGTTTTACGTTTTCATCATCCATCGCTTCGATCAGCTCGGATGGAAAATACAGCTTATGATCGGTTCTGCGTTTGCCGGAAATCGCCTCTACAACATCCGACTCGCGCGAAAGCTCGCGGATCTCCCCGTTCGGCTTCAGCAGATTGATCGGCAGCCGCTCTTCTTTTTCACCCGGCCGGTAAAAATCGTACGGCAGATCAGATGATGAATCCATGATCAAATAATATTTCGGGTTCAGCCCGGCCTCTTCAAACAGCTTGTACAACTCATGTATGTCGCTGATCGACACCATATCTACGTACTTAAACAGCTTCCGGTTCATAAAACGGCGGCACAGGTCACTCAAGATCTCATCTCTCTCATCCTGCCAAAGAAGAAAATAATGCTGCATGACACCTTCATCAAGGCGGATATAATCCTCAAGCGAGATGTTTCCTTTAAAAAGAGATTCAAAGTGAGTAAGACTTTCACGGAACACGTACCCATCCTCGTAAAGCTCCTTGGCGCGGTGAAGGATCCGGCTCAAGATAACCTCTGCGCTGCGGGTCACCGGATGGAAATATACTTGCCAGTACATCTGATATCGGCTCATTATGTAATCTTCTACAGCATGCATGCCGCTTGATTTGATGACCACGCCGTCCTCGGTCGGACGCATCACGCGCAATATCCGCTCGATATCGAAATTGCCGTAGCTGACGCCTGTAAAGTAAGCATCGCGAAGCAGGTAATCCATCCTGTCGGCGTCAATCTGGCTCGAAATAAGGCTGACAACCAGCTTGTTCGGATACGTTTTCGCGATCACGTCTGCCACTTTATGAGGAAAATCGTCCCCCATAAGCCGGAGTATGCTGTTCACTTCGGTGTCCCCTGTGATGATATCGCGGCTGAACTCTTCGTGATCCACCCCGAACACTTTTTCAAACGAGTGGGAGAACGGACCATGCCCCACATCGTGAAGAAGCGCGGCGCTCAGGACGAGCAGGCGCTCGCTGTCATCCCATTGATCACGGCCATGAAAAATATCCATGATCCTTCTTGTAATCTCATAAACACCGAGTGAGTGGCTGAACCGGCTGTGCTCGGCGCCATGAAAGGTCAGATATGTCGTTCCGAGCTGGCGCACTCGGCGGAGCCGCTGAAATTCGCGTGTGCCGATCAGTTTCCAGATCAATTCGTCCCGGACATGAATATAGCGGTGAACGGGATCTTTAAATACCTTCTCTTCATGTAACTGCCCTAATGGTTTCGCCATACGGTTCTAGGATACTCCTTTTTTGTCCAGCAGCAGCGGCTTCTAACATGCGTACCGCTTCCGCTTTTCTTATAAACTGGTCATGTAATCATGTATGTGAGATATAATTTGCGAGATATATTGGAGATAAATATTCGGCTAAAAAAAGAAAATCCCTTCTCGCCGGCACTCTGCAGAAGGTTCTCTATCGCTGTTTTTTTCAGATGTGTATTACTGAAGATATACCCTATTGTATCCCCGCCGTAACAGCCCGGCAACAACCTTTTTTCGCCATACGTGCAACATTCCTTTAATAGCGCGCCTTCATCGAATTGTAAATTTTTTCGGGCTGAAAAATGGTATCATATAGAATGATTATTGATAATAAAATGCTGTCCATACTGTAAAGATACAGGACGGACGCCGCTATATAGCTGGAGGAATGAACATGGATACAGAACGCAGGGAGTCAAACGGACAGGCATGGAACAAAAGCGCTTATAACGCATGGAGCAACCGTTTCGGCACGCCTGAAAAAGCAGCGGCTAAAATCGCGAAAGATCCGCTGAAAAGGCTTGAGCCCCTTGATCAATATATTGGAGATGTAAAAGGAAAAAAAGTCGTGAACCTGCTCGGCTCACACGGAAGCAAAGCGGTTGCGCTCGCACTGCTCGGAGCCGACACGACTGTCATCGACATCTCTGAATCAAACGCTGCATATGCACGTGAATTGGCGGATGCCGCAAATGTACCGCTGCGTTACGTGGTTGAGGATGTGCTGGCTCTGCCTGATGCAGAGCTGACCGGCGATTACGATCTAGTATTTACCGAGCTCGGCATCCTGCACTATTTTACCGACTTAAAACCGTTCTTCGCCGTTGCGGCACAGCTGCTGAAAAAGGGCGGAAAACTTGTGCTGCAGGACTTTCATCCGGTTTCAACCAAATTGATTTCGTCACAAGGTAAAAGCCAGGCAGTCCGAAAGCACAAGGTAACGGGTGATTATTTTGATGAGTCACTGGAAACAACAGAAGTGGCCTATTCTAAATTTCTGCCTGAGCTGCGCTACGCGAACGCCGAGGAACGCGCACCTTTCCAAGTGTCGCTCCGTAAATGGACGATCGGGGAAATCGTTACAGCGATCGGCAGCCAAGGCCTTTGGATACAGCAGCTCGTTGAAGAGCCACACGCGGAAGAATTCGACCGCGGCATCCCGAAAACATTCATCATCACAGCGGAGAAGCTGTAATGAACGGGGATCTGCTGCGCCAGCATGTCTGGCGCCTGATCGACCAATCGTTTTTAGGACCGGCGTTTGACGCACGCCAAAGCTTCGCGACCGATGATACGCTGTGTGCGTCTGTCGGAAAAGGCGACGCGCCGTCAACCGCCCGCACGTGGGTGCATCACAATACGATCGTGCTCGGCATTCAGGATGCACGCCTGCCTCATTTGAGTGACGGCATTGCCTTTTTGAATGAGCAGGGCTATCGCGTTATCGTCCGCAACTCTGGCGGCCTCGCTGTCGTTTTGGATGAGAGCGTGCTGAACATTTCTCTTATTTTTGCAGAAAAAGATAATAAGATTGATATTGATTTAGGCTATGACACGATGGTCGAGCTGGTTAAGCGGATGCTGAAGCCATATCGACTTGAGTTCGAGGCACGCGAAATCGCGGGCTCATATTGCCCGGGAAGTTATGACCTGAGCATTGGTGGCCGAAAGTTTGCCGGCATCTCGCAGCGGCGCATGCGCGGCGGTGTCGCTGTGCAGATCTATCTGTGTTGTGACGGCAGCGGATCTGATCGTGCTGCTTTGATCGGTGAGTTTTACAAGCGTGCTTTAAAGGGTGAGCAGACGAAATTCGTTTATCCTGAGATTCGTCCGGAAGTGATGGCATCGCTAAGCGAGCTTGCCGGTGTGAAGATTACGGTGGTCGACATGCTGAAGCATCTGCTCGTTGTGCTCGGCGAGGTTTCTGATGAACTCGTTACCGGGAGCCTTTCTTTGGAAGAGTCCGGCATGATGGCCGCGAATCTGGAGCGGATATGGGAGCGGAATGAGAAGGTGTTTGCGGGGCTTTGATGATTGGCTTGTGGTGCTGGCGAGGCTGATGTCGCGGCGGCGCAAATAAAGCGGCGTTTATGCAAATAAACGTGTCGAAGAATAAATAAAAATTGGTACTGCAAACAAATTTTCAGATCTGCAAATAAACCCTCAGGATTCGCAAATAAAACTTGAAGATTCGCAAATAAACCATCGGAATCTGCAAATAAATGAAATCCTACATGCTGAAAGGGTGTTCTGCTGCCGCAGGACACCCTTTGTTATTTGGCTTCTCAGAAACTTTAACCATTAAATTTCGTCTAATCTTTTTAGAAAGGGCGTGTATCACATGAAAAACGTTATTTTTATACTTTCACTTGCTTTGTTTATGTCGCTGTTTTTTGCATTTGGCTGCAGCAACGGCAGTAATGATGTTTCAGAAAATCAAATTGCCTTCGATCTTATAGCCAGCGAAAAAACGCTGCCTGATACTTTTCATGACATTGCGTTTGAAAGAAAAGAAACGCCTCACTTTCAATATTTAGTAAAAAAAGCCGTTAATACATCTGAATTTGAAGATGCTTGGAACTTATATGCTTTTCAAAATAAAATGCCGAACGTAGACTTGAAGGAAAAAGATGTTTTCTTCATTGGCGTTCATGAGTCTGGGAGCTGTTCACTCAAGATTAAAAATATGAATCTGAGCGCGGACAATAAAACGCTAAATGTACCTTTGACAGTGCCAGACGGTGCATGCACGGATGATGCAACTCCAAGGACGTTTGTAATCGCAATTGATAAGAAAAAAACAAAGAATATAGAGAATGCAGTCATTGTTCAAAGCGGTACAGAGACTAGCGTTCCATTAAAATAAATAGAGAGAAACCCTAGCATCCTAGGGTTTCCCTCCTAATTTTTTAAGCAACCTGCTTCCTGACAATAAGGAATCTCGTAAAATAAACCGCCAGCGCAAGAATTATGATGGATACCGCGATCCCGATATATGGTGCGATTACTGGCATACCAAGCAAACTGACTGATTTAAAGTTCATAAACAATCCTTCTACTTTCATGATGTTTGTAAGGCTGTAGGTAAGCAGCTTATTCACCCAGCCATCCTCCATGCCAAGCATGCTTTCAACGAAAACCGGAAACCCGAACACCACTCCGGCACCAAATAGGGCGATCATTGACGAACGGGATATCATCGATACGATCACAATCACTCCTGCTAGAGCGAGTGTGGCTAGCAAATGAAGCCCCATCTGCATGAAGTGATATTCCGTAAACGTCATACTATACGGTGAGAAATAATACTTGAACGAATACTGAATTGGCAGGTTCCAGCCGTCTGTTCCGTATAAATACGTCCAAACACCAAGGCTGTACAGCTCCCAAACCACAACAACAGCCAGTGAATAAAGAAAGGCAGCATACAGTTTCGCGCGCATTATTTTTTCTCGCCCGTTCTTTGCGCTCAGGATGTAGTTCTCCACACCAGATGACCGTTCGTTCGAATAAATTCCAGCGAGGCCGACCACCAGCAGCAGTCCTGAGAAAACGAGGCCGAACGTGTTGACTGTGTCTACCACTTCCTGCGGTGCGTCATGGTAAGCAAATGTATTGACCTCCACTTTACTGAACATCTGCTTCTCCAGCTTCAGCTTACTGACCGCCGAATCATCGCCTTTAGCTTCCGCTTTCTTAATGCGCTTATCTAGACGTGCCATCGCATTTTTTGCCTGATCAACACTGTTCTGGCTGTAGGCGAGTGTTTCGCCTAGTCCATACTCTACGCGTTCACGTGCGCTTAACACACCTAAATCTTCATTTTCCGGAAGTTTTTTTGTTAATTCCTCATTCAGCTTGTTTGCTTTTTCCAGTTTTCCCGCCGTAAACGGGCCCGCCCACTCGCGATACACCTCTCGATTCGCGCTTCTATCCTCTCTATCAAAAGCATTCAGCGATAAAAACCCAAGCAGGAACACCGCTACGATATAAATCGTTTTCTGCTGAAAAATCTTTTTTAACTCCCACTTGAACAAACTCATGCGCCCACCTCTTCATCAAAGTAATACAAATATAGATCTTCAAGATTAACGGGCACATTGACAGCCTGAGGTGCCGGCTTCTTCTCGGAAATTATTCTCAGATCGATGCCTTCCGCTCTTCTCGTAATATTGCCGACTTTATACGATGCCTGATAAGACGGAATTTCCGCATCACTCGCATCGACGCTCCACACGTTGCTCGCAATGTGTTTCATCAAGTTTTGCGGCGTATCCTTTTGAATGAGCCTCCCATCCTTCATGATTAAAATTTCCTTGGCGATATACTCGATATCTGACACGATATGCGTCGACAGCAGAACGATACGGTCGCTGGCGATCTCGGCAAGAAGATTGCGGAAGCGGATCCGTTCTTTCGGATCGAGACCGGCAGTCGGCTCATCGACGATCAGCACCTTCGGATCGTTCAGCAGCGCCTGCGCGATGCCGACCCGCTGTTTCATCCCGCCAGACAGTTTGCCCATCTTCACCTTCTTGCTCTCAGAAAGGTTCACCATCTCTAGCAGCTCCGCAATCCTTTCCTTTGCCTCCCTTTTTTCCAGCCCTTTTAAACTCGCAATATACTGTAAAAACTTTTCAACGGAAAAGCTTTTATAAAAGCCAATATGCTGAGGCAGATATCCAAGTACATCGCGGTAACGGGCACCCATATCGCTTATGTCTTCACCGTTCAATGAGATGACGCCTGACGTTGGCATCGATACAGCAGCAAGCATTCTCATCAGCGTTGTCTTGCCCGATCCGTTCGCCCCGAGAAACCCGTACACTCCGCTCGTCAGCTCTGTGGTAACGTTGTCGACCGCCTTTTTATCACCAAAAACTTTTGATACGTTCTCTAGTTTAAGCTTCATAGTTTTCTCTCCCGATCGTGATTTTCTTCATTCTCTGTACTCCTATCGCCCAAAGCATGACACCTATTAAAAGGATGGCTATGGCAGTTACTATATCCATTTGCATCACCATTCTTTGAAACTCTTCTCCCTGCAAGAACCCGAAGCAGAAAGCAAACCAGACCGCAGCTAAAGTTCCGCTCGCTATGCTGCTTCTTACATTCATCGCAAAAAGAAACGCGATACCCGTTACAAATACATATGGTATGGTCCAGCATAGCAGCAGTTTAACAACGAGCATCTGCGGATAAAAGCTGGCGAACAACGTGCATAATGCCGCATTGAGTACAAAATTCATAACACCCACCGCAACCAGCCGTGATAAGAAAACTTGGTGAGTATTGTATTTAAGCGACATCTCGAGCTCGACGAGCCCCTCATCCCGGCTTTTAAAAATTTCATAGGTTCCCGTGATAAACGGTAGTGGAGCCAGAATAAAGGCTGTTAAATAAGGATCCGCACTGCGGTCAATCAAAGTGATGGCACCGAGAATAAGGAACAATACGTTTATAACCCAGAACAACGCGCCAAAGTGCATAAGCTCCCGAATACTGTTCTGCAACAGTGACCGGGCACCATTTTGCCATACTAGGAGACTGCTTTTCTTTTTCGGGACGCTCGACATGATGGCGGCAATGGAACGTTCCATCTCATCCTCATCCGGCAGGTCCACTTTATAGAGGCTCAAATAATCCTGAATCTCTTCGTCAAACTGTTCGTTCTTCATCCCGCTCACCTCTGTTCAAGTAAAGTTTCAGCTTCCCAAGCCCTTGCTTGAGTCTCGATTTGACCGTCGGCACACTCGCGTTAGTGATCGATGCGATCTCGGCTATTTTCATATCGTTATAGTATTTAAGGAGGATCGCCTCCCGCTGAAAATCCGGCAGACTCAACAGCGCTTCCTTCACTTCTTTGCGCTTTTCATTTTTTTCAAATATTGATGCCACGCTTTTTCCCTGCTTCATATCCTTTTCAAGCAGCTCATATGTATTCTGGCTGTCTTTATGATTTCTGCTTTTCAGGTAATCTTTGGCGTGGTTGCTTGCTACGGTCAAAAGCCAGCTTTTAAAGTCAGACATCGGCTTATATTTTGACAGCTGGTTCAATGATTTTATGAAGGTCTCCTGTGTCAGGTCCATCGCCAGCTCCTTCTCACCTGTCATCCGGTAAAGAAAGCTGAACACCAGCTTATAATGCCGCCGCACCAGAATTTCCTGGCTCGCCTGGCTCCCGTTTTTTGCCTCCGCAATCAGCTCAGCATCCGTCATACCCTCACCTCCAATAAGCTAACGAGAAAAAATGGAAAAAGATTTAAGGTTTTACTAAATTATACTAATTTTTTTAGGTGTTACGGCAAAATAAAAAAAGAACCCGTACATCAGGTCCTTTTTCCCTTAAACTATTTTTCACTTCCGCCAGAATGTGGTACAGTCGGCTTTTTCCGAAATATTAAACTCAATGATTCTCTCAAGTAATGAAAAATCTACCGGCTTATTCCATGGAAAACGTACGAGCTGCTTGGTATGATCATAGCCAGCCTTCACGATTTCATCAGAAAAATGTTGAATCCCAGCACTTTCAGGAGCAACAGCCAAATGTTGCTTGGCGGTGCTAAATCCAATGATAAATGTCCCATGATCGGTAAACATAGGCTGATTCCAAGCAATTTTCGGTTCTAAATCAGGAAATTTTCCAGCTACCCAACCTAACACTTCTTCAGTTCGTTCTCGATGCTGCGGGTCATCTATCTTTGCTAAAAATTCTTTAAAAACTTCCATGCTGTTCCCTCCTAGATTTACTTTAACTATTCGTGTTCAATTTTACCATCTGCGCTTTTTGCCGAAATTGATCCACATTCATGTCAGGATATTTTTTATCTACAAGGTCATAGACTTCCATAATAAGCTGTTCCATAATCCTTACCGCTTCAGCCGGCGGAGACGTAAATACTCTCTCAAAGCGCTCGGCAGCATTTTTGGGTTTTACCGTCATCCGATTAAGCGTTTTATGCAGCCATTTAAAGCCTGGATGCTGCACATACATACCGTTCAGACCATGCAGGATGCCAAGCAAGTTTTGCTGGACCTGTCCGATCGTTGTAAACAGCAGTAAAGAATCCTTTCGGCTGACAAGCCCGGTCCGATTCATCCAACGCGAACCCATTTCTAGTCGCGATTCGATCATGACTCTTGCTAAATTTTCGGGATAAACCGCTATCTGCTTTTTCAAGGACTCAATGTACTCTCTGCCATATAGCGCAGTTCCCGCTTCAATCGCGGCTATCAGCGCCTGTTCATCTAATGATGACGAGAAATACTCCATCACACAATGGATGGTTTCTTCCACCGTTGAACAGTGGAAACTGCTGATCTCGAACTTCACGCCTTCAGACATATAAGACTCGGACCACTCTTCATCCTCGTATTCAAAATACGAAAGAATATCGCCGTTCATCTGCTGAATCGCGGATTTTCGATCAATATCAGTAGGATCTTCTTGCCAAAAAATGTTGATTTCAATATCAGAGTACTTATCCTGCCATCCGCGCGAGACGGATCCTGCAAGCAGAACCGCTTTCACTTTCGGATTTGCACTGTATATAGCCGCTGCTTCTTCAGCTCGTTTTAAAAAATTGACCATTGTCTTGCTCCTTATAAATAAAATTCATCTTGTTCTTATTTTAAAGGATATTTTTAGTAAATGTATTTTAAAAAACAAAAAGAGCGCATGGAAATTCCATGCGCTTTTACAACTTTTATCGAATCATTCCTCCGGCAGCAAAACAATCTTCCCCAGTTTCCCTGATTTTTTAAAATAAAGCTGAGCATCTCTTGCTTTTTCAAGCGGAAACGTCCGGTCGATAACGGGTACGATTTTCTTATTCGCGATGGCATCAAGCATCTTTTTAAACTCGGACCGCGTCCCTAAAACTGAGCCAAACATAGTGATGTGCTTTAAATACAGCGTTCTCAAATCCAGCTCTGTTTTCTGACCGCCCGCTGAACCTGAAGTGCAGAATTTGCCGCCATTCTTTAACACTTCAAGAGATGTCGCGAACAATGCATCTCCCACGACATCTAGCACGGAGTCTATAGGACCGCCATTCCACTCTATTATTTCTTCTGCAAGAGAGTTTGACTTGTACGACACCACATGTGCTGCACCCAATTCTTTCATTTTGTTTTCTAACGACAAATCGCCAACGACAGCAATGACTCTAGCTCCAAATACGTTAGCTGCTATCTGGACGTTTAACGAACCTACACCGCCGTTTGCTCCTGTAACAAGGATCGTCTCTTGCGGCTTGGCTTGTATTTGCTCGACCATGTGCCACGCCGTCATGCCGCTGACTGAGAACACGGCACTTTCCGTAAAACTTGATAGTGGCATATCAAAGCATAGTTCTGCCGGCCAAACGACATACTCGGCATAACCTCCATCGTATTCCGAACCGATAAAGGACATGTCTTCAGAAATATGTTCTTCTCCTTCTTTTCCGCTCGATGTAAAAGGAAAAAGGACAACATTCTTTTCTAGCATAGCAGGATCCACATCTTTTCCTATTTTCACAACGGTCCCAGTAATATCTGAGCCTGGAACTCTCGGGAATTCCACCCCTTCAGGCCGCCAGCCCGACTTTTCCCCCTTGCCGTATGCTCCTTCTCTCATCCAGATTTCCGTATTATTAATGGCACAAGCCTTTACTTTAACGAGTACTTCATGCGCTTTTGGTTCAGGAATCGGTCTTTCCACGACATCTAATTTATCTACGTCTCCGTAGCCTGTTACAACAACTGCTTTCATATCTATCAATCCTTCTCATAAATTTGCTTCTGCTTCTATTATTCCCAAGTCATCGCCTGAATTCACATGAAAGCTTTCCATTACAGTACATGAAAAAACAGACCCGAGATCAATCGAGTCTGTTTCACGTTTTTTATTATAGTGCCTGCATCGCCGTGATCAGCGCGAGCTTGTACACATCCTCTGCGTTACAGCCGCGTGACAGGTCGTTGACCGGCATGTTCAGTCCTTGAAGAATCGGTCCGATTGCCTCGTAACCGCCTAGGCGCTGCACCATTTTGTAGCCGATGTTCCCTGCTTCAAGGCTCGGGAACAAGAAAACGTTCGCTTCGCCTTTAATCAATGAATCCGGGGCTTTTTTCTGTGCCACAGACGGCACGAACGCTGCATCGAACTGAAGCTCGCCGTCAAACGGGAAGTCTGGGTTCATGTCAGCCAAAAGCTTTGTCGCTTCAACTACTTTTTCCGTTTCAGGAGAGTTCGCAGATCCTTTAGTCGAGAACGACAGCAGCGCTACTTTTGGGTCTATTCCGAAAACGCGTGCCGTGTGCGCGCTCACGACCGCAGACTCAGCAAGATCCTGGCTCGATGGCGAGATGTTGATCGCGCAGTCGGCGAACACATACTTCTCGTCGCCTTTTACCATGATGAACGCGCCGGACGTTTTCTTGACGCCTTCTTTTGTTTTAATGATTTGAAGAGCCGGACGTACCGTGTCAGCTGTTGAATGCGCAGCACCGCTCACTAAGCCATGCGCTTTTCCGGTAAACACGAGCATCGTGCCAAAATAGTTGCCGTCCAGAAGTGCTTTGCGCGCCTGCTCTTCTGTCGCCTTGCCTTTGCGGCGTTCTACAAATGCAGCGACAAGCTCGTCGAAGCCTTCGTATTCTTTTGGATCTAGAATTTGTACGCCAGATAGGTCGTGGCCAAGCTTGCCCGCAAGACCTTCTACTTCAGATACGTTTCCTACTAAAATTGGCTGCAGCACTTTTTCGCTTGCGAGACGGCTCGCCGCTTCCAAAATGCGCTCGTCAGTGCCTTCAGGAAACACGATAATCGGGTTCGCCTGCTGTACTTTATTTTTCAAATCAAGAAATAAATCACTCACAGTAAAAAAACCTCCTAAATTAGGTTGCGTCTAATTAAATATAATCTCACCTACAGCTTACTCCTTTTCATCCCCTATTTAAACCTATCCCCCTTCATGTAAGCGGTTGAAACAAGAAGTCTTTTTTTTCGGAAAGTTCAGATCAAGTAGCAGGATATTTTTGTGTCCCCTTGAATCTTTTTCAATGAATACTCCGTATAAAGTGGAGAAAACATTTTCAGGAGGTCATGACCATGTCATTTGTTAACCGCATGTTTGCAAGCGTCGGGATCGGCGCAGCGAAAGTTGATACTGTTTTAGATAAAGATACATATTACCCTGGAGAAAATGTAACCGGCACGGTAAAGATTTACGGCGGAAAAGTGGAGCAGGACATCGATCACATCACTCTTTATGTGATGACTGAATATTACAGAGAAGTCGATGATAAGAAGGTCCGCGAAACGACGGCGGTCGCCAAGTATACAGCCGCATCACAGCTGAAAATCGCCGCAAATCAAAACGAAGAAATTCCATTCTCGTTCACTCTTCCATCTGAGACGCCTTACACGATCGGCCACACGCCGGTTTGGATCAAGACGGGCCTCGACATCCAGATGGCTGTCGACCCTACTGATAACGACTATATAAAAGTACTCCCAGATGCATCGGCTTCAGCTGTTTTCGAAGCGGTCGAGCACATTGGCTTCAAGCTGCGAAAAGCAAACTGCGAACTGGCACCGCGATACCTTCGCTCACACATGCCGTTCGTTCAGGAATTCGAGTTCGTGCCGATGAGCGGAGCGTTCTACCGCAAGCTGGATGAGCTAGAAGTGATCATGATGCGCCAAGGCACAGGAATCGAGCTGCTGCTTGAAATCGACAAAAAAGCAAAAGGCCTTTTCGGGATGCTGGAGGAAGCGATGGACATGGACGAACGCAAGGTCCGCGTGAGCCTGACTCAAACTCAGCTGCAGAACCCGCAGGTGCTTGGCCGTGAGCTGGAGCAGCTGATTCAGCGCTATATCTAAATCATTCATGAAGCTGCCTCAATTACAGAGGCAGCTTTTTCTCATTCTGTGGTGGATATGATAAAATCTGTAGTGGAACGTAAACTTATGCTAGGAGTGAAAATATGAGCGAAGCAGCAGTTACTTTAGAAGGCTGGTATTGTCTGCATGATTTTAGAACGATGGACTGGGCAGCGTGGAAGACGCTTACAAGCGATCAGCGCGAGCTTGCGATCCGTGAATTTATGACATTCCTTGAAAAATGGGAAAACACTGAAGCACAAAATGCAGGAAGCCACGCCCTTTACAGCATTGTCGGGCAAAAAGCAGACTTCATGATGATGCTTCTCCGTCCAACAATGGAAGAGCTGAACGAAATTGAGAACGCGTTTAACAAAACGATGTTCGCACAATATACGATTCCGGCTCATTCTTACGTATCTGTAGTCGAGTTGAGCACATATAACCCAGTTAACGAAGCGGGCGAGATGGATCCGATGATCAAAGCGCGCTTGTTCCCTGAGCTTCCAAAATGGAACCACGTCTGCTTCTATCCAATGGATAAGCGCCGTGAAGGCAACGATAACTGGTACATGCTTCCGATGGAAGAGCGCAAGAAGATGATGTACTCCCACGGCATGATCGGCCGCAGCTATGCAGGCAAGGTAAAGCAGATCATCACCGGCTCTGTCGGGTTCGACGATTGGGAATGGGGCGTAACTCTATTCGCGAACGACGTTCTTCAGTTCAAGAAACTCGTATACGAAATGCGCTTCGACGAAGTATCCGCACGCTACGGCGAATTCGGATCCTTCTATGTCGGCAACATCCTTTTAAGAGACAAAGTGCCTGCGTTTTTGAGTGTTTAAATAGTAAGAGAATTATGTGAGCCCGGGCCGCGATGATGCGGTCCGGGCTTTTTTGCGTGGCTTGGGGGATTGGGGTACGGTACCATTCGCGCAAAATGCTGATTTTAAGCTAAATGAGGCTGAATGGTACCGTACCCCCAAAATCTCCTCCCAATGTTTTGGTCTACCTCCTGCAAGCTCGTCATACATATTAACGGTAAGACTGTCTTTATTTGTTCTTGTACAGCCATGATTCTATGCACCTGGGAGGGAACGTATGGCGGTCATTAATTATACATCCAAAGATGTGGATCTTCTCGCCCGGCTGATTCGTGCGGAAGCAGAAGGTGAAGGCGATCTTGGCATGCTGCTTGTTGGCAATACAGGCGTTAACCGAATCCGCTCCAACTGCCTTGATTTCAAAAAAATCACCAACATGCGGCAGATGGTTTTTCAGCGCCCTGGCGGATTCGAGGCGACCATAAAAGGCTACTTCTATCAAGGTGCACGCGCTAATGAGCGCCGCCTGGCTCAGCAGGTCATCAACGGCAGAAGGTTTCACCCCGCGACGAATTCATTGTGGTTTTTCGATCCAAAAGGTGCATGCCCGCCAAAGTGGTATAACCAGCCTAGCGCCGGAAGCTTTAAGGCACACTGCTTTTATCAGCCGACACCAAAGGATTGTCCGAATGTCTTTAACACGTTCTAGGGAGGTTTGTGAATGAGCTACTGGTATTATCCGTATTATAATCAGCAAGGTTTTTATTGGGATGTACGGCCGAACGGCCAGCAACAGCAGCAGGCCGGATATGGCGTTCCTCCGCAAATGGCACAGTCACAGCAGGCGCCAGGTGCAGGATACACGCAGCAGATGCCGGATTACGCTTCGCCTGGCCAGCTGCCTCTTGAACAGTCATACATCGAAAATATCCTGCGCATGAACAAGGGCCAAGTGGCGACTGTTTATATGACGTTCGAAAACAATGAAAAGTGGAACGCTAAAATTTTCAAAGGTATCATTGAAGCAGCCGGCCGCGACCACATAATTTTAAGTGACCCGCAGACCGGAAAACGCTACCTGCTCCTCATGGTTTACGTTAACTACATCACGTTTGATAACGAAATCGAGTACAGCTATCCGTACAACGGCGGACAGCAGCAGTCACAGCAAGGACAGCAGATGCAGCAGATGACTTCGTACAGCCCGCGCTGATAGAAACAGCGGACAGAGCCCGTGCGGCACTTTTACACGAGACCCGCAAATTCTGATTTAGACCCGAGAATTTAGCATTTCGACCCGTAAATCGCATCTTTGACCCGTAAATTTCTATTTAGACCCGCAAATCAAATTCCAGCAGAATCCACACAATGAAAACGCACGAAAAAAGGCTGATCGCGATGATCAGCCTTCTTTATTACGCTTTAATAACTGCCATTACGACTAAAACCCACCCGATGATGAAGGCAAGGCCGCCGAACGGCGTGATGATGCCGAGCTTAGAGATGCCTGTGTTGCTTAGAACGTACAAGCTTCCGGAAAACAGCACGATACCAGCGAACATCGCCCATCCTGCACCAGTAAGCAGCGTCGATCCCGGCCATTTTCCAATCAGGATCCCGATAACGAGAAGACCGATCGCGTGATACATATGATACTGAACGCCCGTTTTGAACACGTCGAGCATACGGGCGGATAGCTTCCCTTCAAGTCCGTGCGCTCCGAACGCGCCGAGAATGACGGCTAGTCCAGCATTTATTGCTCCTAAGATCAAAAACAATTTCACAAACATCCAACTCCTGTTTTTCTCTTATCATATCATGATGGTTCGTCGTTCAAAACTAACACACTGAAATGTCACAAAATCTTGCAATTGTCGGCGGAACATTAAGTCCCATGATAAAAAAATTGTATGGCACCTTTCATTTAAAGCCAGCTAAACCCCGCTATTACAAATCAGGATTAATGTCTGTTCGTTCTCTCCATGATCGCCAAATACTGATCGATCCTTCTTACCATTTCTTCCTGGTCGTCTAGCTGTTCGCGCAGCTGACGGATGGTTTCCTCAAGGCTTTGAATTCTTTTTTCAAACTGCAGCATCAAATAGCCCGCCATGACGATCGGAAACCCGACATTGCTTAAAAGGTTCAGCCAATCATTCGCACTGTTCATCTTTTCCACCCTCTCTTTTTAGGAACGTATGTTCGTATATTTATTATAAAATGCGAACGCGTTTTTGACCATCGTTCCTTTAGCGGATATGGAAAACAAGACCAATTACCCAGAAAAAATTTTATTAATATAGGTTTCAGTTAAAGATAATCGGGTAAAAAGGAACTAACTGACTACGTTACATATGCGGGGGGATTTGAAATGGAGAACATGCTCATTACGAGTTTATATTATGTAATAGGATTGATCGGCTTAACACTCATCGGAATGGGTGCGGCTGTTTACTTTTCAAGTTTAAAGGTGACCTTGGTCGAGCAGGAAGTTTACGCTGAAGAAAGAGTGCAGCAGCCTGCTGGTAACTCGAAGCTAATATAAATATAAAAGAGCGGTGCAGAAAATTTTTCTGCCCGCTCTTTTTTATATCGTTAAAAATCAAAAATGGAATCGCCGTTTCCTTCGTCATCGTCACTTTGAAGCTTTTTCGGCTGGACTTGCGGCACAGTTCCGAACTGCGGCGGAGCTTGTACGGGGTGTGAAGGCACCCATGTTTTTGTTTCTTGCGGAGTGCTCTGCTCACCCGCATCCAGCATCAAATCGCAAAGCGTCTGAATCGCCGCCGCGTGCTGGCGTACCTTTGGAGAATGCTCCTCCAAGCGTTTCATCTCGTCCAAATGCTTCTCAATTTTTGCTGCAAACTGCTGAATCGATATATTCATGGCTATCACCTAATGTTTTTTCCTTAGTTTATCACAAATGACCACGCAAAAAAAAAAGCAGCCTGAATAAGCTGCCCGAATATCCTCGCGCCAATCTGTTTTTATACCCTAGACAACGCCACACATACGGACAACTTTCTATCGCCTCATCTCCTTCCCATTACCCCATTATTCGTTTCCAAATAAGTTGCGGTAAGTTTTTTTATGAGGTATCCACGAGACACACTTCACGAAATACTGGATTGCCATCATTCTTGTTATGAAATTGTAAGGAAACCGCACGCTTATGTAGCACTGCATTCTGATTCTCCGGCGATAATGTTCCGAACTGCTCAGGCATTGCTTGTCCGATTCCAGGAACCGCATATGATCTCAGGGCTGCCATGGCCACCTGTCCCGCAGCCAGTACGATCCAAACGATAAACGTGTACATCTCCATTCTTTAACTCCTCCTTTTAAAGTGTGTTTTATCTATTTGAAAAACGGCCGAACATAAAAGCTCCTGCGATCCCCCTTCCTTCCTGACGAGATAAATTTCAATCTATCAGTCTATGTGTTCTTAACTGTGATTATACGCACCGTTTTCATAAATGTTTGTCAGAATGTTGCAGAGGCAAGTGCCTTTTTTCCAACAAAAGGTGATTTCTCCAAACAAATTCCGGCCGCTTTTTTGGCCAGGTCATAAAAAGAGGTCTTAAATCCCCTTATTTTTTAGCGATTTACAGGCTAATATGATGAGAGGAAGTAATTCTTTTTTTAATTGCGCTGTTTTTGATAGAATTTAGAGTATAACGTGTGAAATTTAAGGAGGAAATCATGTCCATTCTTACGGAAATATTGCAGCATAACAAACGATTTGTAGAAAACAAGGAATATGTTCCATACGAGACCACAAAGTTTCCAGAAAAAAAACTTGTCATCGTGTCATGTATGGACACCCGCCTGACAGAACTTCTGCCGGCAGCTATGGATATTAAGAACGGCGATGTGAAGGTTATCAAGACTGCAGGAGCCGTTATCTCACATCCGTTCGGCTCTATTGTGCGAAGCATCCTCGTTGCAATTTATGAGCTGAAAGCAGAGGAAGTATGCATTATCGGCCACTATGATTGCGGGATGAGCGGACTGAACTCAGAAAAAATGATCGAAAAAATGACAGATCGCGGTGTTCCTGAGGACAAGCTTAATACGCTGAAATATTCTGGACTGGATTTAAATAATTGGCTGAAAGGGTTCAGTTCTGTAGAAGAAGCTGTCAGCAACAGTGTGGAAATGGTAAAGAATCATCCGCTGCTGCCAGAAGGCATTCTCGTTCACGGACTCGTGATCGATCCTGAAACTGGCAAGCTCGATGTGATAAAGGAAGATAACCGCTAAATCTGTAGTACATTTTTATCACTTTTATCTCAATAAGCCGTTTTATGTTTCATCTCCCTTCATAGCGTGAATTGTAATACCAACTTCGTATAAAGGGAGAGATGTTAAATGGCACGTCCAACGATTCATGAGTTTTTTAGCGAGCAGGAACTGATTCAGGCAGCGCACGACTACAAGAACAGAGGCGTCAGTGATAGTGATCTATACGTCTTGACCCACGAAAAAGATGAAACAAAACAGCTCGCGGATGTATCGGACACGAACACGATCGGGATGAAGGAAGAAGGCTTAGGAACCGCCATCGCGAATGTGTTCAGCAAACGCGGCGATGAGCTCCGGAATAAACTGGAAGAAATTGGTCTTACTCAGACAGAAGCGCAAGAATATGAACGCAAGCTCGATACCGGGGCTATGCTCCTAATCGTTAAAGATCCAAGTTTAAGCTTATAAAATAAAGCAGAAGCTGGCCTCCATCATTGGAGCCGGCTTTTCTTTTTTTTTTTCGCATTCCGCACATTGCCGGGATTCCTGCTGTTTTCAACTGCCTTGACGCGGGTACTGTAATCATCAGGAGGCGAAAAACATGAAGGAGAACAATAATAACGGCTTTTACTGGCCGTCCACATATAATGAAGAACCATCATATCCTGCTTTGACCGAAAATGAATCGTGCGATGTGCTGGTTGTCGGCGGAGGCATGACGGGGGCATTATGTGCTTATACGTTATCAAAAGATACAGACTTAGATGTTGTGATGATTGACCGCCAGAAAATAGCGCAGGGAAATATTCCTGCTAATAACGGCATGGTAAAGTTTTCGAGCGATAGAATGCTGCATGAACTGATGCGCGATATCGGGACGGATGCGGCGGTTTATTTTTATGAAATGTGCCAGGATGCTGTAAAGAAACTCGGGAGTCTTGCACTCGATCTTAACATGGGTAATGACTACCGGATCCGCAACAGCTTATATTTTGCAAGCAGCGATGAGGATGCTGTAAAGATTGCCAAAGAGTACGAAGCGCTGCACCATTACGGTTTTCCTGTTCACTTTATCAAGGAAAAAAACATTTCAAACTATGTGCCCTTTCATAAGCCGGCAGCTCTTTTAACGGAAGGCGATGCCGATATGAACCCTTTCCGCTTTGTACAGGAAATCGTGAATTGCGCCGTTAATCACGGTGCCAGAGTTTATGAAGAAACGCCGCTGCTTCACAAATCAAAAGGAAGCGATTATTTTATCATTGATACAGGGCGTGCCATCATACGCGCAAAGCATTTATTGTTTGCAACCGGCTACGACAACGATTTCCTCGCTCAGCAATTCGGTGCGAGCCTGCACCGTTCCTACGCCGTCATCACCGAACCCCTTCCCGCTATTAAAGGATGGAACGATAAGTGTATGATCTGGGAAACGAACCGCCCGTACCTCTATATGCGAACAACTGCTGACAGCCGGATTATTGCCGGCGGGATGGACGAAAATTCTCCGGATGAACCATTCGATGCCCTAATGCTCCAGCAAAAAGCTGATCGTCTTTTAGCAAAAATAAATGAGTTATTTCCAGACGTGAAGCCCGTTCTAGCTCATGCCTGGGAAACTACATTGGGTGATTCGCATGACGGCTTGCCGTATATAGGCGAACATCCGAACAACGAAGGCGAGTATTATTGCCTCGGATTCGGCGGAAACCGCACTGTCTACAGCATGATTGGAGCTGAAATGATCAAAGAACTTCTCACTCATGGCAGCCATCCGGCTCAAAAGCTGTTCTCACTTGCCCGAGTTCCTGTATTGCAATAAGAAATAAAAAAACGCTGACTGATAAATTCAGTCAGCGTTTCCCTTTATACCGCAGCAGGCTTAGCCGCAGTTGAAAGATGTTTTTTTATAAAACCAATGCTCGTTTCGTTAAACTGATCAGGCTGGTCGACATTGCACACATGACCGCAGTCGCGGAATGTGATCAGCTTCGAATGCTTTTTCTTGTCGATGAACGCCTGTATCGGCGGAAGGAACATGTAATCCTCTTCCCCCATGATATAAAGCGTCGGAATCGAGATTTCCCTGTCGATCAGACCGCGCAGGAACGGATTAATTTTCAATGTCAGCTTGAACCAGCGTTTGAATTCATTCTGACAAAGCTTTTTTGCTTCTTTTATAAAAAGAGAGCGCGATTCCACATGGCGGCTGCGCGGCATGATAACCCACGCAAAAAGCTTATACAGCCACATGTAAGGAATGAACGATTTGCACATGTTGCCGAGTGTGATCAGCAGCTGCGACCTGAAATTCAGCTTCGTCACTGCACCGCCAAGGGTCATGGACGCGACACGGTCCGGATTCATCTCAGCAAGTGTCTGAATAACGATCGTGCCTAGTGAGATGCCGACAAAATGCGCCTTCTGGATGCGCAGGTGATCCATCACCTCGAGCACATCTTGGCTCACTTCATGAAATGAATATTTTTTTAAAAGAAACCGGTCAGACTTCGATTTCCCATGACCTCTCAGATCAAGCAATAGAATATTAAAATGCTGCTTAAATTCGCGAATTTGTTTGTACCAGATAGAAGAACTGCCGCCCGCCCCATGGACAAAAACGACCCAGTCTTCCACTGTCTCATGTTTGTAGGTTTTATAATGAAGCAAAACAAGACCTCCATCTATAATGAAGTTGCCATAAAAATTAAAATTAACAAAATCTTTACTGAAACATTCACCATTGTATCATAATTTTTGTTATCCGTAACCGTTTACCACAAGAATGAATGTGACAAACTAGTAACTATACGTTTGTTTTTATATAATAGTTTCATAATAGAGAGAAATTAACCAGGAGGGATTGCTATGAGTAAAGAAGCATCATTTGACATCGTTTCAAAAGTAGACCTTTCAGAAGTCGATAATGCGATTAATATCGCCATGAAGGAAATCACGAACCGCTATGATTTTAAAGGAAGTAAAAGCGACATTAAGCTTGATAAATCAGCAGAAGAATTGATTCTCGTTTCTGACGACGAGTACAAGTTGGAACAGCTGAAGGATGTGCTTATCACAAAGCTCATCAAACGCGACGTGCCGACGAAAAACCTTGATTACGGCAAGATCGAGCCTGCTACAGGCGGTACAGTAAGACAGCGGGCTAAGCTTGTGACGGGAATCGATAAGGACAACGCGAAGAAAATCAACCTTCTTATCAAAAACTCTGGCCTTAAAGTGAAAAGCCAGGTGCAGGATGACCAGGTGCGTGTGACCGGCAAAAGCCGTGACGACCTTCAGGCTGTTATCGCTGCAGTTCGAGAGGCGAACCTTCCGATCGACGTGCAGTTTATTAATTATCGCTAACAAAATGAAAGACGCTAAAGTGACTTGATGTCCTTTAGCGTCTTTTTTTTGGCTATTTTCACAAACTATATTTCATTCCAAGAACTCAAAGAAGCAGTTGATCTCCGTTTCAGGCGCACGCTTTCCGCGGGGTGTGGCGAAAAGCAGAAACGGCTCGTTCAGCCCCGACAAGCAAAAGGGAAAGGGGCCGGTAAGTCGGTCTTTGACTTATTGGACACTTGCCCTTTTGACCTCGAGGGGCTAGCCGTTTTCTGCTGGACAAGTGAGCCCCTTTGCCGCTGCGCGCCCTAAAGGGTCTCACCTGTCCCACTCGTCCCGCTGGAGTCGGCGCCTTACACTCCGATCAACTTTATCAAGGAAGAATTCAAGGTGATCTAGCGAATGTGATGAAGGTGCAGCCACAGCAAAAACAGCCTTTGCAAAAAGATGCTTAACTAACGGCCGCTCCATATTTGTCTTGAACAAGCCCTGATTGAATGATTTCCTGTGTCTGCGCTGCAAGTTCCTTCGCATCCGCACCTTCTGGCAAAATTGGCGGGTGTACGACAAGCTCTACTTCTGCAGGCTTGATCCAAAATTTTTGCTGCTCCATGATCTTGTATGAGCCGTTGATTGTCACAGGTACGATTGGCACCCCGCTTTTCGTCGCAAGCTTGAAGCTCCCTGCTTTGAATTCAGCCATATCTCCGCCTTTGCTGCGCGTTCCTTCAGGAAAAATAACGAGTGACGTGCCATTTTCGAGAAAACGTGCGCCTTCTTGTATCGCTTTAAGCGATTGCCTGACGTTGCTGCGGTCCATGAACAGGCAGTTCATCTGCTCCATCCATGTGCCGATCAGCGGCATTTTTTTCACTTCAATTTTCGAGATGAATGCTTTCGGCTTCGTAATATAGCCAAGCATGAGCGGCACATCAAAATTGCCCTGATGGTTGGAAACAAACAGCACGGCTGTATCGGATGGGATGTTCTCTTCCCCTCTGACCGTGACCTTGACTCCAGCAAGCTTCACTAGCGATCTTGCCCACCATTTCACCGTCTTGTCGACCACTTTTTCCTTTTCCGCCAAACGCCCTTCTCTGTCGAGTTTTTTCACCTTAATCAAACCGGGTACGGTAAGCGGCAATACGAGCCAAAAATAAATAAACCAAACGATCGTTCTCAACGTTCTACTCTCTCCATTCTGTCTGTTAAGAAATCAGCTTTATATTTTGTGTTACAAAGTCCTCTTCAGCTTCTTTCGCCGGGAAAATAAACGTCCACGGCATGCTTGTATATGGCGGAACAGCTATCGGCAATGTGAACGCCTTTTCCTCGGATGATCCGTCTTCCTTTTGCAGCTCAACGGTACGATCGTGAAAAACTTCCTCTTCGCTGCTCCGGTTATGGATCAGCACCGTCACGAGGCGCTCACCTTTATGGTTAACCGCTTTTCTTAAAACGGCAGATGAAATAGCATCTTCAGGAGCAGCATCCTTCGTTTCTTCAAATATCTTTTTAATGTATTCGCGGTCCTGGCTGGCTAAAGCCTTGTCCCACGCTGGTTCAAACAGGAGTTTCTGCATGAGCACTCTCCTCCTTTTCTCCCATATCATAGCATAAAAGAATAGACCTAATAGTAATCAGAGAAGCAGTTGATCTCCGTTTCAGGTGCACGCTTTCCGCGGGGCGGGCGTTGAGCCCTTTTGTCGCTATGCGCCATTAAAAGGTCTCACCTGTCCTACTGATCCCGCTGAAGCTAAACAAATACTTCAGAAATAACTAAGAAAATCAAACCGATCAAAAGCAAAAATCCTATATAGAAGAGTCTTAAATTTCAAAGACCATTTTAAGCCTTCATTTATCGTCCATAGCCGAACTGGCAGCTTTCAAGGCGTCCTTTTTAGCTGATTTTGGCAGTGCGCCGCTTGAGGCGGCGTATTCGAGGAGATGCTCGAATTCTCCGTCTTTCCAGCCTATCGAGATGTAACTGTCATTTACGGTGATGTACGCCTCTGTTCCGTCATCAAGCTCTGCAGTTTCGCTATACTGCTTGTCCTTGATCATCTGTGATACTTTGTTTTCATGGTTGAACGTGTACATTGCCATATAAAAGGGCAGCCCCTGATCTGAAGGCAAAATCCCCGTTTCAACAGAAAGCTTTTTCTTTTTTCCCCAGTCCGTGATGACCGATTTTTCCGCACTCCCTTTAAACGGGTATTTTTTTGGCAAAATGACTTTGAAAGGCAATGCTTTATCCGCTTGCTTAATGTCCACTGCACCATAATAGTGCGGATATGAATCCTTCTCCCGGCTTTGGAGTTCAAGATGCTTGTCGTTCAGCGGTTTTGCCGTTGGTTGATCTTCACTGCAGCCCGACAGCATCATGGCTCCGGCCAATACAAGACTCGCTGCATACCTCATCCTATCCCCTCCGGTCACACGTGATGATAATCAATTCTTCGGCCAGCAGTACAACTCCTGTTTTTCAAACATAAAAAAGACACAGGCATGCATATGCACCGCCTGTGCCTTAGTTAAAATTGTTTAGTCCTTTGCCCCTGCCTTCACATTTTTCCAGACGTTCACCGCAAAAAGGAGGATGCCGACAGAAGTGATCGTTGCACCGATGCCGATGAGCGGTTCAGCCTTTTCATACCCATAGGTGAAAGCCGCGAGAGCCGCCATCATGACCGGAAGTCCGATATTATGCAGCCAGAAATGAATCTTGCCGAGCATGCTGCTTTCTGCTGCCGGAAATAAATAATACAATATCCCCGCGAGTGTCAATGCGGTCCAACCAAGCAAATTTACATGTGCATGTACCGGTTTCAGTGCAAAATCATGCGAGATGGACATGAACATACCCAGACCGACTCCCAGCACAAAATAAAGCGCAGACAATTTAATCATCTTAATTCCCATTTCATTTCCTCCTTTCCTTCTACCCTCATAATATGAGTCTTTCGGCATAAAAATGTTGAGGGTGCTGAAAGAAAATCTGAAACTATGATTCTCTTTAAACCGTCTAATAAGAAAAGGGGGAATTTGGAAATGAATTTATTGTTGCGTGCAGGTCTAGTGTTTTTGCTGCTCATGACGATTGCACTTGTATATCAGACAAATACAGCACTGGCTTGCAGCTGCGCACAAAATCCGGACCCGAAGAAGGCGCTCGGTAACGCCACTGCCGTTTTTTCCGGTGTAGTCACCGATATTAAACGTACCGGCGGTCTATGGGAATCCTCTGTCGCCGTTAAAATTGTAACCATAAACGTTTGGAAAGGGCAGAAAAATAATAGCTTCATTATCTATACGGCTGAACAGTCTGCCAGCTGCGGCTACGAGTTTAAGAAAGGCGAAGAGTACATCGTTTACGCCTATGAAAATGACGGCAAGCTTAGTACGAACTACTGCTCACGGACTGCATTGCTGAAAGATGCGAAAGAAGACCTTCAAGCACTTGGCGAAGGATTTCCTCCCAACAACGACAACTCTGCAAGGATGCCGTTATCCTCCACTGAAAAATGGGCGTATGGCGGAGCTGGCAGCGTATTGTTCGCTGGAACCGTTTTTGCCGTTGTAAAAAGAAAAAAGAGGAATACAAAATAATTGTAAACAGGTTCTCTCGGAAAAGAAGTTTGCTTATCCATTTGAGTGGAGGTTCTAGAAATGGGCATTAGGAATTATCTGATTGAAGGCGTTTCCTGCACAGGCAAAACAACGGTCTGCAATGAATTGCATCGGCGTGGCTACCATGCCATTCATGGTGACCGTGAATTGGCCTATCAAGGCGATCCGGAAACGGGTACACCGACGGATGGCGGAACGCACGAGCACCACATTTGGCATGTAGATAAAGTAAAAGCTTTAGTCGCCAACCAAGATGAGGCGATAACATTTTTCTGCGGTGGTTCTAGAAACTTTTCAAAATTTATAGATCTATTTGACAGCGTGTTTGTCCTTGAGATCGACCTTGACACACTGTACCGGCGGCTTGACGAGCGACCGGAAAATGAGTGGGGCGGAAAGAGATCGGAACGGGAACTCATTGTGCGATTGCACCAAACGAGAGAAGACATTCCGAAAAACGGAATTATAATCGACGCTGCCGCACCGATTGAGCACGTCGTTGACGAGATTCTCCGTCAAAGCGAAGAAACTAGACACCAACGGCAGTAATACACGGTCGCTTACGGACAGCGTTTAATGAATAAGGCTATAAGTTAACGACCAGACAAAAATCTGGTCGTTTTAATATCATTCACATATCCAATTATAGTGATATTTCACCTGCTAACAGGCTTGCGAATTACACTTTTCTCCTCCGAAAGAGAACCTGTTAAAATTAATTGAACGCCTCTTTTTATTCTTAATTCTTAAGCTGTTTATAAAGTGCCTGTGTGCCGCAGTTTTCCTCACCGCTCTCGGCTAACTTTAAATAAAGCTCACGTGCGAGCTTCAGCCCTGGTGTAAGCAGCCCCATCTCTTCTGCTGATTCAAGTGCGATGTTCATGTCTTTGATGAAATGCTTGATGTAAAAGCCTGGCGCAAAATCGCCTTTAATCATTCTTGGTGCGAGGTTGCTGAGCGACCAGCTTCCGGCAGCACCTGACTCTATTGACTTTAAAACTGTTTCCGGGTCGAGTCCGGCTTTTTCCGCATATAAGACCGCCTCACAAACTCCGATCATGCCTGAGGCGATCGCGATCTGGTTGCACATTTTCGTATGCTGCCCTGATCCTGGTCCGCCTTGATGGACGACATTCGTACCCATTACCGCGAATATTGGTTGTGCAAGCTCAAACGCCTCGTCCGACCCGCCTGCCATGATGGAAAGCCTCGCTTCTTTTGCGCCAATATCTCCGCCGGATACTGGTGCATCTACTGCGTGCAGTCCTTTCGCCGCCGCGGCTTCGGCAATTCGCTTTGCCAATGCAGGGCTTGATGTGGTCATATCCGCAAGAACGCTTCCTGGGCGTGCGTTCTCGATGATTCCCTCGCTTCCGAAATAGACCTCTTCCACGTCATAAGGCATTCCGACCATCGTAATTACGACATCGGACACTGCAGCGGCTTCTTTCGGGCTCGCTGCCCACTCAGCGCCTGCAGCGATAAGATCTTCTGCCTTCTCTTTCGTGCGCGTATATACGACAAGCGGATGCCCCGCACTCATCAGATTCTTTGCCATGCTTTTCCCCATCACGCCAGTCCCGATAAATCCTACTTTCTTTTTCAATTTCTCACGCCCTTATCTCACTTTTTTGACTATATCACTAAGATAACGATAATCGGCGTGTGTCACAACTAGAAACCCTCGCTGTTAAACCGTTTCACTCTTGTAATCGACCTGTACTGCGACAATTGCTCAATTCTTCTCTGTGCCTTCTTGTAGTCCATCTTCAAAAGAGAGAGCATGCGCATCGTATCATCTGCACAATAGTGCCTTAAATAATAAACGATGTTCGGCTTTTCATGACGGAGAATCGCCATCAGTTCCATCGTCGGCAATGAGCTGTTCGGCGTTTTAATCTGCAGGAACGAGCGCAGAAATTTTGTCACGACTGGAAGTGATTCCGCACAATCATCATAAAAAACAAGAATTCTTCTGAACCGGTCAAGCGACTGAATCAGTTCCAGATTAGTCTCCATCGGCAACCTCCCGCACAAGGCTTTTTCCCGATTGTACCGGTCCGTTTCACAGCCCGCAAACAGCTAAATACCGAAAAAAGGAGAGCCATTAAGGCTCTCCTCAAGCATATCGGGGGGCGATATGCGCGATATTGCACAAATATGTCCACACTTTTTACGATTTTTCCCTTGTTTTATAAATTCCGAAATAATAAACCGCGTACGCCACAATCAGCAGCAGCGCGAAGAATAGGAAAATATTATGAAACACATCTGCAAGCGCAACATTTTTCTGCCAGTCGATAAGCAGCCCAGCAGCCGCTACACCAAAAGCACCGCCGAAAAACTGCACGAGCTGCATCAGCCCCATTCCCGATCCGACAACGTCTTTATCTAGGATTCTGGACGCCTCGTTCGCGAGACTAGATGTGAGACTGGAAAATCCTAAGCTTGTAAACATATAAAAAATTGCCGTCATCGCTGGTGCTTTTGTTCCAAAAATGGTGAACAGAACGGCAGACAGTAGAAGCGCCGCCAGCCCGAACCTCATAATCGGCAGGCTGCCAAAGCGGTCGATGAATCGCCCGATATATATAGCTGCGAGCGCTGAAAGCATGGCACCGGGAAAGATAATGAACCCGATGGATGCAGGCGGCTGACTGAACAGCTTTGCCAGCATCACCGGCATGACGAACAGAAACGCAAAATGAGTCATAAACGCCATCAGACCGACTAGCAGAATCGAACGGTAGCGTCTGTTTAAAAACAACTCTAATTTAATAAACGGATCTTGTTTTCGCTTAGAAAGAACAATTAGCATCACGAACGCAGCCACAGTCACGGCAAGCAAAATCAAATTGAACGTCGACAAAAAGAGAAGAAGCGCTGAAACGCCGACACCTGTCAGCAGAGCCCCAGCAAAGTCAAATGAACCTTCCTTGCGCTGTTCTGCCGGCAGAAACTTTTTAAAAAGCGGAAGCAGCAAAAGGACTAGCGCGGTTACGAGAAACAGATCGTTCCAGCCAAGATACTGGGTAATCGCCCCTCCGATAACCGGACCGAGACCAAAGCCGAGCGACGCTGCGGAAGAGATGAGCGACATCGCCTTCCCTCTCCTGCTGATCGGGATATAGCGCGTGGCAAGAACCATAGCAAGCCCTGGAACCGCGCCGGCACCCATCGCCTGCAGCACCCTGCTGGCAAGTAAAAAGGCAAAGCTGTCTGAAAAGAACCCAACAGCTGACGACATGCCGAGTATCACGAGACCGGTCATCAGCAGTCTTCCGATCGGGATAAAATCAGACAGCCGGCTGAATGTGATGGTCGAGAGCGCAAAAACGATGGAATAACCGGATACAATCCACGAGCCTGTTGCGGGCGTCAGGGAGAATTCTTTAATCACGCTCGGAAGCGCAACATTAAACATCGTCGTATTCATAACAACAAGCCAGACCGTCAGACTCCATAGCGGAATAATGCGATTTTCCTGAATCGCACCAGCGCCGGCATTTTTATCTTCCATCTCATCTCACATCCATTCCTTGTAAATCAATATTCCCATACTACCACGTTGCTAGCACGATTGCTGTTATGGTGCTCAGAGTCGTTAACAGGATTATAGGAAATTGTGTCGAATAATGCTTGATGCTATAAAAGGAGGCTCAATAAATGCAGAGGATAGAAATTAGAAGGCCAGTAGAAGAAGATCGAAGTGAGCTTCACCATTTTTTCAAAACCGTCATTACTGACACGTTTAACAAAAATGGAATCGGCGACAAAGCGGAAGATCTGGAAAACGAAATTAACGAAAAGAAAAAATACTTAGAACTGGATTATAAAAGCGATGGCCGCGAAAGGTATTTTTTAATTGCTCTGAGCGGCAGTAAAATTGTAGGTTCTATTGAATATGGCCCGGCAAGCGAGCTTATTACGGACTGCTCGAGCGGTGCTTTAAGTGATCTGGTAGAGGTTGGAACCGTTTTTGTTCATCCCGAACATCAGCGAAACGGACTAGGACGCGCGCTGCTCGAAGCCATTTATGATGCACTGCACAAACGCGGCATCCATGAGTTCTGCTTAGACAGCGGCTACGAAAGCGCACAAATCATCTGGAGAAAAAAGTTCGGAGAGCCTGATTATTGGATGAAAGACTATTGGGGAGAAGGAATGGACCATATGATCTGGAAGGTGAGCCTCCAATGAATGGCTTTAAGGAATTTTGGCTGCTACAAAGCTTTTAAGACAGTATGTTCTTGTTCCTTTCCCTTAAACTTTTTAGACTGCGTCGTTTCGTCTATTTGTGAAAGGCTTCTTTGTAAAAGATTGTTGCTTTTGTAAGAAAGTTCAGCGCTATTACCTCTGCAAAAATCCAACATCTAAACTATGAATTGTTTTGGCTGTCGCTTTTATCACATTCACTAATCATCTTGAATCCATCATTGATTAAGTTGATTGTAGTGTAAGGCGCCGACTCCAGCGGGATGAGTGAGAAGGTGAGACCTTCCAATGGCGCGTGCGACGGAAGGGCTCACCGCTCACCCCGCGGAAAGCGTGCGCCTGAAACGGAGATCAACACCTCTTCTCTGAATCCTTTAAAAGCAATATTGCGACTTGTTTAAAAATAACATCCAAAGCAAAAACAGACCCGTTAACGGGTCTGTTTCCATTTTAATAAGCAGCGATCTCTTCCTTATGCTCTTCTTCTCTAATTTCTTCAATAATCGGCAAGAAAAGATCAACAACATCCTTATCAAACTGCGAACCTCTGCCGCGCTTCAGCTCTTCGATGGCCATGTCTATTGTCAGCGGCTTCTTGCGGTAAGGACGCTGTGACACCATGGAATGAAACGCATCCGCTACAGCGATAATCCTCGCACCGAGCGGGATTTCTTCCTCCCGAAGCTGCTCCGGATAGCCTCTGCCGTCCGGTCTTTCATGATGGTACAGCACGTACGATAAAATATCCTGGAACTCTTCAACACTCGACAGAATGTTAAAGCCCAGCACCGGGTGGTCCTTCATTATCTCATATTCTTCATCCGTCAGCTTGCCTTCTTTGTTCAAAATGCTGTCCGGTATGCCGACTTTTCCGACATCATGAAGCAGGCCAGCAACAGAGACCTTTTTTACTTCCTCATCCGGAAGCCCCATCGTGCTGGCGATCGCTGAAGCATATCGGGACACCATTTCCGAGTGGCTGTGTGTGTAGGAGTCCTTCACTTCCACTGCCCGTGCGAGGGAAACGATCGTGTTCAAGTGCCAGTTTGACTGAACCCTTCGGCGGTTGTACTCCTGCTCTTTGTAATGTGAAAGCTCTCCTGCTGATACCACGAGATTTTTACCGTTCGTTTTGGCCGCATACATGGCCCGGTCAGCCATGTGGACAAGCGTCGACTCGTCTGCATCTTTAGGAAAAGCCGCAAGACCGATGCTGATCGTGACCGGCGACAATAGGCTGTGGCTGCCATAGATGGCGACCATCTGGCGGATGTTCTCAGCAATCTTCAGTCCTTCTGCCTGTGTGCACCCCGGCAGGATAATCACAAATTCCTCTCCGCCGTAGCGGCATACGACATCGATGTCGCGGACGTTTTCCTTAATCGTTTCGGCGATCGTCTTCAGAACATCATCGCCATATACATGTCCTTCGCTGTCGTTCAGCATCTTAAAGTTATCGACGTCACAAAATAAAAGCACCATAGAGCCGCCGTTTTTGCGGGTATTCTCTATTTCCGCAGTTAGTGTCCGCTTAAAATAAGCACTGTTATAAACACCCGTTAAAGGATCGGTGATGCTTTCCAAATACCGC
Source organism: Fictibacillus aquaticus (assembly GCF_002245695.1). Lineage (GTDB taxonomy): Bacteria > Bacillota > Bacilli > Bacillales > Fictibacillaceae > Fictibacillus > Fictibacillus aquaticus. Next base: position 263,338 of record NZ_NOII01000003.1, on the reverse strand, counting down.
TGCTCAAGCTTTGTCACCATTCCATTAAAAGCCTCGCCTACTTGAATGATCTCCTGGCTTCCTTTCAATGATGCCGGCTTGTACGGCTTGCCGTTTTCAACTTCCTTAGCAGCCTGCTGCAGGTGAAGCAGCGGCATGACGAGCAGACGGCGGATGAACCACCATAATACAAAGAGCAGCAATAAGGCGATCGTGATACCGACGATGATCGACTTCTGAAGCTGTTTCTGTACGATAAGCTGCTCTTCGCTCGAGTCGAGCAGCAGCTCAATCGCTCCTATCGGCAACCCGTCCTCAATAAGCGGCGCAACAAGCCGTACATATGGCTCACCGTTCTTATTGTTAAGATGGGCGATCAACGTTTTTCCATCTTTATACGATGGCCTCAGCTCGCCAGGCGTATGTTTTCCAATGTTGCCTCTGTCTGTAGACGCCATGACCCTGTCTCCCTGCTTTTCCGACAGATGCAGTGTCAGCATAAGAACTTTATCTTCGCGATGTTTTATATAATCGAATGTCTGCTGCACATCTTCAATTACGTGCGACTCTTCATATCTCCCATTAATAGTCGTGGTTATTCCCTTCAGCTGGCTCACATACGTTTCTTTCACTGCACTCTGAAGGCTGTATGTATCATACGCGATGACCGCCGCTATTGTAACGAAAATAGCCGCAGAAAACATGATGATAATTCTATTGGGCAAATTCAAACGTTGAAGCATATTCCCCCGCCTAATTGTAAGAGTTTATTTTATTGTAAAAGTCAGCTTTTCAGTCACATCATACGGTGTATGATCGTTATTATGAAGCGAAATTTTGACCTCATGCTGTCCAGGTGACAGATTCTCCAGCAAAATCGGGCTCGAGGTAACCCCCTGCTTCTCACCTTGATCCACATACATATGGATATGCCCCTGTCCGTGCTTTCTCTGTTTACCGAACTTTTTCTTTGAAATCTCCATATCAGTTTTTACTTTTATTAAAGCTTCACGTCCCTTTACTTCCGCACTCGCTTCAAGAAAAGGCTTATGTTCAGCATGCTCTTCTTTTTCAGAATCAACTTCACTTAAGCCCTGATGATCGTTCCCGCATCCAGCAATCAAGCTGGCAAGCAGAACGAATAAAATATATTTCACGTATTTCATGCTGATCTCTCCTTAAGTCCTATACCTTTTCTGCAAAAACTTTGTCAATTCCTTCCGAAAATTGTTGGAATTTGAAAATAAATCAATGTGTAATTTCCATGATAAAATAAAGAACAACTTCCGTATACGATTATTTAAAGGAGCTGCAGCCATGAAAATCTGCCTTTTAGGCTCGACCGGTCGAACTGGTTCTGCCATTTTAAAACTGTTGCAAGAAAACAGCCATGAAATTTCCGTGCTTGTCCGAGATAAAGACAAGCTTTCTGGTGAGTTAATAGATATTGTGGAAGGAGACGCCCGGAGCAAACAGGATTTATTGAATGCAATGGAAAACTGCGATGCGGTAGTCAGCGCGCTCTCAACCGACGGCGGCGACCTCCTCTCTCAAGCCATGCCTCTCATTATTGAAGCGATGGAAGAGAAAAAGATAAAGAGAATCGTCACGATCGGAACGGCAGGAATCCTCCAAAGCCGCACAGAGCCTCACCTATTGCGCTATGAATCTTCGGAGAGCAGGCGGAAGCTGACAAGGGCGGCTGAGGAGCACCGAGCAGTATATGAATCGCTGCGTAAGTCGGGTTTAGACTGGACGATTGTCTGCCCGACTTATCTGCCAGAAGGCCCTGCTACAGGAACGTATCGTATGGAAGAAGACCGCCTGCCAGAAGGCGGATCGAGCATATCGACCGGCGATACATCCGAATTTGCCTACAGATGCCTCGCAGAAGGTCTTCATATCGGCAAACGAGTTGGAATCGCTTATTAACTAATCATATCGTTTTTGTTTATTTGCGAATTTGGAGATGTTATTTGCAATTCTGGGAGATTTATTTGCGAATCTTAGAGTTTTATTTGCTATTCAGAGCGTTCTATTTGCAGCACTTGAAATTTATTTGCGCGCCGGTATGCTTGTTTGCATCCCGTCGCTTTTATTCACTCAGGCATCAATTTAATTGCAGCACACAGCAGCGGCTAGGGGCTCCATTCCTATCAAAAAAAGACCCACAAACCGCACGAGGCGGTCTATGAGCCTATACTTCCAAAAACGCCAGATATGCAAGATAGATGAATCCTGCTCCCGCGAGAAAAATGAATAGCTTCACCATCCACAACGGGAGGAATCGGAGCAATAAGTCAAAAAAGAACACGAGAATCAACTCAAACACAGCTCCGAGGATGCTGTCTGAAGTACCGGGCGAAGAAACCCCTTCACGCTTTGCTTTTTCATGATGCACAGAGCTGTAACGCCAGCTGTATACAACCGCCGCAGCACCTAACCCAAACAGCACGACACTCATCACGAGCATGAACCAATCCATATCAGCTGCTCCTCATCAATAATACGGTGAAATCAGGAGATAAACAATTACGCCCGTAAGACTCACATACAGCCATAGAGGCATCGTCCAGCGCGCGATCTTGCGGTGTTTTTCCACCTGCATGTTCAGTCCGCGCGTTACCGTGATCAGCGCCAGCGGCACGATGACGATCGCAAGCAGGATGTGCGTCAGCAGGATAAAGAAGTAAATGTATTTCAGCGGACCTTCGCCGCCGTATTTCGTTGATTCAGTCAGATAGTGATACGTCACATACGACAGAAGGAACAGCGTTGTTGAAGTGAACGCCGCAAAGATAAAGCGTTTGTGCAGGGTAATGTTTTTCAACTTAATAAAATAAAGAGCGGCAAGCAGGAATACGAACGTAAAGCTGTTAAAAATGGCGTTCAGGCGCGGCAAAAGCGTCACGTCAAACGCGATTTCCCCCTCGTATTCTGGCAAGAAAAAAAGTACGGCAACAAGTACATTTATGGCAATCGAAAGCCCGATAATAAGCGGCGTATAATTGCGCTGCTTCGTTTCATTCATTTTCATTTCTCCTTTAACAGGGATATACTCCCCATTTTACCAAACAAGCCGGGAATTTAAAAATGAACAAACTAAGTCACTTTTCGCCGATTCCATAAGCAAGTAAAAGTAAACTCGCCATCGCCGCTACACCAAGAACAACCGGTGAAAAGATAATAAAATCCATCGCCCTGCTGCTCTCTTTTTTCCAAAATGCAGCGATGCTGAGAACCCAGCCTGCTGCATACAAAACAATACCGCCATAAAACAGATAATAAATGTTAACAGCTAGCTTATTCGGAACAATAAATGGTAATACCGCCAACAGCACCCCCGCTGCACTAAGGTACATAGACCATCTGCTTATATTAGACTTCATGTTTTCTTCCTCCCCAATAAAACAGCTTCTCCCATTTGACTTAAGGAAGAAGCTGCTTCAAATCTGTTTATTTCATTGCTGCCTCAGTCCCAAGAAAGCTCCTGACTTCCTCGATCACTTCCGCCACACAACCATCTGTAAAAGGCGATTTCAGCCCTGCTTCTTTTACTAAAGCGGTAAACGGCAAGCTTCCGCCAAGCTTGCATAAGCGGTCGTAGTCTTTCCAGGCGCCATCTGCATCTTCGACCGAACGCTTCCAGAACTGCAGTGCGCAGATTTGGGCGAGCGTGTAGTCGATATAATAGAACGGTGACTTATAAATGTGACCCTGGCGCTGCCAGAACCCGCCGTTCTCGAGGTACTGTAGTCCTGCAAAGTCGCGGTGCGGCAGATAAACCTTCTCTAAACGGCTCCATTCCTGCCTGCGCTCCTCTGGCGTTGCATCTGGATTTTCATATACGAAGTGCTGGAACTCATCGACCGCTACACCGTACGGAATAAACTCGACAGCACCCGTCAGGTGAGAATACAGATACTTATCTGTGTCTCCCTCAAACAGCTCTTTCATGGAAGGATACGTCAAGAACTCCATGCTCATCGAATGGATCTCGCACGCTTCAAGTGTCGGGAACTGATATTCCGGCACTTCATACCCGCGGCTTGAATGCATCTGGTATGCGTGGCCGATCTCGTGCAGCAGCACCCTTACATCATTGTCTGTACCATTGAAGTTCGTGAAGATGAACGGCGACTGATATGTGCTGAAATACGTGCAATAGCCTCCTGCCGCCTTCCCTTTTTTGCTGCCAAGATCCATCAGCTCGTTCTCGGTCATAAACGCGAAAAACTCGCCTGTCTCACTCGACAGTTCCTCAAACACCTTCTGTGCCTTTTCTACGATCCAATCACTATCTCCCTGCGGTTTCGGGTTGCCGTCTGGGAATTGGAACGTTTCATCATAATAATAAAATTCAGGCGTGCCAATGCGTTCGTGCTGTTTCTTTTTCAGCTCTGTGCAGAGCGGTACGATCACATTTTTCACTTGATCGCGGAATACCTTCACGTCCGCTGCATTATAATCTGTCCGGCTCATCCGGTCATAGCCAAGCTCGACGAAGTTTTTGTATCCTAGTTTTCTTGCGATGCCGGCACGCAGTTTAACAAGCTTGTCATAAATCTCATCAAACTGAACTTGATGCTGACTGTAAAATCCGTTGCTCGCCAAGAACGCTTTCTTTCTTGTTTCCCGGTCTGCTGACTGTATATAAGGCGAGAGCTGAGAAAGAGTAAGTTCGCCTCCTTCAAACGGAATTTTAGCAGACGCCACAAGGTTCACATATTCGCTCGTCAGCTTATTTTCCTGTTTTAAATCCTCCAGCACCTCATCGCTGTATGTTTTCACACGCAGATCAGCCAGCTTTAGCAGCTGAGTGCCATGCTTTTGCTCTAACTCTTTTTTATAACTAGACTTTACGAGCGCCTCATAAAACCGTTTAATCATCCCTTGGTAAACAGGCAGGTTCTCGTCCATGAATCCCTGTTCTTTTTTATAAAAATCATCCGCGGTGTTAATTGTATATCGGGTTCTCGCGATGCGGGCCTGACATTCAAAGGAGCTCCGCAGCTCGGAAATATGGTTCATCGCCGTGATCTGCTCCTCAAACGAACCAGCTGTTTCAAAACGATTCAACAGCCCTTCAAATTGCTTTTTCAGATCATCCATATCTGGCCTGCTATATGAAAATTGATTAAATTTCATCGTGTAATCCTCCTTTTTCTCCCAATAATCAATTCTCCAAAGCCTCCCATATTCCTTTTTAAAATTGATATTGTTATGATAACGGTATGAACCAACAAGGACGGAGATAACATGAAGCAGACTGAGCATTTTAAAGGCACGTTCGGAAGCCTCGAGAACTTGGCTGACCGGATCAGCGACGTGCTCGACTGTCCGGTGACGATCGAGGACCGCAACCACCGCCTCCTCGCCTACAGCACACACGAAGACAGTACTGACCCCGCACGCATCGCGACGATTATAGGAAGACGCGTGCCTGAAAAGGTTATCAACAGCCTCTGGAAGGATGGCGTCATCCCGACACTGCAAAAGAGCGGTGATCCGCTGCGCGTGAAGTCGATCAATCAAGTCGGCCTCGGCGATCGTGTGGCCGTTTCCATACGTAAAAATGAAGAAGTGCTCGGCTATATTTGGGTGCTCGAAATCAACAAGAAGCTGGACGAGGACGATCTCGAAGTGCTGAAGCAGGCCGCACAGGCGGCCCGCAGCCAGCTGCTGCAGCATCAGATGGGGACGAAAAAGAAGCAGGAAAATCAGCAGGAGTTTCTATGGAAGCTTCTCACTGGCAATCATCCGTCTGAAGAACGCATTTTGGAGAAGTTTCAGGAGATCTCGATCCTGCCAACTCTCCCTGTCTCCGTCATGATTCTTCAGTTTGAAGATGAAGTAACTGATGCACGTGAGAAGGATATTTTGTACCTAGCTGTTGTTCACCAGCGCATCCGCGTGCTCCTTGCAGCCGCAGACGGACAGCAGATGATCCTTCTTGTGAGCTCGAACCAAAAAGATCAACATGAGCAGACGATACAGGAGTTCATTAGCACCTGTTTCACACACATGGAAGAGCGCTTTTCCATCACGAATGTAAAAGCCGCATACGGCAGCCTGATCAGCCGGTTCGATCAGACCGAAAAAAGCTACAAAGAAGCATTGAACGTCTTGTCGATACAAGATAAATTCGGCGCGGATACACTCAGCCTTTACGGCTACAAAGATCTTGGCATCTACCAGTTCCTTGATGTTATCCGAGAAAAACAGACTCGTGACGGATACGAGAATGAAGTGCTCGTAAAGCTTCAGGAATACGATAAGATGCACCGAACCAATCTTTACGAAACGCTTGAAACGTACTTGAATTGCGACGAAAACCAGCACCACGCCGCAGAACACCTGCACATACACATCAACACCCTCATGTACCGCCTGAAGCGAATAACCGAGATCACAACCCTCAACCTCAAAAGCCCAGAGCAGAAAATCATGCTCATGATCGACCTCAAGATCAGAAAACTCTTCTGATCTTGAGGTTTTTTGTTTTTTCTCTTATGGGGTACGGTACTCGAAAAAGACATTCACCCCATTTTGTACATCTTGAATGAACACTTACAATTTAAACCCTTGTATGTTTCTATAAACCACAATTCAAGTCACATCCAAATTTCAGGAACTCCATTTGTGAAATTCCACAAACGCCGCATATAACTTTCTTTTTTTCTAACAAAGATTTTCCACGAGACAGCAGATATACTGATTTCATAGTAATGAAAGCGCACTCAAAACAGCGCTTCACACAGGAGGTTTTTATCAATGATTATCGGGATTCCTAAGGAAATTAAAAATAACGAAAACCGCGTGGCAATCACGCCATCTGGTGTAGTAGCTCTTACTGCAGCTGGACATGAAGTATTAGTAGAAACAAATGCTGGACTTGGCAGCGGATTTACAAACGAAGATTACGCAGCAGCTGGCGCGAAGCTGATCGACACTGCAGCAGACGTATGGGCAGCTGAAATGGTCATGAAAGTTAAAGAACCGTTGGCGTCTGAGTACACTTACTTCCGTCAAGGACTTATCTTGTTTACATACCTTCACTTGGCTGCTGAGCCTGCATTGGCAAAAGCACTTACAGAGAACGGTGTAACAGCGATTGCTTACGAGACTGTTGAGCACAACCGCACACTTCCGCTTCTAACACCAATGAGCGAAGTTGCTGGACGCATGTCTGCACAAATCGGTGCACAGTTCCTTGAAAAGCCAAAAGGTGGAATGGGAATCCTTCTTGGAGGAGTACCAGGCGTTAAGCGCGGTAAAGTTACTGTAATCGGCGGCGGTGTTGTAGGAACAAACGCAGCAAAAGTTGCTGCAGGACTTGGTGCAGATGTAACGATCATCGACCTTAGCCCAGACCGTCTTCGCCAGCTTGACGACATTTTCGGATACAGCATCCAGACGCTTATGTCTTCACCAATGAACATTGCTGATGCAGTTGCTGAGTCTGACCTAGTAATTGGTGCTGTTCTTATCCCAGGAGCAAAAGCGCCAAAGCTTGTAACAGAAGAAATGATCATGAGCATGAAGCCAGGATCTGTTGTTGTTGACGTTGCGATCGACCAGGGTGGAATTTTCGAAACGGTTGACCGCATCACAACTCACGACAACCCTACTTATGAAAAGCACGGCGTTGTTCACTATGCAGTTGCTAACATGCCTGGTGCGGTTCCGCGCACATCTACAATCGCGCTTACAAACGTAACTGTTCCTTATGCGCTTCAAATCGCTAACAAAGGTGCTGCACGCGCGATCGCTGAAAACCCAGCTCTTAAGCTTGGACTCAACGTTGCTGGCGGAGCGATTACTTACGAAGCAGTTGCACGTGACCTTGGCTACGAGTACATGACAGCTGAAGAAGCACTAGCTAAAACGCTTCAAACTGTATAATTAAATAATAATTATTTAGGCCCTCTGAACTATTCAGGGGGCTTTCGTCATATTTATTTACATGTTCTTAATACTTCTCTAACCTCCCCTTAACACTATGCTGATATATTTTATCGTGTTAGCAATAAAACAAATTCCTTCTGGGAGGTTATTATTTTGCCTAAAAATACAATCACTAAAAAATTGTGGCCTGTAGCACTCGCTTCAACATTAGCTGTCAGCGGCTTCACAATTAACTCTGATTCACCTGCACAAGCAGCAGAAAAATCAAAGAAAAACGAGATCCGCAATGTCATTTTCTTAATCGGTGACGGAATGGGGCCTACTTATACGACGGCTTACCGTTCATTTAAAGACAATAAAGAAACTCCTATGCAGGAAGACACTTCATTCGACAAAGACTTAGTCGGCATGCAGTCGACTTATTCTTGGGACCCGAAAGAATCCGTAACGGACTCCGCAGCTGCTGCAACTTCTATGTCAGCAGGAATTAAAACATATAACGGCGCAATCGGTGTTGATATGGACAAAAAAGACGTTAAAACTGTACTTGAACAAGCAAAAGAAAACGGCAAATCAACAGGACTAGTCGCTACTTCACAGATCAACCATGCGACACCAGCATCATTCGGTGCTCACGATCATTCTCGTGAAAACTATGACGCGATCGCAAACGACTACTATGATGATCTTATTAACGGCAAGCACAAAGTTGACGTTCTTCTCGGCGGCGGAACGAAGTATTTTGAGCGTAAAGACCGCAACATCGCTGAGCAATTCAAGAAAGACGGATATAGCTATGTTAAGACACGTGAGGACATGCTGAAAGACAAGAACAAGCAGATCCTAGGATTATTTGGCGAAAAGGAAATGGCCAAGTATATTGACCGTCCTGAAACACAGCCTACTCTTAAGGAAATGACAAACTCTGCACTAGACCGCTTGGACTCGAACAAAAAAGGTTTCTTCCTTATGGTTGAAGGCTCACAGATCGACTGGGCTGGCCACGATAACGACGTTGTTGCGGCAATGAGCGACATGAAGAGCTTCGAAGAGTCATACGAAGCTGCGATTGAATTCGCGAAAAAGGACAAGCATACACTCGTTATCGCGACAGCTGACCACTCTACTGGCGGCATGACAATGGGACGTGACGGTGAGTACAAGTGGGATCCAGCTCCATTAAAAGCGGCTAAGAAAACACCTGATTTCATCGCAAAAGAAATCGAAGGCGGCGCACCTGTTGAAGAAACATTGAAGAAGTATATCGACCTTGAGCTTACACCTGAAGAGATCCAGTCAGTTAAAGATGCTAAAGAAAAATCAGGCAAGGCGCTGGATATCGACAACGCGATCGAAAAAATCTTTGATCTTCGTTCAGGTACTGGCTGGACTACAGACGGCCACACTGGTGAAGACGTAACGGTTTATGCTTATGGTCCTGGTATGGAGAAGTTTGCTGGGAAAATCGAAAACACAGACACAGCTAAAGAAATCTTCGCTATCCTTGAACAGAGCAAATCAGCTTTCAATAAATAATACTCTTTCCGTAAGGGTACAGTAAGGTAAACAAGAGCATCCCGTTGCCCGTCGCGGCGGGGTGCTCGTCTTTTTGGAGGGATAACATTGAGACAGATTATGATTCTTTTAATGATTTCATTATTCACTATCGGCTGTACCGCTAAGCCAGAGGAATCCAATCCTGAAAAAGAACCGAAAAAAGAGCAGCAACAGCAGGAAACAGAGAAAAAACCTGAAACTGAAAAAGAAGCGTTCGGCGACAGCCCGCAGGCAGCAGATGACAGTGTCTTACCGAAACCAGGAACCTCTAATGAAGACGATGACGGCGTTGTTACTCTTTTAAAAGAGGCTAAGCTAAACGAAACGAAAACAATTGGACCGATCAAGATGAAAGTCGCAAACGTACGTGTGATCGAATACAAGCCCTCGGTGGATTTGGTTGACTTCTTCCATGGCTATACACATAAAGACGAAAAGAAATTTCCTTACGTCAGGGTAAACGTTGTATTTGAAAACACATCAGATGATCCAATACAGTTCGCACCAGTGTCTGAAGTAAAAACCGACCAAGGGCAGAAAGTCACATGGGAAAATGATTTTTATATTGAAGAGCTGAACGGGGAAATAAAGCCTGGCGAGAAAAAAATGGGCAGCCTTGGTTTTATAATCGACGATACAGACCCGGCTAAAATGAAATCTCTCACGTTAAAGACGAGTGAAGCGTTCGACAAAAACAAGAAAAAGCTGGCTGAACCTGCTTCATTCGAAGTAAAATTTAAATAACAACCAACCTCATTCGCCTTAACGAATGAGGTCCTTTTATTTCCCGGTGAATAATTTGTCGACTGGTGTATAATGGTAGTGTTATTAAGGGACTTGTTCCCCTCTAAAGCAGGAGGCGTTATGTTTAATTATGTTTAATTTATATTTCGGAATCGGGTTCGCGCTCGTTAACTTTGTATTATTCCTACTATGTTACCGGTTTTTTGGAAGAACAGGATTGTATGCATGGATTGGAGCAGCCACGATTCTTGCCAATATTCAAGTCGTCAAAACGATTGAAATGTTCGGTATCATCATGACGCTCGGAAACGTTATTTACGGAACGATTTATTTGGCAACTGACCTGCTAAACGAAAAATATGGCGAAAAAGAAGCCAAAAAAGCGGTTTGGTTCGGCTTTTTCACCCTTATCATGATGACGATTATCATGCAGCTCGTCCTGATATTCGAGCCGGCGGAAAGCGATTTTGCCCAGCCGCATATGGAAGCATTGTTCGGCTTGCTTTGGCGGCTTGCGCTAGGAAGCCTTGCTGCTTATTTAATCAGCCAGTTTGCCGATGTGAAGCTTTATTCTCTGCTCAGAAGAAGGTTCCCAAAGCCTGAGCAGCTCTGGATTCGTAACAACGGGAGTACGATGGCGAGCCAGCTTATTGATTCGCTCGTTTTTTGTACGATCGCGTTTGCAGGAGTGTATTCTTGGGATGTTTGGTGGCAGATTCTTCTTTCCACTTATGTGATTAAATTTGTTGTATCAGCTGCATCCACTCCGTTTATTTATATCGCTCGAGGGTATGAATTTCCTGAAGAGCATGAGCAGCGCCAATAAATCAATAAAAGGAGGAAAGGCATCGTGAAAAAGATCGATATTCTGCTTCACCCGGTAAGAATGCGGATCCTCCAATGCCTGATCGGAAATGAATCTTATTCCCCTCAAGAACTGTCCGTCCGATTATCAGACATTCCGAGAACGAGCGTGTATCGCCATGTTAACATTCTTGCAGAAGCCGGTATGATTGAGGTCGCAAAAGAACAGCAGTCGAGAGGCTCAATTGAAAAGTTTTACCGTATTGCTGCGGCGGGGGCTGAAGTGTCTCCTGAAGAGATTCAGTCGATGTCAAAAGACGATCATCTCCGTTCCTTTTTTACCTTTCTGCTGATGCTTCATCAGCAATTTGATGAGTATCTTAATAGTGGCAATTTTGACATGCTTACTGACGGTGTTGGCTACCGGCAGACTGCCCTTCACCTGACTGATGAAGAGCTCTCTTCCTTCGCTCAGGAACTGAACGGCGTTGTGAGTAAATACATCACTAATCCGCCTGGTGATGGAAGAAAAGAACGGCTATTCAGCACTATTTATGTACCGAAAAAGAAATAAGTTTGGTCAGCCAACGCCGGCCAATCCTTTTTAGCGATAAACTGGTCCGTATTATGTTAATGAAAAAAGCTTGAGGAAATTCTCCTCAAGCTTTTATATTTGCTTCGTAAACAGCATGTTCCGGTCATTATACTTTGTAATAAGCTTTAGAATACCTGCGTTCGCAATAAGCAGCACAGCACCTATGGCAAAGAGCATCACCGGGCTGATAATGAGCAATCCGGTTGCCTGGCCGATGAAAAGCCCGATGATTGGGAGGACCACAATCCCCCCGATCTGCTGAGCTTCCTGAAAACCTTTTGCTCTAGCGGATACGAGAATATTAACAAGAATCGTAAAAATAGTAATGATAGGAATCAGCCAGAAAATCATCACAAGCCAGTTGCTGTTCGGAAATATAAATTCATCGAACATCGGGTACGTAAGGATGGTTGTAATCGTACCGAACAGCAGAAAGCTTAGAAGTGAAATACCCATCGCCGGAATAAAGGCAGAAAGAATCTTACCTACAAACAGTTCCTTCAAGGTGACAGGAGAAAAAAGAAGAGTCTCTAATGTGCCTCTCTCTTTTTCACCAACAAAGCTGTTAAGCGCGATCATCATAGCGTTCAGGCACGGAATCATTAAAAAAATCGATCCAAGCAAATAGTTGACCACGACAAAAATCATCTGATGCGTCATGCTCGGCAGGCTCATCAGCTCCTGCTTCATTTCTTCGTTTCCGATGCCTGAGATAATTTTATTTACCATCTGCTCCATTTCAGGCGAAAGAGAAGGCATATACTTAATCACCAATATAAAACCAATTGGCACGAGAACGGCGAACAGCACAGGAAGGAGGATCATTCCTATCCATACTTGGCTGTTTTTCGTGATACCCCTTATGTCCTTTTCAGCGATCGCCCAGACCATCTGTTTATTCATTCTTGCCACCTCTTATCTGAAAATAAAGTGACTCCAGATCCCGGTTCTCTATTTCCACATGATAAACCGGCGCCTTAGCCGCGATACGCTGAATCAGCGGCGTTATGTCCGACCGGTCAGGGAGAGTGAAACGATAGACATTTTCTCCTGCTGCCGCTGCAGGAAAGCCAAATTCGCCAGCACTGACCGGCAGACCAGTCTCTACTTTCAGCTCTATTATGTTAACCCGTTTTTTCTCAAGCTCTTTTAAAGTTCCGGATTCTATAATCTGGCCCTGCTGCAAAAATAAATAGCGTGAACATACATGCTCGAGCTGATGAAGAATATGCGAGCACAGCAAAACCGTCGTCCCTTCCTGCTGGTTCAAGGCTTTTATATACTTCAACACCATCTGAATGCCCTCAGGATCGAGGCCGTTCGTCGGCTCATCCAGGAAAAGCAGCTTCGGCTTATGCAGAATCGCTTTGATCATACCGAGCCTGCGTTTCATACCTGTGCTGTATTTCCCGACATTTTTATACTGAGCTTCCGCAAGACCGAATTCTTCAAGCAGCAATTTAATCCGTTTTAAATCGTACGCCTTATACAGCTTAGAAAAAAACACAAGATTTTCAAGCCCCGTCATTTCCTGATAAAGACCAGCTCCGTCAGTTAAAATACCGCTCATCGATCGAATATCATCGGCATTTTTTTCCGGATTATAATCTCCTACCCTCATCTTTCCTGAAGAAGGGTTAATCACCCCGTTCAGCAGCCGAATCATCGTCGTTTTCCCAGAACCATTCGGACCGAGCAGCCCGACAACCTCTCCTTCATCAATAGAAAAACTTACATTTTGCAGAACACGCTGTCCGTTGAAATCCTTGCTAACGTTCTCACTTTCAATAAATGGTACAGACACTGTTATGCGCCCCCTATCCTGCACGTTCATCACTTCAAAATTAGTGTAGCACATTGATTCCATTTTCGGCATTAAAAAATTCCATTTATTAGATATATGGTCTTATGCCCCAGCCAAGTCGAAGTTTGTAAAAAATTGCGATTCGATGTCCCCAATTTTCTTTAAAAAAGGTTGGGTATTCATCACCATTCATTCCCCACTATGCTTTGTTAGTCTAGTGATGCAAGGCCGTTAAAACTACAATCACGGGGGAATGAACGATGTTTAATGTGAAGAAGCTGGCTTTAACAACTTTGGTTGCAGCAGGACTGATCAGTGCAGGGACCAGTTCCATAACATCTGCTTACGATCCATCCGAACAAGTTCAGACAGTCGCTCATCGCGGCGCATCAGGCTATGCTCCTGAAAACACGATGGCGGCTTTCCGCAAAGGCGTTGAAATGAAGGCTGATTATATTGAAATCGATGTACAGATGAGCAAAGACGGTGAACTGGTAGTTATTCATGATACAACGCTGGACCGCACTACGGACGGAAGCGGCAATGTAAAAGACCACACTCTAGAGGATCTCCGCCGCTTGGATGCAGGAAGCTTCTACTCCCCTGAATTTGCCGGAGAAAAAATTCCAACCTTTGAAGAGGTGATCGACGAATTCCGAGGAAATGGTATTTTGATTGAGCTAAAGGCACCACATCTATACCCTGGTATAGAGAAAAAAGTGGCTGCTGTTCTTAAAAAGCGCGACATGGACAAGCCTGCCAATAACAAAATAATCATCCAGTCATTTGACTTCAATTCTCTAAAAATCACAAATGAACTTTTGCCTGACATGCCGATCGGGGCACTAACAGGAAACAAGGACGATTTAACAGCCGCCAAGCTAAAAGAATTCTCGGCTTATTGTGAATACGTGAACCCTTACCTAGGCAACGTCACAAGCGAAGTCGTTGATTCCAGCCATTCTTATGATATGGGCATCATGAGCTGGACCGTCCGTAAGCAAGAAGAAGTACAACCTCTTTTAAACGCTGGCGTTGATGGCATTATTACGGATTATCCGGATTACGTGCCGCAACATAAACAATAGATTGGTTATTCCCTGAAATAAGAAAAGCGCTGCGGGTTCACTCCGCAGCGCTTTTCTCAGCTTTTTAGTTTTACAATCATCAAATCCATCAGCTTTACCTTTTCCTTCAGCTTAGCATTGATCTCTTCCTGCACAAGCAGCCAGCTATCCATCTTCTGTTTGGCTTCAGCGTGGTTCTTCTTCTTCATAGCCGCTTTGAACTCTTTCTTCGCAGTTGCCGATTTTTTTTGCAGCTGTATCAAATCGCTGCGTATTTCCTTCATCTGCTTACGCACATCAGTCAGGCCAGCTCCCTTTTTATCTGCGATCCTATGAGCCCGAAGCTGCAGAAGTTCATCCTTTTTCTGAAGTATATCCTGTTTGATCTCAAGCCGTTCAAACCGGATTTGATTGGCTTTATGAAGCTCTTCCTGAAACTGCATGCGGCTAGGGCTGTCTGACTGAACAAACCCCGTTTTTTCAGCGGTACCGTACCCCGGGTTAAAAAGTACTGCAGAAGCTGCCAGCATCAAGACGACAATTTTTTTCATAAAAAACGCACCCTTTCATCTAACGTACAGTGTTAGTGTGATACAAAAGGTGCGCTGTCACTCATAAAATATTCTTTAGCTGCTTCATTGCACGATTAACTGTTTCACGCCTCAGTCCAACAAACTGTCCGATTTCCTCCTGCTTCAGTACATCCTGCACATCCACGCCTGGAAAATAAGCAGCAAACCACGTCTGCAATTTAAGAATCTTTTCAACAGGTGCGAGGGCTGTCAGCTGATCGATTCGCTGCTGCATCATTCGCAGCTTCTCCTGCAGCCGCATCGCGACCACCTCATACTGCTCAGGAGACTGCTTAAGCTTCCCATACCACTCTTCCGCGGGTAAGACTTCTACTTCAGAGGCAATTAATGCATGTGCCGTTCCATTGTATTCCTTCGGGCTGATCAATGAGTGGTGCGGAATGATCTCCCCTGGAACAATTAAGTTAAGCAGCACCTCACTGCCATCTTCGTGAAGTTTCACAATCTTCAATAGTCCGCTTTTTAGCTCAAACAGCGGTCCGGACTCGCCTTGCCGGAAAAGAACTTCTCCTTTCGCTAAAAACATGCGCTCATCCCCTATTATGTAATCGTTGTTGCTCTGTTTATAGGGTAGCACACATTTTATGGGGCAGCATGAGGGGGTACGGTACCCTGCCTCACCTTTTATTTGCGAATTTGAAGGTTTTATTTGCAAATCCGGGACTTTTATTTGCAAATAAGGTCCTCTTATTTGCAGATATTAAATTTTGTTTGCACGGGGCTCACGAGAGGCATTTTTTATTTGCACGCAAGACCATTTGCTTGCGGCTAGCCCTATTTATTTGCAGCCAGCTGCAGTCTGCCACCGAATACGGCCAAGGCCACCGTTCAATAATCCCTTCCCTTTCCCGAATCGGTGATCTCCATCAGCTTTTCCGGATAAGGCGCGAAAAAAGTTTGCTCGAGCAGCCCTTCATCTTCAAAGCGGACAGCCCATGATTTCAGCAGCGTCACGATACTCGAGAACGGTTCTTTTTTAGCTCTGTATTTTTCAACGAGCTCATCAAAAAAAGCCCGCTCACCCTCACTGATCCGATCCGCAAACCGCTCGGCGATCACACGTGAAACATTCAAGTTAGAATCATATCGCGCAGCGCGGTTGAACAGCTTCAGCAGCGCTCTCTCATACAGCGACATCACCTGTTCCTCACTGCGGTCATCGCTTTCCTTCAATATACGGTCAAGCACCTTAAGAGTCGGCCTGCTATAAGCCATGAACAAATATCGGTTTCTCTCATGAAACTCATGCAGCCCCTCTAATCCGTCTCCGTTCCCCTTCACCGACCGAAACGCGGCGAGCGTGAACATTTTCGTGTAAAACCTGTCACGGATCGTAAAATTGTTAAGGCGTCCTTCTTCTTCAACAGCATACAACCCAAAACGCTCGAGCACCTTTCCGCCAAAAAGCCCGCTCGCGTTGCCGATCGCCGGGCCCTTCTCGGTTCCAGCGTACACCTTCACTTCCTTTAACCCGCAAGAAGGCGACCGGCTTTTTAAAATAAAGCCATCCGTGTCTGAAACACCGTCCAGATAACGCTCTGAAAAATCATTCATCGCATCTGTCACATCATTTCCGGTAGCGGGCTGAAGAAGGCGATGCTTGCTGTCACGGCCGACGATACGTATCGTTTCACGCGGCGTCCCAAGCCCGATCTCTACCTCAGGACAAACGGGTACAAAATCCACGAAATCCATGAGCCGCTGCACAACGGCATTATGTATCACGTCACCGTTATAGCGGCACGCATCAAATTCAAGACACTGGCTTACAACAAGCCTCGGACGGGCATACTCTGTCATCTGAATGGCTCCTCTGCAAAAAAGTCGATATTTGCATTGTTGCCAAACGATGCACGCACAAAACAAAAAACTTGAATGATGACATGCCCCTAATTTATAAGGACTTCGAGTCTCTTCCATGTAGAGAGCTGCATTTATAGGCTTTGTTAAATATCAAGCAAAAAAATTGGGAACGTCTGATTTGGACGTTCCCATTTTTATTCCGTTAAAGCACCGGTAATGAAATAAGGCAAATTATCATGATCTTACCAGTGTACTTGAAGTTTATTACCATTTGGGTCATAAAAGTGGAAAAAGGCATGACCATTATCTTCTTTTATATCCTCGACCTTAACTTGATTATCAATTAAGTGTTGATGAAATTTAGATAAGTCTGGACTTGTAAAGCCAATACTAAATTCTTGTTCATTATCAATTGTAAAATGTGCAAATGTTTCATCTTCAGTAGGAACCAGGATAAGTAAGAAAGGTCCTTCATTTACTTTTAAAATGGCAAGTTCCTCAGTAATGTTCTGTAACTTGAACCCTAATACATCTCTATACCAATATGCAGACCGTTCTAAATCTTTAACAGGAATTCTAATATAATGTACTTGTTCAATAAATGATTTACTCATAACCTACTTCCCTTTATTTAATCTGGTTTCTCAAATCGTTCACTTTCTCCTCAGCTAAGATTCTAATAGGCAGCTGCTGCGTTTCAACTTTTATACGCCATAACTTGTGACAAGCTCCTCTACCACAGGCGGATCGTTCAGATGATTTGTCAGTGTAAGCATCGCACCGGCAAACTCGTCATAATCCACGAGCTTCGCCGGGAAGGAGAAGAGTTCTTTGTTATCCTTCCCGGTCACGACGATATGAATAGCGCTCATGAACAGACTGCGCTTGCGCTCAACCGTGATGCTGAGCACTTCATGCAAGCGCACTTTATGCTCCGTTTTCCCGTTCTCATAAACAAGGCTAGTACCAATGATCGCCACCCGCTTGCTGCCCGCGCCGTCTTCATAATGAACTTCCTGTTCGCTTTCCGCTATTGCATGTTCGCGGTCTTTGAAAAAGCGGTCAACGTGCTGGGGGACCGTACGCTTTGCAAATGGCTCAAAATCTGTGTACGTCCCTTCCCACATATCAGAAGAGTCATCGTTATTTTCCGTGCTGAACGCACCGACCCACGCCGCGTATTCCTCATGATTTTCACCCGTAAAGCCCATCAGATAATACCGGACCGGCTGACCATAAATATTTTCTGTGTTCACTTCTTCTTTGACCGTCATGCTGACCGGGAAATCCTCATATTCTTCCTGTTCCATCAAGAACTTAAACAGTATGGTTCTCGCAAAATAATGCTGTTTTTTCGATTTGACCGGGAAAAGGTGGTCTTTTCTTTGTTCAAGAAGCTCTTCATACATGAGCACGCTCGTCTCAAGATGCGTAGCACAGTGTTCAAGTGCAGAGCTGTCATAGTGGAAGCCTTTTTGCATACAAAGAGTCAAAGCACGTCCCTGCACGACAGGATCTTTGAAACTGCTAGCCTCTGTGAAGATCGCTTCATACTCTGGCTTAAAGTAATAGTCGAGCAAAGCCATGCACGTGATCAGCTCGGCACGCCTGTCAAAGTAATCTCCTTTCCAGAAGCGGTATACAAATTTGGTTGAATACGATTCTTCATACTCTTTGAACTTTGCCTTCGCTTCTTCATAATCAGCCGGAAGCCTCTCATGAATAAGACCCGGAGACAATCGGTCTACTGCATCATTATCAAGCAGGAACAGAAGGCTGGCGTAAATAAAATGCTTCCATTCCGGATGCTCAATTTTATTCATATGGTTCGTCACGATACGCTTTAAAAGCTGCGGCTGACTGTACAGGCTGCCGAGCGGATAAATCGCGGTGTCTTCCTCCAGCAGCTTTTCGTACCATTGATACACAAACAGCTCTGCCCTGTCATCCGGCGATTCGCACATATATTCAATCAGCATCTCTTTTACCATCGGCGGAAAAGAATGAAAATGCTGACTGATCGCCTCCGTCACTGGCGGCACGTAATATTGGCAGACAAACTGCATCAAGTGATATTCCGGTACATCCCACGGCTCTCCGCTTGTCGGAAAACCTTTCGCTGCTTCCTTCACTACCCAAACAAGCTTATCGATCGCTGCCTCGACATCGTCTTCTTTTAAATCCTGCAGCATGACCATCGCGTCATGTCTGACATCCACCTCATCCTGGCGGAGCTTTTTTACGATTTTCTCAAGTTTTGACTCTACGCTCATTCCAAGATCCCCTTTACTATATTAGGAAAATTCCCTCTGTTTTCATCTTACTTCTTTATGTGGCAGTTTCCTAATAACTTTTTGTATGAACATGTTAAACTTGTATAAAAACAGGAGGAACACTCATGTCCTATTTTGCTGATTTACGAAAGTTTGTCGGCTCTCGTCCGCTTATCCTTCCTGGTGCGGTTGCCATCATCACTGATGAGAAAGGCGATATACTCCTGCAGCAGCGGTCTGACGGCGGCTGGGGTCTGCCTGGCGGGCTGATGGAGCTGGGCGAAAGCTTCTTGAAGAGACTGGACTGCACCTTCTTTCGCTTCAGCAGCTTCATGTATTCTCTGGCTCTGACTTCTATTTAAAAGTGGCCAACGGTGATGAGATGTTCTGTGTCACTGCAGTATACATAGCCGGCGAAACAAAAGGCAAAGCTCGCACCGACAACGATGAAACCGTATCTCTTCAATACTTCTCTCTCAATCATATGCCAGACACGCTTCATCAAAGCTACCGCACGTTCCTAGATTACTATCAAAAAAGCTTAAAGTGCGTTTAGCCAAACTTGTACTCGATGTAATCACAGACTGGCGCATAACCGATGTTTTGATAGATTTTATTGGATGTTGGATTCGCGAGGTCGGTGAACAGTGTGCAGAATTCAAAACCAGAATCGAGCAAGTGCTGGCTCAGCGCTGCGACGAGCGCGCTGGCATAACCTTTCCCGCGCAGATTTTTTGGTGTATAAACGAGGTTCACCGATGCTCCTTTAATGTTCGGTCTCGTTTTGGCTGCCATCGAAACGGGCTTTCCTTTGCTTTCCCATATGTAAAGCGAGCCTGTGCCGATCCGTTCCAACGCATAATTTTCCGCTTCTTTTCGGCTGATCAGCTGATTTGTCTCGTCTGTCATGCCAACAATCCAGTCTGGCAGAAATGGCAGGTCCTGCTCAGTCGCTTTCCTCATCGTTCCTTCCAGTCCAGTTGGATGGCTGACGTTTTTCAGTGTGTACAGCCTAAGGTCCATCGTTACTCTTTTCCTTAAAACCGGCGACGTGCCTGTCCAATGATGAGCAAACGCCAGTCCAGCAGACTTGCTCGCCATCACCTTAGGCACAGCGTATTGTATGCTATTAAGATAGTCAGCGATCAATTTTGCTGCTTCGTCCGAGATTTCTTCATTCTTTTCGAGCATCAGCATCGAATAAGGCGGGATGAGCATCGCCAGCAGCAGCGTTTCTTCTTTATCTTTTACCGCAGCCAAAAAAGGCTTCTCCTTCTCCCACTCAACAGCAGCAAAGCGAAGGCAGTTGCCAAGAACGATGCAAGCCCGGTCCTCGTGCTCCAGCAAAAACGCCTCATTATCACCGTAAAACTCCGGAATACTCTCATAAAGTTGCAGTTCCATCAGCACATCCCCCTGATTTCCTATAAATGGATGAGTATGTATTCAAGATGAAAGGCACTTTTTCCTGTTATGTTGAAAGCCTTTTATTGAAATTTGGCAGTTTGCTCGGAAATCTTGGATTTTTGCCCGTGAATTTTATAATTTAGCCGCAATTCTTCTACTCTTGTCCGTAAATTTAAAAATTTGCCCGAGAACCACTTTCCGCATCCGTCCACTCTCTCTAACAAAACAAAAAACGGTAAAAACGAAGCACGAGGCTTCGCTTTTACCGTTCTACTCAACTCATTATTTAATAATCTGCAATTCTTTCGGATATTTCGTCAATGTCTCATACCCATCAGCCGTTACAACAACATCATCCTCGATGCGCACGCCGCCAAGGCCATCGATGTAGATGCCTGGCTCGATCGTGTAAACCATACCGGCTTTCAGAATCCCGTCGTTGTTATCGCTCATTGACGGGAACTCGTGCACGTCGATGCCAAGTCCGTGGCCGATACGGTGCGGGAAGTGTTCGCCGTAACCCGCGTCCGAGATCACCTTGCGCGCTGTCAAATCAAGATCACCGATGCGCGTGCCCGGCTTAGACGCTTCGAGTGCTGCGAGCTGTGCCGCGAGCACAGTCTCATAGATTTCTTTGCTCTTCTCGTCAATGTCACCGAACGCCACCGTACGGGTAATGTCCGAGCAATAGCCATCAAGCACAACGCCAAGGTCGAACAGCACAAGGTCGCCGTGCTTCAGCTTGCGCAGACCTGGATTGCCGTGCGGTGCTCCGGATTTTTCGCCAAAAAGAACCATCGTGGAGAACGACATCGCGCTGACACCTTTTAGCTTGAGCTCGTACTCGATCTTCGCGATCACGTCCATCTCTGTGACGCCTTCTTTTAACGCCGAAACACCGACTTCTACGCCGTAATCAGCCAACGCTGCAGCACGCTTCAAGATTTCAAGCTCGCTTTCTTCTTTTACGAGGCGAAGCTCATTCAATGCTTCTTCTGCTGCCGAAAGCTTCGCGCCAGGGTACATGCCAAGCAGCTTTTCGCCACGAGCATATGGAAGAGTCTCGGTTTCTGCAGCGATCTTTTCCGCTTTCGCAACACCGCGCTCGTTCAGCTTTTCTTGAATCATCGCCCATGGATTCTGAGAGTCGCTGTAGCCTAGGATTTCATGCTTCCAGCCAGCATCTCTTGCCTGCGACACCTCCATCCCCGGACATACGAGAAACGGATCAGCATCTGGCAGGACAACTAGGCCGAGCACACGCTCATGCGGGTGGCAGTCAAAGCCTGTCAAATAAAGGACGTTCGCAGACGTATGCACGAACGAGAACGCATAGTTCTCTTCTTTTACCCATTGTGTAAATTTCTGGAGTCTTTCGCTCATTAGAATTCCCCCTTGTAAAATATGTAGAGAAACCTGGCAGGCGCCAGGTCTTCTTAGTTTTCATTTAATCAGTTTGTATTAGTTATTTCTTAAGGATTAACATGACGACTACTCAAGAGGAATTCTATCAACTACATTCAATTTCATTAGCTCGATAAAAATCGTCTTGAATACTTCTTTGATCAAGTTGATTGGAGTGTAAGGCGCCGACTCCTGCGGGACGAGTGGGAAGGTAAGACCTTTTAAAGGCGCGTAGCGACAAAAGGGCTTACCTCCCGCCCCGCGGAAAGCGTGCGCCTGTAACGGAAATCAACTCTTCTCCGAATTCTAAAAGATATATTTAGAAGCTCATCTTCTCTTCTAAGAAGCTTTTCAGTTCGCTGATTTTCACGCGTGTCTGCTCCATCGTGTCGCGGTCGCGGACTGTTACCATGCCGTCTTCTTTGGAATCGAAGTCATATGTGATACAGAACGGCGTACCGATTTCATCTTGGCGGCGGTAACGCTTGCCGATTGAACCGCTCTCGTCATAGTCGACCATAAAGTCTTTCGCGAGCGTTCCGAAAACTTCCTGCGCTTCTTCAGATAATTTTTTAGACAATGGAAGAATTGCCGCTTTGTATGGAGCAAGTGCCGGGTGAAGGTGCATCACCGTACGGCTCGTGCCGTCCTCTAGCTGCTCATCCTCGTATGCATCGATCAAGAACGCAAGTGTCACGCGGTCTGCCCCAAGTGATGGCTCGATGCAATAAGGAACGTAGCGCTCGTTCGTTTCTGGCTCGATATAGTTGAAGTCCTCGCCTGAGAATTCCATGTGCTGCTTCAGATCATAATCCGTACGTGACGCGATGCCCCAAAGCTCGCCCCAGCCGAACGGGAACTTGTATTCAAAGTCTGTTGTTGCGTTTGAATAGTGAGAAAGCTCATCATCATTATGGTCGCGCAGGCGAAGGTTCTCTTCTGCCATGCCAAGTGACTTCAGCCATTTTTCAGCTGTTTCTTTCCAGTGGTCGAACCATTTCAGCTCTTCGCCAGGCTTGCAGAAGAACTCAAGCTCCATCTGCTCGAACTCACGCGTACGGAATGTAAAGTTACCAGGCGTGATCTCGTTACGGAAGCTTTTGCCGATCTGTGCGATACCGAATGGAAGCTTTTTGCGCATTGTACGCTGAACGTTTTTAAAGTTAACGAAAATACCTTGCGCCGTTTCTGGACGCATGTAGATTTCGTTCGAGCTGGACTGAGTTACACCTTGGTGTGTCTTGAACATCAAGTTGAACTGACGGATGCTCGTAAAGTCGTGGCTGCCGCACTCAGGGCACGCGATGTTGTATTCTTTCACAAGCTCTTCCATCTTTTCGAACGGAAGGCCGTCGACGATGATTTCCTTGCCTTCTTTTTCAGCGGCATCTTCAATCAGCTTGTCAGCACGGTGGCGCGCTTTACAGTTTTTGCAGTCCATCATCGGATCGTTGAAGTTGCCGATATGGCCGGATGCTTCCCACGTACGCGGGTTCATCAGAATCGCAGCATCAAGACCGACGTTGTATGGAGATTCTTGAACGAATTTCTTCCACCATGCTTTTTTCACGTTGTTCTTCAGCTCAACGCCTAGCGGGCCGTAATCCCACGTGTTAGCAAGACCGCCGTAAATTTCAGAACCCGGGAACACAAAGCCTCTGTGCTTCGCATGGTTCGTGATAGTTTCCATGTTCTTTGACATCAAAATCACTCCTATTAATGGTTTGTAAAAATATAAAAACTCCCGTCTCCGGGCTAGTTTTAGCCCAGGGACGAGAGTTAAATTCTCCCGCGGTTCCACCCTAGTTGACGCGCAAAAAATTTATAGCGCATCCTCTTTTCATGAACAGGCAACTCCAGATCTCCGTTTCACTGCGCCTTTTCACCAGGCTTCCACCGCCCCTGGCTCGCTTTGCAAAAGATTCGACAGCTACTATTATCCTTCATAGTCGCGTATGCTGTTGTAATTAATATAGTAATATTACCAAAAAACAAAAGTGTTAGTCAAAACGATTTGTTTTTTCGCACCTCACAAACGTTCAGGAGGTCTTTATATGGTGATGTTTAACCCGCAAAAGCTGAAAACCGTCATCACACCGCCCGCAACGGAAAAAGAACCGGTCATCGGGCGCCATTATACCCTTACTCATTCTGATGAGACTGGCGATTTATTTTTGAACATCGGCACACAATACGCATGGAACATGATCGGACCGATGCGCGACGAAGTGCTCGGCGAGTGGAAAACGAATTTTTCTTATCCCGTTTTTGCGGGCCAGGTGCTCGTGGCAGATTCCTCTGTTTCAAAAGAAATTGCGAAAAAACGGTTTGAAATCTTCACGAGAGAGCTCCCGCTCGCGCTGAAATCAATACGATTCGGCGACAAAGCTTTTTTTGAAGCTCACACGCACCTGGACATGGCACCGATTTGGATGTTCTTTGAATCGGTTTATCCAGAATATAACGGCTTCCGTGATTTTGGCATCTTTAAAAGCTATGCGTAGCGCTCGTCCTGCACCTGATAAGCAGCAGCGCTTTTGTTTAGGTTCCATTTGTTCAGATCAAAAGAAACATAGCCTTTCGAAGCAAAGCTGTATCCCTTGTTTTCCGGATACGCAAACTGCCTTGCACTGAACACTTCTTCCCCTTCATTGATAAAAATTTCAATCGATGATTTGTCGACAAAGATACGAAGCGAATTCAGCTCTTCCAAATAGCAATGGCGCGACTCGGTCTGCCCGTGTGCGAAGCTTGCCCGCTCAAGCGTAGCCAGCTTCGTTTCTTTGTTATAAATAAAGCGTGCGTTTCCGCGCAGCGTGATCTCCAGCCGTTCAAACGTACCAGAAATATCATCAAGGCCGAGCTCCATCACGTCGCCTTCTACACCGTCAAACTGCTTTTCCTCATTAACCATTTCAGCCCCAGCATAGCTGACTCCATCGCCGCGAAGCATCTTCATTTCTTCAAGCGGCACCTGGTACACCTTGTTTCCTACAAGCTTTAGCTCGCGTGGAAGCGTAAGGCTGTGAATCCACTTAAACGGAATCGTCGGATGCTTCTGTTCATACTGATCCGGCATCCCCATCCAGGCGATCATGATACGGCGTCCTTTCGCGTCAACAAGCGTCTGAGGCGCGTAAAACTCGAAACCGCGATCCATCTCGACAAACGCCCCATGGCGGTATTTTACCTCTTCGTAATCAAGGTCTCCGACAAGGTATCCGCACTGATGCTCGTTATGATACAGCATACCGTCAGGCGCTACGCCCTGCGGCGACACGACCATGACTTCTTTTCCGCCAAGCTCAAACAGATCTGGACATTCCCACATATAGCCGAACTCTCCGATTAGATCGGTGTTCGTCCCTGTCACATCGCCAAGGCGCGTCCAGTTTTTCAGATCCTGTGATTGAAACAACACAGCGCGGCCTTCAAGTTTCTTGGTCTGTGCACCGATAATCATGTACCACGTGTCATTCTTTTTCCACACTTTCGGATCACGGAAATGCGCTGTGTACTCTTTTGGCAGATGTAGGACAGGGCCATGCTTCTTGAACGTTTTGCCGTCTGACGATTCTGCAAGACACTGATACGTCTCGCGATCATCATCCTCTTTCACGTTTCCTGTATATAAAAGAAACAGCTTCCCGTCCTGCTCAACTGCACTGCCGGAATAACAGCCATCCTGCTCGTACCATTCACTCGGCGCGAGCGCGATCGGCTCATGCTCCCAGTGCACAAGGTCCGTTGAGGACACATGGCCCCAAAACTTCGTGCCATGTCCCGTCTTGAATGGCTGCCATTGATAAAACAGATGATACTTGCCGTTCCACTCAATAAAGCCGTTCGGATCGTTGATCAAGCCCGTCGGCGGCATAATATGATAATTCATGCGATACGGGTCGTTTTCGACGATATCGCGATTTTTTTCTATTTCAGCATATGCTTGTGCCAGCAATTCTTTTTCACGCTCTGTCACAAGGCAATCCCCCTTATGTTACATCTAGAATAAGACGAGTTCGTTCACCTGCTGCAGAGTCGGCAGTGCGGTCATCGCGCCCTTTACAGACGCCGCCAGTCCGCCGGATACGCTGGCAAAACGCGCCATTTCGGCCGCTTCTGCAAGCGTGATATCAGCAAGGTTTCCTTCGTATTTGTTTAATTGATAAAGCATCCCGGAAACGAACGCGTCCCCCGCACCTGTAGTATCGACCGCCTGCACCTTTTTTGCAGGTACATGGACATATCCTTCCTTCGTCACACAATAGCTCCCGTTCTCGCCAAACGTGACGAGCAGAAGCGGAATATTATAGCGTTCCATCGCCTTAAGGGCAGCCGGAAGCTCTTCTTCTCCTGTTAAAAAAACAAGCTCTTCATCCGAAATCTTGACGATATCTGCAGCCGGCAGCATGCTAATGATCGTTTCCTTTGCATGATTCTCGTTTTCCCAAAGCGACAGCCTTAAGTTAGGGTCATACGAAACCACCATGCCGTTCTCTTTTGCCAATTGAACCGCACGCTCTGTCGCGCTTCTCGACGGTTCGCTGATCAGCGAAATCGAGCCGAAATGAAGAATTTTGTTTTGCTCGAAAAGCGCACTGTCTATTTCTTCGCTATGAAGAAAACGATCCGCGCTCGGATTAATATAGAAGTCAAAGCTTCTCTCTCCGTTCGGAGCAAGCGTCACGAAAACAGCGCCTGTCCGCGTTTCTTTCGTTTTATATATATGCGTTGTCACAACACCATAGTTGTGAAGTGTATCAATTAAAAAGTTTCCTAGTACATCATCGCCCACTTTGCCTAAAAAGACGGAGTGAACGCCAAGCCTCGCGAGGCCTACCGCCACATTCGCAGGGGCGCCGCCCGGACTTTTCTGATACGTCAAGTTGCTTTCATCGAGCGGGATAAAATCGATCAGTGCCTCTCCTAGCGAGATCACACCATTCTTCATCTGCAGGCCTCCCTTATTTTGAAAAGTTTTTAAGGCTCCAAAACCGCTTGCTAGCCCGCTAACTTCCCTTAAATAACGAAAATGAACAGGCAATCATTTGGCTGCCTGTTCATTTCACCTATATCATACTCTTTTTCATTTGCATTGCAAGGGCTTATTGCACTTTTAATTGTAAAGAAACACTTGCTATGAAAGAAGTCGAAGAAGCTGTTGATCTCCGTTACAGGTGCACGCTTTCCGCGGGGCGGGCGGTGAGCCCCTTTGCCGCTACGCGCCCTAAAGGGTCTCACCTGTCCCACTCGTCCCGCTGGAGTCGGCACCTTACACTGCGATCAACTTATTCAAGGATGTTCAAGTGAGAAATAAAAGTACTGTAATCCTTAAGGAAACAGCGGTTGTATTTCAGGAAAACTTCGAGAATCAAGCCAATGATGCGGCATGGTTATCTCTGAAATCCGCTTCAGAAAAAGTTATACTTTCTTCAGTTCTAAAGAAAGCAAAGCGGTTTCGCCTTTCACTGCTTCGTCTGCGGCGCGTTTGTTTAGTGTTTCGATCTGGTCGCTGTTTGTGATGACGACCGGGGTGATCGTGCTGGCGGCTCTTTCCTTGATTAGATCCAGATCAAAGGTGAGCAGCTTCTGGCCGGCAGATACCTTGTCGCCTACTTCCACATGTCCTTCAAATCCTTCGCCTTTCATGTTGACCGTCTCTAGCCCGACGTGGATAAGGATTTCAGTTCCCGCGTTAGACTTGATGCCGATCGCGTGCTTTGTATGGAAGAACTGCACGATTTCTCCGTCAACTGGTGAAACAACAACACCTTCTGTCGGCTCGATCGCGATTCCGTCACCCATCATTTTTTGTGCAAACGTAGGGTCCGGTACTTCCTCGATCGCTACTACTTTCCCAGTTAAAGGCGATAAAAGCGTATCCTCTGTCTGTTTTTCCTCTTGTAATCCGAATAATTTCTTAAACATGGTCATCGTCACCTTTCCTCTATGCTGTTATAAGTTTTCACCAGCAGGCGCCTCTTAAAACATATCGCTCTGCTTTTCGCTTATAAAGACTAATGCAAGAGAGAAAAGTGTGTCAAAGGAAACGCACAAAACGGCTGTTCTTTTAAGGTTTGTAATAAAGGGTGGCTTTTGTAAGATTTGTAACTGATTTGGTAGATTAAAAACTGCGGAATTTTTGTGAAATCCCATTAAATAGATGTAATATCCTCATAACCTCTAATAATTAATGGCAAAAATCTCTCTATAATCACTGATGAGCATCCTATTACCATTGATGGGCGCTTAGAAAATGTCCGTTCACATCATTTGGGAAGATTTTTACAGCATTTTTATACTTTTTCAAAGCATTTCAAGGATTTGTTAAATCAATTTAAGGATTTTTCAAAGTATTTCCGGAGATTTTCAAAGCAATTGATTCCTTTGTCTCAAATTAAAGCCCGCCACAAAGGCGCGATTACAGCATAATTAATATCTCTATTTTTGCAAATTAATAACTGTGCCTCCGGTCATATCCTTCAGCACATCAAGAGAGACAGGCAGCAGCGATTCCGGTATGCCTGCCGCTGTGTACACCGTATCAAACCGGGCGAGCGATTCATCTAAGTAGATTGGCAGATTTGCTGCTAATGCATAAGGGCAGACCGCACCCGGCTGAAATCCTGTCATCTCCAGCACTTCTTCTGCACTCGCCATCTTCACCTTCCCAGGCCCGAGCTGCTGCTTCACCTTTTTGGGATCGATCCGCACGTCTCCTGCGGCTACAAACAGACCGAACTCGCTTCCGCACTTGAACAAGATTGATTTTGCGATCTGTCCCGTCTCCACACCGAGCATTCGAGCGGCTGCCTCTGATGTATGCATTTCCTCATTCAGCACGATCGGTTCCAACGTTTCATCGAATTTTTTAATAAATGATTTCACTCTCTCAAGCGGCATTTTACTCACACTCCTCTTCCTAACCTTTCTTTCTTTTTCACTGCTTCCCTTCTACTAATGTTAGAATGTAAAAATAAGGATGTGAGTGAATCGTGGACTACATAACTTATTTACGCAGCATGGTCGGCCATTCGAAAGTCATTATGGCAGCGTGCGGCGTGCTTATTTTTGATCATGAAAACCGATTGCTGCTGCAGCTTCGGTCGGATGAAAAAGCTTGGGGCCATCCCGGCGGCTTTATGGAGCTCGGCGAGAGTGTAACCGAGACGGCAAAACGGGAGGTTTTCGAGGAAACGGGCTTGAGACTTGGAAAGCTGGACTTTTTTGGCATCTATTCAGGAAGCGCGCATGACCGGAAGCTGGTGAACGGCGACGAGGTCGCACTCATTAAAATCATGTTCACATGCCGTGAGTTTGAAGGAGAGCTTGCCGGTGATGCAGCGGAAACACTGAAACTGCAGTTTTTCCCGCTAAACGAGCTGCCAGAGATCTGGACACCGCAGCAGCCTGTGTTTCGGAATCTGATATCGGGTAATTCAGGACCTTTTATTGAGTAAAAAAGACAGTATTGATAGGCGCGCGGGCGGGTTCTACACATTTGCGGGCGCATATTGGGCAGGCGCGGGCGCGTTTAGCCAATCCACGGGCGCGAAAGAGGAAAGCGCGGGCGCAAACGAGCCATCCGCGGGCGTAATTCCGTTATTTTACATACACAGGGGGAAATCAAATGAATACAGTAAAGCTAGTTGAATTAAACGCAGACAACTGGTACGAGTGCTGCCAATTAGAACTAACAAAAGAACAAGAAGATTATATGGAACCGAACGCCATCTCCATCGCTCAATCAAAATTCCAGCCTTCATTAAAGCCTTATACCATCACTTATGAAGGACAGACTGCTGGCTTCCTCATGTTTAATTCCGAGCCGGAAGAACTGGACGGCTATTGGGTTTACCGCATTATGATAGACAAAAAGTTTCAAGGCAAAGGAATCGGCAAGAAAGCGACTCAGCTCATGATGGATGAGATGCAAAAATTGCCTGATGTGAAAAAGATTGTGGTCGGCTACCACCCAGAGAATAAAGGCGCTCATAACCTGTACGCGAGCCTTGGATTTGTTGATCATGGCGACCGTTTTGGGAAAGAGATGGCAGTAGTGAAATCATTATAAGAATAATAGCTTTAAACAGGGGCCGTTATTGGCTCCTTTTTTATTTTTAAAGCTGCAATTAGTGCGCAATCCTTGCTTGTTAAAAATCTTGCTAAAACGCTTGCATATGAAATCGATTTCATATAGAATGACAGATGCAAACGATTGCGCAAGCGTATACATACGAACAAAATGTATACGATTACACATAACAATATGGTAAACTTAAGGAGGTAATTTTTCGATGAAAAAAGGGAAACTGATTTCATTCGATTTTTGGCAAAAGCTTGGTAAAGCACTATTAGTAGTAGTTGCCGTTATGCCAGCGGCTGGTTTAATGATCTCACTCGGTAAAGTGATCGGCATGAGTGGCGGAGACATCGCATTTGTGCAAGCGGTTGCTCGAGTGATGGAAGACATCGGATGGGGTATCATCACGAACCTGCACATCCTGTTCGCCGTAGCCATTGGTGGATCGTGGGCGAAGGAAAGAGCTGGCGGTGCATTCGCTGCCGTTATCGCTTTTATCCTCATCAACCGTATTACAGGTGCCATTTTCGGCGTTAACAACACGATGATGGCTGAAGAAGGCGCAAAGGTTACATCCCTTTTTGGCAGCGAGCTTGTCGTAAAGAACTACTTTACTTCTGTTCTCGGTGCACCTGCCCTTAACATGGGTGTGTTCGTCGGTATTATTGCCGGTTTCTTAGGAGCCGTTCTTTTCAACAAATATTACAACTACAGCAAGCTTCCAAAAGCGCTGGAGTTCTTTAACGGAAAGCGTTTCGTACCGTTCGTCGTTATTTTCTGGTCTGTTATTACAGCGCTTGCATTAGCGATTGTTTGGCCGTTCATTCAGGCTGCACTAAACAGCTTCGGTCAGTGGATCGCAACTTCACGCGACACTGCACCTGTTCTTGCACCATTCATTTTTGGTACATTAGAGCGTCTGTTATTGCCTTTCGGGCTTCACCACATGCTTACTGTTCCGATCAACTACACAGAGCTTGGCGGAACGTACACAATCCTTACAGGTTCAGGCGCTGGTTCAACTGTTGCCGGACAAGATCCGCTCTGGCTCGCATGGGTTACTGACCTTAACAACCTGCTTTCAGCTGGCGATAAAGCTGGTTACGAAGCACTTTTGAATGACGTTGTTCCTGCCCGCTTCAAGCTTGGACAAGTTATTCTTTCAACTGCGTCACTTATCGCGATTGCACTTGCGATGTACATGAACGTTGATAAAGAAAAGCGCAGCAAGTACAAGTCTATGTTCTTCTCTGCAGCTCTTGCTGTTTTCTTAACAGGTGTAACTGAGCCGATCGAATTCATGTTCATGTTCGCGGCACCGCTTCTTTACGTGGTATACGCGATCACAACAGGTCTTGCGTTCGCGATGGCGGACATCATCCACCTTCGTGTTCACTCGTTCGGATTCATCGAGTTCCTGACTCGTACACCATTGCTTGTAAAAGCAGGTCTTACGAAAGACTTGATCAACTTTGCTCTAACATGTATCGCGTTCTTTGCTCTTAACTTCTCTGTCTTTTATGTATTGATCAAAAAGTTCAACCTGCCGACACCAGGCCGTAATGGCAACTATATCGAAACGACTCAAGCACCTGCTGAAACAGCAAAAGCTGAAGCAGCAGCTGGCGATGACAATTCTCTAGCTTCAAAAGTTATCGCGATGCTTGGCGGCGCTTCTAACATTGAAGACGTTGACGCTTGCATGACTCGCCTTCGTGTTACGGTAAAAGATCCTGCAGCTGTTGCAGCTGAAAAGAGCTGGAAAGAATCAGGCGCACTAGGCTTGATCCTAAAAGGACAAGGTGTACAGGCGATTTACGGACCGAAAGCCGACGTCCTGAAGTCAGATATCCAAGACCGATTAGGAGCTTAAATGATGAAACTTCTTACCGTGAACGTCCATGCCTGGCAAGAAGACAATCAAATGGAAAAAATTAAGGCGCTCGCTGCGGATATCGCAGCCGAGCGCTATGATGTGATCGCCCTGCAGGAAGTGATGCAGTCAATCGCAGCACCGCTCGTCAGCGGCGTTTTAAAAGAAGACAACTACGGACTCGTAGTTTTAGATGAGCTGAAAAAACTCGGTGTGACAGGCTACGATATCGTCTGGGCGCAGGCGCACATCGGCTATGAAACGTACGAGGAAGGTCTGGCGATCCTTACCCGCCACTCCATCACGCATCACGAAAGCTTTTTTATCACAGACAGCACTTCGATGGATACATGGAAAACACGTGTGATCGTACAAGCAGATATTGACTATAACGGCCGCCCAATCACGTTCTTCTCCGGCCACTTTGGCTGGTGGACAGACGAAGCGGAGCCGTTTGAAAGACAGTTCAACAACTTCCTGAAGCATGTGCCGTCTGACAGACTTGCCTTTTTGATGGGTGACTTGAACAACCCAGCTGTCGCACGAAACGAAGGCTACGATTTAGCGCTCAAAAGCGGCTTTTATGATACGTATGAGCTTGCTGCGCAAAAGGATGATGGTTTGACGATCGAGGGATCGATTGCTGGCTGGGAAGGCAACGAAGATGGACTTCGGATCGATTATATCCTCTGCAATCAGGAATTGAACGTACAATCTTCATTCGTTCGTTTTAACGGAAAAGAAACGCCTATTATCTCTGATCATATGGGTGTAAAAGCTGAAATTATTTTATAAACGGGACTACATGGGGATCTGCAAACTTTGCAGGCCCCCTGCCCTGTTATTTTGGAGGGAACAAACATGAAAAAAGCATGGTGGAAAGAAGCCATCGGCTATCAAATTTATCCGCGCAGCTTCCAGGATTCCAACGGTGACGGAATCGGGGATCTTCAAGGTATCATTCAGCGTCTCGACTATGTGAAGGATCTTGGGATCGATGTAATCTGGATCTGCCCGATGTACAAATCGCCGAACGATGATAACGGCTACGACATTTCCGACTACCAGGACATCATGGATGACTTCGGCACGATGGCGGATTTCGACCAGCTTTTAAAAGAAGTTCACGACCGCGGCATGAAGCTGATCATCGACCTCGTCCTCAACCATACGAGCGATGAGCACCAATGGTTTATCGAGTCCCGTTCTTCCAAAGACAACCCGAAGCGCGACTGGTACATCTGGCGCGACGGCAAGGACGGCAAAGAGCCAAACAACTGGGAGTCCATTTTCTCAGGATCGGCTTGGCAATACGACGAGACGACTGGACAGTATTACATGCACGTGTTCTCTACCAAGCAGCCTGACGTGAACTGGGAAAATCCAGAAGTGCGCGACGCTCTCTATGACACAGTTAACTGGTGGCTTGATAAAGGCATCGACGGCTTCCGTATCGACGCGATCAGCCACATTAAAAAGCGTCCTGGTTTCCCAGACATGCCGAATCCGAAAAACGAGAAGTACGTTTCTTCCTTCGATATGCACATGAACCAAGAAGGAATCCACGAGTTTTTGAAAGAGTTCAAAGACCGCACATACGCGAACTACGACGTAATGACAGTCGGTGAAGCGAACGGTGTAACGGTTGACGAGTCTGACCTATGGGTCGGCGAAAAAGACGGCAAGATGGACATGATCTTCCAGTTCGAGCACCTCGGACTATGGGATGCAGAAGATAACCCAGATCTTGATATCGTCGAGCTGAAAAAGGTACTATCTCGCTGGCAGAAAGGCCTTGAAAAAGAAGGCTGGAATGCATTGTTTATCGAAAACCACGATAAGCCGCGCGTAGTGTCCACTTGGGGCAACGACGAGGAGTTCTGGCGTGAGAGTGCGACAAGCATGGGCGCGATGTACTTCCTCATGCAAGGTACGCCGTTCATCTACCAAGGCCAGGAGATCGGCATGACAAACGTTCAGTTCCCGGCGATCGAGGATTATGACGATGTAGCCGTAAAGAACATGTACCGCATCAAGCGCGAAGAAGGCGTATCGCACGAAGATATCATGGCGGTCATCTGGGCATCTTCCCGCGACAACAGCCGTACGCCGATGCAATGGTCATCTGACGTGAACGCAGGCTTCACGATGGGACGTCCA
This sequence comes from Fictibacillus aquaticus, assembly GCF_002245695.1. GTDB lineage: Bacteria > Bacillota > Bacilli > Bacillales > Fictibacillaceae > Fictibacillus > Fictibacillus aquaticus. The sequence goes on along the minus strand of NZ_NOII01000003.1, from coordinate 229,284 downwards.
TGGATGAAAGTGAACCCGAACTACACAGACATCAACGTCGCTGTTCAGGAAAAAGACGAGAACTCAATCCTCTCGTTCTATAAAAAGATGATTCAGTTGAAGAAAGAAAATGACGTGTTCACATACGGCATCTACGATCTGATTTTAGAAGAAGATGCACAGATCTATGCGTATACACGCACATCTGAAGATGACAAGGTTGTTGTGATCACGAACTTGTCTAAAACAGATGCGGAGTATAGCTTCGAAGAATTGAAGCTGTCGTCTGAGAGCTTGATGCTGGCGAACTATCCGGTAGAGGCTCATGAAGGATTGACGAGCTTCACGTTGAAGCCTTATGAAGCGCGTGTTTACCGCGTGGCGGAGTAATAGCAATCAAGGAAGGCTGATCCCACTGGCGTGGGATCAGCCTTATTTTTTTGTGCTTTTTTATTGGTAGCTGTTGGGGGGTGGGGGTACGGTACTCATGGTACCGTACCCCCAACACTATTTAAACTACTGAACTTGCGCCGTTCAGATAGCTTTTCGGAACTAACCCGCGCCGTTAAGATGAGATCCTGCGCCGCTTATTTTCAAGTCTGCGCCACACTAATGAGTTTATCGATTTTTAGGAGTTGAAATTAAGGAATTTTGATTAGCCTGCGCCACTCAACATTCGACTTACGCCACTGAGTAGAGACCCTGCGCCGATTGTTTAGCCCGCTACGCCACAACTGACTTAGCATGCGCCGTTCGGTCTTATCTGCGCCGCTTCATACTCAACCTGCGCCATTCGTCCCCCAGCCCTCGCCGGTTCTGCAACAGCATGAGCCAGATCTTTACCTTCTCTCTTCCTCAACCATGCAGTGAAATGTAAAACCGCCGAGCACTAGCTGCCCGGCGGTTTCATCCTATTTAAAGAGACTCTTGCTCCCCTTTAATATCATGCTTTTTCATATATTCAATGTTGCTTGGATCGAGTCCGTTGCCAAGGGTGTTGTACACATTGCCCTGAGCAGGATCGATGAATTGCTTTTCGTTGTAATACAGACGCGGTGTCTTCCAAAGTGCCATAAGTGCTTTCCAGTGCGGCATCGCATGATAGCGCTCAGGCCACATTTCCATGATGTGCTTCTTTACCATCGGATAATATTTCGGGCTCATCCCCGGGAACAAATGGTGCTCCGTATGGTATGAGAAGTTAAAGTGAAGCACGTCGATCCATTTTGGAACGGTTACCGACAAGCTGTTCGCCAGCGGATCGTTCACGTTCGTGATCGGGTTCAAACGGTGGTTCGTCGCGATGTAGCTCATGACGACCGTGTTCGCGATCGCAAGCGGAATCAGAATTGCAAACACCCATTTTACCGGTCCAAGCCAGAACAGAAGACCTAACCATGTTGCCCAAGGCAGAATCATCTGGATCCAAACGATCGGACGGTTGGATGGCTTAAATTCTTTAATGAACAGCTTGAACATGTTCAGCGAGTGCATCGTAAATGAAATTCCTAAAAACGCAAAGCTGATGATTGAACGAATAAACCATGGCAGCTTGTACACCCATTGAAACTTGTTGTCGTCCTGCGTAAATTTCTCAAGCGTCGGCCATGCATCCGGATCCTTCTCCACATGCTGAGTGTGCGCGTGGTGAGTGGCATTGTGCCATTTGCGCCATAGCTTCGGTCCGACACTAAGCGGGTAGAACGCTACCCCTCCAAGAAAATCACGGAGCCACGGCTTGCGTACGACCGTTCCGTGCAATATTTCGTGTCCCAAAAATCCCATTCCTGCAAAACTTAAACCAATAACGGCAGCCATGATAAGTGATAACCACCAATAAAAAGAATCTATCAAACCGATCACTAAAATACCGGCAACTGTAATGGACAAATAGGCTAGCCCTCCCAAAAGTCGTGCGGGTACAGGCTTAAATGCTTTTTCAGGCAGCTTTGGCGTGATCTGCTTCGCATACCAGCCGAAAGAATGCAGTTCCTTCATGCTCTCCTCATCTCCTACTCTCCTGAATTTCGTTACTAATCGTTTCCAATATCCCTATCGTAACAAGGTCACCTTTATAATACAACCTTTATTTATTACCAGGTGTTAATAACAGCCCATTATTCACGAAAACTTCACATAATTCATTCGATATACCTACGTATTATCACCACTTATTTCCAAAATTATGATAAGATTTTTGTAAAAAATGGGGGCCAACTTATGAAAGCAATACTCGTTAAAAACTTAGGCGGTTCTGAAAATATGATCGTTGCAGATGTTCCGGTACCGGACCCCGACTATAAGCAGGTCTTAATACGTGTCCACACAACAAGCGTTAACTTCGCAGATATAAAATCCCGTTACGGTAAAAAAGGAAATGTTGAGTTGCCGTACATACCTGGCATGGAAGCTGCCGGCGTTATTGAAAAAGTCGGTCCTGGGGTAGAAAATTTGAAGCCTGGCCAGCGTGTTATCGCCTTTACTTCAGGCGGTTCATACGCTGAGTATGCACTGGCATCTGAAAAACTTACGTTTGTTCTTCCTGATGGCATTGCTCTTGAAACAGCGGCCGCTTGCCCGATCGTTTCTTTTACATCGTTTAACCTTCTTTCAAAGGTGGCGAGACTTCAGCCAAGTGAAACTGTGCTTATTCACGCAGCCGCCGGCGGGATCGGCACGACTGCGATCCAGCTCGCAAAGCTGCTCGGTGCCGGAACCGTGATCGGAACGGTAAGCCGTCCTCATAAAAAGCTAACGGTTACAGACGCCGGTGCGGATCATGTGATTTGCACTTTAGATGAAGATTTTGCTGAAGCAGTGAACGAGTTAACGGATGGCCGAGGTGCTGACGTCATACTAGACTCGGTTTCCGGCAAGGTGTTTGAAAACAGCCTCAAGTGCCTGGCGCCATTCGGTCGTCTTGTCCATTTTGGCAACGCAGGCGGCGAGGCGGGTACGGTCGTAAGTGCAGATTTGCATTCAAGCTGCCGTTCTGTGCTTGGCTTCAGCTTTGGTACAACAAGAGCTAAGCGGCCAGAGCTGCTGCAGGAAACAGCAGAGCATGTCTTTCGCTATTTAGCGAATGGCAGCCTGAAGATAAAAGTAGGACGGGAGTACCCTCTATCTGAGGCTGCCGCTGCCCATGACTGGGTGGAAAGCCGGCAGAGCACGGGGAAAGTTTTATTACGGGTTGAAAGGTGACGTTATCGATGAAAACCATAACATTAGCTAAGCACGATTTAAAATACGCACAGCGAATCTTCGAATTGGCCTCTCAGCCTCAAGTCCGCGACGCGCTTGGATTACGCGATACGAGTGTGGAAGATACCTTGTCTTTTTTGAATTTTATTATGGATGAAGAGCGTGAGGGCCGTGTGCTGTCGCGCGTCATATTGAATGAGGATGGCGAGCTCGTCGGCATTACCGAACTGAAGAAAATCGACCGTGAGCTGAAGCGTTGCCATATCGGCAGCTGGATCGGCCATGAGTATTGGGGTATGGGCTACAATCAGGCATCTAAGCTCGCGATATTGTCGATCGCGTTCGAGGAGCTTGGCATGGAGCACGTATTTGCCGGCGCGCGGGCGGTTAACCTCCGTTCGCAGAAAGCGCAGGAGAAGCTTCCTTATTTTTCGCTGCATGTTGAATCGCAGTTTCCAGAGGAACTGGAATGGCTGGAGACGCGGGAAAAGCAGCCTTGTGTGCTGCATGCGGTGTTTCGGCAGGACTTTTTGGGGTTTAAGAGGGAGCTTGTGAAGTAGAAATTAGTTGGTTTTTGGTAAATTACGGAATAACGCCTGCGCTTTGGTGTTTTGCGCCCGCGGATGAGGTGTTTGCGCCCGCGTTTTATCCATTCGCGCCCGCGCCTTTGCTAATCGCGCCCGCATTTGTGTAGAACACGCCCGCCGCCCCTCAGTGCACTTCCGCTGGACACACATAACAAGCCTTCACAAGCCCTCACCACCTTAAATCCAATCAAACACACAACAAAAAGAGGCCAGCACTGCAGAATCTTCTGCAACACTGGCCTAATTTCCGATAATTTATCGGCGTGGTTTCCTTCTATATTGCTCTTCCTTGTTCCCTTGCCTCGAACGTGTTCGTCCACGTGCAAAGTTACGCGGCTTTTCATTCGAATTTCCGTCCGAATCAGCCGATTTCTTCTCATGCTTGTCCAAAACAAGCGGCTTCAGCTTCATCCCAGCTGCATTCTCAATCTCGCGCAAAAATTCATCATCCTTACGCCCAACAAACGTCACGGCGAGACCTTCACTGCCAGCGCGCCCCGTCCGGCCGATGCGGTGGATGTAGCTCTCAGCATCGTGCGGGATGTCATAGTTGAACACATGCGTGATCCCATCGACATCGATGCCGCGTGCTGCCACATCGGTCGCGATTAGAAATTGCACTTCACATTTACGGAACCGTTTCATCACGTCTTCGCGCTTCGCCTGCGACATGTCGCCGTGCAACTCGTCCGAGTTAAAGCCGTGCTCCTGCAAGGCTTCGTTCAGCTTCGACACCCTGCGTTTCGTCCGGCAAAAAATGATCGCCATGAACGGACGAAGCTGACGGATGGCGCTCATCAGATCGCCTTGCTTCGCGCGGTCTGTCGTCTCCAGAATGCGCTGGCGGATTTCTTTTACCGTCACCGTCTCGCTTTTCACTTTTATATGAAGCGGATTGTTCATGAAACGCTCTGATAAGTCACGTACTTCATCCGGCATCGTCGCCGAAAACAGCAGCGTCTGGCGCTGTGATGGCGTTTCGTCTAAAATGAGCTCGATATCTGAAAGAAACCCGATATGCAGCATCTGATCGGCTTCATCGAGGACGACTGTCTCAACTCGGTCAAGTGATACCGTTTCCCGGCGCACATGATCAAGCAGCCTGCCCGGTGTGGCTACAATAATGTGAACAGTCCCTTCCAGACGGTGCATCTGAGCGAGCACGTCCTGGCCGCCGTAAACGGCAAGCGTATGAACGCCTGTTCCTTCTGTCAGCTTTAGCACTTCTTCTGTGATCTGGATCGCCAGCTCTCTAGTCGGCGCAACGATCAGCGCTTGAACGTGCTCTTTAGCAGGATCTAATTTTTCTACGATCGGCAGAACGAACGCCAGCGTCTTACCTGTTCCAGTCTGTGCTTGTCCGACTACATCACGCCCGCGCAGTACGTGCGGGATCGAGTCCTGCTGGATTGGGGTCGGACTAACAATCCGAAGCCCATCCAGCTTTTCCGCCCATTGTTCACTTATTCCTAAACTTCTAAAACTCATCTATTTTCCACCCAGTTCTTTCGCTCGATTTGTACAGCTTTCCATCGCCTTTAACACAGCACTTCTCATACCCTCTTCTTCCAGTGTCGCAACAGCGGCAATGGTCGCGCCGCCAGGAGATGTGACCTGGTCCTTCAGCTCTCCTGGATGCTTGCCGGTCTCAAGCACCATTTTCGCCGCGCCAAGCACCGCTTGTGCTGCGAGACGGTACGATTGGCTGCGGGAAAGGCCTTGCCTAACGCCCCCATCTGCTAGCGCTTCGATAAACATGTATACATAAGCTGGCGATGAACCGCTTATGGCCGGGATCGCGTCGATCTGTGATTCTGGCAGCAGCTCGACCTCACCGAAGCTTTTAAACAATGTAATTACGTTCTGCAGTTCTTCGCGTGTCACTTCGCTGTTCGCTGACATAGCCGTCATACCGGCTCCGACAAGCGACGGTGTGTTCGGCATCGTGCGGACAACTTTAACACCAGATGCAAAGAAGCTTGCCACCTTTTCTATTTTAACACCTGCTGCGATCGTCACGATTACCGCATTGGCTTTCAAATGCTCGGCGATTTCGGTTAGTACATCTTCATGCCCGTAAGGCTGAATCGCTAAAAATAAGACATCTGATTCACGGGCCACACTGACATTGCTCTCAGTTGTCAGGATGTTAAACTTTCCTTTTACATATTCCAGCGTTTTCTCGGATCTTGCACTTGCCATGATTTGCTGCGGCGCCACTAGTCCAGAATTAAGCATGCCTCCGATCATCGCCTGCGCCATTTTTCCGCATCCAATAAAACCAATCGTCTGTTTCATCGCTCCACTCCCTTTTCTCTCTCATTCTTATCAAGTGTGTAAGGTTTTTATCCTTAACTTTAGCCTTTTATCAAAGAAAAGTAAATGTTAGGAAAGGAGGAAAATGACTTCCCTCTGCAGAGTTAAGTTCCAGTATATGTGCCTGCCCGTTGCCAAAGAATATTTTCTTTTACATCGCGAATCTATTAAACTAGAAGAAAGACACGACTTTATAGGAGGAACGTCCATGGAACATGTGATTGCGGAGTATATGAGACAGCACCGTACAGAGAACCTGAACCAGCTGAAAGAGTGGCTTGCCATCCCGAGCATCAGCGCACTCCCGGAACATAATGACGACATGCAGCGCGGCGCACAGTGGATTGCCGACCATCTAGAGAAAATCGGTATGGAAAATGTAAAGGTTTACGAGACAGACGGGCACCCAGTTGTTTACGGTGACTGGCTCAAAGCAGAAGGAAAGCCGACTGCGCTCATTTACGGACATTATGATGTTCAGCCTGTCGACCCGGTTGAGCTGTGGCACAGCCCGCCTTTTGAAGCCGAAGTGCGCGATGAAAAATTGTATGCGCGCGGTGCGAGCGACGATAAAGGCCAAGTGTTCATGCATTTAAAAGTGCTCGAAGCGATCCTCAGAACGCGCGGCACGCTGCCGATGAACTTCAAGTTCTGCATCGAGGGCGAAGAAGAAATCGGAAGCGCGAACCTGCCGAAGTTTATTGAAGAAAACACAGAGCTGCTGTCAGCTGATGTGATCGTAATCTCGGACACAGGCATGCTCGACCGCGGCAAGCCGGCGATCTGCTATGGACTGCGCGGACTTGCGGCATTGCAGATTGATGTTAAGGGCGCGAACAGCGACCTTCACTCTGGCCTTTACGGCGGTGCCGTTCAGAACGCTCTTCACGCGATCACCGAGATTCTCGCTTCATTCCGTGACGGTAACGGACGTATTTTAGTAGACGGATTCTATGAAAACGTTCAAGAGATGACACAGGCTGAAAAAGAAGCGTTTGCGGCGCTCAACATGAGCGAGGAACCGTTGAAAAAGCAGCTTGAGGTGAAGGAGCTTTTCGGCGAAAAAGGATACACGCATGTGGAACAGACATGGGTCCGTCCAACGCTTGAAGTGAACGGAATCTGGGGCGGCTTCCAAGGCGAAGGCATTAAAACCGTGCTGCCGAACGAAGCTCATGCGAAAATAAGCTGCCGCCTCGTGCCGGACCAGCAGCCTGATGAAATCGTGGAAAAATTGAAGCGCCATATCGCTGCTCACACGCCTCCTGGTGTTGAAGTGAGCGTGAAGCTGTTTGATAAAGGCGCACCATATGTGACACCGCTCGAGCATCCGGCAATCCAGGCTGGTGCGCGCGCTTACGAAAAAGTGTACGGCGTACCGACGGCGTTCACACGCGGCGGAGGCTCGATCCCGATCGTTGCCACGTTCGACGAGCTGCTGAAGCTTCCAGTCGTGTTAATGGGCTTCGGTTTGGCGACGGAAAACTTCCACGCGCCAAACGAGCACTTCCACCTCGAGAACTTCGACAAAGGCATGGAAACACTCGCCCATTATTGGTACGAGCTTGAAGAAGCGTTACAAAAAGAAGAGTCAGCAGTATAAAGATGAAAGAAGCGGCAGCTGCCGCTTCTTTTCTATTTGTTCTTTTTAAAGGAACTCGGTTTTAAGGATTAAAGTGGAGTAGTGTATTAATACACTTCTCCATTTTATTTTTCGATAATAATCAAATACACCACAAAGGAAAACCATTCTCCGCCAAGAATTTTTATAGTAAACCCTTGGAGGAAATAACATGAATATAGTTAAATCCATTTTCGATAATATCGAATATATTGCTGCTTTTCTCTTTCTAGTCTTTTTCCTGGCTAACAAAAAGGCTAGAACAAACTTCGCTTATTTTATGAAAGAACATAAAAAGCAGGTGCTTTTGTTTTTGCTGTTAATCGGGCTGCCTTTCGCCGTTGTAACGATTATGATTTTTGTTCAATAATTCCATACACCGGCGCCATTTCTTTTTCACCCCTGTTGTGTGTTATAATCATCCCATCATATTGAAGAAACGGAGATTACGATACATGCTTTCTTTTGAAGAAAAAATTGCGATTATTGAAGAAAATTTCCCGCAGCTTACGCGTGCGGATGTGTCCCTTGGACGCGTGAACTACCACTATGAGGAAAGTGTTCAGGACAAGACGATTGTCGTGTACCACCTTCACCCGAATGGAAACGGATTTGTTTACGGTGCCTACCTGCCGCAGAACCAGATCAACGACAAAGGCTATGTGAACATTCGTGAGTTTGAAAAAGAAGAACTGATCGCTCAGATTCAAGAGTCGATCGAATTCATGTCCAAACGCCACGGCTGGCAGCAGGAGAAACAGGAAAAAGACGATACTCCTGACCGCAATGAGTCTAGATGGCTTGGGCCGAACTACGAGTACGTTACGCTCGCTTTCGAAGACGAGATGTGGTTCATTTTTGACGACAACCGCAATCTTGAAGCAGCATTTGAAACGTATGCAGAAGCAGAAGGCTATTTAAAAGAAGAAGGCTTTAAGCCGAGAAAATAGGAGGCCTGAACGATGGCTGAGGAGAAAAAGAAATTAAGCGTCCAGGAGCTTGCTAAACAGCGCCTGGCTGAGAAAAAAGCACAGCAAAGCGGCGGCGCGTTCAGTACGAACCCGGTGAAATCGACCAAGCCGATGTCGAGCCAGCAGACGAAAAAGAAGAACAACCAAACGCGCAGGACTGGTGTATAATGCACCGTCAGCGCTCGAATATTAGACCCGGACTGCCTGTGAACGTCATTCTAAAAGCGGACCAGCGTACGGGAAAGAAAACAAAAGGCGTGGTCAAGAACATCTTGACCAAGTCGCCGAACCACCCGCACGGCATCAAAGTCCGCCTTGAAGACGGACAAGTTGGCCGCGTGATCGACATCCTAAGTGAATAGCATACAGCCAGCCTGAACTTTCGGGCTGGTTTTTTTGACAAAAAGGAGCGGTGTAAAATGGACCTCCCTAAAATAAGCAAACCTGCTCAGCGTGCCCTTACTCAAGCTGGCTGCATAAGTTTAGAAGACATCGCCAAACATACTGAGGCAGAAATCGCGAGCATGCATGGTGTCGGGCCAAAAGTGATGAAGCAGCTTCGTCAGGCTCTTTTAGACAATGGATTACATTTTGCAGAAAACAACTCGAAAGGCTGATAAACATGATCGTACGAACGGAAGAAGATTTAATCGGATTAAAAGAAATCGGAAAAATCGTTGCAGGGATTCGCGATGAGATGGTTCGAGCTACCGTACCTGGTATCACGACGAAACAGCTTGATAATCTCGCGAAGGATTTATTTGAAAAGCATGGTGCTGTTTCGGCACCGCTCGATTTGTACGGCTTTCCAGGATATACGTGCATCAGCGTCAATGAAGAGGTCGCGCACGGGATTCCCGGCGAGCGTGTGATCGCAGAAGGCGACTTGGTTAACATCGATGTTTCCGGCTCGAAAAACGATTATTTTGCCGATACGGGCATCTCGTTCGTCGTTGGAAAAGGGGACCAAAAGCTCGTGGAACTTTGCGCGGCAGCACGGGAAATCTTTGAAGAAGGATTAAAGAAGTTCAAGCCAGGCACTAAGCTGAACAATGTCGGGAGAGCGGTCGAGAACAGCGCTCGCGAACGAGGCTATAACATTATCAAAAATCTGACCGGCCACGGTATCGGCTGGTCGCTGCGTGACGAACCGGATTTCGTGCACAATCATTACGAGCCGCATGACCGCACGCTGCTGGTGGAAGGCCTCGTCTTGGCGTTCGAACCGTTCGTGTCCACGAAAGCTGAGGAAGCGTATGAGATGGAAGATGGCTGGACTCTTGCGACAAATGACGGCAGCTATGTTGCGCAGATTGAGCATACGATTATTGTGACGAAGAATGGGCCGGTGATTACGACGGCATAAATAAGAAAAGCTGGCCACGGCCAGCTTTTTTAATTTACTTTTCTTAATATCGATCTATTCGCGTCAGACGCTTTTGTAAGCCCAGTCAGAGCTATGGCGGAATCGAAATCTTTTATAAACTGCTCAATCACATGCTTCACGCCATTTTCTCCGCCTGCAGCTAGCCCGTAAACGTACGGTCTGCCAAGGAGTACTGCGTCCGCTCCTAACGAGAGTGCCTTCACTGCATCTGCTCCCCGCCTAATGCCGCTGTCGAACAGAACAGGAATTCTGCCCTTAACTGTGTCCGCAATTGCCGGCAAAGCGTCCAGCGATGAGAAGCAGCCATCCAGCTGCCTGCCCCCGTGATTGGAAACGACGATTCCGTCAAAGGCTAAGTCCACCGCTATTTTGGCGTCATCTGCATGAAGAATTCCCTTAATCAAGATAGGAAGTGAAGTGATTTTTCGCAGTTCCTGAACCTTGTCCCACGTTAGAGCCGGCTCAAAAAAGACGGACAGCAGCTCAGCTAGAGCTACATCGCGCTCTTCAACAGGAGATTTACTCAGTCTGCTTTGGAAAACAGGATCTTGAAGGAAGTTCGCCGCACCTTTTCCGAGTGCAAGGGGAAAATATTGATAATTCAGATCCCGCTCCCGATGACCGACGACCGGCATATCGACCGTCACGACAATCGCTGAATAGCCTGCTGTTTCCGCACGCTGCACCATGCTCGCTGTCACTTCAAAATCGGATGACCAGTATAGCTGAAACCACCTTGAGCCATCGCCGTTTGCCGCAGCAATCTCTTCTAGCGAAAAGGTCGAAACGGTGCTCGCGATAAAGGGCACGCCGAACGCGGCTGCTGCCTTCGCTGAGGCAAGCTCTCCTTCATCGTGCAAGATGCCCTGGTTGCCGATCGGCGCGAGCATAAAGGAAGACGGCAGATGTGTGCCTAGGAGATTAGCCGAAAGATTGCGGCTGCTCACATCCTTTAAAACGCGGGGAACAATAGCCCACCTCTCAAATGCCTCCTCATTGGCACGCAATGTTACCTCTGCTCCCGCTCCGCTCTGAACGTATGTGAACGGTTCTTTTTCAAGCGTCAGTTCTGCAGCCTTTTCTAAATGTGAATACGAATAAGGGAGACTTCTTTCAATAACCGTCATCGATTAATCCTTCCTCAACCTAGCCGCAATCACGTTCCCCGCGGTTTGAAGCCCTTGCACGAGCACAATCAGCAGGAACACGGTCACATACATCACATCGGCTTCATATCGCAGGTGCCCGAAGCGATACGCGAGGTCTCCTAGTCCGCCTGCTCCGACGAGTCCAGCCATCGCTGTCGCGCCGATCAGCCCGATTGTAGCGATAGTCAGCCCTAGCACGATAGCCGGGCGCGATTCCCGGACGAGCACGTTCCAGATGATTTTTTTCGTTGGGATGCCCATCGCTTCATACGCCTCAAGCACACCACGGTCCACTTCAAGCAGCGCCGATTCCATCAATCGCGCGATATACGGTGCTGTGTAAACAACAAGCGGCACGATGACTCCTTTTACGCCGATCGATGTGCCGACAATAAATTTTGTGAACGGCAGGATAAAGAACAGCAGGATGATGAAAGGCACTGAACGGATCACGTTAATCACTGTGTTCAGAAAGCCGTAAACATACTTGTTTTCTAATCGTGCTCCCTGTCGCGTCAATACGAGAAACGCCGCGAGCGGCAGTCCGATCAGGATCGAGATGAGAAGCGCGATCGACGTCATCTGGAACGTTTGGAGTATAGCCTCTATAATTTGGTCGCCCCACAGATCAAGAAATTCGCTTATTTTTGACATCGTTCCGTTTCACTCCTTCCACCAAAACATGCTGTTGCTCTAAAAACTCGACTGCCCTGTCGATTTCGCTGTCATCACCCTGCAAATGGACGATCAGCTTTCCATACGGCACATCCTTCAGCTGAGTGATTGTACCGGACAGGATGTTTGGAAACACGTTGAACTTCTTGCTCACAAGAGCGAGCGTCGGTTCACCCGATGTGTTGTCCACAAAAGAAAGGCTGACGATCGAGCCGGTTTCCTTCAGCTTTGTTAGTAAAGCTTCAGGCAGCTGATGATGGAAGATGCTGTTCACGAAACGCTTTGTCGTCTCATGCCTCGGCGCCGTAAACACATCCAGCACGCTTCCGTTCTCTACCACCTCACCGTTCTCCATAACCGCGACACGGTCACAGATTTTCTGAATCACCTTCATTTCATGTGTGATTAAGAGAATGGTAATCCCGAGCTCCTCATTAATTTTCAGCAAAAGATCAAGAATCGCCTCGGTCGTATCCGGATCCAGTGCGCTTGTCGCTTCATCACTCAGCAAGATTTCCGGCTCGTGTGCAATCGCTCTTGCAATCGCCACACGCTGCTTCTGCCCGCCGGAAAGCTGTGACGGATACGAATCCGATTTGCTTTCAATTCCTACGATAGATAGATATTTTTTTACCCGGTTATCAATCTCTGCTTTCGGCAGACCGGAGAGCCGCAATGGGATCGAGATATTTTCATAGACAGTCGCTGTTTTCAGCAAATTGAACCCCTGAAAGATCATGCCGATTTTCTTTCGAGATGCACTCAGCTTATTGGGAGAAAGCTTCGTCAGCTCGGTGCCATTCACCGATACCGTCCCTTCCGACGGCTTTTCGAGGAGATTCACCGTGCGGATGAGCGTGCTCTTTCCTGCTCCGCTGTACCCGATCACCCCGAATATCTCACCTTTTTTTACCTCAAGGGAGACGTTTTTCAGAGCCTCCACCTTCCCTTTTTTCGTGACAAACGTTTTGGATACGTTCTGAAGCTTAATCATCTGCTCGCTCGCCGCCCTTTCTTTTTACCAAGATGGAAGAACTGCTCCGTCAAATTCTTTCAGGATGAAATCTTTTACTTCCTTCGAACGGTACGCCTTCTCCAGCTTCTTCAGCACCTTGTCATTCTTGTTCTCACCTCTTACCGCGATCAAGTTCACGTGCGGCGAATCATCGCCTTCAATAAACAATGAGTCTTCTTTCGGCTTCAGTCCGTGCTCAATAGCAAAGTTCGTGTTAACCGTTGCGGCTGTCAGCTCATCCAGCTGTCTAGGAATCTGTGAAGCTTCGAGCTCAACAAACTTTACATTTTTCGGGTTCTCCACGATATCCTTCTGCGTTGCATCCATTCCCGCGTCTTTCTTTAGCTTGATAAGGCCGGCTTTTTCATACAGCTGAAGGGCTCGCGCCAGGTTGATCGGATCGTTCTGAATGCCCAGCTTATCGCCTTTTTTAATATCATCCAGGCTCTTAATCTTGTTAGAGTAGATGCCAAGCGGGAACGTGACCGTATCGAAAACTTCCACAATATCAAGCTTGCGGTCTTTCTTGAACTGATCTAAGTATGGCTGTGTCTGGAAGCTGTTCGCATCAAGCTCATTCTCAGACAGCGACACGTTCGGCATCACGTATTCGTTAAATACCTTCACATCGATTTCAAGTCCGTCCTTCTTGGCCACTTCCGCTACTTTTTCAAAAATCTGCTCGTGCGGACCAGCTGTTACCCCGATCGTCAGCTTATCTTCAGGCAGCGCTTCACCTTTTTCTGCCGAACCGCTTCCGCAGCCTGTTAATGCCACCACTAAAATTAGTAATAAAAGTCCCCATTTTTTCATACTTTGTCGTCCTCCTCGAATTTTTGTTATGAGAATACAAAAAAGCCCCTCTGAAAGAATCAGAGAGGCATAATAGTTAAGTTCAGACCTCTCTTATCTTTCAGAACACAAACGTGTTCTGCAGGATTTAGCACCTGAACTTACAACGTGTAAGTTTGGTTGCCGGGTTTCATAGGGCCAGTCCCTCCACCGCTCTCGATAAGAGTAAATATTCTCAATATTGAATTGTTAACAATCATATATGGGTTGACACTTTGTGTCAACACCTATTTTTTAGAGTGCGCAGATGTTGTTTAGGATGGCCGTACAGGTTTATTTGCGAATCTTGGAGTTTTATTTGCGAATCTGAGGGATTTATTTGCAAATCTGAACCCTTTGTTTGCAGTTCTTAAAATTTGTTTGCAGCGCGAAATTTTATTTATTATTCGACACGTTTGCTTGCAGCACCACTGCATTATTTGCACACAAAAAACTATGAAATGCAGAAAAATGACTACTCTAACAATCAAAATTAGAGAAATACGCTAGAACTAATCTAAATTCAGCAGTCAGCAACTATTAAAATCCTGATTTTGTTCTTTATGCAAATCATCTTATGTATGCCATGATTCATAAAAAAGGCTGGTGGATGCCATGGTAACCATTCTAAAAAAGCGTTATATATCCCTAAAGATTTTGAAGCTGGAAGCTCTGTTAAGAAGGCTTCCTCTTATGCATAAAAGACGAGTTGAAATTGAAGAGGATTTATCCAAGAGTTTAGCGGGTTATAGAGGAGAACTTGCCTTAAATTATGATTTTAAGTTTTTGAAACAAGACTTTTATTATGTGCTTGAAGATCTGAGACTTCAAAACCAAAATGGAGATTTTTTTCAGATTGATTGTCTTCTGCTCTCCCCTACTTATTTTCTAATATTAGAAGCGAAAAACATGTCGGGTTCCATTATGTTTAACCAGCATACACGGCATATGATTCATAATAATAAAAATGGCCTTGAACGGAGCTACAGCGATCCTCTTCTGCAGGTTCAAAGACAGCGCATACAGCTGGAAAATTGGCTCAAACATCATAAATGCCCTTTCGTACCAGTAGAAACCCAAGTGGTGCTGAGCAATTCGGATACTAGGTATGACGCAACAACCAATCACAACTTTGTTTATAAGAACGTTACCTCTCGATTAAATCTTCCAAATCGAACAACTGAATTTGAAGCGGTTCATACAGAAGAGCTTCTATCCCACAAAGCCATTAAACAAATTTCCAAAATACTGATGAAGCGCAACACTCCATACAATCCCAACCTAATGGAATGGTACAGCCTTAAAATGGATGACTTAATTCTAGGTGTTTTTTGCCCAAATACTAATTGTCCATCGGTTAGTGATCCAATGGTGAAAGTTAATTCTGGGTGGCGCTGCAGAAATTGTTTAACTTTTTCTCGCGATGCACACATTATTGCCTTACATGACTATGTATTGCTATTTGGAGAAGATATCACCAATTCTTTATTTAGAAAATTTGTCCTTATAGAGTCCGTATTTACTGCTAGCCGCCTATTAAAACAGCTCGTAATCCCTGCAACAGGAGCAAAAAAGAATAGAAAATACAAACTGAGCTTACCAAAAGCAGCAGACATTTTATAACTTCTTAATTTATTTGCAAATCCGGGAGTTTTCTTTGCAAATCTGAGGGATTTATTTGCAAATCTGAACCCTTTATTTGCAGATCTCAAAATTTGTTTGCAGCGCGTAATTTCATTTATTATTCGACACGTTTGCTTGCAGCATCGCCGCGTTATTTGCACATCGCTCGCCATCAGCGCTCCTTTTTAAATACTCCCACGTTTCATCCACCCCAAAATGTGCAACACTTGAGATATTGAATAAGATATGTGAAAAAGGAGTACTTCATGGATAAGAACGCACTTAAAAGGCGGATCGATGCTGCGAGCAAGCGGATTCCAGCTGACCTGATCATAAAGAACGGAAAAATTATCGATGTATTTAACCTTGAAACGATCGAGGCTGATGTTGCCATAATAGACGGATATATCGCTGGAATCGGGAGCTATAAAGATGCGACGGAAATCGTGGATGCAGCAGGACGATACATAAGTCCAGCGTTTATTGATGCGCACGTGCACATTGAATCTTCCATGGTAACACCGAAAGAGTTCGCTAAAGTGCTGCTCGCACACGGTGTGACGACCGTAATCACCGACCCGCATGAAATCGCGAACGTGTCCGGCACCAAAGGCATATCGTTCATGCTTCAGCAGTCTGAGGGTCTGCCGCTCGATGTCCGGGTCATGCTTCCATCTTGTGTTCCGGCAACGCAATTTGAAAATGCCGGCGCCACACTAGACGCAGAAAGTCTGCATCCTTTCTATGCCCACCACCGTGTACTCGGTCTGGCTGAAGTGATGGACTATCCGGCTGTTTTGAACGGAAAAGAAGACATGCTGAACAAGCTTCTGTCCGTATCGCATAACGCTGCAATCATCGACGGACACGGCGCGGGGCTGGATGCTGACGGGATAAATGTATATGCGTCAGCCGGCATCACGACCGACCATGAATGCACAACAGCTGAAGAAGCGCTGGACCGCATCCGCCGCGGATTGTACGTGCTCATCCGGGAAGGCTCGGTCGCTAAGGACCTTGCCGCGCTCATTCCGGCTGTAACTCCAGCGAACGCCAGCCGCTTTATGTTTTGCACAGACGATAAGCATTTAGACGATCTTGTCGCAGAAGGCAGCGTCGACCATAACGTACGGCTCGCCATCGGTCATGGTATGAACCCTCTTCAGGCGATACAGCTCAGTTCACTGAATGCGGCTCGATGCTATGGGCTCCAAGAAAAAGGAGCGATCGCACCTGGCTATAAGGCCGATATTCTGCTGCTCGACGACCTTGAGAGCATCGCCATTTCAGAAGTGTATGTGAGCGGAAAACGAACGGCCAGTAACGGAACATATACAGGTCAAGATCTCCCTGCTGCTGAGCCGCCTGAAACGCTCACTGACTCGATTCATATCCATCAAATTACAGAAAAAAATCTGGCACTTAACCTGGATAATGGTAACAGCGCAAATGTTATCGAGATTATTCCGAATAAACTAGTGACGATCAAAAAGAAAATCACAGTAAGCGATGTGCCTGCTGTAAAAGATGATCTGCTGAAAATTGCGGTCATCGAGCGTCATCACCAGACAGGAAACATTGGCTTAGGACTTGTAAAAGGTCTGCTTTTAAAAGAAGGAGCGATCGCCTCAACCGTCGCCCACGACTCTCACAATCTCGTAGTTGCTGGAACGAACGACCGCGATATGCTCGCTGCCATATCCGCGATACAGGAAATGAAAGGCGGCTATGTGATCGTTAAGAATGGCGAAGTCCTCGCTTCTGTTCCGCTGCCGATTTCCGGTTTGATGTCGGATAAAAGCTTTGAGCAAGTGAACGACGAAATCCTTACTTTAAAATCAAAGCTGAAGGAGCTCGGATTCACCGGTGATTTCGATCCGTTTCTTACGATGTCGTTCCTGACTTTGCCGGTTATACCAGAGATTAAGCTGACCGATATGGGGCTGTTCGATTTTAGCAGCTTTTCGCATATTTCGTTAAAAGCATAAACACAAAAACTGCCGTAGACTTTCACATCTGCGGCAGTTACTCTATTATTTATTCTTTTTCACCAGGCATGAACGGCCACCAGTTGGCTTTGCCGAACGTTTTTACCATAACCGGAATGAAAAGCGGCAGGATAATAAACGCGTACAGCAGCAGCCCGCTTAATATGATGGTTGCAATCTGCAGCAGCGATCCTACGCCGGACGGGTACATCGCGGCGAACGTTCCGCCAAGGATGACAACGGCCGAGATGATGACCGTCCCCATGTTCTTCATCGCTTCAAGCATCGCCTTCTGAACCGTAAGCTCCTTATACTCGTTAAACCGGTCCATGAGGAAGATGCTGTAATCCACGCCAAGCGCGACTAAAATGACGAAGGCGAAGAAAGGAACTGCCCAGTTGATGCCGGAGAATCCAAGAATGTTTACGAACACTGTCTCCGTAATAGCCATCGCTGTGTAATACGTCAATATGAGCGATGCGATGATATAAAGCGGCATAATGAATGACCGCAGCATCACGACAAGGATGATGCCGATTCCGACAAGCATGAGCACGACCGTGCGCGCGTAGTCGGACGCGGAGATTTCATCAAGGTCAGAATAGATGCTCGTCACACCGCTGATGCCGTAATCCGCGTTTTCCAGGTTCGTCCCCTTCACTGCACGGTCGACCGCTGCCTCGATGTCATCCACTTTGGTCAGAGCGTCCTGTGAGTAAGGATTCTCACTCAGCACAACATCCATCGTCATGTATTTACGGTCCTCAGACATGTAATTGTCGAACACCTGCTGAAATTCTTTGTTGTTAAGAACGTCCTGCGGGATGAACCAGCCGGCCATCTCTTTGTCGCTTGAAGAAGAAAGCGTCTCGAGATAGTCATTCGCTGAATCCAATCCGTCCGACACCTGCTCGATGCCGTTCACACTTTGATCGAGTCCGTCCGTCAGCTGAGAGAGCTGTCCGTCAAGCTGACCGAAACCGCTTTTCAGCTGCTCCTGACCGCCGGCGATTTTGCTCAGACCATTCGTGAATTCCGGCATTTTCGCCGTAACCTGACCCTGCCCGTCTGCTAGCTTTACTAAGCCTGATTCAAGCTCAGCTAGACCAGACTCGATTTGGCCAAGGCCGTCAGCGAGTGCCTGCTGCCCTTGGGCAACTTGAGATAAATTATTGTTCAGCTGCTGAAGGCCATTCTGTGACTGTGTTAGTCCTCCGTTCAACTTTGCAAGCCCTTCTGACAGCTGATTCGTTCCTCCGCTTACCTGGTTGACCGTTCCCTTTATTGCATTGTAATCATCGTTTGAATTGATGCCAGGATAGGCTGACTCTAGGTTTGAAAAGTTATCCGACAAACCTGCCAGCGCTTGAGACGAAACTTGCAGGTTTGCTTGAGCGTCACTGTATCCCTTTTGCAGGTCGCCAAGCCCCTGTTCAACTTCCTTGTAATTTGTTAAAAGCGTCTGGGTGCCTTTTGAAAACTCCTGCGTCTTTGTTCTGATCTGCTGAACACCTGCCGTCAGATCGCCCGCTCCGGCAGAGCCGTCACGGATGCCTTGCTCAATTTGGTTAAGCGCTCCAGACAAATCCGTTACCCCTGATTTTAACGCGTTCGTACCATTGATCAATTCGCCGATACCGTCCGTTGTCTGCTTCATTTTCGGCTCGGATTCGCTCAGCTTCGCGCTCGCTTCTGACAGTCCGCCGCTGATTTTTTTCAATCCATCGTTTCCTTTGCCAAGTCCCTCGCCAAGCGTATCCACCTGGTTGGACACGTACAGGTCGCTCAATTCCTCGCCGACCGGACGTGTGGCGCTTCTAACTTTATCTACGCCGTCCACTTTTTCCACTTCACGGCTGATTTTTTCGATCGTCGTTAAATACTGCGATTCGTCCATCGGCTCGTCGTTCTTCACAACGATTTTAGCCGGAAGCGATTCGCCAGGACCGAAGCTCTCCGAAATCACGTTGAACGCTTTTACCGAATTGTAACTGTCGCCGATTTCGTCTAGTGAGTTGAACGAGAGATCACCGTCATATGTTGCCAAAAACGGAACCGTAATCGCTGCCACCACTAGCAAAGAGGCAAGCGGACGTTTGAGTGAGAACGTTCCTGCCGCCGCCCATAAACGGCTTTGTTTGTGCTCCATCGAGCCTTTGGCCGGCCAGAATATCTTCTTGCCGAGCACCGCCATGAAAAACGGTACCAATGTTAATAGTGCGATCAAAAGGACAGCCACCCCGATCGCGACCGCTGCAGCTGACTGATACAGCTTGAACTGCGAAAAGCCGATCGCGGCAAAACCGATCATAACCGCGAGTCCGCTGTAAATTACGGTACGCCCTGCTGTTTTATAAGTTGCCTTTATTGCGTCAGCAAGTGATTCATGATGTGCCATCTCCTCTTTAAAACGGCTCAGCAGCAGGATACAGTAATCTGTTCCGATACCGAACAAAACCGCCACGAGGAAAATTTGCGTAAAGTTGGAGAGCGGAAAGTTCCACTGATCCACTAAAAAAGCCACGATTGACTGTGCGGTGATATAGCTCAATCCCACTGTAATGAGCGGGATAAATGGCGCTACGAACGACCGGAACACGATAAACAGCACCGCTAAGATAAAGATCAGCGTAATGTATTCGGTCTTTTTCAGCCCTTCTTGCGAGCTCATGACCACGTCTTCATCGATCATCCAGCTGCTCGTGTAATAATGATTCACGTTCACGTCTTTTATGGCATCATACAAGTCTTCCGAGATCTCAGCTGCCGGACGGTCTTTTCCGTCTACCGTAACAAGCGCGAGCACCGTCTTTCCGTCTTTTGCGACAAGCTGCTTCTTCAGCTCTTTTTCGTTAAAATGCGAAACAATAGACGTGATGCCAAGCTTTTCTTTGTTATCTTCAAGATTCTTAATTCCTGTCTGGATCGAAGCTAGATCCTGCTCGTTGAGTTTATCCTTTTCGTGAAAAACAAGCGCGACGGATGATCCCTTCGCATCCTTATCTTGCTTTGCCATCTCATCGAGAAGCTCGCTCGCATAGCTCGACGAGTAGCCATCAGGCACGTTGATCTGCCCTTTATCGCGGACAAGGTCGACCATGTTTGGCGCCGTCGTGACAAGAACCGCGACAACCGCCACCCATGCAGCAAAAACAAACCACTTCATTTTAAGCAGTGAACTCATGTTGGTTTCTCCCCTTAATCTTTTTGCAGCATGCTGCTTAGCTTTTCATATAGCGAAAGGAACGTTTCGATCTCTTTCTCATCAAACTGCTGAAGATACGGCCCCACAATTTGAAACACTTTTTCCTCAGCCCAATCAAACACTTTCTTGCCTTCCGCCGTCAGCGTTAAGTAAACGATGCGGCGGTCTTTACGGTCGCGGACTCGCTTTATGTAGTTCTTTTCCGTCATACGTGTCACGATCGCGGTGATCGCACTTTTGTTCACGCAAAAAGCATCCGCCAGCTCCGTCGTCGTGCACGGACTGAAATTCTGGATATACCGCATCATGTTCAGCTGATCCATCGTCAGCTCATCCTGAATCTGCTCCCGTATAAGCGAGGCAAACTTTTTATTCACCGTAAATGATGCTGTATCAAACCGCTGCATCACTGATTGCAAACGCACAATGTCCATTCTATTCACCATTCCATCCTGCTAGAATAAGTTGTTCATTTCTTAAACAGTTCACGATGATAACTATAATTCGTAAGTGCCTGCTGTGTCAACAGAAAATGGGGGTACGGTACCATTCATCTGCAGCAGGCGTTATCCCTGAATGGAAGATGAATGGTACCGTACCCTACAAAAAAACCATAAAAAAAGCCGCCTGATTCGCTTAGGAATGAGGAAGCTTGTATTTCATCGTTTTTTACACCATTGCTTTTCTACCCGAAAGATAATACACCAAGTAACCGACCACATTTAGCAAAGCAAAAGCAAGAACCCAGCCAGTGTTTAGCCGTCTATGATGATAGGCATTGATTGATGCCCAGATGGTAAACAATGTCGCATATATCGCCAATCCGATCAATAAAACAAAAGGGATGAAAGCAAAAAGTTTTACTGCTTCAAGCTGCACATACCAGTCATTGTCATAAAGATATTCTTCCTTTATCAACATCCAATTTTTTTCATCAGAAGGCGATTTTCCAACCTTATACGCTGGTGCAGCTTCGTCTACACGGTAATAAACGGAGCCTGTTTCTGATGTTTTTGCGACATCAGTCATTTTAAAAACTTGAAGATTTAAGATTTGATTATGATCTCGTACTAAAGCTTCGATTTTCTCTTTCGCATCCTCGGAAATTGCTTCTTTACCTTCCAAAATTCCGGCTGTATTTTCTGTACCGATTATTTTATCAACAACCGTGACATTCTCTTTCATTTCGGACTCATCCATCGCCCATAAACCGCCGCATATAACGGAAGTTACAACTAAGAATGCCAGTGCTGTCTGAAGCAATCGTTTGGCAAACACCTTTTGAGCTTTGAACAATTGATCGACTAAAGAACGCATTTCACTTTCTCCACCGAAGCGTTCGAGAGCAATAGTAATGGCTTCTTGTTCTGATGTTCCTTGTGCTTTTAAATCTTGAACAGCCTCCAGCAGGTGACTTTTCAGTTCTGCCTTTAACTCTTTAACTTCTTTTGTGCTGCCCCCTGCCCTGTTATATACCGAATCTACAAACACTTCAATTTGTTTCATGGTTCTTTCCCCCCTCTAAAAACGAATCAATGATCTTTTTAACAAATTGCCATTCAGAACGCTTTTCTTCAAAACCTTTTTCACCTAAAGCAGTAAGTTTATAATATTTTCTTCTTCCGCCAGGTCCTTGTTCATCACCCCAGTAAGACGAGATCCATTTATTCTTTTCTAATCGTTTTAATGACAAATAAAGCGTAGCTTCTTTCAATTCAAACTGCTCTTCGCTTCTTTCCCGCACCAGTTTTGCTAATTCATATCCATACATATCCCGGCCATTTAATAGCGATAGGATCAATGTATCAATATGTCCTTTTAAAACCTCTTTGTTCACTTCCAAAATTGCCCACCTCCTAATTTAGTTATAATTCACATTACTCTATAATGCAAGGTATTTATGTAAAAAAATAACATCCTTGTCTTTAGGATGTTATTCTAGGCTTTCCTTATTTTTCTTCCTTCTTCTTCATAAAGTACTCACTCAATTGCTGGGGTGACTGAATTCCTGTCAAACTTTGCACTTCTGACAGCTTTTTTCCGGCCGATACCAAACTCATAATAAATGTCTGGCGCAGCTCTCTCGCCGTAACGCCGTGTTTCTTCAGCATCAGCTGCACACTTCGGACATCCAGCCTGCCAGACCGGCTTGACGAGAACAGCGCTTCATTCTCTTTTTCTTTTTCCTGCTGCTGATCAAGATACACAACCAGCGCTTTTCTTGCCGCTGCATTCAGCGTGATCGTCCTTTTGGCACGTTGCTTTCCAGCTGTTATTTTCGCTTTCCGCGGCGTGATCGTCACGTCTTTTTTATTGAGAGCAATCAGTTCGGAAATTAATATTCCCGTTGTAAGCAGCAGCATGATAATCGCCACGTCCCGCCTGCTGCCATGCTTTTTCACACTTTTCACAAGCCTGCTCTGCTCCAGCTTGCCCAAGCCGCTTCTCATCGTTTTCGCTGCGGCTTCCTTACTTGGTACCACGATTTCTTTCAGTATCTTTTCCTTGCCGGACATTTTGGCAAAAGTGTTGATCGCACTCCAATGCTTTTGAATCGTCGCCTGACTTTTATCCGATGCAGCCAGATTGTTCAAATATTGCTGTATATCCTCTCTCGTCACACTTTGTATACTTTTTTTCCTCTCTATAAGAAAGGCGCTAAGCTGCTTGATGACGTGATGATACGTTTTTATGGTTTCATTCGATTTGCCTTTTAAACTCTTTAAAAACTGACTTGTGACATCAGAAAAGAGCATGGAAAATCACCTCACGAATAAAATTCTACGAAGTATTTTTTGTTGCATTTTATTTTTCAATAATTTATAATCCGTTGATATGCATGAGTTATTATAACACAATAGTAAAATTCTACGAAACAATCGAAACCTGAAAACACGTCTTCCCGAATACCTATTACAGCACATGAATAACGTAAAATAAGGACAAGGCGTGGTGAAAGGAGTGAAGCGCCGTGCTGCTTCAGCAATTAAAAAGCCGGTTCGTGACGATGCGGGTGTATGACCTTTCTGCACAGATGGCTTATTATTTCTTAATGTCTGTCTTCCCGTTTTTGTTCGTGATCTATTCCCTTTTAGCTTATCTGCCTGTAAACGAGAACGCATTATTGCTGCTCGTACAGCCCTACGCGCCTGATGAAACATTTGAATTGATCACAGAGACCTTGAAATACACGACAAGCCACAGCAGCAGCAATTTTCTTTCATTAAGTTTAATTGCTACGCTCTGGCTGTCTTCGATGGGATTTCAATGCATGAAACGGATATTGGATGACGCCTATGAAGTGCAGTCAAATGACAGTGCTCTAAAGCAGATCGCGCAGGGTCTGCTCCTTACTGCAGGCTTCATGATCGCTGTCCTATTTTCGGTCATCATCCCGTTTTTCGAAAAATTTATCCGTGTGTATCTGACAAACGTGTTTGATATTCCTAAGTTTTATCTGTTTTGGACGGGCGTACAGTGGGGCATCGGGAGCATCTTTTTGTTCAGCTTTTTTATCGCCTTATACTACTTTTCGCCGTCTATCAACCTCACACTGCGCCAAGTTATGCCAGGGGCCGTATTTTCAATGATATGCTGGCAGCTTGTTTCGTTCGGGTTCGCGGCTTATGTGAGTGACAATAACTATGACGCCTTTTACGGCCAGCTCGGCGGGATCGTAGTACTTATGCTTTGGTTCTACCTGTCCGCAATGGTCATCATTCTCGGCGGCATCATTAATGCGATTTATTTTAACAATGAAAAAAGAAAATAAGAGGAGGAAGTAGAATGAAAGCTCAAGGCTATCTTATTTTAGGACTAGTATTCGCCCTGATTATCGCTGTTTTCGCGGTGGTTAACGGAAATGATGTGGAGTTTAACTATATCTTTGGAAGTGTAAAATGGCCGCTCGTCCTGATCATACTCGGATCCGCCGCGATTGGCGGCTTGGCTGCAGGCTTCTTCGGCTTTATCAAAATGCTGCAGCTGAACAGCACGATCAAAAAGCTGAAGCTAGAGCTGCAGAACAGTCAAAAACCTCATGAAGAGAAGACAAAAGAGGAAGCAGAGCCTCACGTTCAGATTTAACAAAAAAATGGGGGTCCGGTACCAAAGAGTACCGGACCCCCATTTTTTATGCCTTAATCAGCCCTTGATTGAACGCGTAAATCACAGCCTGTGTCCGGTCCTGTACGTCAAGCTTGCTCAAAACGCTGCTCACGTGCACCTTCACCGTCTTCAGCGCGATAAACAGCTCGTCGGCGATCTCTTGGTTCGTCTTTCCCTGCCCCATCAGCATGAGGATCTCCATCTCACGTGCAGTAAGCTCCTCGTGCGGCAGCCTGACCGTCTTCTGGCGCATCCGGCTCATCATCTTCCCGGTCACTTCTGGCTCAAGCACCGATTTTCCATGATGCGTTTCGCGTACAGCCTGCGCAATATCGCCCGCTTTGGACGTTTTCAGCATATAACTCGTCGCACCGGCCTCGAGTGCAGGATACACTTTTTCATCGTCAAGGAAACTCGTAACGACTATAATTCTAGCTTCTGGCCACAAACTCGTAATCTGGCGCGTTGCCTCGATACCGTCCATCACATCCATGACAAGATCCATCAAAATGACGTCCGGTCTGTGCTCTAATGCCAGCTCTACCGCCACTTTTCCGTTCTCCGCCTCGCCTACGACTTCGATATCCGGCTGTGCCGACAAATAAGCTGAAACACCGATCCGCACCATCTCATGGTCATCGACTAACAGTACTTTAATCATCATTCTCATCTCCTGCCGCAATAATCGGTACCTTCACTTCCAGCCTTGTTCCTTGGCCTGGAACGCTTACGAGCTTCAGCGTGCCACCGATCTCGGCTGCTCGCTCATGCATGTTCTGCAGTCCATAAGAACCTGTTTTCTGTGCTTCCATCTTAAATCCGACACCATCGTCTTCCACTCGTAAAATGATCAGATCATCACGCTGAATGAGCAAAATCTGTGCTGTTTTTGCCTCGGCATGGCGCAGGATGTTTGAGACCGACTCCTGCAATATCCTGAACAGATGATCCTCGACACCTTTATCGAGCTGAATCGTTTCAATCTTCCACTTGAGTTCGATCGGCACCTTCTGCAGCAGCTCGCCGAGCAGCTCTTCCATCCCTTTTTGAAGCGATTTCCCGTTCAGCGCGGCAGGCCTTAAATGAAGCAGCAATGCTCGCATCTCAAGCTGTGTCTGATGAATCGTTTCCTCGACCATCCTCAGCTGCTTCGTTTCGCGGTCATCAGATTGTGGCCTTATTTCATTCACCGCCGACATAATCATACTCGCGGCGAACAGCTGCTGCGATACCGAATCATGAAGCTCACGCGCGAGCCGATGCCGTTCCTGCGAGATAATATCCTGTATACGCTGCTCTTGATGCACGGCTTTTTCGGACGCCATCTTTTGTGACTGCCGAATTTTCTCGCCTAGCTGCTGCTGAATGGCAGCGACCCGCTTCATCACCGCACGAAGTTCCAGCCCGCCAGCTTCCTTCACGTTCACCTGTCGACCGTCCTCGATCATTTTCAGCGTCTGCTCGACGATTTTAAGCTGTCGTCTTGATGAGATGCCAGAGAACATCCCTAAGAATGCTCCGATCATTAACGATGCAAACGGCACGAGAAGCACGAACGGCACATCCAGCACATGTGTTTTCCATAAAAATTCATAATCCGTTATCGGAAAATACCAATAAACACTTGCTGAAATAAGGGCAAGAACAAGAAACGCGATGCCGATTCCAGAGATCATATAGCGCAGTACCGTACTCATACTCGCTTCACCTCCAGTGTCCCGGCACCGATGCTTGTAAGAACCCGCACCTTTTTATCAGCAGTAGCATATTCCTTTGTCCGGTAATAAAGGGTCTGGTTGAAGATGTTCTGCTCCGATTTTTCAAAAATAACCGTAGAGCCGACAAACACAGAATGCTGTACGCTCACGTCAATATCATAAGGAATAAGAATCTGCACGTTGCCGATCACGTTTCGGATAAAAATGACCGCTTCTCCCTGCGGCAAGATTGTCTGGCTCAGATCTATAATCGTATCACCGACTCCGCACTGCACGTTTATATCATCCCACTCGTACACATAATCCGGCGTCGACTGTTTGCCAAACCACAAATTCTGCAGCAGGGATTTCCGTTCATACAGCTCTTCCTCCGCCCCTTCGACAGGTCCTGAAATAACCGGTTCAATGATGGAAGGGTTTTGTTTGGACTGATAAAACTGAACGATGAGAAACAGCAGGGCGACAACGAGCAGAAACTTAAACGCCATTAAATTTAATACCGTTATGCCTAAAATAATGACACCAGCCCAGAACATCAGCTTTCCAATTGTCTTGTTCCACTTTTTCTTCCCGAGATAAATGAGGCCGGCAGAGAGTACGCACACGAACACGATGCCCTCGCCGTTAAAGGATGCCTCTAATAATAAAAGCACAACCCCGATCAACAGGATCCAGCTTATATATTCGGATTTCTTTTTCAGGCGCATGTGCAGTCACTCTCTCTTTCAAGGTCTGGGGGTACGGTACCATTCATCATAATCTAGCGCTGTTAACCTTATTTACTATGAATGGTACCGTACCCCCAAAGCATTCTCAACATGAAAAGGCGCACAATTAAGGCGCCTTAAAACAATCAGCTATAGTTAGTTCGCCGCGCCGGGCGCTTCTTCCTTTTTCAGCTCTTTTTCCAGCTGTGCAAAACGGGCTTCCATCGAGCTTCGGTTATACTCGCTGTTCACCTTCTGCTCGAGGCGCTCGATAAACATTTCAATATCCTCAAACCGGAACGGCTGCTTGCTCGCATCCTCTGGCTTCAGCACCCGGTCGATGCTGCGGTTCGCGCGCACAACATTCTCGCGCCCCATCAGCTCCATACGCTTAATGTACATGTCCTTCAGCTTATGCTTCATCTGCTCATACTTTTGCTCAAGCTGCTCGAGATCCTTCTCTGCTTTCGAACCTGACTCCTTCAACTGAGCCGCGCGCAATTCGTACTGCTCTTTTTCAATCACCGCAAAATCATACAAATCTTGCTCGCCAGCACGCTGTGCAAGCTCCGCCTGCCCTGCTCGCTTTGCCGCTTTTTCCTCCGCTTCTCTCAGCTCGCCGACGAACTGGTCAAGCAATGTTCGCTGACGTTCAACAAGCTTTCCAATCCTCGCAACCTCCTGCTCGGATTGTCGAAGGTACTGATTCAGAAGAAGAATTGGGTTCTTCTCCTCCTTCTTATCCATCAAATCGTGAATATCTGCCATAATCGTGTTTTTCAACCGTTCAAATGCGTTCATCCTGAATCTCTCCTTTAGTTTTTCTTTAGTTCCGCCCATTGGCGCTCAAAATTAGTAAATGGATCGTCTGACACAGCTGGTTCACTGATCGCATGGTCGTTCCATTTTTTGTACACAACATACAGCACGTAGATCGCGACTACGCCAAGGATAGCTGGCAGGTTTGAAATTGAAGCGCATAATGCAAGCACCCCAATCGCTCCCCACAGTACCTTCTTGCCGGTCGTTTCAGCACCGGTAAACTTTTTAAACGCGAAATACAATATCGCCAATCCAATCGCGAGTCCCGCCATCGGGCCGAGATTCGCCAGCAGCACGATCGCCGCAATTCCTCCTATAACAAGCAAGCCAAATTTTTTCATTTGTGGCTTCCTCCTTTCATACATTTAGCTTACCTGTATCTCCGTTTTCTCATAATGGACCGCAGCTATAATTTCAGATAAGACTTGAGGCGTAGGAGAACATGGCCGAAATAAAAAGGAGATGGGATTTATATCTTGAATCCATAATGTACAGAGAAATAAAAAGGGGAAAAAATATGGAAACATCGCTCAAAAAAAAGAAACAGCAAGATCCAAGAGAATACAAGCATTGGCTAGTCCCGCTGCTTGTCCTGTCCCTCCTTGCCGCACTCATTTTATGGGACAATATTAAGAATGTTACAAGACTGCCTTCAAAGGACTGGAGCCGTTCGATCGAGCTTCCAATTGAATCAGGAGAATACTTGCCTTTCTTGTCCGAAAAAGATGGCCATACACTTGTATTTACAGCGGGCAAAACCGGTGTTCAGGCGGTAGAACTAGATAAAACGCTAAATGTTGTTAAACAGAAGAAAATCAAGACAACACTAGACGATAATGCAAGAGTCTGGTCGGATGGTTCAACGTTTATTTCTACCTATCAGAAGGATTTAATCCTTTTAAAAGATGGAGAAAAAAGCGTGCTGGCAGAAAACGTGGAACTGATGGCTCCTTCAAAAAGTATCGTGTATTATTCACGAGGCAGCAGCTTGTTCGCCTATACGCCTGATAGCGGAAAAACGGTGGAAATCAAGAAATTCGAAGCCCCAGTGACACACCTTTCAGGCAACTCAACAAGCGATTCTGTCCTTGCGACCGAGACATCTAACACCAATCAAAACCTGTATTACGTTACAAAGAACGAACAGGAATATAAAGTCTCCGCGCTTGTTAAGTACTTTAAACTGTCCTCAGAAACACTCTTTGGCTTCCGTTTTGCAGAAGAAAAAGGAGAGGTACACGTCATATACACAAGATATTCAACCGCAGGCGGCGGCCAGTCCTACTTCCCTTATTACGGACATGCACCTGCCGATAAGCTTGAGGAAATGAAATTCAATAAGATGCTCTTTCTTGATAAAAAGACCGCTACATTTGTTGAAAAGCCGACACACACCGAGATTTTTGTTAAGGATGGAGTGCCGCAAATTCTTTTTTCAGCAAGGGCAATGCTAGCTTCCAATCAAAAGTCAGTCAGCATTTTTTCAGCTACTCGAGGAATAGCGGATTGGGATGCAGAAAGGATCAGCACGACCGATAACTTTAATCGCTTCCCAGCTACGATTGACGGGGAGAACGTTTTCTGGCTGAGAGGAATGCAAAAAGATGGCAACCGCCTTTATGCCTCCAGCCACAATCCTGTTATTAAGGAACAGAGCCAGGAAATGAACCGCAATGATCTAATCATTGCAGGATCCGATACATTCTCTTCTGTGCTGGTTGGGTTCTTTGCCATGTCCGTAGCCATGCTATGGATCGTTCCTACAATACTGTTATTTATGGTTCTTTATGCAACCAACAGCAAAGCGGTTGACGATGAGCGGCCGTGGGTGTTCTGGGTGCCTGCTCTTCTGTTCACGGCTATACAGGTTTATGGCATACAGCGGCTGTTTAACGAATCCTTCTATGCCACTGCCCCTTCTTATTTGACGTTCTCGGGCAGCTCGTACGTTATTCCAGTTGCTGCATCTGTCCTTTCCCTTCTTATTTTGAAGGCTGCGAAAGGGATAGAATGGGGCGTCTTAAAAAGCTTCGCATACTTTATGGGAATGAATTTCGTCATCGCCCTGCTGCTTGTTGGAGTTTACGTCTATTAAAAGTGAATGCTGTGCAAATTGTGTGAAGTCGCTGGCTAAGCATTGTACAATAAAAGAAAAACAAAAGGAGCACGGCCTTCATGACGGTTTATGATTTTACGGCTAAGAACATTAAAGGTGAAGAGGTACCTCTTGATAGACTGAGAGGCAAGGTTTTATTGATTGTAAACACGGCGAGCAAATGCGGTTTTACACCTCAATACGAAGGACTTCAGGAACTTTACAGCGAGCTTAAAGACGAGGGCTTCGAGATCCTCGGATTCCCGTGCAATCAGTTCGGCGCACAAGAACCGGGCAGCGAGAGCGACATCCAGGAATTTTGCCAGCTAAACTACGGCGTCAGCTTTCCGATGTTCGCCAAGGTTGATGTAAAAGGCGATGCTGCTGACCCGCTCTTCAAATACTTGAGCAAAGAAGCACCAGGCATACTGGGCTCGAAGTCGATTAAGTGGAACTTTACGAAGTTTCTTGTCGACCGTAACGGAAATGTCGTGAGCCGCTTTGCTCCGACAGACAAGCCAGAGTCTATTAAAAATGCGATTCAGGAGCAGCTTGCGAAAATGCCGGTTTAAATTCTTTCCTGCTTGCTGCATGCAAATAACTGGGGTTCTGCGCAAATAAATGTGTTAAAAAGCAAGAAAACAAGATTATCTGCAAATAGCAATTTTAGAGCTGCAAATAAACTTGCAGGATTTGCAAATAAAACTTCAAGATTCGCAAATAACACTCTGAAATTTGCAAATAAAAGACCTGAAATCGCAAATAAACGCCACAGGACACGCCATAACGACAAGAAGGTGCCCCTCTTTTCAAAAGGGCACCTTCTTTTTAATAAGACTGACTTATAGGGAGGAAGAGGTCATTGATAACCATTCGGCCTGAACAAATACAAGATATCGCTGCCATCAGAGAGGTAAACGATCTCGCTTTTAAAGGCGAAAATGAATCAAAGCTAGTAGAAGCGATCAGACAATCTGAGTTTTTCGTTCCTGAGCTTTCACTTGTTGCGCTACATGACAACCAAGTCATCGGACACATCCTGTTCAGCATTATCTCCATTGAAACAGAAGCTGGTCCCGTTCCAACATTAGCTCTTGCTCCAATGTCGGTCAGGCCACAATATCAAAACCAGGGCATCGGCTCTTCTCTCGTTAAAGAAGGGCTGCAAAAATGCAGACAGCTTGGCTACAAACACACTGCTGTTCTCGGGCACCCTGAATTCTATTCAAAATTCGGCTTCACTCCTTCTGTCACAAAAGGCATCGCAGCACCTTTCCCTGTGCCAGATGAAGTGTTCATGGTCATCGAACTGCAAGAGAACTCACTCGACAGCATAAAAGGCAAGGTGAAGTATCCTTCAGCATTTGGAGCTGTTTCTTAATATAAACAAGGGGGTACGGTACCCATTCCGCAATTTCGGCTTAACAGCGCGAAATGCGGTTAATGGTACCGTACCCCCAAGCTTTTCTAACTACACACCGTAGCTCTTAAACTTTTCCCCAAGCAGCGCCATTTCAGCATCTGAAAGCAGCACGGGCTCTCCTCCGGATGATTTAGCCCTCCAGTAAATCTCGGCACAGAACTCGATCTCTTCTGCGATGTTGAACGCCTGCTGTATTGAAGCACCGCCAGCGATCATACCATGATTCGCTAGCAGCACGGCGCGGCGGTCGCTCATCCCTTCGAACGCCAGCTCAGCCAGCTCCTTCGTCCCAAACGTCGCATACGGTGCACAGCGCACGTTCGGACCTGCAAACGCCACCAGATACGAGATCGGCGGAATCTCCCAGTTCAATGTCGCGATCGTGCAGGCAAACGGCGAATGCGTGTGGACAAGAGCGTCAATATCATTACGCTCTCGGTAGAAGATCAGGTGCATATCCAGCTCGCTCGAAGGCTTGCGGCTGCCGTCGATCACCTGACCTGCTAGATCCATAACTACCACGTCCTCAGGCTCTGTTTCCATATAGTCCAAGCCGCTCGGGCTGATCGCGACGAGTCCCTTTTCACGATTAAAGATGCTGATGTTGCCGCCCGTCCCTTTTGTCAGGCCGCTCGTCAGCATCTTTTTTCCGTATTTCACAATATCTTCACGTTCTTGCTGTAATATCATGCTCCACCTCGATTTTTAAGTATGCTGGCCATAAAAAAGTTCCTGCAGGTTCTTTTCAAATGGCGCATACACGATTCCTTTTTCTGTTACGATGGCGGTAATGTTTTCATGCGGTGTCACATCGAACGCCGGGTTGTACGCCTTCACACCATCAGGCGCTGTCTTCGTGCCGTAAAGACCTGTAACCTCAGACGCATCGCGCTCCTCGATCGGAATCTGCGAGCCGTCTGGCGTTTTCATGTCGATCGTCGGTGTTGGCGCCGCCACATAAAACGGAATGCCATAATGCTTCGCCAGAATAGATACACCGAGCGTGCCGATTTTGTTGGCCGCATCACCGTTCGCTGCGACACGGTCACAGCCGACGATAACCGCATCGATCTTCCCCTGAGACATAACGACTGCCGCCATGTTATCGGTGATGACCGTCACATCGATGCCGGCAGAATGAAGCTCGAGCGCTGTAAGCGTTGAACCTTGCAGACGAGGGCGTGTTTCATCGCTGTACACCTTAAAGTCCCAGCCTCTCTCTTTTGCCAGATACATAGGTGCTGTTGCCGTGCCGTATTTAGCCGTTGCCAGCGCACCCGCGTTGCAGTGAGTGAGCAGCCCCATGCCATCTTTTAAAAGTGTCAGCAGATTCTCGCCGATTTGGCGGTTGATTTCTTCGTCTTCCTTATGAATCGCTTCTGCTTCCTGCTTTAAAAGGCTTTTAACCTCTGAAACGGACAGGCTGCGGTTTTCATCAGCGACCCTCTCCATCCGCTCAAGCGCCCAGAACAGGTTAACAGCTGTCGGACGGGACGTCGCCAAATAGGATGATGTCTTTGCCACCGCCTCATGAAAGGCATCAGAATCACCTTCCGGCAGATCCTTCACACCAAGATAAAGACCATACGCTGCGGATACGCCGATTGCCGGTGCGCCGCGCACTTTCATGGCCTGAATCGCTTCCCACACACTTTCAGCAGTTGTATATTCATCATATTTCACTTCATTCGGCAGGATCGTCTGATCAAGCAGAATCAGGCGGTCATGTTCCCAGCGAATCGATATGAGCTGTTTGTTCATCGTTATCTCTCCTCGTTTTCCAGTCAAAGTCTTGCTGCACTTGTAATAATGTATCTAAAAAGTCCTGTCCTTTTACGAAAGAATAGCGGTTTTTAATAAACGTTTTCGCCGCCGTCAGCAACACACGTTCCGCTGTCATTCTATCATGTTCTGAAACGATGGATGTGATATCCTTTACTCCTGCTAAGCCGACAATGCGTCTAATAAGCTCCAAACCCGTCACAGCAGCCGTATCGGTAATTATATTTTGCAAATAATATTCTTTAAAGCCTTTCTCTTTCGCCATAACATCTTGAACGGAATCGTCCCATACTGCGGAGAACTTCGAACGGAACAAGTCCACCACATCGATGATCGTCTGCTCCAGCCAAGCGATATACTCGCTGCGCTTCTTCTCGTCTTTTATGACCGCATTGCCGTTTGCCCACGCAAACATCAGGTTGGCGATCACGTTCCCGACGTCATAGCCCATCGGTCCGTAAAAGGCGAATTCAGGATCGATCACCTTCGTTTCTTTTTCCGTTACAAAAACGGATCCTGTATGAAGATCGCCGTGCAAAAGTGCCTGCGCGTTTGTCATGAACTGAAACTTCAGCTTGGCTGCTTCAAGGCGCAATTGGTCGTCCCCATAAATTTCAGCCGCTACCCACTCCTGATTCGAGGTAAATACATCGTTCCGCCCGAAACAGTCATTGAAAGGCTCTGTGTACACGAGATCCTCTGTGATCTCACATAACTCAGGATTAATGAAATTCACAGCCGCATCTTTTTTATCCTTATGATTCATAACCACATCGCTCGTCAGCAAAAGCGTGTTCGCCATAAACGACGTAATGTGCTCTGCAAAATAAGGGAAAATGCGGTGATCCTCACTTAAAACCGCCCGCAGAATTTTATAGTTTGAAAGATCCTCCATTACACAGCAGCTCATCACGTCATCATATTGATATACAGCAGGAACGAGCCCCGGCGCCAGCTTATTTTGCAGCACGAGCACCTCAGATTCAATGCGGTTTCGGTTCGTCGACAGCTTGAACTCATCTGAAATGCGCGCTGTCTCGCCTGCCTGTTTTATAATCACAGATTTACCTGATTTCTTGTCGCGCACTTTAAAGACATAGTTCAGGTTTCCATCACCGATCTCATCGCACTCCAGCTCACTGCCCGGCGCAAAGAAATCGAGTCTTTCCTTCGCGTAATCTATAACGTCTTCATTTTTCATTAAAAAATAGTTGGAAAACCTGCTCCCCATCTCACATGCCCCCTCATAAAAGTAAGCGCTTACACACTGTTCATTTTACCTTGCCCTTCACTTTACTGCAAAAGAAAAAGAGCAGCCTCAGCCGCCCTTTGCTGTATTTTTCCACTCACGCCGGATTAAAAGCTGGAAGTATATGAATAAAGGAAGAGGAATAACAATCCATCCAAGCGAACGGATAATATCCTTCATCGCCCCTCTTTTTACTTGCTCATAATGAAGTTTTTCATTTTCATCAAAACGCTGTCTTATTTCAGCTTCTGATGGTATCTCCAATTTTTGCTCTCTTGCCATAGTTATTTCATTGTACTTAAAACTGCTGTAGCTCTCATAATACGGTTCAGGGCTCACCAAATCTGCACCATTGTTAAAGAGCATGACCGTTCCCTTAATCGTCATCATCAACGTCACAAACAGGACAAGATACATATACAGCTGGCGGAACATATCCTCACTTCTTTCCTTTTTGTATTGTGCGATGATTACCGCAACTACAATACCTGAAAGCAGCACGGCAGCCATGACCATCAGCCAATCTTCCATATGCACCATCCTTTGTACTTGCTTATTACACTATATTTCATTGAGACAAGTTTATTTCCTCTATTTTTAATAAGTAGTTTACATGTGACACAATGCTTCATCCCGTGGAATATTAACCGTATTCTTCCAATAAACAGCTGATTCCGTTATAGTGGTCGCGTATAGAGTGAAGGAGGCACGAGCGTTGGAAAGAAGATATGATTTAGACTGGATAAAGGTGCTCGCAACAGGACTTGTAATCTTTTATCACTGCACGATGTTCTTCAACCCATGGCCATGGCATGTAAAAAACAACGATATTGATCATAGCGTAATACTTGTTCTTTCGCTTTTAATCGGTTCTTTCATCATGCCGCTGTTTTTTGCGATTTCAGGAATCAGCCTATATTTTGCGCTTCAAAAAAGGAGCATTAGGGTCTTGTTAAAGGAACGTTTGCTTCGCCTTGGCATCCCGCTTTTGTTTGCCGTATGGGTACTGTCGCCTCCGCAGGTTTACATCGAAAGGTTCGCCAGCGGACAATTCACGGGCAGCTTTCTTCAATTTTTGCCGCATTATACCGATGGCCTCTATCTGGATATTGGAGGAAGCGGAAACTTTTCATTTGCCGGCCATCATCTGTGGTATGTGCTTGTGCTCCTCGTTTTTTCAGCAGTTCTAGTGCCTCTGCTGATCCGGACAAAAAACAGCTCTGCAGCTTTCAAAGGCTATCATCTGATTTTGCTGCCTGTTCCTCTATCTTTAATAAAAGTGCTGGCCCCGACAATCCAGCTTGGAGGCTATGATATTCTTTTTTACTTAGCTGTTTTGCTGTACGGATTTTACTTTTTGAAAGATCGTACGTTTACAATGGTGCTTGAAAAGTACAGCACCTTGTTGATTGCGGCTGCCTCTGTCAGCTCTGTGCTTTGGGTGACCGGGTTTTTGCAGCAATGGAACGTCCTGCTGCTTGCGGCTGTACAAGTGCTGTATTGCTGGTCAAGTGTACTCTTAATCTTTCATCTTGCTAACAAGCATCTTTCGTTCTCTAACTCTTCTTTGCGTTATTTTAACGAAGCATCAATGCCCTATTACGTGCTGCACCAGCCGATTATTGTCATAGCAGGCTTCTTTCTAAGAGGTTTGGATCTGTCTGTTGCACTAAAATTCTTGCTGCTCGCCTGCATTGCGTATGGATCAGTCGCTGCACTCTATCATTTTGCAATAAAACCATACTCTTTGCCTCGTATCCTGACCGGTTTGAACGGCAAGTCTAGGAAAAAGCACATCAAAAGCACGCCAGAAGAGGTTTCTTTATACTAGTTTGCTTAGCTCTAATAAAGATGTTAGATGTTTAATGGACATAAATCAGATTCTTATAGCTATAAATTAAATTCTTATAGCCATAAAAACAGCCGGCGATCACATCAGGATCAGCCGGCCTCAACTTATTTATTTTCCAAAAGAAGATAAAAACTTTACGCGGTCGCCCATCGGCGGCACGTTGTTATCAACGAGGGCGATCTCCAGCAGTGCAGGACCATCTCCCGTCAACGTGCTGAACAAATTCAAGTTGATATCGTCCATGTTCTCTACTCGAGCGCTTTGGATGCCCATCGCTTCCGCCATCGCTGCGATATTAACCGGCTTCTGCTCAAAGCGGTCGTGTGAGCGCTTATACTGCAGAGTATGACCGTGATACACCATTCCGAGGCGGGCGTTGTTCATCACGACGAACAAGATTGGCAGATTATATTCCTTTGCTGCCAGCAGCTCCATTCCGTGCATAAAGAAGCATCCGTCGCCCGTAATCGCCGCAACAGGACGCTCCGGCTCAGCCAGCTTCGACCCAATCGCCGTGCTAATGCCGCTTCCCATCGCGCCAAAGTGAACGTTAATATCAAACGTACCTGTTTCCTTTACTTCCATATGGTGGATCACATATGACATGAACTCGCCGATATCCACTGTGTATCGTGTGGAAACCGGAAGATAATCCTGCAGCTTCAGCAAAACGTTTCGCGTGTTGTACTCTTCCAAAGCAGCATGATCTGCTTTTCCAGACTTTTCAGCAGTTTCCTTCGTAAACCCATACGCCTTCAGCTTTTCTATCAAAGCTGCTGCTGTCACTGAAACGTCTCCAACTACCGGCAGATCCACTTCATACTTTCTGCCAAACACTGTTTCGTCGATGTCCACTTGAATGACATAACGGTCTTTTGCCAAATTAGCGTTCCAGTTGTTCGTTGCCGTCTCGCCCAAGCTGGATCCCAGCACAAGCAGTGTCTCTCCGCGCGTGCTGTTGATCAGTTCGGATGCCTTTTCGTGTCCGGCAAAACCAAACACACCTGCACTGAGAGGATGCTGTGACGGAATCATTCCCTTGGCTTGAGGAGTCGTTAAAATATGCCAGCCTAACAGCTCCGCCAACTCTATTACAAGATTCTCACAGCCTCGTATTCCCTGCCCGGCAAAAATATAGCCGCTCTTAGATCTGAACAGGTGTTCAGCCACTTTTGCTAGCACATTTTCATCCGGAACCGCCGGAGTTTTAACAGGATATGCCGGAAGTTCTGGAACGTTTGACAGCATGTCCAGCTGCACATCGATCGGCATCGCCACATGCACAGGACCCGGCACGCCGCTCAGCGCGATTTCTACCGCTTTAGCTACTTCTTCTAAAAGCAATTCTGAGCTTTTTACCGATACGCTGTATTTTGTTACAGGTGCAAAAACCGGTGCCACATCCAGCTCCTGAGATGCGTTTAGCCCTTCAGTGTTGACAGGAACTGCACCTGTCAGGAACAAAACCGGCAGATGCTCTCTCATCGCGTTCGCCGCACCCGTCACAAGGTTCGTAGCGCCTGGCCCGCTGCACGCGATGCAGACGCCGAGTGATTTCGAATACTTGGCATAAGCTGCCGCCATATAAGAGGCCGCACCCTCATGCTTCGTTACGACCGGCTTGATCTCCGGCATTTCATACAGCTCATCAAAAAAAGCATTCACAGATCCCGCCGGAATTCCAAAGATATATTCAACTCCGCCGCTTTTCAAATAATCCAACACAGCCCGAACAGCTTTCATAAAAAATCGCTCCCCATTAGCATTTTTTTATCTGACAATCATCGTTGCTGCCTTTGTGCAGCGGTGTTATTTTGTTTTAAGTTTTTTTCTTTTAGACAATTTCCTTCTACTCGTTCAGTTTCTATGCATGTCATTTAATCAAATTGCTTTATCATCCATGAATCCTTCTTTGATAAAGTTGATCGGAGTGTAAGGTGCCGACTCCTCGAAAATGAAGGTCACATTTTCTTCGTGCGATGTCTTGCTGCGTAGCCTTCCTTATCCAGCGGGACGAGTGGGACAGGTGAGACCCTGAAACGCAGATCAACTGCTTCTCTGAGTTCTTTAAAAACAACAGAGTTATGCAAATAGATCTTATGATTGCATTATGAAATACTGCTTCTGCAAATCTGCCGCGGTGAGCGGACGGCTGAAATGATAACCCTGCATATAATGACAATCCTTTGAAAGAAGAAACTCAATCTGCTCTTCTGTCTCAACGCCTTCTGCAATAACATCAAGCTTCAAATTCTGGGCAAGAGTGATAATGGTATCCGTGATGGCCGCGTTATTGCTGTCACCCGTCACATCCCTGACAAACGTCTGATCGATCTTAAGCGTGTCGATCGGAAAATTCTTCAGGTAGCCAAGCGATGAATAGCCTGTCCCAAAGTCATCAATGGCAATTTTCACACCGAGACTTTTCAGCTGCTTCATCATGTTTATCGTCATGTCAGTGTTCTGAATGATGGCGTTTTCCGTCAATTCTAGTTCAAGAAGATCAGCTGGCACACCTGTCTCTTCAAGTGCGCAGCTCACGACCGAAATCAGATCCCGCTGCTTAAATTGCTGAGCGGCAATATTGACTGACATCTTGATGCTGTAGCCTAAATCACGCCAATGCTTCAGCTGCGTGCAGGCGGTCTTGATGACCCATTCTCCTATCGGTACAATAAGGCCCGTTTCTTCGGCTATCCCAATAAAATCAAGCGGCGGAACCATGCCCCGCACTGGATGATTCCAGCGGATGAGCGCCTCGACGCCAAAAATCTGTTTCGTCCTTACATCCATCTGCGGCTGGAAATAGAGGACAAACTCATTGTTTTCAAGCGCTTTATATAAATCGTTCTCGAGCCTCACGCTGTCGAGCGTGCGCACGTCCATACCCTGCTCGTAGAACTGGCAGTTGCCGCCGGAAAGTTCCTTCGCCTTGTACATCGCCGTGTCCGCATTCTTGATGAGGTCCTCGCTGTCGCAGCCGTCCTTCGGATAAAGCGCAACACCAATGCTCGTTTTTACAAACACTTCATTGCCGTCCAGATCAAACGGGCTTGTAAATGCTTCAAGAATTCGGTCTGAAATTTTTCGCACTTCATCTTCATTCTTGACACTCGGCACGATAATCGTAAATTCATCGCCGCCTTGCCTTGAAACCGTACACTCAACAGGCGTGCAAGTCACGAGCCGGTCCGCGACCTTTTTCAAAAGAACATCGCCAAAACTGTGTCCCATCGTATCATTGATCGTCTTAAAACGGTCCAGATCAAGGAACATGACGGCGAGCTGCTCGTTATGTTTCCGTTCATAGTTGAGCGCCTGATTAAGACGGTCCTTGAACAGCACACGGTTTGGCAAGTTCGTCAAGCTATCGTAATACGCGTGGTACTTGATTTTTTCTTCCATCTGTTTTCTTACGGTGCTGTCTTTGAACGTCACCACGTATCCTACTGTACTGTCGCTCTCAACGATGGATGATGCGACAAATTCCACAGGAAATTTAGTGCCGTCTTTTTTAAAGAAATGCTCATCGGTCGTATGTTTGTTTTGCGGAATAGCAAAATGCAATTGCTCTTTATTTGCATAGCGCTTATAAATACTGTTAAAAGGAAGTCCGATCAGATCCTCCTTCTGGGGATACCCGAGCATAGAAGCTGCGGCTGGGTTGCAGAACGTGAAATTCCCTTCAAGATCCAATCCGAAAATGCCTTCTCCCGCTGAATCAAGGATCAGTTCGTTCTCACGGCTCAATCGTTTCAGCTGCTTCACGACATGCTCCAGCTCAGCATTCTTTTGCGTCAGCTCAGACGTACGTTCTTGAATAATCAGTTCTTTTTTCTCAAAAAAGAGAAGGTTGGCAAGAGCGAGTGCCGTTGCATCAACGATTGACTGCGCCAGCAGCATATTTGACTCCGAAAACTCAGGCTCATCTTCATCCAGATGAACGACCGGAATAGCACCAAGCACTTCGCCCATAGCGACCAGCGGCATCATGTACATGCCTCTAATTCCAAAATGACGGCAAACTTCATGGTTTGGTCTTGGATCGGCGTAAACGTCTCGAATATAGATGGCTTTCTTAGTCCTGACTACTTCCTGGATGAGCTCATCCTTGTTATGATCGAGCTTCATCTCACCGTGCGACTTCATCCAGTCTTCCTCTGTCCAATCACTGTCCTTGCTTAAGCTCTCAGGCTTAATTTTCTTCTCTACGATCGGATCGAGCACATGTGCTGCAACGTTCGTGTTATTTAATACTTTTCCAACATAATGAAAACATGTATTCAATACATCCTGCATGGTTGCACAGTGCGGCAGGTCTCTATTGATGTCGAGCAGCAGCTGCTTTTCGGCGATCAGGTTTTCTTTTCGGCTCAAGTTATTCGCATTTCGGATGGCAACTGCCGCCATATTCACATACGCTTCAACCGTCTGGATTTCGTCCTGAGAAAGATTCATCGGGATTCCGTAATCGAACAGAAACGCAAGCCCGTAAATCTCATCTTCATAAAAAATAGGAACGCACAGCAGCGACTTGATGCTGAACGCATTAACCGGCGCCGGGTCCGGCCGTTTATCACGTGACGTATCCGGAATATAGATAGGTTGCTTCGTAGACAGCACTTCCCGCGCAAGCAAATCGATTTCCGGATTGATGATTAGTTTATCGAGCGTCATGCCGTTGATAACCGCAGGCTTTCCAACATAGCCCCGGTACGTTCCGTCGCCCTGCGGTAAATAAATACCTACCGAATCACATTTCACGATCTCCTCAGAGATGGCATAAACCACATATTCCAGCACATTTTTTAATTCCAGCTTCATATTGATTAGTTTCGTAATTTCAGCCAGTCTGGAATAGCGTGTTTGAACTTCAGACATAGCAAACCTCCACTTGCAGCTTTTCTTTTTTACAGATGTCTTTTCCGAGACACATTTACCGTTATTTACAATAGTTGTTAGTACCACTTCATTAACCCTTAAGCATTATACAGCCAGGAGTTTAAAAAGACGATATTTTCCTATTCCATATACATTTAGACTCATCTTTTATATCGGGCATGTCTTGACACCTTTCAAGCCGCAAAGCGTAAAATTACAAAACTGCAACAAAAGGCCCATTTAATGGGATTACTAGTTCAGTTGTACGAATGTACTAATTTCCGACAAAGTCTATTGTTTTTAATTGCTTTTGTGATAAAATCAAAAAGGTTTATATGAAAGCGATTACAACATATCTATGGAGGTGCTTTACTCGTGATCCAAACACTGGTAAAAACGCTAAATTTAAAAGACTTTACTCATGGCACAAGCAGCCAGCGCAAGGCGTTCGCAGAAAGCTTTACAGCAGGCATTAAAGAAACAGGATTCATCATCCTTGAAGGACACGGTGTAAACCCTGATCTTATCGATAAAAACTACGAGCTTTGGGAAAAGTTTTTCTCATTAGATACAGATACAAAGAAGAAGTACGAAGGAATCCTTGGCGGAGCACGCGGCTACACGGGATTTGGTAAAGAGCACGCGAAAAACCGTACAGTCGGCGATTTGAAAGAATTCTTCCATGTCGGCCAGGAGCTTCCTGTAGGACACCCGCTTTCAAGCGACTACGCAGCAAATGTTTGGCCTGAAGAGCTTCCTGAGCTTCGCCAGCATGCATTGAACTTCTACCGCGAGCTTGAGCGCGTAGCCCGCAACATGCTTGAGGCGCTTGCTCTTGAAATGGATCTTCGTCAGAACTTCTTCTCTGACATGATCCAGGATGGGAATAGCATCCTTCGTACGATTCACTATCCGGCTCTTGATGAGTCCATGGATAAAAACGCGATTCGTGCAGGAGAGCACGAAGACATCAACTTGATCACACTTCTCGTTGAATCTACAGCATCAGGCCTTGAGTTACTTACACGCGAAGGCGAGTGGATTCCTGTTAAAGGTGAAAAAGGCCAGATCATCGTTGATGCTGGAGACATGCTTTCCCGCATCTCGAACGAAGTTA
Source organism: Fictibacillus aquaticus (assembly GCF_002245695.1). Classification (GTDB taxonomy): domain Bacteria; phylum Bacillota; class Bacilli; order Bacillales; family Fictibacillaceae; genus Fictibacillus; species Fictibacillus aquaticus. Next base: position 186,984 of record NZ_NOII01000003.1, on the reverse strand, counting down.
TTCCGGCAACTACTCACCGCGTAGTGAACCCTGAAGGAGAGAACACTTCTCGCTTCTCCATGCCGTTCTTCGTACACCCGTACCCGAACTGCTTGCTTGAGACGATCCCTCAGTGCATTACACCGGACAACCCGGAAAAATATCCTGCGATCACAGCAGGCGACTTCTTGTATCAGCGCCTCGTTGAGATCGGCTTGATCAAGGAAGATAAGTAAAACAGATGGGGGTCCGGTACCTTTTCGTTTTGAAGCCGCTGCAAAGCGGTTTCGCCGAAAAGGTACCGGACCCCATTAAAATAGGCTGGCCCTGAATACTCAGGACCAGCCTATTTGTTTAGGATTTCCTTGATAAGATCCTCTCACGCCTCCTCAGCAGCCGGAAGCAGCGGCTCATACATCATGATGGCGTGATTCTCTGCAACAAATTCGTCATCGATCAGCTCTCCGCTGCCGTTATACACCTTTCGATAGATCGTATTATGCCGCACATAGCCGCCCCAATACTCTTTTGTGATCAAGTGATCCTTCTCATACACTTTATATTTCATCGTGGATGGTACCTCGCATCGCCACTCGCCAATTAAATGCGTATCGTTCAATTCCAGCACCAGCTGAAAATCATGGTTCGTTTCGTTCTTGATCTGCAGATCCAAATAATTATATGCACAGGTCGCTCCGCTTCCAAACGGCTGATTTCGCTTTGAATCCGGAAACACGTCATAGCTGTGCCGGTACCTCTCCGTCACCGTTAACGGCGTATGCAGCGTGATCCAATAAATGAGGTTTGATAACTGACACAGCCCCCCGCCAGTTCCGACTGTCACTTTGCCATAATGCAGGATCATACCATCAACATAGCCCTTCCTTTTTGTTGTATTGCCGATTAGCTTCCAATACGAAAAGGTTTCGCCAGGTTTCAGAATGATCCCATTCACTCTGTCTGACGCTATCTTTAAATTTTTTACTTTATTATGCTGCAGCCACATATCAACATCCTTAAGCTGCCTCATCAGCGGTGTCTGGTGGCGAAACCGTGTAAAAGGAAGCTTCTCATTCATTTTGTGCTTCGCATACGTGTTGCTGTCTGTATACCATGCAGCATAGCGCTTCAATCGATAAAACTTCTTCCCCAAATAAATTCTGAGCCGTGACCGATCTATCGGCTTAAGCGATGAATCCACTTTTTATCCCCCAATTTCCTATTTTTAGGAAATATTCTCCAAATCACTTAAACTTCCTTTTTTTGTTAGAATAAACTTCATAAGGAGGAGCAAAAAATGAACAACATCAACTACAAATTCTGGACTGTCTGCATGATACAGGACGGTGATTCCGTTCTTTTGCTCGACAGGCAGCACGATCACTTTAAAGGATTCATACCTCCCGGAGGAAAAGTTGAATTTCCTGAGAGTTTTATAGATGCCGCTGTGCGTGAGGTGAAGGAAGAGACAGGCTTGGACGTGAAAAACCTTGAATTCAAGGGAGTCTATGAATACATAAACGTGGAGAAAAAGGACCGTTACATCATCTTCAACTACCTGACAAAGGAATTTACGGGTGATCTCATCGAAAACTCAATGGAAGGCAAGCCAGTTTGGGTAAAAATCAACGAGGCGTACAGCCTGCCAATGCAAAAGTCTATTCGGCGCCGCTTTCCATTATTTTTTGAAGCAGGAACATTCGAGATTCAAGTGCATTGGAACAATGAGAAAAATGAGGAAGGTAAAGTGACAATTAAGAGGACATAGTGCCTTCCTTTACACAAAAAAAAGACCAGCCTCCAAAAAAGACTGGTCTTCCGCCTATTACTCTATCGACTTCAAATATTGCGTGATCTGCATAACCTCTCCCTTAGACAGGTTTGGTTTATCTTTGTACTCATGACGGCTGATTGCTTCTTCCAGCGTTTTGGCGCTGCCGTCATGGAAATACGGTGCGGTATCATAAACGCCGCGGAGTGTCGGGGTATCAAAGGACTTCGCGTCACGCGGGTTTGAGAACCCAGCGCGCGCATCTCCTTTTGACGCCTTATCAATCGAACTCCCTGTGCCGATATCATGCAGGAACGAAATGTTCTTCGTCGAGAGCTTTCCATCCTTACCGAACGCTTTCGTACTGTCCGTAAACTGCGAGCCTGCGTGGCACGATATACATCCTGCCTTTTCAAACAATTCCTTCCCTTTTGCCGCATCAGCTGACAGCTTTCCGCCATCACGATACGGACTCTTCGGCGCTGGGAACGATTGCGGATCATCCAGATAAGCGAACATCGCGTCAAACATCTTCTGCACCTCCGCTGGAATCGGTTTACCTGGATCAAGCTCCGTCATACCGCCCATCTCACCCTGTACCGTGAGCAGATAGTCATTGAAATCATCACGAGTGCCGTCCCACATGAACAGGCCGTTCTCCGTTGTGCCCACGTTGCTCGGAATGTTGCGGAGACCTTTGGCCGTCATGATGGACAAACCGTTAATATCGCCGTCTGCATGACATGATGCGCAGCTCATCCAGTTGTTTCCGGTAATCTCCGTCGCATACTCATCACTGTTGGCGCTGTAAAAGATTTTCTTCCCCTTGCGCACTAGCGGAGTGAGCGAATCCTTCTGTATCAGCTTTTCGTTATCACCTGAAAGCCTCGCCTGCGCAAACGCTGACTTGCCTCCGGTCGCGACAGTTGCCACGTCATGGCTCATCGCGTTGTGCACATAAATTGACTTGCCGTCTTTCGAGAGCACCATGCCTCTCGGGTTGTCGCCTTCAATCCGGCGCAGAATCTGAACGGCATTGCCGCCGCGCTTTAAATCAAACACAACAAGATCCTCGCTGCCTGACATGAGCCCGTATGCTTTGCTGCCGTCTTTTTGGAACACCACATCATAAGGATTTGAGACGATCATCGCTTTATCGTTTTTATCTTTTACGTTAATTGATGTAAAAAGCTCTTTCCGCTCGTCAACCAGCTCTTCATCCTTCTTCAAATCGATGACCGAGATCGCTGGGAAAATTGTCTCTTCAAAATGAACCGGTGTGTCTACGTTCGTCAGCATGTGCGGGACCCACGCTGTTTTGCCGTCGGGACTGATCACAAACTGCTCGAGTGTGTTCGGAATACCCTGGCTTTTCTTCACATCTTTCTTATCAGGAGAATTCTCCAGCTGAATGACCTTTACGACCTTTTGCTTTTTCGTGTCGATCACATCAATACCGGCGTCCAAGTACTCCGGCACGTACAGCTTGCCGCCGTCTGCTGTGATAGCCAGCGTCCGCGGCCGGTTGCCAGTCTTGATTTCTTTTACCGTCTTCTCATCCTCAAGATCGATGACAGACACCGAATCAGACCTGTAGTTGGCGACGTACAGGAGCTCGCCGTCCTGGCTCGTTACGACGCCGTACGGCTCAACACCTGTTTTGATGGAACCCGTTACTTCCTTATCTTCAACCGAAATCACGTTCACCTTGTTATCGTACATGCAGGTGACGTACAGCTCTTCTTCATCCGGACTTAATGTGAGCTGGCGCGGCTCCTTGCATACCGGCACTTCCGCGGTCACCTTTTTCTTTTTCGCGTCCATGAACGTAACCGAGTTTACATCAATGTTCGCAGTGAAGATGGTCTTCCCGTCTTGCGTTTGTATGATGTTGTCGCTGTTAACCGCATAATCACGCGTTACGTTCTCTGACTGACATCCGGCCGCTGCCCCTATCATGAGGAGCAGCAGCAGAGAAAAGATGACTCGCTTCACAAAAATCGCCTCTTTACTTTTTCTTTACTTCAACCGGCACAAGCACTGGCGAAATGCCGTACTTTCCATGTCCCGCCTGAATTTGCGGAACGTTGTCGCCGTCTGTATTCTCGCTCTTATCGCCTTTTTTATAAAAATCGCCTGTATCCCAGAACTCGCTAGTCTGCATTCCTTCATCAAGACCTGGTCCATCAATTACAGTATCAAAAAAGTCAGTATAGCGGTTTACGATCGTTTCCTTATCTAACGCTTTCACCGCATCGTCGCCGCTTGAATTGCTCAAGTTATTCAATGCCACACGGTACACAGCCGCGACCGCCCCTGCTGTTGCAGGATCGTATTTCATCTCGCCTTTAGCTGTCTCATACGCATGTGCTTTCTTGTCCCACAGCTTTTCATCCATCGCTGCATAAAGCTTTCGTGCAGCATCACGGTACTTCTCATCCTCTGTCGCAAGGAACGCCGCGTTCAGGCCGCGGATCGCACCTAGCTGCGCCTTCAGCGTCTCATTGCCTTCTTTACCCTTGCCAATCGTATAGCTCTCTGTAACAAGCCCAGAGTCATTGATCATCTCATTCATCATAAAATCAGCCTGCTTGCGGATAAGCTCCAATGCACGCTTTCCTTCAGCCGTTTCAAGTCCTTTTGCAGCCTCGCCGCTCGCATAGCCAACTGGAAGTCCATCGATCGCGCGCTGGAAGATGCGAAGCGACTCAATCGTGTAGCCCGCTTCAAACGCATCTACTTTAGTGCCTTGCGTTTTTCCGTCATGCTCCGTCACAAACGTGCCTTCGTCATTGTTGAAGTGCATCGCGTCTAAGTTTTTAAATGTATGCAGCATCACGTCACGGTTTACCGAGAACGCATCGTCAGACACAACATCGTTTGCAGGATCATTGTCTGTGTTTTCTTTTGGTGCAGCTGCAAACGGCTCACCGTCAAACAACGCACGGAACGACGGCGGCGTGTTTTTATTATCCGCACGCTGGTCCGTCATGCCGAAGAATTCAGCAGATGGCCATAGCATCATCCACTGGTCGTTCAGCTTGCTGCTCTTGTCCGTCACGTTCAGCGACTCTGCGTTTGGCGCAGCTTCACTTCCGCCCTCCGTCACTTCAGTCGCGTGAGGCAGATAAACGAACCCTTTTGATGGATCATATTCGCTGCCAAGACCTGCTTTTCCAAGCTCGCCTTTAGCAGATTGATAGAACAATGAATCGTGAACATAGTTCAGCTTGTTCCAGATCTCTTCTGTTAAAATCACACCTTGCATGCCGTCCGCAGAGCTCACGCCAAGCCTTATGTTCTTGTCGTCATCATCTTTCGGCGTTTCGCCGGCAAGCTCTTCATCCTTATCCACTGTATGGAATCCGCCCATAAAGTCACCCGCCCAAAGCGCCTGCTTCAGGAACGTTCCCCCGTAAGCTGCTGGCGTCAAAAGCTTCTCCATACGGCTGCGGTCCCAGCGGAGAGATTCAAAGTTTACTTGATATTCCGGCACATACGCGCCGTCCTCGCCCGGAGCATACTCGCCAGTCTCAACTTTTTGCGAATAATGCGGGTCGCCGTAAGCGTACTCGATCATCGTCGGATACATGTTCGAGAAGATTTCCTCTTTTGGATATCCGACGGAATCAGCCAGCTTATAAAAACGCTCCCCAAGCACTTCCTCAGGCTTCTTGCCTTCTTCTTTTGCTGCTTTTTGAATGACTGGCCCGTTCAGCAGGTGAAGACCAAGCCCTGATTTCTCAACAACCTCATACATCGCTTCCTCAGAGTACTCATATGCCTCGATCCCAGCCGTATAATCAAACTTCGCCGGCTGATCCACCTTCTTCGGATCTAGGATGTCCAGATCAAGCCCAAGCCCTTCAACAAGCGGCTCTCCTGATAGCTCAAACTCCGCGTAAGCAAACATGTTGCTTGCTGTATCAAATGTATAGTCAGTCGGCTTAACGGTTACTGGTGAGGAAGATTTGCCTTCTTCCTTCTCCTTTTCACTGCTGCCAGCAGAACAGCCTGCAAGCATCAAGCTCATCGCCACAGCAGCCGTTGCCATCGTATTAAACGGTTTCAATTTCATATCTATGTTCTCTCCCTAATAACCGAATGATAATAATTCTCAATCTCAACAAAAACCATTATACAGATTCCTGCTATATCAAACAATGAATATTGCAAAATTACATGTAATTGACAAAAAGGTGGTAGTGGGGGTCCGGTACCTTTGGTACCGGACCCCCACACCCACAATAAGAAAAGTAGTATGATTTTAAGGAAATGCTGTAAGAAATTGATGAAATGCTATAAGAAAATTTTGAAATGCTTTAAGAAATCCTTGAAATGATGTAAAAACTCTCAAAACTGATGTGCCGATGCAGTTTTCAGAGCAAATAGGTAAAGATAAACTGCCCTTTTTAATTTCAAAAGTTAGATTTTGCTGATGTGATATGAAAAAATGCAGCAAAAGAGTACACTCACAACAAAAAAAGGCGCCCCATATATTAATAGGACAGCCTAACCTCTTCATCTATTCAACACCGTAAAATCCTGCCATTCCTCAGGCAGCAGCGCACGGTATTTCGGCGTCAAGTACCGGTCGTCGATCAGCAGAATCGTTCCCGTGTCCTCCTCAGACCGGATGAGCCTGCCGCCAGCCTGAAGCACCTTGTTCATGCCAGGATACACATACGAATAATCGTAGCCGCTCCGGCCGCTGCCATTAAAATAGTCTTTAATGATATTCCGCTCCAAACCTAACTGAGGCAGCCCGACACCAACGACCGCTACACCGTTCAAACGGTCGCCTTTTAAATCCACACCTTCAGAAAAGATGCCGCCCATGACCGCGAACCCGAGAAACGTCCCTTGCTGGTCTGCCTTAAAAGCAGCCAAAAACGCCTCCCGCTCATCCTCTCTCATGCCAGGCTGCTGCAAGACCGTTTCAATCCCATCATCACGCGCAATAAATGCCTCATACACCTCGTTCATGTACGCATACGACGGAAAAAACACGAGAAAATTCCCCGGCTTACCGGCGAGCACCTCAGCCAATGTTCGCGCGATCGGCTCATAAGACCGCTCCCTGTCGCGGTAGCGCGTCGAAAGCGGCTGAACGTACACATCCCAGTTTTCTTTCGGAAACGGAGACGGAATTTTGAACACATAATCCTCCGGCACACCGCCAAGCATCTCGCGGAAATACCCTAACGGCGATAATGTCGCAGAAAAATACACACGAGACCGGTACCGACGGCCCGCTTCACTTACAAGCTGCGAAGGATCCAGACAGAACAGCTTCACCCGCACCTCACTCCGGTCGTGCTCCATAAACGTGACGAACCGCTCATCATATAAATCAGCGATACGTATAAAGCTCATGGCCGCAAAATACGCCTCAAGCAGCAGCTCGCTGTCTTCGCTTCCAGAAGCCAGCACCCGCTCAGCCTGAACACAAAATTCCTCGAGCAGATCCACAAGCTCCTCCGGCAGCGCTGCATCGACACTTTCCCGCTCCGGCTCCATCTTTTTCCGCGCATTTAACAGGTGGTCATTCAGGGCTGAAGCTGAGTACCGTACCCCAGCATCGCGTCCTTTGAACTCCCGCTTCAGCTGCAGAAACACTTTTTTCTCAATCTCAGCCGAAAACATCGAACGCGCGCGGTCGACAAGATTATGCGCCTCATCCACGAGGATCGCAGCTTTTTTCTTCTGCTCCTCGAACAACCGCTTCAACGACACCTTTGGATCAAACACGTAATTATAGTCGCAGATTACGGCATCTGAAGCATATGCCAGATCAATTGAAAACTCGAACGGACAAACCCGGTGCTTACGCGAATATTCCTGAATCACATCACGCGTCATCACCGTTTCGTTACTTAAAATATCAAGCATCGCGCCGTTGATCCGGTCATAATGACCGTCCGCAAACTCGCAATAATCACTTTGGCAGATCGTTTCTTCTTTTAAACACGCCTTATCCTTTGCCGTGATCGTCACCGTGTGCATATGCAGCCCGCCTGACTGCATGTGCCGGAATGCCTCTTCCGCCGCCGTTCTTGTGATCGTTTTTGCCGTTAAATAAAAAAATCGCTGCAGATGGCCTTCGCCGATCGCCTTAACTGCCGGGAACGTCACACTGATCGTCTTTCCTGTCCCGGTCGGGGCGTTGGCAAAAAGCGTACGGCTGTCCGCGATCGACTTGTATACTGCGCCCGCCAGTTTCCGCTGCCCTTCACGGTATTTCTCATATGGAAACGGTAGCTCACGGATGCTCTCATTCCTTTGCTTCTCATGATCAGCAAGCATGCGCGCATATGGCACAAACGCTTCTGCCACCTCGAAAACGAACCCCTCAAGCTCCTTAAACGAAAACTCCCGGACAAATCGCTTTTTTTCCTCGGTATGAACGTGAACATACGTCAGCTGCACGTTCATATCGCACAGCCCGTGATCGAGAGAATACATATACGCGTAGCACTTCGCCTGCGCCCAGTGAACTGGATGGGAGTCCTCCTCCACATCAGCCAGATCGCGGGCGGTTGATTTGATCTCATCCACCGTCACTTTGCCGTCATCATTATAAAGAAGGCCGTCCGCACGACCGTCGATCAAGAAGGTCATTCCCTCCAGCTCGACCTCACACTTCAAATACACCTCTCGCTCATCATTTTCTCCATACGTTTTCTGTATTTTCTGGTGCGCCTTCGTCCCTTCCGTCAAACTTGCGGAAGTCATGAAGCCTGACGTGATGCTGCCGCTGCGGTACACATACTCTACCAGCGACCGTACTGATATCTTTACTGCTTCACTCATCCCGCATTCCTCCCCGTTCTTATCTCGTCGTTCTATTTTACCAGTTTTCAGACTAAATAAGGGCTATCGCTTCCCACACTAGCTTGTCCCCCTGTAAAATAACACCATACATACTTAGGGGGTACGGTACTCATGATCGAAATGCGCAAGTTAACAGAAACAGATTTTGACGAGGCGATTAAACTTTCGGAATACGCGTTCCAATACAGTGTGCCGAGCGAGGATTATGAGCGGCGAATCGACATGCTGAAGACGCATGAAATTTGGGGTGAGTATGAAGACGATGCGCTCATTTCCAAGCTTCACATACTGCACAAGAAGATCAACATTGGAGACAGACTGTTCGAAATGGGCGGAATTGCGGGAGTTGCAACGTATCCTGAGCACCGCCGCAAAGGATCGGTCACTCGTCTGCTGAAGCAGTCTTTGCAATCCATGAAGGAACGAGGCCAGACGATCAGCCTCCTTCACCCGTTCGACATTAACTTTTACCGCCGCTTTGGTTGGGAATTGACCGCATCTTTAAAAAAATATGAGCTCGAAAAGAAAGATCTGTTCCGCTATCCTGATGGACCTGGCCGGATAAAGCGGTTCGGAAAAGACGAAGGCAACGATGTGCTGAACAGTGTTTACGAGCAATGGTTCGCGAAATTCAATCATATGCTCGTCCGCGACGATAATTGGTGGAACCATCATGTGTTCACGGACGGCTATAACCGCGTCGTTTATTTTAACGAAAATAATGAGGCGGAAGGCTACCTTTGCTGCAAGGCTGCTGACAAGCTGCTGGACGTCCAAGAAATGGTTTACTTAAACGAAACGGCTCGCCGTGCGCTCTGGAATTTTATCGCGCAGCACGATTCGATGGTCGACAAAGTGAAAATCGTCGCGCCCGAAAATGACAGTCTCGCTTATCACCTGCAAAACCCGCGCATCAAGCAGGAGCTGTATCCTTATTTCATGGCGCGTATAGTTGACGTTGAAGGCTTTTTGCAGCTCTATCCGTTTGAAAATATATCGCGTCCGATAACAATCACCGTCACAGACAGCCAATGCCCTTGGAACAACAGCGCTTACCGAATTGGAGAAGAAGGAATTACCACTGGAGACAGCAGCACTGGCCTAACCATGGACATCGGCACCTTGACCGCGCTGTTGCTGAACGCGATGCCGCCAGCCGTTTTATATGAGACGGAGAAAATCGCAGGATCTCGCGAAGACTTGGATGCACTTGCTGAGATCATCACAACAAAATCAGTATGTTTCATCGATTTCTTTTAACGATTAAGGAGGTCCGCAGCGTTGGAAATCTACCGTTTTGATAAAAAAGCAGGAAAGAAAATAACGCATTTCGAGTCTGATTTCATTATGTCTCGGATTATGATGACGTCTAAACCAGCACACATCGGCTGTATGCACCTTGAGGAAAACGGGGTCATTGGCTATCATGATGCGGTCGTTCCACAGCTGCTTTTGATCGTGGAAGGAGAAGGCTGGGTGTGCGGTGAGGATGAAGAAAGAGTTCACGTACAAACAGGCGACGCCGTTTTTTGGACTAAGGGTGAAGGTCATGAAACTACTACTAAAAAAGGCTTAACAGCCATCGTTATAGAAAGTGAGGAGCTCAATCCTTCTAATTTCATGCCATTACGAGATACTTTTTAAAAGCCGGATACTCCGGCTTTTTTTATTTTTCAATAGCCTGCCACAATTTACTGTGAAAGCGCTATTGATAACGGAGAGGAAATTGACTATAGTAAATTAGTCAGAGGTCTGACATCTTTACTTTTCAACCAAAAAGGAGGTTGTCCTGCCTTATTCACTCGGCAGGTTCACATATGGGAGCTATCGGATTATTTCTTTCAGGTGCCGCGCTTTTCATCAACAGCATGATGCTTTCCGGCAAAGCTGACGCTCGCAGCGCAGCCATTTTCAACTTATTTGTCGGTGCTTTTCAGATCGCCGCGCCTTTTTACCTTGTCATCACATCGGACGGATCCAGCTGGGCCACGTTCAATAATGGAGCCATTTTTCTTTTCGGACTCACATACTTGTACTTAGGTGTCACGATCCTTAAAGATCTTGATACAACAGGACTAGGCTGGTACTCGCTTTGGGTCGCGATCGTCGCACTCGTTTACGCAGCCGTTTACTTCGTACAGCAAAACGACATCGTCAACACACTGATCTGGATCATGTGGGCGTTTCTATGGTTCTTGTTCTACCTTTTATCCGCCGTTAAAAAGCCGATTGAAGCGTATATCGGCAAAATCGCTTTCGTTCAGTCATGGACGACTCTCACGATCCCAGCGATGCTCATGATGCTTGGCGTCTGGAGCACTCCGAACGTACAGCAAATCTGGCTGTTCGTTTCACTCGCATCTATCGCTTATTTTGTGATTGTTACGGTACGTTATGCGATCACCGCTAAAAAAGAATACAACACACAGACTGCATAAGAAAAAGGAAGGTCCCTGCGGCCTTCCTTTTTACATACTTTTTAATCCTGCCAAATATCGTTCCAATGTAAATCGCAGGCTTTCATCACGGTCAAAATCCATCGCAAAACCCCCGCCCTGTTCGATTGAGGCAAACCCATGCAATAGGCTGCGCAATCCTCGGACTGCATGGAACGCATCACGTTCGTTCAATCCATATGAACGCAGCAATTTCAGCGACAGTTCAACGATTTTAGCTCCTGCCGCCATCTGCTCCTCGCTGTCAAGATCTGCCGGCTTAAACCCTGCCTCATAAAGGCCGGGATGAGACCTTACAAAATTCACATATGCAATTCCGACACTCATAATCGCAGCATCGCCAGTTCGCCCTTTTGAAGCCTCTTCCATCACAGAAAACAATTTTTCTAAACCAAAAACAGCTATTTTCTGTTTCAATGCTGGCAGCCCGTCGATATGGTTATAAAGAGACGGGGTACGTATATTGAGTTTTTTCGCAAGTATCGCTAACGTCAAAGCACCAAATCCTTCGTTGTCCACGATCTCCACCGCAGCCTCTACCACTTTATCCAAATCCAAGCCAATTCTAGGTGACATAACCTACTCTCCTTTTAATCAAGCCTTAGATGCTGCCGCTTCTTCAAGCATGATGGCGTTACGGATGTGCTCTTCAGGGGCCTTAAGCATCTCGCCATGCCCAATCGCCAGAACAGACGGGCGATAAGAAAGCAGTTTTTCCGCACTCGCCACAGCCGTCTTTTTGTCCCAAGTCGCCAATGCCGGAAACGGGAACCAGAAACGCACCTGGCCGGAGATCGCAAAACCTGCTCTTGTCTGAAACGCATCACCGGCGATCATGATGTTGTTTCTTACATCCATAAAAGACATCGAGCCCGGTGTGTGTCCCGGTGATGATATAGCCAGCAAAGAACCGATTTTATCTCCCTCTTCAAGCAGCACATCCGGACGGGTGATCATCTTTTTCGGTACACCGCCTTTAATCGGCGTCTGCGCCTCATGAGCATCCAGCGACCGGTCGCCTTCGATCAAACGGGCATCACGCCTCGAAATATAAACGCGCGCATCCGGAACCGCAGCTTTAATTTTATCAAGCGCACCAACATGATCTTCGTGTGCATGAGTGATAACGATGCGAGTGATCGGCTTTCCGATATCTCCAGCCGCTTTCAAGATTCCCGCAGCGCTGAACGGCATTGCAGCGTCCACCAGCGTGAGCTCCTTCTCTTCTTCAACCAAATAACAGTTCACCGGAAACATTCGCGGCATGGTAGTTAACTGATAAACGGACTGTTCCTTTGTGATTCTCATTTTATCAAAACCCCTTTATTCTTCAAAAACTAATGCTCTTAGTTTTATTATAAACTAATGATATTAGTTTTGTGCAAAGAATCGTTCGACAAAATAAAAAGAGAGCGCTAACTCAGCTCTCTCCACTCAACAGATCATTCATTTCCTGTAATTCTGCCGCTTTTAGTTCCCGCCATTCCCCTGTCTCCAAGCCATTCAGCGTCAGATTCATGAGCCTGACGCGTTTCAATCGGATAACGTTATATCCTAATGTCTTGCACATCCTCCTGATCTGGCGGTTCAAACCTTGTGTAAGGACAATGCGAAACACGTACGGACTTACCTGCCACGTCCTGCAAGGAAGCGTCCGCACCCCGCCGAGAATCTCAACCCCTGCCGCCATTTTATCTAAAAACAGCTGTGTCACAGGCTGATCCACCGTGACCTCATACTCTTTTTCGTGGCCAAACTCCGACTTCATTATATTGTTCACGATGCTGCCGTCATTGGTCAGCAGCATCAGCCCTTCAGAATCCTTGTCCAGCCTGCCGACAGGAAAAATCCGTTCACTATGCCCGACAAAATCGATGATGTTGCCTTCCACCGCTGGCTGCGCAGTTGTCGTGATGCCGCGCGGTTTGTTAAGCAGGATGTAAACGCCGCGAACATCCTGCTGCCGCTCAACCCGCTCTCCATCCACCATCACTACATCATCCGCGGCAATTAGCGAATCCTTATGACAAGCCTCACCGTTCACCATAATCCGCCCGGCCTTAATCAGCCGATCGGTCTCACGCCGCGAGAACCGCCCCGTCTCGCTCATATATTTTTGAATTCGTATCATTTAAGGACGCAGCAAAATCTTGCCTGTACTTTTACGGCTTTCAAGCAGTTCATGTGCCTTGCCGCCTTCACTCAGTGCGAACACCGTTGGTTCCGCCACTTTTAGCTGACCTTCTGCAATCCAGCCAAACAGCTCAGCCGACCGTTTCACGCGCTCTTCACGGTTCGTCAGCACGTTCCACAAATCCCCGCCCGTCAGCGTTTTAGACGTGTCCATCAGCATACGCGGATCAACCGGCGCCGGATCTCCGCCTGCCATTCCATAAAACACGACCGTTCCGCCGATTCTCGTCGCTTCAAAGCTTTCCATCAACGTCGAGCCAACCGATTCATACACAACATCAACGCCTCTGCCTTCCGTAGCATCCAGCACCTTCTGTTTCCAGTCATCGCTGTACAAGTACACAACGTCAGCCCCAGCCGCTCTTGCTGCCTTTGCTTTTTCATCTGATGACGTGAGCCCGATGACACGGCCGCCAAGGAGCTTCGCCATCTGGACGAGAAGCTGGCCAACACCCCCAGCCGCAGCATGCACGAGCACCGTCGAGCCGAGCTTCACCGGATAGCTGTCGCGCGTTAAATAATGCGCAGTCAGTCCCTGCAGGAAAATGGATGACGCGGTCTCGAATGAGATCCCGTCTGGCAGCGGAATTGCTTTTTCATATGGAACCGCTACAAGGTCAGCATTCGCGAACGGCACATCAGCAAACCCGATGCGGTCTCCCGGCCGGATTCCTGTTACATTGCTGCCTACCTCTTCAACAACACCCGCACCCTCGTAGCCCGGGATGTACGGCGGATTTCCCGCTAGATGGTAGTTTCCTTTACGGCGGTAAACGTCCGCGTAATTTAGCCCGATCGCCTTCATGCGGACGAGAATTTCATCCGGCCCGATAACAGGCTCTGAAATTTCCTCATATTGCAGCACTTCCGGACCACCGAATTTATGAAAAACTAAAGCTTTCATATGTATCCCTCGTTTCATGGTCTCATCGGTTGAAAACGATGAGAAAACATGTTTATTTTCTTACAATAACCTTCCTTTATTCTAAAAAGCACATCACGAGCCGTCAATTTTAAGTGTTTGAGTGTGCTGGAAGAGGGTGAGCTTCTCCGAAAACGTTCAGTCCGCCGGATATGTGCCATTTTCGAGTGTTATGTGCCGATTTATCGGGTTGTGTGCCGTTTTTGAAGCATTATGTGCCATATTTTAAAGATATGTGCCATTTGACAAAATTCGACACACATTCGCTGAATACATTCATACAAAAAAGCAAAGCCACAAGGACCTTGCTTACATCTCTCATTAAAACTTCTGAGGAAATTGCTTCATGATCCCTTTTGACAATGTATCAGCCAGCACCAAAATATGATCGTAGCCCAAGTCATACGCCTTAATATCGGAAACCCAATCTTTCTTCATTCGATAAACCACTTCATCCGTCGTTAATTTTAAATGCCTGTCCAAAAGAGCTTTCATTTCTTTTTTCGGCCAGTTTGGATTCGCGCTGCTCAAAAATCCAGCAATATCGTCGGCATTTTTGTACCACAGCTTATTGTACTTTTCCACGTCGGCTTGATTGCCGCTTTTCACTGCAGCAACGAGCTGCCCCGCAATCATGATGTGCTCCTTTAAAAGCCCTGTCAGCTTATCGCCTGCTTTTTTCCCATAATACTGACCGACAGCGTTTCCGATATCCTCTTGATTTCTAAGGAGCCTCTTTAACGCAGCATCCTGATCCGGAAGACCAGCAAGAGCACTTACAATATAACTTCTTGTCCACTGCACATGATCACTCCACAATTTCCGCATATGTGAATGAAGCGTGAGTGCCTGCTGTGAATAACATGGTTTTTGTTGAATTCTCGCAGCCTCCTTAGCGGCTGCCGGCGCTCCTGTCAGCGCGAAGATACATGTTAGCACAACTAATGTATTTCTTATTTTCATCATATCATCTCCTTTCACAGTTAGGTTTTGTACACAGCACTTCTTTCATGCAAAAAAATAAGCCTGAGGACTATGCCCTCAAGCTCAGTAAAATTTAGTTCGTCACCAATTCCCGCTCTTCTTCTTTCTTCTCTAAGCCCTCAGGCCCGTTCTTTTTCAAAAACACATATTTCGTGTTCCCGACAGTCAGTGAGATGGCAAATCCGATCGCACACGCGACAAGTCCGACGTAAAAACCATTATGAAGCGCTGACTCGACCGCATCGCGCATAAAGCTGACAACTTGCGGCGGCAGCTGAATATTGTCCTGCATGAGAATCTCAGGCTTAGCCATTTTCTCGGCCTGCCCTGCTGGCAGTCCCGACGCAGCCGCAAACTCGCTCATCTTGTCTTTTAGATGGTTGTTAACGATAGTAGCCGTGATAGCGGCACCCATTACACCGCCAATGCTGCGCCAGAACCCGACGACGGATGAAGCGATCCCCATATAACGGGCATCTACAGACTGCGCCACTGCGTTTTGCGAAACGCTCATGAGTGGTCCGAGAACGACGAGTCCAAGAACGACCATGATCGTCGTAACTTCCCATTTCGCCGTGTTATGAGTGATCGATCCAAGAAGATAAGCGACCACGATTCCAGTCGCCATTGAAACAGCCATGATAGAACGGAACTTTAGCTTCGTACAGAGAAATCCGCCGAGAATCGCGCCGACCATAATCGGAAACATCATCGGCGTCAGCACGCTGTTTGAGTTTTCGTTGCCGATAACCGCCACAGACAGGATCGGCAAATACGTGATCGCCGAGAACATTATCGCGCCTTGGCAGAACACAACGGCACTCGTCCCAAACACCATTTTATCTTTAAAAATAGTAAGCGGCAGCACCGGCTCTTCTGCCCGTGATTCCACCCATAAAAATAATGCAATCGAAACCGCAGCACCGGCAAACAGACCGATAATCTGCACAGAATTCCACGCGTAATCCTTGCCGCCCCACTCAAGGCCAAGGAGGAGCATGACAGTCGACATGATGAGAAGCAGCGTTCCCGCGTAATCGACTTTTGGCTTCTTCTCAGACTTAGATTCTTTTAACGAGAAGAACAGCGTGATCATCGACAGAATCCCGAACGGCAGGTTTACGTAGAAACACCAGCGCCATCCAAGCCATGATGCTTCTGAAATCCATGTTCCGATCTGCGGCCCGAGTACAGATGAGATGCCGAAGATTCCGGCAAACACGCCTGACATTTTCGCCGCCTGCTTTGGATCGGTCGATACCGAATAAATAATCGTAAACGAGATCGGGAATATCGCGCCTGACCCGATTCCTTGAATAACACGGTAAAAAATAAGCTGATCTATTGTTTGCGCTGTCCCGCAAAGAGCCGAACCGATCAGGAACAATCCGATCCCGATCATGTAAAATTTCTTGCGGCCAAACAAGTCGCTCATTTTTCCAAAAACAAGCATCGTACTCGTCGCTGCAAGCATATAAGCGGTAAAAATCCAGCTCATCTGCTCAAAGCCGCCGATATCCTTGATAACCTGATTGATACTAGCAGACACAATCGTATTATCGAGCGACGACATGAAAAGCCCGAGCGCCATCGCCAGCACCACATACCGCATCCTTTTATCCTGCATTACGTTTCCCTTCTTCCTTATAAATAAGCTATAAACAGAATACACCCCGTACAAGTGTAAATAAATGAACTATATAACTAATTTGCCGTTCGGGACAGTTCGCCCAAGACAAACATAGCTTTCGATCTTTTCAAAGCCTTCTTTCTCATAAAGTTGAGCAGCGCGGTCGTTCTGGCTGTCCACGCACAGCATAGCTTTCGGAATTCCTTTTTCTTCACCAAGCTGCAGACAAGCACGCAGCAGCTGCCGCCCTAAGCCTTTGCCTTGATATTCCGGCAATACAGACAGCGAGCTGATAAAGATAACCTGCTCCCCGTTTTCCATTTCCTTCTCTACCCTCACCGCTCCAACTGCCCGGTCGTTATGTTTAAGCAGCATCATGCCGCCTTCCAAATAGTAAGCTGAGTTTATTATTTGGTTGATGATATCCGATGAAAGTGTCTCGTTTCCCGGATGCTGTGCAAACGCGGCGTTTCGCACCTCACAGAAAAGCTCTTCATCCCGATCAAACACGAACGGCACTATTGTGCAGCCATCTGGCAGATCAAGGGCAAGCACACGCTTCGGCTCCCGCGCCAGCACATACGAGTATCTCTCCACCTCAAACCCCGCCGACTCAAGCATTTGCCGGTGGTTTGTTTCTGTTTCCTGTGTAAAAAGGTACACGTAGTTCAGCTTTTGCGTATGCTTTTGCATCGCGTCAAACAGCTGCTTATAGATATCCGGCTCGCCTGAATCACTATGAAAAATCCGGAATCGCGCTTTTGTGCTGCTGTTTATAATCAATGACGCCGCAGCGGTCATCTCCCCGTTCTCATCAAAAGCAACGTACGTCGGGTTTTTCTCATCGGGCTGAAAAGAATCCAGTTCTGTAACCGTGATATATGACTGATCGAGCTTCTGAATATGTTTTTGACAATACCTCTTGAAAGCAGGAACTTTTTCCCGCGTTAAACATTCTACTCTCATCCTCTTCAGCCCCCTTTTTCACTTCATATTATAAAACTCTCATGATGCACTGTAAATTTTTTACACATTGAATCAACCTGTCCCATCTGTTATTATTGGTTGAAAATTAAGACAAATCATCAGAGAGTATGGGCTCACTATGAAAAAATATTATGTATTTCTTATTTTCGCCACCCTTTTTTGGGCAGGTAACTATGTGTTTGCCAAAAGCGTTGTGACGGAGCTTTCTCCCGTCCAGCTTACGTTTTCCCGCTGGCTGATTGCCGTGTTCCTTCTGTTCCCGGCCGCTCATTATATGGAAAAACCCGACTGGCGGCTCGTTTGGAGAAAATGGAAGACACTTCTGCTTCTGTCCCTGCTCGGCATCGTCGGCTATAACACGATTCTATACGAGGCATTGCAGCACACCTCTTCTATGAACGCGGCACTCGTCAATTCACTCAACCCCGCCGTTATGGTCCTGTTCTCCTTTTTAATGCTAAAAGAAAAGATTTCGCGAAAAAACATAATGGGTCTGTTACTTTCTCTAGTCGGCGTTTTGTTCGTTCTGACAGATGGCCATGTCCTTCAAGTTTTCACTATGAGCTACAATCAAGGCGATCTGCTCATGCTGCTCGCGATTCTTGTATGGACGCTGTACTCTATCATCGGCCGCAGTTTAAAGGACATTCCTCCGATCGCAGCGACGTCTGTTTCTGTCGTGCTCGGTCTTGCCGTCACTCTGCCTTTCTTCCTGACTAGCAGCCTTCCTCAGCAGATCAGCTGGCATGCGGCGTCCGGACTTATTTACATTGCACTGTTTCCTTCTGTATGCTCGTATATTCTTTGGAATACAGCAATCCGCAAAACCGGCCCAGGAAAAGCCGGTATCTATTTGAACTTGATCACAGTTTTCACGGCCATCTTAAGCATGCTGCTCGGAAATAGCATTACAGCCGTTCAGGTTTTCGGCGGGCTTCTCGTGTTTGCCGGTGTGTATTTGGCGAGTCAGAGAGACATACAAAGCATTGCTGTACTTGAAAAAGGAAAGGAAAATTCACTATGAAGTTTATCCTGCTATTCGGTCCGCAAGCTGCGGGCAAAATGACGATCGGTCATGAGCTGGAGAAAACCACACAGCTCAAGCTTTTTCATAACCATATGACGATCGATCTGATTGTTCCTTTTTTTGATTACGGCACAAAGCCGTTCAACCGGCTCGTGAACCTTTTTCGAGAGGAGATGTTTGAGGAAGCTGCAAAGAGCAATATGTACGGGCTTATTTTTACATATGTATGGGCGTTCAACGAGCAAAGCGATTGGGATTTTGTGAACCGGACAGTTGAGCTGTTTGAATCTTATGGAGCCGAAGTTTATTTTGTTGAGCTGGAATCTGAACTCAACACGAGACTCGAACGAAACAGGACGGAGCACCGGCTGCAGCACAAACCGACGAAACGTGATTTGGAGTGGTCGGATCACGATGTTGTAACGTCGATGGAAAAATACCGCCTCAACTCTCGAGATGGCGAAATAACAAGGGAAAATTACATCAAAATCAACAATACAAATCTATCAGCAGCTGAAACGGCAGAGCTCATTAAAACCAGATTCCAGCTATAATGGTAGAATATACATATGTACTCAAAGGGAGATGAAGAAATGAAGAACGAATTGATCGAACGCCTCACCTCTTATGTAAAAGTAGATACGCAGTCAAGCTATGCGAATGCTTCTTGTCCGTCCACACCTGGACAGCTTGAGCTTGCCAACCAGCTTGTCGGCGAGCTTAAATTTATCGGAATGGAAGAAGTAACGATCGATGACAACGGCTATGTGATGGCGACTTTGCCTTCAAATACAGATAAAGATGTGCCAACGATTGGATTTCTTGCTCACGTAGATACAGCAACTGATTTTACAGGGACGAACGTAAACCCGCAGCTTCGTGAAAA
The DNA here is from genome assembly GCF_002245695.1 of Fictibacillus aquaticus. Taxonomy (GTDB): domain Bacteria; phylum Bacillota; class Bacilli; order Bacillales; family Fictibacillaceae; genus Fictibacillus; species Fictibacillus aquaticus. The sequence continues at coordinate 167,315 of NZ_NOII01000003.1, read as the reverse complement.
TTATGACGGCGGTAACATCGTCCTTAACGAAGAGCTGGATGTCGTACTGTCACCCGACATGTTCCCTAATCTCAAAAACTATGTCGGTCACACACTCATCACAACAGACGGAACGACCCTTCTTGGCGCAGATAACAAAGCGGGTATCGCTGAAATCATGACTGCGATGGCGCACCTGATCGCCAACCCGGAAATCAAACACGGCGAAATCCGCGTCGCATTCACACCTGACGAAGAGATCGGACGTGGACCGCATAAATTCGATGTGGAAGCATTCCGCGCGAAATATGCCTACACGATGGACGGCGGACCTCTCGGAGAGCTTCAGTACGAAAGCTTCAACGCCGCTTACGCAAAAATCAACTTTAAAGGAACGAACGTCCACCCAGGCACGGCAAAAGGAAAAATGGTCAACTCTGCGAAAATTGCGATGGAATTCAACAGCGCGCTGCCAGCTGACGAAGCACCTGAGCATACGGAAAACTACGAAGGCTTCTTCCACCTGACTGGCATCACAGGTGATGTAGAGGATACAAGACTCGGTTACATCATCCGCGACCATGACCGCGATCAATTCGAAGCGCGCAAAGCACTTATTCAGGAAACAGTCGCTGAATTCCAAGAAAAGTACGGCGAAAAAAGCGTAACACTTGAGATGGGCGACCAGTACTACAACATGCGCGAAAAGATCGAGCCTGTAAAGGAAATCGTCGAAATCGCTTCTGATGCGATGAAAAAGTTCGATATAAAGCCGATCATTGAACCGATCCGCGGCGGCACAGACGGATCACAGCTATCCTACATGGGGCTGCCGACGCCAAACATCTTCACAGGCGGTGAAAACTACCACGGCAAATACGAGTTCGTCTCCGTCGACAACATGGAAAAAGCCGTCAACGTTATGATCGAGATCATCAAGCTTTACGAAGAAAGAGCTTAAAACATCGGGGTCCGGTACCATTCACCGTAATCGATGCTATAGCGGCCGATTTACGGAATGGTATCGGACCCCACAAAGCTTCACATCAAAAAAACCACACAGCGAAGCTGTGTGGTTTTTTAATATAAACTATTCTTCTTCTCCGCAATTATCTCCAGAGCAGTACTCAGTTTTCGCCTTGCTGTTCATCATTTTAAGCGCCGGCTTCCCTTTTTCCTCTTCGTACACCTGGTTTAGCACATCGAGGAAATGCTCCGGATTCTGTGCGCCTGATACGGCATATTTTCGGTTGAATACGAAGAACGGTACTCCTGTGATTCCAAGCTCGCGTGCTTCATTTTCATCGTGCTCCACCGCTGCACTGTAAGAACCGTCTGTCAGCACGCGGCTCGCTTCTTCTTTGCTCAGACCAGCATCCTCAGCCAGCCCAGCCAGCACTTCATGATCGCCGACATCCAGTCCTTCTGTGAAGTAAGCCTTTAATATACGCTCTTTCAGCTCTATCATTTTGCCTTTTTCCTTAGCTAGATGAAGAAGCCTATGAGCATCCTTCGTGTTCGTTAGAATGTTTTTATCAAAATCAAACTCCAGCCCTACAGCTCGCGCCTGCTGAGCTACATTATTACTAGTTACCTTCGCCTGTTCAATGCTCATGCCATATTTCGCAGCAAGCATCTCGTAGTTGCTCATGTTTGTACCCTTTTTGGCGTTAGGATCCAGTTCAAAGCTTTTGAATTCTATTTCGATATCGGCACTCTGCCCGAAATCCTCCAGCGCCGTCTCAAACTTTCTTTTTCCTATATAACAAAATGGACATGCGATATCTGACCAGATTTCTACTTTCATTTCTATCGTCCTCCCGCTTTAAAACTCATCGGTTATTATGCACAGTATATCGTTCTGTAAAAATAATGGAAAGCAATTCGCATACAGGTAAATAAAAAACTCCAGTCTAATAGACCGGAGCATTCCCCTTAACGCCAAACTGCATGCAGTACAGCCAGCACAATATAGATAATAGCGTGATCACCTGCTGCGATGAAATACGCCTTCTTCGGCATCATGCCAAACATCATGTTTTTTAATAGTGCAACAGCGATAAGCAACCCGAGAATCAATCCGATCACTAATCCGTCTGCCACGCTATCTGCCCCAGCATCGTTTACGATCACAGCGATTAAAAAGGAGCTAATAAACGCGGCAGCCGCGGCCACACCGTATTTTGCACCATCGCCGTATGCGCTGAACCTTTCCTGGTGGATCACCGTCCACGTTTTACCAAACGCAATCGGTGAATAATACAGTGCGCCAAACAGCATGTAAATAAAACCGCCTGCCAGCACGGCTAATAGATTTAAATTCTGCAACTCAACCATTTTATTTTCCTGCCTCTCATTATTTCGGCTCAATCGGAAGCGCAATGCTTTTAATTCTGCATAACAGATCAAGTGTGCCTCGAACTTCCTCTACCTGAACGATTTCGACCGGATTGCCCAAATAACGGTAACCGCTTCTCGGCAGCCAGATGCTGTATATTTCAGCGTAGCATTCGATTAACAGCTGGCGATCCTCGTAAGCAACCGGCTCCTCAAACTCGTAAAATACATACCTTCCGCCTGGGATTGTTACGCTAGCCGCCTGTTCTGAGCTGCTCAGTTCGCCGGGAATAGAGATACAGCAGTCATACCGGCATTTATCATGCGGGGTAATGTATGGATTGTTTTGCGGCAAACCGATTATCATGCTGTTGGCTGATAACAGGTTTCTCGCCTTCACCCAGCTGTAAACCTGTTCCCAAGTTTCTGCAATATCCTCTGAATACGCTCCAAAGTGCGGGGCAAAAACAAACGTCCGCTCAGGAAGCTCCACTGTCGTTACCTTTTCAAGATTCAGCCTTTGAATTTGATTATATGGATTTTCCCCGCCGCTTTCTTTCTGATTTTTGCTCATTTGTTTAGATTTCTTGCTATGCAGATACGGCTTCGAAAATCTTTCAAGATAGCCGCCCTCACGCCAAGCTTTAGGGCTGTTTTGAAAAGTATCCTTGAACGCCGTCGTGAAATAAGACAGCGAGCCAAAACCGCACTCGTAGGCGATTTCTGTCACCGAAACATGAGGTTCATAAATGAGCATATGCGCTGCCTTTTCCAGTCTCACACGCTTCACATAATCAGCAGGTGTCTCTTGCATGACTTCCGCAAAAAGACGATGAAAATGGAAGGAAGAATAGGTGGACTTCTCAGCAAGAACGTCTAAAGGCAAATTTTCGTTTAGATTGCTATGTATGTAATCCAGCACTTTATAAATGCGGCTTTGCTGCTCGTTCATCTCTTATACCCCTGCCGTTTTAATAGATTTCTCTTTATTATAAATGGAATTGTGGGGTACGGTACCCCGCGATTATTTTATTTGCAGATCCGAGCTATTTATTTGCAAATCTTAACGTTTTATTTGCAAATTTCGGCCTCTTATTTGCAAATCTCAAAATTTGTTTGCATGCTCACTTTTGCACATACTTCATATTTATTTATCGACACGTTTGTTTGCAGCATTAACCGTTTATTTGCACCTCGCCTCAAATTCAATTACTCCCCCGTGAACTCACTCCGCTCTTACGCAAAAAAAACAGGTCCCACGGCATCTACACCATGGAACCTGCTCTATCCTCACATTATTATTGCTGCACCCGCACCCAATGCCTGTCAACGGTCACGGCCTCGACGAGCTTCTTCCCAAACGAAGCAGAATCTCCGCCTGCCTCATTCAGAAGTACACCCGCTTCTTCACTAACGATCCCTTTCCCTTCGCAAAGCGACACGACAAGCTCTGCCGCAATGCCGGATGCACCAAGGGTCTTGAAGTGCTTGAACGTATCGGTGATAAAGTCCGCCACTTCCGGCATCTTTTTCACACTTTCCAAGAATCCTTCGCTGCCGGCCACGTACACACCGTCATACAGTACAGAGTCTGTTGTCAGGAATGTTTTTTGAGCCTCAAGCGGCTGCCCGTCAGCACTCAGCACGTTTCCTAAATGACGGCCTACCACCTCTGGCATCACGCCGGCACTCTTCAATTCCTGCAGCACAGCGGTCACCTCGGCATAATCAAAGCCTTTATCAACAAGAACAGCGACTTTTCTCGTCTTCGGGCTTTTCGCCGTTTTTTCCTGACTGAGTGCCGGTGATGTCGCGCTCACGTCAACCGCTGCGGCATTTTCAGGCACCTTCGCCCCGACACTCAACGCGATTTCTTCAGCAAGCGATACGTCCACGTTGCTGAACATATTCACCACCTGCTGCTGAACGTCCTTGGATTTTACTTTTCCGACCTCAAAACAGAATGCCTTGACGATATGCTGTTTTTCGACCGGCGTCATGCTGTTCCAGAACAGTCGCGCCTGCGAATAATGGTCGGCAAAGCTCTCGCTGCGCTGCCTTACCTTCTTCCCATCTACTTTTTCCTGATAATGCTCATATCCGCCTTCCTCAACAGAAGAAGTCTGCGGATACCCTTTTTGCAGCGAGTTTTTATGATAAGAAACAGGACCGCGGTCAATCGTCATGCGGTGCATGCCGTCACGCTGGTTATTGTGGAACGGACACACCGGACGGTTGATCGGAATCTCGTGGAAGTTCGGTCCTCCTAGACGTGACAGCTGGGTATCTGTATAAGAGAACAGACGGCCTTGCAGCAGCGGGTCATTCGAAAAATCGATGCCTGGCACGACATGACCAGGATGGAATGCCACCTGTTCGGTCTCTGCAAACACGTTATCCACGTTTTTGTTCAACGTCATTTTTCCGATAATCTTAACCGGAACTTGCTCCTCCGGCCATACTTTCGTCGGATCAAGAATATCAAAATCGAAGCTGAATTCGTCTTCCTCATCAATCATCTGAACACCAAGCTCATACTCCGGATAATCGCCCATCTCGATCGCCTCGAACAGATCGCGGCGGTGGAAATCAGGATCCTTGCCCGCAATCTTTTGCGCCTCGTCCCACACGAGAGAATGAACGCCGAGTACAGGCTTCCAATGGAATTTTACAAAACGCGCCTTGCCCTGATCGTTCACAAAACGGAACGTATGGACGCCGAACCCTTCCATCATACGGAAACTGCGCGGAATAGCTCGGTCACTCATCGCCCACATGATCATGTGGGCTGATTCTGTATTGTTTGCGACGAAATCCCAGAACGTATCATGTGCTGTCGACGCCTGCGGCATTTCATTATGCGGCTCCGGTTTAAATGAGTGAACCAAATCAGGAAACTTTATCGCATCCTGAATAAAAAACACGGGAATATTATTTCCAACGAGGTCGTAGTTACCTTCTTCAGTATAAAACTTTGTCGCGAACCCGCGGGCATCACGGACCGTATCGCCCGATCCACGCGAGCCGGCTACCGTTGAAAAACGGACGAACACTGGAGTTTTAGCACCAGGATCCTGAAGAAACCCAGCTTTCGTGTACTCTTTCATTGATTCATACACTTCAAACACACCATGTGCTGCATATCCGCGGGCATGAACGATACGCTCTGGAATGCGCTCATGGTCAAAATGGGTCATCTTTTCGCGGAAGTGGAAATCTTCCATGAGTGTCGGACCGCGCTGGCCCGCTTTTAATGAATGCTCATCGTCTGTGATGCGCACACCTTGATTCGTCGTTAGCTTTTTTCCATCATTATCCGATCGATACTGTTCTAGTTGTTCGTCTTTTTTCAACATTATCCCTCCAGATCATTAAAAAGCTATGTACATTCTCAAAACCTATTCCCTCAATCTAGCTATTAAAACTAGCACTAACGGATCATATGAAGGGAAACAGACATTATTATTGGCTTTTAAGGGTAAAGGAATATTGATGGATACGCGCCAGTTTAGAGTTGAAAAGGAGAAACCCATGAATATATGTATCAGCAGTCTTGAAAACTCAGAAGTAATAGACATTATAGGAAAAGACAACGTCGCCATTTCCTCCGTTATATACGACTCCAGAAAAGCAGCTGAAGGGTCTGCTTTTATTTGTGTGAGCGGTGAAAATCATGACGGACATGATTATATTGAACAGGCCATAGAAAAAGGCGCTGTTCTGATCGCAGGTGAGAACGCACAAATTTTAAAGCAGCTGAGCATTAAGTACAGCGAAATCACTTTTGTTATCGTTAGATTCGCGCGGGATTTTTTAGCACAGCTTTCTATTCAATTTCACAGCCGTGCTCACGAAAAAATTACAACAGTCGGAGTAACAGGTACAAACGGCAAGACGACGGTAACAGCTTACGTCCGGTCACTCATGAATCAGCTCGGTACACCTTCTACTCTTATTGGAACGAACGGAGTTTTAACGTCCAAAGGAAAGATGGATTTTCAGCAAACAACGCCGACCACTCCGGAAGCTCCTGACCTTCACGGCATATTCGAAAAAATTTATACTCACGGCGACCGACTCGCTGCCATGGAGGTATCGTCGGTGGCCATTGAACAGAAACGTACTGCCGGGATACCATTTGATGTGGCGATACACACAAACCTTTCACCGGAACACCTGGAATTTCATCACACGTTTGAAAACTATAAAAAAGCAAAGCTGAAGCTGTTTCAGCAGGCAAAGACGGCTGTCGTAAATATCGATGACAGCGGTATGGGACGCGATATTCTTAAATGCTTTTCCGGACCTGTTATCACATACAGCCTGGACAGGCATTCAGGAGCAGACATCATCGCTATGAACATGAGAACGTCCGGCACAGGCACTTCGTTCGAGCTGAGGATTCAAAACAAATCGTACATTGTCCGAGCTCCGATTTTTGGAGATTATAACGTGGCGAACCTGCTATCAGCGATCGGGACCGCCGTCCTGCTCGGCCATTCTCTGCCATCGATTTTATATGCGATTCCGAGAATTGAAGGGCCAGAAGGAAGATTCGAAGTGCTGCAGCAGTACGGCAGCAGGAACATTATTTTGGACTACGCACACACACCTGTCGCGCTGACAAACCTGTTAGCACAGGTGAAAAAACTGCCGCACAAAAGACTGATCGTGATGATTGCCGGGATCGGCATAAGAGACCGGGACAAGATGCCGAAAATGGCGGAAGTAATAGAAGGACATGCGGATGAAGTTGTCGTTACCGTCGATCACCCAGGATTTAACGATCCGAACGAAATCGTCAGCCATGTGATCACCGGATTTAAGAATCAGCATGCAGTCAATGTTCATCGAGCACCAACAAGGCGTGAAGGAGTTTTATCCTCCCTTGCTCTCAGCCGTGAAGGCGATCTGGTCGTCTTGACGAGCGGCTGCATAAACGGTGCTCAGATTGTAAAAGGAGAAAAAATCCCGCATTCTGATAAGGATATTATTGCAGAGTACTTTGAACAGCATCGAGAAGATTTTGAAAGGGATTATGTTGAGGCATAACGAATTTTTTACATCATAAAACGTAAAGAAGCGCTAAAATTTTAGTGCTTTTTTTCATACAGTAAAGCTTCTTTGGTAGACCCCGTAGCTATGAAAGTTTTCAGAGAAGAGGTTGATCTCCGTTTCAGGCGCAAGCTTTCCGCGGGGCGTGGCGAAAAGCAGAAACGGCTCGTTCAGCCCCGACAAGCAAAAGGGAAAGGGACCGGTAAGTCGCTCTTTGACTTATTGGGCACTTGCCCTTTTGACCTCGAGGGGCTAGCCGTTCTCTGCTGGACAAGTGAGCCCCTTTGCCGCTGCGCGCCCTAAAGGGTCTCACCTGTCCCACTCGTCCCGCTGGAGTCGGCACCTTACACTCCGATCAACTTTATCAGTGATGGACTCAAGAAGTTTAAATGAAAAAGTATGCTGAAAATCGAACGTAGAATAGCAGCATCATTTGCTCTAAGATGCAACTCAGATGATGAAATTTCTTTTAAAACAATACTTTAAAAAGTAAAAACAAGAATCTCCAGAAAGAGGTGCAGCCGTGCTTACGTTGACTCGAGAACACAACCCGCTGGATAATCAGCAGCTGATTGCAGAATATGGATGGAAAGGCCTGAACACGGCCGCTGCTGTTCAAGAGACAGAGCGCCTTTTTCAGGACATTTATAATCGCGATTACACGCCCATTATGAAACCCATCCCTAGTCTTTCTCTTTTTGAAAAGATAAAGAACATGGTGAAGTGTTTTTTTGTGGAGAAAGCCTCACACCGTCTCCTTACGCCTTCTCATACGATCATTGGGGAAGATGGATCGGTTCAGCCTGAATGGATGTCAATTCTCAACAGCGAATATGACCTTCTTTTTTCCGAAGTGACGCGAGAGGTAAATGTTAAGGATTACGGTGCCAAAGGGGATGGGGTGACTGATGATACCGCAGCCTTTGAAAAAGCGCTCGGATCGGGCCGTGTTCATGTGACGGTTCCTGCAGGCGTTTACGTGACACAAGGAATCCGCCTGCCGTCATGGACTTCGTTTTCAGGCGAAGGCAAAGGAATCACCGTTCTTAAACTGCATGACGCTGCCCCTATCGGAAGGCGGCTCGTCACTAACAGCCGCTATATTAAAGGAAACCGCAATATACTCGTCCGAAACATGTCGTTGGACTGGAACGTGGAGCGGCTCGGCAACATTCCAAAAACAGCGGCTGGCAACAACCAGTCAAGCTGCCTTACACTCGCTCATGTCACGTACGGCTGGGTGCAAAATGTTGAAGCCATCAATCCGGGACTTCACTGTTTTGATGTTTCATCCGCCTATTACACGTACCTTGGCGACGGCACACGTGCCCGCTATGGCAGCAGCTATATATGGCTCGATAGCCTGACTGGCTATGGGTTCGGTGATGACGGGGTCACGACTCATCACAGCGACAATATTCTGATCACGAACAGCCACATGTGCGACCCTAGCGGCCGTTCACACAAAAGCGGCTTTTCTAACTCCAACGGTTTTGAAGTCGATGACGGCTCGCGAAACGTATGGCTCATGAACAATTCATCAGCCCGCTGCTTCGGCGGTATAGAGGTCAAGGCGCACCACAATTCAGCCGCTGCAGCAAACGTTCATATCATCGGTCATCTATCGGTGAACGATAACCGGTCATATAACTTCCGGCATATCGGCCACCACCACGCCGCCGATCCGGAGTCGCTCACAGCATACAACATCCAAGCGACGAACATCATCGCCGTCGCTCCATTGCGGACTTCACTATACAGTGACTCTGCACCGCGCGGCCTGGTCGTCTCCGGCTACAAAAACGTGGTCATCAACCACTTCACCTTGATCGGTGACCCTGACTACGAAGATTATAGTGGGGGTCCGGTACTCGCCGTTCAGTTCCGGGCACGTAATGTAGTGTTAAACAACATTCACATCACCCATTTTAAAAGCGCCGATACTGACATTAAGGTGTTCGGCGGTGACAACAAGGCCGATATTGTCAGGATCACGAACGTTACGGCCGATGAATCAGCAAAGAAAACCATCGTCGTCGGTAACGGCGTGCAGGACTTGCTGATTGATAAGGTGTATGCGGTTAGAGGATTGGAGAGGAAATCAGTGACTTTTACATAAAACAAACCCGGAGTAATTTCCTAACGGGTTTACTTCAGAGGTACAAACAAGTAAATAACAAGGCAAATCGCACTGATTTTCACATTGAAATTTACCGTGCGATTTTTCTTGTTATATCAATGTTTTTTGTAATTTAATTTAAAAAGCACGCATCAATTCACAGGTCATTTCTCAATGACGGAAAATTATTGGAGGATTTGTGATTTTGTTGTGATTTAACGAGTGAAATGTATGGCATTTTACAAGGTATTTGGATATTTATGTTAAAATGAATGTAGAAATTGTGAAAAGATGTACTTAAACTAACGAGGCAGGTTAACTTAAAAAACTTATACAATTATGGGTTTGCAAAAAGTCGGTGTTAATGAATAATAAAGTTCTTTAATTAAAAAAAGTAGGCTGATAAGTCAATGATAGGAATAAGTATAGCTACGAAGTGGGAATATGAAGCGACATTGGAATACTTTAGCATAAAAGATAACGAACGTTTCGGTTATCCTTATGGCGAGTATTTCATGAGAACAATTAATGATACTGAGCTTGTTTTTTATAGTACCGGTGTAAGAAAAGTTAATGGTGTTGGTGGTAATCAGTATATGATTTCTAAATTTAATTTAACTAAAGTAATCGTTGCTGGAACATGTGCAGGAATAGATGATAAATTCAGTAATTTGGATATTTTTGTACCCGATAAAGCCGTTCAATATGATTGTACAGTAAAAGAAATTGAGCCTTTTATTAAACAATCCTTCATAGTCGATATTGAACTATCAAAATATGGAAATGATTTTTATACCGGAACAATTGGCACCGCTGATAAAGCAGTAGTTATGTGGAAGGACTATTTAGAACTTAAAGAAAACAAAATAACAATAGCCGATACAGAAGCGAGTGCAATTGCTTATATCTGTAAGAAGAATGATGTTGAGTGCATTATTATAAAAGGAATATCTGATTTTCCAACAGAAGAAAGCAGCTCTGATAAATTCGAATCGAACATTGAACAAATTAATATTTATTTAGAAAACACTCCCAAAGTTATGAACAAAATATTTAGCGAATATTTAAGGAGATTTATATAAATAAATTTGAAGTTAATAGAACGATTGTGATTGTTGATAAAACTTTTCTTTTAATGGAGTCTCCTTTGTTTACTTTCAATAGCAAGATTGTGAAAAAATGTACTTATACTAACGGGTAGCTTTAGCTTAATAAGATAATATGAAAAAGGGCTTAGAGACGGGAAGTGCTCTAAGCCCTTTTTGCATTGTGAATAGTCCTGTGAAATTAATGTGAATTGATATGTGATTTTGTCTGTGATTTACCGTATTGACCTCACAAGTAAACCCGTTAGTAAATTCCGGGTTTGTTTTATTCCGTTATTATAGTGAAAATAATAAGTGTAAAGGTAATAACAGCAATGCTGTAAATAATGCTGCTGTTTTTGACTACCCTGTCTCTTCCTTTTAATAGCTTTGCAAAAATAAATTCTAATACAGTCACTAAAATTATTACTGCTGCCAAATCAGCCCGCTTAAGCGTTGCGGAGACTTTTCTCTCTTAAACCATCGCTTTAACATCCTTTAATTCCCCTATAAATTTACGAGATTGTATCAATAGCGATAATGATAAAAACAATAGCCACAAAGCTATAAACAAAGCTGCTGTTTTTAACTTCTCTATCTCTTCCTTTTAACAGCACTGCCATAATAAATTCTAAAACAATAAGGATGATGATCGCCGTAAAAATATAACCAATAAAACCAATCCAGCCGCCGGGAATATCTTTCTTTAATATGTAAAGCTGAAGAAGGAAAAATAAAATGCTCATACTGATCAGTTCGCTTAGACGGTGCGGACGGTTCTCCTTGGTTAACCACTTTTTTATCATACGTCTATTTCCCCCTAATCAAATCGTTTTGAAATGGCCGACATCTCTTTTTGTATAATGCGATAGTCAATCCTCAAAAACGGAACACCAAACACTTTCATTTTATGCATAGCCACAAGCAATCCTTCTTCTGTTTCTTCAATAATAAAATGCTCTGATAACGGCAGCCTGAATAGCGTTTTACCAGCAGCCAGATAAATCCCAGCATCTCCCCCGCCCTCGCTTTTTAAAACGAGAGACCTATTAATCTCCTCCAGCTGCAGTATTCCTATCATCGTAGAAAATGGAAGCGGCAGCGCGATGTTTAAGTACGGTCTGCCGTCTGTTTCGTGCTGTGAGTAAATCGCCGAAAATACCGTCTCGTTATCTACCTTTCGAATCCAAACGCGGGGATCTTCCCGTCCATCAACCATAGAATCCACAGACAAAATTTCACCTGTCATCTCGACTTCTTTACTCGAAAGCGGCAAGTTTAATTGCTGCCATTGCGTGCTGAACAGCTTGTAAATAATGGCGAATGGCTTAAACCATACTGCCCAATTTACAGAAGCAAATAATCGATATTCACTTGTCTGTTCGTAGAAATGAACAATCGATTGCGGAAGTCTGCTCGCTTCAACAAAAACATTCAGATTGTTTACTAGACCTGGTTTCTGGCTGCCTTCGCCTTTAAGCTTTCCTCGAATACGGCTAACAGGAAAATTCAACTCTGACTCCGTTTTTTCCGGCGTATCAATTGCCCACCCAACAACTCCTGCCAGCCCAAATACCACACAGTTCAACAAACCATGAAACGCGAGCATAAAGTGAATGCTTATAGCCCACTCCCCAAACAAGTTTCCTGCGGCATACAGCAAAGAAAACAGGATTGTTACGCCGAGCGCAGAATACGAAACACGGACGAGCGCACCCTGCATCCGGCTGGAAAATGACGTCCGGAAAGCAAGGATGATCAAAGTGTAAAGCGCAGCTATGTAAAGCAAAACTGAAACCAGTTCAAGCCACTTGGAGAACGTGATGCCTGCAGCCACAAGCATCGGTCCTGCTAAAATGATGGTCACGATATATTTATATGAAGCAGAATGATGTAATCTACCAAAGAACCCAATCGACACTGGAAGCAAGAAAGCGGAATAATGAAAGTGAATCGCGGTCAGCCACGTAATCAGCGGGCTGAAACCTGTATCAATACCCGCAATATATGCAAAATACCATAAACCGCCCACAAATAAGTACATCATTCCTGCATTAATTGAAATGTCGCTCCAGCTTGCACGATTCACAGTAAAAAACCGAAGCAGCCCCAAAACCATCACAAACAACGTGTAAATCAAATAAATGAGAGCAAGAATAATCTGTCCAGTAACCGAAGTAACAACCGGCATCAAACTGACTGCTATCATGCCCGATCCGATGAATATAATGTGAATTCTTTTGATGTCAGTCAGCAGCTGAAGCATTATTGGAACAAAGATTAGCTGTGCCGCTGTCAGCATAAGCAAATAGGGTTCGCTAGTAAATATACTGCTAATAATAAAAAGCAGACACCCAATATCCGTCAGCGGACTAAACAGTATGCGCTTTAAATTCGCCTTCATAGGCCATCAACCTTCCTGCGATACGGTTTCTAATGTCCACGGATATTGTGAATACCTCTCTCGTATCGTCGTAACCTTCCTCCACTGCAACGACACCCTCAAGAAATTGCGGTATCGGAATTTCAAAACTTCCGATTACAAACCGCTGGGCTCCGGAACGAATTTGTAGCCGCCCTTCAGATGTGACTTGAAACTTCAAATCAGAATAAAAGAAACTCGGTTCCCCTAAATAATCCCGCACTATATTTCGCTTGGAATCTATCGTCATAAACGCGTTGAAATGGCGTGTTTTGTTTTCAAAATAAAAGGTCCGTTCCCAATACACTTCATCCCTGCCATCAGGAAGCTGCCTGCACGTATTTTTAATCGTAAACGGAACATTCTCCCCGGCTTCAGGAAAAAGAAACTTCCAGCGTGCAGCTAACGTCAGAAATGGCTTTAACCAAGACCCACCATTTTTTATCCTAAGCATCGTTCCCTTACCATAAAACGATTCTCCGACTGGAAGAGCATAGCGTGACTGCAAATTTGGATGCAGCTTATAAAAATCGCTTCCTAACAATGTCTTGTAAATGGTCATTGTGAATCACTCTTTTTCGATCGTCGGCAGCTGGCGGCTGTTGGCAAGTCTTTTGCCAAAATGAAGCCGATTATTGATAGAATCCAAAGAGCCGCATTAAACGTAACCGGATTAAACGGATGTGATGCGACAGCAGGTGCTGCGATTAAAGCACTGGCGGTCAATGCCGGAAACACAATGATTTGCAGCAAATGCAGATGCCTTTTTTGTCGATAAAAAAGCCAGACGGCACCGAAAATCATCTCCAGTATTCCTACTACTACAACAGCATTAATTGCAGCTTCGCCTTTAAATGGAGCTAAGCTCGACAGCATCGCCACTTCTTCAGGATGTTTGGCGATTATTTTAGGAACAAGCCCCTGATAAAACCAAATAAAGAAAAAGAGCACCGAAATAAGCGTACTGCTGAAAAATCGTATGTATTGATTCCTCGGCGACTCACCTTTTTCAATCCATCGTTTCAGCACATCAAAACTAAGTGCCGTCGCCCAGCCCATGATCGGACGGAAAATGACGTCCGCAAGCCGACCTAAAAAGCCATAACGCGTCTCATAGTCATATTGCGTCAAAAAAGTTGTTCCATTTTCTTTCGGTATGTATCTCCAATAGCCTTTCCCTTCAGATATCGGTGAAATTTTTTGTTCAGTGCCGAAATGAAGCGAGGACGTTTTGGAAGCGTCACTTTTATCATGCGTCCCAACACTTTTCCCCCATCCTGCTACCTTTAAGCCGAATCCAATGCTGGTTTCATATGAAAAAGACTGCGGATCCTCTTCATTCTTCTTTGGTAAATAGGTGATGGACGTGAAACGCAAATCCCACTGCTCATGAAGCTCTGGGTTCTGAGATTTTTCCCATACTTCGTCTACTTCCGCTTTAATGGGTATCTCTACATAAATTGGTTTATTTTTCATAAAACACCTCTATCATTAAGGTAACATAAGATTGATCTGAAAAAACTAATAAAAAAAGCTAACCTAAAGGGCAATCCCCTTCTCTAGGTTAGCTTCTTTATTTATTCAGCCGCCGCTGGCTTTACCACGGCAGTCATCGCCTGTTCTTGCTTTTCCTCAGACTTGTCAGATCTCACAATCCTGCTCTTCCCAACAGAAAGAGCAACCGCGATTCCAATCACGACGAAGATAAGTCCAGTCAAGAAAACAGATGAGAACGATGACGCCCAAACGTCTTTAATATTTCCAATGACAGGTGCGGATACTTCTGCAGGAAGCTTAAGTGCATCCGGCTTAATTAAAATCCCGAACATCGCATCTGTTTTTTCTGCGATTTTCGCGAGAATGCCTGCTACGACCGGGTTGGACTCGCCGTTCACTGAATCCTTAATTTTATCGTTAAGCTGGTGATTCATTACCGCGTTAAGAATCGTGATTCCGATTGTTCCCCCTATAGAACGGAAGAACGTCGAAGCGGCTGTTACCTCGCCAAGCTGCGACTTCGGAAACTCGTTTTGCACCGCAATCATCAATGTCGGCATAACAAGACCCATTCCAAGTCCTAGAACAACCATGAATCCGTATGCTGTCCATTCATTAGAGTCTACGCCCATCGTGCTCATAAGGAAGAATCCAATTGATGTGATGACCATCCCTGCTGTTAGTACCGTTCTGAAACGGAATTTCAGCAGCAATCGTCCGCCAATGATGGAGGCCAAGATAAGTGAAACCATCATCGGCGTCATGGTAGACCCCGCCTTTGTCGGACTCACCCCTTGAATTCCCTGCATGTACATTGGCACGAACATGATCGCGCCGAACATGCCTAATCCAAGCAAAAAGCCAAGAACGTTCGTCGTTGCAAACACTCTGTTCTTAAAAAGATTCAGATTCAAAATCGGCTCCACCGCACGCTTTTCAATAAACAAGAATAAAGCGATCAAGACTGCAAATCCGCCGAACAGCAGATAGCTAGTTGATGAATTCCATTCGAACTTGTCGCCGCCGAACGTGAGTCCTAACAATAGAAGGACAACAGCCGGAATCAGTGTGAAAATCCCGAAATAATCGATGTTTACTTTACCTTTTGCAGCCCGGATCGTTTCATTTTTCATTCCGATAACAATCATTGCTGTAGAAATCAGGCCAAACGGTACGTTAATCAAGAAAATCCAATGCCAGCTGATGTGATCGACCATCAGACCGCCGATGAACGGTCCGATAACAGAGCTCAAACCATATATTGCGCCAAACACACCCTGCCATTTCGCACGCTGCTCAGGTGAGAAGATGTCACCGATGATCGTCTGCGAAAGAGGCATGATCATACCGCCGCCAATTCCCTGCAGCCCTCTATAAATGATGAGTTCTTCCATTGAAGTTGCAGTTCCGCATAGCGCTGAACCTGCGATAAAAATAATGTTACCAAGCAGATAAAGCTTTCTTCTTCCATATAAGTCGGATAACTTCCCGACTATCGGTACGACTGTCGTCGAGGTGATCAAATAAGCCGTTGTGACCCATGCAAAGATTGAAAAGCCGTCTAAGTCAGCGATGATCGTCGGCATCGCTGTACCGACAATCGTCTGCTCGAGCGCACTGAAAAACATCCCGATGATCAGACCGGCTAAAATCAGCTTAGTGTTGAGCTGCTTCTGTGTTGTTTCCATTGTGTATTCTCCTTATAAAAGCTGAACGTTCATCATTTGCGCGAAGCGTTCACGCTCAGTTTCAATTCCTTTTATGCCTTTTAAGTTGGCCAGCATCCCTTGAATGACCATCCTTTGCGGCTGTTCTTTTTTTATTTCCTGCAGGATAAAGTCGAGCACCTGAATAAACTCTTGTCTCGTTTCATCCTCCAGCACTTCTTTTTCTAGCCTTTCTTTCATCGTGTTAAGAATTTCCTTCGCTTCTTCCTCTTTATGTTCTTTCTCACTCCAAGGCTTCAGCTTTTGATCGAACTTTTTTTTATCGATAACAGGAGCTTTCTCAGTCTTAAGAAGTCCAGAAATCACATCATCAAAGCGCTCCATAAGGTAAACAGAGAATTGCTCCATATCCACTTCTTCCTCATTGAACATGAACGCACGGACGAAGGACTGTTTCATTCCTTCACAGATCGTGATGATGTCCCCCATGTATGGCTGTATATCTGGTCCATAAATCTCGATAAAATAATTCTCATACCATCTAGACATTTCAAAAAAGTTCTTGCGGATAAAAAGCTGGATGCCCTTAATAATCGACGCATTCTGCTCACGGAAATGCATCTGCATGAACGGCTTATGCGCGATATAGTTTTCCATCTGTACCTTGAGCTGCTGCTCCATCCTCTGGCGCGGCGGAAGCTCCGTGCTCACCTGCTGCATGCCAGACTTCATCTTTTCGCTGTAATAATCGAAAATCTCGATGATCAGTTCATCTTTGGACGGAAAATACGTATAAAAGCCACCCTTTGAAATCTTAAGTGCAGAGGCGATCTCCTGCACTGTCGTGGCGTGAAATCCTTTTTCGGCGAACATTTCTATGGCTTTTTCTATAATCTCTACTCGTTTAGCGTTTTTCACTACTTCACCTCTTTTGACCGACTGGTCATTCTCAACATATGCTAGTATATAGCGGTTATGACCAGTCAGTCAATCTTATTTTTTTGAAAACCTTTCCAAATACCTGAGTGTGGGTTATGTTAAATATATCCATTTGAATAGGGGGCTGAGCTGTATGTTAAGGTTCTTTGTAATAGCAGGGGTGGTTGCCATACTTGTTTCAGGTACCTTTATTGGATTATGGACGAACGGGGAACAGCAGCGGGCTAATTACCACTCAGAAACAGCAGATCACCGTGCATTTCGGACCAAAATGGGAATGTACAGCGGGCTCGTTGGATTCCTTTCGTTTGGAGCTGCAGGACTAATCTGGTATTTAACATAATAAAAGAGGCTCAACACCGCTTGTGGTGTTGAGCCTCTTTTATTTGTCCGTAAATTTTTATTTTTAGCCGTAAATCTTAATTTTTGCCCGCAAAATTCGACTTTTGCCCGCAAATTTTAGTTTTTGCCCGCAAAGCACCTCGAGGCACCCCGGTTTACTCCCCTTGCGCCTTCTTAATCTGCTTGCTTCTCAGCTGTCCGCAAGCGGCATCGATATCCGTGCCGTGCTCTTGGCGTATTTTGCAGTTAATGCCGCGCTTTTTAAGGGTATCATAAAAAGCGAGCACATCTTCCTGATCACTGCGCTGATATTGACTGTGCTCATCGACCGGGTTGTACGGGATCAAATTTACATATACACTCTTGCCTTTATCAGCGAAAAGATCGGCTAACTGCTCAGCTTCTTCAACATGATCGTTCACATCTCGCAGCAGAATATATTCCAGCGTGATGCGTTTGTTTGTTTTTTCGATGTAATAGTCAACAGCTTCCATGAGCTTCTCGATCGGAATCGCGCGGTTGATCTTCATGATACGCGTACGAAGTTCATTATTCGGTGCGTGAAGCGAGAGCGCCAGATTAACCTGCAATCCTGTATCTGCGAACTCTTTCATCTTGTTCGCAAGGCCGCTTGTCGATACCGTAATTTTACGCGCACCGATCGCCAGCCCTTTGTAGTCGGTGACGATGTGTATAAAATCGACCATATTGTCAAAGTTATCAAAAGGCTCACCGATTCCCATGACAACGATATGGCTGACGCGCTCGTTTTCACCCTTGCTGTCGAGGTGATGCTGAACGTTCATGATTTGCTCGACGATCTCACCGCTCGACAAGTCGCGCGTCTTAGCCAGCAATCCGCTCGCACAGAAGCTGCAGCCGATATTGCAGCCGACCTGTGTGGTCACACAAACGGACAGACCGTACTTATGGCGCATGAGCACCGTCTCGATCAAGTTGCCGTCCTGCAGCCTGAACAGAAACTTAACCGTTCCGTCCGCTGATTCTTGCTTTACGTGCACTTCAAGCGTTTGAATCGAAAAATGTTCAACTAGAAGGTCGACACACTCAGATTTGACATCGGTCATCTCTTCAAACGCAGTCACGCGTTTTCTATATAAATAATCCCACACTTGGGACGCTCTAAATTTCTTATGTCCGCGTTCAAGCAGCCAAGATTCCAGCTGGCTTGACGTTAATCCGTAAATGGATGGCTTATTCATGCATAACCCTCATTTCACTATGGAAATTCGCTCAAAAAACACTCGCTAAACCTATTATTATCAACAGTTGCAAGCTTCTATCACTATACCTTTTTTAAACAAAAAAATCTATTTTTGATACGCAAAAATACAAGAAAATTCGACAATTCCCAACAATTAACACACAAAAAGTTTTGACAATATAAATTATTTGCGGTTAATATAATTTGTGGATAGGGGAGGTTACATTATGTCAACTATGAATAAACAGAAAATTGTGGATAGTGTCCCGCAAAAAGGCTTTTTCGGACATCCTAAAGGTTTGTTCACATTATTCTTCACCGAATTTTGGGAGCGCTTTTCCTACTACGGAATGCGCGCAATCCTTGTTTACTATATGTACTACGAGGTATCAAAGGGCGGACTTGGCCTAGACGAAAAGACCGCACTTGCAATCATGTCGATTTACGGATCACTTGTTTACATGTCTGGTGTAATCGGCGGCTGGCTCGCTGACCGGGTATTCGGTACATCGAGAGCCTTGTTCTATGGCGGTATCTTGATCATGCTTGGTCATATCGCGTTATCACTTCCTGGAAACGTAACGATGCTGTTCATCTCAATGGCGTTCATCGTTATCGGTACAGGTATGCTTAAGCCGAACGTATCGAGCGTTGTTGGGGATATGTACAGCCCGCAAGACACTCGCCGCGATGCAGGATTCAGCATTTTCTACATGGGTATCAACCTTGGTGCATTCCTTTCACCGCTTATCATCGGTAAAGTTCAAAAGGATGTAGGCTTCCATGCAGGCTTCGCAATCGCTGCAGTTGGTATGCTTTTAGGTTTGATCGTATTTGTTTTAACAAAGAAAAAGAACCTTGGACTTGCTGGGACATACGTTCCAAACCCGCTTTCTTCTGCTGAAAAGAAGAAGTACACTGGAATCATCGCTGCAGTTACAGTTCTGTTAGCTGTTATCCTAGGAATCACGATTCCAAACGGCATGTTCACGCTTAATGTATTTATTAACCTTGTCGGGATTTTCGGTATCACGATCCCAACACTATACTTCATCATCATGTACAAGAGCAAGAAAACGACAGATGTTGAGCGTTCACGCCTTATCGCGTACATTCCGCTTTTCATCGCATCTGTGATGTTCTGGGCAATTCAGGAGCAAGGTTCAACTATCCTTGCAAGCTATGCGGACAAGCGTACTGACCTTACTTTTGCAGGTATTGAAATTGCACCAGCTTGGTTCCAGTCATTGAACCCGCTATTCATCATCGTCCTAGCGCCAGTATTCGCTTGGATGTGGGTGAAGATGGGCAACCGTCAGCCATCAGTACCGCAGAAGTTCTCACTAGCACTTCTGTTTGCCGGCCTTTCGTTCCTAGTAATCCTGCTTCCAGCTTACTTTGGCGGAACAGATACACTAGTTAACCCGCTATGGCTTGTACTGAGCTACTTTATCGTCGTACTCGGTGAGCTTCTATTATCACCAGTAGGACTATCTGCAACAACTAAGCTTGCGCCTGCAGCGTTCTCTGCACAGACAATGAGCTTATGGTTCTTGTCCAGTGCCGCAGCACAGGCAATCAACGCACAGCTTGTACGCTTCTACAATCCAGAAAACGAAATGATGTACTTCGGTGTCATCGGTGTAGCAGCAATCGTATTGAGCTTATTCCTATTCATGCTAGCGCCTAGAATCCAGGTGTTCATGAAAGGTATTAAATAAAAATATCCACAAAAAATCCTCCTGCAATTCATTTTGCAGGAGGATTTTTATGTTCTCTGCTCATACTAACAGCAAAACCTTTTTAAGAGGATGATCCTGATGGAACAGCTTCTGCAATCTGGAGCACGGACAGCTGTCTCGTACTTGCTGCTCCTGCTTCTTACATACTTTATCGGGAAACAGATCAATTCGAATAAAAACTACTTCAATTTCGCCCTGTCTATCACGATCGGTTCGCTCGTGGCGAACATGGGATTCAACATGCGGATTTCGTTCTGGCCGATGCTGATGTCGTTCGTCATGCTGTCTCTTCTCTACTTCCTCATCTCGTATGTGTCGATGCACAGCCGACCGCTGCGCAAATGGCTATCCGGCTCGCCAACCGTATTGATCGAAAAAGGAGAGATCCTAGAGCACAACATGAAAAAAATTCACTATTCTCTCGACGACCTGAATCAGCAGCTCCGTGAATCAGGTATTTTTGACATTGAAGAAGTGGAATATGCCATGCTCGAAATCAGCGGCAACCTTTCTATTATGAAAAAAGACCGGTATAAAAGCGTTACGAAAAGCGACCTGCATCTGCCGGAGACCCCAAACCAGTCACTGCCGCGTGAACTGATTATGGACGGCAGAATCATCGAGAAAAATTTCAGCCATACGCATACGTATGGCTGGCTGATACATGAGATCAACAGCCGCGGACACTCTCTTGACGATGTGTTCTATGCTGTCGTCAGCTCAAGCGGGCGTCTTGTCATTGATCTTTACAACGACAAAAAGCGGGTTTAATTTAGCGGCGTTCCTTTAAACGTATTGCCGCCCTTGATCGTGCCGCTGTCAAAGCCTTTCTTAAACCATTGCATCCTCTGCTCAGACGTGCCGTGCGTGAAGCTATCCGGCACCGCATAGCCTTGTGACCTTTTTTGAATCGTATCATCGCCTACTGCACTCGCTGCGGTCAATGCTTCTTCTAAATCGCCCTTCTCTAAGAGGTCCATTCCTTGCGCATGGTGCGCCCATACACCAGCATAATAATCCGCCTGCAGCTCGAAACGGACCTGATACTTGTTGTATTCCTTTTCACTTAAACGCTGACGCAGCGGTCCAAGCTTCTCAGTTGTACCGAGCAATGTCTGAACATGGTGGCCGACCTCATGCGCGATCACATACGCCATCGCAAAATCGCCCGGTGCCTTAAACTCACGCTGCAGCTCATCATAAAAGCTAAGATCGATATAAAGCTTCTGATCACCTGGACAATAAAAAGGCCCTACAGATGACCCCGCGGTCCCGCACGCCGACTGAACACTGTCTGTATAAAGCACGAGCGTCGGCTCCTTATACGTCATGCCTTCCTTCTTAAACTGCTCTGCCCACACTTTTTCCGTATCGGCCAATACAACCGAAACAAACTGAGAAAGCTCCTTTTCCTCAGCCGATTCTTCATACGTACCGCTGTTGTTCTGCTCAGGACCCATTTGATTCAATATTTCCGTAGGGTTACCGCCTAAAAGCGTTACGATCAGCAGAATTATAATCCCGCCGACACCGCCGCCCGCGATCAGCTTCCCGCCTCCGCCCATACCACGGCGGTCCTCAACATTCCGGCTTCCCTGTCTTCCTCTCCACTTCATACGATATCCTCCTACAGTAAATTGGTGTATTAGAGGTATACCCTAGAATGAGAGGAAATAAATAGGGCTTGCAGAAGTTTATGTTCTGCGAGCCCATTTTCACTCCGCTTGATAACTGCCCAACTTATAAACCTAAAGAAATATATTTCACTTCTAAATAATCCTCAATTCCGTAATGTCCGCCTTCACGTCCGATGCCACTTTGTTTAAATCCTCCAAATGGCGCCTGCGGTGTGGAAGGCAGACCATCATTTAAACCGATAATGCCGTATTCGAGCGCATCTGTCACCTTGATGCCGCGGGAAATGTTCTCCGTAAAGACATAAGCTGCCAGGCCAAAGATAGAATTGTTTGCACGATTGATGACTTCCTCAACGGTTGAAAAAGAAGTAACAGGAGCCAAAGGACCGAATGTCTCTTCAATCATACAGCTCATTTCATCGTGAACATTAGATAAGACTGTAGGTTCAATATATAAGCCATCTCTAACCTCACCGCCAGCTTCAATCTTGGCTCCCATTTGTACAGCGTCATCGATTTGCTTTTTCACTTTCTTTACTGCAGCTTCATCGATTAGAGGGCCGATATCAACACCCTCGTCCAATCCATTTCCCATTTTAAGTTCTTTTACTTTAGGTACGAGTTTTTCAAGAAACTGCTCATAAATCGTATCATGGACATAAATTCTGTTAGAGCAGATGCACGTTTGCCCAGCATTGCGGAATTTCGAGTTAATGACACCTTCTACCGCTTTGTCTAGGTTCGCATCATCCAATACGATAACAGGCGCATGGCCTCCAAGCTCCATCGATATTTTCTTTACAGTATCAGCAGAACCTCTCATTAATTCTTTTCCTACCTCCGTTGATCCGGTGAACGTAAGCTTTCGTACACGGTCGTCTTCCAGCCAGGCTTGTCCAATAGCTTTAGAGTCTCCCGTAACGAGATTGACAACTCCTTTTGGAATGCCGGCATCTGCTGCTAATTCCACCATTTTTATAGCGGTTAAAGGCGTTAGGTTGGCGGGCTTAATAACCACGGTACAGCCTGCAGCAAGTGCTGGTCCGACTTTTCTTGTGATCATAGCTGCAGGAAAATTCCATGGTGTGATCGCTGCTACAACTCCGACAGGCTGCTTCTGGACAAACAGACGCTTATTGCGCTGTGTAGCAGGGATTGTTTCACCATAAATTCTTTTAGCCTCTTCCGCATACCAGGAAAAGAAGCCATTTGCATAGCTCATTTCACCGATTGCTTCCTTCAGAGGCTTTCCTTGTTCCATTGTCATTGTTTTTGCCAGTTCATCTTTATTTTCTTCAATGAGATCGTGCCATTTTTGAATAACAGAGGCACGCTCGTACGCTGAGTGTTGAGACCATTCCTTGAAAGCCTCTTGGGCTGCGTCTACAGCTTGAACAGCTTCTTGATGGCCTCCTCTTGGCACAGTGGCGATGACTTCATTTGTTGCTGGATTGGCAATTTCAATTTTCTCAAGATTTTGTCCAGTCCACTCACCATTTATATATAATCCGTAGTTTTGCATAGTCTCCTCCTTTAATTACGATGCCTTGTTGGCGGATTTTTCTACATTATTTTCAGAAGTAAATGTTCCATCTTCTTCCCCTTTGAAGAATTGCTTGCCATATATCAGCAGGCAAAGAAGAATGCCGACAACAAATCCCCATGCTGCTCCTTTTGTAGCCAATACTGCCCCCATTACACCTGCGATTCCCAAGTCCCGCTGGCTTTTTGATTCGAGTATCCCGACCTTTACGCTTACATACCCTTGGATTAGCAGGGTTAATGCCAAGGCGACTCCGAGTATCGGCTTAACAAGACTGACAATTGGCAGGAGCAATAATCCCGTGTTCGTTCCCCAGCGGAAAGAACCAGATCCGCTGAAAATAGAATTCATCGCTTTTTTCCCTTCTTTAAACCGCTCAACAACGACAACCTGCATCGCAGCCCATAGTGGTCCGCACATGGTGACATCAGGGCCTAATATACTCATGGCCGTATTACGACCGCCGAAAATTAAATGAGCGCGATTAGCATTATAATCAATCTTTTCATCCGGCCTCACTTTATTGCCATCCTGAACAAGTGCCTTGCTCTGAAGAATATCGCCAAACAAGACAATATAGGTTGCCAGAACAGTAGGAAGAGCAGAGATAAACATCTCTAGCGGCGGCATTCCCAGCCCAAAGATCGTATAATCGCTCCAAAGTGTCACAAAATCCGGCTTGCTGATACCCCACTCAATTTTTGGCCAAGCTGCTTCGCCGAATAATGGTGCAATGAAAACAGCGAGAAGGATGATCGGAAACAAACCAAGCTTTGAAATAAATAGAAGTGCAGGGTTAAATTGTTTAATTTTATTAAAATGTCTAGAAAACAACAGGTAAAAGGCAATTCCAACTGCAATGGAAATCGACCATGGAAATGTTTCAAAGCGTCCGCCTACTTGAAATACGGAAATAACAGCAGCAAATCCCGCTCCTAAAATAACACCTGATTTAATAGCAGGAGGAACAAGCCGTACAACCCGCTGGGCCATGCCGGTCGCACCAAGCAATATGGATACCAGGCCGAGAGTCAGCTGAAAGGACACTAGAGCATGTACCCTTTCTGCCCCTTCCGGAAACAGCGATACATAGGCCATGATTAACGGAATGGCTGGCGTGATCCATCCTGGGACTACAGGGTCTCCAAGCAAGTGGTGCGCTAGATACAGCAGTCCATTGAGCATGACGACAGCTAACGCTACTTCAAAAGGCATTCCGAGAAGCTCAATCATCAATGGTATCGCAGCAAGGTCGACAGCACACATCAGCAATCCTTGTGCATAATCTGGCCACTCAAACTTATAGTGAACAAATGGCAGTCTTAATTTAAATGGCCCCATCGGAATATAAGGTGATTCTTCGCCATCAATACGGTTTTTCCACATCATAAAAACCTCCTCTTCTTCTAATAAGCTGATCGATAGATTTCTTCAATTTCCTGAACAGATAAAACCCGAGGATTATTCTTTAAGAGACGGTCAATTTTAAACGCATCTTCTGCCATAGATGGAATCACTTCCTCTGGCACATTAAAATGCCGCATCCCTTTTGGAATATCAACTGTTTCGCAAAGGCGGCGCATCGCATCAACTGCACGGTCGGCTGATTCACGGTCAGAAAGGTTTGATACACTTTCACCCAGTGCCTCCGCAATATTACGGAACCGATCCAAACAGCTGGTTTTGTTCCAATCCATAACGTATGGAAGAAGCAGGGCATTGCTAACTCCGTGAGCGATTTGAAATCTTCCGCCGAGCGGATAAGCAAGAGCATGTACCGCCGCAACCCCAGCATTTCCGAAAGCCATACCGGCCATCAGGCTCGCAGTCGCCATATTTTCTCTAGCCTTCATATTGTTTGGCTCTTGATAGGCTATTGGCAAATTCACAGCAATCAGCTTCATCGCCCCTAATGCGAGATTGTCAGTTATAGGAGAAGAATTTGTTGAAATATATGCCTCAATAGCATGGACAAGAGCATCAATTCCGCTCGCTGCTGTAACGCCCTTTGGCATCGTCAGCGTCATCTCCGGAGCAACAATCGCCACATCAGGCAAAAGGTAGTTGCTGACAATTCCCCTTTTCAGCTGTGCCTCTTTATCTGATAAAATAGCAATATTTGTTACTTCAGAGCCTGTTCCTGCCGTTGTAGGGATGGCAATAACCGGCACTCCTTTTTCTAGTACAGCGTTGCTTTCAAACAAATCCTCGATATTGCCTAGGTGCTTCACATAAACCGAAACACTTTTAGCAATATCGATTGCACTTCCGCCGCCTACGGCAATTACGCTGTCATGGTTTCCTTCTATAAAGACAGAGCGGCACTCCTCAACGAGAACGATTTCAGGCTCTGGTTTAACTCCGCTGTACACACCATGTGAAAACCCTTTCAATTTTTCTTTAATTTGATCAACCACACCGATTTCCAGCAGAATGGTGTCAGTTACGATTAAAGGATTTTTCATATGCAGACGCAAAGCTTCCTCATACAGCTTTTCTGTTGCACCTTCACCTGTAATCAGTTTGTTTGCCACTTTAAATTCAGAAATAGTCATGATATCAAATCTCCTTTCTCCTTATTAGTCTTGCAAAAAGCATGCCAAGTCTAATAATTCAGAAAATACAGCAAAAATAAGGTGATGACGATTATTGAACGAACAAAAAACCAATCAAATGATTGCATTTGATTGGTTTTTTAATCAACTTTATCCCATCTTTTCATTTTTTGGACGATGGTGGACTGGCTTACATCCAGTGCCTCTGCTGCCTTGCGAGTCGTTTTATATTTTTTTAACGCTTTAGTAATGAGCTGGCGCTCCACGTGTTCAACAGCATCTTTTAGAGAGGTACTTTCTTCATTTTTTTCACTTCTGCGAGTCTTCACACCTTCAGGAAGATCTTTTGCATCGATTTGGTCCGTATTTGTCGTGACTACTAGACGTTCTACTAAATTTATCAGCTCTCTGATATTGCCTGGCCATGTATATTCGGTCAGCACATCAAGCGCCTCAATTGAGAACTCTTTTGTGAATTGATATTTCTTATTGAATGCATTCAAATAATACTGAACGAATGGAATAATCTCTTTTCTTCTTGAGCGCAAAGGAGGAAGCGTGATCGGTACTACACTCAGCCGGTAGTATAGATCTTCTCTAAATAATCCGTTTTGCACCATTTCCGCTAAATCTTTGTGCGATGCAGCAATTATCCTAACGTCGACTGATTTCACTTCAGTGCTGCCAACCGGCATGTATTTATTTTCCTCGACTACCTTTAACAGCTTAACCTGTAGTTCCAGCGGAAGGTCTCCTATCTCATCCAAAAACAGCGTCCCCTGGTGAGCAAGCTCTAGCAATCCTTTCTTCCCTTTAGAAGAAGCTCCTGTAAACGCTCCTGCTTCATAGCCAAATAACTCAGCTTCAATTAAATTTGCCGGCAGTGCACCGCAGTTCAGTTCAAGAAAGGCTTCATCTTTTCGTTTGCTTTTATGATGAATGAACTTAGCGACAAGCGTTTTCCCTACTCCTGTTTCACCTTGGAGCAATACTTTAACGTCTGTCTGAGCCACACGCTCAGCCAGCTCGTATACTTCTCGCGTTTCATCGCTGATAATGGTTGAATTTAGAATACTGTCGTACGTGTTTACATGCATCTGTCTCGCATTTTGCCTCAGCTTCTTCAAATCCTGCAATTCTTCTATTTCATGCTTTAAATGGAGCAGTTCCGTAATATCACGAACACTGTTAATGACATAAAGAATGTTTCGGTTATTACCAAAAATCGGCGTTCCTGACACAATGATTTTTCTTTTATCTTTAATTGTCTGCATTCTAGTAATTGGTCTTTTTTCTTTTAAAACCTCAACCGATACAGATCTCGATATAAAACCAGCTTTAACAAGCTCATCCATGTGGCGACCTATCACTTCACCGGCTTTGATGCCTGTTATCCGTTCATACGCGTGATTCACCTGAACGGTGATTCCGTTATGATCCGTGATATAAACGCCATCATATAAAGAGTTAATGATTTCAGAGAATACGTGATTTCCTAGGAGCTTCGAGTACTCATTCTCATTAACAGAAAGATTTTTATGAATTGATTCACTCGATGATTGATCACGTAAAAAATCTTTCAAAGATTCGTTCAGTTTCCCTTGCTGAATAGCTTTATGAAGATCAGATAAGGAAAACTCGCCTGCAGCCTCGCCATTCTGGTCATGAATTTCGAGAACATCCTTGCCCATTGACGAGAATAACAAAATTGCATCCTGTACAGTATCGGTAAGACTTAACATAATCCACAACTCCTTCCGCGCAGGTGATAATGCTCTCATTTTACATGATTCTAATTTAAAACTCTTCAAATCTCTCTATAGCCAAAAGGATATTCTCCTTCATTAATTGAATGTATTACAGGTTATTAAGAAATTATAGGGGAGAAACTGCCATGTCACATTTAATAGACAATATCCAAAACATCATTGAAGACTCAATGAAAACAAACAATATACCCGGCACCGCTGTTGCGGTGATAAAAGATAATGAACTGATCCTCTCACAAGGATTCGGCATGACAAATACGGAAGGCTGGGGTTCTCCTGTATCGGCCAATACTCTCTTCCGGATCGCCTCTGTCAGCAAGCTTTTCACTGGCACTGTTATCATGATGCTCGTAGAACAAGGACTCATTGATCTCGATCAGCCTGTTCAGCATTATGTTCCATGGTTCACGACTGCAGACACCGAGCTTTCTAAGCTGATCACGATCCGCATGCTGCTGTCGCACTCTTCCGGACTGCCGACTGGCGGTGACGGTATAACAACCGACCTTGAAGGCTACATGAAAGAAACTGTTCCGACAGTGCACATTCATTTCCACCCAGGTACGGCATATTCGTATGGCAACCACTCTCTAAATATTGCAGGCTATGTCGCTGAGCATGTCACACAAAAGCCGTTCGCTGCACTCATGGAGGAGCTGCTTTTCAAACCGCTGCAAATGAACCAGACAACATACGATCCGCTAAAAGCAATGACGTATCCGCTGGCGCTGCCACACGGTCCTGCAAATGACGGAGAACATCGAGCCATCGAGCATCAGATGTACAATAACAAAGCTTGTTATCCCTCGTACTATGCGTTTTCATCGATTGAAGACCTCAGCAAGTTCGCTATGCTGCACCTTCAAGACGGTATGTATGATGGCAAACAGCTGCTCTCAGAGGAATCCGTAGCAGAGATGAGAACGCAGCAAAGCAAATGGTACACGCCGACAGACGGTGGGTGCGGGATCACGTTTTTCCAGGAAAACAAAGACGGCATCGACCGCTTCTGGCATTATGGGCAATACAGCCATGAGTATTCAAGCCAGTTTATCCTAGTTCCGGAAAAAGGAATCGCTGTTATTGCACTAGCAAACGGCGAAAACATTTTCCAAGCGGGCTATGAAATCGTGGACGAACTTCTAAAAGGGGAAACTGTGGAGAGTGCGCGCCAAGATAGCTCAGATGATGGCAGCACACCAGACTGGGCATTGTATGAAGGGTCATATCTGCACAGCTATTATGGAATTATCCACCTTGAGAAACGTGAAGGGGAAGTTTTTTTAAAGCACAACGACCAGGAGTTTAAGCTTGTCCGCCACAGCAGCGACACCTATTTTGCACATGATGCTGAAGGCCACACGCCTTTTACAGTTGGACTGCCTGCTCAGATCCCAGGTCAAAGCTCAAAAACCATCATGGTCAACAGCAAGGGATGTCCAGAATTTCTGCCAACCTATAAGCCTGAACCATCGGATTGGGAAGAATGGACTGGGGTCTATGGCAGCGGAAAAGAATCGTACGAGATTTCAATCGACGGTGAAGCTTTAATCTTAAAAGAAGTTCACAATAACAAAGAGCAGACCTGCCGCCCTATCACAAAGAACTTGTTCATGACCCAAGAGTATGGAGTGATCAATTTTACAGATGTGAACGGCACGATTACGCTGGAATTCGTCTTCGCTTGGCGGTATCCGAAACAGCAAGCCAGTGAGTTGTCACTGCTGAGCAGCAACTGATGGGATTCAACAATCATGAATAATAAAATTAATAACGTACTAGCTTTAGTAGTCATAATGTTAATCATGGTGATCAATAATCTAGACAGCGTATCTTATACATTTAAAACCGTCTTTAATAGTTTAGTAATGGGGGGCTTTGCTGCATTTTGGCTTTATAAACTTTTCAGATGGTTGAGAGCAAAAAGAGAGGTTCGTTAGTATAAAACGAGACCGGGGTCCGGTACCAAACGAGAAAAACGGCGGAATAGCCGCTTTTTCTTGTTTGTGGTACCGGACCCCGGAGATCTTTAGCGCCCCATTTTAGCCAGCTTATCTGGGTTTCGGATAAAATAAAGGTTTTGAATGCGGTCATTTGAAGTATGCAGCAGGATGGCCGTAATGATCTCCCTATCAGATAGGACGACGATGCCAGCCTGACCGTTAATGTTCTTCACCTCAAACGAAATGTTCCCGTCATATTGCGGTATTTGTTTTAACAAGCCAAAAAGGAACTTTGCAACTCGCTCTCTCGATGTGATCGGGTGAAGCGCTGCAACAGCTTTTCCTCCGCCATCTGATATGAGCACAACATCTTCAGATAATATCGCTAAGACGGACTCTATGTTTCCATTCCCAAATGCATGGAGAAGCCGGCTGACCCATGCTTCACTTTCTTTTTCTAACAAAACAGCGTGTTCTTCTGTAATGCCCATTTTTTCGTTTGCCCGGCTGAACAGCTTACGGCAATTGGACTCACTTTTTTCCATTAACTCAGCAATTTCTTTATATCCGAAACCGAACGCCTCACGCAATACGTACACCGCTCGTTCTGCAGGTGACAGCTTCTCCATCAAAACGAGCATTGCGTATGACAATTGCTGGCCTTGATAGACACTATCAAAAAATTCGTTGTCTGAAACCATGATCGGTTCAGGCAGCCATTCCCCAACATAGTGCTCCCGCCGTTTGCGCGCCGATTTTAACAAGTCCAAACAGTGATTCGTCACCATTCTGCATAAATACGCTTTTGGCTCCTGTACTTGTTTTTTCATACCGTACATTTTCAAATACACATCTTGCACAACATCCTCTGCGTCATTGATGGAGCCGGTCATTTGATAAGCGATCTTAAACAGCAATGGTTGATACGACTCGTACAGGTCGTGCATTTCATCCCCTGCCCTCACTCAGCTTCTTAATAGATTCTTAATAGACTCGCTATGTCCCACGTGAATTTCCTCATTTTCAAGCCAAGCTTTCCAGTAATCATAACGTTCAATCCCCATTTCGAGACCCAGCCCATCCCCTTATCCGGCCCGATACTCCAGCAATAGGTGTCCCTATAACTTTTGTGTAAAGGAGCCTTGATTCCTTTAATATCAGCTAAAATCACCTGCCCAAGCCTTGCAGCTTGTGCGCCCGCTTCTTTACACGTCATCTTATCAGGCTTTCCGCTGACAGCGTCCACAATATGCGCACAGTCACCTACGCTGTACACGCTAGGCAACCCCTTCACTCTGTAGCTTGAATCGACGATCACTTTACCGTCCGCGTTCAATGGAACGTTCATCTGCTGCAGCATCGGGTTTGGCTGCAGACCAAGTGTCCACACACATAGATCACTTAACATTTCATTTCCGTTTTCTAGCTGCACCTTTCCACCTGACGCCCGCAGTACCCTGCTGTTATGGCAAACCTTTACACCAGCTTCTTTCAAATCTCGTTCAAGCTTATCCCCAACACTTGATGGTCCATCTAAAAACAGCCTATTTTGAGCGTTCATCAAATATATATTCACTTCACGTTCTTCTAGTCCAAGCTCTTTTGCGTAAGCACGAATGCTATAAGCGAGCTCTGCTGCTGTTTCGATACCGCTCAGCCCAGCACCAGCCACTGAGATAGACAGTAGACTCTGCTTTTTCTGCTTATCGGTTTCTGTCACGGCAGCTTTTAGGTTAGCTCGCCAAGCTTTGTTGATTTGCTGAGCTGCATCAATTCCACTAAGCGCAATTCCCCCACGATCAGTCTCTGGCTCGCGAACGACACTGCCTGCAGCTAGCACTAGATAGTCATAGTGGATATCAAAGGTTTCTCCTGCTGAATCTAAGCACCGCAGCATTTTATTTTCCGAAAAAAGTGACTGAACGCACGCTTGAATAATATCCACACCTTCAGGAAAGATTTCGCTAAAAGGAATTTTAATATCCTCATCTTTAACAGCAGGCTTAAAAAGAAGCACCTTCCGGACATGGTAAGAATTTTTATCAATCAAAACAATCTTGATTGCTCTCCCTTTAAAAGCCTTCTGCACCGCTTTAACCGCATGGATGCCGGCATAGCCGCCGCCTACAATAACACATGTTTTCTCCATTATTTCCATCGCTCCTCTATCTGTTTGTAAATAAAACGAGATAGAGCGTTGTTTTGTGACAGCACTTCATTCCTTATTTTTTTATTCACGCAGCGTTCCCTTTAAAACGTTCGTGATCATCCTTGAGGGTTCTTTCGCTGCAGATTTAAAACGCCCAGAGATTTTTTCTCTGGACGTAAAATTTAGCTCTATAAATCCTTCTTCAAATAATGATGCTGATAATCCCTGCCTACATTATCCAGAACACCAAACTCTTCATAACCATGCTTTTTGTAAAACTCTAATGCCTGAAAGCTTAACGTTTCAACCTTGATAAAATCACATTTTTTCTCTCTGGCAATTTGTTCAGCCTCATACAATAGCTTTGATCCATACCCATGTTTTCGTAAATCTTCATCAACCATGAGCGTATGAATCTCCAGCCAGTTCCAGCAGATTTCTCCTAAAATCCCGCCGCGAACATTGCTCTCTTCATCCAAAAGGTACAAATTAACCTCTTGATATCTTCCTCTTAAATCCTCCGGAAAGTGCTTCAGATTATATTCATAAAGCTGATGATTAATATGGCTTTTTGCACTCTCATTAATCTCTTTTGAAATTTGAAAATTCATTATGTCTCCCCCTGCTTGTACGTTTAATTGCACCTTTTACATTAACACAATTTGTAAAATTAATTTTAAATATCACGCTAAATAATAAAAATTTATTGAAAAACAATAAATTTTTATTGATTTTTAAATTACCATGTTTTATTCTTTATGTATAAATAAGGAAAAGGGGTTTGTTGAAAATGACTAATCTGTTTAAAGTTTTATCAAAAATCAGTATCATCCTGTTTTACGTACTATCCGCTTTTGGAATGTTGATCATTGTATTAGATTCTTTTAGAGTCTTTGCACCAGACAGTGCGATTACCAAATCACTCGGCGAGGTGGAACCGATCTTTTCTTACCTCAACCTAAACTTTCACGAGCAGCCTGCTGTTTACAGTCAAAAATCGTTCCTCATGTTATCATTAGTTTCCACAATCACTACTTTTGCTGTTGTCGTCTTGTTCCTGTGGTTCATGCACAAGCTTTTGAAGAACATCCACACAGACAGCCTGTTCATGATTGAAAATGTGTCCATCCTCATGAAAATGGGATTAACCATTATGATTATCGGAGCTGCTTCCTCTCTGATTGAAGGTATTCTGATTAACAGATCCCTTTCGGATGTGCAGATTGCGAATGCAACAATCTCATACTCTAACATTCAATTCGCTGACTATGTCATAAACGGCATCGTGCTCATTATTTTTTCACTGGCTTTGAAAAAAGCGGTCATTGCTGTAGAAGAAAACAAACACACAATCTAGTGATTTAAGGAGAATGTGATGATAAAAATCAACCTGGATGTCATGATGGCCAAGCGGAAAATCTCGCTCAACACACTTTCCGACACGATTGGCATCACACCCGCCAACCTATCTATCTTGAAAAATGAAAAAGGAAAAGCAATTCGCTTATCAACACTCGATGCCCTGTGCAAAGCACTGGACTGCCAGCCAGGAGATCTGCTGGAGTATGTGGAGGATGAGTCAATATAAAAAAACAGCGAAGCCGATTGTTCGGTTTCGCTGTTTTTGTTTGAATTACTGTATTCCAGGGTGAGGCTTATAATCTACTTTATAAGTCTTAGCCAGCTTCTCCATTTCAGCATGATGCTGATTAATAATAGCGCTGTATTCCATGACTTTCGCATTTGCCTGATCAATCAAGTTCTTATCTTGTTTTTCAAGCGCCTCTTTCTGAATCAGCAATGCCTCATAGTATATACTCGTCGCCTCTTTAACCCGGTCTGTAAGCGGCTCTAGTTCTTCTAATTTGGGATCTAGTTTTTCAGCCGTATCCCTTGCTTTTTCATAGACTGGTATCACTTGACTAGTCAGTACACCGTACATTTCTTCATCACTCTTATAATTTTTGCCAGAGACCGTTGCTAATGCTTGTTTAGCTTCAACTTCATGCACTGAAACTTCTTCAATATCCTTGTTTATGAATTGAATGATGTAGAGCTGTTTTTCTTTAAAAGACATGTCTTTCGTCTTTTCTTCCTTCTTTTCAGTTTTGCTCGTTTCATTTATTGGCTGCTTTGTCTCTTCCTTAGACGAGGCTTTCTCACTGCATCCCATTAATAATACAAATAGCATAAGCATTAATAACCAATATCTTTTCATGCAATCACGGGCTCCTTCTAAAAATTTCCACTCCCATCACGAATTTTAATACCCAAAAGCATTGCCTTTCTAACCCCAAAACAAAGAAAACAGGGTCTCATTGGAAGAGAACCCTGTTTATTTTTCAAACTATAATAGTTGTGCAGCAGTGTTTAGCTCATATATCGCTAGTGATAGCTTATATATTTTCATAGTGGGCTTATATAGGTTTTTTAACGGCTCATAAAAATTCAGTGACGGCCCAAATATTTTTTCTGACAGCTTATAATTGCGTCGCCGTTAAAACAGCCTCTTCAGCTCCATCACATCACTCAAAATGTAATCCGCCTCGTGTTTTTCAAAATCCGCCCGAGCTTTTTCGCCCGATAGCCCCGTCAGAACAGCGGCGAACTGGCAGCCGATCTCACGCGCTGCGATCAAGTCAGCCAATGAATCTCCTACAACGAGCACTTCGCCCGCGCCTTCGTACGGCAGCTGCGCTTTTAAACTAGCACTCTCACCCTTATCGCGGCCGTTCAGCGCCATCACGTATGTGAACGGATGCGGCTTAGACAGCGACCCTCTCTCCGGGTTCGTCTTTTGCGCTGCCAAAACGTCATCTGCAGTAATGACCGTATTTTCATCGAAAAATTGCAGCCAGTCAAGGTGCTGAAAAGGCTGAATGGTCTCCAGCTGCGGACGTCCTGTTCCGATCCCGATCTTCACGCCTGCATCAAGCAGACCGCGGAAAAGCCCTGCAATCTCCTCAGCCGGAGCAAGCGTTTTTTCATCTGCCAGGAAACCTTTTTTCCCTGTTTGCACACTCTCTCGCCCTGTCGATTGCAGCACATGCTCATCCCCGACATACCATTCCTGCGACACATGCTCGCAAACCGACCATAATGCACCTTTTTCTCTAAAAATGGACGTTTCTACTCCAAGCTTTTCATCCGCCAGCAAATCGAGATGCTTCATCAAGCACTGCTTCGTTTCCGGAGTATCCTTAAAATTCTCCAAAAATGCTTCATAACGGATCTCCACATCCGCAGCGCGCAGCGCCTGGCCAATTTCCTGCAAAACTCCGCGGTCAATTGGCGCACTCAGCCATTTTGCCGTTTTTTCTTTATCATCAAGCTGCGCCAAAAGCTCGATCAGCTGGCAGCTGAACGTCAGATAAATCATGTCCCAGTTTGCGTTCAGTCCTCTTGATTTTAAGAAGGACAGAACCTGATCATGCTGAAACACCTCGCCTCTGATAAGCTTGATCTCGCTAAAAGCAACATCCACCCGGTATTGATTAGGAGCTAACCCTAGATAATTTTCGCTTAGTAACAGCTCCCAAACGGTGAGTGCTGAGGCATCGAAATAATGCTCCTCACTTAAGAGAACGCCGTCTACATCAAAAAGCACAGTACTTATCATCTAATCTCTCCCCGCTCACTTTGGTTTTTCTTTTTGTCAATTCTACACTTTACAACGGTAAAGAAACAAGGTAAACTAGTCAACATATTCTGAAAAATGCAAAAAAGTAATGACGAATGAGGCGTTAAAAAGAAGCTTAAGAGAGTCGGTGGTAGCTGCGAACCGATGCTTTTTTTAACAGTCCTGAGCCATTCGGAACTGACGTGCTGAAACCTTAGTAGGTACGTCCGGCAAGTAGCCGTTATCTCTCTCGAGGTTACTGCATTTCTGTGGTAACAAACGAGGGTGGCACCGCGTATATCCACGCCCCTCATAACACGACAACTCTGTCTGTTATGAGGGGCGTTTTTATTTTAAGCAAGTTCGGGGGTACGGTACCATTTGCACCAATCTGGCGTAAACAAAGCAAATTTCTTAAATGGTACCGTACCCCCATTCCAAATATCGAGAGGAGAGAAAGATATGCTTTTTAACCAGCAGTTTCTGTACACTCCAGGTCCGACTCCGATTCCAGAACGGGTTCAGTATGCGATGAACAAGCCGATGATCGGCCACCGCAGCCAGGAATTCCCGATTTTGCTTGAGCAAGCCGCCACACGCCTGCAGCCTGTTTTCGGCTCAGATAACCCGGTCACGATCATCTCCGGAAGCGGAACGGCAGCGCTCGAAACCGCCGCCGCGAATGTCTTGGAAGAAAACGATGATGTCGTCGTAATCGTGACAGGTGCGTTCGGAGACCGTTTCGCGAGCATCTGTGAAGCATTTGGCGCCAATGTTCACCGCCTTGATATCGAGTGGGGAAAAACATGCTCACCCGACCAGCTACAATCGTTTCTAAAGCAGTTAGACAAGAACATTAAAGCGGTCATCGCAACATATTGTGAAACATCAACAGGTGTCCTCAACCCTGTGCACGAGCTCGGCAAAGTGACAAAAGAGCTGACAGATGCTCTCTTTATCGTCGACGGTGTCAGCTGCATCGGAGCCGTAGAAGCCGATATGCCAGGCTGGAACATCGATATTCTTGCAGCCGGCTCGCAAAAAGCGCTCATGCTTCCTCCTGGCCTCGCCTTTCTCGCATGCAGCGACCAAGCCAGAAAAGTCATCCAGAACAATAAGACGAAACGCTTTTACTTAGATCTGAACCGTTATTTCTCCTCTTATGACAATGAAAAGTCAACACCGTTTACACCAGCCGTATCACTCATCAATGGAACAATTGAAGTCTGCGCGATGATTGAAGAAGAAGGCCTGGATCAAGTCATCAAACGCCATGACCTGCTAAAGAACATGCTTCGCGAAGGATTGAAAGCATTGGAACTGCCGCTTTTAACGAGCGATGAAACAGCATCCCCTACCATTACAGCCGTCAGAACACCAACGGAAGAAACAAAGAAATTAAAGAAACTGCTGCTTGATAAATACGGGTTGAGCATCGCCGGCGGCCAGAAGAAGCTAAAAGGCGAGATCATCCGTATCGGTCATATGGGCTACAGCACCCCGTATTCCATGCTTCAAGTATTAAACGCGATCGAAATGGCGACGCAGCAGCTGACAGGAAACAACGTGCTCGGAAAAGCAACCGCAAAAGCAGAGGAGGTTTGGATACAACATGTTTAATGTACTTGTAACCGACAGCATCAGCGATAACGGACTGATCGACCTGTATGAGCACCACGATTTTACGGTCGATAAAAAGGTTGGAATCCCGCCAGAAGAGCTAAAAGAAATCATCGGAAACTATGACGCGCTCATCGTTCGCAGCCAAACGAAGGTGACTCAGGACATTCTCGAGCACTCTGGCAGACTGCAGGTAATCGCACGTGCTGGGGTCGGTGTCGATAACATCGACGTAAATTCAGCCACACGAAAAGGCATAATCGTCATCAACGCACCCGGCGCCAACACGATTGCGGCTGCAGAGCACACGATGGCGATGATGCTCGCACTCTCGCGCAACGTCCCTCAGGCGCACCAGCTCACATCAAGCGGCGAATGGAACCGCGGCGCTTTTCAAGGCGTCGAGCTGTATAAGAAATCGATTGGCATCGTCGGAATGGGGAAAATCGGAACCGAGGTGGCAAAGCGCTGCAAAAGCTTCGAGATGGAGATACTTGGCTTTGACCCTTACCTGACCGAGGAACGCGCAAAAAGTCTGGGCATCCGTAAAGCAACGTTAGACGAGATCGCGGCAGAATCGGATTACATCACACTCCACACACCGCTCACGAACGCGACTCGAAACCTGGTCGACGCCGAATATATTCAAAAAACGAAGCAAGGCGTGCGCTTCATTAACTGTGCCCGCGGCGGGATTATTGACGAAGAGGCATTGGTTGCCGCGATTGATTCAGGGCATGTAGCAGGCGCTGCACTCGATGTTTTTCAGATCGAACCTCCCGAAAACAAGGGGCTTTTCAAACATCCTGCGATTATCATGACTCCTCACCTAGCGGCTTCAACAGTCGAAGCACAGGAAAAAGTGGCGCAGGAGGTCAGCGCGGAAATCATTGAAATTTTAGAAGCGAAAAATATCCGCCATGCAGTGAACATGCCCGCCATCTCCAAGCAAAAGCAGGAAAAGATGGCGCCGTACTTAAAGCTCGGCGAACAGATCGGCCAGCTGGTCATTCAACTATTGAAGCATGCACCAGATAAGATCGACATCACGTATCAAGGTGATCTTGTCGCCGAGGATACCGATCTACTCACCCGGACGATGATCAAGGGGCTGCTCTCCCACCACCTGACCGACTCTGTGAACCTGATCAATGCCCTTCATCTGTTAAAAGAACAGGATATCCCGTACAACGTCGAGAAAAATACGCGCAGCAAGGGCTTCGCCAACTATATCGAGCTGCGTGTTCACAACCAGGGAGAAACAGCGGTCATCGGCGCTACTGTCCTGAACGGATACGGCGCACGAATCGTGAAGCTGAACCATTACCATATCGACATCAGGCCAGAAAGCCATCTGCTTTTCATCAAGCATAACGATGTTCCCGGCATGATCGGGAAAGTCGGCTCACTGCTCGGCAGCCATGATATCAATATCGGCACGATGCAGGTCGGCCGAACGGATAAGGGCGGCGAGGCGATCATGGTGCTGTCGCTGGATAAAAAGCTTGGCAATGAGGTCATCGCAGAGCTTGAGCAGGTCGGCGGGTTGAACGAGGCGCAGCTGCTTGAGCTGGGGGAAGATGCATTGTGATTCGTGTTTGTGATGTGGAGTGGTAGCCGGCGAGCAGGCGCAAATAAGACTGATTTGCTGCAAATAAATGTGTCGAAAAATAAATAAAAATTTGAGCTGCAAACAAATTTTTAGATTTACAAATAAACCTCCGGGATTTGCAAATAATTACTCGAAATTCGCAAATAAAACTCTGAAATCTGCAAATAAACTGCCTACACCCTCTCCCAAACAAGCTCAAAACAGCAAAGAAGGTGTCCCGCACTCGGGACACCTTCTCTTCATGCTACTCTATTATCCGAATAATGCTGATGCACGTCAGATCAAACGTGATATACCTCCTGACCGTGCCTCCTCCATCCACAACCGCTTCATACGAGAAAACGGCGCAGTTTCTGTCGGGATCAATGTTCTCCAGCTGGAATGCAGTCGGTGATTCCGCACTATCCAGCGCTAACGGTTCGCCGCCAACGAGGATATAATACAGTGCCGTCCCATTAACAGGAGGTATCGGCCTCACCGCGCGCAGTGTAATTGGCAGTAAGAGCGTTTCTCCCGCCACAAGCTCAAACTCATCACTTGTGAACGGTACGTATCCTGCCGCAGATGCTCTTAACGTATAGAAGCCTGCTGAAATTCCTGTTAGCAGGAAGATTCCCACTTCATTCGTTTCCACCTCAGCAACCAAATTCCCTCGGAGGTCGAACAGCTGTATAGCCGCCCCCACAATCGGGCGCCCCGTTCGGCTGTCCGACACCTGTCCTGTGATGTTGCCGTCAGCTCCAGGTACTAAAGCAAAATCTACGTCCTCCAGCACTTCTCCATTATCAAGCTCCACGGAAGTCGACTGCTCCAAATATCCATCCGCATCAGCCGAAACTCGATAACTTCCTGCACGCAGATTGCCGATAAAATAGAACCCTTCTTGATTAGTACTTGCGTTCGCTACTAAAACTCCGTCAGCTGTAAACACGGATACAGATGCATTAAATAATGGTCCATTGCCCGCGATCAACACGGTACCCGAAATGGAAGCCGTGCCTGCCACAAGTGCAAAATCCTCTTCTACTGTTGCATTAACAGGCAGCACAGTAAGTCTTCCATCCGTACCATATCCCTGTGCCGAAGCTCTCAGCGTATATGTTCCATTGCTAAGCCCTGGAATCGTATAAAAACCATTAATATTCGTTAATGCGACGGCAACCGGACGGCCCAGAACATCCACTGCCTGCGCCTCCAC
Organism: Fictibacillus aquaticus; assembly: GCF_002245695.1. Lineage (GTDB taxonomy): Bacteria > Bacillota > Bacilli > Bacillales > Fictibacillaceae > Fictibacillus > Fictibacillus aquaticus. The sequence continues at coordinate 127,261 of NZ_NOII01000003.1, read as the reverse complement.
TGCAGCAGCTGTTTCTGACTGTGCAGAGTCCTGCACCTGTGACTCAGCGCTAGAAGACGCACTCGTAACTGGACTGGTCTGCAGTGTAAACGTCTCCACGATCGCTCCCACGATTGGAAGCCCTGTCTCGGCATCCGTGACAAACCCAGTGAACAAACTCGGCAGCGCAGTCAGGCTGACATCTACAACTGCCGTTAAATTTGGTTCAGCCGTAAAAACTACCACCTCGCTGCGGTAATCAATGTTGATGACAGAAAGGCTGTATTCGCCGGGTAGAAGCCCTTCGACCAGATAGCGTCCATCAATATCGGTCTGTATCTCTGCCACGACCGTGCCATTTGAGTCCGCAACACGCACAAGTGTGTTGACCAGCGGCAGTCCTCCATCACCAGTAATCGTACCTGTTACCCTTGAGGTCAGCGGCGACAGCTGAAGGTCGGCAAATGTGGTGAGACCTGGTTCAACAAATATAGAATCTGAATCATTACCGTAATTGCTGTTAGTAGCTACAACAGTATAGGTTCCGCTCCTGATCGTGTTAAACCGATACCTGCCTTGGACGTCCGTAATGGTGGAAGCGATAACCGGACCGGACGGGCTGATCAGCCTCAGCTCGACGTTTGCTCTTGAAATAAAGGCACCCGTACCTGCATCTGTCACGATTCCTTCGACACTTCCTGGTTCAAAGGCGAGAGTAATATCTGTCACTGTCGTTTCATTTGCTTCAATAAACGCACTTAGTGACAGCTGTTCAAAGCCTGCTGCACTCACGGTCATCGTGTAGATGCCTGGCAGAAGATCAAGCACCGCATATGTGCCATCGGATTGCGACAATACCGTATTAACGGTAGCACGGGTGGCGTCGATGATCTGAATAACAGCGCCCGTGATCGGAAGCCCATCAGGACCCGTGATTGTTCCCGTTAAATCTCCTGTTTCTGGCGAAATTGCCAAAACGGCTTCTGTCGTCACACCATTCTCAATAATGGCTCCTTGCGACAGACTGCTGTATCCTGGGGAAGCAGTGGATAGAATGACACTTCCTTCCTCAAGGCTCTGCAGGGTAAATGCGCCTTCCTGATCTGTAATTGCTGTTGTAATTGGTATACCTGCCTCATTATAAACATTTGTCACAACGCCTGAAACCGGCACACTCGTAGTAGCATCCACGACTTTTACAGTCAAACGCCCTCCAATTGCTGTCAGCGAAAGATCAGCCGCTGTCTGTGCACCCGGCGTCACCTCAGCTGCAAAATTCCCTGGATTAAAGCCTCTTACAGTAACCGTAATAACATAGCTTCCTTGTCTGACCTGCGGGATGACATACGTTCCATCCGACTGGGCGAGAACGGTCGTTATTAAGCTATTATTCTGGTCGTAGAGATTGATCTGAATGCTTCTGCCCGTTATCGGTGAACCGCCTGCATCTGTTACCGTCCCAGCAATGCTTCCAAACAACGTAGTTAATGTAAGGCTGGCCGCCGCTGCAGCATTGCTTGTTACGATCGCTCCAACTGATGTTATCCCATAGCCAGATAGATTTGCAGTGACTTGGTAGGTGTTTGGAAGCAAATCTCTAAATGTATAGCCGCCGCTTAAATCTGTAACAGCTGAAGCAATAATGACATCATTTAGCAGCACATTCACAACCGCTCCAGCAAGCGGTACGCCGTTTTCATCTATGACTGATCCCGTTATTGAGCCGGAATCAGGCGTTAGAACGAAGGAAACATCCGCTGTCTGTCCTGGTCCAACCGTTACTCCCTGTGTACCGCTTGAAAAGTCAGGGGCCGTTACTGTAACCGCAAATGTTCCTTCCGGCAGGTTGCCAATAAAATACGTACCGTCGTTATTTGTAACAGCAGAACCGATAACCGTTCCGTTCACGTCGATTACTTTAACACCTGCTCCACCAATACCGCCGCCAGGGCCGGATACGGTCCCGCTGACAACACCAGGATCACCCTGTAAAAACCCGTCAACAGTAGTCGTTGCGTTAGCCGAAATGTTTGCTCCAGATGTAAACGTGCTGTAGTTAGGCGTTGTCATCGTTTGAGAATACGAACCAGGCGACAATCCTAAAATGGTGTAAATGCCTGCGTTGTCCGTCACCCCACGCCCCGCTGGCTGCAAACTCGCTCCGAAAACAAGCTGAACAATCGCGCCGGCAATCGGCAGCCCTGTCTGCAGATCAACAATCGTTCCTGTCAGCGTGCCAGGAAGAGCAACGAGCTCAATATTTACGATTTGAGTCTGGCCAGGATTTACCGAAAAGCCAATGTTGTTTGTTTCATAATCTACATTGAATGTGTTTAAGGAATAAATTCCGGCAGCAAAGTTCTCAACCAAGTATGTTCCTTCCTCATTCGTCTGCACTGCAGCAATTTCCGCACCGTTCTCATCTATTAAACGAACAGCCGTGTTAACGAGCGGAATGATTATATCAGCTGCTGCTGAAACTCTATCTGACTCCGCTTGAACGCTTGGAATCCTCGCTGTGATGGCACCTGTAACGTTAGAAGGCAGCGGAGTCAGCGCAAAATCACGGGAATACGTGACACCGTTCTCAATGAGCACAGATCCAATTTCAGATCCATAATTCTCTTTAGTTACAACGATGGCGTACGTGCCTGTTGAAACAAAGTCAAAACGATAGCTGCCGGTGCTGTTTGTCAGCGCTGTAACAATTACAGGGCCAAACGGAGATACAGACCTTAACTCGACCGAAGCTCCAATCAGCGGCTCACCCGTTGATCGGCTGGTCACATTTCCTTCCACCACTCCACCTTCAGGAATTAATATAATATCTACATCAGTTTCCATATCCGGCAGAACAATTCCGCTGCCGATCCCACTGCCGGAATTCGTATTGTTTGCTGTAATCGTGTACTGTCCTTCATCAAGGTCATCTACCTCGTAAGATCCATCTTCATCTGTAATAACCGATGTAATAGTTGTATTTTTCCTATCGACTATCTTTATTGTCGTATTACCGGCTGGTGTGCCGTCAGGTCTTGTAACCGTTCCAGCAATACTGCCAGGGTCAGGCGGCAAGGAAAGCTCAACAGTTGAAACAGACATGGCGTTTACAATAACCCCGACTGTAGCAGAACCATAGCTGCGTGCTGTTGCTCTGACATTTAACGGACCTGTCAGCAGATTGTCGATCCTGAACGCTCCATCTTGGTCACTAGTAATGGTTGCCGCAAGCACTCCGTTCGCATCTGTAACTTCAATAAAACTGCCCGATACAGGCAATCCAGTAATCTCATCCGTCACGACACCAGAAATGGACCCTTGTTCCGGCGCTAGAGGAACGGTTAGCTCAGAAACCTCGCCATTCACTACGATAGCACCTACTGTTGCAGACTGGTAGCCTTCCGCGATGATATTTACTTGATAACTTCCAGCTGCCAGATTAGGAAACGCAAAGGTTCCATCTGAAAGAGCATTTAACGATTGCAGCAATACGCCATTAACATTTAGAAGCCTGACGGAAATCGATGTACCCGTAATTGGTATGCCCCCCAAATCAACCACAGTTCCGAAAATAGAGCCGCCGACCTCAGCGAGCGCGAACGATACGGCCGCTGTCTGATTTGGCAGGATTATGACCCCTGTTTGATCTTGAACAAAATAAGGAGAGCTCGCAATCACTGTGTATGTTCCAGGCGGCAGCAAGATCGATGTAAAATTCCCTGCTGTATCCGTGTTCGTTGAAATTACCGGAATGCCCTCTGGCGTGTAAAAGGAAATCAATATGCCCGGCAAACCATCTCCCGTATTTGCGTTTACTACACTTCCTGAAATAAGCCCTCCCAATGGATCCAAGGCGAACGCAAGACCTGTAAGCTCTTGACCCGGCTGCAGCGATATTCCTGTCGTAGCAGATGAGAAGTCCCGTGCGCCAACGATAACCGTATAAGCCCCTGCAGGCAGGTTTCCAATCACATAGTTCCCGTTATTATCGGTTATGCCATTTCCGATCTCAAGGTCGGTTTCATCCACCACTCGGACGCTCGCATTAGACAGCGGCGCCCCGTTATTATCCGTGACCGTACCTGCAACAGAAGCTGGTTCAGGTATTAAGGTCAGCTGTACATTCGCCGTCTCGTTCGACTGCACAATTACTCCTGTGGAGCGGATGCTGTAGTTCAGCTGATACGCATTAATCGTGTAGGACCTTGGTGCAACACCTTCGATCAGAAAATTCCCGCCCGCACCTGTGGTTCTTCTGGCAATAGGTGTCACTGCGCCTGGCGCATACACTTCGATCTGCGCCCCAACGAGCGGTGCAAGCGTCTGTTCATCTAATATGACACCGGCTATATTTCCTGGATCCGGAGCTAATGCGAGATCAGCCGTGACCGTCTCTCCAGGTACAGGAGAAATCGCCACTCTTAATCTTTGATAATCAGGAACAATCGCGGTCACAAGATATTGCCCTTCCGTAAATCCTATAATTCTATAAAAACCATTACCGTCCGTGTTCACCACACGCACCGTAAATCCGTAAACGTCTAATAACGTGACAGCCACATTGGCGAGCGGCTCGCCTGTCAAAGCGGAGGTTACGATTCCCTGAACCGTTGAAGGATCTGGCTGCAGCGTAAAGTTCAAGACTGCTGTTCCGTTTGCCGGAACTTGAACAGAAGCACTGGATGAACCATATCCGTCATCTGTAAAAGCAATAACCGTGTAAATTCCTGAATACACACCTTGCGTTATATAGTTTCCTTGGTCATCGGTCAGAGTCGTTGCGATAACTGGACCTGTCGGCGATAAATAACGGACCTGTATCATTACCTGGCGAATTGGATTCCCCGTGACAGCATCTGTAACTGTACCGGCCACATTTCCAGGCTCTGGCGTTAAGATAAAGCTTAAGGATACCGTCTGATCAGGGAAAATGGTAAACGTAGCACTCTGGCTGGAAAAACCGTCTGCACTCACGATTGCACGGTATGAATCCGGCGTTAAATTAGAAAACACAAACTGGCCGAAGCTGTCTGTTACTCCTGTTAAATCCACCGGCTTGCCTAACTCAATCACTTGGATGATAGCATTAGACAGCGGTTCTCCTGTCAGCTGATTCGTCACAAATCCCGTTACTGCACCCGGATTCTGTGTCAATGAAACAGCAATATTAAACCCTGTTTCAGGCACAGTGACTGTAATGACTTCGTTTCCGTACCCTTCTGCATTTACATTCAGCAAATACAAACCGGGCGCTATTGAGCCAAACGTGAAGGTGCCATCTGTTCCCGGAAACTGCTTCGCAATAAACATACCTGTGTTTGTAGTCAATGAAACGGATACTGCCGTTCCCGCTATTGGTGCTCCTGTCGCCGAATCCGTCACGCTTCCTGTCAGCGTCGTGACGATAAGCGACAGCGGGATATTAATCGTGCTGACCGCTCCAGCGGTGACAATGACTGCCCCTAAGTTCGGCGAATATCCCGCCAAGTCCGCGCTGACAAAATACGTTCCTTCTGCCAAATCAGGTATCTGAAAGGACCCGTCTGTCTGAGCGATCAATGCTTGAAGAACCTCGCCGTTTGAACCAAACAGTTTTAATTGAATATTGTCTCCGCCAAGAGGATCTCCGTTTTCATTTGTAATCTGTCCGGCAATCGTTCCTACCGTACTCCTTAACCGCAGATCAGCTCCTGCCGTCTCGCCGCTTTGTACGATCACACCCGTAATTTCAGTTGAATAACTTTGAGCAGAGGACGTGACCGAATAAGATCCTGGAACAAAATTACGCAGCAAATAGTTTCCGAATTGATCCGTCGATGTAAAACGGATAATAATTCCGATGCTGTCACGTATAAGCACAACCGCCCCTGGTATTGCCGCTCCCGTCGCAAAATCAGATACCGAACCAGAGATAGAACCGCGAATCGTCTCTAACTGAAAATTTAAATCGGCAACCGTCTGCCCCGGACCGACAGCTACTGTACCGGTCGCATTGGCAAATCCTCCTGCTCTAATAACCACAGCATATGACCCTGGAGGAATACTGCTGACGATATAGCCGCCATCTAAATCCGTTGTACTGCTTCCAATCGGCGTCTCGTTTGCATCGAGCAAAGATATAGTGGCATTTTCCACCGGATCCCCTAAATCGGAGAAAATTGTTCCGCTCACTGAGCCTGGATTTGGCTGCATTGTAAGAGTGATGTTCGTTGTTTGATTAGAAACAACGAAAGCACCCGCACAGCCAACCGAATAATTAGCAGCCACCGCTTTTACAAAATAATTTCCCGGTGCAAGACTTTGGAATAAAAACGCTCCCTCAGGTGTCGCAGCTACTGTATTAATAAACTGGTTATCACTCGTGTAAAGCTGCAGCACTGTCCCCTCCACTGCCGGTGTGACCGTTCCTGAAACGCCCCCCGGATTTGGAGCTAGTTCTATATTTACAAACTTGGTTAGTCCAGCAGGAACGAGTACGCCGACTACGTTTGTTTCAAATCCAGGAGCTACTGAAGCAAGTGTGTAAAAGCCTCCTGAAAGACCGTGTGAAATAAATGTTCCATCTGTACTCGTGACCGCTGAATCCACAAAAGAACCCAAAGAGTTGCTGATATTAACGGTTGCTCCAGCAATCGGGAGGCCAGTCAAGCTGTCAGCCACCAATCCAGACACAAACCCTGGTGCTGGTGTTAATGTAATCGTGATAAAAGATACACTTCCCGGCGTTAATTGAATGGAAGCAGATGAAGCCTGAAAGCCTTCGCTGCTCACAATGATCGTATACGTGCCCGGCATTAAAAACTCGACGATAAAGCTGCCATCTGTATCTGTAAATGTTGATCTTACAATAACTCCGTTTGAATCGAGAAGCTGAATTTCAATGGAAGCGCCTGATATAGGCTGACTCGTTTCCTCATTAATGACAAGCCCCGTAATGCCAGCCGGATCTGGAGCCAAAGTAAAGTTTACAGTTGATGTTTCTCCTGCAATAATGATGGCTCCGATTAAACCGGTCTGATAATTATCTATATTCGCTATAACGTTGTAACTGCCCGGCAGCAGTTCCCCAATGTTAAAGTCACCGTTTGTATCAGTTACCACACGCGATATTAGGACATCTGAGTCTGCATTTTTCACGAGAACAACAGCGCCGGCCAGCACATTTCCTTCATTGTCCTGAACGTTGCCTGATAGTGAACCGAATGTTAGCTGCAAATCAGCATTGACTACCGTTGTTTCATTATCTTGAATAACAGCCCCAAGTGTTACAGGTGAATATCCTTCTGCATTAAAAATAACGGTATAGCGTTCAGGTGACAGGCCGCTGATCGTGTAGCTTCCATTTTCATCTGTCAGTGTTTTGGCCACTACGATGTTGTTCAGTACAACGTCTACAGTTGACCCGCTTATGGCAGAACCCCCTGAGGATACGATGCCTGTCAAAACCCCTGCCAGCCTTTTGAGCGATACGTTCACTGTCGTCGGCAGATTAGACTGCACGTATGCCCCGACCGTTTTTGTACCATGACCGTCAGAGTAAAATGTGATTACATAGTTTCCTGGAGCAAGGGAATTTACCGTATATTGGCCGTTAACGTCAGTTAGTACCGTTGCATCCGTTATTCCTGAACTGTTTACAACCTTCAGGCTCGCTCCTTCAATCGGTGCACCTGTATCTTCATCAATAACCGTTCCTGTAATGGAACCAGGACTCGCGAGCAAATTAACATCTACGGTGGCCGTCTCTCCTTCAGCAATCGAAAAACCGACGATAAATGTCTGATGGGATGGTGCACTGACCCTCAGCCTGTAGGACCCTGCTGAAAGACGGCTGATAGAATATTGCCCTGCTCCATCCGTTAATATAGAAGAAACAACAATACCGGTAGCATTCAATGCCTCAACGAACGCGTTAGCCAAAGGCGCTCCGCTTCCTGTAACGGTTCCCGTGACAGTTCCCGGGTTTGACTGAAGTACAAAATCAGCTGTTGTCACCTGATTTGATGGAACATTTTGACCGATTGTTACTGACTGATATCCATCAGCCGAAACCGTGAGCGTGTAATGACCCGGTATAATGCCCGAAATGGAGTACGTTCCTTCAGGAGAAGTTACCGCCTGTGCCACAACAGTCCCTAAGCTATCTGACAACAGAACAGCAGCACCGTTAACCCCCCCGCCTCCGCTTGCAGTGACGGTTCCCTGCAGTGTTCCAGGTAAGGCAACTAATACTGGATTGACGATCGTAATGGTATCAGATTCTATTAGAACCCCTTGTGCAAGAGTCGTGTAGTTAGCTTTTGAAAATTCAAGAATATACGTGCCTGATGCAATATTGGTAATGCTATATTTTCCGAACGCATCGGTGGAAGTCACCGCAACAGGCGTTGCACCTGAAAGCAGACGGACCTGTGCGCCGGCTACCGGCTGGCCGTTCGAGCTGTCGAGCACGGTACCAGCTGCTCCTCCCGCCGCTTGAACATTAACAGAAATGCTTGCCGATACAGGTGTAAGATCCGCTCCCGTAAAGCTGTCAATCCCTGTTGCCCGCGCCGTATTCAGCACCCTGTTTCCTGGTGTGTAAAATATACCGTTCTCTCCGAAATCAAGGATCGCACTCGCTCCCCGCGCGATGTTTCCGACCGACCATGTCAATGTTTTCGTTGCTGCGTTATAAGCGGTTGTTCCTTGTGAAACATTCATAACCGTAAACTGAGAAACTACGTCCAATGAAACAATATCTGTCACATTAATAAGAGTCGCCGTGCTCTTACCGGTATTTGTTAACGTAATTCTTCCTGTCCATTCGCCGATCTGCCCCGCGGCCGGTGTCGTCGGACCGGTAAGCAGCGTTTTTGCAACTTGGAGATTCGCTCTAACATTTCCTGAATTTATCGTCGCAGGGGTGGATAGCGCTGCTGAAAACTGAAAGCCCTCTGATGTTCTCAGCGAGTCCTTGTTGTAGTTGTTGTTATTTGCCGATGTAAATGCCACCATTCGAACCTGGCTTAATGCGTTAATTCCTAAAAAAGAAAACAGCGTAGAGGCTGGAATGAGAAAATCAATAAAATAGTTCTGCGTGCTTCCAAGAGTGGAATCGGCCTGCAGAACACGGGCTACATCAAAATTGATAATAGAACGGGAATAATTCGGCTCCCCTCTCCCGTTCGTACCTTCTGCAGGATCGTTCCATGAGTTGACTTCAATGATAGTGTTTTTAACCAGGTTAACACGCTTGTTCAGACCGTTGACCGCGAGCAGCCAGTCATATGTACCCGGCACCCCAGTAGTATTGAGCAGTACTCCCCATGCAAAATTAGTGAATGCTGTTTTCGCATTGTTTCTCGGATCAGATTTTACGCGCATGCGGAAATAAACGTTAATTTCATCATACGCAAAATAAAACGATGGAAAGCTGGCACTCCCTACAATATCTGTTCCTGCTGGACTGATGTCATTGATCACATCAGCGTAGGGCACACCTCCTACCGTAATCGCCGTAAATTGGTCATTAGAGGGAAAAGCCATCCCAACACCTCCGACAAAAATGGGAATTCAATCCATCTAATATACTCAGGACACCCCCGTTAAAATGACCGTTTCTTTATTAAGTTCGAAAATTTGTGACCGGCACTTGAATATAGCCTTTTTTCAAGCATGAAAAGAACCTTCAATGTCATTTCTCATACTATAAAACATGCTGTTTCAAGGGGGTGAGAATGATTGAGTGACTGCCCGCAATGCGGTTTTTCAAGCCGCGAGTGCACGTGTCCGCCTATTGAAAAAGGCCGGGAATGCTGCATTGCTTCCCCGCACCATTCCTTTTTTAACTGTGACTGCGAGATCTGCCGTCCGCCTAAAAAACTGTTGAAGCACGCAGACAGAGCTGCTGAATAATTGGACAAGCTATCAATGACAAAAACCTTATCCCTTTTACAGAGGGATAAGGTTTTCTTAGTAAATCATTATTTATTACGTGTCAGACCCGGCGGCTCGGACAGCTTTTTAACATATGGAGGCGGTGCATTTTTATTACGTATCTCTTGTAGATGCTTTTCAATAATCACACTTGAACCGAGCTGACCCTTCACTGTAAAGCCCCAGCGTTCAAAAAGTCTCAGTGCATCTGTATTGTCACTATCAACTGTTCCGTAAATAACACGTATGCCCTGTTTTAAACAATGCTTTTCAAACACAGGAAGAAATTTTGACGCAATTCCTCTTCCTTGGTGCTCTTCATCAAGTACAACATAATCCACATAAACCATGTCCAATAGTTTAAAACGGTACGATACAAAACCGACTATCGTATCCTGTTCATCACATACAACCAATATTTCATGGGCTTGTTCGATGATAGCGGTAATCACTTCATTCTTAACCTTAAATTGTTTAATTACCATATTAATTAAAACAGGGTCATCCTGGCCGCGGACCCTTTTTCGAATATACAAGGATATTCCCCCTTTTACTGCTTCCAAAGGGCAGAAAATGAACGATTAGTTATAGGTAATAATTGAGTTCTCCCTTTCTACTACTATATGATGCTTGTCCGGATTGGCTTGGATATTCGTCGGGGGTACGGTACCCATTTAGGAGAAACAGCGTCATAGAAGCATTTTCTTCAAATGGGTACCGTACCCCACAAAGCAGCCCTCAGGAACAGCAAAAACAAACAAAGCATCATAAACCCGCAAATTGTTAAAACGAGTTTTCCTCGACTCCTAAACAACAAAAAACCGGGGTTCACTCCCGGTTTTCTTGAGGTGTATTTAACTACGCAGGCGGGTTAGCAGCGTCGTCACCATTTCTAACTTTTTTCTTCTTTTTCTTCTTCTTGAAAGAAAGCCAATCCTCTAGAAATTCAATCACGGTCAATTCCACCCCCTCGATAAGGAAACTGGAAAAGAGTCATGCTCCTTTCATACCTTATCTTACGCAGGCTTGTCTAAAGTGTTTGGACAAACCTCTTAATCTTGCAAAAATGGTTGTTTGTATAGCCGCAGTCAAAACCGTTTAAGCACTATAGTGTGAGGGGAAAATGGTAAAGGAGATAGAAGGGACGGGGTACGGTACCATTTAGGAGAAACAGCATCATAGAAGCTTTCTCATCAAATGGTACCGTACCCCCCACACATGAGGAGGTTTTATTTTGCCAAGGATTAATGCAGGTTCAGAAAACAATACGCCGGTGGAACTTTATTACGAAGATCATGGAACAGGAAAACCTGTCATTCTCATCCACGGGTGGCCGCTCAGCGGACGTTCATGGGAGAAACAGGTGCCAGCGCTTATCGATGCAGGATATAGAGTTATCACATATGACCGCAGAGGCTTTGGCCAGTCCTCACAGCCATACAGCGGCTATGATTACGATACTTTCGCAGATGATCTCCACCAGCTCATACAGCAGTTGGATCTTCTGGACGTCACTCTTGTCGGCTTTTCAATGGGCGGCGGCGAGGTTGCCCGCTATATCGGCACGTATGGAACCGAACGTGTGAGCAAGGCCGTTCTAGCTGGTGCTGTTACGCCATACCTTTACAAGTCATCTGACAACCCTGATGGCGGGCTGGATGATGCGACAATCGCTGAGTTCGAGAAAGGAGTCAAAAGCGACAGGCTGGCATTTCTTGATGACTTTACAAAGAAATTCTTTACCGCTGGAGACAAAACAGATCTTGTGAGCGAGCCGTTCCGTCAATATATTAAAAACATAGCCGATTTCGCATCGCCAAAAGGAACGCTCGACTGTATCTCCGCATTCGGCCGGACTGACTTCAGAGAAGACCTTGAAAAATTTACTGTGCCGACACTCGTCATCCACGGCGACTCAGATGCCATCGTTCCGCTAGAGGTCAGTGGAAAACGGGCACACGAGATGATTTCTGGCAGCCAGCTTGCGGTCATCGAAGGCGCTCCGCATGGTTTTAACGCAACACATGCGGAGGAGTTTAACAGAATACTCGTTAACTTCTTAAAAGAAAACGAATAAAACAACAATAAAAAACAAGAACTTCCTTGCTCGGGAAGTTCTTATTTTTATATTAATTCTGCTCTTCAGATTATATCTTCAATCGCTTTCTTAATCAGTTCCGGTTCTGTCAGATGAATATAATGACTGCTGTTTTTTGCCAGTATCAGCTCAGACTTGCTAGAAAAGGTTAAGTATTCTTTCATTAACTTCTGCGAAATCTCGTCTATCAGCTGTGCTTCCTCTTCTGTTGTCCCGCCGTAGTAAATAATTTCTTCCATTGCTTTTCTTGGAGTGTGCGTAATTAGTTTAAGAGCTATATCCGGAAAGTTTCCTTTTTCTTTTAGATGAGCGATCTCTTCTTCATCATGCGAGAAGTGATATTCTTCAATTGCCGTTTTGTATTGCATTGGCTTTGTAAAAGCTTTTAGAATGTAAGTTTCCGCTTCTTTAGAAAAATGATTGTAATAATAAAACGGCGGTGCTTTTTTCAAGACTGGCACAAAAAAGGTTCCCAGTTTAAAAGAAGTCAGCCAATAGCCTATTCTCAAGGCCTTCAATTTGTTTACACCGCTTTTTTTATATAGTTCTTCGGTTAGCTTTATTTTAAAGATGTTGTCATTGGCTGACAAAGGATCAACCAGGACTAGTCCTTTTACTAAATGAGGATATGCTCTTGCGAACTGCTGAATGTACAATCCTCCTTGTGAATGCCCGACCAATACAACTTTATGAGTCACGTTCAGTTTAGAAAGCAGCTGCGCCAGCTCTTCAGCAACATGACGCGGTGTTCTTTTTATCGAAGACGGCGAGCTCATTCCATACCCAGCCCGATCATATACAAGCACAGAATAGTTCTTGTTCTTGGAGAATCGTTCAGCAAGATGCCACCATTCAGCACTGCAAGAACCTAAAGCTGGCACGATTACTACCTTGACCTCTGCCTCTCCGAATATCCTGTATGAAATCTCAGCGGATTCTAATTGAACAACCTTCACTCTTTTCACCTGCCAATCATTATTATTTACATTTTTACCCATAAACAGTTATAAATTACTTGTGCTGATTGATTCAAGGAAATAAAGATGGGTTAAAGATGGGGGTACGGTACCATTCCTGAAGAAAAGGCGCTACTGACGTTTTTTTTCTAAATGGTACCGTACCCCCGAAACTTCATAAAAAAAGAACTCCCTTTTTCAAGGAGTTCTTACTCTGATATATATCACTTAATCTATCCCTACAGCCTTCCCCTCACGGCTTGAATCTGCCGCGCCGAACAGGGTGCCGTCCTCATTGATCTGAATTCCCTGCACGTTGCCGATCGGAAACGGTGCATCGCCGAACTCAAATCCCATCGCTTCAAGTGTTCCTTTGCTGTTCATGTCGATGCCCGCTTCCCAGCCGATAAGCGGACTCGTACTTCCGAAGATTCTAGGTTCCTCGATTGCTTCCTTCATATCCATGCCAAAATCAATGATATTCGCGATCGTCTGAAACACCGAGCCGACAATGGTCGGCCCGCCTGGCGAACCAAGTGTAAAGATCGGCTTATTATCTTTAAATATTATAGAAGGACTTTTGCAGCTGACTGGCCGTTTGTCTGGCTGCACCTCATTTAATCCGCCAGGGACCGCATCAAAGTCGGTCAGCTCATTATTGAGAAGGAAACCGTGATCCTTTACCATGATACCGGTGCCGAACGGGTGCTCAACGGTTGACGTGCATGCCGCAATATTGCCCCAGCGGTCGATTACAGTAAAATGGGTGGTTTCGCTCAAGTCACGTTCAGGCTCATATGGCTGACGGACGACTTCTTTCTTTTTCGCTGAATCATATGCCCAAGGGTTGCCGAAATCAACCTCACTGTTACGGTTCTCCCAGTTAATGAAATCTCTCCTGCCGATCAAATATTCTTCATTCAGCAGCCCTTTCACAGGCACTTCATCAAACCGCGGATCCCCGGCAAACGCAATTTTATCTGAAAAAGCAATGCGCATCGCTTCAGCAAACAAATAATATTTTTCCCAAGAACGCGGACCATACTTAGCCAAATCAAAGCCTTCAAGTATCTTTAAAATCTGCAGAACCGTCGTCCCGCCTGCGCTCGGCATGTTAGATGACGCAATCTTATAGCCTCTGTACGTGCCCCAAACCGGCTCATCAACCGTTATTTTATAATCCTTTAAATCGCTCATCTCCATAAAACCGCCGTGCTCTTTGATGGTAGAGATGATAGCCTCGGCGATCTCTCCTTCATAAAAAGCTTTAATCCCCTGCTTCTGCAAAATGCGATATGTTTTAGCGAGGTCTTTATGATTCACGAACGATCCTTCCTCCACCGCTTTTCCGTTCGGGAAAAACAATTCACGTGCGTGATCGCCTAACCTGTACTCATATTTTGTTAAAATATCTTTTAAAATCCAGTTAATCTCAACACCCTGTTCCGCAGCCTGTGCAGCGGGTTCGATCAGATCGGCAAGCGGCTTGGACCCGTATTCGTTCAATGCCGCATCCATTGCCTTTAAAATTCCCGGTATCCCAACTGCCGTACCTTGAATCGAACGCTTTCTGAACGGGATGACCTCGTCTTTTTCATCAAGGAACATAGACGGATAGGCCGCCTTAGGTGCCTGCGAATGGCCGTCATATATTTTCACCTTTCCGCTTTCCTTATGATAGACCATGAAAAATCCGCTGCCGCCGATTCCTGTCATCATCGGTTCTCCGACATTCAGTGCAAATTGTACGGCGATCGCCGCATCGATAGCATTGCCTCCCGCCCGCAGTATTTTCTCTCCCGCATCTGTCGCAACAGGATGCGCACTCACGACCATCCCGTGCTTTCCAACCGCCGTTTCCCGATCATACAAACTTCTTCTGGAGCGTGCTGCTGTCTTGCCTTTTCCCATACTGACACCTCCACCGCCAACGTTGACGCATAGTGGTTAAGTGATTCCCCTTCCTTCCTTGCACAAAACAAGCTGGGTAAAGCTTCTAATTATTGAGCTGTATCGCCTCCTGAAATCCGTTGAAATTACTATGTAGTATTATTGGATAAATAAGTTAAAATCAAATGGATGTATGTTAATTGCAAAAAGGGGTGTGACTTGATGCTAGACCATATCATAAAGCAATTTAAACTGCAGGTACTATCAATGGATGAGGTTGAAGATTCCTTTAGTTCAATTGTCTATAAATGTACCTTGCTTAATGGCGAAAATGTTTTTCTGAAGATCCCCTATACAAAAATGAAATTTCAGCGGGAGTTAGAAGCGTATGAAATCTTAAAAAATACTGTTGCTATTCCTGATTTGCTGGATTATTGGACGGGTGACGAGGAATGTCACGGTGTTTTTTTATTGTCTGAAATGAAAGGACAGCCTCTAACAATGGATGTTTCACCAAAGGCAGCATTTCAAGTCGGGGTTATTCATGCCTCGATGCATACCGTTCAGCCGCCTGCTTTGATGGAGTTAACCGGCATACAAAATGAATTTGCAAGCTGGTCTGCATTTATTGAACAGCAATTTTACAGCTTTGCACAGGATGTAAAAGATGTTTTGGATGAGGGATTATACACACAAGCACTTGAAAGATACGAGAGAATGAAACAGCAGCTCCCGTCACCAGACGGACCAAGCTTTGTACATATGGATTTTCGTCCAGCCAACATCATAATTAATGACAATGAAGTTTCGGGAATCATAGATTTTGAAAGTGTACGATTTGGTTCAACAGAAGTTGACTTCACGAAATTGCATCGAGATTTTTTAAGCTTCGATCAAACATTGTATGAGGCGTATAAAGAAGGCTATAAAAGTATCAGACCATTAATTGATCTAGAGATTGTATTGCCTTTCTATCAATTTACAGATGCGTTTAATAGTATTGGCTGGTGTAAACGCCGTGGACTTGAAAAAAATGCTGCATTCCTTGAAGAGAATTTAGTTCGTTTAAAAAACTTCCTTAAAAAATCGGAAACGATTTTTTAGAGCAAGAAAAAAAGCTCAGAACTTTTCAAAAGTCTCTGAGCTTTTTGTATGTGATTTTTATAAAGATCGGATGATCCCGCCTTCTACCCTTTGTGCCGCTCCGTTTATAGCGGACGCTTTTTCCGATGCGATGAATACAACTGTGTCTGCCACTTCTTCAACTGTGGCAAATCGCTGGATCAAGGATGTTGGTTCGTTCTTTTTGAAGTAGTTGGCTGTGAATTGCTCCAGCTCCTCGTTTTCTGCTTCTGCAGCACCGACCATGTAGCTTTCCACACCTTCTGTCCAAGTCGGCCCCGGCAGCACGCTGTTCACCGTTACCTTTGTACCCTTTGTAAGCTCCGCTAATCCGCGCGCCAGGCTGATCAGTGACGTCTTTGTCACTGAATACGGGATCATCTGGGGCAGCGGCTTGACCCCAGCTTCACTCGCAATGTTAATGATGCGGCCGGTGTTTCGCTTGAGCATATCTGGCAAGAAAGCACGAGACAAACGCACAGTACTCAGTACGTTAACGTTAAAATAGTTCATCCATTCCTCATCGGTGACATCAACAAAGTCCTTCACTTCAAAGACACCCATATTATTCACGAGCACATCCACGTCGCCATGATCCTTAACCTGGCGGACAAACTCCGCGGTGCCAGACGCATCAGACACATCCGCCGCAATACCGTAAACCTGTCCAAACGCAGAAAGCTCCTGAACCGCTTCATCCACACGGTCCTGAGAGCGTCCGTTCACGATTACCTTTGCGCCTTCCTGTAAAAAAGACTTCGCGATGCCTTTTCCAATACCAGACGTCGATCCTGTTACGACCACTAATTTATTTTCAAGCTGTAAGTTCAAGTGCACTCAACCTTTCTCTAACAAAAGATTCTTTTACGATACGTGAAGCACATGCGCTTTTCAAATATCTTGATTCTAAGTTTGGCTTTTGGGGTACGGTACCATTCACCTCCCAGTGCTGTTATTGCTCTGTTTCAAGTGAATGGTACCGTACCCCCCATCCCTTAGCTGGATCTCCTTCAGCTTCTGCCGCTGCTCCTCCGGCCACCAGGCTCCGCAGTCGTCGGACACGACACACACAGCACATGCCTCCAAATCATAGACCTTCATTCCGGTGATTGGAGGTGAATACAGATGAAGCGTTACAAGATCGCTTCCTCCTGCCGCCTGCATTTTATGGACACCCTTTTTCGGTGCGTAAAAAATCTTCCCGCTCTCCTGAATCTGGTCAAACAGCTCTGAAGGCAATCCTTTTTCATCCAGCTCATACACAGTATTGATCGATGAGCCAGAAAGCACTTGGATAAAGCCGTGCGATTCTCCGTGATCGTGCGGCGCGCATTCCAGCTGTGACCAGTTCATAACGAGCATCTCTATGTCATCATTTTTATACAGCAGCTTCCGGTAATATGGCTTGCCCTCAGAAGAACCTAAAATGTGCTCAAGATCCTCAACATTAATATTCATGTTTATTAAAGCCATCCTTAGCTCATCTTTTGACGGATTATATAACAAATCAAGAACGTACTTTGCCTTTTCCTCAACCCCCATTTTGTCTCCTCCTTTTCATCGCTTCACCTTAATTACTATGAAATTTCCGGCGTCCATTATGAGGAATTTTTCGTTTTACGATTATGATATGAAGTTCCGAGACAAACTGACTAACAGCGAAATGGAACGAGAGGGTGTGTCTAAAATGGATTTTGAGTTTTTAAAAACGCAAGAATCGCTTACAGCTTTCGAATGGAGTTTGCGGGCAATTATAGCCTTCTTTTTTATGCTTATTGTAACGAAAGCACTCGGGCAGCGCGCGATCTCCCAGCTAAGAACACTCGATTTCGCCATCGCCTTAGTGATCGGAAACATCATTGCCCACCCCCTTTCAGACGAACACCTCGGCATGAAAGGGTCCATGATTTCCACACTGGTTCTCGTATCCCTTTATGTTGGCAGCATTTATGTCATATTGAAATGGCCTGCAGCCAGAAAACTGGTGACACCAAAGCCCATCACTATCGTTCAAAATGGAGAAATACTTGTAAAAGGGTTAAAAAAAGCCCGGATATCTATCGATGTACTGTTAGAAGAACTGCGCGAAGCAAAGGCAGAAGATGTGAAGAAAGTCGCGCTCGCCATATGGGAAGCAGACGGGAAAATCTCTGTTTTCCTAGACCCGCAATACGAGCCGCTCACACCCTCTTCGCTCCAAATCAAAACAGCTTTATTTGAGCTGCCAAAAACAATCATAAAAGAAGGGAAAATAGACAAGAACGAACTGACTCAGACACAAAGAGATGAAGGATGGATCATTTCTCAGCTGGACCGCCTTTATCAGACAGAGGTTAAAAACGTCCTGCTTGGCACTCTCGATTCAAAAGACAAACTTCAGGTGTTTTTATATGAGTAATAAGGTTTAAGTATCTTTTATTGACAAAGAAAATGATTTGCATTATGTTGTATGTACAAACAAATAAAAATTATAGTTTAAAAGTTGTGTGTACATACAACCAAAGGAGATGCTTATTTTAAATGAAAACTCTTGTTATAGTCACTCACCCTACCCTCGAGCAGTCCCGCGTTAACCGCACTTGGATGGAAGAATTGAAAAAGCACGAGGAGATCACTGTTCACGCTCTTTATGAGTCTTATCCTGACGGAAAAATCGACGTCGAGAAGGAGCAAAGCTTGCTGTCGTCGCATGACCGAATCATTCTTCAATTCCCGTTCTACTGGTACAGCACGCCTCCATTGTTGAAGCAATGGCAGGATGAAGTGCTTTCGTACGGCTGGGCATATGGTGAAGGCGGAGATAAGCTTCACGGTAAAGAACTTGGTCTTGCTATCTCAACGTTCGGCCCGAAAGATTCCTACCAGCCTGCTGGCTACAACCATTTCACGATGGAGACATTAACAAGCCCATTGCAGCAAACGAGCAACTTGATCGGCACGAAGTTTATGCCATTGTTCGTATTGAACGGTGTTATGCACGTGTCTGATGAGGAACTGGCAGCAAGCGCAAAAGCATATGTCGATTATGTTCTTCAGCCTTCAGGTGTTAGAGCATAAAACGAAAAAAAGCGCAAAATGATCCTCGCTAAGTGCGGGAGGTTATTTTGCGCTTTATCATTAAGTAATTATTGGCCAAAAATCAAAATCTTATGGCCATATTTTAATTTCTATTGGCTATAACGAAAATTCTATTGGCCATCAAGTACAATTCCTTAAATGGCTATCAAGCTCTGTTTATTAGCCATTAACCTCTAATCTCAGCTGCTCACCAAATGATCCTTCAACTGATCTCGCAAAGCCCTCTTCAAAAACTTTCCGACAGACGTTTTCGGGATCTCTTCCATGAAGATGATGTCATCCGGCAGCCACCACTTAGCGAACTGCGGTTTCAAGAACTCCATCAAGTCCTCTTTGCTCACTTTATCTTGGTAAGCCGGTGCTAGCACGACGCACGCAACCGGGCGCTCCTGCCATTCAGAATGCGGAACGGCGATAACGCTCGCCTCAAACACGGATTCATGCGACATCAGAGCATTCTCCAAATCAACAGATGAAATCCACTCTCCGCCGCTCTTGATCAAGTCCTTTGTCCGGTCCACAAGCTTGATCGTTCCCTCTTCATCTACCGTCGCAACATCGCCGGTATAAAGCCAGCCATCCTTGAACGCCTCAGATGAACGCTCGTCCTTATAATACTCATCGGCGATCCACGGTCCGCGCAGCAGCAGCTCACCCATCTCTACACCGTCCCAAGCTACTTCACCGTTTGCTCCGATCACCCTCATTTCCAGCCCCGGAGCGAGGATGCCCTGTTTCGAGCGGATATCAAGCATATCTTCTACGTCCAGATCTCTTTGATAGCTTTTTAGACGTGAAATCGTGGCTAACGGAGCGGTCTCGGTCATTCCGTATGCGTGCAGGAACGGTATGCCGAATTTCGTTTCAAATGACTTGATCATCCCCCGCGGAGCAGCTGAACCGCCGCAAATCACAGCTCTTAAAGACGACGTATCATACGAACCGCTTTCGAGCTCGTTCAACATCGCCAGCCAGATGGTCGGGACACCTGCCGTCAGTGTAACCTTTTCAGTCTCAATCAGTTCAGCTAAAAGCTTTGGCGTAAATTGAGGACCCGGCAGAACCTGCGTCGATCCAAACCACGTAGCGGTAAAAGGAAGTCCCCAGGCATTTGCATGGAACATCGGCACGACAGGCATACACACATCATATTCGGACAGCGCCGCGGTATCAGCGAGACCGAAGGCAAAGCTGTGCAATACAATACCGCGGTGGGAATAAACGACTCCCTTAGGATTGCCGGTCGTAGCCGACGTATAGCACATCCCAGCCGGCTCGTTTTCGTCCAGATCCTTTACGAATTCAAACTGCGGTTCGCCTTCTGCAAGCAATTTTTCGTATGAGTAAACAGGTTCAAGAGTCGTTTCTGGCAGCTCATCACGGTCTGTCATCACAATAAATGCC
The DNA here is from genome assembly GCF_002245695.1 of Fictibacillus aquaticus. Lineage (GTDB taxonomy): Bacteria > Bacillota > Bacilli > Bacillales > Fictibacillaceae > Fictibacillus > Fictibacillus aquaticus. The sequence continues at coordinate 106,816 of NZ_NOII01000003.1, read as the reverse complement.
TCAACTGTCGGAATTTGATCCCTTACACGCTCAATTAAAGGCAGCAGATCTTCATCAACAAGCAGAACCTTGTCCTCAGCATGATTAATAATGTAAGCAATATGCTCTGCCGACAGACGGATGTTGATCGTATGAAGCACCGCTCCCATGCCCGGAGCTGCAAAATAAACCTCAAGATGGCGGTGATGATTCCAGGCAAACGTTCCTACCCTGTCCCCTCGGCCTACACCTAGTTTCTCAAGTGCGCTTGCAAGCCGGCGCGTACGGCTGCCAATTTCCTTGTACGTTAAACGGTGAATACCTGATAGTGTTCTAGAAACAACCTCTTTCTTTGGAAAGAACCTCTCAGCCCGCTCCAGCATAGAACCGACAGTCAATGAACCATTCATCATGAAACAAATACCCCCTTTTTATATCATTCCAGCACTTCTCCAAGTCAACAGCTCTTGATTACTTACACCCAGCCACTCTTTCAGCACAATGTCCGTATGCTCGCCCTTCTCCGGCGGCGCTGCAGCATCCGCTGCTTCAATCCCGCTATGCATCCTCACCTGTCCGTCGCCAAAAACTGTACCTTTTTCCATAAAATACGGATGTGAAGCAAGCTCTCCCGCCTCAAGGACAGGCGCCATGCAGCAATCCGTTTTCATGCCAAACTTCGTCCAATGCTGAAGAGTTTGGCTTTTAAAAAGTTCCGTTATTGCTTCGCCAGCAGAAGAGTCTGTGCTCGAATATTGTAATGAAATCCAGTCCGGCCGCCGAACTGCTTCACAAAAGCTGCGCCAAAACTTTGGCTCCAGTGCTCCGAGACTGACGAACCGATTGTCACTCGTCTCATACAAGGCGTAACAAACAACACTTCCGTTCAGCACTTCAATCCCTCGGTCTGTACCATGTTTCTTTGCCGCCATCACATGATTGACCATAAACGCAGCTACCGCTTCGGTTATAGAAATAGAATGATAGCTGCCCCGGCCGGTCAGACCGCGGGACACCAGCCCTGCAAGAATCCGCTCAGTTGCCGCCATTCCACCAATAAAATCAGCAAAGGTACTTGATGGATGAACCGGCCGGCCATGCTCGTCCTTCATTTGCGCGAGCGCCCCGCTGAGCGCCATATAGTTGATGTCATGGCTTCCAAGGCTGCTCATCATGCTATCCTGTCCATAGCCAGAAATCGAACAATACACAAGCTTTGGATTCACCTCAGCAGCTTCATCAAATCCGAGGCCAAGCTTCGCTAACACTCCAGGCCGAAAGCTTTCGATCAGCACATCCGCTTTCCGCACGAGGCGAAGCGCAATTTCTCTAGCAGACTCATGTTTCAGGTTCAGCGTGATGCTCTTTTTATCGCGGTTGTTCGCCTGAAAGACGAGCCCACCGCCGGCAAATCTTGCTGGATCGCCGGCCGGCGGCTCAACCTTTATAACCTCTGCTCCCAACTCCGCCAGCCGGAGTGTGGCGAAGGGACCCGGCAAGTAATGGCTGAAATCGAGCACAGTGACTCCTTCTAGCAATCTAGCCTGCTTCTGCTTTGTTTTTTCCTCCATTATCTACTCAGCCCTTTAATCGAGACGTTCAATAATCGTCGCGTTCGCCATCCCATGGCCCTCGCACATCGTCTGCAGTCCGTACCGTCCGCCCGTGCGCTCAAGCTCGTGCATAAGTGTCACCATGAGACGAGCACCGCTTCCGCCAAGCGGGTGACCGAGCGCGATCGCACCGCCGTTCGGGTTCAATTTCTTCGGATCAGCGCCTGTCTCTTTCAGCCAGGCAAGTGTAACCGACGCAAACGCCTCATTAACTTCAAAAACATCAATGTCATCAAGTGATAGCCCCGATTTATCAAGAGCCTTTTGTGTCGCTGGAATCGGTCCTGTCAGCATGAGTGTCGGATCCGAACCAACGACAACACGTGTATGAACTTTAAAACGCGGCTTCAAACCAAGCTCTTCCGCCTTTTCCCGGCTCATCAGCAGCATTGCAGCCGCTCCATCGCTGATCTGGCTTGCATTACCAGCATGAATCACACCGTCCTCTGTAAAAGCAGGCTTTAGACTGCCGAGAGCTTCCAATGACGTTTCAGCGCGAGGACCAGAATCCTTATCAAACACCGTCCCATCGGCAAGCTGAACCGGAACGATCTCACGCTCAAAATACCCCTCACCCTGCGCACGTAAAGCTCTCTTGTGGCTTTCCAACGAATAGCGATCAAGGTCTTCCCGCGATAGGCCGTATTTTTCCGAAATCCGCTCGGCTGACAATCCTTGATGAATCACTTCATACCGCTCCTTGAGCGCAGGACTGAATCCCGCTCCCTGATAGTTAGATCCCATCGGCACGCGTGACATGCTTTCAACTCCGCCTGCGATAACAACATCCATATCTCCAGCAAGAATTGCCTGGGCCGCAAAATGAACCGCCTGCTGACTCGATCCGCACTGTCGGTCAATCGTCGTGCCCGGCACCTCGATCGGCAGACCGGCGATCAACGCAGCTACTCTTGCAATATCGCCCGCCTGTTCGCCTGACTGCGTGACACATCCAAGAATTACGTCCTCCACTAGCTGAGGATTAATTCCCGCCCGCTCAACCAGCTCCTTCAGCACAACTGCCGCCAGATCATCCGGACGGATATCCTTCAGCGCCCCGTTCCTTCTGCCGACTGCTGTTCTAATGCCATCTACAATTACTGCTTCTCTCATAATTCTCTCCCTCTCTTCTGGCTGCTACAGTCCCAAATTTTTCGCGATAATCACCTTCATTATCTCGTTCGTCCCGGCATAAATGCTCGCGACCGGAATGTCTCGGTACCTTCTCGCAATCTCGTATTCTTCCATATAACCGTAGCCGCCGTGCAGCTGCATGCACTCTGCCGCAATCTTCTTCGCCATGTCGGTTAGCTTCCATTTCGCCATCGATACCTTGGTCACAATATTCTCGCCTGCCATATGGTCGGTAATGAGCGAGTCGAGGAACACCCTGCCCATCTCAATTTCCGTCGCTATCTCAGCCATCTTGAACTGAGTGTTCTGAAACTGACTCACTGGCCGGCCGAACGCTTCCCTGCTTTTCACATAATCGAGCGTCACACGGAACATTTCCTCTGCTGCAGCCTGTGCTGCGATCGCCACCACGAGACGTTCCTGCTGCAGTTTTTCCATCAGGTAGATAAAACCTTTACCTTCCTCACCAAGCAGATTTTCACGTGGAATACGGCAATCCTCAAAAATAAGTTCAGCTGTATCCTGACAGTGCAGTCCGACTTTATCGAGCTTCCGTCCGCGTGAAAACCCTGGCGCGCCTCGTTCCACGACAAACAATGAAACGCCTTTATGCTTCGGCACCGCGTTTAAATCCGTTTTAGCTGCAATAATCACAAGATCAGATTGAATGCCATTCGTGATAAACGTCTTTTGCCCGTTTACAATATAATGATCGCCATCCAGCACCGCCGTCGTCTTAATGTTTGCCAGATCGGATCCTGTTCCTGGCTCTGTCATAGCAATCGCGGTGATGATCTCACCCGTCACGCATTTCGGCAGCCAGTGCTGTTTTTGCTCCTCGGTACCGTACCCCGTTATATAAGGCACGACAATATCGTTGTGCAGACCGACGCCGACAAGCCCTGAGCCGACGCGCTCAAGTTCCTCGTTAATGACTGCAGAAAAGCCCCAGTCCACGCCGCTCCCGCCGTACTTTTCATCCAAATCCGGACAAAGAAACCCTTGCTTCCCCATCTTCGTCCAGAACGAACGCGGAATCATCCTGTCTTCTTCCCACTGATTGTAAAACGGATAAGCCTCTTTCTCTAAAAATTTTCGCAATGATTTGCGAAACATCTCGTGATCGTCAGTTAAAAACGAACGCTTCATTTCTGTCACCTCTTTCTATAGTTGTCAGTTCGCACTTTGTGTGAGCTCATTCATTTTCTGACGCAGCTGATATTTTAAGATCTTTCCGGATGCATTTCGCGGCAGCTGCGGTTCTATGAAAATGCGGCGCGGAACTTTATAGCCTGCAAGCTTTTGACGGCAGAAGCTTTTCAGTTCCTGCTCATCGATCTCAGCACCTTCTCTTAACACAATGATCGCCGTGACCGCTTCACCCCACACTTCATCCGGCAGTCCGATAATTGCAGCATCAAGAATCGCTGGATGCTCATAAAGAACAGCTTCCACCTCGGCCGAATACACATTTTCACCGCCCGAGATGATCATGTCTTTTTTCCGGTCGACAAGCGAGATGTACCCTTCCTCATCAACCGTCGCCAGATCGCCTGTGTACAGCCAGCCGTTTTTAAGAGCTGATTTCGTCTCTTCCGGCTTTTTATAATATTCCTTCATGACCGTTTCACTGCGGAGGATAAATTCCCCGACCACACCCGGTTTCACGTCTTCCCCGTTTTCATGAACAACACGCGCCTCAGTTAGGAATCCAGCTTTGCCGCTTTTGCCGAGATGCTGCTCATGCCCTTCCGGATCTAAGAGAATTCCGCCTGGTCCTGCTTCTGTCAGGCCGCATAGATTGAAAAAGCGGTCAGTTTTAAATGCAGCAATGCTTTTGCGTACAAGTTCAGGCGGCATTGGAGCCGCACCGTAACCGCAGCGCCTGATTGACGACAGATCATAGTCGGTCACGTTTGGAACCTGCAGCATAAAGTTGTACATCGCCGGCACCGCAAAAAGGTGGGTGATTTCATGGTCTTGAATGGCCTGCAACGCTTTTACCGGATGAAAATCACGGTGGATATAATGCCTGCCGCCAAGGATGACACCTGCAATCATGAACAGGTTTAGTTGTGCCGAGTGGAAAAGAGGCGCTAAGTGAAGGAACCGCTCATCCTTTCTCAACTCCATGTTTACGAGCATCGTTAAACTTACTTTAAAGATCCGGTCATGGTCGAACAGCGCGCCTTTTGGACGTCCAGTTGTCCCAGAGGTATAGAGAATCTCCAGGTCATCGTGTTCTGAAATCTCGACATTCGGCTCTTCTTCGTTATGAGAAAGGATGTTGTCATACAGCAAATTTCCTTCTCCTGCCACATCACCGACAACAATTACGCTCGAAACGCCTGTCGTTTCTCTCGCACTGTTGACCGTTTCTTCAAACTCACTGTCGCACAGAACGAGGACCGTATCTGACTGGCTAAAAATATATTGAATTTCATTCGCCGTCAGCCTGAAATTAACCGGCACGACGACCGCACCGATCTTGGCTGCAGCAAAAAAAGAAATCATAAAGTGGTCCGAGTTTTTCATGACAATTGCGACCTTATCGCCTTTTTTGACGCCTAGGCTGATTAGTCCGTGAGCCAGTCGGTTCACAGCTGTGTTTAATTCACCATATGTGTAGGACCGCCCTTCACATTCCACCGCAAACCTTTCCGGAAAATTACGTGCGTTTTGAGTCAGAAAACCGCCGATATGCATTTGCCCATCCCCCTCAACTACATTTTCACTTCACCTCTTATGATTGCAATATTCGTGCCAACACGAAGAAAACCACAATTGCCCCATTGCTCTGCTGAATTGTTCTTTTGTCTGACAGAAAAAGAAAAAAAGTGTCCTCATTTTGGACACTTTCACACACACTTATTGCAGCTGATATTTTCTAATCTTTTCATATAAACCGGACCGGCTGATTCCAAGCATGCGTGCCGCCTTTGCTTTGTTGCCTTTCATCTGATCCAGCGCCTTTTTAATCGCCTCAAGCTCCGCGTTTTCAACAAGAGAAATGGAAAGTGCCATCTTCTTTTCAGGCAATGTGTTCAGCAAATAATCCGGCAGATCCTCGAGCTGGATCTTTCCATGCTCCGCAAACGTCATCCCGCGTTCGAGCACATTTTTCAGTTCGCGCACATTTCCCGGCCAGCTGTAATGAAGCATCGCCTCTTTGGCGTCATCCGCAAGTCCTGTAATGGTCGTGCCGAGCACTTTGTTCAGCTCTTCCATCAGCTTTTGCATCAAGTGCGGAATATCCTCACGGCGATCCCTAAGCGGCGGCACGTTCAGCGAGATCACGTTCAAGCGGTAATACAAATCCTCCCGAAACGTCCCTTCACGCACCATCTCTTCTAAATGGCGGTTCGTCGCCGCAATAATCCTCACATCGACCTGAACTTTCTTCGTTCCTCCAACTCTATAAAACTCGCGCTCCTGCAATACTCTCAGCAGCTTCGCCTGAAGCGATACAGACATATCGCCGATCTCATCGAGAAACAGTGTGCCGCCATTTGCCAGGTCAAACTTTCCGATTTTCCCCTTTTGCCGCGCGCCTGTAAACGCACCTTCCTCATAGCCAAAAAACTCTGATTCTAACAGATCCTCCGGTATAGCGGCGCAATTGACGATCACAAATTTCCCGCTGCTTCTCGCACTGCTGTTGTGGATTGCATGCGCGAAAAGCTCCTTTCCAGTTCCGCTTTCTCCCCTAACAAGCACGGTTGAGCGCCCTTTCGCGGCTTTAGCTGCACTTTTCTTCAGTTTCTCCATATATTCGTTTCTGCTCCATATATGGTTCCATGTGAAACGTGCCGATTCCGCCTGATTGTACTGCTGATGGTAAAAGCTCGCCTTACTTTCGGCACGCTGCAGCCTTTTAAACATCTCGCTCACTTCATTCAGCTGCCGAAACATGACTTTTCCGATCGCGCCGATAACCTTGTCTCCCTCTACGATCGGGATGCGCTGAACGATGTATTTAATGCCGTTCAGCTCCATCATGTCACTGACCTCAGCTGTCTGTGTTTTGTACACCTTTCCAAGCTCAAGCTGCGGCTGCACTTTATGCACAGACTTATGCAGCACCTCGTCCTCCTGCAGGTTAAACAGATCCAGAAAAGGCGGACTTACCATCTTAATCCGCCCATCTTCATCCGCCATGAGGATGCCGTCATACGCATATTCAAGAGCTGTCTCTAATGATTTTTTCAGAGCTTTGACGGTTTGCAGCTCAGACGCCAGTTTCTCAATTTCTGAAGTATCCCGGAAAAGAACGATATAGCCGTTTGTTTTAAAAGAAGAAACGGTAGCGACGGTTTTCACAGATCCAGCCGTGCACGACGCCAAATGATCCTCACCAGAAAACACCGATCTTAACTCTGGAAAAACGGTGTCCGCTGCTTTATGTAGAAGATTTTGTTCTGCCATTCCGGTCATCTCTATTAATTTTGGATTCACAAATACAATCTTTCTATTAAGGTCCGTCAGTAATACACCTAAATTGGAATGCTCTAATATCGTTTCAAGCTGATTTTTCAGTGAGCTGACCGATCCGAGCAGCGACATAACCATATCGGTTTTTGTTAAAATGCCCGCGACCGTCCCATCCTCGTTCGTGACGACCCCGGTCCCGACCTTGCTTGATTTTACGATGTCTTCAATCTGTTGTGGAGGTGTGGTGACTGAGATGGTTTCAGTGTGTCGCTTGATGTATCGCCCGATCGGCTCAGTTAACGCACAGCCATCGGATATCATCCGATACAGACAGCTTCTCGTCAAAACACCCGCAGGCAGCCGTTTTTCATCCATCACCGGAAGCAAGCTCCACTTCTCCCGATACATCAGTTCCAGCGCCTCCTGAAATGTTGTCTCTGCCGTAATCATAAAATCAACTTCCGTCATCATCTCTCTTAAGTCCAGTGCACCCACCCCCTTAGTCTCTTCTTCTATTGTATCAAAGTCTGCTATATTTTTAGAATTTTCCAACATATAAAATAAAACCTGCTCCGGCGTTCGGAAACAGGTCTCTATTGATTGAGATATGAAAAATTCTATATATAAGATTAAGAAACTTTCTGTTCCTCTTTATTATAAAAAGCTGGCTCCAAATTCCGTTCTTTTTTTGAAGGTTTGTGGATGAGCCATACTTTTTTTACTCCTAAGGAATAAACTTGAGCCTTTCGTTTTCCAAGCTTTACGGTCTCGACATTAGATGGGGTTAGACCATACATTGTCCGATTTCCACCCCCGCCAGCCGACTGTAACTCGTCCTTCAGAGAATGTAAAACCATTCCATCCAATTCCCACCCCATCGAAGTTTTTGTAAACTCAGCAAACACTAAAGAATCCTTTGTGTTTTTGTTTTCGGTTAGAAATAAAACGTATGCATACTTATCTTTTGTAAAAACTTCCTGATGAACGATCTCCTGAATACTAAATTTGTTGTATTATATTCTTCTTTTGTGTGTTTATTTAGGCTGCATGCGAATTGCACCATCAAGTCGGATCGTCTCCCCGTTGAGCATCGGATTCTCTACGATGCTCTGTACGAGATGAGCGTATTCTTCTGGAAACCCGAGCCGCGACGGGAACGGAACCATCTTTCCAAGCGATACGCGCGCTTCTTCCGGCAGCATCTCGAACATCGGGGTATGGAAAAGGCCCGGTGCGATCGTCATCACCCTTATGCCAGATCTCGCAAACTCCCGTGCCAGCGGCAATGTCAGGCCGACAACTCCGCCCTTCGACGCGCTGTACGCCGCCTGACCGATCTGTCCTTCAAACGCCGCAACAGATGCTGTATTGATGATTACCCCTCTTTCACCGAACTCGTTCTCCTCGTTACCGACCATATTTTCGGCAGCAAGGCGGCACACATTGAACGTGCCGATCAAATTAACAGAGATAACTTTAGAGAAAAGATCGAGACTATGTGTCCCTTTTTTGCCGAGTACCTTTTCGGCGATGCCGATGCCAGCGCAGTTCGCTACGGTATTTACCGAACCCATCCGGCTCACAGCTTCCCCAATCGCTGCCCTCACTTCTTCTTCACTCGTCACATCCGTTTTCACAAACCCAACAGCAGAGCCAAGCTCATCTATAAGCTTCTGTCCTCGTTCCTCGGAAAGATCAAGAATTACCGCCTGTCCGCCGTTCTCTACAATTCTCCTAACCGTAGCTTCCCCAAGACCAGAAGCTCCACCCGTTACGACTGCCTTACATTCTTGTATGTTCATTAAAATCCCTCCCGCCTTACACTTTTGCAAGTTCTGTGCCAGATTAAAATAGCGGGGTCCGGTACTGCAGTACCGGACCCCGCTATTTTAAATGTGTACATTTTATTTACAGCATCGGTCAAAAATTGAACAGTTTTTTGCTTAGCGGAAAAAACACCAAAATTAAAGCGCTTGCAAAATAAAATATTCTGTTTATAATACTTGTATACAAGTATACTTACTGAACATAAGAAGGTGAATATATGTCCGAACATACAGAATTTCTATATCCTGCAAAATGGCTGTCAAAAGCTTCTTCTGGCAACAGAGTGGCGAGCGAGCTCAGAATGCGTATTATTGCAGGGCTAATTGAAAGCGGTACCATCATTTCGGAAAACAAAATAGCAGCAGATTTTTCTGTTAGCCGTTCACCCGTACGTGAGGCGCTGAAGATTCTCGCTTCCGAAAATATCATCCGCCTCGAACGGATGGGTGCCGTGGTGCTCGGCTTAACAGAGAAAGAAATTCAAGAAATTTATGACGTTCGTTTGCTGATCGAAACCTTTGTGTTTGAACGTCTTGCCAAAATGGATTCAACAAAGCTCGTTCAGGAGCTGAGCAAGATTTTAGAAATGATGAGCATCGCCATTAAATACAAAGACGCGGACGAGTTTTCCTATCAGGATGTCCTCTTCCACGAAACGATCATCCGGTCGATCAACCACTCTTACATCATGATGATCTGGAACAATGCCAAGCCGGTCATGGAGGCGCTCATCCTTTTATCGATGCGTGTGCGGCTTGAAGAACGGTACGAGGACTTTCAGCGGGTTATCGATAATCACCAGCTGTATATCGAGGCTATCAAGACGAAGAATCGCGATCTTATGATTCAGGCGCTGCATCAAAACTTTGATGATGTTCAAGAAAAGGTAGATGATCTGTGGATGTCACAGCAGATGCTATCGAAAGGAGTTCAAAACGATGACTAGCTATATGCTTGGAGTCGATATCGGAACGACGAGTACGAAAGCGATCCTGTTTGACGGCCACGGAACCGTTATTGCAAAGGAAAATGTCGGTTACCCGCTTCATACACCGGATATCTCGACGGCTGAACAAGATCCTGAGCAAATTTTTCAGGCGGTCTTGCTTTCGGTCTCTCAGATCACGAAAAAGCATCGCGAAAAAACGATTGAGTTCGTTTCATTCAGCAGCGCCATGCATAGCGTGATAGCGATGGATGAGAACGACATCCCGCTGACGCCTTGCATCACATGGGCAGATAACCGCAGTGAAGCTTTTGCACATCGTATTAAAAGCGATCTGAACGGTCACGAGATCTATAAGCGGACTGGAACACCGATTCATCCGATGTCGCCGCTCAGCAAAATCACGTGGATCGTGAAGGAACGTCCTGATATTGCGGCCAAAGCGAAAAAGTACATCGGAATTAAAGAATATGTATTCAAAAAGCTTTTCAATCGTTACGCAGTCGATCATTCAATCGCTTCAGCGACTGGCATGATGAATCTTAAAAAACTGGATTGGGACGCGGAAGCACTGCAGGTCGCAGGCATTACACGCGAGCAGCTGTCTGAGCTTGTTCCGACTACAACGATTTTCCGCGGCTGCAACCAGGATCTCGCCACACTGATGAACATTAATCCTGCCACTCCGTTTGTGATTGGTGCCAGTGACGGCGTGCTCTCGAATCTCGGTGTGAACGCGATCAAAAAAGGTGAGATAGCGGTGACGATCGGGACGAGCGGAGCGATCCGGACGATCATCGACAAGCCGCAAACTGACGAAAAAGGACGGATTTTCTGTTATGCGTTAACCGAAAACCACTGGGTGATCGGCGGCCCAGTGAATAACGGTGGAATGGTACTGCGCTGGATTCGGGATGAGTTCGCCTCTTCTGAAATCGAAACAGCAAAACGCCTTGGAATTGATCCATATGAAGTGTTAACGAAAATCGCCGAACGAGTACGGCCAGGGTCAGACGGACTCTTGTTCCACCCATACCTTGCCGGTGAACGTGCTCCATTATGGAACCCAGACGTGCGCGGATCCTTTTTCGGCTTAACGATGGCTCACAAGAAAGAACACATGATCCGTGCAGCTCTTGAAGGGGTCATCTACAACCTGTACACCGTTTTTCTTGCGCTGACCGAGTGTATGGACGGACCTGTTACCCGCATTCAGGCAACAGGAGGGTTCGCGCGATCGGCTGTCTGGCGCCAGATGATGGCCGATATTTTCGAGTCAGAGGTTGTCGTGCCAGAAAGTTATGAAAGCTCGTGTCTCGGCGCATGTATCCTAGGACTTTATGCGACAGGCAAGATCGACTCATTCGATGTTATTTCGGACATGATTGGCAGCACACACAGCCATAAGCCGGAGGAAGATGCGGCAAAAGAATACAGACAGCTAATGCCAATCTTTATCTCTTTATCAAGAGTTTTGAAAGAAGATTATACAAAAATAGCTGACTATCAAAGAAATCTTTTACACACATAAAACTAGTCACAAGGAGGAATTATCATGCCATTATTCATTGTAGCCCTAGGAATCATCGCTTTGCTTGTCCTGATCATGGGCTTGAAATTGAACACGTTTATTTCATTGATCATCGTTTCATTCGGAGTGGCGCTGGCACTCGGCATGCCGTTAGAGAACATTGTTAAAACGATTGAAGCCGGACTTGGAGGAACTCTCGGTCACTTAGCGTTAATCTTCGGACTTGGCGCGATGCTCGGAAAGCTGATCGCTGATTCAGGCGGTGCGCAGCGTATCGCCATGACACTCGTCAATAAATTTGGCGAAAAAAACATTCAATGGGCCGTCGTCGCCGCTTCCTTCATTATTGGTGTCGCGCTGTTCTTTGAAGTAGGTTTAGTACTGCTTATCCCGATCGTATTCGCGATCTCAAGAGAACTAAGAGTTTCCATCCTGTACCTTGGAATTCCGATGGCTGCGGCTCTTTCCGTCACACACGGTTTCTTGCCGCCGCACCCAGGACCGACAGTTATCGCTGGCGAGTACGGCGCTGACATCGGTGAAGTATTGCTTTACGGCTTCATCATTGCCATCCCGACCGTCATTTTAGCAGGCCCAGTATTTACGAAGCTGGCAAAAAAGCTTGTACCCGATTCATTCAACAAACAAGGAAATATCGCTTCATTAGGCGAGCAAAAAACGTTCAAGCTCGAAGACACGCCTGGATTTGGCATCAGTGTATTTACCGCTTTGCTTCCGGTCATTCTTATGTCTATTGCAACAGTCATCAAACTGCTGCAGGAAACAATGGGTGTTGATGATAACAGCATGCTCGCAGCAATCCGTTTCATCGGAGACGCTTCAACTTCTATGCTGCTGTCCCTTCTGTTTGCCGTGTATACGATGGGAATCGCCCGCAAGATTCCAATTCAGCAAGTGATGGACTCTTGTGTAACCGCTATCACACACATCGGCATGATGCTTCTTATCATCGGGGGCGGCGGAGCGTTCAAGCAAGTACTGATCGACGGCGGTGTCGGCGATTATGTAGCTGAGCTTTTCAAAGACACTTCCCTCTCGCCAATTTTACTCGCATGGATCATCGCGGCGATCTTAAGAATCTCTCTTGGCTCAGCGACTGTCGCGGCTCTTACAACAGCCGGTCTTGTTATTCCATTGCTCGGCACAACAGACGTGAATCTCGCGCTCGTCGTGCTCGCAACTGGAGCAGGCAGCTTGATCGCTTCACATGTGAACGATGCTGGCTTCTGGATGTTCAAAGAATACTTCGGACTCAGCATGAAAGAAACATTCGCCACATGGACCTTGCTAGAAACAATCATTTCGGTGTCTGGATTAGGGTTTGTGCTGCTGCTTAGTTTGTTTGTTTAATAGAGTAATTAGAAAAAGCTCAGGGTGACAGCCCTGAGCTTTTTTAGATGTAAACTGTTCTGGATAAGGACCTGCGCCGAAAAGAGGCTTTTTTAAGTTCACCCGCGCCGTTAGAGCAAAAACCTGCGCGGCTTCTCTTCGTACCTGCGCCAAAAATATGACGAAACGCAATTTTAGCGAGTTAAACCCACTTGATTGTTTTAGGCTGCGCCATTCAGCAATCAGCTTGCTCCACTACAAGATGATCCTGCGCTGCTTAGATTGCAGACTGCGCCACAACTCACCTAACTTGAGCCGTTCAGTTCTTCCTGCGCCATTTTATTCTAAATTTGCGCCGTTCAAGTCCTTATATGCGCCACTTCCCCAACAGCCTGCGCCGAACCTGATGCCTACTTCTAATCTATACTTCAATAAAAAGAACACAGAGCAGCCGCCTGTGTTCTTTCCTTTTTACATCATGTTCTCAAATTCGGTAATGGCTTTTTCAAATTTTACTTTTGTATCATCGACGATTTCTTGAAGTTCTTTTGTAATTTTGTTTACTTTTAGAAGTTCTTCATTTACCTTTTCAATATTGTTGTTGATTTCTTTAATCGCTTCGTCTGCATTTCCTGATAGTTTGCGGACTTCCTCAGCGACCACGTTAAACCCTCTGCCATACTCTCCCGCCCGTGCTGCTTCAATGGCAGCGTTTAAGGCTAGTAGATTGGTTTGCGAGGCAACGTTTTTTATGATTTTCGATGTTTTTTCAATTAACTTAATCTGCATTTCTAGTGATTGAACAGCTTCGAGCTTCTCCTGAGAGTTCTCAATTACTAGATTCACCAGTTCAGTTGGCATCGCCTTTAAGCGTTCAATTACTTCTATTGCTATGGTTTCACGTTCCGTAATGTCTGTGGCAATTTTTAAAACAGCTTGCACGTTTCCGTCTTCGTTAAGAATCGGAACATAGGTTGCTTCCAGCCAAAGCGTCTCTCCATGTTTGTTTAGCCGCTCTATTTTCTCCTGAAACTTTTTCCCGTTTCGAAGATTTTTCCACAGTTCTTCATACTCACGGCTGTTCCCAAACTCGGGCGTACAGAACAGCTGGTGGTTCATGCCGATCATTTCGGCAGGACGGTACCCCATCGCGCCGGCGAAATTTTCATTGACCCAGATAACCTCACGATTAAGATTAAACTCGATCATCGCCAGGTTGCTTTCAAGCGCAGATAAAACGGAAATCGGCTCCAAAACTTGTGTGCTCACGTTGTGTGTTAAAGTATTCATTTATGCTCCTTTAGCATTATCATGGATTTATTTTCCTAACATATTTTAATTCTTTATCGGATTAAAATACCCTTTATTTGATATCTATTTTTAAGGCTGTTTTCATAAATTTTGTGGATTTTTTTGGAAATGCAAAAAATAATAAGGAGAAACTTTAAGAGGGTTACCTTCGTCTAATTTGAATAGTAGAACAAGACGATTGGAGTATATAGAATATGAGAAAATTCATCCTGCTTTTATCTTTATCTTTATTTTCCGCTTTTCTTTTTGGCTGCCAATCGGAAGACAGCACTGCTGCGGGAGTGGTTAAAGCTCATGGCGGTGAATTACAGCCACCAAAAGAAATTACAAAGATTATTATTTCTAAGTCAAAAGGAGCCAGTCCAACTATTTTTAAAGAAGATAAAGATATTCAAACATTTCAAAGTGTCATTTCAAGTGCTGTAAAAGAAAACGGTATAGTTAATATGGCTAATCCTGAATTTTATTTCGATGTTATTTACACGGATGACAATAAGCAAAGTTATCATTTGTGGTTAGGTGAAAAAGGACAACAAAGCACCTTGATGAAAACTGATGATACTCATTCGATCTATACTGTGTCAGAAAAAATGACCAATAAGTTAATTGAAATAATTGAATAGTAATAAATACGACTAGTATTGTTGAGTTAAAGCGGCCGCCTTACATAAAGGCAGCCGCTACTAATTATTACGATTACTCTCTCTCCAGCAGTTCACAAAAATGAAACCTTCCTCTATCCACGTTCTCCCCTTTAACAAACTCCACTTGCTTTTTAAAGATCGGTCCGTCAAATGCAAAGGTATGAAACTCGCCATTCTCTCCACAAGGATCGGCGTGTTCTGGCAGTTCCTCTATGAACGCCTCGTCCATCACTCTTCCAAGGAAAGTGTCCGATATGACTTCTGTATCCACGCATGTTGTGATGGTTCTAAACCCTAACGAGAAGAATTCGTGCACCAGCTCATCCGTTTTGCGCCCCCATAACGGGAAGACCGCCTTCATGCCCGCTTGCTGAAGCGATTCCTCACGATATTTTCGCACATCCTCCAGAAAAATATCGCCGAACATGAATGTCTGAATGCCCTCTGCTTTCATTTCTGTCACCTTTTCGCGCATTCGTTCCTGATAGACCTCGTTAATGCACGCCTGCGGTATGTACACCTTTCGCAGCGGAAACCCAAGGCTTTCCGCCTGCTTCTCGAGCAATGATTCTGGCACACCGTGCATGCTGATCCGGTTATACCCTTCCGTTACCGTAGTAAAAAGAGAATCTACTATGTATTTGTCTTCCTGCAGCAATTTATAAAGAGCAAGAGCACTGTCCTTTCCCCCGCTCCAGGAAATGGCGATTCTTTCTTTCATTGCGCTCCCCCGCTTTCATTCATTACGTTTTTATACCACTCATTTTAGCATGTAAAAGAAATCCCAGTAGCAATTGCCGGTGCTTTTTGAACAAGTTTAAAGGTTTTAAATCTAATCATGCGAATATATAATTTCAGATACCATAAAGGAGAAGCATATGGACGATAACAAACTAACGATTGCAGAATGGCATAGAAAGCAAGCGGTTGAATGCTTTAACAGCTGCTGGGATTACATTGAAAAGAAAGACAGGACGGCTGAGGACGATATGAAGATGATCCACTTGGCGCACGCCTCAAGGTATCATTGGGGAGAAATCGGCACAGCACTGCAATTCGCTCGCGGCGAGTGGCAGATTTCACGTGTTTATGCGCTGTTAGGAAGATTTGAGAGTGCTTTGTATCATGCAAAAAATAATCTTGAACTCTGCCAAAGCCACAATATTGGCGACTTCGACCTGGCGTTTGCTTATGAAGCCAACGCACGTGCCTATCTCATAGGCAAAGAGGTTAATCTTGCAAATTCATTTTTAAAACTGGCAGAAGACGCGGCTGAAAACATCGCGAAAGATGCGGATAAAGAATACTTTCTTTCTGAGTTAGCGCAGCTAAAAATAAATGCATTTGAGGAAGGGTTTCCAGATGGTATCTATACAGAACCTCAGCCTAGCGATCCTAAATTAAAGGTTAAAGCCATGTACGAGTACTGCGATAAGAAGGGCATTACGCCGGAGGAACTGAGCGAGGAAGAAATGCAGCAATTCTTGAATAAATCTGTTTAGATGAAGCTACCGGAGGGATTTTGTGATTAGAGGTATCAGCTTCAACATACCAAACCAATACGGCAGTCTTCTTGCAGATATATTAAAGCCAATTGATATTACTAAGTTTAATTGGCACAATACAAACGAAGAAGCTCACATAGTAATCAAGCGTCAATTAGATAAAGAACTGTTTCCCGAAACAACAAATATAATGGATGGAAGTGCTCTTCAAAATAGAATAACAAACAATAAGTATTATGTTATATTTGCAGATCTAAAAGCCTTTCCTCAAGGGGTGAGGGTCCATAATATTGATACTTACAAAGAATTTTTAGACAGCGAGTGTCAGCTTGTCCTTTTAATTGTGGATTGTGTTTACACAACCATTTATTGTAAGAATCAAGAAAAGCTAAGATTATTGTATCTAAACGCACAAGACAATCAGTTTGAAGATATTCAGTACATAACCGATGAAAATGATGAAAGAACGAGATTATCTGTATGGTAAACAAAACAGGGAGCCCCAGCTCCCTGTTTGCTTTTACCCATGATAATCCCCAGTTTTCACATTAACACTCACAATATAAAACTCTTCTCCATCCAATTCAGCGTAAACGGTATAGTAGCCCTGCCCATTGTAAACATCACCTTTTTCATACCTGATGGTGTCAATCGAATCCGCATACCCGCTCTCTACCATCTCGTTCTCAAACTGGTCCTTCACACCCGGAGCCCATGCATAAGGATCATCCGCTTGGTTAACTGCTTCTATTTTCACTGCTTCTGCGGCAAAAATTTTCTCCGCACGCTCAGCCACTTCTTTTTTAAACGTTTCTACCGCTTTTTTCTGTTTCTCTGTAATATTAGGATAAGCCAGCACATCATCAGCCTTTGTCAGGTATGTCTCATCCGGCAGGGAATCAGGGATGCTAGGATCATACATCTTCAGCAAATCCGCGACCTTTTGATCAATTTCCTTTATTTCAGCAGTGATGGATTCCAGCTCCTGCTCATATTCGCCTGTTAAGCCCTTCATAATATCATACTGGTCACTAGCGTGAAGCTCACTTAACGTCTTTTGCGCCAGGTCGAATTCCTTGTTGTTCATTTCCTTCATAAACTGATCATACAATTCAAGCGATGCCAGCCATTGCTTCGCCTCTATATTATCTCTGTCTTCCTTCAGTGCCAGGTTAAAATTGCTCTTTGCTTTTTCAAGGTTCGCATCCGCCAGCGCCAGCTTCCCCTGGTCGATTGCCTTCTCTACAATTGAAGAGCTCTCTCCCTGTTCCTTCGTTCCGCTTTCATTGGCTGCACAGCCTGCTGCAAAAACAGCCAGAAGCATCACACAAAACATCATCAACTTTTTCATCATTATGTATTAATACCTCTTTCCACTAATTGCTCTATCCTTATTGTCGACAAAAAAAGCACACCGTTTAGTGTGCTTTCAATCATTACTGTTTTTCAACTGACTTCGTGAATTAAAGAATGTTTTGCAGCCCCATTGCAAATATATAATTACGGAAAGGGAGACGCTTCCCACGATTCCAAGCATCACGGCTATTTGGTACTCGATTGCCACAATGGGTGATGTCCCTGATAAGATTTGTCCGGTCATCATGCCAGGGAGAAAGACAATTCCCATTCCAACCATCGAATTGATCGTAGGCAGCATGGCGGCGTCAAATGCTTGATTAACGATTTTACTTGATGCCATCTTTGGCGTTGCACCCAGCATTAAAGCACCCTCAATTTCAGCCTTTTGCGCCTTCATCCCATTGATTAGATTGCTTACTCCCAAAGAGATCCCTGTCATCGAGTTCCCAATAATCATTCCGGCTATGGGAATAAAATAACGAGGTTCATACCAAGGAGATAACTGCAGTACGACAAAAATGAAAAATAATAAGCTGCAGAATATGCCGATGGTCATTGAAGCAGCAATAATCTTCTTCATTTCGATACCTAATGCTGACTTTGTTCGTTTGTATATGTTGTAGATAGCAAATACCTGCATGATGATAATGGCAAGTAACGTATAGAACGGGTTAGGATTCTCAAAGAGATAAACTAATAAATACCCCACTAAAATCAACTGCAGCGTCATTCGAGTTGTGGCTAACACGATTTCTTTTTCTCTCGGAATCCTTTTCAAACGCACGATGATGATGAGAATGAGTACAAACAGATAAGCAGCGAGAATCTGCCAGAATGCTAGGTCCACTGCATCTTTCATTGCATCGGCTCCTCCTTATTTCAGACTGTAATCCTTCATGTTGATGTCGTTTTCACAGAATTGGTTGGCAATTTTCTTGTCATGTGTGACCATAATCAACGTTTGCCTGTGATGCTTCGTATGATCCACAACATTTTTCATCACGATATCAGCTGTGTCTTCATCTAGAGCAGATGATGGTTCATCCAGTAAAAGTACGTCGGGCTTCATCAGCATTGCTCTTGCCAGAGCCAGCCGCTGCTTTTCACCGCCTGAAAGATTGTCTGCCTTTTCAGCTAAATCTTTTTTCAATAAACAGGTCTGCATCACTTCGTTCATTTCCTGTTCACTAGGCGCCTCTTCTTTAGAAAACGCATAGCCGACAATTAAATTATCTTTAATCGAGCCTTCAAAAATAACGGGAGTTTGTGGCGTCATCATGATTCTGCGCCTTAACTGAATAGGATCCATCTCGAAAATGGATTGCTCTTTATACAGCAATTGTCCGCTGTCCGGGCTTATCAAATGGTTGAGCAGTTTAAGCAGCGTTGATTTCCCGCTCCCGCTAGGTCCCATAATACACGTCGTTGCTGTATCAGGTATGGTCAGCTTCTCAAATCAAACAAATGCTCCCCTCCTAACCTCGCTTGTAGTCTCAACAAGGACAGTATTCCCTTTTTCTTATGCACATAAAAAACCCCCTTCAATCTCTTGAAGAGGGTAAATCAATCTGTTTTTATTTCTACCAAATCTCCTCAGCCCACTCCGGATGGTCGATGAATGGGTTGCGGTTATGCTGGAATTGGTCGTAGATGATGTTGTTGCGGTTGCGTTCCCAGTTATCGACTGGATCCTGCTGGTGCCATTGCAGCAGCACCGACATTTTTCCGTGGTAAGGAGCGGTTCCGTTATTCACGTTATTGTTCAGCTCAAGCTGCGGCTCGCCGCTGTCTCCTTCATAGCGGACAGCCATGTAGAACAGCATGCGCGCCACATCGCCCTTTACGGCGTTTCTCGGTTCCCAGGAATCACTGTCATAATAGTTGCCAAGCGCCTCTGAGTGCTGTGTTCCGCCGTTATCAAAATCAAGGTTTCCGCGGGAGCTGTTAACACTCACATCTGTCGGACGAAGGTGGTGGATATCCGTACCTGGTCCCATCGCCGTCCCAAAATCACCATGAGACTTAGCCCAAACGTGCTCGCGGTTCCAGTCGTTCACGTTGCTTCCGTTTGCTGTTTTACTTTGCGAACGGCCAGTATACAGAAGGATAACGTTATTGCTGTTATTCGGATCTTGATCAGTTACTCGCAGCGCATTCCACACCGCGTCATAAGATAACTCCGTATGATCGTCGATGATGTTGTGAAGAGCGGTCTTAAGTGCCGCACCTGTTTTCCCTTGTGCAGGATCATAATATGACTCATCGTATGCCGGCGGATCGGTCGGATCAGTAGGAGGATCTGTCGGTGTAGAGCCTGACGCTTTTTCCATCGCCGTCGCATCCTTCACACCAGCATGTGAAAAGTATGCCGTTAAGTAGCCTGTTACTTTAATCGACTGCCCTTTTAAGCTAGGGTTGGTTTTCAATCCAAACTGTGAACGGAAAGAAGAAGGAATCTGAACATAAACCATGTTCGATGTGTTCGTTTCAGACGCACTGTCCGCTAAGGCGAGCGCATAGTCGTTCGGATAATTGCTCGTAACAACGGTCGTCGTGGCAGTTGGCTGTCCCACAACATAGCCTTGTACCGTCTTTAATGAATTGTTCTGATTAGAGATACTCTGAGAAACCGAAAATGGGCTCGTCCACGAACCATCGCCGGCAGCCTGAAGAGTAGGGATAAATGCTAACGTACTGACCACAATTGCCATGACTACCGAGAAAAAAGAAAGGAACTTCTTGTTTCCGTGCCTTTTCATCATAAAACGCCTCCCCTGATTTTTAACCCTTACTGCTTTATTTTCTAAATACTGGTGAAACAGTTTTATTTTACAACTACTTTGTTAACTACATTTTACAGAGTTGTAAATGTATAAAACTAGCGGCAAAGGGAGGATATAAATAGCACGTAAAAACAGTTACATATGCCTAATATTTGCTAAAAATGAATTCTGAATGACTTTTATACTGCAAAAAAACGCAGAGACCGGCAACCGGGCTCCGCGTTCTCTCATTATCTGCTTTTCTGCTTGCTCTTCAGCTGCTCAAACAACTTCTCAACAGTTCCAATCCCGACATTATTATATTTCGCGAGGATCACCAGCTCTTTAGGCAGCTGTCCGACTGTCATGATGCCGTTCTCGTTAAGCTGCCTGATCAAGCTCGGAATTCCAATAAACTCCTCTCCAGACAGCGGAATATCAGATAGCTCTTCCGTCACGACAATATAATCATCTTTGTAGAAGAATAGCAGTTCACCGCGACGAGCATCACTGATCTCATTCCGCTTTACTTCCTCTTGAACAAATACATTCAGCTCTTCAAATAATGTCTGGTCATTCTTTTCGTTATAGCGTTTCACCTGTTTATGAAGATCGATCAGACTGCTCGGCAGCTCGCTCATGAACCGCGCCTGCTGCACCTCTCCTAACCGGATCAAAAACGTTTCAGACTTCGGAAAACGCTGCGGCAGCAGAAACGCATCACGCAGAAAATATGGGATGCTTAATGTGCTTTCTTTATACGACAGCTCCCGGACAGGCGTGAAGCTCGCAGACTCTGTAGCTTCCTCAACAGCAGCCGCAACTTCATCCTCTGCCGGCTGGCCGACAGGAGTGGAAAGCAAGTCCTCCAGCGCCTTTAACCGCGCGATCAGCTCCCCGATATCGAGCTGTCCATCTTTCGGCAGAGACGGTTCCTGATAGTCAGGCACAGTTAATTGAAGCGGACCATAGCACTCGATATACCACTTTACAATCGTATAAAGAGCTTCCCATGACAGCAAAGACTCGGAATAGCGGAACATTCTTGAATCGTGTGACGCTTCGTTTCCTACCTTGCGGACATTATGAAGACTGTCATTGACTCTTTGAACAAGAAAACCTTTTTCATTCAAAATGGTTATTCTCTCGATCAGTGTCATCTGCGGCGACTCTTGCACCTTTTCAATCACCATCACATGTTTCAGGATATTCTCCACAAACACCCTCGAATGCGTCAGCATCGTCCGCGGACTGGAAAAAATACTATACTCCAATTCCCTCGCCAGCAGCGCCAGCTCTTTGGAAATCGGCTCAAGAAATTGATAAAAATACTGTGATTTATTCATAGCAATTTGTCTCCTAAAAGTAGAAAAAATAAAGTAACGCTTCTACAGCCATTTTACCTTATTCCTTAGATGACAGCCGCAAAAAAAGACAGCTAAACATCAGGAAATGTTTAGCTGTCTTCAATATTTCATATTAACTATACATCACGTCTTTTTTTTTCATAAGTCCCAGCGTTTCTCCAGTTGTTGTCTGAATTTCTTTGAACAGCCCTGGGTTTTCAGATAATGACACACCGTAAGAAGGGATCATTTCTTTTAATTTCGGCTCCCACTCGTTCATGTGCTGCGGGAAGCACTTTTTGAACACTTCGATCATAACGTGCACGGCCGTAGATGCGCCTGGTGAAGCACCGAGCAATGCAGCGATCGAGCCGTCAGACGCGCTGACAACCTCTGTACCGAATTGCAGCGTACCTTTTCCGCCTTCTGCCGTGTCTTTAATAACCTGCACACGCTGGCCAGCTACGACCGTATCCCAGTCACTCGCTTTCGCGTTCGGGATAAACTCGCGCAGCTCTTCAACGCGCTTTTCATGCGATAACAGCACTTGTTCGATCAAGTATTTCGTCAAACCCATCTCTTTGACGCCTGCAGAAAGCATCGTCATGACATTATACGGCTTGACGGAACCAAGCAGATCCATGTAAGATCCTGTTTTTAAAAACTTTGGCGTGAAGCCGGCAAACGGTCCGAACAGCAGTGACTTTTTGTTGTCGATATAGCGTGTATCCAAGTGCGGCACCGACATTGGCGGTGCGCCGACCTTCGCTTTGCCGTAAACTTTTGCATGATGCTGCTCGACGATCTCTTGATTTTTACATACAAGGAAAAGTCCGCTTACCGGAAATCCGCCAATATTCTTAGACTCCGGAATGCCAGTCTTCTGTAAGATTGGCAAACTCGCACCACCAGCACCGATAAAGACGAATTTAGCCGTATGGCTTTCGATGGCGCCGCTGTCGAGGTTCTGCACCTTCACTTCCCAAGAACCGTCACTCGTGCGTTTCATATTTTTCACACTATGCTTGTAATGAACCTCAACGTTTTGTTTCTGAAGATGATCCATCAGCATGCGTGTCAGCGCGCCAAAATTCACATCTGTACCACTGTCGATCTTCGTTGCCGCGATCGGTTCATTCACGTTGCGGCCTTCCATAATAAGCGGAATCCATTCGAGCAGCTTCTGATGATCCTCAGAGAATTCCATTCCTTGAAACAGCGGGTTAGTTGAAAGCGCTTTAAATCGTTTTTTCAAAAACTCGATATTTTTTTGTCCTTGCACCATACTCATGTGCGGGATTGGCATAATAAATTCCTGCGGATTGCGGATGAGCTGACTGTTCACGAGATACGACCAGAACTGCATCGACACTTGGAACTGCTCATTGATCTTGATCGCTTTGCTCACATCGACCGATCCGTCCGGCTTTTCAGTTGTATAGTTCAGCTCGCAAAGCGCAGCATGGCCCGTACCTGCATTGTTCCATTCGTTCGAGCTCTCTTCGCCTGCTTTCTCTAGCTTCTCGAATACTTTAATCTCCCACTCCGGAGCTAACTCTTTGAGCATAGTACCAAGAGTCGCACTCATGACTCCAGCACCAATTAAGATGACGTCTGTCTTTTTCTGTAAGTCTCTCATCATAACCTTCCTATCCATACGATATTGGCAAACTCGCCTTATCTCTCTCGTGGCACGACAATATATCTATTCAGATTAATTAAAGATTTCTATTATCTAATAATTATAAACTATTTAAATATGAAAAAAAATGAGAATTCCGCCCAAAATGCTCTGTAATTTATAAAAACTAGCACGATGACAGCGTTTTCTTCCTATATCTTTTCCATTATTTACTTCATTATTCTAACATGTAAAAAGCACACAAACGAATGTCAGTGTGCTTTCGACTTTATCGCCACATATTCTCGATCCAAAATACTCATAAAAACATCTGTCTCGTACTTGCCCTCAATGAGTGCGCCTTCCCGCTCCACGCCTTCCTTCACGAACCCGCACTTTTCATAGCAGGCGATCGCGCGGTGATTATATTCCAGGACGCGAAGATCCACTCGGTGCAGCTTTAGTCCCTCAAACGCATATTCCAGGACCAATTGGGTGATTTCTGTCCCCAATCCCTTGCCCCAGACCGATGTATCGAACAGCCCGATTGCATACCTCGCACGGCAGTCGTCTTCATTTACCGTCAATCGAGCCTGTCCGATACAGCGTCCCTCGTATTCCACGCACCACTCCAGCTTGTTTGCCTTAATTCGTTCGAAAAATCCTCTCGCTCCCTCCATCGTCAGAGGCTTCACATTCCGAGTATCCCCGCCGTACATGCGCACAGCTTCGATACTTCTGCCGCAAGCAAAACGGTCTAGAATATCGCTTTCAATCGGCTGTCTGAGTATGACTGATTTTCCTTGAATAACTGGAGCTTGGTTCATGAGATCACCTTCTTTAATATTTTGTTAAATTTTAACACATGTTCATTCAAAAGATTTGGTTTGCATTTTTTAAAAGAAGGATATAAACTTGCTTTGTAAAACGAAATGATTACGATTTGTTAAGAAATGAGGATAAGCATGAATAAAAAAATACCTGTAACAGTTTTAAGCGGTTATTTAGGCGCTGGGAAAACGACATTATTGAAGCACATTCTAGAAAACACGGAGGAAATGCGTGTAGCGGTTATTGTCAATGATATGAGCGAGATCAACATTGACGGGTCCTTGATTAAAAGCGGTGTTATTTCTCAAACAGAAGAAACATTAGTAGAAATGCAGAATGGGTGTATTTGCTGTACGTTAAGAGAGGATTTGATTAAAGAAGTTGAAAAGCTTGCAGCTTCGGGAGATATTGACTATATCGTGATTGAATCGACAGGAATCAGCGAGCCTATACCTGTCGCGCAGACTTTTACATATGTTGACGAAGAAGTTGGCATTGATCTCACAGAAGTCGCAAGATTAGACACCATGGTCACTGTTGTCGATGGGAACCGGTTCTGGGAGGATTTTTCATCTGGAGAAAGTCTGCTTGACCGAAAGCAGGCAACTGAAGAAGGCGATACACGAGAGGTTGTTGATCTGATTATCGAACAGATCGAGTTTGCCGATGTTATTTTATTAAACAAAATTGATCTTCTCCATGAGGAAGACATACAGGAACTAGAAGAAGTCTTAAGTAAACTGAATTCCCATGCAAATGTGATCAGAACAAGCTTTTCACGTGTTCCGCTGCAAGATGTTTTGAACACCGGACGGTTTGACTTTGAAAAAGCAAGCCAGGGAGCGGGGTGGATCAAAGAGCTTAACACTGAGCATGTTCCGGAGACGGAGGAATATGGGATTTCATCGTTCGTTTACCGTTCAAGAAGACCTCTGCACCCTGAACGGTTTATGAACTGGCTTGAGAATTGGCCTGTGGATGTTGTAAGAGCGAAAGGATTCTTTTGGCTCGCTACACGAAACAACACTGTCGGGCTTATTTCACAGGCAGGTACATCGATTATGATTCAGGGAGCTGGAGATTGGGTCGCATCCTACCCCGCTGCTGAACAAGAGGAACTGTTAAAAGAAGAACCCGAGCTTCTTGAAAAATGGGACGAAACATACGGTGACCGGATGAACGAAATCGTGATGATCGGCATCGACATGAATCAAGAGGAAATCGAAACGTCTCTGCATTCCTGCCTTCTGACAGATGAAGAGATGATCAGCAATTGGTCACGTTTGCCTGACCCTCTCCCATCCTTTGAGACTGTATAAATAAAAATAAACAACAAGGAAGTTATTTCTCACATCATTACGAAACAATTATGGATAGGGGTGAAACATGGACAATAACGTATTTGAACAGATGGCAAATCGATATGATACAGAGGAAAGAAAGGCATTAGCAACGGTTATTGTGAAGGAAATACGGCCGCAGCTGAAAAACAGCCAATCAAAATCATTGATCGATTATGGCAGCGGTACGGGTCTCGTTAGTTTAGAGCTCTCTGATCTAGTAGATTCTATATTGCTGGTCGATTCGTCAAAACAAATGCTGGACGTTGCGGAAGCTAAAATCTTACACAAAGAAATCCTCAACGCAAATGTCCTACATTCCGATTTCACACAGCAAACACCTGAACTTAAGTCAGACATTGTGTTACTTTCGCTCGTCCTTCTTCACATTCCGGATACGAAAAAAATTCTGCAGAAACTGTACAGCATTTTAAACGATGGCGGCAAGCTCATTATTGTTGATTTTGATAAAAATAATAGTATCAGTCATCCGAAAGTTCATAACGGATTTGCGCATGAAGAACTCAAAAAACTATTATCACAAGCTGGATTTACGGCAACTGAAATGAAGACCTTTTATGAGGGAAAACAGATCTTTATAAATCAAGATGCTTCCATGTTTATTTCTTGCAGTACAAAGTAATGAAGAGACCGTCCTTGTGTACGGTCTCTTTTTTTGCTTCATTTCTGTTCAGTTCTTTTTTGATATAAGTTCAATCTGATTGTATCTCTTGACAAACAATAACTACTATATGATAATCCTTATTGAATTAGAATTATTATCGTTTACTGTTTTCGAGCAGTAAACTAAATTACACATCTAGGAGGAATTTACTCATGTCATTAATCGGATCAGAAGTAAAACCATTTGCTGCAAAAGCCTATCATAACGGTGATTTCATCGATGTTACAGAAGAAAACTTTAAAGGAAAATGGAGCGTTGTCTGCTTTTACCCAGCGGATTTCACATTTGTTTGCCCTACTGAGCTAGAAGACCTTCAGAACGAATATGCGACGTTAAAAGAACTTGGAGCTGAAGTTTACTCCGTTTCAACAGATACTCACTTTACTCATAAAGCTTGGCACGATCACTCTGAAGCAATCAGCAAGATCGAATATGTCATGATTGGCGATCCTTCACAAAAGCTTTCCCGCAACTTTGACGTATTGAACGAAGAAGAAGGTCTTGCCGACCGCGGAACGTTCATTATCGATCCAGACGGAATCATTCAAACGGTAGAAGTAAACGCTGGCGGAATCGGCCGTGATGCGAGCACAGTTGTCAGCAAGCTGAGAGCTGCGCAATATGTCCGTACGAATCCAGGCGAGGTTTGCCCGGCGAAATGGGAAGAAGGTTCTGCGACACTGAAGCCAAGCCTTGATCTTGTAGGCAAAATTTAAGGAGCGTTACCTATGCTATTAGATGCAGAAGTAAAAGCACAGTTAGATCAGTATCTTCAGCTGATGGAAGGCGATGTGCTGCTAAAAGTCAGCCCAGGGTCCGATGACGTATCGCGCGACATGCTGGCGTTAGTCAATGAGCTGGCAGCCATGTCTTCCCGCATATCTATTGAAAAAACAGAACTAGAACGAACACCGAGCTTCAGCGTGAACCGCGTTGGTGAAGATACTGGCGTCACATTCGCTGGTATTCCGCTCGGACACGAATTCACTTCTCTCGTACTCGCTCTCCTGCAAGTCAGCGGAAGAGCTCCAAAGGTTGATCAAAGTGTCATCGATCAGGTGAAAAGCATAAGCGGCGATTATCATTTCGAGTCGTATATCAGCTTAAGCTGCCATAACTGCCCTGATGTGGTACAGGCATTGAACCTGATGAGTATCCTGAATCCTGGCATCACTCACACCATGATTGACGGCGCTGCTTTTAAAGAAGAAGTAGAAAGCAAAAAAGTGATGGCTGTTCCGACGGTTATGCTTAACGGCGAGCCGTTTGGCAGCGGCCGGATGACGCTTGAAGAAATTTTGGCGAAGATGGGGAACGGCCCTGATGCGTCTGAGCTTTCTGATAAAGATCCGTACGATGTGCTTGTTGTCGGCGGCGGACCTGCCGGCGCAAGTGCCGCTATCTATGCGGCACGCAAAGGAATCCGTACAGGTATCGTGGCGGAGCGCTTTGGCGGACAAGTGATGGATACGATGGGTATCGAGAACTTTATCAGTGTGAAGCAGACAGAAGGACCTAAGCTAGTCGCAAGCCTTGAAGAGCATGTGAAAGAGTACGG
Organism: Fictibacillus aquaticus; assembly: GCF_002245695.1. Classification (GTDB taxonomy): domain Bacteria; phylum Bacillota; class Bacilli; order Bacillales; family Fictibacillaceae; genus Fictibacillus; species Fictibacillus aquaticus. Next base: position 79,043 of record NZ_NOII01000003.1, on the reverse strand, counting down.
CATTGACGTGATGAACCTGCAGCGTGCTCAGCGTTTAGAAAAGAAAGACCTGATCGAGCTTGAGCTCGAGAACGGCGCGGTGTTAAAAAGTAAATCCGTCATCCTTTCCACAGGTGCCCGCTGGCGCAACGTCGGCGTGCCAGGTGAAGCCGAGTTCAAGAACAAAGGCGTGGCCTACTGCCCACACTGTGACGGTCCGTTGTTTGAAGGAAAAGATGTTGCCGTGATCGGCGGCGGAAATTCCGGCATTGAGGCGGCCATCGACCTCGCAGGTATCGTGAAGCATGTTACGGTTCTTGAGTACATGCCTGAGTTGAAGGCCGACCAAGTTCTGCAGGACCGCCTTTACAGCCTGCCGAACGTCACGGTTTTAAAGAACGTTCAGACGAAAGAGATTACCGGTACGGATAAGGTCAACGGTATCTCGTATATCGACCGCGATACGCAAGAAGTGCATCATATCGAGCTGCAGGGTGTTTTCATTCAGATCGGTCTCGTGCCAAACACTGACTGGCTCGGCGAGTCGATCGAACGTACCCGCTTCGGTGAGATCGTGACCGACAAGCACGGTGCCACGAACATCCCTGGTGTATTTGCCGCTGGCGACTGCACAGACAGCGCATACAAGCAAATCATCATCTCCATGGGATCCGGCGCCACTGCCGCTTTAGGGGCATTTGATTACCTGATTCGGAATTAAAACTTTTACCCCCAAAAAAATCGTGAGATGCAACTCTCTCACGATTTTTTTATTATTTACTTTACTTCGGTTTACTCTTTGATTTACTTCCTAATTTTGAACGATATTCATTTCCTTTGTTATTATTGCCGCTCATTAACTCACTGCTGAACTCTTGATCATGTTGTGCTTTAGGCGAACCTTGATTTTTGCTTCCTTCACTGCCATTGCGATTGGTCATCACAATTCCTCCCTTATAAAATACTTTTTCTTAGTATTGCTTATACATTGCTTTTTACACATAAAAAACTGCACCTTCAATTGTTAGTTGTGTCTAACAATCGGGGTGCAGTTCAATCTCGCGTTTTCATAAACTTTTTTACGAAGTCATTTTACCCATTTCACAATATCCTTCATGTCTTGACGGCTCTTTGGACGCGGGTCGCGGACTCGGTACCCAAACGCAGCCATCACGGCGACTTGGAAGTTCCCGCCTTCTAAAACTCCCGCTTTCTCAAGAATGTCATGAACCTTCTCCTGGTCGAACCCTTCAATCGGACAAGAATCGATCCCGATCTGCGCGGCTGCGGTCATCATGTTACCGAGCGCGATATACACTTGTTTGGCAGCCCAGTCATTCATATAACGCTCGTTTTCAAGCAGCTTGAAATCCGATTCTTGGAATGTTTTATAAAACTTGCTGATCGCCTCATATGCCTCTGAAGGCAGCTGGTGTACATCTTTCTTTATATGTTCAATGTAATCCGAGCTGTAGATCATATCCTCTGCCGAACGGGATAGCATCACGACGAAATGACTCGCTGTCGGCAACTGCCCTTGCGCTCCCCACGAAACAGGCTTCAGCTGTTCTCGCAGCTCTTTATTCTGAATGACCACAAAACGCCAAGGCTCAAATCCGAATGAGCTTGGAGACATCCGGCCCGTTTCAAGAATGAACTCGAAGTCGTCATCCGATATCTTTTTGCTCGGATCAAACTCCTTTGTGGCCGATCTGAACTGAAACGCTTCTAGAATTTCTTGTTTCTTTGCTTCTTTATTCATGTATCTCTCTCCCTCATTTATCTCCACCAGAAAACTTATTATAAAGTTGTTACTAAATAATAAAAAGTACGTACTTTTAAGTGCCATAGTATCAATTTTTATACTGCAGGGGAAGCAAAACGAATTGCTGAACTGTATCCAGCTTAGAGTCTCTCTTCTTTGAAAGCATTATGCCAACTTGCGTATAACTGGATTCACGGCAAGGCTTTTCTTTTAGAAGAAGACAGTATAAATAATAAAATAAACCACAGTGGTGTAAGCAATAACGCCGGGCGGGTAGCCTCCGCAAATCCCAGCACGATCAGAATCAGGCCAAACAGCGTCAGCACTGCATAGTTAATGAATGGAGCAAGTGGTGCTTTAAACGCTGACTTTTCGTGCAGGTCTGAACGGTTTTTTCGATATTTTATATGGCTGATCAGGATGACACTCCACACCCAGATAAAGCAGATTGCACTGATTGTCGTTACAATGCCGAAAGCCTGCTCTGGAATCAGTTTGCTCAGCAGTGCTCCCACTGAAACGACAACCGCAGAAACCCAAAGCGCGTTTCCAGGCACATGATTTTTCGTCAATTTTTTAAACGCTTTAGGCGCCTGTTCACTTCTGCTTAACGTAAACAGAATCCGGCTTGTTGAAAACAGTCCGCTGTTGCAGGCAGATGCTGCGGATGTTAGGACGACGAAATTTATGATTCCAGCAGCAAGCGGTATCCCGATTAAACTGAACGTTTTAACGAAAGGACTTTCCGCTGCGCTTAATTGTGTCCACGGATTGATGCAAAGCAGGACAATCAAAGCGCCGACGTAGAAAAACAGAATTCTAAGCGGGATTTTATTGATGGCAGACGGGATATTTTTTCTCGGATCAGACGTTTCCGCTGCAGCTACACCGACCAATTCTACTCCCACGAACGCAAACACAACCATCTGGAATGATAATAAAAATCCGGTCATTCCATTTGGAAACAGACCGCCATGATTCCACAGGTTAGTCACCGAAACTCCCCCCGCATCGGTTTGATACCCAATCACGAGCAAAAAAGCCCCAATCACGATTAACGCGAGAATCGTCACCACCTTGATCAAAGCAAACCAAAACTCCAATTCCCCAAATAGCTTTACCGTTAAAAGATTGAGCCACAGTAAAAGAAGCAAACAGACAATCGCCGGTACCCACTGCGGAATGTTAAACCAATATTGCACATAGACGCCTACCGCGATTACATCGGCCATAGCGGTCATGATCCAGCAGAACCAATACGTCCACCCTGTCACGAACGCAGCCCGCGGTCCAAGATAGTCCTCCGCAATATCCGTAAACGACTGATATCCCTCTTTTGAGAGCAGCAGTTCACCCAGCGCTCTCATCATAAAAAACAACGCGATCCCAACGATCAGATAAGCGAAAATGACAGACGGTCCCGCAAGCTGAATCGCTTTACCTGAACCTAAAAACAACCCGGTGCCAATCGTGCCGCCAATCGCGATCAGCTGCACATGGCGGTTGGCTAAATCCCTCTTTAACTCTTGCTGTGACATGGATGATTCCTCCTTCTAAGATGTAAAAAAGCACGAAAAAAAGAGACTGGAGGGATCTCCAATCTCTAGTACATAAGAATATTAAAAAAGCATGTACTGCACGAAAAACACATGCAAAACAAATACAAATTCAATACTCTTCTGTCCTTTTGCCTGAGATTGTGAACCCTTCGGCGCCGCAAATCGTGCGGTCTCTCCAGAAGCTGCTCCTGCTGTAGTGTGATCCACAGCAATCATAGCTTGCGATATATGAACGTAGGCCGTTCTGATAATGTTCAATACTAGTACGTCGCTGCTAGTATGTCAATTGTTCAAGCCTGGGATTTAATGGATGCTTGGTTTATTTACCTCTCTTTCAATAAGAGCTGCAGAAATTTCGAAAGCTTCTATCCGTCTTTTGGCTAAAGTGATTTGAGATTTATATCTATTAGGATTTTCTTTAGCTTCAAGGGTTTTCACGGTTTCTCTTAGCTTGTGTAAGGTTGAATCAATCTGACGTTTGGCTTCCATTAATTGAGACGCATTAAATTCCATTTAAACACAGCCCCTCTCTCAAATGCTTCATTAAATGTATATGGAAGAGTATATAGCCTTGTTATCCGAAACCTTTCCCCAGAGCTGATTTCCAAAATCATAATGCCACCATTCTTCGTGATAATTCGTAAAACCTACGGACGTAAGTGTGTAATATAGCAATCTTCTATTATGTAAACACTCTTTCTCATTATCATTTAATTTATTGGTGTTTTGCCTGATTTCATAGTATCTTGTTGCAGCTTTATTGGATAAGTCATCAACATCTGTTCCCATATTAAGCAGCTTTCCTTTTTCATCTGCAAGTGATAAATCCACGGAACCGCCTGTTAAATGCGGTGAAGGTTTTAATACATCAGTAGACGGTAATGCTACATATTTCTGTGTTAAAGCTATTAACTCTTCTTCACTGGCAGTTGGATGCTTCACAGATAATTTCTTTCTATAATTATTAAATAATGACTGCTGAACTTCCACTGGTCTCCACGCATCCCAGATTATAAATTTATAACCGCTGGGAAGCTTTAATGATGCTTGCTCTAGCTTATGAGCAAGCGATTCGCGAACATAGCATTCGTTTACAGCGCCATGTATTCCACTTAAATAATACATAGGCTTTACGATAAAACGGCTGTTTTGACTTAGCGGTACTAACTTTTCATCACTTTTTTCTATCACGACATCTTTCCAGCCGTCGACTATTTTGATCTCTGGTATAGACAAATTATTCATCTTTATCATTAATGATGGCGAGCACCTGATGATCTTCCCATTTTCCGTTTATCTTCACATTTTTCTTGGAAATCCCCTCTTTATGAAAGCCCGCCTTCTCTAATATTCTGATTGATCCGATATTTTGAGGCATGACTTCAGCTTCGATTCGGTGCAGTTTAATTTGACTGAATCCAAAGTCAACGATCAATTGAAGAGCCTCTGTCATATAGCCCTTTCCGTTATGCGCTTTATCAAGAGAGTACCCTACCATCGCCTTTTGCGCAGGACCTCTTTCCAGCTTAAAAAGACCAATTGTACCAATGAGTTCATTCGTTATATTCAGGTATATACCAAAAGAGTATCCTAAGTCCTTTTCTCTGTTCTCCTTCAATCTTTCCAGTCTTTTCACATGGCCTTCCAGCGTATAATAATCAGCATCACGATCCGGGGCATATTGATTAAAAAAATCCATGTTCCTTGTTTCAAGCTCTAGTAAAGCCTCTACCTCACTCCGGTCCACCGGATTTATATAAATATTTGTACCTTTTATCATGAACAGACCTCCAACATTTGCAGTTACTATTTAAACGACACTATAGCTAAACTTCAATAAAAAGATGCCCTTCTCCTTGTTGGAGAAATGCATCCGTTTTTATAGTTAATTCTCTTTTTTATTAGAAGGCTCGACTGGCCTCTGCTTAATTATCTTACACACAATTCTGCTATGTTTCTTAATTAAAAATTTGCGTATTTAACCCTTAACCTCTCGTGATAATACTTTATCTTCAGAAGTTAGTCCATCCTCTTATAAAAGAAATGATGACTAAACCCTTCCGGAAAATTATCTAGCTTCCCATACTCCAGATAGCCTAATTTCTCATAAAATTCAGGTGCCTGAAAACTGAGTGTGTCTAACTTTATGAGCTTGCACCCTTTGTTCAATGCCAGTTCCTCTGCAGCGGTCATTAATTCCTTGCCATATCCCTTGCCACGCAGCTTTTCATCTATCCAAAAGAGATCAATGCTTAAACAATGATAATAGATTTGGCCAACAATTCCGCCAAGAATCGTGTCATTGTCTCCTTTCAGCAAAATGCTGACATTTTCAGAAATGGCCTGTCTCGTATGTTCTAAGACTTGGCTCATGTTGTATTCGATTAGATTTCGCCTTACCTCTTTAACACCCTCTTCATTCCAATCCATACTGATGATTATCTGATCCACCATAAAAAGACCCCCGATGCTTTTTCTGTTTATTACCGCTTTCTCTTCCTATATACCTCTCCAACCTGAAATTTCCGTCTACCTGTTATTAGACAAAGGGACGATTATCCTGCTTCCTACCTGGCGCCTTAAACGTATTTCCCTGTCTTCCACAATCCTGCTGCAATTGTTTAATATCATAAGAAAAAGCTAGATTAACGCACCTTGGATAAATTTAAGTGATGAGTACAGTTATATAAGGAACAATTCCATTTGTCTTCAATATGATTCAAAATAGTAATTGAAGTATTATCTATATAAGTCTGTTGGAATTTTTGAGGAAGCAACTTTTGTAAGGTTAATCCGATTAAAGCACCGTGGCCGACTACCAATATTCGTTTACCTTTGTATGTACGAACTATATCTTTTAAAAAGTCTACTCCTCTGTTAGATACTTCTTCAAAGTCTTCCATTCCAAGATTTAAATTACGCCACTCACTACCCCATTTTCTGACTCTTTGTTCTTCCGTAGTGCCTTCAATTTTTCCGCAATGTATTTCTCTTAACCTTTCATCAATATGACAATCAGGCAAGCCTATTTTATTTCCAATAATTTTTGCAGTTTCAAATGCCCTAGATAAGTCACTCGTAAAAATCATATCCCAATGTTCTTCAAGAGATAGCCTATCTCCAATGCTTTTGGCTTGTTTTCTGCCAATCTCATTTAAAGGAATATCACTTACACCTTGAGCCTTGCCTAAGGAGTTCCATTCAGTTATACCGTGCCGAATCAGTCCTATGGTAGTCATTCTCCCACCCTTTTCTTAATCCCCTGTGCTTTCCTCAAATAAAAAATACGAATCTTTCTTTAAAACCACACTATGAAACGAACTGTTCTAATTATTAATCACAATTTCCCCTTCACCTTGTGGGATTTCAAATCCATTAAGGTAAGAGGTTAGCAATTCCTCTGAAATAGGGAACGAGTTTGCATCAAAGCGTTGGTTGCGTAGCTTAAGTCGTTCACGTAGATCATTTGGATGAACATTTAAATAGATAAGTCTCCATTTACCGCCAGAATCCTTAATCAGTTTTTTATATTGATCCCGTCTTGCACGATCCCAAAAACTGAAGTCAATGACCACCTGCTGTTTATCGTGAATTAATTTTATTAAACGGCCGCGTAATTTTTCTTCTGCAGCTTTCCTGTATTCCTCAAATTTATCCATTGGGAAATCTATCCCCCAACGGCCATTGACAGCCCATATTTCTTCATCAATTGAAAGCCGTACAAAACCACGCTTTTCCAAAAGCTGTGAAAAAGTTGTTTTTCCAGATCCAGCCACACCACACATCATCACAACTAATGGCGTTACATCATTTTGTTCACGAAGAATAACGTCAAAATTAAATTTTTCAAATATCTGCATATGTCCTCACATTTTTTGACGTAAAATCCTACTTACCTTAAGTTAATTCTCAATCTTAGACATTAATACCTTCTTTCACAATCCTGTACAGCCCGCGTTCCCCATTCCTATCATGTTGGATGCAAGAGGAAGCATGAAGCATATTTTCATCTTTACGTTATTCCCACTCATTATTTCGTTTTATTCCTGTTTACCATGCTTGACGTAAAACCAAAAGGTGTTATATTATAAACGCGCAACCAAATGGTTATACTTTTTACATAGGAGATGATTTACATGACAACCTTGCCAGATATTAAACAAACAGTTGTTTTTAATGCACCGATTCAAAAGGTGTGGGATACGGTTTCAACCGCAGAAGGCATGTCCGCCTGGTTCATGCCAAACGATTTTAAAGCCGAGGAAGGACACGAATTTCACATTCAATCCCCTTTTGGCCCTTCTCCTTGCAAGGTGCTCTCGATCGATGAACCACACAAGCTTTCCTTTGCATGGGATACGGATGGCTGGGTCATCACGTTCTTACTCGAGGAAAAGGGAGTTCAAACCGAGTTCACGCTGATTCATAGTGGCTGGAAGGACGAAGATGCGGTCATCGGAAAAGCGAACGAAAAGAGTTCAGTGATTCACGACCGCATGAACGGCGGATGGGTTGGCATCGTCAATGAGAGACTTAAAAAGGCAGTTGAGCGCTAAGTGGCTGCACCAGCTGAGAAACATGATGTCTTTAAAGCGATCGCGGACCCTACCAGGCGTGAAGTGCTGAGGCTGCTTTCAGAAAATGAGCGGCCCATCTCAGAGATCACCTCTCACTTTTCCATGAGCCGGACAGCGGTGACAAAGCACCTTCAGATTTTGGCGGAGGCTGACCTGATTTCCGGGCGAAAAGAAGGCCGGGAAAAGATCTACCAGCTCCACCCTGAACCATTGAATGAAGTGAAGCAGTGGCTCTCCTACTATGAGAAGTTCTGGAGCAACAAACTGTCCATGCTTAAAAATTTGGTGGAGGAAGATTAAGCTAGGCTAACAACTTCAAGATAAAAACAAGCTGATTTTCCTTTAATGGAGAATCAGCTTTCTATTTTTGTACCTGAACTCATGCCGCAGATCGTTCCGGAGCTCGTTCCGCTTTATTAAAAAGAAACGAAAAGAAATGAAAATAAAAAAATGAAGAAGAATGCCGAAATTTTTTTCAATTGCAGCTACTTTTTACAAGAACACTCCTATTTACTGCATGAAGAAATGCACTAAAAAGGAGATTTGAAAATGAACTATATAAAAGAACTGAACGCGTTCTATGACTGGCTTGAAACGAATGAACTCTCTCCATCGGCGATTAATTTATGGTATGCACTGCTGCATATCAACAATAAAGCCGGCTGGTGCCATAGCTTTTGTGTAGCAGAATCTGTACTGCATGTAAAAACCGGTTTATCCGACCGGACGATCAGAAAAGCCAGAGCCGAGCTAAAGGAAAAGAACCGGATCGATTTCTGCTCCAGAAAAGGCGGTCGTGCTCCGGTCTATACCATCACATCCTTCTTTCCTGCAGAAAAAAGTATCGCAGCTCGTGCCGGAGAGAATGCTGCGGCAAAACCGCAGCCCCCAGCGTCAGCAGCACTTCCACCACTTCCAAATCTCGTTCAATCGTTCGCAGCCAACTTTCATTACCAGCCAAGCACTAATCAGATTCAACTGTTGTCTAGCTACATCGATCAGGACGGCATGGATGAAGAGCTCGTCATCTGGGCGATGAACGATACCGGACAGCGCGGCAAGCATTTTGAATATTTCCGGACGATGCTAAACCGTTTGTCCGTAAAAAGAATACATACCGTTAAGGAAGCAATCAGCGCCCGTGAAGAGTACAAAAAAAGGATTGAGCAGTCACGCAATAAAGGAAATGTCCGGCCATTCCGGAAAAACATGTCTGCTTCCCCGGTGCCTGAGTGGGTAGGTGATCACCAGCATTCGATGACGAGCTTTTCTTCTAGTAATGAAGGCGAGAATAAGCAGTGGCTGGATGAGATATTGGAGGGGCTTTAAATGACTATTAGCGAGGTTTAAGTAGAAGCCGCGCAGAATACTTTTTTACATATTTTTGAATATAATCTCTGCTATCATAAAATAGAGTGATAAACTATATTTACTAAACCGTGATCCCCACTTATTTAAGAATGGAGGAATATCATGTTTAAAGTAGGAAGTATATTTATTCCAGTAACAGACATTGAAAAATCTACACATTGGTATGAACGATTTCTTGGTGTGAAAAAAATTGACTGCTGGGAAGGCGGTGCTGGATTTTTTTTACCGATAGGCACAACACAATTAGCCTTAGTAAAAGTAGATTCCCAGCAGTCCACTGAGTTTGCCGTAAATGGCAGCCAGAAAAATGCCTATTACAATTTTGTAGTTGAAGATATTGAATCCGCCCATAAGCACTTTAAAGACAATGGCGTCGTTACGACTGAAATCGATGATTTTGGCGGGATGAAATTTTTTAGTTTTTACGACTTAGATGGCAACCCATTTAGTGTGGTAAATGAAGTTGAGAGTTCCCCTTACCACTCAGATAATGTTAAACAAATGCAAGAAAGAGCTTTAAACAATAGTTAGTTAAAAAGATTTACCAGCTCAACAGGGCTGGTCATTCTTTTTTGTATTCATTACTACATGAGAATTTATATATTCAAGATGCTTTAAACTTTGAATCTCCATTTTTCTCCATTATAATAGTAATTATCATAATAATCTGACTTTTACATTATGGTTTGATAATATCTGCACTTGATGTTTAAAAAACGGAAGGAGAATAGCAATGGATAACCACAATAAGCCCGATCAAAAGGAACATACGTCTGCTGGCCAATGTCCTGTCACCCATCACAAGGATAGTGCGATCACGACGTCGCGAGCTCCCGGCCGTACGACGAATAAAGATTGGTGGCCGAACCAGCTAAACTTAAATGTTCTTCGTCAGCATGACAGAAAATCGAATCCGATGGGAGACGATTTTAATTATCGCGAAGAGTTCTCGAAGCTGGATTACGATGCGCTGAAAAAGGATCTTCATATGCTTATGTCTGACAGCCAGGAGTGGTGGCCGGCTGATTATGGTCACTATGGTCCTTTCTTTATCCGTATGTCGTGGCATGCTGCTGGTACATACCGTACAGCTGACGGACGCGGCGGCAGCTCATCCGGATCACAGCGTTTTGCCCCGCTTAACAGCTGGCCGGATAACGTGAATCTTGATAAAGCACGCCGTCTGTTATGGCCGATCAAGCAAAAGTATGGAAACAAGATTTCCTGGGCGGACTTGCTCGTTTTAACGGGTAACGTGGCACTTGAATCGATGGGATTAAAGACGTTTGGGTTTGCCGGCGGTCGTGAAGACATTTGGCATGCAGAGGAAGACGTGTACTGGGGGACGGAAAAGGAATGGCTGGCGGACAACCGCTATTCCGGTGACCGTGAGCTTGAAAAGCCGCTCGCAGCCGTTCAGATGGGTCTTATTTACGTGAATCCGGAAGGGCCGAACGGAAAGCCCGATCCTCTCGCAAGTGCCCGCGATATTCGCGACACATTCGGCCGTATGGCGATGAATGACGAAGAAACGGTTGCCCTTATAGCGGGTGGTCATACGTTTGGAAAAGCGCACGGTGCCGGCGATCCTTCTCTTGTCGGTGACGATCCAGAAGCGGCAGTCCTTGAAACGCAGGGCTTTGGCTGGCTGAGCAAACACGGCAGCGGTAAAGGACGCGATACGATCTCAAGCGGTGTAGAAGGAGCGTGGACGTCGAACCCGACGACATGGGACAACGGCTACTTCGGCCTGCTCTTCGGCTACGAGTGGGAGCTGACGAAAAGTCCAGCAGGCGCATATCAATGGACACCGGTGGATGTGACGGAGGAACATCTGGCTCCTGATGCCGAAGATCCATCAATACGTGTAAAGACGATGATGACAACGGCGGATATGGCATTACGTATGGATCCAGACTATGAAAAAATTTCCCGCCGCTATTACGAGAACCCTGAAGAGTTTGCCGATGCCTTCGCACGCGCATGGTTCAAGCTGCTTCACCGTGACATGGGTCCAAAAGTTCGTTACCTAGGTCCAGAGGTTCCGCAAGAAGAGCTCATCTGGCAGGATCCTGTTCCAACGGTTGATTATGACTTATCAGACAGTGACATCGCACAACTAAAAGAAAAAATCCTGAACACAGGACTCTCGGTAAGCGAGCTCGTGAAAACCGCCTGGGCTTCTGCAAGCACATATCGCCAGTCCGATATGCGCGGAGGCGCGAACGGTGCACGCATCCGCTTGGAGCCTCAACGAAACTGGGAGGCGAACGAGCCGGCTCAGCTGGAAAAAGTACTTGGAGTCTACCAAAATCTCCAAAACGATCTCAACACGAAAGTCAGCTTAGCCGATTTAATTGTTCTCGGCGGAAGTGCCGCTGTTGAAAAAGCGGCAAAAGATGCCGGTTTTGATGTAACGGTTCCTTTTACACCTGGACGCGGAGATGCCACACAAGAGCAAACCGATGCCGAAACCTTTGATGTGTTAGAGCCCGTATCGGATGGGTTCCGCAACTATCAAAAGAAAGAATACTCCACGAGCCCTGAAGAGATGCTCGTAGACAAAGCACAGCTGCTCGGTCTGACCGCTCCTGAAATGACCGTCCTTCTCGGCGGCATGCGCGTTTTAGGGACGAATTTTGAAGGCACGAATCACGGCGTATTCACGGACCGTGTCGGCACACTGACAAACGACTTCTTCGTGAACCTGCTGGACATGGGTGTAGAGTGGAAAGCAGCCGGCTTCAATCAATTCGAAGGCCGCGACCGTAAAACAGGAGAAGTGAAGCGTACTGCAACACGCTTTGATCTTGTTTTTGGATCAAATTCAGAACTGCGGGCACTTGCGGAAGTGTATGCGCAGGATGATAACAAAGAGAAGTTTGTTAGGGACTTTGTTGCAGCTTGGGTGAAGGTTATGGATGGGGATCGGTTTGATGTAAGTATGACAAATCGGTAAATGGCAGTAAGGTTAAAATTAACGGGAAGCCCAGGCTTCCCGTTTTGCTTACTACTTCCCAAGAAATAAAGTAAACCAATATTATAAAAAATATACTGCATATATGAAATTTGTCGCTGCCGTTCATTACAGAATTTAATGATGAATGAGATAAAGTTCTACTCAATAAAAATGAGACGTACCTTGTTGATTTCTGAAGATATTTGGAAGCATGAACTGCTTCCCATTTATTTTGGACAGTCAATCCGTCTATTTAAAACACTAGTCCTATCTCTTTACGGCTTTGTAGTCATCTTTAATATAGAGTATTGCAAGTAATTTTTAACACTACTTTTTCATATTCTGGAAACCTTCCCGTTCTCCATAGTTTATAACAGATATATTTTCCAGATGTTATTAATTATGTATAATTACTTACAATTGGTGTTTTAAGAAAGATGGAAGGATGGTTAAAAATTGGAGAAGTTGGATTTGAAAGAGAAAGAAGACTTAACAGATTTGGAAAATCAAAGTAAAGAGAAATTTGTTCATCCAGTTAGAAAAGATTGGTTTAGAATTTTCATAATGACTGTTTATGTTATAGGCTTTATTTCTATTATTGGTCACTTTTTTTACGAATCAGTTAATTTACCGGACAAATTAGCAGAACCCCCTGCTAATACGACATCAGGTCAAACACCTTTAAGCAGTTCTCCACCAGCAAATAATTTAGGGCCAGGAACGAAGGTAAACAACACTGAAACTCTAGTCACACTTGTTGTAAAGCCAATTACTGAAAATCCTATTATAGGAAGTATACTAAAACACGCTTTTTTCCTCATAGTATATATTTTTGTATTTTTGTTGTTTCCTATCGCTTTTACAAGGCTAAAAAGATTTAAGTTCTTTAATTTTGAGTTTGAAGTAGAAAAGAGCGGGGAATCGGTAATTGAGGTATTAAATACTACTGCACAAAAAATTAATATACTTTCCAAGTGGACTACAGATAAGTACGCTAATGATTTTGCAAAACAAAATTTAAATACTATTGTAGAAAGTATTGAATATGTGCTTGGAGAAGTATCAAAAGATTACCTAGAAAACTTGAATTTAAATTTAGAACACAAAGTTTACAATACTACCGAGTTTAAAAGGGATTTAACTATTCCTTATATCGTTAAAAAAAATTATGATTCTGCAAAGGCTAGGGCAGCAACTATCCCTATCAATAAAGAAAATAAAAATCATTTGTATTTAAGAAATTACCTGTTAACTGTGGTAGAGTTTGATAAAAAAGAATACGTTATTGTTGTGAAAAGCTTTGAAGCAGAGTTTGATGAATATGACAGTGTGTTGTTTACAGGTTTAATCTCTCTTGCTAACCATTACTTTGAAAGAACAAAACAATTAAAAATAATAGATTCGGTTGGGGAGATATTTAAAAGAATACAAAACGTAATTGGTAATTAAAACTTGAATGTATTGTTGCTTAGGATTAAACTAATAGTAAGAGGTGATTAAAATGAAAAAAGGAAAAAGTGATCGCCATCAAAAGAAAATTACAGAAACCAAATTGAAAGAAATAGAGAATTTGAGTCCGGAATTAATTAAGGAATTAATTAATTATTCTTTAAAAGCTGGAGCTATTTTAGATGGTAATTATAATACATCAAACTTAAAAACTCCTAACATAAAAATAACTAATGATAGTTTAGTTGTAAAAAAACTTATAAAAGTTTAAACCAAAAAGGTTAAAATCACGAATGGATTTTAACCTTTTTTATTTGTCTATTTTATAGTATCCGGCAATTATTCTCTGAATTTTATCATTGTTTCCGTAAATTTCTGAAGCACGCTTGACTTTTCGAGGGTCCCAGGGAGGGACAATTAAACTAGGCTTCGGATTACCATACAGTATTTCTCTTGCCTTATTAATATAGAGCTCTAATTCGTCTATATCCAAAAGTACACCTCCTCGTTAGAGTTTATTTGGTAATTCAAGTAAGTATTCCTTTTGTAATTACTATTTTTGCCAGAGAAAAAAATAAATAGACGTATAACTCTCTAAAAAGAATCTATGTGCTTTTTAATAAACCGAAGCTGCCACCCCCATCTTAAAGTAAGGAATCCCTACTGATTTAAAGAACGTAATGTCCTCATCGTTTTCTCTTCCTGTAATCTTGCCTGATGATAGCTCACTAAGCTCCCCATGCAGATTCAAAAAGATCTATACGCACCTATTTGCAGGTCGTCCACTTCTTACACGTGAGGTAGATAGGTGTTTCTAAAGGGGTGTTGCAGATGAGGATATCCGCTTTAGTCACCGCTTCATTTAAATAGCCACCCGTCCTCGCGTTTTAGAACTCCACGCCCTAAAATTCATGGGAATAAAAAAAACATAGGGAGATTTAAGTCTTCCTATGTTTTTATTCATACTATTTATCTGTTTGTTTTTGTTTCTTTTGCAAATACTCCGCACGTAATTTTTCTAGATGCGTCTGTTTATCAAATTTGGCAGGCGCCTGTTTTTCATGAAACTTTGTCACAGCTACCTGAGCTTTGTGATCCAATTGATATTTCCCCACTTTTTTCACCTACTTTTCTTAACTTTACAAGAGCAAGGGTACTGTTCTCCAATCCCTAACTAGAAGCGTGAGAACCGCCCCCATGTTTTAGCACATTCCTAAACACATACTTTAACTTTATCATTGTTACTTAAAGAATAATAACTATCATTAAATTTATAAACAATATAGTTAAAAAGAGGCCTATCAAAAAATTTTTAATAGTGAATTTAGCTTTACCATCTTTTACTCTCTTATAAACTATAATAATGGTTATTAAATTTAGCAATAGGACAACATTTCCTACAGTTTGATTCATTTATTTCACCTCTATTGTTTGGAAAAAGTGACGAATGCTGATCGATTTGATGTTAAGCTGGAAAATCGGGAGCACTAGATAAATTAAAAGCACCTAATCACGATGCCTGAATCCGTTTTTGCTTCAGAGCTATCAAGGTTAGGTGCTTTTAAAAACTGTCTAATGTCGCTTGTTGTAATTACGATGGATAGAACACTTATATCTCAACTCTAGTCCCCACACCTTCTTTAATCGCCTTGTCATAAACCGCTGCAGCCACCGCAATATCAAAGTAAGCAATTCCTACTGATTTAAAGAACGTGATCTCCTCATCATTTTCCCTTCCAGTGATGTGACCTGATGACAGTTCGCTTAGTTCCCCATGCAGATCCGAAAGGCTCCAAACCCCGGTATTTGCAGGAATAATAAGGTCGCCGGCTTCGTCCTTTGCGCCATCCACTGTATCTACAACGATTTTCGAACACTTTAATATCGTTTCTTCATCTACTTCCTGCATGTGAGGAAGATAAGAGCCCACACCATTGATATGCGTTCCAGACCGGAGAACTCCCCCTGAAAAAACGGGTGTTTCTGAACGGGTGCTGCAGATGACGATATCCGCTTTGGAAGCCGCTTCATTCACATCATCCATAACAGTGATTACACCATCAAAGCCAGCCATTCTTTCAGCAAATGATTCAGCCTTACTTCTTGTTCGGTTATAGAGCATGACTTCCTCTATTTCACGAACCTCCAGTACGGCTTGAAGCTGCTCTTCTGCCATTGCACCGCAGCCTATAACAGCCACTGATGCTGCCTTTTCTTTCGCTAGATGTTTTGTTGCAATCCCACTGACCGCACCTGTCCGCAGTCTTGTTAAGTAGGAAGCGTTCATGCATGCTAAATGTTCTCCGGTTTCCGTATCACTTAATAAAATCACACCTTGTGTCGTTTTCTTGCCTTGGGAAGGGTTATTGGGAAAGATGGTGACAACCTTTACGGCTGATTTTCCGGCTGTCTCCATCGCACATGGCATGTACAATGCGGAAGCTTGTTTATCAGGAAAATCAAGAACGGTGCGGTGAGGATTTAACACTTTCCCTTCACTATAATGCTTTAGGGAAGCTTCTAAGTCAGAGATAGCATCTGTCATTGAATATAAAGATCGAATTTGTGCTTCTGATAAGATAAGCATATGTATTCCTTCTTTCTACGCAAAAAGAATCGCATTTAGCGATTCCTTTTTAGTTTTGTATCTGTTATATCAATTTTCTCTCTTTTACTTCTATGTCGCTAGCTTCTTCTGTATCTAGCTCCTCGTTTTTACGATCTTTTACCGCTGAAACGGCAATGAGTGAGACGAGAGAGGCTAACATGATATACAATGCCACTGGCACATACAAGTTATCGTAGGCTTTAAGAAGTGCGGTAGCGACGAGCGGAGCTGTTCCTCCTGCAACCGCTGCTCCAATTTGATAGCCTAGTGAAATTCCTGTATACCGGACATTGGATTTGAATATTTCCGAAAACATGGTGCCCAGTACGGCAGTAATAGGTGCCCAAATGATTCCGAGTCCTAAGACTGTCGCAACAATTAAGAGAACGGAAGATCCTTGATGGATTAACCAGAAGTATGGGAAAGCATATAGCATCATGAGGATGGTGCCTCCCACATAAAGCTTCTTCCGGCCAATTTTATCAGATAGATTCCCCATGATCGGAATTAAGATCGTTGTGACGATGGTTGCGATCGTAACAGCACCTAACGTAACCGTACGTGAGAAACCAAGCTGCGTTGTCGCATAGGATACGATGAATGTTGAAAAGATGTAGAACGGTGCTGTTTCTACAACCTTTGCTCCAATCGCGATCAACACTTCTTTCCAGTGTGTACGCATCGTTTCCACAAAAGGAATTTTTGCAATTTCGCCTTTTTCTTGAGCCTTCTTGAATGATGGTGTCTCATCAATTCCTTTACGAATCCATAAACCGAATAGGACAAGTACGGCACTTAAGATAAATGGAACACGCCATCCCCATGACATGAACGCCTCTTCAGGCAACAGAGTCATGATTGACAATGCGAGTGTGCCAAGCAGCATTCCAATCGTTACACCCATTTGCGGTATGCTTCCGAAAAGTCCACGCTTGTCCTTAGGTGCATATTCCACCGCCAGCAAGAGTGCCCCGCCCCACTCTCCACCGAGTCCAATACCTTGAATTAAACGTAGCAAGATAAGAAGTATAGGTGCGGCTACACCAATTGCCGCATATGTAGGAAGAAACCCCATTAAGACAGTAGATCCCCCCATTAGCGTAAGAGTTAAAACAAGTGTTTTCTTACGCCCAATCCGGTCCCCGATATGAGCAAAAAGAATTCCCCCAAACGGACGAATAAAAAATGCCAATGCAAAAGAAGCATAAGCAAGCATTAAACCGACAGTCGGATCCTCACTATGAAAAATAAGCTGATTAAATACAAGTGCAGCAACCGTCCCATACAAAAAATAATCAAACCACTCAATCGAGCTTCCTATCAAACTGGCAATAAGTACTTTTTTAGTTACTTTATTGTCATCCATGTTAATCCCTCCCTTCCTTATATAGTACTTAATGGTAATTTTTTATACAATAAAAAAGTATTAATATTCAGTATTTTCTTTGTTTTACGAAAAATATCTTATTTAAAGAATCATCATTGGGATTCCTCCTGAAAATACATATGTTATGTATGTGTCAACAACCTAATCAACAGCAAATTAAGATGCTATATTGTTATTTAAATATACTTTCACCACATTTTAATTTACATATTTTTCAACATACGCAATTTTCTCTTAATACAAATGATAAAATATATTTACTAGGCTCTTAAAAGAGGTGGCAACAAAAACCGAATTTATATCTGATGTCACCAATGAACTTCTGGTAGAACGCCTTTATGAGTCATACCAAAAGAAAATCGGACGGACGTCTAAAAGTGAAATTAACTCCTGGGAAAATTCACTCTACCGCATGTCGAATGTTATGCAGGATGAAGAGATTCCTGATGATACATCGGTTGCAATAGAATTTAAGATTCCGAATACATCCAAACGTGTGGATTTCTTAGTGGCTGGTCACGACGGTATTCAAGATCACGTTGTAATTGTTGAATTAAAACAGTGGTCGGAGGTTGAGAAGGTCACTTCAAAAGATGCGCTTGTGTCTACCTATCTAGGGGGAAGTAAGCGAACCGTGACGCATCCTTCTTATCAAGCATGGTCTTACGCAGCATTAATTCATGATTTTAATCAAAATGTACAGGATCAGCATATTGTGCTTAATCCATGTGCCTATTTACATAATTACAGGAAATCAGAAAATGACCCTTTAATGGATTCTCACTATGCGGACCATTTGGCTAAAGCACCTGTTTTTGCAAAAGGTGAAATACAAAAATTAAGAGATTTTATTAAAAAATACGTATGTTACGGTGACCGAAACCAATTAATTTATCAGATTGAGCACGGAAAAATTCGACCTTCCAAGTCATTACAAGATTCACTTGCTAGTTTGCTCAAAGGGAATCAAGAGTTTGTACTAATTGATGAACAAAAAGTGTTTTACGAAGATGCCTATCTTTTAGCGCTCGAGAGTATTAAAAATAACCAGAAGAGTGTAATGGTAATCGAGGGTGGACCGGGAACTGGAAAATCTGTGATGGCTGTAAACCTTCTTGTGAATCTTATTAATCAAGGTTTAACTGCACTTTATGTATCAAAGAATTCAGCACCGCGTAATGTTTATGCTTCTAAACTTAAAGGAACGATTAAGAAAACACAGATTGATAACCTGTTTAAAGGATCTGGCAGCTTTTTTGAGTCGGAAAAAAATGAATTTGATGTGCTCATTATTGATGAAGCACACCGTTTAAATGAAAAGTCAGGACTATTCAGCAATTTAGGCGAAAATCAGATAAAAGAAGTCATCCATTCATCTAAATTCACGATTTTCTTTATAGATGAAAATCAGAAGGTCACATTAAAGGACATCGGAAGCATTGATTCAATTAAAAAGTTTGCTAAAGAGTTAGATGCCGAACTTATTCAGGGAAAACTAGTTTCACAATTTCGCTGTGACGGATCTGATGCGTATATTGCCTGGCTGGATGACGTGCTGCAAATCAGAGAAACTGCTAATGCCAATGACCGTGGCGTTGATTATGACTTTAGGGTATACGATGATCCGAATGATATGCTGAAGGAAATTGAAGAACTGAATAAGAAAAACAACAAATCACGTATGCTTGCCGGTTACTGCTGGGAATGGCCAAAAAATGGCCGGATGAATAGCTTCCATAAAGACATCCAGATTCTAGAGCACAATTTTAATATTAGCTGGAATCTCTCCGACAGCATCTGGGCAATCGAACAGGATTCAGTCTCTGAAGCAGGCTGCATTCACACATCTCAAGGACTTGAATTTGATTACGTCGGTGTTATCATTGGACCTGACCTTGCCTATCAGGATGGTCAGGTGATTACAGACTACACAAAGCGTGCTAAAACTGATCAATCCCTTAAAGGGATTAAAACAATGGCAAAAGATAATCCGGAAAAAGCTCATGCTCTGGCAGACCAAATTATTAGGAATACATACCGAACACTTATGACTAGAGGACAGAAGGGATGCTTTATCTTCTGTACGGATCCAGAATTAAATGAGTATTTTAGAGAACGGCTAAACAAATCTGTTGTTTATGAGGATTTATCACCTAGTCATATAGGGGTGGCTGCAGAGAATCGGAGAAAGTATTAAAAAGATACTTGGTTTTTCAGGTGCAATTTCAACACAAAAAAAGACAACTTACAAAGGATGAGAAACATGAATGAAATTAAGCAGCTAATTAACTCAATCATTGAGTTCCGAGATGCAAGAGGATGGAAACCTCATCATAATCCAAAAGACCTTGCCATCTCCCTCTCAATTGAGGCTGCTGAACTCCTGGAAGACTTCCAATGGAAAAGCAGTGAAGAAGCTGTAGAACAAAACATGGAAAATATCAAAGAAGAAATCGCGGATGTTTTCATTTACGGACTTATGCTCTGCAGCGAGTTAGATTTGGATGTTGAGACAATTATTAAAGATAAAATTGAGAAGAATGGGTTGAAGTATCCTATATCTGATACGAATGGTAGAAATCAGGGATGATTTTGTATTTTATTTCTTTTTACAAGGAGCAGAAATAAAAACAGAACTCACTCTAATAGATTGTGCGTTCTGTTTTTTTATATTTATTTATCCTTCATTAACAATTTTGCCTCTTTTAAATCAATTTTAGCTCTATGTCCATGCTTATGTAGCAAATGTAAAAGATTGCTTCCATTTAAAAGTGTAAGAGGTTTATCCTTGGAAAAATTATAAGCATCGGGACCAAAATCTGCAGTTGACACTAAAATTCCTTTTGTTGCACCTTCGTTCATCACAGTTCCATATAAATCTCTAACTGCTGAGACGCCAACTACATTTGTATATCTTTTAGCCTGAATAACTATTTTTCCTCCTCTAATCGGATCAGGATCGAATGCAATTGCATCCACGCCTCCATCCCTACTAGCTCTTGTAATTCTTACTTCCCCTCCTGAATTATTAAATTCTTTCTCAAAGAGTTCCCTAATTAGATGTTCAAAATCTTGCCAATCCATTGCAGCCAAGTTGGTCTGATCATCAACATTTTCTGTAACACTATATGAATCAACAAAACGACTATCTTCTCTATTTATTTTGAGTATTGGTGCTATTGGAGTAAGACTGAATAATTTACTGCTACCTATACCTTTAAGGTTTTTAAAACAAGTTTTTGAGTCCACCATTCTTAGGTTGATTTCCATAAATTCTTCCTTGTTAGTTTGAACAGATAAAATACAAATATCTTCATTCTTACCCGTTGCCTTGTTTACTGAATTTACCCAACCATTAAACACTATTGATTCTATAGCTTTTACTTCATCCGCTTCAAAAAGTTCATGCAAAGTACGTAGAGTAATGTCATAAAGTAATTTATCATACATTTTTCTTAAAGAAGCCTCAGTAATAAATGACTCTTTGTAGTCATCTTTAGCAGCTACATATTTTACTTCTTTTAATGTTGGCATATCTGAAATATCTGGAAGGTTATATTCTACAATTAAAGTTTGATTAATTGGATTATATTCAATCTCAAATTCTTGTGGGAAATATTCAGGATAAACGGAATTAGATAACACCATATCACAGTACTCAGTAATTGCTTGACTTTCACCAGCTAGGTACTGTTCCTTTTTCTTTTCTATTGCATCATTTTTGTCTTTCTTTTCAAGTTCGAAAGATTTTTTCTTCTCTTTCCAATTCTCAAGTAGCTTTTCATAATTTGCTAATTCTTTATTATATTGTTCCTTTTTCCCCTCAGTTGTTTTTATCCAGTTGTTGATTGCATCTTCAAACAACTTATTAGCAGTATCAATTTTTTTCTGTTTACTTGAAGAAATTATTTTATCTAAAATACCAAATTTCGGCTCAAAATTTATCTTTTCCGGCTCTGGAGGATATGTTGGTAATTGAGGACTTATTGGTTGGGGTGCTTTAAATTTAGAGTTATCCTTCAACGCATCCCAATCAATCTTATCGTCAACATCTAAGGTATATAACAACGTTTTATCAATCATATCAAGCTGACTCAAAGCTTCTATAGTTTGTAATTCCGCAAGTGATTTTTTTTGAGCTTTTTCAATTGCAGAGTTTTCGCGGTTTAGCTTTTTTTGCTCTGCTTCCTTTTTCTTTTCCCACATTTCATTCCATTGTCTCTCTTGTAAGTAAGCTTTTTGCTTAACGACGAATTTATCATTTCCCTTAATTAAACGATACTTATGTAAACCTTCGTGCTTTACCTCAATCCAATACATAATTAGCATCCCTCCTTATACAGTAAACACTCACTATTTGGTAATTTAACCCTTATTTTTAGTATAATATAAATTCATACTAAATATTGGTGAAATTTTATGATTCGTTAGTTGTTGGTCCACATTTAATATGTCACATTCTCTTATATGTTAATAAGTTATTTTTGATTTTTATATATAATTACTTATGATACGGCTCCCCTCGATTAATCCTAAACGCCCGATAAATCTGCTCCACTAACACAAGTTTCATCAACTGATGCGGATAAGTAATTTTCCCAAACGAAATCTTCTCATCCGCCCGCTTCATGACGGCTGCACTTAATCCCAAAGATCCCCCAATCACAAACGCGACCTTGCTTTTACCGTACGTTGCTAACCGATCGAGGTTTGCAGCAAGATCCTCACTGGAAACCGCCTTCCCCTCAATTGCCATAGCCACCACATGCACATCGGCTCCGATTTTGCTCAAGATCCGCTCGCCTTCTGCATTTTTGACCATTTCCATCTCATTTTCGCTTAAGTTTTCCGGCGCTTTTTCGTCTGGAACTTCAATTACATCAATTTTAGCGTATGGCCCCAATCGTTTTAAATATTCGTCTATCCCCATCTTCAAGTACTTTTCTTTCAGTTTTCCTACACTCACAATTGATATATTCACAGGTGTACACCTTCCTTAGCAACATGTTATCCACAGAAGTTATCCACATATGCACAAAATAGCCCATATGTAGTGGGCGATCATGCGTTCGCCACTTTATATGTTGCAGTTATATTACAGTATTCACAGATTGTTGATAACTCGTCTTTTCCTGTTAATAACTCAACAACAGGCGGCACTTCATACTCATCCACGATGACGTCAATCGCAAGCTCCACGTGCTCTTTGCAGCATTTTATGTCCATGATTACAGCCTCCTTACTTATCCACAACACCTTAAAATTTCTGCTTTAAAACAGCTGAATTATATTGACTTTGTAAATCAAAGTCTTGTCCACATGTGGAATAACGAACTTTTTCTCTTTATATCCATTATCCACAATACCACAAATCTAATTCCAAGACCTGTGAGTTAAATCCCTAGCGTACCGCTTGAAATATAAAAAGCACCTATCGTCTAAAATGACAATTAGATGCTCCAACTTAAGTTTTTTTAATTAGCCTTTAAATAATTCTTGTATTTATCCTCTCCATATTAACAGCAGCTGGATGAACCGATCTAAATCTTAGTACCCGGATCACTGGACAATTTAATATGAGAGAAGCCCTAATCTATTTCCTGTTTTATTTCTTGGACTACATTCTTGAGCCACTGAAGCGGTTCTAACCCAAGTGCAGGAAAGTATATCCCCTCCGCACATTCCTCAATAAACTTATTTTTTTCAACAATAGTATACTCACTATTAATGAAATCAGTTAAAAATACAATCGCTTCTTCAAGATATTCATTACTTTCATCTTGTAATAATTCCAGTAATGCTTCCTCTGGTGAATCAATATCTTGATGAAAAGTCCCAGCCAAGAATTGAAAAACAGGATTTTCTTGATTGTTAGAAGACAACATAATAACTCATCCTAATCAATAAAGTTTCAAATCGGTCATCCATTACTTTAAATATTTCGCTTCCCATTTTTCTTGCTTTTCAACTGGGCTGATTTCAGCAATATTGTCATATCCATAATCAATTTTCATCTTACCCGTGTTATTAAGTATAAACGTTAAATGTGTCCACTGTTCTTGATCTTGTTCTTTAAATTCTGCCCATAACCTTGTAAAGCACTGATACAGCTCGTCCTCAAACTCTTCATACATATTTTCGTTCACATTAAATAAATCTGGGATATCTAAGCTGTATACTGGTTTTGTTCCGTTTTTCGGGTAGTAGTAAAAAAAGATTTTCTTATACCCTTCTCTATATTCAGCATATAACAAGATCTTTTGCCAATCTTCAGGAATAGTATCGACTAAAGTATTAGCAATTTGTTGATAGGATTGTTCCATACTTATCTCCTGTATTTAACCCTAAATATCTTCTTCCCATGCTTCTTTTGCATCTGACAATCTTTGTTCTAAAAACTCATAAAATTTATTTGCTGTGTCGTAATCATCCATCAGGTCTATTCCATGCTATAACCGGACATTCTTCATTTACCATTTTGCTTGTATTTAAGCAATAAACGTATTCACCAGCATCCTCTATAGCAACCAGATTATTTTCCAACCAAAGTTCCCTATATCTCTTTGTGGTATCAATAACTGGAGCTGTATCTGACTTTGCGACGCCTAATATATCCACTCCGAATAAACCGCCGGAGCCATACGTTTTTAGGAACCACTTAAAACTATCCGGCAGCACTAAACCCAGTTCACGCTCAACAAGGCAAACTTGGTTTTCATCCACACCGCCCGTAAAGTCGTCTGGTTCTTGATATTGATTAATAAAATTTGTTAATTCTTTTCTATTCATTATGTTTTACCTTCTATTTTATTAATCCCAATTATCAATGGCCTCTTGAAAGCTATCTTGCAGGTATTCATCAAACGATGAGTATCTAATGACTTCTTTTTTGCTTGTATCATCCCAGCGTACAACTTGATAACCTTCAACGGTGTTAAGGCAATAAACAAATTCATCAACATTTTCAATAACTATATATTTGTTAGGTAAGCCTAATTTTCGATAACGCTCTGTTCCTTCCACAACAGATGCGTACTCCGATCCTTCAACACCGAGAATTTCAACTCCGCAAATTCCTCCAGAACCGTAGCTTTTCAAAAATGCTTTATACTCTAGAGGAAAATGAACGGCCAACGCTCTTTCTGCTTTTTCTATATCTTCATCTGATATTGCTCCTGAAAAATCTCCTTCTTCAAAATACTCATTTATCATGTTTACAATTGTACTATTCATTGATTATCACCCTGATATTCTGGTGTGTATTTAATCTTTCAAAAATTTCCTAGCAGCATACAAAGATACCCGAAAAAGTTTTTTTAATCATGTCCTTTATCGGGTAGCAGCTCATACTATTCAAGGTTTCAATTGATATAGATTATATTTTAGGTGGATTTACTACTTCGCCTGGCGATTTACTAATAAGGGGATTAGGAATTTCAAAATTACTCTTTTTTAATTTGTATTTTTGGGTTTTGGTTAATTCAGGATCAAAGGAAATTTCTTGAGATTTAAAGTCTAGATTTATTAGTTTGTTATACAATACATTTAAAAAATCTTTCCATTCACTTAAGGTAGAACTTGAGACTTCTTCAGGATTTTCTAGCATACGATACCCATCAGCATAATGAAACATAAGTAAACCTGTACCAAAATCACAAGCTTCATTTTCTATAATAACTTTTGGTACAACTGACTCTTTATATCGTGTATATCTGTACTATAAAGTAAATTTTTCAAAAGCATATCAGTACTATCCACTACTCCAAACGAACCTCCTGCCTTTAGAAATCTACATCAACGGTTTTAAAGACAATTCCTTAATGTTTAGACCTGTTGCCTATAAGACTATCAAGTGGTGTTTAACTAAGGCTTTATTTTGCTTCTTCTTCATATTTGCTCATACTCTTTATTAAATCTATATCTAGTTCTTCTTTTTTAGTGCTTAAATATTTATGTTCAAAATACTTTATTCTAGCTGTTGGACCAAATTCACTTTTATGCCAATTGGTATAATCAAAATGGACATTTAATTTCTCTGTATCATCTAATATTAATGTCACTGAAAACCAAGGTTCTTGATCGTTATTAATAAAAATTTCTTGGAGTTCATTAGTGAGTTGAAACAGTTTATGAAGTTCCTTATTATAAGCCCTTTTATCAACATTATATAACTTTGGTATATAATGCGAAAAAACGTGTTGCCTCTCACCCCTAGGAGTAAAAAAGAAGAATACACCGCCTTCTCCCTTCTTCACTTCACCATTAAAATAGAAATTATCCCATTCAGTTGGAATCATATCATTAACCTGTTGAGCAATTTCCTTATACAGTTTGTTTAATTCCGACTCAAAACTCATTAATGTCAGCCTCCTGACTATTGAAAAAGCACTTATCAACTAATGGAAATAAGCGCTAACTTAACTTTCTATAAACAGCTATTAGATTAATTTTGGTTAATTAACTTCATATCGCTTTCTCTGTTTCCGTTAGGGGAGATTCCCAATTTCCTATACTTCCATATAATTAGTCTCTCATAATGATTAAGTTTATTTTCATCGAAAATAGTATAATCAAATTCAATATCAAACTTCCCAGTAGAGTACAACTCAAAGGTTAAATTTGTCCAAGGCTCCTGATTATTACTTTTAAATTCTTCCCATAACTCTCTATATATACTGTCTAGCTCATTTAATTGCTGGTCAATCTCTTCTTCATCTACGCCTTCCATGTCTCCAATATCTAAGCTGTAGATTGGTTCCTTCTTGTTTTTTGGATAGTAGAAAAACACTGTTGAATCACTGTGTTCATCAACTTCTGAATATACCATTACTTTTTCCCATGGTTCTGGAATTATAGTATTTATCTGTATAGCCGCTTTTTTATAAATGCTTTCCAAGTTGTTTGTATTCATATATTACCCCTCGCAATAAAAGACCCTGCTATTTATACAAATCAAGGTGTACTTTTATTAAAATTAATAATTCTTTACCCCTGAATCTAATCATCAATACTTCTTTTAAATTAAAAAACCCTCAAAACGGAGTTGTCAGCTGCCATTTGAGAGTTATTTAATTCAATTATTTAAATTACCTTCTTTTACTTCTTCAAACCAATTATCAAAAATATCATCCGGCATAAGTTCTTCTTCATTTGTATAAATCAATTCATATTTATAATTAGCTCTTAAACTGTTTTTCTTAACATCATAGTGTAATTTTATTTCTGTTGGCATATCCCTATTAAACTCTTTACATTTTTTGTGAATAAGCTTCAAGTTTTCATTGCCAATTTTCAAAGCTGCTTTCTGACGTTCACTTGAGACGTCATACTGTAAGTTTGAAATTTCATTTAGTTGGTGTTTATGAATAACTGATCCATTTATTTTATAAAAAAAATCAAAGACATAAATGGTAGGCTCATATGAACAATAAATAAAAATATCGTCTGCCTTTTCTTCAACATATTCTAAACAGATAGCTACCATGTCCGCTTGTAATTCAGAAAAATAATCTTCAAAGACTTTCATTTAACCATCCCACCTTATCTAATTCTCAATACTTGCAAATCTCATACGGCCATCTATTTCATATTCTATATCAAAGCTACTTGGCCTTAAACCATCCCCTTCATAATTTATTTTAACTCTAACCGCAACATGTTTACCTTCTTCTATAGCTTTAGCCCATATATTTTCTAACTTTTTATATTTACTCAAATTAACACTGCTTGACTGAGATACAAGGTTATCATAGTCCGGTGAGCCACCAAATCTATCCCCTGCCAAATGGCCAGCATGATCGCCTGGTTTTTTACCTGGTGTATTTGACTTATGAGGCAGTCGACTCTCACGTTTTGTTATCTTTAAACTATCAGTTTTAAATTCCTTAATTCTGCTGTTTTCATCAGTCTGATAATGATACTCGAACTCGCCTGCTTTATATTTAATATTCGGTTTTAATTTAAATTCGTCTAAAAAGTGGGTACCATCTTTCATAACTATGTCATCCACTTTAGACGCCTGATAAATCGCCTCTTGTTTATCAACATCTCCTACATCATATACCCTAAAATACATCCCGCCAGCTGTAGCAACCTGCTGCTGCGGGGTAAATGCCCTGCCCAGCTGATTAATCTTATCTAAATAAGAAGCGGAGTTTTTCTTGACGACGTATTTGATGTTATTCGCTTTTGCTAGAACGTCAGCTTTTGAGAGTTTTGACGTTTTGGCGACTTTGTCGATTCCTTTGCTGCCTAGAACACCGACGGCGATATTGGTTCCCATGTAGGAGAAGAATTCTGAGCGGGTTTCAGCGTTACCGTTGATTACTTTTTCATCCCATGAATCTGACACTTGATCGGCAATCGCTTTTCCTGTTTTTATTGGATGCTTAGCGGTATATACGACGCCATCCACTACATCTCCTGGATTCTTCACCATGTTCACTACGCCGTCAACTGTGTCGCTGATCGCGTTTCCTGCGCCGTCCCACACACCGTCACCGATGGATTCGAACAGCCCTTTTTCCTTCACGACTGATTTCACATCAGACTCCTTGGTGCCTTTCACTTCCCGCGCCTTCCGCTCGTTTTTCTTCTGCTCCACATAATCCGCGGCAAGTGTGGTGAGCTCACTCTGCAGCTTGTACACCTCGCTTGAGTGGTACGCTTCAGCATTGAAAAAGAGCGGGGAGATGTGTTCGCCCTGTCGTGTGGCATTCATCATTTCGTTGAACAGCAGGCTGACCTGGTCCGCCTGTACCTGAATTGCAATGTATTCCTCGGTCAGCTTCTGGTCAAGTTCATGGACTTTTTCGACGGTCTTTTTCCGTTTCTTTTCCGCACTGCTCATCTTGAGATCTAAATCGTCACTCGAGAAAACGGATAATGGCACAAGGTCATTGATGTTGTTAAAGATGGATTGCAGGGCTTCCTGCTGGTTGGTGACTTGGTCTTTGGCAGCCTTGATTCCCCGCTCCACGTTCTCTTCCAAAAAGGCGACGTGAACAGTCGAATGGCCGCTAAGCTTCGCGTCTTCCAAGTAGCCAGGGATTCCTTTAAAAAATTCGACCGTCATGTCGATCAGCCGCAGCCAGGCGTCCGTCAAATCACGCTGTGCCTGGTAAAAGCCTTTAATCGCTTCGGCACCCATACCCTGAAACTCACTGTCATTTACAATCTTACCAAACTCTTTTTTTAAAATCACAAGCTGTTCCCGCAAGTTCTCATATTCTGTTGTTCGCTGATCCATCGCCGTTTTAAGCGTAGGTGCTTCGTAAATTTTGTTCGCCATGCCTTCACCGCTGCCCTTTCATCTGTTCTCCGACAATCAGTTAAAAATTACCATTGTAGTATATACCCTGCAGTTTGCTTGATAAACAGCCAAATGGGGTGTTTATGTGCAGAATTTGTAGTAAGACGGAACTGTTTTTGGGGGATGGCAGGGGTGGTGAAATAAGCTAATTTGGTAAATTACGTCACTTCGCCCGTGGATGCTTGATTTGCGCCCGCAGATTAGGATTTTACGCCCGCGCGAAGCTCGTCTGCGCCCGCAAATTGCCCTCTCCCGCCCGCGCCACATCGTTTCGCGCCCGCGGGCTGTCTTTCCAGCCGCCATCAGCCTGTTTCCCACCAACAAATCGCCCCACCATCCCGCCAAAACCCCAAAACACACCCGCTCAACGCAAAAAAAGAAAGCAGTCGGACATAATTCCGAATGCTTTCTTCCAATAACTCATTATTTAAGTCTGCTTCTCCAGCTTCACCTTCGCAGTCTTCTTCTTTCCTTCACGGTAGTACACCACTTCGACTTCTTCGCCGATTTTGGTTTTTGTGTATAGGAATTTACGGAGCTGGACGACGTCTTTAATCGGTTGGCCGTCCATCTCGACGATCACATCGAGCTCCTTCAGTCCTGCGCGTTCGGCAGCTGATAACGGAACGGCTTCCATGACGACGATTCCGCTTTTCACATCGTTCGGCAGCTTTAATGTTGTCTGGCGGTGATAGCTGTTCACCTGCTCGAGTGAGATAACGTCAACGCCGAGCTTCGGGCGTCTAACCTCGCCATATTTCTCTAAATCATTGATGATCGGGCGGGCGATGTCGACCGGAATGGCAAACCCGATGCCTTCTACTTCCTGCTGTGCGATTTTTGATGAGTTGATGCCGATCACCTGGCCGCTGATGTTCAATAGCGCGCCACCGCTGTTTCCTGGGTTAATCGCAGCGTCGGTCTGGATGACTTCAGCCTGCCAGTCGGGGCTGCCGTCTCCGTCGATGTCGACAGGGATCGTACGGTCTGCGCTTGAGACGATACCTTGTGTGACGGACCCTGGGAACGTACCGAGCGGGTTGCCGATCGCGATGGCTGGCTCACCGCGCTTCAGGTCGTCGGATGAACCGAACTGGGCGATATCATCTACCTTGGCTCCATCCACCTCTACGACCGCCAGATCCATGAGCGGGTCGGTGCCGCGGAGCTTGCCTTCAAGCTTCGTTCCGTTTGCGAGCGTGATCTCGATTTTGCTTGCTCCGGCGACAACATGGTCGTTCGTGACGACGTATGCTTTATCGCCTTCTTTTTTATAAAGGACGCCAGAACCGGAACCGGCCTGTTCCTGTTGGAAGAAGTCGCCTTGCTGGATCTTCACGACCTCGACGACCGCGCCGGACGTTTTATCGACGGCTTTCGTGATGTCGGTCGTCACGTCAACGTCGACACCTTTTTGGACGTTCTCGTCGTTCGTGCCGAGTCCGTTTTCTTCTTCACCGCCGTAGTTAGGAAGGATGCCTGCTCCCTGCAACACTGGTGTGGCGAGCAGGACGAGAAATGCTCCTAGAATCGCGCCAATAAGTGCCGGCAGGAAAACGCCGCGTCTTTTTGCAGGCGCAGGCGGCCTGCTGTTATATTCGTTGTCGTCATAGTACCCCATAAAGTGTTCACCGTTCCTTTCATTCTCTTACCAAGTATGCAGCAGTTTTCCTTCATTATACGGTCTGTGAAGGTTTTACCATTAATTTTGGGTAATTTTTCATATTTTCCCACACATATCTTGTTATTTCCCGAAAGAAAAGCCCTTAAACAGGGCTTGGTTAGACAACGGCTAATTTTGTTGGGATGACGGCGTCAGTATCGTAGAGTGTGATGTCTTCGCCGATCGCGAACCCGCGTGATTCGAGCGTCTGCTGGACCGCGAGGCGGGCGATGTCCTTCATGTTGTTATCCTTGCTCAAGTGCGCAAGGTAGATGTTTTTCGTATGGTCGCCGATCACGTCTGCGAGCGCGTGACCGCAGTCTTCGTTCGAGATGTGGCCGTGGTCGCCGAGGATTCGGCGCTTAATGTTCCACGGGTAACGTCCCATCATGAGCATGTTAATGTCATGGTTGGACTCGATGATCATGCTGTTGCTTTCCTTGATTGTGCCCTTCATACGGTCACTCACATAACCTGTGTCGGTCATGAGCGTGAGCTTGCGTCCTTCGTGATGAAACACGTAGAACATCGGCTCAGCGGCGTCATGCGATACGCCGAACGACTCAACATCAAGGTCGCCGAACGTGCGGACCGTTTCCATGCCGAACTCGAATTTTTGGTCGAGCGGCACCTCGCCGATCAGCGGTTCCATCGCATGCCACGTATTGGCGTTCGCGTAGATCGGCAGCTTGAACTTGCGCGCCATAACGCCGATCCCTCTTATATGGTCGCTGTGCTCGTGCGTGACGAGAATACCGTCAAGGCCGGCGATCTCGCCGATGTTGGCTCGATCGAACAGCACGCCCATCTGCTTTGCGCTTAAACCGGCGTCAACGAGCAAGCGTGCATGTCCGGTTTCCACGTATATCGCGTTCCCTGTGCTTCCGCTGGCAAGCACGCTGAATTTTAAGCTCATGTTCAGACTTCCTTTCTATTCTTCCCCTTTAAGCACGAGCACCTTACTGTCGGTAGCGTTCACCATATAGTGCTCCTTCTCCGTCTCGATCGACCATGTCGGGGCATACACCTGCAGCTCCTCGATGCTCGCCAGACTGTAATAGCCAAGGCGGATGGTTGTGATCTTGTCGCCGCTGTCGAGATAGCCCATATCGAGCAGCCGGCCGAGTGCTTTTTTCGGAGAGATGATTTCCTGCCAATCTCCCTGTCTCATAATACTGAGGTAAGTCTGCGTGAAACGGAAGACCTCGTTTTTATCGTTGAACTCGAACTTGATCATGCCGTTCGAGCCTTCATAGTTGCGTGTCAGCTCATTGCGCTTTTCATAGTTAACCGGATCAAAGAAAATCGGCTTTTCCTGATATCTCTGCGCGAACCAGATCTGCTTCTTTTCTTTGTCGTACTTATAAAAATCGTAATCTTTCCCGCGGATAACGTTGTCAGTCAGGAAGTTTTCCATCTGGCTGATCACATCAGCACGGCTTTTTTTCATAACGATCGGCTTTTTTATCGTAAAAGCGAGGGTCATGTCTGTGCTCGAATCGGCAAGCGCAATCGCCTTAGTTTCATAGTTCTTCCGCTCATCAGGGGTAAACGAATACCTCTGCCCGCTGATCAGTGTCTGATCTTCACGGTAAGCCGGAATCTTGCCCTTATACTTGATGTTATTGTTCGACAGCCGCTCTTCCAGCGGCTGTTCGCCGAGCGTTTTAATGTTGTTGCGGTCCATCTTCATGTACAGCTGGTAGGCGAGAAACAGGTTGAGCACAAGAAAGGTGAGAATGAAAATGGTCTTTGTTTTATACCAATCCATTAAAATTCTCCCTTCTGCTTAAACAGCGGCTGCCATCGTTTGTTCTCGCCGTATAAAATAAACCATTTCGGCTGCAGCTTGTACACCTGGCTGTCACCCTCCGCCTCCATCGAGAACCCGATGCGCACGTCGTACACATACTCAGGAGCATAGTTCGTCTTCAGCTCGTCCGCTACCGCCTCGCCTGACTGCAGCGTATGAGTTTCCGGATTCTCGTTGAACGGCAGCCCTTTGTCGTTCAGCTCGATGAGCGAGCGCTGGTACTCGTACAGCTCATTTTCATCCCACGTCAGGCTCATCTCCATGTCGCTGTTGAGGATCGGCATGCTGCGAACCTGCGGATAGAACACCGCTCGATAGCTGTTCAGGTCAGACAGGAAATATTCATTGCCCCATCCTGCATGTGTGTTGATATAGTCGATCGAGCTCATGAGCGGGTTCAAGTTCTGAATGCTGCTTCCGGAACCGGCGAAGTTCGTGAACTTCATGCGGCTCACGTTCTCGTTGATAACGAGCGCCGAGCTGACGTCTGTGAACGTCTGTCCGTTTTGCGTCGTCCCGCTCTTCACCGATTGCGGGTCAGGGAAGAGCGCCTTTTTATATTTTTCGTACACGCTGTCAGTGATCGACAGTGCCAAGTATTTATACGATCTTACCTTCACCTTGTCTTTCGGCATATAGAAACGGCGCATCACCTGATTTTCAATGTCATCCGCTGCCACCATATAATCATATTTCATGAACGGCACAGCTGACTTCGACTCAATCGCCTGCACCATCAAGCTCTGAATATCTTTATACGGAAACGTGCTTCCGAGCTTGATCATCTTCCGCTCAGAGTAAGAAGCCAGATAGACCGACGAATCGTTCTGATAAAAGATGATGCGGTCAACGCCTGTCAGACGGTTCACACCCGGATCCTCCAGATGCAGCAGCTGACGGTACACGTCAGACGGCATATTCACCGGAAACACGATCTCGATAAACGGCTTCTTCATCTTTTCCGGCGTAAAATTTATTAACTTCTCTTTTTGATAATAAAATTTCGATGCCTCAAGCCGGCTGCTCACCACATCGAGCAAGCTGTGCCCGACAACGCCGTACATCTGCTTGCCGTTGTGATACACGATCTGGCTCGGGCTGATAACGTCTGACGCCTTCTTGCGGTCAACGACAACTTCCTTTTTCACGACACGCGTGCTCTCAAGCACACCATAGTTCGGCTTGAACGTCCACAAGCTCCATGTGAGCACGAGGCTCAAACAGATAAGGGCCGTCAATGTGACCGACTTGATTTTTTCCCAATTGCGCCTGATCCGGACGATCAGCCGCTGTATCGTTTTTAATACCCGGGTCCAGTTAATGTTCATACGCTTGCCCCCCTTGCTTTTTGCAGAGGCAGCGTAAAGTGGATCGTCGTTCCTTCGCCCCACTCGCTCTCCGCCCAGATCTCCCCGCCGTGCGCGAGGACGATTTCCTTGGCGATCGCGAGCCCGAGCCCTGTGCCTCCGATATCCCGTGACCGCGCCTTATCCACGCGGAAGAACCGATCAAAGATTTTCGACACGTTGTTCTTCGGAATACCGACGCCTTCATCCTGGATGCTCACCTTCACCTTGCGCCCGACCTTGCCAGCCGAAAGCGTGATGTTGCCTCCTTCAGGCGAATATTTCATCGCGTTGGAGATGATGTTATCGAGCACCTGTGTCATCTTATCGGTATCCATCTGAACGAGAATCGGCGTTTCAGGCAGAACACGCTTCAGAACGATATTCTCTTTTTCCAGCATCTCATGACGGTCGATAATATCGTTCAAATACTGCGGCAGATTAATCTCGCGGAACGTGAAACGGAAATCCTTGCTGTCCATTTTCGACAGCTGCAGAAGGTCCGTCACGAGCCGGATCATCCGCTCGGTTTCATTTTGTGTGACCTCTAAAAAGCGCGGCGCGATATTCTCGTCCTGCCAAGCGCCTTCCGCGAGCGCCTCTAAATAGCTGCGCATCGTCGTCAGCGGCGTCCGGAGCTCATGCGATACGTTAAAAACGAACTCGCGGCGCTCGTGCTCGATCTGCTCCTGCTCTGTCACGTCATGCAGAACGGCAATCAGACCGTTCACCGGGCCATCTTCCTTTTGTATCACGGAAAAATTTGCGCGGACCACATAATGCATGTCCTCGCTGCTGAAATCGAGCAGCATCGTATCGTACTCGCTATACAGCTCGTCCCATGTGTACTGTGTATTAAGCCTGAGCAGC
Organism: Fictibacillus aquaticus; assembly: GCF_002245695.1. Lineage (GTDB taxonomy): Bacteria > Bacillota > Bacilli > Bacillales > Fictibacillaceae > Fictibacillus > Fictibacillus aquaticus. The sequence continues at coordinate 44,386 of NZ_NOII01000003.1, read as the reverse complement.
TCCATGAGCGGCGTGCCAAGCGCGTTCTGCCGCGATATGTTCAACATCTCTTCTGCCCGGTCGTTCATGAGGATGATCGCCCCGTCACGGTCTGTCGCGATCACGCCGTCGGTCATGTACGTCAAGACCGACCGTAGCTTACGCCGTTCGCTCTCCGTAACAGCGGTCGCCTCCTGCAGTTTTCGTGTCAGGTCGTTGAACGTCATCGCCAGCTGGCCGATCTCGTCATCGCCGTACACTTGAACTTTTCGCGAAAAGTCCCCGCGCGCCATAACGAGCGCCTGCTTCCTCATATCCGCCATCGGCCTCGTGATCGTACGCGCCAGGAAAATCCCCAGCAGCGCCGTAATTACCAGGGCAATAACCGTACCTGTCGTGAGGATCTGGTTAATATCCTGTATCTGGTCATAAATAGACTCGATCGATGTCTCAAGGTAGATCGCCCCGATCGTCTGCCCGTTGTTGTCGATTTTGATCGGCTTCGCATACACGTACAGCCTCTTGTTGATCGTTGGATCGAACATCTCATCCGGATCCTCCGTACCCTCAAGCGCGAGTCGGATTTTCGAGTTGAAGCTGATCTGGCCGACCAGATTCTTGTTCGGATGGGACGCCAAAACGACGCCCTCCTTATCGAGCACTTGAATTTCATTGTCCTTCTTGAACTCTTCGTTCAAAAGGGACTGAATGCTTTCTTCAAGTGTCGTCTGGCGTTCGTCTCGCGGCGTTTTATTCGATTGATACTCACGCATTTTCTGCTCAATATTGAACTCCAGGATGTTCACGCGCTCAACCACAGACTTCGTGAAGTTGCGGCGCAGGTCATCCTCCAGGTTGTTAATAAAGTACACACTGATCACCTGCATGGCGATCAATATGAGCAGCACATAGATCAATACGAACTTAACGTGTATCGACCTGAAAAAACCGACTTTGTTCATGATGCTTACTCCTGATCAGGATTTCGTAAATAATACCCTACTCCGCGTCGTGTGATGATCCATAGCGGATGGCTCGGATTGTCTTCTACTTTTTCTCTTAAACGGCGGACCGTCACGTCAACCGTACGCACATCGCCGAAATAATCATAGCCCCACACGGTCTGCAGCAAGTGCTCGCGCGTCATCACCTGGCCGATATGCTTCGCCAAATAGTGAAGCAGCTCGAACTCACGGTGCGTCAGTTCGATCGTCTCACCGCGCTTCGTAACAAGGTACGCATCCGGATGAATCGTCAGCGTGCCGATCGTGATCTCGTTATTGTTATCTTCTGTTTCGCGCTCCGCCTCGTTCTGGTGGCGGCGCAGGTTCGCCTTCACGCGCGCGATCAGCTCGCGTGTGCTGAACGGCTTCGTCACATAATCATCGGCACCGAGCTCTAATCCCAGAACCTTATCAATCTCTGAATCCTTCGCCGTCAGCATGATGATCGGCGTATCATACTTCTTACGCACTTCACGGCAAACTTCCATGCCGTCCTTCATCGGAAGCATGATATCAAGCAGAATCATGTCCGGCTTCTCTTTCTCAACCTTCTCAACCGCTGTCACGCCATCATAGGCGCAGACGACCGTGAAACCCTCTTTCTCCAGGTTAAACTGAAGAATATCAGCAATCGGTCTTTCATCATCCACTACGAGAATCTTTTTTTCCATCATGGCCGCCCCTTTACGGATACTAGAAAATTTATATGTCTATCAACTGTGTCAACTGTTGTTATCGATGAAACTGAATATATCCTATTTTATCACACTTAAAACAAACACCATACTTATTGCACAGCGTTTCCTGGCTGGGAAATTTACACTTACAGCAGGGTTTTCAAGCATTTTACCTGTTGTTGGGGCTGAGCGGTGCATCTGGGGGATGATTTAGCGGGTATTTCAGGTTACGGCGGCGCGGTTTTAGCCGCTGAGTAGTTGATTTTTGGTGCGGGCCGGCGTTTATGTGCCGTTTTTTTGTGATATGTGCCATTTTTTTGTGATATGCGCCATTTCACAGCGTTATGTGCCATATTTTCAGGATTTGTGCCATTCGCTAAAATTCGACACGCACCGTACCCCACTAAACATAAAAAAGAAGGCAGACCGCAGTCTGCCTTCCCCTAATTTACAACTCTAGAAGCTCTCTTCCGTAATCAGCTCATCCAGCGGCAAGCGATTCTTCTCAAATCCTGCTTTCGCGCCTTTTCCGAGCGCGATCAGCATAACAGGCTTCAAGTTCGCCGGCACGTTGAACGTTTCGATGAACTGCTTCTGGTCATAACCGCCCATAGGCACCGTGTCGAGTCCCTTTGCCTTAGCAGCAAGCATCAGCTGCATGGAAACGAGTCCGCCGTCGATCAGCGCCACGTTCGTCGCATGCTCTTCAGACAGATTGCCGTAATGCTCGTTGATCGTGTTCACATAAAAATCAGCGAACTCCTTTTCCATCCTGCCTTGTTCCACAACCTCACCGTAAATACGGCCCGCGTTCTTGTACGCATCGATATCACCAAGAACGGCGATGATCGCTGAAGCGTCACTCACCTGCTTCTGGTTTTTCGCGATCGGCAGCAGAATCTCTTTCTTCTCCTGCTCACGGATTACGAGGAAACGCCACGGCTGCAAGTTTGAGGATGATGGAGCCAATATAGCCGTCTCTAAGATCTCTCTCAAATCGCTGTCCGCAAGCTGATATGTTGGGTCATAATAGCGGACCGAACGGCGCTCTCTTGCGACTGTGAAAAAATCTGTGCTGTCCAAATCTTTTGGCTGCACGTTCGGGATGTCCATCTCGTTTACTTTATTTAAATACTCTTCTGAAGAAGATTGTTTTGTTGACATATGGTATCTCTCCTTTAACTGTTCATATTTCAAGAACAGTATAGGAGGTTAACTGTATATTTGTCAAGAACAGTTACTCGCAAACAAAATCCCTTCACCCATCATCTCAGGAAAAAGGGATATTACCGGTCGCGCAGCAAATCTCCGACCGTTTTTTCGGAAAGTCCTTGCAGCAGCCAGTTTTCCATCTCATCGATCAGTCCAGCCAGCGCTTTTTGCGTTCCCGGCGCAAAGCATTCTTCTTTATTCACATCCAAAAAGCCTTTCGCGTACGGGTCCGTCCGCATCGCTTCGTACACTTCTGCGAGCGTGATATCATCCGCTTCCTTCGCCAGATAATAGCCGCCGTCACGACCTTCTTTCGCTGATAAAATTCCCGCCTTCACGAGATTGCTCAGCACCTTTCGCAAAAACGAAGACTTCGCACCAAGCTTATCTGCCAGCGCGCCGCTCGGGGCGATGCCGTCAAAGTCAGCCAGCACTAAAAGCGACTGCAGCGCCAGACCAAACCATTTTGTGCTCGAAACACGGGTTTCCTTCATCGTCCTTCACCTCTCTTGTCTATTGTCGGCAAACCGCGTCTATAAGTCAACCGTACCGAAATGTACGAAGTGTAAAAAAAGCCGCCCCGACCGTATCGGGGCAGCTTTTCGCTTGCTTACTCGCTCACATATTTCAGCGGGTTTTGCAGCGCACCATTTTTATATACTTCAAAGTGTAGATGGATGCCAGTTGAGTTTCCTGTCGACCCCATCACACCGATTTTCGAACCTTTTTTCACCACGTCACCAGGCTTCACCGAGATGGAGCTCAAGTGAGCGTACATCGTGCGCATGCCGTTGTTGTGATCAATGATAATCTTATTGCCATAGCCGCCGTTATCATAGCCGGCTTCCACGACCTTGCCGTTGTCAGCCGCTAAGATTGAGCGCTCACTCGGGCGCGCGATGTCGATCCCTTTATGAGCTCGGCCCCAGCGCTCGCCTTGGTGGCTTGAGATATAACCGCCAACTGCCGGCCATACCATCGAACCTGTGCCCTTCGACGGAATTTCCTTCGTTCCGATCTTCACGATCTTTTCGACCGGCTGCTTCACGACCTCTTTTATCAGCATATCTGCAGACTTCGTTTCGCCGTTCACAGATAGCGTCGTGTACGTGATGTCCTCTGCCCCAGCTTGTCCCTCTTGCACGATTTTCGTTGTGCCAAGCTCCATCGAGCCGTCTTTCTCTTCTTTTACGACGAAAGGAATGACTTTCTTCTCTCGCTTCAGCTCGTGCACGATCACATCTGTAAAAGGAACATGCTTCATAATCTTGATGCTTCTGCCTTCGCTCATGCGGTCAGACAGAAGAAGTTTCGGGTTGAGGCTCAAAATCTGATTCACCGACATCTTATGCTTTGCCGCAACGCGTTCAAGCGTGTCACCCGACTTCAATTTATAGTCAGAAACCTGCATCTTGCCGGTTTTTATTGTATTAAACGCACTTTCTGCTGACACGATCAAATCAGGCTGAACCTCCTGAATACTGATCGTGAGGTCCTTTGTAAACGTCACGTCTGTGATGACGCTCTCGCCAGCCTTTAGCTTTGGCTTGCCGCCATTTTCCTTTTTAGCCGCATTAATCTGCTCTAACTCTTCTTTAGATACATATTGAAGCTTTAATTTTTCAATAAGGTCCTTTGCTTCTTTTTCAGAAGACAAATAAGCGACCGTTTCATCGGCTGCATTCAAGCGGTACGCCTTAACAGCCACACTCAGTTCATTTTGCAGCGCATTGCGAACCTGTGCTTCGTCAAAAACCGGACGGAACACTCTTTCTGCTTCAAACGTGATATCCTGCTTGATTTTATAATCAAGATCTTGGCTGCTGCTCGATTTCTCCGCTTCAGCCAGAACTCTTTCTGTCTCTTTAGTGACCACGCTCTTATGGTGGACCGTACCAATTTCATTTCCGTCCACATAAACGTGATATATCGTCTTGATCAATTCGTTATCATCATGATGGGCTGACGCTTCTTTTGCACTGAAGCCAAGGATTGCTGCAGCACTGATGGCAAGCGAAAGCACTGCCTTATTATTCCATTTCAGCATACCTTTTTATTTCCCCCTAAAGCTCTATCTGTACATATGATTCTTAAGTCTCATAGTAAAAATAGGTACTATTTCACCTAGAGTAGCCTAACATATGGAAAGGAACCTTGTCAGAATATAGGGGAATTTGTAATGATAATGTAAATAATATGGAAATATTTTTTTAGAAAAAATATAAAAAAGCCTTGTGTACCAAGGCTTTTTCCCGTTTGTCAGCGTTTTCAGCTGTTAGAAATATTTCAAAATGTTACAGAACCATTCGTTCTCTTAATTCCTCTTTTTGCACCCAAACAACGAGCAGACTAGACGGAATGAGCAGCAAAACCTCCAGCAATCCGCCTCCCATCAGGTAAAAAATAATCGGATAAAGTCCGAACGACACGAGTCCTGCCGCAGTCAAACTGCGCTTGATCGCAAACAATAGCAGAAAAATGGCAGCCATGACGAGTGCCGCTTTATAATCGATGATCAAAATCCCTCCGATAAACGCCGCGACCCCTTTACCTCCATGAAATTTCAGCACCGCCGGCCAGCAATGACCGACGAGCACTGCTAAAAATCCGAGCAGCTGAAATGTGCTGCTTAAGTCCAGATATTCCGCCACCAAGACAGCGAGAGCCCCCTTAGCCGCATCTCCTCCAAGCGTCAGGACGAACCCCGCCTTGCCGAGCACACGCCCGGCGTTCCGTGCGCCAATATTTCCGCTTCCTTCTTTCCGCAGATCCACGCCCTTCAACAGCTTTGCCACTAAATATCCTGTCATTACATTTCCGATCAAATAACAAACCGCCAAATAAAGCGGACCTGCTATTTCAACAGCCATCCCCATCTTCCTTCCCCTAATACATTGGTGCTCTCATTATATTCGCACAACCGCAAATTAAATCCTTGTATTGTTCATCATTCCGCCACCTAAAATGTGATTATAATCACACGCTTACATCACGCGCCAATATACAATGAAGTCATCACAAACGCTTTTATAAAAAAGGAGAGATCATCATGCTTGATCAGCAGACGATTAACATCATTAAATCGACAGTTCCTGTATTAGAAAAGTACGGCAAAGATATTACAGCACAATTTTACAAAACATTGTTCAGCAAGCACCCTGAGCTTCTCAACATCTTCAACCACGCTAACCAAAAGCAAGGCCGCCAGCAGACGGCACTGGCAAACGCTGTGTATGCAGCCGCTGTTAACATTGAAAACCTAGGCGCGATCCTTCCTGTCGTCAAACAGATCGCCCACAAGCACCGCAGTCTAGGCGTTCTTCCTGAGCACTATCCGATCGTAGGAGAAAACCTCCTTCAGGCGATTAAAGACGTTCTTGGCGATGCAGCGACAGATGAAATCATCGGCGCATGGGGCAAAGCGTACGGCGTGATCGCAGACGTGTTTATCAGCGTCGAGCAGGATATGTATACCGAAGCAAAAGAACAGCACGGCGGCTGGGAAGGCTATCGCAATTTTGTAGTCGATCGTAAAGTAGAGGAAAGTGATGTGATCACGTCCTTCTACCTTCGCCCTGAAGACGGAAAGCCGCTCGCTTCCTTCAAGCCAGGCCAATACATCACAGTAAAACTGCAGCCAGAAGGCGATGCCTACACTCACCTGCGCCAGTACAGCCTGTCAGACGCTCCTGGCAAAGACTACTACCGCATCAGTGTAAAAAAAGAGTCCGGGTCAGGCGTCGATGGTGTCGTTTCGAACTACCTGCATAATGGGATTTTGGCAGGGGATGTACTGCCAGTAACTGCACCTGCTGGAGACTTTGTGCTTGAGATGGAAAGCGAACGCCCTGTCGTCTTGATCAGCGGAGGCGTTGGCCAGACACCGATGATCAGCATGCTAAACACAATCGCTGAGAAACAGCCAGAACGTGAAGTCACATTCATCCATGCCGCACTAAACAGCTCCACCCATGCGATGAGAGACCATGTTAACAGGATTGTGAGCGAGCATGATAGCTTTAAGTCATATGTCGCGTATTCTGAGCCAACGGAAGGCGACCGCGCTGCAGGAAACTTTGATAAAGACGGCTTTGTTGATAGCAAGTGGCTGAGCGGTGTGGTTGCAGACCGTGATAATGCCGATTTCTACTTCTGCGGACCAGTCCCGTTCATGAAAAACATCTACCAAACACTCAAAAGCTGGGGAATTCCAGCAGACCGCGTACACTACGAGTTCTTCGGCCCCGCTGGAGAGCTTGAGCAGGCAGAAGTGACAGCAGTAAATTAAGGTAAGAAAACATGGGGGTACGGTACATTTTCTCTTCAGCCGCGATGCAGCGGCTTACGCAGGAAATGGTACCGTACCCCCTCTTTATGTTTTGATCAGATGGCGGACACAGTCCGGCAGCCTTTACTCTATAAGCAATGATGCCTATTTATGGTTTGCAGGCAAAAATTGAAATTCACGGGTAAAATCTAGATTTTACGGGCAAATTTGATCCATTCTCGGTCAAAAATCAAAGTTTGCGGGCAAATCTCAAAAACATAGAAAAAAGACTGCCATGATGGCAGCCTTTGTTGATTGTTATATGAAAGGTTAAAGTAAAATGGTGGCTCGGGACGGAATCGAACCGCCGACACGAGGATTTTCAGTCCTCTGCTCTACCGACTGAGCTACCGAGCCATTTTGTAAATATTGATTTTAATAAGTCTACTAACAACCTATTAAAAATAAATGGCGGACCCGACCGGGGTCGAACCGGCGATCTCCTGCGTGACAGGCAGGCATGTTAACCACTACACCACGGATCCGCTATGAAAATATAAATGGTGACCCATACGGGATTCGAACCCGTGTTACCGCCGTGAAAGGGCGGTGTCTTAACCGCTTGACCAATGGGCCACTTTTATAAGAAAAAATGGTGAGCCATGAAGGACTCGAACCTTCGACCCTCTGATTAAAAGTCAGATGCTCTACCGACTGAGCTAATGGCTCGTGCTGTGAAATGTGTCCGTCGGTTCCCTGTCTCTTCCTCTACAAGAATTGACTGCGGGTGTATCCGTCGAGACAACTCGCCGTTCAATCACGATGTTTCGCTCGTGACTGAGCTAATGGCTTCATAAATAGTTATGTGTTGTTCTATGTGAGCGCCGTGTTTTTCACGACAAGTGTTACTTTACCATGTAAAAAAATCTTTGGCAATAGAGTTTTGAAACATTTTTTAAATAAAGTAATAGAATTTTAATTTTCAGCATGTAAAACTGTAAAGCTATCACAGTTTCAAACGATTTTATTTGCGGATCTGGAACATTTATTTGCAGATTCTGAGTTTTTATTTGCGAATCTTCACCCTTTATTTGCAGATTCCAAAATTTATTTGCACCACGAAATTATATTTATTTATCGACATGTTTATTTACAGCATTGCCTCGTTCTTTGCACCCTGCGCGCCATACCAAACACCACAAAAACAAAACCCCCGCACTCCCGCGGGGGCCAATTCATTCAAATTATGCTTATGCAAATACTCCACGAACCATGTTCGTCTGAGCGCGGTCTGGACCTACTGAGAAAATCGACAGCGGGATACCCGTTACTTGAGAGATGCGCTCCACATAGTGGCGTGCGTTCTCTGGAAGCTCAGAAAGCTCCTTCACACCTGTGATGTCTTCTGTCCAGCCTGGAAGCTCTTCAAACACCGGCTCACACTCAGCAAGCATCTTCAAGCTAGCCGGGAACTCACGGATGATCTCACCTTTGTACTTGTAAGCCACACAGATCTTCAGCGTCTCAATTCCAGTCAATACGTCGATTGAGTTCAATGAAAGATCTGTAATCCCTGAAACGCGGCGAGCGTGTCCGACAACAACAGCGTCAAACCAGCCGACACGGCGCGGACGGCCTGTTGTTGTACCGTATTCGCGGCCGATTTCACGGATCTGGTTACCGATCTCATCGTGAAGCTCAGTCGGGAACGGTCCATCGCCGACACGAGTAGTATAAGCTTTGGATACGCCGACAACGTGGTTGATTTTAGAAGGACCGACACCAGAACCGATCGTCACTCCGCCCGCGATCGGGTTGGAAGATGTAACGAACGGATACGTACCTTGGTCGATATCGAGCATAACGCCCTGTGCGCCTTCAAACAATACGCGCCTTCCATCGTCAAGAGCGTCGTTAAGTACAACTGAAGTATCGACAACATACTTGGCGATCTGCTGGCCGTACTCGTAGTACTCGTCAAGAATCTGCTCTTTTGTGAAGCCTTCAGCCTCATAAATGCGCTCGAACACACGGTTCTTCTCTGCAAGGTTGCGCTCTAATTTTTCCTCAAACACTTCGCGGTCAAGAAGGTCAGCGATTCGGATCCCGACACGCGCTGCTTTATCCATGTACGCAGGGCCGATACCCTTTTTCGTCGTACCGATCTTGTTCGCACCCTTTGACTCTTCTTCTAAAATATCAAGCTGCAAGTGGTATGGCAGGATAACGTGCGCGCGGTTAGAGATGCGCAGGTTATCTGTGCTTACACCTTCTCCGTGAAGATAAGCAAGCTCTTCTACTAGCGCTTTCGGGTCAACGACCATTCCGTTTCCGATCACGCAAACTTTATCGCTGTAAAAAATCCCTGATGGAATTAAGTGAAGCTTATATTTTTTTCCCTCGAACACGATCGTGTGGCCGGCGTTGTTTCCACCCTGGTAACGGGCTACAACTTCCGCTTTTTCAGAAAGGTAATCGGTAATCTTTCCTTTACCTTCGTCTCCCCACTGTGTTCCTACTACAACTACTGATGACATGGCCTAGCACCTCCATGAGTATCCTCTGCTGCTTTAATAGCATTAAGTATCAAAAAACCATGCTAAGTGTAGCAAGTAAAAAAAGAAAAGTCAACCTAAAGCCGAACAATATAACACAACCTTAATAATTCGTTCGGAAAAACAACCTACATATATTATCCGTTGTAACGAATTTATGTATAAAGATCTTTTTTGGGGTCCGGTACCTTTCGTCCTCATCCAGCATAAACCCTGGTGTTTTGACGAAAGGTACCGGACCCCCGACCACCAAGGAGGGCAACATGAGTTTAATTCAGGACATCATAGAAGCGTATCTAGACAATCATTATGACCATTCTTATTATTTTGATACGCACGAGAAATCTATCTATATGGAGATGGATGAGGCTTTGACTGGCGAATCCGGAATTGACTGGGACGATGAAGCTAATGAACGCCGCTACCTGCCAATCCCTAAAGTACTTAGCAACGAAGTTTACGGATGGATGCTCGAGTTTGAGATGCAGCAGACTCACAGTAAGCTGCTGCGTGCGCTGAACAGCCGCAAGCCTTTCCGTGAATTTAAAGAAACAGCCGAACAGCTTGGTTTATTGGAAAAATGGTATGAATATGAAAACGAACGCGCATTAAAAAGAATCCGCCGCTGGGCAGATGAGATGAACATCCTTGAAGAACTTGAAAAGGCAGCCTGATAAGAAATCAGGCTGCCTTTTTCTATGCACCGGGCGGAATGGAGCTTTCCTCATGATGCCGGTCTAAGTTAACGAACTTGTTGTATTCTTTTACGAACGCCAGTTCAACCGTACCGGTCGGGCCGTTACGCTGCTTAGCGATAATAATTTCAATAATGTTCTTCGCTTCTGATTCTTTGTCATAATAATCGTCACGGTACAAGAACGCGACGATATCGGCATCCTGCTCGATCGATCCCGATTCACGAATATCAGACATCATCGGACGCTTGTCCTGACGTTGTTCTACGCCACGGGAAAGCTGTGACAGTGCGATAACTGGAACTTGGAGTTCACGAGCGAGCGCTTTTAATGAACGGGAGATCTCGGATACTTCCTGCTGACGGTTCTCGCCTGACTTCCCGCTTCCCATAATGAGCTGCAAGTAGTCAATCAAGATCATGCCAAGTCCTTTTTCCTGCTTCAGACGGCGGCATTTGGCGCGGATATCATTGATACGGACACCCGGCGTGTCATCGATATAAATGCCGGCGGCAGACAAACTTCCCATCGCCATCGTCAGCTTCTGCCAGTCTTCCGGCAGCAGGCTTCCGGTACGGAGCCTTTGCGCGTCAATGTTTCCTTCCGCACAAAGCATACGCATAACAAGCTGCTCGGCACCCATCTCAAGCGAGAAGATCGCGATGTTCTCGTCCGTCTTTGTTGCTACGTTCTGCGCGATGTTCAGCGCGAACGCCGTCTTACCAACGGAAGGACGTGCGGCCACGATGATCAAGTCGTTTCGCTGGAAGCCAGCCGTCATCCGGTCAAGATCGTTAAATCCAGTCGGTACGCCTGTGATGTCGCCTTTTCGGTTGTTGAGAGCTTCGATGTTGTCATACGCCTGCACAAGAACGTCTTTAATAACGGTAAAAGCGCTCGTATTCTTGCGGTTCGCTACCTCAAGAATCGTCTTCTCCGCCTCATTAAGGATCGCTTCAACTTCCTCTTCACGGGCATAGCTGTTCGCTGCTATATCAGTTGCTGCGCGGATCAGACGGCGCAGCAAGGACTTTTCTTCTACTATCTTGCTGTAATATTCTATGTTGGCGGCAGTCGGTGAACTGTTCGCCAATTCGCTTAAATAGGAAACGCCGCCTATGTCTTCGAGCTGCTTACGGTCGTACAGCTCAGCCGTTACAGTTACCAGGTCGACCGGCTCTCCTTTACCGGCCAAGTCGAGCATCACGCGATAAATACTCTGGTGTGTCGCACGGTAAAAGTCATCAGGAAGCAGTATTTCCGATGCGGTGATGAGAGACTCTGGCTCAAGGAAAATAGCCCCGAGTACAGCCTGCTCAGCCTCTATATTCTGCGGCGGTATACGGTCTGCAAACAAATCGCTCAATTCCCTGTCCTCCTCCTCTTTCTATCTATCTATTTTTGAGTGTATAGTGTAAGTTTTAGCCGAGAAGCAATACTGCCCCTAGCTTATCTATTTTATCATAACCCGATCACATTCGCTCGGTGTTTGAATGGAAAGTGCTGGATATCTATGGGGGTACGGTACCATTTAAAATAAATCCTGTAATAGAGCCACAATATCGCAAATGGTACCGTACCCCCAACCCCGACCCCGACCGCTCTCAACAAAAAAGACAAACCGCTAAAAATCCCGGTTTGTCTTTTCCCATCTTATTACCCTTCTACAACATGAACCTTGATCGTTCCTGTCACTTCTGAGTGGAGCTTCACCGGCACGTTTGTGTGGCCGAGTGCTTTAATTGGATCGTTCAGTTCGATCTTGCGCTTGTCGATCGTGACGCCTGCTTTTTTCAGGCTTTCCGCAATCTGTTTGCTTGTCACGGAACCGAAAACGCGGCCGCCTTCTCCTGCTTTTGTCTTGACCGTAACTGTCATCTCAGCGAGCTTCTCTTTCAGCTGCTCCGCTTCTTCCTTCATCGCCTGAGCTTTTTTCTCTTCGCTCTTTTTCTGGCCTTCTACGGATGCTACTGCGCTTTTATTCGCTTCAGTCGCGAGCTTGTTCGGCAGCAGGTAGTTGCGTGCATAGCCTTCTGATACGTTCTTGATCTCGCCTTTTTTGCCTTTTCCTTTTACATCCTGAAGAAAAACTACTTTCATTCTTCTTCTCCCCCTTCAAAGTACTCGTCAATCACCGCCTGTAAGCGGGATTTTGCTTCTTCTATTGTAGCATGTTCAATCTGGCATGCGGCATTTGTTAGATGTCCGCCGCCCTCAAGCTTCTCCATGATCATCTGTACGTTAATATCGCCGAGCGATCTCGCGCTGATCCCGATCTTGCCGTCGAGACGGTTGCAGATTACAAACGAAGCTGAGACGTTGTTCATCGCCAGCAGAATATCAGCCGCCTGCGCGATTACCACCTGGTTGTACGCTTCATCAGACGGCCCTGTCGCGACCACAATACCTTTTTTATACATCTCCGCGCTCTCGATCAGCTTCGAACGGCGGTTGTACGTTTCCAGATCTTCTTTTAAAAAACGCTGTACAAGAATCGTATCCGCTCCGTGCGCTCTTAAGTAGGATGCCGCGTCAAACGTCCTGGAGCCGGTCCTGAGCGTGAAACTCTTCGTATCCACGATAATCCCTGCCAGAAGCGCTGTCGCTTCGAGCATGCGCATTTTCAGGCGCTTCGGCTGGTATTCCAGCAGCTCAGTAACAAGCTCGGCTGTAGAAGACGCATACGGCTCCATATAAACGAGCACTGGATCGGCGATAAATTCCTCGCCGCGTCGGTGATGGTCAATAACAACCACATGATCCAATTTGTTCAGCAGCCGCTCTTCAATGACCATCGACGGCTTGTGCGTGTCAACCACCACAAGCAGCGTCTCCGGCGAACTGAGCTCGAGCGCCTCTTCTGGCGAGATAAAGTATTTCCATACAGATTCTGTTTCTTTAATCTCTTCCATCAGACGCAGCACCCCTGTATCGAGGTCTGCCTGGTCAAGGACGACATAGCCTTCTTTTCCGTTCACCTGTGCCACTTTTAAAATACCGATCGCCGAGCCTATAGCATCCATGTCAGGATTTTTATGACCCATGATGATCACCTTATCAGAATCGGCGACAAGCTCGCTCAACGCATGCGAGATGACGCGGGCACGCACTCTTGTGCGCTTTTCAACAGGGTTCGTTTTCCCGCCGTAAAAACGGACTTTTCCAGTCGTCTGCTTGATCGCCACCTGGTCGCCGCCGCGGCCGAGCGCAAGGTCAAGACTGGACTGTGACAGCTGTCCGAGCTCTGGCAGGTTGTTCGTTCCTGCCGCGACCCCGATACTGAGCGTGAGCGCGACGTTTTCCTTTGCCGTCGACTCTCTCACTTCATCCAGCACGCTGAATTTATTTTTCTCAAGTTCGTTCAATGTCCTCTGATTAAAAACAGCTAAAAAACGTTCTGCTGACGTGCGCTTCAAGTAGATGCCGTGCTGGTTCGCCCAGCCGTTCAGCACTTTTGTCACCTTAGAGTTGATGTTGGACCTGAACTGATCGTCGAGACCCTGGGTCACTTCTTCATAGTTATCGAGGAAAATGATGCCCATAACGGTCTGTTCCTCGTCATAAAGACGTTCGATCTCCAGCTGTTCCGTCACATCAAAGAAATAAAGCAGCCGCTCATCTTTTTTAAAACTCACATGATACTTACGCGTGTTGATGCTGATGATTTCTTCCTTCGCTTCTCCTTTTATTAAAGGAATCAGCTCTTCTGAAGCATGGTTGATCGAATGCCCGATATAAGACTCTTCTTCTATTAAAGCGGCCATATAAGGATTCGCCCACTCAATCTTGTAATTCTCATCATAGAGCAGGATCCCGATCGGCATCTCCATGAGCGCTTCTTCTCCTACCTTTTTAATGCGGTAAGAAAGCGTGGAAATATAATCGCCGAGCTCCTCCTGAAAGGCAGCTTCAGCCTTCATATTAAAATAAAAAATGATTCCGAGAGCGGCAAATCCGGCAAGTCCTGCCGCCCATTGATAATATGTGAGGATGCTGACAAGCAGCACCGATAACACAAACAAGGCTATCACAGGATAACCATGCCACCGTTTCAATAAAAACTTTGGCATAATGTCAGCTCCTACTGTTTTGGTTTCAACCTGTTTTTCGCGTTAAATCCTACATCAATTATACCCAAGAATTTAACGACTTCCATAAGAATCGGCAGTATGCCTGACGATAAAATGACAACAGCAGTGATAAGAACAGGGATTGCTTTCGGCTTTTTCTTCACCCATGCCCAGTAAAACACGAATGTCAGCCCTTGAATAACGAACACGATTGAAAGAAGCGAATATAAGTTCACTGTTATCATATGCATCGTGGTTCCTTTTTCAGGATCCGTAAAAACAAGCACGATCGCCGCAAGATAATACCAGATAAACGCCCGTGGAAAATTCCATTCACGGAAAGGAGGGAGTTTTTTCATTTCAACTCCCTGTTTTTTCAGGACAACGCGTGCGATCAGGAACGTGATAAAAGCAAGTACGATCGCCACGATGATCATCGTCGAAGGCAGCAGTGACGGCAGCAAGTCCACCTGCTCTTGTATGAGCTGTGCCTGCTGATTGGCGCCGCCTGTCTGACTCTCCAGCTTTCCTGCCTCCTCCAGCACCTCAGAGACTCCTTTTTGCGCCTCAGCGACAGGATTAATCTTCAATACTAGCTTCGTATAAAGAAGCAGCAGCAGGAAGTTGAGCAAGTTTGCGAGCGCCCCGCCAAGCCATACACCAAAAGCTGGCTTCTGACGCCTGAAAAGCTCACCCATAACGATACCCGCTAAGCCAGGCAGCAAAGCAAACCAGACCGCCTGGAATCCTCCTGCGGCTATCGAAAGAATCACAGCGGCCGCACTGAACGCCGCTCCCCCTCTAAATCCGTGCTTTGCCTGCATCACCACAAACGGTACAGGCAGAGCCATATATAAAAGAACGCCCATGCCCGGCAGAAAAACCGAGACTGCCAGCATCGCAAAATAAGCAATAAACAAAAATAACCCGTCACGAACCAACCTGGACATACAACACCTCTTCCGCATTCTACATTACATTGTAGACGCTACCCCCGCAAATTTTCAACTATTCCACTATTCCCATCATTGACCTTATGCAAAGTGTTCAAACCATTGGAAGCCGAACAAGGTCGGGGATAAGATCGGGGGTACGGTACGATGAGGCAGCAGCCGCTGCGGGCGTTGGCTTTTTTCGATGTGGTACCGTACCCCCCTTTAATTTATATGGATTTGCAGGGATTTCGAGAAGGCTGTAACCGCAAATTTGCTGCTTTCGTCCGTAAATTTATATTTTCACCCGAGAATCCCCGCTTTTTGCCCGCAATTCCAAAAAAATGCCCGCAAAACGTCTTTCAGCAGCTTTTCAAAACTATCATCAAAGCCCTTCCCCCCGCCAAACCAACCAAAAAACAGAGCCAAAAAGCCCGCACAATGCGTCTTTTCTGCTCTGTTACTAATTTCGCTGTTTTATTAATTCATAAACCGCATTTAACCTTTTGAAATAAGCCCTGAACCCGCTGAAGCATGCTCAATACGATAAATACCGCCATCACCGCTCTGCTCCAGTTCTGCAAACACCCAGTTTCCAGGTATAGTTTCCCGCACTCCTTGATACTTTTCAGCCGGAATCACCACTCGATCCAGATGCGTTTCCGAAATGGTAAAATCCTTCCCTTCTTCAAGTCCAAGCCTCGCAATCAAGAAGTTCTGCAGCCCTCGAATGGAAAGAAACTTAAACTCGTAGCCCTGCAAAATGGCGTTCTCGCAAATCTCCATATTTTCTGAGCCATATTCAAAAATGAAATCTATGCTTTCTTCACTGATACCCGTTTCCTGAAACGCAGGACGATTTTTATACCGGACTGCATCTGCAAGCACAGCACCAGCAAGTCCTTTAGCCGCCGCGCGTTCAAGAATGAGTCCGGCAGGCATCGGCAATTTTACTTTGCTCATACTTCCATCCCCCTTATCTCATTCTGTATTCGAACAGCAGAGACCGTTATCCTTCTTTTCGCACGTAACACTTAAAGCTTCGTATCCAGAGGCTTCAGTTTTGCTTCAATCTCGCTGCGCTGCGGTTCCAAAAACGGCGGAAGCGCAAGCGACTCGCCTAGATGCTGGAACTCTTCATCTGTATCAAAGCCCGGACCATCTGTCGCCAGCTCGAAAAGAATGCCGTTCGGCTCCCTGAAATAAAGCGAGCGGAAATAAAAGCGGTCCACAAAGCCGGAGTTCGGGATACGCTCCAGCTGAACTTTATTGATCCACTGCCGCATCTCCTCTTCATTCTCTACACGAAAAGCAACGTGGTGCACGCCGCCGCGGCCTAGCCGTTCACGCGGCAGATCGTTGCGCTCTTCAATGTGCACCTCTGAACCAGACCCGCCTTTTCCTGTCTCGTATACGTGAACATCTGGCTGTCCTGCTGCTGAAGAGGCATATTGCCCTTTCATGCGGTAGCCCATAACACGGGTAAGCACCTCTTCTGTCAGACGGCGGTCAGGAACAGTCAGATGAACGGGTCCTAGTCCAGTAATCGCGTATTGTAAAGGTACCGGACCCCGGTCCCAAGGCTTCCCTGACTCAACCCCGCTGTCGTTCTCATCGGAGACAAGAATCAGCCTCTGCCCTTCTGGATCGCGGAAAGGCAGCACCTTTCTCCCCGCTTTCTCCGTGATGGTTTCATGTGGAACATTCAACTCTTCAAAGCGCTTTGTCCAATAAACGAGCGCTTCATCATTTGGCACACGAAGAGAAATCGCAGAAATACTGTTATTGCCGTCATGATTGCGGCCGGCCATCGGGATCTCGAAGAATGTCAGCTCAGTGCCTGGATTTCCTTTTTCATCACCATAAAAAAGGTGATAAACAGACGTGTCGTCCTGGTTGACGGTCTTTTTGATCAAACGCAGACCAAGCACCTTACTATAAAAATCATAATTGTTTTGAGCATTTGCAGTCATGGCAGATACGTGGTGAATTCCCTTAAGCTCCATCGTATACCTCCTAAGTTTAGTTACTTACTTATAGTAAACAACTTTCCCTATAAATCAAGAGGATTGCCTCGGTAAAGCTTCGGGGGTACGGTACCCCCGAAGCAAATCCCTTCATATATAAGGCTTCTGCAGTTCAGCGTACCGGACCCCCAGCATTTTCACCAACAAAAAAACCACAGCCATAAAGACTGTGGTTTTTGAACGGTCTATTCCGTTACGTATGGCAATAATGCCATGAAACGAGAGCGTTTGATTGCGCGTGTTAGTTGACGCTGATATTTAGCAGAAGTTCCTGTCACACGACGAGGAAGAATCTTTCCGCGCTCAGATACGAAACGCTTTAAAAGATCAGTGTCTTTGTAGTCGATGTAAGTGATTTTGTTTACAGTGAAGAAACAAACCTTACGACGCTTTTGGCGTCCACCGCGACGTCCAGCCATGGTGCATACCTCCTTTATTGTTTTTTTATCTATTATCGCTCAATTGTTTACGTATTAAAATGGCAGATCGTCATCAGAAATGTCGATCGGAGTGCCGTCATTCGCAAACGGGTCATCTTTGAAGTTATTGCGGTTGGCATTCTGCTGCTGTTGTTGCTGCTGTCCGCCATATCCGTTGTCACTTCCGAAGCTACGGTTCTGATTAGGCTGCTGCCCATATCCGCGATCATTGTTCGATGGTCCTCCGAAGTTGTTTGCTGTCTGAGGCTGATATTGGCCTTGACCGGCATTCGCATTTCGAGGTTCAAGGAACTGAACACTCTCCGCCATTACTTCGGTAACATACACTCGCTGACCCTGATTGTTGTCGTATGAACGGGTTTGCATCCGTCCATCCACTCCCGCAAGCGAACCCTTTTTCAAGTAGTTAGCCACGTTTTCAGCTGGTTTGCGCCACACGACACAGTTAATGAAATCTGCCTCTTTTTCACCTTGCTGGTTAGAAAAAGGACGATTCACTGCGAGCGTGAAGTTGGCTACAGCCACGCCGTTTGGAGTATATTTTAATTCTGGGTCTTTCGTTAAACGTCCCACCAGTACTACACGATTTAGCATCAGAACCACTCTCCTAAAGGATTATCTTTCGTCTACAATCGTCATGAAACGAAGAACATCTTCGTTGATCTTCATAAGACGGTCGAACTCGTTAATCGCTTCAACTGGAGAATTAACTTCCAATAGAGTGTAATACCCGTCGCGGAAGTCATTGATTTCATAAGCAAGACGCTTCTTGCCGATTTCTTTTTCGTTCGCGATCTCCGCACCGTTATCTGTTAGGATAGTCTTTGCACGCTCGCGCGTAGCTTTAAGCGTATCCTCTTCAACATTCGGACGGACGATGTACATGATTTCGTACTTTTTCATTCCGTTCACCTCCTTTTGGTCTTAGCGGCCCAAGCTCGATGCTCAGGCAAGGAGCAAATCATCAAATCAAATATCGACAATTACTCACAATATAGAATTATAACAAAGTCTCCTCTGAAAGACAAGGGTAGCTTTCAGAATTAGTCAATCCCTAGTCGGGGTACGGTACCCCAAATGGACACATCACCCTTTCTGTCCATACGGAGGAGACAGCATACCCAGCCGTCCGCTCTCACTCAATAGAAAAAACCGCCCCAAGACACGTAAATGTCCTGCGGCGGCTTAACCAAATCATCTTATACGTTAAAGCGGAAATGTACGACATCTCCGTCTTTCATCTCATACTCTTTTCCTTCGAGGCGTACTTTCCCACGTTCCTTCGCTACCGCCATCGTACCGGCATCGACAAGGTCGTCGTACGCAACGACTTCAGCACGGATAAAGCCGCGCTCGAAGTCAGTGTGGATGATTCCAGCACACTGAGGAGCCTTCATGCCTTTGCGGAACGTCCATGCGCGGACTTCCTGAACGCCTGCAGTGAAGTAAGTCGCAAGTCCAAGCAATGAATAAGAAGCGCGGATCAGCTTATCAAGACCTGCTTCTTCAATTCCAAGCTCAGCCAAGAAAGCTTTCTTCTCTTCGCCGTCAAGCTCAGCAATCTCTTCCTCAACACGCGCGCAGATCACGATAACCTCTGCGTTCTCTCTGGCTGCATACTCACGCACTGATTCAACGTGTTCGTTCGTGCCTTCCAGCAAATCGTCCTCGCTCACGTTTGCCACGTAAAGGATCGGCTTCATAGTCAAAAGGTGAAGACCATAAACGATTTTCTTCTCTTCAGGCGAGAGCTCCACGCTGCGCGCTGGAAGCTCCTGCAGGAGTGCTTCTTTAATCTGCTGAAGAACCGGAAGCTCAGCCATTGCTTCTTTGTCTTTAGATTTTGCCAGCTTTTCAATACGCTGG
Source organism: Fictibacillus aquaticus (assembly GCF_002245695.1). Lineage (GTDB taxonomy): Bacteria > Bacillota > Bacilli > Bacillales > Fictibacillaceae > Fictibacillus > Fictibacillus aquaticus. The sequence goes on along the minus strand of NZ_NOII01000003.1, from coordinate 24,662 downwards.
ATGCGCTTATCCACTGTTTCCATATCAGCGAAGATCAGCTCAAGGTTAATAACCTCGATATCTTCTACCGGATTCACTTGGCCGTGAACGTGCGTGATGTTTTCATCTTCAAAACAGCGTACAACCTGAAGGATCGCGTCTGTCTGGCGGATATGAGACAAGAATTTGTTACCTAGTCCTTCCCCAGTGCTCGCTCCTTTTACGATTCCAGCGATGTCTGTGAATTCAAACGTTGTCGGAACTGTCTTTTTCGGCTGAACAAGCTCAGTCAGCTTCTGCAGACGGTGATCAGGAACCTCTACAATTCCCACGTTCGGTTCAATCGTACAGAAAGGATAGTTGGCAGATTCCGCTCCTGCCTGTGTGATCGCGTTAAAAAGCGTCGATTTGCCGACGTTCGGCAGTCCGACAATACCAGTTGTTAGAGCCATGTTTTTCACTCCTCATTTATATAAAAACGCATTGATGATACAAATCAATAAACATCCTTCACAATTATAGGTTTTCTTTTCCTAAAAAACAAGAACTCGCTTCGTTCACTTGCACATAAAAAAGGACTGCCGGCAACGAAGCCTCACAGTCCTTTTCATCATTATCCTCTTCTAAAAGCTGCTCACAAGCCATATAAAGTGTTTCACGTGAAACAACGGTGAATTTTTCTGCGTCATATAGGACAAGCATCTTCCGCCTCATCAAATCCAACCAAATCCGGCATCATCTTCGGGCTGTCTTTTTATTGCTCCTCTTTAGCTGTCAGCACTTTTTTCACTTTTTTAGCAAACTCGGCTCTCGGCAGCATCACACTATGCTGGCAGCCCATGCATTTGATCCGGATATCCGCACCCATGCGGATGATTTTCCAGCGGTTCGTACCGCACGGATGCACCTTTTTCATTTCGACTTCATCGTTCAGCTCAAAAACTTTCTGCTGCATGTGTTTCCCCCCTATGGCTTTTTAGCATCAGCAGCTGGGTTTTGATCTTTAGAGATCGTAACCATTCTCGGATATGGAATCTCGATGCCTTCTTTATCAAACTCTGCTTTGATTGATTTTCTCAGCTCTCTCGCAATTTTAAAATGCGTCATCGGCATCACTTCTGCCGTCACCCTCATCACAACCTCGGATGCACCGAGCATATGGACGCCAAGAACCTCCGGCGGTTTTACCATCTCAGGGAAATCTGCTTCTCTTTCTCTGACTACTCGCTCGATTATTTTTTGTGCCTTCTCAATGTTTTCTTCATACGCGATGCTCACATCGACAACGGCGATGCTGTTATGCACCGAAAAGTTCGTCACTTCCAATATAGAAGAGTTCGGCAGGATGTGCAGTTCTCCTGTCCAGCTTTTCACTTTTGTCGTACGCAGACCGATTTCTTCAACATGCCCTTCAAAACTTCCGATGCGGACAAAATCTCCTACAGAAAACTGGTTCTCAAAGATGATGAAAAACCCGGTGATGATATCTTTCACAAGACTTTGTGCGCCAAAACCGATCGCCAGGCCGACGACTCCGGCACCGGCTAGCAATGCTTTTATATCCACAAATTCGCTCAATACCGTTAGCAGCGCCATAAAATAGATTACATAAGATATGACATTATCGAGCAGCCGCATAAGAGTTGCTTCACGCCGCTCCGAAAGAAGCTTCAGCGGACTTTTAACACGCAGCTTAAACGCATTGGCGACGGCAGCTTTTAAAAGGTGCTTTACGATCACAGCACCTATTATAATGCCAAGAATCTTCAATCCTTTCACGGTGAATGCCATCCAAACCGCGCTGTCGGTCAAGTATTTAAAGGCTTCTTCGGCCATTTTAGCAAAACCTAATACCTCCATAAAAATAACCTCCATTATCCACTATAAAGAATTTCTTTTGTACAGTTTATCATCTCTGCCTGCTGCGTAAACATCACTCTGTTAACAAATAAGGGCAAGCGGGTATATTACCTTAACTGTACTATGAAAATATATATCAGCATGTATAGGAAACACTTTCCTTCCGTATACTGATAGTACCATCTAAAAGGAGAGGATAATCATGTTCCTCAGACGGAAACTTGGACTGAGCAAACCGCTGCAATACAAGACCCATCATGAAGAAAAGGACGCATCCTTTTCAGTTACGGAACAAATCCTTTCCCTGCTGCCTGAAATCCCTCAGACGGTCGTCGTAGTGTGCATAGGCACGGACCGTTCCACTGGAGATGCTCTTGGGCCGCTGATCGGATCTAAACTAAAAGCAAAAGACTCTTTCCCGTTTTTTGTATACGGGACATTGGATGAACCTGTACATGCGGTCAACCTTGAAGAAAAGCTCGCTTTTATAAAAAAAGAACATCCTGGCGCTTTTGTCATCGGAATCGATGCATGCCTTGGACGACTCAACCATGTAGGAATGATTTCCCTTGGCGAAGGTCCTGTTAAGCCTGGTGCTGGTGTAAATAAGCAGCTTCCGCCCGTTGGCGATATACATATTACAGGCATCGTGAACGTCAGCGGATTCATGGAATACTTTGTCCTTCAAAATACACGCTTGAGCATTGTCATGAGAATGGCTGACCTTATCTCAGATTCTCTTCATATGGCGTGTCTGAGGAAAAAAATCCAGCTCCGCGCAATCTCGCCGACAATCTCTGCTTCAGACGGCGATATTTTTAAAATCCAATAAAGAAATGCCGCGAGCAAAACTTGCGGCATTTTTTTTATTGAAGGCTGTTCGTAAGCTCTGTTTCTATGTGAGATTACAGGGAAGAAGTTGATCTCCGTTTCAGGCGCACGCTTTCCGCGGGGCGGGCGGTGAGCCCTCTTGCCGCTTTGCGCCTTAAGAGGTCTCACCTGTCCCACTGATCCCGCTGGAGTCGGCGCCTTACACTCCGATCAACTTTATCAGTGATGAATTCAAGAAGATTAAGCATTTCTCCGCTGAATTTTATAGTAAAATAAACCTTCCAAAGCAACAGTTTCCTTATTAAATAAACGGCACTGCAGCTGTTATCTCACTCCAATAGTACACAATTGCTGCAATTGCAACGGTAAAAAGAAGCCCCGGAAGCAGGTTCGCTACTCGGATTTTTGTTAGGCCCAGCACGTTTAATCCGATTGCGAGAATCATGATGCCGCCTGTCCCTGTAATCTCCACGATCATCGCATCCATCAATTTTTCCGGTACAAACCGGTCAATCTGAGTCGCGAAAAGGGTAATAATTCCTTGATACAGCATAACGGGTATCGCTGAAAACATGACGCCTATTCCGAGTGCAGACGTAAAGAGCATCGCGCAAAACCCATCGATTAACGCCTTCGTATATAGCACCGCATGATCCTGCCGAAGACCGCTGTCCAGCGCACCGACAATTGACATCGCACCGACCACAAATACAAGAGTTGCTGTCACAAAGCCCTGTGCTACAGTTCCCTGCTCTTTCGCGCCAAGACGGCCTTCAAGCCATTTTCCGACACGGCCGAGCTTGTCCTCTAAATCGATCTTCTCCCCTACTGCTCCGCCAAGCGCCAGACTCGCGATAACGATGAGAAACTGTTCACTTTTAAGCCCCATACCGATCCCAAGCACTGCAACTGCAAGACCCATTGCTTGCATGACCGTTGTTTTCGTCTTTTCCGGAATGCTCGTCCAAAAAAGACCTAAAAAACTTCCAACTATGATCGCCAAACCATTCACTAACGTTCCGAGTAATGACATCGCTCTGCTCTCCTGATTGTATGTAATTTGATTTTAATATAAAATTCTCCCAATCTTTTGCCCCACTGCGCCGATTTTCCACATTTTTAAACGCTGTGTAAAAAGAAAAACCACCCGGCGGATGGTTTACTGCTTGTCGAGAAGCTCTAAAATACGCTCAAGGTCATCTTCTGAGAAAAACTCGATCTCGATCTTTCCTTTGCGCTTCATTTTCTTGATGCTCACTGACGTACCGAGCATGTCCCTCAGATTCGATTCTCTTTCTCGAAGATAAACGCTGAGTACCGGTTTTTTCTTCTTTGTTCCACGTGAAACATTCTGGTTGATGTCCTGTATCAGCTTTTCGAGCTGGCGGACGTTCAGCTGCTCCGTCACTGTTTTCTCGATGACGTCCTGCATTCTCGTTTTCTTTTTCAGACCGAGCAGTGCACGGCCGTGCCCCATAGAGATCGTACCTTCGCTGATCAGTTTCAGCACTGGATCAGGAAGCTGCAGCAGCCTCAAATGATTCGTGATATGCGGGCGGCTTTTGCCGAGACGCAATGCCAACTCCTCTTGTGTGAGCTTCAGATGCTCGATCAGTTTTTGGTAAGCCTGTGCCTCTTCTACCGGGTTCAGGTCCTCGCGCTGCAGGTTTTCAATGAGTGCGATCTCCATCATTTCCTGTTCGCTTAAGTCTCTGACGATTGCAGGCATTACTTTAAGGCCAGCTTCCTTGGCAGCGCGGAAACGACGCTCTCCCATCACGATTTCATAGCCTTTTATGCTTTTGCGCAGCACAATTGGCTGAAGAATGCCGTGCTGTTCGATCGATTCTTTCAGTTCAGCGATAGCTGCCACATCAAAAACTTTTCTCGGCTGGTACGGATTGGGGCGTATATCTTTCATTTTGATTTCTTTTACTGCTTCTTCCGCAGGTGCATCAGCCGGCGGAAAAAAGACACCTAGTCCTTTACCTAACCCTTTCGCCACTGCCGATCACTTCCTTCGCTAATTCTAAATACACTTCCGCTCCCCTGGACTTCGGATCGTAAATGATAATAGGCTTGCCGTGGCTCGGTGCTTCCGACAGGCGGATATTTCTCGGGATAATCGATTTGTACACCTTATCCTGAAAATACTTTTTCACTTCTTCAATGACTTGGATGCCAAGGTTCGTACGGGCATCGAGCATTGTAAGAAGTACGCCGTCTATCATCAGTTCTGTGTTCAGATGCTTCTGAACAAGCCTTACCGTGTTGAGAAGCTGGCTCAGCCCTTCAAGCGCATAGTACTCGCACTGCACTGGGATAAGCACTGAGTGCGCAGCCGTCAATGAATTGATGGTCAACAGGCCGAGAGAAGGAGGACAATCAATTATGATGTAATCATATCGATGGCTGACGCTGTCGAGTGCTCTCTTAAGCCTGACTTCACGGGAAATCGTCGGGACGAGTTCAATTTCTGCTCCAGCGAGCTGGATCGTGGAAGGGAGAATATGCAGCCCTTCAACAAGGGTTTCCACAATTACTTCATTGATGTCAGCATCTTCTACTAAAATATTGTAAATGCACTGATCGATGTCGCCTTTTTCAACGCCTACTCCGCTCGTTGCGTTACCTTGCGGATCAATGTCTACAAGGAGCACTTTTTTCCCGAAATAAGCAAGGCATGCACCCAGATTGACAGAAGTTGTTGTCTTTCCGACCCCGCCCTTCTGGTTCGCGATCGCTATGATTCTCGCCATGATGTCACCTACCTCTTTTCTTCAAACTATTACCTCTATTCTATCAGAAAGAGAAAAAAATAACTTACTTAAAATGATGAAAAAATAAAAGAATTTCACACCCTCAAAAAGAAAGAAAGAATAATGCCCGTCATGTTTCATTAAACGTAATAAAACCGCTCAAGCACTGTCTAAAAAAGAACAAAAAACCGCCCGTGAGAACGGACGGCGTCTGCTTACTTCTTCGGTATTTTTATCGTGAACTGATAAAAGTCTTCGTGCTCTTCTTCTTCGGTATTGATCGAAAGTCCGCTCTGCAGCACCATATCGACAGACTGTCTGACCGTATTGATAGCCAGACGCATGTCTTTGCTGAATGATTTTCGGCGGGCGACAGGCTTTTTCGCCTCAAGTTCGCCTTCGATCATCTTCTTGATACGCTCTTCTGTCTGCTTAACGTTCAAATTCTTCTCCAGAATTTCCGCTAAAACCTGCTCCTGCTTTGCCGGATCCTTGAGGATGATCAGTGCTCTCGCATGGCGCTCAGAAATTGCTTTTGCAAGCAAAGCGTCCTGAATTGTCTGCGGCAGCTTTAATAGGCGCAGCTTGTTGGCGATCGTTGACTGCCCTTTGCCAAGCTGCTGAGCGAGTCCTTCCTGCGTGAGTCCGTGGATTTCCAGAAGGCGGGCATAAGCCATCGCTTCCTCGATCGCCGTCAGCTCCTCACGCTGAAGATTTTCAATCAGTGCGACAGATGCCGTCTGAGAATCATCCATATCCTTAACGATGGCAGGAACGGTTTCCCATCCGAGCTTTTGTGACGCTCTCCAGCGCCGCTCCCCTGCGATCAGTTCATAGCGGTCTCCACCGATCGGACGGACAACGATCGGCTGGATCATACCATGAGCGCTGATCGTCTGAGACAATTCTTCTATTCGTTCATCTATAAAAACCGTTCTTGGCTGAAAACGGTTTGGGACAATGCTTCTGACTGGAATCTGCAAAACTTCTTCATTGTCGTTTTTCTCAGGCGTCTCCAGAGTCTGCTGCTGGTTCTTTTCGCCGATGCCGAATAACCTAGAAAAAGAATGCTTCATGCGAATACACCACCTTATGTGATCTGCATTACTATTTCGCTGCTGTCTGGCTTAACTCCTGCCAGCCTAGAAAATCTTTACAAAACCGGTTTGACGGTTCCTATGTAACGGCATGTTTCACGTGAAACACGCCTGAAAAAATTACTCTAGCGGCGACTTGTTCGGTGTTCCCGGTTTTCTTGGATACTTTTTCGGTGTAGTGCTCTCTTTTTTGATCGTTACGATATACCGTTCGCTCTCTTCAAGCGGGAGTGTAAAGGCATGAAGGTCCTCTACTTTTCCGCCAAGAGTCTTCAGCGCTTTTTCACCGTTTTTCAATTCCTCTGGCAGCGCAGAGCCTTTCATAGCCAGAAAGTGTCCACCTTTTCGTGCAAGCGGCAGGCATAGCTCACTTAGAACAGAGAGACGGGCTACAGCACGTGCTGTCACGAGGTCGAAGCTTTCGCGTATCTCCGCTTTTTGGCCAAACGTTTCGGCACGGTCATGATAAAAATGACTGTCTTCGAGCTCCAGCTCGGAAGCCAGATGCTCCAAGAATGAGATTCTTTTGTTCAGCGAATCCACAATCGACAGCTTTAGGTGCGGAAAGCAGATTTTGATAGGGATAGAAGGAAATCCTGCCCCTGCTCCTACATCGCAGATCGACAGCGGCTTCGTAAAATCAAAATAAAATGCCGCAGAAATCGAGTCGAAAAAGTGTTTCAAATATACTTCTTCTTTATCTGTAATCGCCGTCAGGTTCATCTTTTCGTTCCATTCGACGAGCGTTTCATAATAGATCTGAAACTGCTCCATCTGGCGGTCAGACAGCCCGATTCCTCTTTCAGCTAGTTTTTCTTTAAATAATGCTGTGTTCATACGTCCCCCCTATTATCTTGCAAGCTTAGCCAGTTTTCCTTGTTCAAGATAAACGAGCAGGATCGAAATGTCCGCAGGGTTTACGCCAGAAACTCGCGAAGCTTGACCGACTGACAGCGGACGTACTTCGTGAAGCTTCTGTTTCGCTTCTGTTGCCAGCCCGTTGATCGCAAAGTAATCAAGGTCTTCAGGCAGCTTTTTGTTTTCCATCTTCATCATGCGGTCTACCTGGGCCAGCTGTTTATCGATATAACCAGCATATTTGATCTGAATCTCAACCTGCTCCGCGATGCTTTCCTCAAGCGGTTCAGCTGCAGGAGCAAGGCGTGCGATAACAGGGTATGTGATTTCCGGTCTTCTTAAAAGTGAAGCCGCACTCATCGGCTCTTTGATCGCCGAACTGCTTTCTTCTGCAAGAATGCTCAATGTTTCTTCCGTCGGTTTTACGGAAACATGCTCAAGGCGTTCTTTTTCGAGAGCGATCGCTTCTTTTTTCGCTAAGAAACGTGCAAAACGCTCATCAGAGATCAAGCCGATGTCATGACCTTTTTCAGTAAGTCTAAGATCCGCGTTATCATGACGGAGAAGCAGTCTGTATTCCGCGCGTGAAGTTAGAAGACGGTATGGCTCGTTCGTCCCTTTTGTCACGAGGTCATCGATCAGTACGCCGATGTATGCTTCAGAACGGTCAAGGATCAGCGGGTCTTTTTCCTGCGCTTTTCTCGCCGCGTTGATGCCTGCCATCAGCCCCTGGCCAGCCGCTTCTTCATATCCGCTCGTTCCGTTCAGCTGTCCAGCTGTGAACAGACCAGAAACTGTTTTTGTTTCTAATGACGGCCACAATTGTGTAGGCACGATTGAATCATATTCGATCGCATAGCCAGCACGCATCATTTCAGCTTTTTCTAAGCCCGGGATGGTTGCAAGAATCTTAAGCTGGATATCTTCCGGAAGACTTGTTGAAAGACCTTGTACATAAACTTCCTCGGTGTTGCGCCCCTCAGGCTCCAAGAAGATCTGGTGGCGCGGCTTATCGTTAAAGCGGACGATTTTGTCCTCAATAGAAGGACAATACCGGGGTCCGGTACCTTCGATCATACCAGAATACATCGGCGAACGATGCAGGTTTCCATTAATGAGGGCGTGTGTTTCTTCCCCTGTGTAAGTCAGCCAGCAAGGAAGCTGATCTGTGATGAATTCAGTCGTTTCGTAGCTGAACGCACGCGGAACATCGTCACCTGGCTGAATTTCTGTTTTTGAATAATCGATTGTTTTCGAGTTAACACGCGGCGGCGTTCCTGTCTTGAACCGCACCATGTTGAAGCCTAGCTCTTGAAGATGGTACGACAAGTTAACGGACGGTGCCATATTGTTCGGCCCGCTCTCGTACGCTAAGTCCCCGATAATGATTTTTCCGCGAAGATACGTACCAGTCGTAAGCACGACAGCCTTCGCTTCATATTCGGCACCTGTCTGTGTGATAACTCCCTTACAAACATTGTCCTCCACGATCAGACGCTCGACCATCCCTTGGCGGACGGTAAGGTTTTCGGTGTTTTCCATCGTTTTTTTCATTTCGTGCTGATACAAATACTTGTCAGCCTGCGCACGCAGCGCGCGGACAGCAGGACCTTTTCCAGTGTTCAGCATCCTCATTTGGATATGCGTTTTATCGATGTTTCGCGCCATCTCTCCGCCTAGCGCGTCGAGCTCGCGGACAACAATCCCTTTTGCCGGACCGCCAACAGACGGGTTACACGGCATATAAGCAATCGCGTCAAGGTTCAATGTCATACAGAGTGTTTTCGCTCCCATCCTTGCCGCAGCCAGTGCGGCTTCTACACCCGCATGGCCGGCCCCGACGACGATAACATCGAATGTTTCGGCTTTATATCCCATTTTGCTTACCTCCTTTTTCTTTATTTTCCTAAACAGAATTGTGAAAAGAGCTGGTCGATCAGACTTTCAGACACCGCGTCTCCAATAATCTCTCCTAGCAGTTCCCATGCTCTCGTTATATCAATCTGTACCATATCAATCGGCAGTGACATCTCGATGCCGCCGAGTGCTTCTTCTATATGATGAATCGCCTGATGCAGCAATGCAATGTGGCGTGTGTTGGACACATATGTTAAATCCTGTCCCTCGATACCCGCTTCAAAGAACAATTCAGCGATGGATTTTTCAAGCTCATCCACCCCTTCTTCTTTTAAAAGCGATGTCGCGACAACCGGTGATTTGCCCGCAAGCTCTGCTACTCTAGCCATATCAATGTTCGGCTCAAGGTCGGTCTTGTTCACGATGACGATCTTGTCCATATCTGCAGCGGCCTTGAACAGATTTTCATCTTCTAATGAAAGCGTCTCGTTCGCGTTCAGGACGAGCAGAATCAAGTCAGCTTCGCGCAGTACCTTGCGTGATTTTTCTACACCAATCTTTTCAACGATATCCTCAGTCTCTCGGATACCTGCTGTGTCTACAAGACGCAGCGGCACTCCCCTGACATTAACGTATTCCTCGATCACATCACGCGTTGTGCCAGCGATGTCGGTAACGATCGCTTTATTTTCATGAACGAGCGCATTCAGCAAGGACGATTTTCCAACGTTCGGACGGCCGATGATAGCTGTTGACAGGCCTTCACGCAAGATTTTCCCCTGTGAGGCGGTCTGCAGAATTTTTTCGATTTCGCCTCGTACAAAACCGAGCTTTTCGTTCAGCAGCTGATGTGTCATCTCTTCTGCATCATATTCCGGATAATCGATGTTCACTTCCACATGCGCGATCGTTTCAAGAAGCGTCTGGCGCAGTTCTGTGATCAAACGTGACAGTCTGCCTTCCATCTGGTTCAATGCGACGTTCATCGCTCGATCCGTTTTCGCTCGGATCAAGTCGATAACCGCTTCCGCTTGCGAAAGGTCGATCCTTCCGTTCAAAAATGCCCTTTTCGTGAACTCACCAGGTTCAGCAAGCCTCGCTCCTTCTCTGAGCACGAGCTGCAATACGCGGTTAACGGAAACCAAGCCGCCGTGGCAGTTGATCTCTACAACGTCTTCACGTGTAAAGGTTCTTGGCGCGAGCAGCACGCTCGTCATCACTTCCTCCACTGCTTCTCCCGTTTTTGGATCGATCAGCTTTCCATAATGTATGGTGTGGGACTGCGCTTCATGAAGCGGTGTTTTCCCGCGAAACAGTTTATCGGCGATATTGACCGCCTCATCCCCGCTAAGCCGGACGATGGCGATCGCACCTTCCCCAAGCGGCGTAGAAATCGCTGCTATCGTATCATAATGCATGTTTGTCACCTCTCTTCATTCAACATGCGTTCTTTTTCTTATTTATTAGTATAGCCTTTATTCACAGGCTCTTATCGTAAAAAGTGAGGGTTTCCGCCCAACAGACAGAAATGTCCACAATACCCTCTAGTTTAACTCAAGTAAATACCCCGTTGCAATGGATTAACGTGCTCAATCGGCACATAATGAGCCCCATTTAATACTCCTGTGCAGTTTGCGCGGCTGGTAAATGGGGTTTGTTTGCGAATCTGCAGGGTTTGTTTGCAAATCCGAAAATTTGTTTGCAAATCTCGGTTCCTTATTTGCGAATTTGAAAATTTATTTGCATGCCTGCTTCCGAGGTGCTCGCACTGGCACAAAAAAACCCCGGACGCGAGTGTCCGGGGTTTTAAAATCATCTTGTTTTAGAAGGACGTATAACCACTTTTCGGAACGGTTCGGTTCCTTCAGAGGTGGTTTCCACGATCCTTTCGTTTTTCAGTGCCATATGAATGACTTTTCTTTCATTGGCTGGCATCGGTTCGAGCGCAACACTTCTTTTTGTCGCCATTACCTTTTGCGCTGAGTGCGCAGCTAAGCGTTGAAGTGATTCCTTGCGCCTTGCACGGTAATTCTCAGCATCAAGGATGATGCGGACGAATTTTTCCGTGCCCTGGTTGGCAACGAGGTTGACGAGAAATTGTAAAGAGTTCAGTGTTTGTCCGCGTTTTCCGATTAAAATGGCGATCTTTTCGCCGTTCATATCAAAAATCACGTCGTCTCCACTGACACTTTTGGTGATGGTAACGGGCACGCCCATTTTGGCGGTGACATCTTGCAGATAGTCATACGCGGTTTGAACAGGATCAGCTTTTACCATCACTTCAACTAAGGCAGGCCTGCCTCCGAAACCAAGAAACCCTTTTTTGGAATCCTCCAAAACGTTGATTTCCACTTGATCTTGAGAAGCCTGAAGTTCTGTCAGTGCTGCTGCAACTGCTTCTTCTACCGTTTTACCTGTTACCTGTACCTTCTTCACTTTTTCGTTCCCCCATCCACCGTTTTTTCATTCTTTTTCACCGGGGTTGTAATGAAATATGTCTGAACGATCATAAAGATGTTACCCACTACCCAATAAAGGGAAAGTGCTGCTGGGAAGTTGATCGCGAATACGACGATCATTACCGGCATGATGTAAAGAAGCATCTTCATCTGCGGCTGCGGGTCTTCCATTCCGCCCATCATGATCTTCTGCTGCAGGAATGTCGTCAAACCTGCGACTAGCGGAAGGATGTAGAATGGATCCGGAGCACCAAGGTCGAACCAAAGGAAATTATGGTTCGCGATTTCCTTCGTACGCATGATCGCGCTGTAAAACGCGAGCAAGATCGGCATCTGAATAAGAAGCGGCAGACAGCCGGCAGCCGGGTTCACTTTATTCTTCTGGAAAAGTGCCATTGTTTCCTGCTGAAGCTTTTGTTGAGTCTGTGCATCTTTTGAGCTGTATTTCGCACGCAGCTCTTTAAGTTCAGGCTGAATCGCCTGCATCGCCTTGGAGCTCTTCGTCTGCTGAATCATCAGCGGAAGAAGGACTAGACGGATCATGATCGTGACAAGCACGATGGACAAACCATAGTTATTGCCTGTAATCTCAGCTACTTCTGTAATGAGCCAAGATAGCGGATATACGAAATATTCGTTCCAAAAGCCGGTACTGTTTTCATCGATTGCAGCAGTCGACGGACTGCAGCCTGTCATGACGGCAATAGCCGCAAGCATGACAAATAGAGCAATTAACTTCTTGCGCACACCATTATCCTCCTTAAGCCTATCTCTTATCAGTTGCTATGTTTCTTCTTCTCCGGGACAGGGTCCACTCCGCCCGGATGGAACGGATGGCACTTAAGTATACGGCGAAACGTCAGCCAAGTTCCCTTGACCGCGCCAAAACGCCGGTAAGCTTCAAGTCCGTAATGAGAACAAGTCGGGTAAAATCGGCATGTTGGCGGAGTTAACGGAGAAATGAAACGCTGATAAAACCGGATGAATCCGATCATCACTGTTTTCATTTTCTCCTCTCCTTTGACTGTCTGATAACTCTTGCCCTTCCCATAACATGCTGCAGGCTCTTTTCAATTTCATGAAAGTCCATGTCAGCTGCCGGCATCCGGGCGATAATCACATAATCAGCACCCTGATGGATCTGATCCTTATGTTTCAAAAGCATTTCCTTGATCATCCGCTTAATACGGTTGCGGGTGACGGCGTTTCCAACTTTCTTGCTGACAGACAAGCCTACACGAAATTCGCTCTGCCCTTCTCTTTTCAGCACATATATAACAAATTGGCGGTTCGCCGTTGATTTTCCTTTTTTAAAGACTTCCTGAAATTCGTCATTTTTCTTAATTCGCTGCTGCTTTTTCATTAATTGAACACTCCATTGCTTGCAACGGCTTTATTTTAAAGGAATTACCATCCTCTTCATTATGGGTAAAATACAAAAAAGTAAAACTTGGCATATGCCAAGCTTTTTTGTAAGACCCGCCAGACCGTTACACTGGCAGCGTTTTTCTGCTGTTTGGCCGGAATCTTTTTAAAAAGCAAAAAAGACCACTGAGATCAGCGGCCTATGCAGATAAAACTTTTCTTCCTTTTTGACGGCGGCGAGCTAGAACTTTACGTCCGTTCTTTGTAGCCATGCGCGCGCGGAAACCATGAACCTTCTTACGCTTACGGTTGTTAGGTTGAAATGTTGGTTTCATTTATAGAACACCTCCCTGAGGATAAATCTCTAAAAGACAGTCTAAATAAGTATAAAGACAGTACCCCTGTTTTGTCAAGGACCCCTTTTTAGTTCCTCTTTTTTTTACAACTGCAACCTTAAGAATTCAGAGAAGTAGTTGATCTGCGTTTCAGGCGCACGCTTTCCGCGGGGCGGGCGGTGAGCCACTCGCCGCTACGCGTCATTGAGTGTCTCACCTTCCCGCTCGTCCCGCAGGAGTCGGCGCCTTTCACTGCGATCAACTTTATCAATGATGGATTCAAGATGATTTAAGCGAATGTGTTAAAGAGTCATTAAAAGATATGAACGATGCTGCTGGTCAAAAGAAGACATTCTTTTATCTCCAGTAGCTTCAACTTCAGCGTAAGGTGGATCCCTCAAGACAATCAAAGTTCCGCCAGCGGAACTTTGCATGAAGAAATGCAAAGTTCTGTTCGTTCTTCTTCCACATCAAGGCCTCTTTTAGTTTTTCCTCTGCTTTTTTAGAAACATTTTATCCAGGCTGATGAAGTCCTCTTTTTCTCTTTGCACAGAGCTTATCCCCAGTTTGTTTTTTGAACGTCATTTTTCGCCTGTGGATATTTTTTCGACACGTTTTTCATTATCCACACGCTAAGTCGACAACTTTTACACAAAATCTAGTGTTGTGGACAAGTGTTTTGCACAAGGTATGGAGGTTGTGGATAAGCGTAAAAAACCCATTGCCACCATTATGTTTTTTTGTTATGCTTGTTGTGTTTTAACTCGTTGATAACGAATCCGGAATCACCTTTTATCCACAGCGTGTGGATAAGGTTGTGGACAGTTTTAAATCACTGTTAATATGCTTGTCCACAAGAACTTAATAACTTGTGAAATACCGGTATTCTACTATATTAACTGATTCATTCACACAGGCTGTGGATTTTATTTTTATTCATGCATATGCAGGCCGTTGTACAAGTGTTATACGACGTGAACTCCGCTGAAAAAGGTGCTTGGAATATAGGGGAGGGACAAGTAGTGGAAAATATCAGTGACTTGTGGTCCAAGGCGCTCGCTGCCATAGAAAAAAAGGTCAGCAAACCGAGCTTTGAGACTTGGCTGAAGTCAACAACAGCACATGCCCTTCAAAATGATACGCTGGTCGTTACCGCACCGAATGATTTTGCGCGTGACTGGCTTGAATCCCGTTATTCGAATTTGATTTCGGAAACATTGAAGGACGTTACCGGTGCTGCACTGGATGTTAAATTCATCATTCCTCAGAACCAGATCGAGGAAGATTTAACGCTGGAGCTGGCATTAAAAAAAGCTCCAAAAAATACACCTGAGCCTCATGAAGAGGTTTCACAGAGCATGCTTAACCCGAAATATACATTTGACCGTTTTGTCATTGGATCCGGGAACCGTTTTGCTCATGCCGCGTCGCTTGCAGTAGCAGAAGCTCCGGCAAAAGCGTACAATCCGCTGTTTATTTATGGGGGAGTCGGACTCGGAAAGACTCACTTGATGCATGCGATCGGCCATTACGTTGTCGACCACAACCCGAGCGCGAAGGTTGTTTATCTTTCATCCGAAAAGTTCACGAATGAGTTCATCAACTCGATCCGGGACAACAAAACCGTTGAATTCCGCAACAAATTTCGCAGCGTGGACGTGCTTTTGATTGATGATATTCAGTTCCTTGCTGGAAAAGAACAAACTCAGGAAGAATTTTTCCATACATTTAACGCACTTCACGAAGAAAGTAAGCAGATCGTCATTTCGAGTGACCGTCCGCCAAAGGAGATTCCGACTCTTGAAGACCGTCTGCGTTCCCGCTTCGAATGGGGCTTGATCACTGACATCACGCCGCCTGATCTAGAAACTCGGATTGCCATTCTGCGTAAGAAGGCGAAAGCGGAAGGTCTTGATATTCCGAATGAAGTGATGCTGTATATCGCGAACCAGATCGACACGAACATCCGTGAGCTTGAAGGTGCGCTTATCCGAGTTGTGGCGTATTCTTCGCTTATCAACCAGGACATGAACGCGGATCTGGCAGCAGAAGCTTTGAAAGACATCATTCCTTCTGCAAAGCCGCGAATGCTGACGATTCATCATATACAGGAAGCAGTCGGCAAGCATTACAATGTGAAGCTTGAGGATTTCACGGCTAAAAAGAGAACTAAGTCCGTCGCATTCCCGCGTCAGATCGCTATGTATCTGGCAAGAGAGCTGACTGATAACTCTTTGCCGAAAATTGGAGAGGAATTTGGCGGAAGAGATCATACAACGGTCCTTCATGCTCATGAAAAAATCTCCAACTTGCTCATTTCCGACTATCAGCTGCAGAAAAAAGTACAAGAAATACATGATCAGCTAAAATCTCATTAGAATTTAGCTGTTTATAATGTGCATAACTGCTTATTGCTTATACACAGTCTGTCCACATGTGGATAGGCTGTAATTGCTTTTAAAATAGACTTATCCACAAATTCACAGCGCCTATTACTACTACGACGATTTTTTAAAAAAATTAATTATGATATCAGGGAGGTTTTTACGCATGAAAGTTAAGATAAATCTGGACCAGCTCATTCAAGGTGTTCAAGATGTTATGAAGGCAGTTTCTTCAAGAACAACAATCCCGATTCTTACAGGTATTAAAATGTCAGTGGATTCAGACGGCATGACGCTTACAGGAAGCGATTCAGATATCTCCATCGAACGCCTTATTCCAGTTGAAGAGAACGAAACAGTACATATCGAGATCGACAATGAAGGAAGTGTTGTGCTTCCAGCTCGATACTTTTCTGAAATCGTGAAAAAACTGCCGAACGACACAGTAGAGATTGAAATAGGAGAACGTTTCGAAACCACGCTGCGCTCTGGATCTTCCGAGTTCAGCCTTCTTGGTCTCGATCCAGAAGAATATCCGCGTCTTCCGCAGGTCGAAGAAAATCATGTTTTCGAAATGCAGGGTGATCTGTTCAAAACCGTCATCCGCCAAACTGTCTTTGCGGTGTCCACCTCAGAAACACGCCCTATATTAACTGGGGTGAACATGAGACTTGAAGATGGACTGTTGACCTGTACTGCAACAGATAGCCACAGACTGGCTGAACGCCAAATTCCGGTTGAAACGGGATCAGAAGAGATTTCTTTTTCAAACGTGGTTATACCAGGAAAGAGCTTGAACGAGCTTTCTAAAATCATTGATGACAACGATGAGAACTTGCAGATCGTTGTAACGAGCAATCAAGTCCTGTTTAAAGCAAAAAACATTCTATTTTTCTCAAGACTGCTTGACGGCAACTATCCGGACACTTCTAAGCTGATTCCGTCCGATTCAAAAACAGAGATCGTCATTAAAACGAAGGATTTCCTTCAAGCGATCGACCGTGCGTCTTTGCTTGCGAGAGAGGGAAGAAACAATGTCGTTAAGTTTGCGACGATCGGGAATCAGACAGTTGAGGTATCATCGAACTCGCCTGAGATCGGAAAGGTGTTCGAACACGTCATTGCCGAGGAAATGGAAGGCGAAGAGCTGAAAATTTCTTTCAACGCGAAATATATGATGGAAGCGCTAAAAGCGATGGATTGTGCTGAAGTGAAGGTGCTGTTTACTGGAGCGATGCGCCCGTTCCTGTTGAAGCCGATGGGTGAGCAGTCCATTAAACAATTGATCCTGCCAGTGCGCACATATTAATAGACTGCCGGTTTTCCGGCGGTTTTTCTTTTTTAAAGACTAACTTTTATAGAATTCAGAGTAGAGGTTGATCTGCGTTTCAGGCGCACGCTTTCCGCGGGGCGGGCGGTGAGCCCCTTTGCCGCTTTGCGCCTTAAAGGGTCTCACCTGACCGCTCGTCCCGCAGGAGTCGGCGCCTTACACTACAATCAACTGTAGCTATGAAGTATTCAAAGATGATTAAGTGATTGTAAAATCAGCCGAACCATTTTGACATAGAATAGGCGTTGAAGATTAACTTACAACTCAGCGATAACTTCACTTTTTACAAAACTAGCCCTTTCAAAGCAACAATCTTTTTGATAGATAACTACGGGTTTTTCTTAACATACAGAAGGTTTGGATATACTGCTGATAGAATACAAAAGGAGGAATTAAGCATGCCGAATGTGCCGATTAAGACTGAATACATCACGCTGCAGCAGCTTTTGAAAATCACCGATGCGATTGAATCGGGGGGAATGGTAAAATGGTATTTAGCTGAACACGAGGTTTTCGTAAATGGAGAACACGAAACACGCAGAGGGAGAAAGCTGTATGTAGGCGATACAGTTGCCGTTCCGAAGCTAGGCAAATTTACTGTAAGCAGGTAACAGGGGGAAAGCCCTTTGCATATTGAGGACTTAACGATAAAACAATACCGTAATTACCGTTCTCTTTCCCTTTCATTCGAAAACAAGGTGAACGTGTTTCTTGGAGAGAACGCCCAGGGCAAGACAAATGTGATGGAGTCCATCTACGTTCTGGCGTTCGCCAAATCGCACAGGACACCGCGTGATAAAGAATTAATTATGTGGGACGAAGAGTATGCTAAAATAGAAGGTAGCATTCAAAAAAAGAACAGAACAACTGATCTGAGTCTCGTTATTTCGCAAAAAGGGAAAAAAGCGAGAGTGAACCGCATAGAACAGCAGCGCCTGACAGATTATGTCGGCAATTTCAACGTGGTCATGTTTGCGCCAGAAGATCTTAATCTCGTAAAAGGAAGTCCGCAGGTGAGACGCCGGTTCATCGACATGGAAATTGGCCAGGTGAACGCTGTTTATCTGCATGACTTGTCGCAGTACCAGAAAATTCTTGCACAGCGAAACTCCCTGCTGCGAGACATGCAGCGAAGGCAGAAGCCGGAGCAGATGGTCATGCTTGATATACTGACTGAGCAGATGATCGAAAAAGCAGCAAGGATCACATTGAAGCGGTTCGCTTATATGGATCGGCTGCAAAAATGGGCAGAGCCTCTGCATAAGGGGATATCGCGAGGAAAAGAGGACTTGAAAATTCTCTATAAACCCGCTGTGGACGTATGCGAGACCGAAGATTTGACGAAAATGATAGAAGCATTCATGAGAAAATTTGATAAAATAAAAGACAGAGAGATTGACCGGGGGACTTCCATGTTCGGTCCGCACCGGGATGATCTGCTTTTTGAGGTGAACGGAAAAGACGTGCAGACTTACGGCTCTCAAGGACAGCAGCGCACGACTGCCTTATCGCTGAAACTGGCTGAAATTGAACTTATTTACTCTGAGGTGGGTGAGTACCCTGTACTCCTTCTCGACGATGTCCTCTCAGAGCTGGACGATTACCGCCAGTCTCACTTGCTGAACTCGATTCAGGATAAGGTGCAAACGTTCGTTACGACGACAAGCGTTGAAGGAATCCATCATGAGACACTTGAAAAAGCAGCGTCATTCGAAGTGCATCAAGGAGAAATTAAACGGCTGGATTAAGGAGGCAAAACGTGCTCATTCATTTAGGAGAAGATGAAGTGATTCCATCAAAAGAGATTCTCGCAATTATGGATTATGCATCGTTTACCGCATCTGCCCTTGCTAAAGGGTTCCTCTCTCTGCAGCAGGAAAAGAAAAGCCTGACCAGCCTGTGCGATGCTCAGCCAAAGTCAGTGGTAATCACAGACAGGCAAATCTATCTTTCTCCTCTGTCGGCCGCGACATTGAAAAAAAGAGCGGAGGATAAAGGTTTTTTAGGACAAAGCTGGTCTTTAAAATAAAGAAATGTTTTTAAACCGGAATGAAGGTGAAGGAAAAATGACGACTGAACAGCAGTTAGAACAGCAGTATGATGAAAGTAATATACAGGTATTAGAAGGCCTGGAAGCTGTACGAAAACGTCCAGGGATGTACATCGGCTCTACGAACGTGAAGGGCTTGCACCACCTTGTTTGGGAGATTGTCGATAACTCCATCGATGAAGCGCTCGCTGGATACTGCGATACGATCTCGATCACAGTTGAAAAAGATAACAGCATCACTGTAGAAGACAACGGACGCGGAATTCCTGTCGGGATGCACGAGAAGATGGGGCGCCCGGCTCTAGAGGTCATCATGACCGTCCTCCACGCCGGAGGTAAATTCGGCGGCGGCGGATACAAGGTTTCCGGCGGTCTGCACGGTGTTGGTGCGTCAGTTGTTAACGCGTTATCTTCTATGTTAGAAGTGACCGTATCACGTGAAGGGAAAATTCACTATCAGCAGTTCCACCGCGGTGTGCCTGCGGCGGATCTTGAAGTGATCGGCGAAACGGAAAAGACGGGAACGAAGACGCATTTCGTGCCGGACACTGAAATTTTTACTGAAACAGTTGAATATGACTTCCCTACGCTTTCCAACCGTATCCGTGAGCTCGCGTACTTGAACCGCGGCCTCAAAATCATTGCAAGAGACCTTCGCGGCGAGGAGCGGGTTGAGAAGGAGTACCACTATGAAGGCGGGATCAAATCGTACGTTGAGCATATCAACCGTTCACGCGAGCCGATCCATGAAGAGCCTATTTTCGTAGAGGGTGAAAAGGACGGCATCTCCATCGAGATCGCCCTTCAGTACAATGACAGCTATACGAGCAACATTTACTCGTTCGCTAATAATATCAACACACATGAAGGCGGCACGCACGAATCAGGCTTTAAGACAGCCTTGACGCGTGTGATCAACGATTATGGCCGTAAAAACAATCTGTTCAAAGACAACGACACGAATCTGACAGGTGATGATGTGCGTGAAGGTCTTACAGCCATTATTTCCATCAAGCACCCGGATCCGCAGTTTGAAGGACAGACGAAAACGAAGCTTGGAAACTCCGAAGCCCGTACGATTACGGAATCTATTTTTGCTGAAACGTTTACGAGCTTTATGCTCGAAAATCCGGTTGTGGCGAGAAAGATTGTTGATAAAGGAAGCATGGCTCTCCGTGCACGTATCGCGGCGAAGAAGGCTCGTGAGCTGACACGCCGTAAAAGTGCCCTTGAAGTTTCATCTCTTCCAGGAAAGCTGGCGGACTGCTCTTCGAAAGATGCGAGCATTTCAGAGCTTTACGTGGTTGAGGGTGACTCTGCCGGCGGATCGGCGAAACAAGGCCGTGACCGTCACTTCCAAGCGATCCTGCCGCTGCGCGGTAAGATCATCAACGTAGAAAAAGCGCGTTTGGACAAGATTCTTTCCAATAACGAGGTACGTGCCATCATCACGGCACTTGGTACAGGGATTGGAGAAGATTTCGATATTTCTAAAGCCCGTTATCATAAGATCATCATCATGACAGATGCCGACGTCGATGGAGCGCATATCCGTACGCTGCTACTCACGTTCTTCTACCGTTACATGAGACCGATCATTGAGCATGGCTATATTTACATCGCTCAGCCGCCTCTTTATAAAGTGCAGAGCGGCAAGCATGTCGACTACGCTTACAATGACAAAGAGCTCGAAAGAATGCTTGGGGAGCTTCCGCAGAATCCGAAGCCTCAGCTGCAGCGCTATAAGGGTCTTGGAGAGATGAATCCTTCTCAGCTATGGGAAACGACTATGGATCCTGAAACAAGAACATTGCTTCAGGTTGAGATGAAGGATGCAATGGAAGCGGATGAAACATTTGATGTTCTCATGGGCGATAAAGTAGAACCGCGCCGTGATTTCATTCAAGAAAACGCACAATACGTTAAGAACCTAGACATTTAATTACCGAAAACGATCGCAGAGTTTTCGTTTATAAAAAATTTGCAGCAAGTGCCCCATCCCCATTCACGCGGTGATTATTCGACCGCGATTATAATGGCGCGGCGGCACTTAAGCTGTTTATAAGAGGGTATGGAGGTTATAGACCTATGAGTGAAATGGAACGTTCACGGGTTAAAGAAATTAATATCAGCGCAGAAATGAAGACATCCTTCATGGACTACGCGATGAGCGTTATCGTCAGCCGCGCGCTTCCTGATGTGCGCGACGGACTGAAGCCCGTTCACCGCAGGATTCTTTATGCGATGAACGACTTAGGCATGACAGCGGACAAGGCGTACAAGAAATCAGCACGTATCGTCGGTGAAGTTATCGGTAAGTACCATCCGCACGGTGACTCTGCTGTTTACGACACGATGGTTCGTATGGCACAGGACTTCAACTATCGCCACATGCTGATCGACGGACACGGAAACTTCGGATCTGTTGACGGCGACGCTGCTGCAGCGATGCGTTATACAGAAGCGCGTATGTCCAAGATCGCGATGGAGATCGTCCGCGACATCAATAAGGACACCATCTCTTACAAAGATAACTATGACGGCTCTGAAAGAGAACCGGTCGTGCTGCCAGCAAGGTTCCCTAACCTGCTCGTAAACGGTGCGGCAGGTATCGCTGTAGGGATGGCAACAAATATTCCGCCTCATCATCTTGGCGAAACAATTGACGGACTGCTGGCGCTCAGCCACAACCCTGATATTACCGTTCCTGAACTCATGGAATACATTCCTGGACCTGACTTCCCGACAGCCGGTGAAATTCTTGGCCGTGAAGGAATCCGCAAAGCCTATACAACTGGCCGCGGCTCCATCATTATCCGTGCAAAAGCGGAGATCGAAGAAATGGCGAACGGAAAATCTGTGATCCTAGTGACAGAACTTCCGTATCAGGTAAACAAAGCGCGTTTGATCGAGAAAATCGCTGAGCTTGTGCGCGACAAGAAAATCGACGGTATCACTGATCTTCGCGACGAATCAGACCGCAATGGTATGCGCATTGTGATGGAAGTCCGCCGTGACGCCAACGCTAACGTTATTTTAAACAATTTATATAAACAGACTGCTCTTCAGACAAGCTTCGGTATTAACATGCTCGCTCTTGTCGACGGCCAGCCGAAAGTACTGAATATTAAAGAGATGCTTTATCATTACTTGAAGCATCAGCAAGTCATCATCCGCCGCCGTACAGAATTTGATCTAAGAAAAGCTGAGGCACGCGCGCATATCCTCGAAGGATTGCGTATTGCACTAGACCATCTGGATGAAGTTATCAGCCTCATCCGTGCATCACGCACAACAGACATCGCACGTGATGGATTGATGGAAAAATTCGAACTGAGCTACGAGCAGTCTCAAGCGATTCTCGAAATGCGCCTGCAGCGTCTTACAGGACTTGAGCGCGACAAGATCGAGAACGAATACAACGAACTTGTTGCTCTTATCGCTGAACTCAAAGCGATTTTGGCTGATGAAGAAAAAATTCTTGAAATCATCCGCACAGAACTTGGCGAGATCAAGGAAAAATTCGCAGATGAACGCCGTACAGTTATCTCAGTCGGTTTCAACTCTATCGAAGACGAAGATTTGATTCCGCGTACGAACATCGTCATCACATTGACGAACAAAGGCTACATCAAGCGCCTGCCTATCTCCACATACCGTTCTCAAAAACGAGGCGGTAAAGGAATTCAAGGCATGGGAACAGGTGAAGATGATTTCGTCGAGCATCTGTTCACAACGAATTCTCACAATTACATCCTTTTCTTCACGAACAAAGGAAAGGTGTACCGTCTGAAAGGATACGAGATTCCAGAATACGGACGTACAGCGAAAGGAATCCCGATCATCAACCTGCTGCAGATCGAGCAAGGTGAGACAATCTCGGCTGTTATCCCAGTTGAAGATTTGAACGATGATACAATCTTCCTGAACTTTATGACGAGACTCGGAATCACAAAACGATCTCCGCTGTCTGCGTTCTCAAACATCCGCAAAGGCGGCCTGTTCGCTATCACGCTTCGTGAAGAAGACGAGCTGATGGGTGTAAGGCTGACAGACGGAACGAAGGAAATCATCGTAGGAACAAGCAAAGGTATGGCGATCCGATACCATGAGACGGATGTCCGTTCGATGGGACGTTCTGCGGCTGGCGTAAAAGCTGTAACATTAGGTGAGGATGACGTCGTTGTCGGCATGGAAGTGCTCGACGAGTCACACGATATCTTGATTGTCACGAAGAAGGGGTACGGAAAACGTACACCGATGGCGGATTATCGTCTGCAGACACGCGGCGGTAAAGGGATCAAGACGTGTAACATCACAGAAAAGAATGGTGCGGTTGTCTCATTAAAGACAGTAGTGCCTGAGCTTGATTTGATGATCATCACATCCAATGGCATCATTATCCGTATGGATATCGCCAGCATTTCACAGACAGGGCGAAACACGCAGGGCGTGAAGCTTATGAACGTAAACGAAGGCAGCCAGGTCGCAACGGTTGCTGTTGTAGAAAAAGATGAAGAAGAACCAGCAGTAGAACCGCTAGAATCTGCTGAAGATGTGGCAGAGAACGAAGCAACAGCTGAAATTGAAGCTGATGATGAAGGTTCAACTGAAGAATAAATATCAAATAGAAGCTGCTTCAATAGATCATATATGGTCTATCGGGGCAGCTTTTCTTATATCTGTATATGTTGTTTTCATGATTTTTCTGCGATTCTACAAGTAAGAACGAATCAACTAAAAGGATAATAGAAGAGAATGAAAGAAATAAATACTGAAAACCTACATTGAGGAGGGAATAATAAGATGAGAAGTGACCTGATTGTTTCACGATCTATTGATATTAACGCAGCAGCATTAAAGGTGTGGGAAGCACTGACCGAACCTGAGAAGATCAAGGAGTACCTTTTTGGAACTGAAATTACAACGGATTGGAAAGAAGGCAGCGATATTCTATTCGAAGGAGAATATGAAGGAAAGGAATATCAAGATAAGGGTACAGTTCTTACTAATCTTATAGAAGAAAAGATCAGATATACGTATTGGAGCAGCTTTTCTGGTGTTGAAGATAAGCCTGATAATTATTCAGTCGTTACATATGAATTAAGTGAATTAAATCGTAACCTGACTAAATTGACATGGACACAAAAAGGCTATGCGAGTGAAGAAGGATATAACCATTCTAATAATGTTATAGATAGTCTGCTGTTTAAGATTAAAAAAATAGCGGAAAGATAGCCTCTTATTCTGCAGTAATAAGGAGAAAGCTAAACCCTTTTTGTAAGGCTCTTTCTGGTTAATAAACAGTAATTAAAGTATTTAGTAGTTTTTTTATAAAAAGGGTTGTGCTCTTGAAATATACATGGTATATTATTTCTTGTCGCTTCGAGACACCGAGTCAGCAAGCGTCGCATCAAAATAAAAAGTGTTGACATCGAGTTTCAAAAATGTTAACCTAATAAAGTCGCCAAAACGAGCGACGCACGAAAAAGTTCTTT
>NZ_NOII01000029.1 GCF_002245695.1 Fictibacillus aquaticus | reverse complement strand
ATAACATATCCGCCTTTTAACAATGTAGCCAATCAGCCGATTAACAGTGCCTCATTAAGAATCATTAAACTTGGGCCAGCATAAAAAAAGCGCAGGCTCTTTTTACGCCTGCGCTTCTCTTATTATTGACTGATCTGCTCTTTTTCTACAAATGCAGCTAGTGCTTCAACTGCTTCACTTTCATCTGATCCGTTTACGGAAATAACGAGCTCCGCACCCGATCCGATCGCAAGACTCATAATACCCATAATGCTTTTCGCGTTTACTTTCTTGCCGTCTTTTTCAACGAATACATCAGAAGTAAAACGGTTTGCTTCTTGTACGAACAGTGCAGCGGGACGAGCTTGAAGACCTGACTTTAGCTGTACGGTCACTTTTTTTTCTACCATTCTCTTTTCCTCCTGCTCTTCATTTTCTCTATTTTCATATCAGCTGATAGGCTGGCCTGAACGGAGTTTTTCAGCGATCTCGTCTATTTTTCTCAGACGGTGGTTTACGCCTGATTTACTGACGGTCCCTGATGAAACCATTTCTCCAAGCTCCTTTAATGTTATATCTTGATGTTTCACGCGGAGTTCGGCAATTTCTCTTAATTTATCCGGAAGCACACCTAAGCCTGCTTCCTGTTCAATAAATTTAATGTTCTCTACCTGGCGGATCGCCGCACCTACTGTTTTGTTCAGGTTAGCGGTTTCGCAGTTTACGAGACGGTTTACGGAATTCCTCATATCTTTGAGGATTCGAATATCTTCAAAATGCATCATGGCCGTATGAGCGCCGATCAGCGTTAAAAACTCTGATATTTTTTCTCCGTCTTTTAAGTAAATGATATACCCTTTTTTGCGTTCGAGTACCTTTGCTTTCAAATCGAACGTGTTCATCAGATCAGCAAGTGCAACCGTGTGCTCTTCATACATTGAAAAAATTTCAAGATGGTAGCTCGTTTCGGGGTGGTTGATTGAACCTCCCGCCAAAAACGCTCCTCTCATATAAGCGCGCCGGCAGCAGCTTTTCTTTTGAAACTCATCTGCTACCGTCCGGGTAAAAGTAAATCCCTGGTCGATAATCTTCAAATCTTCAAGAAGTGTACGGGCTTCCTCTGATACCCTGACGATATAGACGTTATTTTTCTTTAATCTCATCTTCTTACGGACGAGAAGCTCGACGTGATACGGGTACATTTTTTTCGTTAACGTATAAATTCTGCGTGCGATCGCCGCATTTTCCGTAGGGATGTCCAGTACGAGCTGGCGGTTGCTGAAGGAAACCGATCCGTTCATGCGGATGAGCGCGGCAAGCTCGGCCTTCATGCAGCATCCCTTTATTTCAAGCTGTGTAATTTCTTTTTTTGTTTCTGCAGCAAATGACACCTTTTTCACCCCGTTTCAGCAAGCACCAAGCCGTTTCTTTCTCTATTTTTGCAGCAGAGACATCATCAGGTCTGATACACGCTTCGAATCATGCCTGACTAATGTTCCGTATTGTATGATGTTGTCGCAGATTACCCTGATTCCCAGTCTGCCCAAGTTTTCAGTGTCACATAAGACCTGCTCTGCGCCTTCCTCCCGATACAGCTCCAGAAATTCCTCTGGTATGCTCTCATTGTTCACGATAGCAATATCGAGGATATCTATGCCGACGTGATCGATGATGGCCTGAATATGGTCAGCGGCGGAATAACCGTTCGTCTCGCCTGACTGAGTCATGACGTTACAGATGTAAACACGAGGGACATCTGCAGCCTTTATGGCATCAGCGATCCCTTTAACGAGCAAGTTAGGCAGGATGCTCGTGTACAGGCTGCCTGGACCGATAACAATCAAATCGGCAGCCTGTATCGCCTTCACGCTTTCTCTAAGCGGCTCCATGTCTGCTGGAGTCAGGAAAACGCGGTCTATCTTTTTATTCTCCAACGGGATTTTGGATTCCCCCTGGACGATGGAACCATCTTCAAAAATCGCGCTTAGCATGACACTTTTCTTTGCAGCAGGCAGAACTTGGCCGCGCACGTTCAGAACCCTGCTCAGTTCGCGTATACCTGTCAAAAAGTCTCCCGTAATGTCATGCATCGCTGCCAATAACAGATTCCCTAGCGAATGGCCAGACAATCCGTTTCCGGTCGTAAAGCGATGCTGAAACATCCGTTCAACCAGCGGCTCTACCTCTGAAAGAGCGGCGATGACATTGCGTACATCTCCGGGTGGCGGCATATCATAGTCCAGTCTCAGTCTTCCAGAACTGCCCCCGTCATCTGCAACGGTGACAATCGCTGTAATATCGACTGGATACTGCTTCAGTCCGCGCAAAAGAACGGAAAGGCCGGTTCCTCCTCCGAGAACCACCACTTTGGGCTTATTTTCCATTTACGCCTTATCCTTTCCCATGTCGCGGTGGCTGCTGAGTGTAGCAAGTTCCTGTGACAATTCTTTTGCGATATATTCTGCAAGGGCGACGGAGCGGTGCTTGCCGCCTGTGCAGCCGATCCCGATGACAAGCTGGCTCTTTCCTTCTCGTTTGTACTGAGGAATCATAAAGCGCAGCAGATCAAGCAGCTTTTCAAGAAAAATCGTCGTTTCCGGCCATTTCAAGACATATTCGGAAATATCGGCTTCAAGACCTGTCCGCGGACGCATATGGTCAATATAATGCGGGTTAGGAAGAAACCGCACATCAAACACAAGATCGGCATCAATCGGCATGCCGTATTTAAACCCGAACGACATCACGTTTACAGTAAACGGGTGCGATTCGGTCGTTGAAAAACGCTGGATAATTTTTTCACGGAGCTGCACCGGCTTCAAGTCACTCGTATCAATGATCTGCTGGGCCCGGCCCTTCAGTTCCTCGAGCATCTCGCGTTCCTGTGTGATCCCTTGCAGCGGGTTGCCCCCTTTGGCAAGAGGATGTGACCGCCTTGTTTCTTTATATCGACGCACAAGTGTCGTATCTTTGCAGTCTAAGTATAAAATTTGCGGCTGAATATGAAGATTCATCGCGAGCTGGTCAAGTGTCACGAACAGCTGGTCAAAAAATTCGCGTCCGCGCAAGTCCATGACGAGCGCAACCTTGTTCAGCTTACCGCCAGACTCCTCCATTAGCTCCACAAACTTAGGCAAAAGGGCAGGCGGAAGGTTATCCACACAAAAGAATCCCAGGTCCTCGAAGCTTTGCATCGCTACTGTCTTTCCGGCCCCGGACATCCCTGTAATTATAACGGTCTGCAGTTCTTTGTTTTCCATAGCCGCTCTCCCCCTGTCTCTATGTCAGAACACGCCTGGAAGCGTTTAGGCTGGATCCAGGCGATATGATAATAATTTAAATTCTGGCGTATATGTGAACGTTCCGAAAATCATGCCGCTGCCTTGAAGCACATAATCGAGGATATGATAATCACCCGGCGCCATCGGAAGGCTGCGGACTTCAGCGGAAGATTTCCATTCAATCTTCCCTTCTTCGCTTTCTTCCAGTGCTTCCCCTTCAAAGTCATTGGCAAGGAACGTAAACATCATCCACTCTGAAACAATCTTTTCATTCTCTTTAATAATAAAGTTGAAAACGCCTTTTAAATGCGGATTTTTCAGATATATGCCGGTTTCTTCCCGGTATTCACGGATCACGGTATCACGGATAGATTCTTCTGGCTCCATCTTTCCGCCAGGTGCTACCCACCAGCCTCTTCTCGGCTTTTGCAGAAGCAATACCTTGTCGTCTTTAACTAGCACACAATTGGCTACTCTTTGCAATTCGTTCACCTCAGTCTAATCCTGCACACTACTATCAGTATACTAAATAATGTAACCCCTCACAATAAAGGCGCTTTCATGGTTAAAGCGCGATATATTGGCGTTTAGGAGGAAGGCTGAGTCCATATTTTCACGGTTAAACCGATTTTTTAATAATTGAACTTGTTACTATACGTATAAAAAGACCTAAAGTTTCTGATTTTATGCAAAAAAAAGAGCACGGAAGGGTTCTCCGTGCTAAAGCAAAAGCTTTATAAAAAGGGGGTCAATTTCTTACTCTTATAATACCCCATGTTTATTGCACCATTATTACAGATTGATTAAGCTGAAATTACGATTTAATCTTCTCCATTAATTCTTCCACGTAATGCTGAACTGCCTGCGCCGCTATACTGCCATCACCTGTCGCTGTAACGATCTGGCGAAGTGTTTTCTCGCGGATATCACCTGCAGCAAAGATGCCAGGAATGCGCGTTTCCATCTGTTCGTTCGTCTCAACATACCCTGCTTCGTTCGTGATGCCAAGGTCTTTGAATGCCGCGTTCAGCGGAAGCATGCCAANNCTTCTCCTGTCACTGTATCAACGAGCGTTACACCTGCGACTTTGTTGTTCTCTCCATGAATTTCTTTGACTGTCTTGTTCCATAAGAAATCGATTTTTTCATTGTCAAACGCACGCTGCTGCAGGATTTTCTGCGCACGCAGCTTGTCGCGGCGGTGAATGATCGTTACCTTTGAAGCGAATCGCGTCAGGTAAACGCCCTCTTCAACCGCAGAATCTCCGCCGCCGATGACGACTAGTTCTTTCCCTTTAAAGAATGCTCCGTCACAGACCGCACAGTAAGATACGCCGCGTCCGCTCAGTTCTTTTTCTCCAGGTACGCCGATCTTTTTATACTCTGCACCTGTTGAAAGAATAATTGCGCGTGTTTTATATTCTTTGCTTCCGGCTTTAATTGTTTTGTATTCTTCGCCGTCCACAATTTCTTTAACATCTCCGTAAGCATATTCTGCTCCGAACTTTTTCGCATGATCGAACATTTTCGTTGAAAGCTCCGGTCCGAGGATATGGTCAAATCCAGGATAGTTCTCAACATCCTCTGTATTCGCCATCTGGCCGCCAGGAATACCGCGTTCGATCATCAATGTGCTCAAATTGGCACGTGATGTATAAACTGCAGCTGTCATTCCGGCAGGGCCGGCTCCGATGATTACAACGTCATAAATTTTTTCTTCACTCATTTGCCGTCACTCCTATATAAGCCAATTCTTATTTATAGTCCCATCGTAACGGGTTGAAAATAGGATGTCTATTTATCTGCTCATAACATTCAGATGCTTCTGCCAAGCCATTCGCTGACTTTTTTTACACGTGATGAAAGTACAGACACCGATACACCGTACAATTCAGAAATTGCTTTTTGCGACGTCTTGCCTTTATGCTTGCGTGCCATATAATCGATGGCTGCCGCCGCACCAGCAGTATTATGCAGGATTTTCTTTTCTTCTTCCTTAGCAAAACGGACCGTCTCAAGCCAGTAAAACATCACATCTTCATCGATCGATGTCCCATTTTCCTTCAGGCACTGAATGATATCCATCCCGCTGCTGAGCACCGGAGAAGGTGAAGATATTTCTGCCGTGTTTCCGCCGTGCACAAGGATGACGGATGTTGCCGGGTCGTGCTCAAGCATGATAGCCGCAGCGATTTCCTTCAAGAAAAGCGGCTCATCTTCTCTCTTGCACACATCCTGAAGCAATTCATAACTCTCTTCATTCTTATTCCCTCTGAGCAGGAATAAATGCGCTAGCTTGTTTTTTTCAAGAGATTTTCTTATCTGTTTGAAACGCTCGATCATGCTTGTCATCTTGCGGTTTTCCGGCAGTTTCTTTGGAATAGAAGGTTTTGGCACACGATACTGATAATCGCTTCCTGACACAGAAAGAGTGCCCTCTTCCAATTTCGTCAAATAATGAGGCACAACTTTTCCGTCTGGATCAATATCGGCCGTACGCTTCCAATACTTGAGCGCCAGATTAGGCTTTCCTAATGCGTAAAAGGAAACAGCGAGCGCATGATTCACCACCGGATCATGCATCAGCGGTGTCTTCTTAAGTGCCAGCAGCCAGCGGTTGGCATATTCGTGCTCCTCGAGCAGACCGAACGTGTTTCCAAGTTTATACCGGTGATCCGGATGAATCGGATGGACACCTTTCAAGCGGTTTAAAAGAACTCGGCCGTTTTCTTTCATGCCAAGCTGTGACAGGAAAATCGCCATGTTGCACAAAGCATTCAAGTTGCCTGGATTTTTTTCCAGTACACTCTGAAGTACACTCAGCGCTTCTTCATATTCACTTTTATAAAAATGAGTGAGTGCAAGATTATTATACGCAGCCCAGAAAGTAGGGTGATTTTCAATGATATCGTTGAGCTGTTCTTTGGCTAGGACAAGCTCTCCTCGTTCGATCGAACGCTTCGCTTCATCATGTTTGAGGATCAAGTCGTCTTCCTCCACTAGAAGCTGGCTGATATCCTTATCATCACTCTCGAAATGAATGAGGTCGAGCAGTTCCTGTGAATCATCGAAAAATTCTCCGTCAGGCTCATTCTCCATGTACAAAAGAGCATACTGCTCTGCCTCTGAAAACAGGCCAAGGTGTGCATAGTTGTTCGCCATGAAATAATAGCATTCTGCCATTTCTTCCTCTGTATAGGCAAGTGCTTCATGCAAGTAATCGTTAGAAAGCTCATACTCCCCAAGCTCTGCCAGCACCGAAGCGAGCTGGCACAGAAAAGCAGGCTCCTCCGGCTGGAAGAACACCGCTCTCTCAAACATTTTTCGTGCTTTATTTAAATCTTTCTTATGATAAGCTTTAATGCCGCGTTTAAAGAAATAATCGCCATCCTGCAAAAAAGGAAGGACACGGCCCCGAATACGGCTGGCCTCTTTTTGTTTCTCCATTTGTTCCTCCAATATGTATGCGTTCTTTTTATATCGAACAAATACAAGAAGTTTTCAACTCAAAAAGTATAACACAGCCAAAATTTCCGTAAACCACTTCCTGCACATTTCTTGTTGTAAGTTTTCGACATTTTTTTGACAGCGGTGGTGGCTATGTGTAAGAGGAATTATTGTCCAAGAATTAAAACCATCTTTTCTTCCTCGCGACCCGCAGTGGGGTCTGGTACCGATAACGGTTTTGATTATACCGAAGGTGATAATCTCGGTACCGGACCCCTTGTTTACTTCGAAGAAGATGATCGCCAATTTACCGTCCGAGAACCAAACCCTTCTTTCTCACTCGAATTTAAATCAAAAAGGACCGGCATCCTTGAGGATGCCGGTCCTTTTTGATTATTTAGAATGTCTTTCTTTAAGTACAGATAGGACTTCGTCGAATGGGAGTTTTTGTTCTTGCAGGAGGACGAGCAGGTGGTATAAAAGGTCTGCTGATTCCCACTTTAGTTCTTCTGGGTCTCTGTTTTTTGCGGCGATGATCACTTCTCCTGCTTCTTCGCCGACTTTTTTCAGAATTTTATCCACGCCTTTTTCAAACAAGTAAGTTGTGTAAGCATCTTTTGGCATCTCTTTTTCACGCTGTGCGATGACATTCTGCAATTCTGTTAATATTGCATAGCGGTCGGGATCGGGTTCTGATTCTTTGAAACCTGCATCTGCAGAAGAGAAACAGCTGTATGAACCGGTGTGGCAAGCTGGTCCTTTTGGCTCGACTAGTATGACTAGTGCGTCCTTGTCACAGTCGAATCTGA
>NZ_NOII01000028.1 GCF_002245695.1 Fictibacillus aquaticus | reverse complement strand
ATGCTCGGCGGTATATTCAACGCTTTTCCGTACACGACTTATTCCCAAAATGTCGGTCTTATCCAGCTTTCTGGAGTAAAGTCTAAGCAGGTTATTGTTGCCGCAGGAGCGCTGCTCGTTTTTCTAGGCTTGATTCCAAAAGTGGCGACCCTGACTACATTGATACCAGCTCCGGTTATGGGCGGTGCGATGATGGCGATGTTTGGCATGGTGATTGCATCTGGCATTAAAATGCTTAGTACGGTCGATTTCAGCAAACAGGAAAATCTGCTGATTATAGCATGTTCTGTCGGCCTCGGACTTGGGGTGACAGTAGAACCAGAGCTGTTCAGTAAACTTCCGCAAAGCGTTCAAATCCTGACAGATAACGGTATTGTTGCAGGAAGCCTGCTGGCTATCTTATTAAATCTATTTTTCACTAAGAAAAAGTCTCAAGCCGTCATAGCCAATTCGTCCGGCGCTCAAAGGAGAAATCCGCAAAAAACAGTCTCTGTATCCTAGTTCTAAATGTTTTTTTTCCTCATACATTAAATTTATGACGTTTTTACACTTGAGAAATGGGGTAAAAACGGCATAGAAAGAAAGGGGAAAGAAACATGAAATATTGCCAGGATTGCCTAAACTTCGTAAATGTGATGGAAGTAACCGATTGTGTTATATGCGGCAGTGAAAAGCTGAATGAAATCATCGTCGAGGTTCACAGCCAGAATAAAAGTGTATATTGAAAGATTGAACATTCCGCACCCTGTGTCATATAATGGTAAAAACGGTGAGGGGGCAGGAAGATGAATTCGTTCCAATTTCTGATGACTAAATTTAATATACCTGCCCGTAAAAAGAACTAAAGCCTATTGTTCAGGCTCTAGTTCTTTTTTTTCTGTAAAGATTTTGTAGATAGAGAATGGAGGCGGAATAATGAGATATAAAAGGGTGCTGATCAAGCTGAGCGGTGGAGCTATAGCGGACGCAACAGGTTCTGGCTTTGACCAGGAAAAGCTGAATCATATTGCTGATGAGGTGCTTTCAGTTGCGACTCTTGGTGTTGAGGTAG
Source organism: Fictibacillus aquaticus (assembly GCF_002245695.1). Lineage (GTDB taxonomy): Bacteria > Bacillota > Bacilli > Bacillales > Fictibacillaceae > Fictibacillus > Fictibacillus aquaticus. The sequence goes on along the minus strand of NZ_NOII01000028.1, from coordinate 1,199 downwards.
CGATAGTAGTCGGCGGGGGCAACATTTTCCGCGGCGGGCTTGCATCTTACTGGGGGATTGAGAGGGTAGAGGCTGATCAAATAGGTACGCTCGGTACTGTTATAAACAGTCTAATGCTTAGAGGCGTGCTAAACAGCAAAGGTGACAAAGAAACAAGAGTGATGACGTCAGTTCCGATTCCTTCTGTAGGTGAGCCGTATATCAGGCTCAGAGCGGCACATCATTTGAATAAAGGCTATATTGTCATTTTTGCCGGCGGGAACGGACAGCCGTATGTGACGACCGATTATCCAGCTGTGCAGCGCGCTTTAGAGATGGAATGCGATGCAATATTAATTGCCAAACATGGAGTAGACGGTGTCTATAACGCGGATCCGAAACTGATGAAACAAGCGAGGAAATATGTGTCGATTGGATACGATGAAGCCATTCGCAGCAATTTGAAAGTGATGGATCAATCGGCGCTCATACTTGCGCGTGATCACGGCTTAAAAGCACATCTTTTCAATTTCGACGATAAAGGGTCTTTTCTGAAAATCTGTCAGGGTGAAGATGTTGGGACATTGATCACAGAAGATGCCCTTACCGTCCTCTTATAGTCTGCTTATCAGAATCCTAAATAATATCTTGCAATGCCGCCAGATGCTGGCGGCATTATTTTATGCTGTCTTGTTACCAGCAGCTTCACATGTCTTATAAAGGTATATTCAGCAGCCGCCCACTGCATATTAAGTATGAACGAAGAGGGCAGGTGGCATGATGCTGAAAATTTTTAAGAAAAAAGAACAAGCACAAACGACAGATTTATCGAACAATACATTAGGCAACATAAGAGAATTAGTGGATAGCTCCAAGGATTCTGCTGACTTTATTCATTATGTCCAAAAAACAGTCCATCACAAAGTATGGATTTCTTATTATAAAGCGCTGATCGACTGCAACACGTTCCACCGTGATTGCCTTCCATATTTAATCCATCATGCTGATTTCAAGAAGCTTGAAGATTTGAAAGATATTATTCCAATTGAGAGTGTTACGATCACTAACGACATTAAAGAAATACAGAACAAACTTTTGCGTGGATTTATTATTATCCAATTCGATGAGTATTCCGAAGAGTGCGCTATTATACGAGCGGAAAACTGGTTCGGAAACAGGCAGGTCTCTACATCTGAAATTGAGTTTTCTGTTATCGGGCC
>NZ_NOII01000027.1 GCF_002245695.1 Fictibacillus aquaticus | reverse complement strand
AAAATGAAGCAATCTGCCATTTTCATTAATGCTGGAAGAGGTGCATCAGTAGATGAAACAGCCCTCGTGGAAGCATTGCAGAATAAACAAATTGCAGGTGCCGGTCTTGATGTGTATGAAAAAGAGCCAGTTGACAGCAGCCACGTGCTGCTAAGTATGCCAAACGTAACTGCGCTTCCTCACATCGGCAGCTCCAGCGTTGAAACACGCCTTGCGATGGCGGCACTCGCAGCGGCTAATATCGAAGCGGTCCTGGAAGGAAAGCATGCAAAAACACCAGTAATATAACGAAGTGAGGAGGTGCAGAATGGAACTGCCTTTAAAAGGAAAGACCGCCCTTGTAACAGGAGCAGGGAGGCTGGGAGGAATCGGCGCTTCGGTTTGTCTTATGCTGGCTGAAAAGGGTGCGGACATTTTCTTTACATATTATTCACCGTATGATGGTGACGAAGAATGGAAAAAGGGTTCAGAGTCTGCAAATCTTGCAGCGAGAATCCGTGAAATGGGAAGAAAAGCTGGGACAATAGAGCTTGACTTGAGCATGACAGGTACTGCGCCTGTACTGTTTGATGCAGCAGAAAAAGAGATCGGCATACCAGATATACTTGTGAATAATGCCTGCTATTCAAAAAACGACAACATTGAATCTCTAAATGAGGCAAGCATCGACTTGCACTATGAGATAAACGTAAGAGCGGTTCTTATGCTCTGCAAGGAATTCTCGCTCCGTTATAAAGGAGAGGAAGGCAGGATCATTAACCTTACTTCGGGGCAGGGAATCGGTCCGATGACAGGAGATATCGCATACGCCGCGACGAAAGGAGCCATCCAGGCGGTTACAGCGACACTTGCAGCAGAGCTTGCACCTAAAAAGATTACCGTGAACAGTGTCAATCCAGGTCCGACGGATACGGGCTGGATGGATGAAGACTTGCGAGCAGTGCTGCTTCCAAAGTTTCCGCTAGGAAGGATCGGCATGCCTGAAGATGCAGCCAGGATCATCACCTTTTTGGCAAGCGGAGAAAGCGGATGGATAACAGGGCAGACAATCCACTCAGAAGGCGGTTTTTTGAGAAAATAGATAAAGGCAGCATAACTTACGTAACGTGTTCTCTTTTGGACTTGAAAAAGTCATGCAACTAGCGGCACAAAAATAGTTTTACTGACAAAGGATATTCCTTAATTTTGTCGAAAATCCATAAGAAAGGTGAATCTGGGAAGTAGGGAACGGTATGTGGGAGTCTATCCAAAGTATGTGCTTGCACGTTGTCTTCATTCTTTTTACAATCCTTATCTATCAAGTCTTTTTTATAGAAAGAGAAGAGAAACGGAAAAAAATTCATTCGAAATTTTTTCTGTTCATGATGATAATTTTAGTTTTTACCATGAGTCAGCCTGTCGTTTACGACATCTATAAACATGACTTTAAAGCAGTCGTTATCATACTGTCTTTTTTATACGGAGGCAAGAGGGCAGGGTTTATGGCATTTTTGGCTTTGCTAGTTACTGGTTATTTTACAGACCAAAATATGCTGGTCCTAGCAGGGAATTATTCTGTGTATTGTCTTTTGCTGCTTCCTGTAACCCGTTTGTTTCACCGCTATCGAATAAAAGGGAAAGTCATCGTGATCAGCTTGTTTTATATGATGATTCCAATTACAAGGGGTATCTTTCTTCAAATAAAAGGAGACCACCGGCAAACGATTTTTGAGTTAAGTTCTTCACTAATTATAGTGGCAACCTTGATTGCTATCGTCTATTTAATTGAAAACATGAATGAACAAATGGAAATGAAGCAAGAGCTGATTCGAACGGAAAAAATGAATGTCGTCAGCCAGCTGGCGGCATCAGTCGCTCACGAAATCCGCAATCCAATGACATCTGTCCGGGGATTTATGCAGTTAATGCAAAAAGAAGAAAATTTAACGAAGGAACAGCATTTATACATAAGCATTTCGATCGAGGAATTAGACCGGGCGCAAGGAATCATTAATCAATATTTAGCTCTTGCCAAGCCGCAAACGGATCAATATGAAACCATTGATCTATCTTCCGTCATTCATCAATCGATCGACGTGATGTATTCGTATGCTATTTTAAACAGCATTCATATTACACAGCAAGTAGAATCAGGACTCGAAATTGAGGGACTTAAGCTGGAAATTCAGCAGGTGCTGATCAACATTATCAAGAATGCGATCGAGGCGATTAAAAGCGAAGGAGAAATCTGGATTTCTGCTGCAAAACAGTCTGATGGTTATGTATCCATTCAAATCAAAGATAACGGGGTAGGCATGACAGAAACTCAATTGAAAAAAATAGGCAGTCCGTATTACTCCACAAAGGAAAAAGGAACAGGCCTCGGATTAACCGTATGCCATCAAATCGTGAAGCAAATGGGCGGAAACATCATGATAAAAAGTGAACTGCAAAAAGGAACATGTTTTACAATCCACTTGCCGTTAAAAAAGCAAGGGTAATCAAGATCCTTAATATTTAGTTCAGTTAATAAAAGCGCTCCATTCGAGGGGGGCTTTTTTTTGTCATTTTTTGTTTAAAGGAGGTCCAGAAAGGTCTGTACTTTCATTTCATGCGTCTTTTATCAGCGGGGAATATTTTGTCAGGAAAAGTTGAAAGATTTTTATAAATATACAGTTGAATTAATTTTTATTCAAGTTATAATGAAACATAACATTAAGAAATGAGGTGGAGGAATGGAGATCGGAATCATAGGCGCAACAGGTTACAGCGGTGTTGAGCTGTACCGGCTGTTATGCGGACATCCCGAAAAGCCGGCTGTGACACTGTTTTCTTCCTCAAAAGAAGGGCAGTACATAACAGACGAATACCCTCAATTGACTGAAATAACGAATAAAGGCATGCTTCACAAGCTGTCGGCTGATCATATAAAAAAAATGGATATTGTTTTTTCATGCGCTCCATCAGGTGTTTCGACCGAGATCCTGCCTCCTCTTCTCGACGCAGGAATAAGAGTGATAGACCTTGCAGGTGATTACAGGCTGAAGGACAGTGTTTTATACGAAAAGTGGTATAAAAAACCGGCCCCCCCTGAACGATGGCTGCATGAAGCAGTTTATGGACTGAGTGAATGGAACAAAGAGAAGATTCAAAGCGCCCAGCTGATCGCCAATCCTGGATGCTATCCTACTGCGGTTTCGCTTGCGCTCCTGCCATTGCTCAAACACAATTTGATTGATCCTTTGACCATCATCGCGGATGCAAAGAGCGGGCTTTCCGGCGCGGGTGCTAGCCTGGCAAAATCGGCTCACTATGCACAGGCGAATGAGAACACGGTTATTTATAAGATGAACCAGCATCAGCATATACCAGAAATGGAAAAGAATTTTGCAAGTATCGGAAAGACAGATGTAACCATGACTTTTTCGACGCACCTCGTACCGATGACACGGGGAATCATGGCAACCATTTATTCTGAACTAGAGCCGGGAAAAAGTCCGCAAAATGTTCTGCGAGCATTGCAAGAATGCTATGAGAAGGAGCATTTTGTGAGAGTGCATCCGGAAAACACGATGCTTGGCACGAAACAGGTGTACGGCTCAAACTATTGTGACATCAGCTTCTCTTTTGACGAACGAACTGGACGGCTGACGCTATATTCGGTGATTGATAATCTACTAAAAGGGGCAGCGGGGCAGGCGCTTCATAACATGAACATCATGATGGATCTCGACGAAAC
>NZ_NOII01000026.1:1550-3518 GCF_002245695.1 Fictibacillus aquaticus | reverse complement strand
TTACAGTATAAAAAAACCAGCCTCCTAAAGGAAGCCGGTACGATAATCTGTTGTTTAAATAATATGTAATTCTTTTCAGTCAAGTCAGCTCCAGCATATAACCGTACCTTGGGAGGCTGATGATTTTATCTCCATGCGGACCAAGCTTCTTCCTTAACCGGTAAACAAGCGCGGTGATCTCGTCATTCCCGACATCCGGAATCGCCTGTACACCGTGAGGCAAACGCTCCGGCCAAACGTGCAGTTTGATTTCATCATAACTTACTGCTTGGTTTTTTCTTGCATACAGCAGCATAAGCAAGTCTGTGTGCTTTCCTGATAAAATTAGCGGCTGTTTATCAATAATTACCTGCCGCCGTTCCGGAACGATATACAGTCCCTCCTGCATCTCAGAAAATCCGCCTGCAGGCACCGAAAATTCCATTGTCATATCCCAATCCGATTCATCACTATTCACGAACGATAACCTTACCGCCCCTTTTGCAAGCGTAATAATATCCCCGTTCTGGAGCTCATGCTGTTCATAAGGAGCAAATGGGCTTTCATTTAGTTCTGTACCATGCTTGCTGCCCAGATCTTTTATATAGACCTTTCCGTTTTCAACTATAATCACAGCATGATTTCTTGACACATATGGACTCTGCAGAGCAATATCCGCAGTTGTCCTCGGATTCAACCTTCCGATCGTCAGCTCGCCTTCCCTTAAAGGAATAATGCTCCCTGTCTCATAGGGATCCCCTAATTCAACTTTCAAATACATTCCTGATTCCATGTCAATCTTCCTCCGGCCATCAAAGTGCATAATAGCATTGTAAACAAAAATGGGGTACGGTACCACAAAAAGACAAAAAGATTAAAATGTCCATGTGGAGTGGACAGCATCACACATTTTGAAACATTTTCGGATTACATTCGTTAATAGGATGGGAATGGTATTAATAGAAAGCGAGGCATGGTTTGTATGACAGAAACGAAAGAACAGCTTCAATCAATGCTGCACGATATTGAAAAATGGGAGAAAGACCAGAAAAGCCTCTGGTTTTGGGAGCGGATCGGCCGCATACCATTTATGCTGCTTGACAAGTTTACTCCTAAATTCATACAGGACAAGATGATGACCCTTGTAGATGAAATTGGCGGCTTTATCCAGACCGGTGGCCGTTATTTAATATCTGAACAATCGATCATGAACCGTTTTTCAAAACATACGGGGGGTTCAGATGGCGTGCAGCTTGAGGATGTAGCGAGTATGCCAGTCAATGTGATGGAGCAAGTCGCGCAAGAGCTTCGTTCGTCACGAAAAAATATCGCTTCCGTACAAGGCGCGTCTACGGGTATCGGAGGCGTATTTACACTCGCAGCAGATATCCCGCTGAGTCTGGGGCTTGCATTAAAAACTCTGCAGGAAATTTCGCTCGCATACGGCTATGATCCACACGAGCAAGAAGAGCGTTATTTTATCATAAAATGTCTCCAGTTCGCGTCATCAGATGTTGTCGGCAAGAAGGCAATCCTGGAAGACTTGACCGCGTTGAACCGCAGTGAGACGAACCGTCAGGCGTTCTCACAAGTGCAGGGCTGGCGCGAGGTTGTCATGACCTACCGTGATAATTACGGCTGGAAGAAGCTGTTTCAGATGGTGCCTGTCGCAGGTATTGTGTTCGGTGCGTTCATTAACCGAAGTGCAATTGATGAAGTGGCTGAGACTGGGATGATGCTGTATAAGAAAAGAAGAGTGCTGGAGAGATTAAAATAGTTTAATGTTGTACAAGCCGCCGCTTTGGCGGTTTTTTATTATTCACGAAGGAAGGATATATCGGTATGTGCTTCCCTTCCCTTCTGATGGTAAATGCATACTTTTAAGTACTCTCATGGCTGTAAGGGCAGATGGGAGATGTAAAAAGAGTCTCGCCTCTTTGTTGGAGATGGAATTTTTAAAAAGGAAGCTGTAATCGTTTAATGCTTGGA
>NZ_NOII01000026.1:0-1504 GCF_002245695.1 Fictibacillus aquaticus | reverse complement strand
AGAATATCTGTTTCGTTATCGGAGTGGTTTTTTAACAGCAGGGATGAAATTTTTTTGAGGTCACTTTTCGCTAAGATTCGCTGTGGATACAATGATTTAAAATGCTCGAGTTTTTCTAATAAATTTCGTGGACGGATGACCTTTGATTTCGCTTTCTCTGGATACTTGTTGGAAAAAGTTATGACTGAGATGGAATTAGTGAAGCATGCAAGATGCTTGATAGGCACCTTGCGAAACTGTTTGTGTTCAAGAAGTTTCTCTAGATGTGCGGCTTGCCTTCCCGCCTGGTTCACAGGGTCCTGGAAAGCTTCCTGCTCCCCCTTTAATGTACGAATGATTTGATCAGCCAAATGATCAAAGTAGATGTTACCGCGAATGTTCTTCACTTCAACAACTGCGAGGAAAAATGGAGTGACAATAAGCGTATCAATTTGAAAATAATGCTTTGTGTTGGTGATTGGCAACCGTAGATCATGGAAAACATTAATCTCTTTATCAGTAATGAGTTCTAAAAAGTAGTCCAGAGCCTTTTCCCCTTTAAACCCAGCTTCCATCATCGCTAAATCTGCTTCAACATGCTTTCTATTAGGATGATTGGGGCTGAGCCGCCGCGACAAAACCTCTAGCTTTACAAGTTTTAACGTACGCTTCCTCATTTTTTTGATCAATCCATTCACCTCATCTTTTTTTACATCATAATTCCGAAATAATGAAAAAACGAGTGAAGAAAATTGAAAAATCAGAGCTTATTTGGCATGTTTTTAGAGATTTAACAGCCTATTTGCGCTAATTTCAAGGGTCATGTGTTTATATAAGTTGAAAAAGCATATTATTTTTACTAATTTTAAATGGCATCACTTCAAAGTTTAAAATTCTTAAATCATTTCAACGAAATTTCACAGCATTCCTAAAAATAGTCAGAGCTTTTCAACCAATATTCACAGCATTTCAGAGAAAACTTAAATCATTTGCCAGTTCACAACAATTTGATAGCAAATCTTACGGCAAAACCAACTTGTCAAAATCCACATCACATCTTTTCCGAAGAATCTCACAGCACTTCAATAACTTCTCAAATCATTTCAGCACAAATCTCACATCAATTGCCCTCCCATAAATGACAACACAAAAAACCCCCGGATCGTCATCCGGGGGTCTGCTCAAAAATCAAGCCAAGATTACTTCTTAAGGTTATAGAACGTGCTCATGCCTGGGTAGATCGCTAGGCCTGCAAGCTCGTCTTCGATGCGAAGAAGCTGGTTGTACTTCGCAACGCGGTCTGTACGTGATGGAGCACCTGTTTTGATCTGACCAGCGTTTGTCGCAACAGCGATGTCAGCGATTGTGCTGTCTTCAGATTCACCAGAACGGTGAGAGATAACAGCTGTGTAGCCAGCGCGCTTCGCCATTTCGATCGCATCGAATGTTTCAGTAAGCGTACCGATTTGGTTAACTTTGATAAGGATTGAGTTAGCGATGCCTTTTTCGATACCTTCAGAAAGCT
>NZ_NOII01000025.1 GCF_002245695.1 Fictibacillus aquaticus | reverse complement strand
TGGCGACACGTGGAGCTGACAGATACTAATCGGTCGATGGCTTATCCTTATAACGTTTTGAAACGTCGATATCTAGTTTTGAAAGAGCAATCTTTCTAAAAGAATACAGTCTGGTCATGATGGCGAAGAGGCCACACCCGTTCCCATACCGAACACGGAAGTTAAGCTCTTCAGCGCCGATGGTAGTTGGGGGTTTCCCCCTGTAAGAGTAGGACGTGGACGGGCAAGGATAGAAGATAACCCATTGCGGTTATCTTCTTTTTTTGTGTTTTATAACAATGATCTGGGAGTTAAAGAGCAGAAATATGGAGGAAGATAACCAAAACCCGGTTATCTTCTTTTATGTATGTAACAATGCAGCGATTTAAGGGGGAGCACGCTGCCGCGGAAACTCCCTCACAGCCATTTGCGGGCAAAAAATTAAAATTACGGGCAAAACTCCCAAAAACACGGGCGAAATTCCGAATTTACGGGTAAAAAACAAATTCTGCGGGCAAAAATTAAAATTTACGGGTTACATCCCAAACCAGACTAATTGAAAGGATCTCCCGCACCTCGCCACACCATCATCAACCAAAAGAAAAGGCTAACTTGTCCTTTCATTTTCATATAAGAAGAGCAAAAACAAGGAGGAAGATAACTAAAAACCAATTATCTTTTATTCGTATTAGGCGAAGTAGGCATTTACCCGGAGTGAAACTGCCGCAAAAGCCCCTCAGAAAGATTTACGGGTCTAAATTCAAAATTGCGGGTCTAAGTGAAGAAATTACAGGTCGAAATCCTGATTTGCGAGTCTAAATTAAAATTTACGGGTCTGCCCCCATCCCAGCAGCACACAGAGTCCAGCCCCGATCCCGCCGCCGCAACCTCTAAAATCTAACTTCCAGCACCCTAATCCGCAGAAAAGACAACAAGTCCTATTCTTTTTTAAATTCCCTGCAAATAATCCCCCATCAGCTTAGGCACTTTTTTCGAGGTAACATTGAGAAACTGGCGAATAATCGGAAGTTCGCTCGATGAGTATGTATGAAAGAGATCGCTCCACCATTCTGTGTCGTATCGGCAGATCATGCTTAGGTTGTATAGGACAAGATAATGGATCATGATTTCGTTAAACTTTGGCAGACTGTACAAGTCTCGTTCGACGGGCAGATACACATCTCCCTCTAGTGAGCTGCAGAATGGATACGAATGCAGAGGGTTGAAGTGCTGCGGCAGAGTGATGATGATGTGATGTTTTGTTTTTTCCTGAAGGGAGAGCTGCCAGCCTGAAGCGTTAGTCAGGAACTCTAGCAGACGGCTGTCTGTCAGGTGAAGAAGATCAGTGACAACATACGGAACAGCAAGCTTGCCGCCGTTTACAGGAATCTGCAGCAGCGTCTCGCATATCCCCATCTTTTTGAAAAAAAGCGATATCTCAGGGATGAAGCTGAGCAGGTTTTTCATAGTGATCTTTTCACCTTCTATGTGTTTCACATGGAACATTTTTTCGCAAAAGTGATTAAAGAGACCGGATTTCTGGATTCGGACTTCATCATGCAAAAACTCGTAGTTCCTTTTCTTCCGTTTGCGTGTGGTCACGCCGTGTGCGAGCACAGAGCTGCTGTCAGGATAGTCGGGATCTACAGTAAGCAGACAGGCTTTGAGCAGCTGAGTCATTCCATAAAACAAAAGCACAGGACGAAGCTCGTCAGGGGCCTTGGCAGCGAGAGCATAATATTTTTTGGCGTGCTCAATATAGTAAATGAATGCATAACAGTTATCGAAACTGCGCGATTCTGCATTTTCCATGTTTAACTTTTTATAACAGGCGGAAAGATACCTTTGAGTGTTCGATGAGGATAAATAAGGAAGATAAGGTTCCCAGATAGAGTCGTTCATTGATATACCTGCTCTCAGTAGCTGATTTCTAAATATTTTGACATCATTTACACTCCTTGACAGTAGTGTAACCAGTTGTTAATCTACAAATAATATTTTTTAGGAAAAAAGGGGTGGATGTCTGCAATGTGGGAGAATAAGTTTGCAAAAGAAGGATTAACGTTTGATGATGTATTGCTCATTCCGGCAAAATCTTCGGTGCTTCCGAAAGATGTTTCGCTGAAAACTAAACTGTCTGAAACGGTACAATTAAACATTCCGGTGATGAGTGCTGGTATGGATACGGTGACTGAAGCGAACATGGCGATCGCGATAGCGCGCCAGGGCGGTCTTGGAATCATTCATAAGAACATGTCGATTGAAGAACAGGCTGAACAGGTTGACCGCGTTAAACGTTCTGAGAGTGGAGTTATCACAGATCCGTTTTATTTAATGCCAGATCATCAAGTATTTGATGCTGAGCACTTAATGGGCAAATACCGGATCAGCGGTGTTCCAATCGTCGATGCAGACAAGAAGCTCGTCGGCATCATCACAAACCGTGACATGCGCTTTATCCAAGATTACTCGATCAAGATTTCCGATGTGATGACGAAAGAAAACCTGATCACGGCTTCAGTAGGAACGACGCTTAAAGAAGCTGAACAGATCTTGCAAAAGCATAAGATTGAGAAACTCCCGCTTGTAGACGAAGAAGGTACGCTTCAAGGCCTGATTACCATTAAGGATATTGAAAAAGTGATCGAATTCCCGAACTCAGCAAAAGACAAAAAAGGACGCCTGCTAGTCGGGGCAGCTGTCGGCGTAACGAAGGATGCGGCGCTGCGTGTAGAAAAGCTTGTTGAGTCCGGAGTAGATGCGATCGTGATCGATACGGCACACGGCCATTCAGAAGGTGTACTGCAAAAGGTAAGAGAGATTCGTGATCTTTATCCAGAGCTTACGATCATTGCAGGAAACGTTGCGACACCAGAAGCGACACGCGACTTGATCGAGGCTGGCGCAAGTGTTGTAAAGGTCGGTATCGGACCTGGATCGATCTGTACGACTCGTGTTATTGCCGGTGTCGGAGTGCCGCAGGTTACAGCGGTGTATGACTGTGCGACTGAGGCGCGCAAGCATGGAGTGCCGGTTATAGCAGATGGCGGCATCAAGTATTCCGGAGATATCGTTAAGGCGCTTGCGAGCGGCGGACATGCTGTCATGCTTGGAAGCTTGCTTGCAGGGGTATCAGAGAGCCCTGGTGAACGTGAGATCTACCAAGGACGCCAGTTCAAAGTGTACAGAGGAATGGGTTCGGTTGGCGCGATGGAACGCGGATCAAGCGACCGATATTTCCAGGAAAATAATAAGAAGCTTGTACCGGAAGGCATCGAAGGCCGTGTTCCTTACAAAGGACCACTGTCAGACACGCTGTATCAGCTTGTCGGCGGAATCCGTTCGGGAATGGGATATTGCGGAACTTCAACGATTGAAGAACTGCAGAACAATGCACAGTTTGTCCGCATTACAGGAGCTGGACTTCGCGAGAGTCACCCGCACCAAGTTCAAATTACCAAAGAAGCACCAAACTATTCGGTCTAAAGGCACATTTTTGAGACAGAGGATCATCCTCTGTCTATTTTTTTGCACTTTACTATGTTACAATAACCGAGTGTAAAATGGCCTTGGAGGTGCAGAAGTTGAACAGCAAGTTAAGACAGCTATTAGTGCTGACACTAATTTTTTCATTTTTTACAGGCAGTATGTTTGGTTTTCAATCAAAAGCAAGCGCCGCACCGGCGTTAGATATTAAAGGGGAAGCCGCGATTTTAATAGACGGCGAAACCGGCAAGATTCTTTTCGAAAAAGCAGCGGATAAAATGCTTCCGCCAGCAAGTATGACTAAAATGATGACAGAGTATCTTGTACTTGAAGCGATTAAGAAAAACAAGATTTCTTGGGATCAGAAAACAGGAATTTCTGAGCATGCCCATAAAATCTCACAGAACAGAGATCTTTCTAACGTTCCTCTGCGTGTAGATGATAAATACTCCGTTAAAGAGCTATACCAGGCGATGGCGATCTATTCTGCGAACGGTGCTACAATCGCACTTGCTGAGCTTATCGGCGGCTCAGAGTCTGAGTTTGTATCGATGATGAACAAAAAAGCGAAGCAGCTTGGCATGAAGGATTTCCATTTTGTGAATAGCTCTGGTTTGAACAATCGAGATCTTCGAGGCGAACACCCTGCGGGCGGTGAAAATGAGGAGAATATGATGAGTGCTCGTTCAACGGCCATTCTAGCATTCCACCTTATTAACGATTTCCCAGAAGTTCTGGAAACAGCGAAGATTCCAAAGCTTGTTTTCCGTGAAGGTACGGATGATAAAATCAACATGGAGAACTGGAACTGGATGCTTCCTTCACTCGTTTACGGGTATGAAGGTGTAGACGGGCTGAAAACAGGTTCTACCGATATGGCTGGCTTTGCTTTTACTGGTACAGTCAAAAAAGGTGACACTCGCCTTCTTTCAGTTGTGATGAAAACTAACAGCTATAAAGCACGTTTTGATGAAACGGCTAAGCTGTTCAACTATGGATTTGCAAACTTCACGAAGGAAAAAGTACTTTCCAAAGGCTATAAAATCAAAGGAAGCAAAACTCTTCCTGTTGTAAAAGGTAAAGAAAGCGAAGTTGCGGTTGCGGCTAAAGAAGATGTTTCACTCGTGATCAAGCGCGGCGAGAAAAAGAACTACAAGCCGAAGTTTGTGATCGATAAGAAGAAGCTGAACGAAGACGGCAAGCTGACAGCACCGATTAAAAAGGGAGACGTGGTCGGCCACATCCAGATGGAATATAAGGGTGAAGGCGAAGATTACGGCTACTTGATCAATGATGGTTCTGGCAAAGGACAAGTTGATGTTGTAACGACAAAAAGTGTCGAGAAAGCCAACTGGTTCGTCCTTGCTATGAGAGGCATTGGAAGCTTCTTTGCAGACATTTGGTCCGGCACTGTTGATATGATAAAAGGATTATTTTAAACAAGACTCTTTGGCGTTGTTAGGATGCCAAAGAGTTTTTATTTATTTCAGTCTTTTTTTACGATAAAATAGATAGGACTAGTGGTTTTAATATAAAAATGCCACAATAATGACTCACATTTAGACGAATTTAAATAGGGGGTATTTATGATGTTGAAGACAGGTACTGAACGTGTTAAGCGCGGTATGGCCGAAATGCAAAAAGGCGGCGTCATCATGGATGTTATTAACGCGGAGCAAGCTAAAGTTGCAGAAGCTGCTGGTGCAGTAGCCGTAATGGCACTTGAGCGCGTCCCGGCAGATATCCGTGCAGCTGGCGGCGTTTCCCGCATGGCTGATCCGTCAATCGTTGAAGAAGTAATGAACGCTGTATCTATTCCGGTCATGGCAAAAGCCCGCATCGGACACATCGTGGAGGCCCGCATTTTAGAAGCAATGGGTGTCGATTACATCGATGAGAGTGAAGTATTGACTCCTGCTGACGAAGTATTCCATTTAAATAAACGTGATTATACAGTGCCGTTCGTATGCGGCGCACGTGATCTTGGCGAAGCAGCACGCCGCATCGGCGAAGGCGCGTCCATGATCCGTACGAAAGGTGAGCCAGGAACAGGAAACATTGTTGAGGCTGTCCGCCACATGCGTATGATTCAGGCACAGATCCGCCAGGTGATCGCGATGAGCGAAGACGAGCTCATGACTGAAGCGAAGAACCTTGGCGCACCTTATGAAATCCTTCTTCAAATCAAAAAAGACGGAAAGTTCCCGGTCGTTAACTTTGCGGCGGGCGGAGTAGCATCACCGGCTGATGCAGCACTTATGATGCAGCTTGGTGCAGACGGCGTGTTCGTCGGCTCTGGTATCTTTAAGTCAGAAAATCCAGAGAAGTTTGCACGTGCGATTGTTGAAGCAACTACACACTACCAGGATTACAAGCTGATTGCAGAGCTTTCTAAAGGACTTGGAACGCCGATGAAAGGAATTGAGATTTCTTCTATCCTTCCAAATGAGCGCATGCAGGAACGCGGCTGGTAAGAAAGAAGGGTTATAATGGTGAAAATCGGAGTATTAGGCCTGCAGGGCGCTGTTCGCGAGCATATACTGGCCCTTGAAGCGTCTGGTGCAGAAGCGGTCATCGTCAAGAAAGCAGAGCAGCTGGATGACCTTGACGGACTTGTGATGCCGGGCGGAGAAAGCACGGCTATGAGACGCCTGATCGATAAATACGACTTTCTTCAGCCGTTAAAGGATTTTGCAGCGCATAAGCCGGTTTTCGGTACATGTGCTGGCCTTATTTTAATGGCGAAAAAAATCCATGGCCAGGATTCCGCGCACCTTGAACTGATCGACATGACGGTAGAGCGCAACGCTTTCGGCCGTCAGGTGGACAGCTTTGAAGCCGATCTGATGATCACTCATGTCGGAGAGGACTTTGCCGGTGTCTTTATCCGTGCTCCATACATCATGGAAGTCGGACAGGATGTTGAGATTCTCTCTAAGCACAACGACCGCATCGTCGCAGCACAGCAGGGACACTTCCTCTGTGCGGCTTTCCATCCGGAACTGACGGATGATTACCGCATGCACGCGTATTTTGTGGAGATGGCGAAAGAGAAAAAGAAAGAAACAGTTGCATAATCGTCACATATATTGTAAATTACTATACAAACTTATATTTAAATCAGTGACAGGAACCAGTAGCAAACCCCCTTTGTTTTAGAGAGTCGGTGGAAGGTGCGAACCGATCAAAGGATTTGTGAATCCATCCTTGAGTGAAAAGCTGAACAGAAGTAAGCTTTTCCGGCCGGAGTCCGTTATCTCATGAACAAAGCGGCAGTATGCTTTATGCATACTGCAATCAGGGTGGCAACGCGGGTTAACTCTCGTCCCTTATTCAAAGGTTTTCTTTGAGTAAGAGGCGGGAGTTTTTTAATTGTCATTGATGAAAATCAGGAGGAGAATGAGTATGCTGGATTTGAAATTTGTACGTGCGAATTTTGCCGAAGTAAAAGAAAAGCTGAGCAAGCGCGGAGAGGACCTGACAGGACTTGATCGTTTTGAAGCACTCGATCAGCGCCGCCGTGAACTGATCGGTGAAACAGAAACTCTGAAGTCTAAGCGCAACGAGGTATCTAAGCAGGTTGCCGAGTACAAACGCGATAAAAAGGATGCTGACGCATTGATCACAGAGATGCGCGAAGTCGGCGACAAAATTAAGGTGATCGATGAGGAGCTTCGCCAAGTAGAGGAAGATCTTCACAGCATCATGCTGACGCTTCCGAACATCCCGCACGACAGCGTACCTGTCGGCGATACAGAAGATGACAACGTTCCGGTACGCCACTGGGGTGACGTGCCTGAATTCAGCTTCGAGCCGAAAGCACACTGGGATATTGCGACTGAACTTGATATCGTTGACTTTGAACGCGGAGCAAAAGTAACAGGAAGCCGCTTTGCATTCTTGAAGGGAGCGGGAGCGCGTCTCGAGCGTGCGCTGATCAACTTTATGATGGATTATCATGAAGACGAGCACGGCTACACAGAAATCCTGCCGCCGTACTTAGTGAACCGCACAAGCATGACAGGTACAGGACAGCTTCCTAAGTTTGAGGAGGACGCGTTTAAAATCCGCGAAGAAGACTATTTCCTCGTGCCGACGTCTGAAGTTCCGGTCACGAACTATCACCGTGAAGAGATTCTTAACGCTGAGCAGCTGCCGATGGGCTACGTAGCTTACAGTGCGTGCTTCCGTTCTGAAGCAGGTTCTGCCGGCCGCGATACACGCGGACTCATCCGCCAGCATCAGTTCAACAAAGTAGAGCTTGTCCGCTTCGTTAAGCCTGAGGATTCTTATGAAGAGCTAGAGAAGCTGACTGGCCACGCGGAAAAGATCCTTCAGCTTCTAAAGCTTCCGTACCGAGTACTGAGCATGTGTACAGCTGACCTAGGATTCACAGCAGCGAAGAAATACGACATCGAAGTGTGGCTTCCAAGCTATAACACGTACCGTGAGATTTCTTCTTGCTCTAACTTCGAGGCGTTCCAGGCACGCCGTGCACAGATTCGTTTCCGTCCAGAGCCAAAAGCGAAGCCGGAGCTCGTGCACACATTGAACGGATCGGGCCTTGCCATCGGAAGAACTGTCGCAGCTATCCTTGAGAACTACCAGCAGGAAGATGGCTCTGTTATCATTCCTGAAGTATTGCGTCCGTATATGGGGAACAAAGAAAGACTTAAATAAATCCTATAAATGAGGAAAAGCGGAGTTCAAATGAATTCCGCTTTTTCTTTTAAAAAAGTTTGGTAAACCTGTTGACGACTCAGTAAATAACATGATATTATATTTCTTGTCAGTCACACACGGAGGTATACCCAAGTCCGGCTGAAGGGATCGGTCTTGAAAACCGACAGGGGCTTAACGGCTCGCGGGGGTTCGAATCCCTCTACCTCCTCCATTACATACACACAACCGCCTCTAACCGGGCGGTTTTTTGTTTGCCTAAAAAAGAGATCGGGGGTACGGTACTCAACACGCTCGAAGCTTTACATTACAGCATTGGCCGTGTTGAGTACCGTACCCCATAAAAACTGTTTTACTAAGGAGTACTTCATGGATATACTTTGGACACTTTATCTAGGGCTGCTCATGACATCAGTGATCGCATACCTTTTTCAAGGAAAGTACAACACGCTGAGAGCTAAGATTGATTTTGTTGTTTCCCTTATCACGTGGCTAGGATTGTTCGGCTACGTAACAGAGACAGAGATGCTCACACCGATTGTCTGGAAAACTGTGTTTATTATCGCGATTTTGTGGGACATCATATTTACCTTGTTCCTGAATGATTACGAATACGAATATATCCAAAAAGACAATGGCCAGACGATGAGGAAGCGCACATACGGCAAGAAAGAAACATTGCCGCTTTGGGCGAAGATTTTCGGCCTAGTAATGATCGCCCCTCTATACTACGGGCTATATCAATACGCGTTCTAATTAATACGAGAAGGCTCTTTATTAAAGACTTTTGAACGGTTTATTTGAAATTTCAGCGGAGTTGCAACTGAACCTTCAACGCGTGATTCAAGAGTTATGTAGTGAATTTAGGTTCAATTGCTTTGACTTGCACATCAATCACATTTACTGAACATCTTGAATTCATCATTGATAAAGTTGATCGGAGTGTAAGGCGCCGACTCCAGCGGGATGAGTGAGACAGGTGAGACCTTTTAAAGGCGCGTAGCGACAAAAGGGCTCACCGCTCACCCCGCGGAAAGCGTGCGCCTGTAACGGAGATCAACCGCTTCTCAGAGTTCTTAAATAACCACAAAGTTTGAGTAAACAAAAAAACGCCATCCTCATCTGCTGATGAAAGGATGGCGTTTTTCTTATTTATAAGCGAACTTCCCGCTTCAGCTGAATCTTCTGTCCGATCTTTTCAATGATTCGATCAACCGAACCAGGGTCGTTAATCAGATCATAGTCGTTAATGTTGATGCGAAGAACCGGGCACATCTGGAACTCAGAAATCCAGCGCTCATATCTGTCGTACATCTCTTCCCAGTACTCGCGCGGTGTTTCTTGCTCCATCTGGCGTCCGCGCTTTTGGATTCGTAAAAGAATATCATCTAAAGAACCTTCAAGGTGGATCAATACATCCGGGTGAGGGAAGTAAGGCGTCATGACCATCGCATCGAACAGACGCGTGTATGTATCATAATCCACTTCTGACATCGTCCCTTTATCGTAATGCATCCTAGCGAAGATGCCAGTGTCTTCATAAATCGAACGGTCCTGTACAAAGCCTCCGCCGTATTCGAACATTTTCTTCTGCTCTTTAAAACGTTCAGCTAAAAAGAAAATCTGAAGGTGAAAGCTCCAGCGTGAAAAGTCTTTATAAAACTTATCAAGATAAGGGTTGTTATCCACTTTTTCCATCGATGTACGAAAACGCAGGGCATTTGCCAAGGCGTTCGTTAACGTCGATTTTCCGGCACCGACCATACCGGCAATCGTGATGACGGAGTCGGCAGGAATGTTATACTTTTCAAAATTCATCATCTTGCCAGTTCTCCTTTTTTCATGACTGCTTCTATTTGAGCGAAAATCATTTCCTTATCAGATTCGTTTGCCACAAAATCGATTTCGTCCCCATTAAACGAAAGCACAGGGATTTCAGGATGCTGCTTCTGGAAAGCTTTCATAAACGTATCGTAATCGATAGAAAGCTGCTTTAAGTATGCTGGATCCATATTCTGCTCGACGAACCTGCCGCGCTGCTTCACTCGCTTTAAAAGCGTTTCAAGGCTTGCGTTCAAGTAGATGATCATGTTCGGTACAGGCATATCTTCAGTGAGGATATCAAAGATCTGCATGTATTTTCCGTAATGCTGACCTTTCAGCGTCCTGCTGGCAAAAATACGGTTTTTAAATATATGATAATCCGCAACTACGGGAATCTGCTTAGATAAGTATTCATTCTGGATGTCTTCAAGCTGCTTGTAGCGGTTGCAGAGGAAGAACATCTCTGTCTGGAAGCTCCATCCCTCGATATCGTCATAAAACTTTCCGAGAAACGGATTTTCTTCTACAATCTCTTTTAACAGCTCAAACTGGTAATGTTCAGAGATCGCTTTAGCCAATGAGGTCTTGCCAACCCCGATAGGACCTTCAACCGCAATAAAGGGGGTTGAGTTCATCATGCGTTTCCTCCCTTTCCTATTCCAAAAGAAAAATTACAGACAAAGAATATTGTAGCACATGAACAGGAAGGGTGGCATAAAAACGGAGAAAAATAAAAGGGCAGAAATGGAAAACTCAGTTAATAGACCGTGTTCATTTTTTTATTCTTTGCTTCTTCTATAATATGCTTTAAATCCAGTTCTGAGCTTTTTTGCGTACTTGCCTTCAATGTGCTCTTCATGAGCAGCAGCGCACGGTCATTGTCTTCTTTAATATTAGAAGCAATACAATCCGACGGCACATAAAGCTCATAATCGCGCATGTACGCATCATTTGCCGTGAATAAAACGCAAATATTTCCGGCAACCCCTGTCAGAATGAGTGTCTGTATGCCGAGATCGTTCAATAAAGAAGATAATGGTGTTGAGAAAAAACCGGAATGCTTCGGTTTGATAATAAAATAATCATCCTCATCCGGAACGAGCGGCTTAACGAATTCCTTTCCTTTTTCACCGCTGCAGTATTTCACGAGCCCTTTCATGTCTGACTGCCACCGGCCGAAGTTATCGTTTACATAAATCACAGGAATATCATTCTTTTTAGCCGCCACTTTTAAATTGGCTATGTTTTTTGCCACGGGATCCATATTTTCGAGCAGCAAATGGCTTTCCTCGAAATTATAGTCATTGATTATGTCAATAATAAGCAGAGCAGCATGAACCTTTTTCGTGTCCTGAGGTTTCATCGGCATATCCCCTTTATTCCGTCTTATCTTTTTATTACGTTTCCTCTCTTTATTATTAGCCAAACGTTTTGTATAATCACATCAATTACAAACTGAAGGAGTACAGAATGAGCCAGCATTTAGATGAAGATCTGTTTTTCATGCAAAAAGCGGTAGAGCAGGCGCTTTTGGCAAAGAAAATAGGAGAAGTCCCGATTGGCGCTGTTATTGTAAAGGATGGCGAAATCATCGCGGCTGCCCATAATTTAAGAGAGAGTGAAAAAAGAGCAGTAGCTCATGCGGAGCTGCTTGCCATCGATGAAGCATGCCGGAAACTCGGGGCTTGGAGGCTGGAAGGAGCTGTGCTGTACGTCACGCTTGAGCCGTGTGCGATGTGTGCTGGCGCCAGCGTTCTTTCACGCGTGGAGCGGGTCGTGTATGGTGCGCCTGATCCGAAGGGAGGCTGTGCCGGCACTTTGATGAACCTGCTTCAGGATGAACGATTCAACCATCAGTGCGAAGTGACAGATGGTGTCATGAAGGAAGAGTGCGGGATGCTGCTGACGGAATTTTTCAGAGAGCTGCGGCAGAAGAAAAAACAAAAAAAGGAAACATCCTCCTAGTAGGATGGTCACTCTTACGGTTGATTTTTTGAACATGCCATAGTATACTAAATCTTGCACATCACAGCATGTGCCTAACAATGTTATACACTTTGTCGTGCTAGGCGGGGAGGTAGCGGTGCCCTGAACTCGCAATCCGCTGTAGCGAGGCTGAATTCCTCTTTTCGGTTAGTCCAGCGTATAGTCTGGCGAAAGTAAGTGGTGTTGACGTCTGGGTCCTGCGCAACGGAGACCCATGAACCCTGTCAGGTCCGGAAGGAAGCAGCAGTAAGTGGCCATCTCTGTGTGCCGCGGGACAGCCTGGGCTGAGCTAACTGCTTTCGTACGTGTAGGTTGGCTATTCCAACGAGAGGTGCACGGCATTCTTATATATAAAATAAACAGCTCATCTCGTCCTCGGGATGAGTTTTTTGTTATACTTTAAATAGAAAAGTATAACTTTTTACCAAAGAAGTGATTCGACGTGTTTAAAAAGTTAACGTGTAAAGTATAAGTGCAACTAAGGCTGACTTAAAGGCATGGAATCAGCCAAGTTTTCTTTATACTTTAGAGGAATATAATCATTTGTCAGGCTTTGCAATAAACGTAAGGAGGAGCGCGATGAGTTACCAGGCGCTGTACCGTGTCTGGCGGCCTCAGTCTTTTGAAGACGTCGTCGGCCAGGAACATATAACAAAAACAATTCAAAATGCGCTGATGCAGGACAAGCTTTCTCATGCTTATCTTTTCTCCGGCCCCCGAGGGACTGGAAAGACGAGCGTGGCGAAAATCATCGCAAAAGCAGCCAACTGCGAAAAGGCTCCAGTAGCTGAACCGTGCAATGAATGCGATGCGTGCCGAGGCATTACAGACGGAAGCATCTCAGACGTTCTTGAGATCGATGCTGCGTCCAATACCGGCGTAGACGATATCCGTGACATCAGAGATAAAGTCAAGTTCGCCCCATCAGCTGTAAAATACAAAGTATACATTATTGATGAAGTGCATATGCTCTCAACCGGAGCCTTTAACGCTCTTTTAAAAACGCTGGAAGAGCCTCCGAGCCACGTCATTTTCATACTTGCAACAACAGAACCGCATAAGATACCAGCAACTATCGTTTCGCGATGTCAGCGTTTTGATCTTAAGCGGATATCATCCCGAACGATCATCAGCAGAATGAAAAGAATTTTGGAGAGTACTGATATTCCAGCTGAAGACGAAGCACTCATGCTGCTGGCGCGTGCGGCTGAAGGCGGGATGCGCGATGCGCTGAGCCTGCTTGATCAGGCCATTTCCTTCAGTGATGAAAAAGTAACGGTAAGTGACGTACTCGCAGTCACAGGTACGGCATCACAGCAGCACCTTACCCAGATCGCTCATTCTTTTTATGAAAAAGACGTGTCGACCGCGCTTCAAGTATCAGGTGAACTGATGCATGAAGGAAAAGACCCTGTCCGTTTGATCGGCGACCTGATCTATTACTTCCGTGATCTGCTGCTATACAAAACAGCTCCGAATCTTGAAGAGCTGCTTGAGCGGGTAAGGACAGATGAAAACTTTGCGGATTTCTCGGCAAAAGCAGACTCTGACTGGATCTACTCCTGCATCAGCGAGCTGAACCAGGCTCAGCAGGATATGAAGTGGACGAACCATCCGAAAATTTTCTTGGAAACCACGATGATCCGCATCTGCCACCAAGGAAAAGCAGTCTCTGCCGAAGGAGCGGCGGTTTCAGGCGATGTCGGCAAGCTCGTCCAGCGCATTGACCAGCTTGAAAATGAACTGCGCCAGCTGAAGCAGAACGGCATAGCGGCAGCACCTGAGCAGCCATCACAGCAGCAGCCGGCCGAACGCAGGTCATTTAAAGGAAAAGCATCAGGCATTTCAAGCGGTCAGATTAAAGAGATGCTAAAAAAAGCTTCTAAGCAGAATTTGATGCAGCTGAAGAGCGGCTGGGGAGAAATTCTCGAAAAAGTAAAAGTAGAAAAAGTGAGCGCTTTTGCCTTGCTGTCTGGCGCAGAGCCGGCAGCATGCTCTGATGATCATTTTTTATTAGCGTTTAAACACGAAATTCACAGCCAAATGGCATCAGCCGACAATATTCGAAGCTGTGTTGAAAGCGCTGTTTATAGTACAATAGGGAAGTCCCTGTCTATGATGACGATCTTGCAGCCAGACTGGGAAAAAGTAAAACAAGAATTTATTCAAGAACAGCAAGGACAGTCTCCAGAAGCAGAAAAGAAAAAGCAGGAAGAAAGCGACCCGCTTATTACAGAAGCACTGAAGCTTGTCGGAGACGATCTTATAGAATTTGAAGAAGAATAAGGAGGACGATACGTATGATGCGTGGCGGAGGAAACATGAATAACATGATGAAGCAAATGCAGAAGATGCAAAAGGATATGGCAAAGGCTCAGGAAGAGCTGAAAGAAAAGCGAGTTGAAGGTACAGCTGGCGGCGGGATGGTTACAGTCATCACGAACGGCCATAAAGAAATCCTTGAAGTGAACATTAAAGAAGAAGTCGTTGATCCAGAAGATGTTGAAATGCTTCAGGACTTAGTGCTTGCTGCAACAAATGACGCATTGAAGAAAGTTGATGAGCTCGTGAACCAGGATATGGGCAAATTCACAAAAGGATTGAACATCCCGGGCTTATTCTAGGAGGCAGCCTGTTATGCATTACCCTGAACCCATTACAAAGCTTATTGAAAGCTTTATGAAACTGCCGGGCATTGGACCGAAAACTGCGGTCCGTCTGGCATTTTTCGTATTAGAGATGAAAGAAGGCGACGTTCTCGATTTCGGACGCGCCCTCGTGAACGCCAAAAGGCAGCTGATCTACTGCTCTACCTGTTTTCATATTACAGACAAAGATCCGTGCATGATCTGTGATGATTCCAGCCGTGACCGCACGACTCTTTGTATCGTGCACGATTCAAAAGACGTGATCGCGATGGAAAAGATGAAAGACTACCGCGGACTGTATCATGTTCTTCACGGCGCGATCTCTCCAATGGAAGGAATCGGGCCTGAAGACATTAAGATCGCCGAGCTTCTGCAAAGGCTGCAGGATGATACGATACAGGAAATTATTCTCGCGACTGATCCGAACATTGAAGGCGAAGCGACTGCGATGTATATTGCCCGTCTGCTGAAACCGACCGGAATTAAGATCACCCGCATCGCACACGGCCTGCCTGTCGGCGGAGATCTCGAATACGCTGATGAAGTTACCCTTTCCAAGGCGATGGAAGGCAGAAGAGAAATTTAGCATAAAGGGGACACCGCCATGTTTTTTTCCCGCAAAGGGCGACTAAAGAAGTCTGGCGATGAAAGTCTTCTTCAGTCTTTGGAGCTTTTAAAAGCCGAATGGATGAAACAAAAAGAAATAGTAGAACGCAGTGTAGAGCCATCTGGCCAAGTGATGATGCACCTCTACCTGTCAGAAGCGAAGTATTTCTTCTTATTAAAAGAAGCAAAGAAACGCAAAGTATCGACCAGCCCAATGAAGTAAAGGGCTGGTCTTTTTTTGGGACAGCCTTCATACACTAATGTATAGAAGATAAATGGTGTTGGGAGGAATACGATGGAACCTCTTATTGTAATCGGAGTGTTAGGCGGGATGATCATGGTGCTCCTGCTTATTGGTGCGCCGGTAAGACCGCTTCGGTGGGCAGGCACCGCGTTGACAAGACTGTGCATGGGCGCGCTTTTTCTATTTTTTCTTAATGCGTTTGGAGCGTCATCAGATCTTCACATTCCGATCAACGGAACGACTGCCGCTGTGACAGCAGTCCTCGGATTGCCGGGGCTGGCATCTCTTGCGGCTATTCATTACTTTGTTCTATAAGTAGAAACCAGCGGGCGCCATTCGCCGGCTGGTTTTTTCATTTTGAGGATTACTGTTGGGGGTACGGTACCATTTGCAATAAACCGCTCTAATACGAGTAGAGATTGAAAGGGTACCGTACCCCATAATAAGATTCGGTGGTTTCTAGGCTACATATTGTTACTTTGAATGCATGCAGGATTTGTTATACAAGACAGAACGGATTGTCATATGGAGGTAATGTTACTGCGGATAGTAAAGCCATTGAAAAGAGAATTTCATTTTCTTTAAAAATATTTCAAAATAAGGTTTGACACTTGTCCGGATCCGTGATAATCTAATTAAGTCGCCAAAACAAAGCGGCAAGCAAGACAAACAAGTTCTTTGAAAACTGAACAAAAGCATAGGTAAGGAATTAAAT
>NZ_NOII01000024.1 GCF_002245695.1 Fictibacillus aquaticus | reverse complement strand
TTCCTGCAAGCTGACACACCCCGTACCGATGAACACATTCTTCTTCTGAATCTGAACACATTCAGACTTTCCCGCCACTTCATTTTGCCTGATCCTTATTGCCACGTGTGCGGTGGTCTTCAGGAGGATACAGCTGAACACGCAAAAATAAAACTGAAATCAAGTCCAATGACATCTACTAACAGCTACCGAAGCCGGTCGTTAGAAGAACTAAAGAATGTGCTGAGAAAGGATTACTTTGATTCCCGTACGGGGCTCCTGAATTTTAAACGCTATGACTTTTTGTCACCGTTTGCCGATACGGCAGTGAATCTTCCTTTGTTAACAGGAAATGAGTTATGCGGCGGCAGGACTCATTCTTATGCTAATAGTGAACTTGCAGGCATTTTAGAGGGACTCGAACGGCATTGCGGTTATGCTCCAAAAGGCAAGCATACATCAGTATATGAACCCTACTCTTACGTGAAGATGAACGCAGTAAACCCTCTTTCATTTGGTGTTCATACGGATGAACATTATAAGCTGCCTGGATTTCCGTTCAACTCCTTTGATCCTGAAAGGCCGCTCCATTGGGTGTGGGGATATTCATTATCTCAAGACCGGCCTATTTTGGTGCCAGAAACATTCGCTTATTACAGTCTAGGCAGCGGAGAAGGTTTTGTGTACGAAACATCCAACGGCTGTGCTGTAGGAGGCAGTTTAGAAGAAGCGATTCTGTATGGCATTTTTGAAATCGTTGAACGAGATTCCTTCTTGATGACATGGTATGGACAGCTTCCTATTCCGCGTCTGGATTTGAAAACGATCGATGATTTGGAGCTGCAGCTCATGTTTGAGCGAATCCGTGCAGTAACCGGTTTCGAACTTCACCTCTTTAACGCAACAACCGAAAATAACATTCCAAGCATTTGGGCTTTAGCTAAGAATACAAAAAATAATGGTATGAACCTGCTATGTGCCGCTGGTGCACATCTTGATCCTATTCGTGCGGCTAAAGGGGCGGTCCAGGAGCTTGCAGGAATGCTCGTGAACATGGATGGATTATTTGAAAAAAACCGCAAGAAATATGAACAGATGTATGATGATTCATACCTCGTCCGCCACATGGAAGACCACTCGATGTTATATGGTCTAAAAGAAGCAGAGCAAAGGTTTTCTTTCCTGCTCGATCCGCGCCCTGCTGTAAGGTTTGATAAAGAGTTTGGACCTGTTCGAGAATCTAATGATCTTCTGGATGATTTAAAAGAGGTTTTGACGTTATTTAAAAAACTGAAGCTCGACGTAATCACGGTAGATCAAACGGGTCCTGAACTGGAACGTAACGGATTGCATTGTGTAAAAGTCATCATACCAGGGATGCTTCCGATGACATTCGGCCATCACCTTTCTCGGATAAAAGGACTTGAACGAGCGTTGAATGTACCCGCCAAACTAGGTTTTGTAAAAAAGCCGCTGATGTTTAACGAGCTGAATCCGTATCCGCATCCATTTCCTTAAACGAGCTCCTAAGGGAGGGACTTTCATGAACCTTGATGAATTCTTGTATAAGCTTCATTATGAATCGGAAAAAATAATCCCTTCTGGCTGGGAAGCAAACTGGAACGATGCTCCCCTCCCTTTTAAGCTTTATCGTGAGCTGCCTGCCATCAAGCTGTCTTCTGATATCCCATTCGCTCTTGAAACAGCAGGTGGTAAATCCGAAATCAGCCTAGAAACGGTGAGTCACTTGCTCTGGTTTACGTATGGACTTACACAAATCAGCCAGACACTGCCGTTTGAGGATTTAGCACAACCATGGACAATGTGCAGACGCTTCGTTCCATCGGGAGGTGCTCTTTATCCGAATGAACTGTACTTATATTTAAAAATTGAGGATCTGCCAGCAGGCATCTATCACTATGATGTCTCTCACCATCGGTTAGTCTGCTTAAGAGAAGGAAATTTTGACGACTATCTAACAAAAGCTCTAGGTGGCGGCTGTGACATCCCGGCGTCATTTTGTACTGTATTTATTTCGGTGTTCTTTTGGAAAAACTTTTTTAAATACCATAACTTCTCTTACAGGCTGCAAGGGCTTGATACCGGCTTTGTGATCAGCCAGCTTCTGGAAACGGGAAAACGGCTAGGAATGGAAACCGGCGTTTACTACCAATTTCTTGATCGTGCTGTTAATCATTTGATCGGCATCAACGATCAAGAAGAAAGTGTGTATGCGGTTGTGCCTCTTTCAATGGATACAGAGATGAACTGGTTTTTGAGAACTGGTGATGAAAGGGATACGTCAGATGCTAACGAGCTATGCTGCGAACTAGAACCGCTTCATCATGCTCATTACGTGCGTTCTAAGGAAATAAGAGATTATCGCATGATACGGAAACTGAACGAAGCGAGCATGATAGATGTTTTTCCATCAAATCAGCAAATGGAAGAAAAACAAACAGAGGATTCGAGACACTCTCTGATACTGCCGTCTGCCAATCGGCTAACGTATGATTTTCCTTCCGCGAGCCGCAGGCGGTATTCACCAGGTATGGATTTTGTCCTTAAGGAGATGAACACTCAAACCTTATCATTTCTTTTGTTTGAAACCATCTCTGCCAGTTCATACCGTAATGATATAGACCAAGACATTCAGCCGATAGACAGAGTGTCACTATATCTTGCTGCATATATGACGGAACATTTGCCTAATGGAGCTTATATGTATGACGGTCCATCTCATACGTTAAAGCATGTTGAATACGGAGATTTACGCAGCGCACTTCAAGACAGTCTGTTATCAGATTTCGTAAACATGTCGCAAATCCCGTTTTGCTTCAACATCGTTGGAAATAAGAATCATCATCAACGGAAGTTCGGCTATCGAGGTCATCGGATTCAGCATATGGAAGCAGGATTTCTTTCTCACAAACTCCTTCTGGCTGCTTCGGCACTGAATTTAAGCGGCCACCCGATTCTTGGATTCAATGTTTCTCGGTATGATGCACTTTATCAGTTAAGTAAAAAAGGGCAACGCAGCCTGCTGCAGATTCCCGTCGGCCACTGCCGTCCGCATCCTAGACTGCAGGGGAGCTTGCATACGTAGTAAATCCCCTGCGCTAATACGTTAAACATAAACTTATAAGTCTGCGAACCAAAAAAAGACCCTGGTATATTCTCATATACCAGGGTCTTTATGACATTAACCGATAGAACCTTCCATCTCGAACTTGATTAATGAACCTATTCATAACATATTCTATACATGTAAAAACTTTGTAAAAACAGTGTTTTCCAGGTTTTGATTTTCAAACCTCTTCAACACTTATCAAATTCAGTTGGCACAAAGTTGGCACGAAATTACTCAATAAGCTGCACCATTTCAATTACTAAAAACATCGAGAAAGAACATGACGTCAGAAGTTATTTTTGAATAATATGAAGACTACTCGCATCGATTTTCTTCTGGACATTTAGATGCCTTTTCATCGATTTGGATTGTCGTGTGCTCAATATAAAATTCATCGTGGAGCACTTTTTTAGCCGTTTTGAGCAAATCCTGATAAGGAACACCTGATTCTGAT
>NZ_NOII01000023.1 GCF_002245695.1 Fictibacillus aquaticus | reverse complement strand
TTAAATCATCTTCTACCATACCTTTGACTTTGTTATAAAAGAACATCGATTTTGAATCCGCACCTATCGCCGAAACGGTCAAGAAGTTCGATGTACCTTGCCCGGCTGCCAGCTCTGCAGCTTTTATCGTGTATCCGTGATCTACCTTTTTGAAGTTTTCTTTCGTTTTTGCTGTTTTTATCGTCGTCCCTAGACAGCTGAACACGTCATCAACGCGAAACGCCTCACTGTTCTGTTCAAGGCGGTCAAAGTCTGCGGTCACTTGAATCAGTTTCGGATGCGTTATATCCAGCTTTCTGCGAACTAGAACGGTTACTCTTTCATATTGATCATGTGCAATAAGCATATTTACCACTTCACGGCCGATTAGACCGGTCGCGCCAAGTACGAGCGCTTTTCGTTTCTCCATCTTTATGCCTCCTATTTCAGCAGCTTTCTCAGCCATTTCACTTTATCGCCGTATGGCGGAAACACAAGACCTGACTCGATTTTAGTGCTTTTCTTTAAGATGCTTTTTTTATGAGAAAACACGTCAAAGCTGTATTTGCCATGATAAGCACCGAGGCCGGATGTCCCTACTCCTCCGAAAGGAAGATGCGGACTGACAATGTGGGAAAGCGTATCATTCACACAGCCGCCGCCAAAGGAAACAGAGCTTAATATCTTCTTTTCGACTGCCTCATTTTCGGTGAACACATAAAGAGCAAGAGGCTTTGGACTGTTTTGAATGCTTTCAATCGCTTCATCCAGACCACTGTATTCAAGTACAGGTAATATAGGGCCGAAAATTTCGTCTTCCATTGAAGCGTCATTCCATGTAACGTTGTGCAAAATCGCAGGCTCAATGTAGAGGTCATCTCGATCGGATTTGCCTCCAAACACAATTTTTTCTGAATCTTGCTTAAGGATGGCAGCAAGCCGGTCAAACTGACGCTCATTCACGATGCGGCCGTAATCACTGCTGCTTGATGAGTCGGTGCCATAAAATGCTTCAAGTGTTTCTGTCATTTTTTTGATTAGGTCATCTTTAATAGAAGAATGTGCAAGTACATAGTCGGGAGCAATACAGGTCTGTCCCGCGTTTAAGAACTTCCCCCAAGCAATCCGCTTTGCTGCGATATCCAGGTTGGCCGTGCTGTCCACGATAACCGGGCTTTTTCCGCCAAGCTCGAGTGTGACAGGTACGAGATTTTTGGCGGCAGCTTCCATAACAATCTTGCCGACCGGGACGCTGCCGGTAAAAAAGATATAATCGAACTTCGCATGTATTAAGAGTGATGTTGTCTCTTTTTCGCCTTCAATAACGGTGATATAGTTCTCTTCGAACGTGTCTTGAACGATTTTATTGATCACAGCTGAAACGGAGGGTGTACTCTCCGAAGGCTTTAATACAACATTGTTCCCGGCTGCAATCGCTCCGATCAAAGGTTCGATAAGAAGCTGAAACGGATAGTTGAACGGACCGATGATCAGCACCGTCCCGTACGGTTCGCTCAAGATATAGCTTTTTGACGGAAACTGGTGAATCGGTGTTTTCACCTTTTGCGGCTTGCTCCATTTTTTCAGATTCTTGATCATATAGTTGATGCTGTCTAATGTGAAGCCAATCTCGGAGCCATATGCCTCAAACTCGCTTTTTCGCAAATCTGTGTAGAGTGCCTTAATGATTTCTTTTTCATTACGCTGAATGCTCAATTTCAATTTCTTTAACTGATGCAGACGGAACTCTATATCACGAGTACGACCTGTATTAAAAAATTGTTTATGCTGTTTTAAAAGTTCTTCAATTTTCAGCTGTGTGTCCATGTTATGCCTCCGTTCGGGATGTTTGTACGTTTAAACTTTTAAACATTTAAGGTTTATGAAAACCTTTAGGCGGACCTAAAGGCAGTCTTCTTCTACTGTTTGTATCAATTGTTTGAGCAGACCTACAGACTGATCCAGTTCTAATGAATACAGCCGCTGCGTTCCCTGCTGCTCGACCTTTATCAGCCCGTTCTCTTTCAGCAGCTTAAGATGGTGAGAAATCGCGGGACGGGACAGCTTGGATTGCTGTGTGATCTCATTGACGGTAAGAGCATCATGCTCAGCCAGCAATAAAATAATATCCTGACGGTGTGTATCACTTAATGTTTGAAAAATAGGGATGCACTTCCGGAAAATATTCATAGCATGTTCGGACATAGAAGCACCTCCTTGATTATAAACCGTTTATCGTCCAAATGTTTAATCTCATGGACCAATGATAGCACATATTTAATGAAGCCTTCAATGGTAACGGAGGATATGTGCCATTTCTGAGCGATATGTGCCGTTTTCATGTGATATGTGCCGTTTTAATCAGTTGTGTGCCATTTAATAAACATATGTGCCATTCTCCAAATTTCGACAAAAAAACAGCTACAAGAAGGCTATCCCTCTTGCAGCTAAAAATCACGCAGCTTTCTTTTGTTCTGAATGCTTTTTCTCGATCGCTCCGCTCCAGTATGTGAGGAGCACGGCGCCGAATACCATTGCGCCTCCAATCCATGGGGTGTGGATGAGGCCGATCGAGTCAACGATGACTCCCCCCACGAACGCGCCGATGGCGATACCGACGTTAAATGCTGCAATGTTCAATGCGGATGCCACATTGACAGCGGCCGGCACGTGTCTTTCAGCTAGTTTTACGACTAGAACCTGAAGTCCCGGCACATTCATGAACGCGAGCATTCCCATTACAAAGATCGTTACAGTACCTGCAATTTTGTATGGCGCTGTAAAAGTAAGAACAATGAGGATGACAGCCTGAACGATAAACATCCATAAAAGGGCTTTATTCGGGTTCTTGTCAGCCGCTTTTCCGCCGATCGTGTTGCCGATCGCTACTGCAATACCGTACACGAGCAGGATGATACTTACTGCGCTTGGTTTAAATCCTGTTATATCCTGAAGGATCGGAGTCAAATAAGTGAACGTTACGAACGTTCCGCCATATCCTAATGCGGTAATGGCGAATGCTAACAATAATGGGCCATTTTTTAAAATTTTCAGCTGATCACTGAATGAAGACGACGGTGCATCCTTTAGGTTTTTCGGTACAAGGATAGCACTCGCGATAATCCCGATAACACCTAGAGCAGCAACACCAACGAAGGTTGCTCTCCAGCCAAAGTTCTG
This sequence comes from Fictibacillus aquaticus, assembly GCF_002245695.1. Taxonomy (GTDB): domain Bacteria; phylum Bacillota; class Bacilli; order Bacillales; family Fictibacillaceae; genus Fictibacillus; species Fictibacillus aquaticus. Next base: position 3,023 of record NZ_NOII01000023.1, on the reverse strand, counting down.
GCCGATAAATGTTCCGAGCGGTACGCCTGTCACGGTCGCTACTGTCAGCCCTGTGAACATGAACGCAATCGCGCTGGCTCTTTTATGAGGCGGGACAAGATCTGCTGCAATCGTAGAGCCGATCGAGAAAAATACACCATGAGAAAATGCAGTGATGATTCGGGCTGCAAGAAGCAGTCCGAAGCTTGTTGAAACGGCTGCTACTCCGTTTCCGACAATAAAAATAACCATCAGCAGCATAAGCAGCGTTTTTCTGCTCATTTTATTAGTGAGAGCGGTGAGGATTGGTGCACCAAACGCTACTCCCATCGCATATCCGGAAATTAGAAGTCCTGCTGTAGTAATCGAAATACTTAAGTCATCTGAGATTGTTGACAGCAATCCGACCGGAACAAACTCTGTTGTGCCGATGCCAAACGCACTGATAGCCAGTGCCATTAAAGCAAGGAAACCGCCTTTTTTTTCGTTTGTATGTAAAGTCATATTTATGATTCCTCCTAAAAAAATCGTCTTATCACGCTGGACCATGAAGGCGCCTTTCACGATCAACTTGCATGGAAGTTAGTATGAAACATATCAAGCACGATGAGAAGTACGCACTTTAATGTTCCATAGTTACCTAAAAGTACCCTATATGATTTTTCAGCTGGTAGACGTTATAATGGATTCGTTCCAGCTGTGTGTTAGTATGAGGCATATCATGAAACATGAGAAGTACGCACTTTAAAGTATGATAGGCACTAAAAAGTACCTGATCATAAAGTGACAGGAGGAATTTAGATGAAAAAATACAATATACCGGTCGAAGCAGCACTCGAGGTTATCGGGGGAAAATGGAAGGTCGTCATCCTCTGCCATCTAATTAAAGGTAAAAAGAGGACGAGCGAGCTGAAACGGCTTATGCCAGGCATCACGCAAAAAATGCTCACACAGCAATTGCGTGAGCTCGAAGAAGACAACGTGATCTTACGCGAGGTTTATAACCAAGTTCCTCCTAAAGTAGAATATTCGTTGACGGATTATGGCTGGTCGCTTAAGCAGATTCTCGATCTGCTCTGCCATTGGGGTGAGCAGCACATCGAAAAAACGTTTGACAATCCTGAAGATATGGTCGTTCAAATAAACGAAGAATAAACAAGCCCGTACCGAAAAGCATTACACTTTCAGGTACGGGCTTGTTCATTATATTGCAGCTGTATCTTTGCCAGCATTCTCTTTTCTGATATTGCGGATGTTCACTCTGATCAAAAGTGAGATCACAAGAGCGGCTACAAATGCGCCTGTAAAGATATAAAGTGTAAGCGAGTAGCTGTCTGTCGTTTCACGAATTCGCGAAACAATAAGCGGTCCTGCCAGTCCTGCAGCCGCCCAAGCTGTCAAAATATACCCGTGAATGGCTCCTAGCTGCTTCGTGCCAAAAAGATCGCCGATATAAGCTGGAATCGAAGCGAATCCTCCTCCGTAACAGGTGAGGATGACAAACACGATTATTTGGAAAAACAGTGCATTCGTTACATTTGGAAGAATCAGAAAGGCCGCTGTCTGCAGCGCGAAAAATGCAGTATAAACGTTCGGCCGTCCGATATAGTCGGAAACCGAGGCCCAGCCAATCCTTCCTAACCCGTTGAACAGCCCCATTATCCCTACCATCGTTGCAGCAGCTCCAGCACTTAGTCCTGCAATATCCTGGGCCATCGGTGACGCGACCGATATGATAGCGATACCGCATGTCACATTGATGAACAGCATCGCCCAGAGCGCCCAGAAACGAATTGTTTTTACAGCTTCATTCGCAGTCAATTGTGCAAGATCAGCCGATTTCACCTTTTCGTTTCCGCTGCTTTCTGCCATCCCCTCCGGCTTCCAGTCCTTTGGCGGCGGAGAGAGATATAGTGCAGAGACAAGCATGAGTGTAAAGTAGGCTGCACCTAATACATAAAAGGTGTTGGAGATCCCGATACCATTGATGAGCCTGGCAATGAGAGGGCTCGCGATGAGCGAAGCGAAGCCAAATCCCATAATTGCAAGTCCTGTTGCAAGCCCCCTTCTGTCAGGAAACCATTTCACAAGTGACGAAACGGGTGTGATATAGCCGATTCCAAGTCCTATCCCAGCAAGGCCGCCATAGAAAACATACAGCAAATAAAGTGATCCAATGCTGTCTGCGAATCCTGCCCCTAACAAACCTAAACCAAAGCATGCAGCGGAAATCATACCAGATTTACGGGGTCCGTACCGTTCCACAAAATGACCCATAAAAGCTGCAGACAAGCCGAGAAACAATATCGCGATACTGAATGTCAAAGAAACTTGGCTTAGTCCCCAGCCGTGCTTTTCTTTTAGCGGATTCGTAAAAACGCTCCATGAATATACAGAGCCTATGGAAATATGGATGCCGACTGCTGCGGCAGCGATCAGCCACCGGTTTTTCATTTTTCCAGCCATTGTTTCGCCCCTTGTCCCATTATTTTTCAAGCGTTTTGTTTTTAGTCTGGTTGATGCGCTTTTCAGGTGTGTCTTGACTCGTTCTTTCAAGATCTTCTGTATCCTGTCCCATCCCTTTTAAAAACTGCATCAGAATCGTGATCGCCTTGTTGATCTCAGGATCTTTTAAGGAACGGACAAGATCAAAATAGCTTGTCTTCTCTTCTGTGTCTTTAAACTCGGCGACTCGCGCGACACCGGAGTTTATTTTAAGAAGAAACGGCTCAAGCTGCTTTACATTGATCATTCCGAGCGTTCCAAGAAGGAGCAGCATGTTCTTGATCGTGTTGGTTGCTTCTGGTTTATCCATCGCCTTCACCAATACATGCATTACCTTGTCGCCTTGTCCGAACAAGCCGTTTAGAAGCGACAAAATCCCTTTATCTTGCAGATGGTTCATGATCTCCATCGTCTGAAGGATAGCTTCTTTGTTCTGAATGAGTGCATCCTCCACTTCACGCAGATCACTCGCTCGCTGTTCCTCTGCGGAAACCGTTAGTTTTCGGACATTCTTAATGGCCTTTGCCATGCTGGTTTCG
>NZ_NOII01000022.1 GCF_002245695.1 Fictibacillus aquaticus | reverse complement strand
TATTCTCTTACATCTATTTATTTAGCCGGTCTCATTCTTTTTGGATGTCTCACATTATTGTATGTATTGCTTGGGGATGTAATTGAAGCTGCTGCAGACTGGCTGAACCCAGCACTGCTGCTGTCGTTTTTCACCTTTTTATCAGCTGCAGGCTATCTGCTGGAATCACTTACTTCGCTTAACAGCTTTGTCATAATGGGAGCTTCTGTAGTTAGTGCGGGAATATTGGCAGCGATGCTTCATGTCTTTGTCCTGGTCCCAGTTTCAACCGCTGAAGAGTCGCTAGCTTATCAGGAAAGCGACCTAAGAGGCAGAAAAGGCAGGGTTCTCACTGGCATTCCTGTGGACGGGTTCGGCGAGATATTGATACATGGCATCAGCGGCCATATTTCGAAGACCGCTGTTAGCATTGACAACCAAACGATCCCAGAAGGCACCGAGGTCCTCGTAATTGAAGCAGAAAAAGGAATAGCGAAGGTTATGCCATACGAGCAGGCCGCAAAATTATATTAAAGGAGCTTACACATGACACCTATTCTTATCGCAGGCGGTATTGCCGCTTTCGTACTGATCGCACTTATTGGAGTTTTTGTCACGAAATACAGGACGGCCAGCCCTGACGAAGCTTTGATCGTCACGGGAAGCTTCCTCGGCTCTAAAAACGTCAATATCGATGAATCCGGAAACAGGATCAAAATCGTTCGTGGCGGAGGAACGTTCGTCCTGCCAGTTTTCCAGCAAGCAAAGCCGCTCAGCCTTCTGACGAGTAAGCTCGATGTGCAGACTCCTGAAGTATATACAGAGCAAGGTGTTCCAGTAATGGCGGATGGAACGGCGATCATCAAGGTCGGAAGCTCAATCGGCGAAATCGCAACGGCTGCGGAACAGTTCCTCGGCAAAACGAAAGAAGACCGTGAGAACGAAGCACGTGAAGTACTCGAAGGCCACTTGCGCTCAATCTTAGGATCCATGACTGTAGAAGAAATTTATAAGAACCGTGAGAAATTCTCACAGGAAGTGCAGCGTGTTGCATCACAGGATCTTGCTAAGATGGGTCTGATCATCGTTTCTTTCACCATTAAAGACGTTCGTGATAAAAACGGTTATCTTGATGCTCTCGGTAAGCCGCGTATCGCACAGGTAAAGCGTGACGCGGATATTGCGACGGCTGAAGCAGAGAAAGAGACACGCATCAAGCGTGCCGAAGCTGATAAAGAAGCAAAACGCTCTGAGCTTGAGCGCGCTACAGAAGTCGCTGAAGCTGAAAAAGTGAACCAGCTTAAAGTAGCGGAATTCCGCCGCGAGCAGGATATTGCCAAAGCACGGGCTGACCAGGCGTACCATCTAGAAGAAGCAAAGTCCAAGCAGGAAGTTACGGAACAGCAGATGCAAGTTCAGATTATAGAGCGCCAGAAGCAAATCGAGCTTGAAGAAAAAGAAATTATGCGCCGTGAGAAGCAGTATGATTCGGAAGTGAAAAAGAAAGCCGATGCTGATCGATATTCCGTTGAACAGGCGGCAGAAGCGGAAAAGCGGAAGCAGGTGGCAGAAGCCGATGCACATAAATACCGTGTCGAAGCGATGGCGAAGGCTGAGGCTGAGAAGGTTCGTTTAGAAGGTCTATCAAAAGCAGAAGCTGAACGGGCAAAAGGGGAGACCGAGGCTGATGTCATCCGTCTGAAAGGTCTCGCTGAGGCAGAAGCTAAGCAAAAAATTGCAGAAGCGTTTGAAATGTTCGGTCAGGCAGCTGTCCTTGACATGGTTGTCAAAATGCTTCCAGCTTATGCTAAAGAAGTAGCGGCACCGCTTGGAAATATTGATAAAATCACAGTTGTTGATACAGGGTCAAGCGGCGAAAACGGCGGGGCAAACAAGGTGACCAGCTATGCGACTAACTTGATGTCCACACTGCAGGAGTCACTTAAGGCTTCATCTGGAATCGATGTTAGAGAAATCATTGAAAACCTGTCTGGAAAAGGGAACGTAAGAAACAGCATCGACGACTTAAGGATCGAGTTTCAAAAATCAAAAGAAAAGAGTGCAAAAGAGACCGTCGAGAGTCCATCATAAACAAAGAGCTGGCAGGGAGCGTTTGTGCTCCTTGCCAGCTTTTTGTTTGATAAAAGAAAAGCTGGCAAGGTTCGTTCAATTTACTGATTCGCCAGCTTCATTTTTACAGCAGCCATTTTGCCCGCCATTGTGTTCAGCTTGTCGCGCCGGTCATCAATGCGGATGTTTGTAGCCACGCGCTGAGCCCCCTCCGTGAAAGGAACCTCGTGAAGCTGTTTAATAACAAAGAACAGGTCCTCAAGCTTTCCTTCAATAAGTGTACTCATCGGTGTCAGTTCATAGCTGACAAGATCACGGTGCTGTTCAAGTACTTGATGAATCTTAGCAACATAGCTGCTGACGCTTGGTGTTTCTGTTCCGACGGGAATGATGGTAATGTCTGCAATCGGCATAAGTGTTCCTCCATTTCAAGACAGCGTTATATTCCTATTCATTGTATCAGAAGTACAGTTGGACAGCCTAAATACGAGAACATTCAAGGATAAAGCTATAAAAAGGGTGAATCAGCATTTTTCTAAATAACTCAGAAAAAATGGCGGCTGCAGGGGCGGTCTTAGCTGTTTTAGAAGCAATTTTTTGGCAATTTTACAATTAAACCTTCTTTTCTTTCAAAAATCAGTTACAATGGAAAGTGGGTTAATCTTAAAAAGTTGGTGACTTCATGGATTTTGAAATCATGCAATTGATTCATCAGTACGGCTATATAAGCCTTTCTATACTGCTTGCACTTGGTATTGTAGGTCTTCCGGTTCCTGACGAGATTCTTCTGGCAACAGCAGGCTGTTTAACAGCGGCAGGGAACCTGTCACTTGCACAGGTCCTATTTTTTGCGATTGCAGGCTCGTTCCTCGGTATTACAGCGAGCTATTTCATCGGCATTAAGTTTGGCAGGCCGCTTTTGGATCGTCTTGCTCCAAAGCTCGGCATATCGCTCAGTCATATAGATAGGACAAACCGGTATTTTGACCGATATGGAAAAGCAGCGCTGTTTTTTGGCTACTTCATTCCCGGGGTCAGACATTTGACCGCTTACTTTGCAGGAATGTATGCTATGCCATTTAAAACATTCGCACTATACGCTTATAGCGGGGCAGTTTTTTGGTGTTTCTTTTTCGTGATGCTCGGGCACTTGCTGGCACAAAAGATATATATGGCGATGGATGTCATTCACCGCTTAGGGTTATACGCTTTTTTCACACTGCTGATCGGCGGAGCGATCTGGCTGCTCGTGTGGTATAAGAAGAAAGAATCGGTTTCAGAAAAATATTAAAGCAGATTTGGAGGGCCCTTAGAGGCTCTCCTTTTTTAAACCTTATATTTAGGAGGAGAAAGTGTGGAAACACAAGTAAAACACGAAATCATTATTAGAGATTATGAAGAAAGTGACTTTCCGTACATTCAGCAGTTAAACGCAGCAGAGGGATGGAGCGGATTAGTGGAAAGAGGCGGAGAAACGAAAGGTGCATGGTCGCGTTCGAACGCATCCTGCGTCGCGTGTGCTGGAGAAACGGTGATCGGGTATTTGAGAGGGATGACGGATACGCATATCACTCTTTATATTTGTGAGCTATTAATAAGCAATTCATATAGAAAGTCCGGTGTTGGTAAAAGATTATTGCGGCATGTTCATGAAGCCTATCCAACCACTCGAATGGAAATTCTTGCTTCAAGTTCCTCTCAATCTTATTATGAGCAGTTAGGATTCAGGCCGTTTTACGGATTTCGCAAAACGATAGACGAATAAATTCCATAAATAAAAATGTTTTCCTGTTGAAAATTGATAATGCATTATAAAATTGAACTTTTTGAAAATTCATTATGTCGGAATATTGACGCTATGTTTGTTCTATGTTAAAACTACATAGTGCAATAATAATTCGACAAAATTCGATCGCATTTACATTATCTAAAATGTTTCGCATAGCTAAACACAAACCGTGAAAATCTGGTAATGTGTTTCGAGGGAGTGCATCGCAACAGGAGGAGTTTACAATGAATAAACGCACGATTTCAGTAGGGCTTATGCTTTTTGCTTTATTTTTTGGAGCAGGAAATCTTATCTTTCCGCCGCAGATCGGACAGTCAGCAGGTCAAGAGTTCTGGTCTGCTATGGTGGGATTCTTTATTACTGGAGTCGGCCTTCCGTTACTGGCAATCATTGCGATGGCTGTTACTGGCGGAGGTCTTAAAGAGCTGACAGACCGGGTTCATCCGGTATTTGGACTCGTTTTCCCGTTCATATTATATTTAGCAATCGGTCCTCTTTTCGGTATTCCAAGAACAGGCAATGTTGCATACGAGATGGGTGTTGTGCCGTTTTTATCTGAAAAGGCAGCAGCACAGCCGCTCCCGCTTTTCCTTGTAACATGCGTTTTCTTTGGTGTAACATACTGGCTTTGTTTGAATCCATCTAAGCTTGTGGATCGTATCGGCAATATTCTTACACCGGCACTTCTTATTATCATCGGTGTCATTATGATAAAAGCATTTATCGATCCTATTGGTGCTATTGGTTCTACCGCAGAAGCTTACCGCAGCAGCCCGATGACAAAAGGATTTATGGACGGATATTTAACAATGGATACATTAGGTGCTCTTGCATTTGGGATAGTGGTCATCAATGCAGTAAAGCAGAATGGTGTCTCTGAGAGGCTAGTGACGGGCATGGTTATCAAAGCAGGTTTGATCGCAGGCTTCTGCCTCGCTGCTGTGTATTTTGTTCTTGCTTATCTTGGCGCGACCAGTCAGTCGCTTGGGGCAGCTGAAAATGGCGGCGAAATTTTAACGAATGTTGTTTATGAACTGTTTGGTGCGTCAGGAAATGTATTGCTAGGTGCAGCTGTTATTTTAGCATGTTTAACCACTTCTATCGGTCTTGTAACAGCTTGTGCGCAATTCGCAGCTAAAGCATTGCCAGGATTATCTTATAAAAATACTGTGCTCATCATATCCGTATTCAGCCTGGCAGTTGCTAACATCGGACTGAACCAGTTGATCGCAGTATCAGTCCCTGTTCTGACGGCAATTTATCCGCTGGCTATCGTTTTGATCATCCTTTCTCTTTTCCATCAAAGATTCAAGGGGAGAGCAGAGGTATACCAAGGCGCGCTTCTTCTGACAGCTGCAGTAAGTGCAGCAGATGGATTAAAGGCTGCCGGCATTAACATAGGCGTGATTGAGCAGATGTACAGCGCGATTCCGCTTTATGCTGAAGGCATTGGCTGGCTTATTCCAGCACTGCTCGGTGCATGTATTGGATACGGTATTACGCTGATCACATCAAATTCTAAACTGAAAACAGAAAACTAATGAAAATGCCGCTGAATCATCAGATTCAGCGGCCATTTTTTTTTTGAAAAAACAGGTGCAGTCTTCGTTATTAGAAAGCGGCACCTGTAAATCAGTTTATACAAGTTCTGGCACACCCGGGAGCTCCTGAATCGTACCGTACCCCTGTTCTTTATTTTCTTTCAGCTTTGCAGCCACGTCGCGGGCGATCCAGACGCCGCATGCACTTGCCTGAGCGAGGCCTCTGGTGATACCTGCTCCGTCTCCGCCGACATACAGCCCGTTGATCTCGGACTCAAAACGGCTGTTCAGCTTTGGGCGTGCAGAATAAAATTTAGCTTCAACTCCGTAAAAGAGTGTATGCTCTGATGCCATTCCCGGAGTAACTTTATCGAGAGCTTCCGTCATTTCAATCAGGCTCTTCATCGTGTTGTAGGGAAGAACTAAACCGAGGTCGCCTGGTACGGCTTCTTTTAATGAAGGACGGATGAAACCTTCTTTTATTCTTTTTTCAGTAGAACGGCGCCCTCTTAATATATCGCCGTATTTCTGAACTACAATCCCGCCGCAAGAAAGCTGGTTGGCGAGTTTGGATACTTCATGCGCATACTCGGTAGGCTCTTCAAATGGCTCATCAAATTTATGAGAAACAAGCAAAGCGAAGTTCGTGTTTGTGCTTCCGAGTTTTGGATCCTTATAGGCGTGGCCGTTTGCCAGCATGATGCCAGAATGGTTTTCAACTACTACGTGCCCAGACGGATTAGAGCAGAATGTCCTGACTTGAGTACCGACTGATGTATTGAAAATAAACTTGCCTTCATACAGATTTTTATTTATCTCTTCCATGACAATATCCGTTGTTTCCACTCGTACACCGATATCCACTTGATTAGCGCTTACCTTTAGGCGGCGTTTACGAAGCAGTTTTGTGAGCCATGCTGAACCGTCGCGTCCCGGTACGATCACGACCTTTTCAGCGGAAACCGTTTCCCCGTTCTTCAGTGTGATGCCTTTGACCGTATGACCTTCAGGACCGCGTTCTGTCACGATATCTTCTACTTCAGTTTTGTATGCCATATCAATTCTTGTTTTCAAATATTCATATATGCTTTTGAGTATTTCTAGGTTTTGTTCTGTGCCTAAATGGCGGATCTGAGCACGCAGCAGCTTTAACCCGGCTGCATAAGCACGCTTTTCAATAGAACGGACTTCTTCTGTAAGCGGGTCAGTGATGCTGTCAGTAGCGCCATGCTTCAAATTGATGCTGTCTACATACTGAATGAGCTCCACGACCTGATCTTCTGATAAGTAATCGGTCATCCAGCCGCCAAATTCGCTGGTAATATTGAACTTGCCGTCTGAATAAGCGCCGGCTCCTCCAAAGCCGTTCGTGATCGAACAAGCGGGCAGACAGCCGGCAAATTCTTTTCTTCCAGCGGCAGGAGGGCATTTCTTTATTTTCTTCTGCAAAATAGGGCAGTGCCTCGCATAAATGTCGTGTCCTTTATCAACAAGCAAAATAGAAGCGTTTGGCATTACTTCAGCAAGCTCATAGCAAGCGAAAATTCCAGCAGGACCCGCACCGACAACAATCACATCATAGTTCGTTTTCATATTAACCCCTCCCGGGAGTTTTTTTCTTTATCCGTTGGTAAATATACCAAGAATAAACCGAAAAAACAAGGCAAAAAACGAACATTTAAATAATTTATAACAAAAATATACGTATTCTATTATTTTTGTGAAATTTTCGTTATTTTCCATCCGGAAGTAATTGAGCTGCGTTTTAACGTGAAATACAAGGTGCCTCTAATATCAGGCTTATCGCTTCGATGCATTTTTACTTTTGCTGCAACAGAAGTTTTAACGAAAGGAGGATAGCGTGTTTCCTTTTTAACCAGTTC
>NZ_NOII01000021.1 GCF_002245695.1 Fictibacillus aquaticus | reverse complement strand
CCCTTAGAGATGATGAGGCTGATAGGTCTGGTGTGGAAGCGTGGCGACACGTGGAGCTGACAGATACTAATCGGTCGAGGGCTTATCCTTATGCGTTTGGAAACGTCGATATCTAGTTTTGAAAGAGCAATCTTTCTAAAAAACGCATGATTTTTTTGATAAAAAAGGTCTTGCAAATGATGAGTTTTCGTAGTAAAATTTATCTTGTCTTCTTAAAATGACAGACGGTTTTGAGATTACATAGGTCCAGTGATGATGGCGAAGAGGTCACACCCGTTCCCATACCGAACACGGAAGTTAAGCTCTTCAGCGCCGATGGTAGTTGGGGGTTTCCCCCTGTAAGAGTAGGACGTCGCTGGGCCACACTCAAAACATTGAATGTGGATTCTTTTTAATTGTTCCACAGTAGCTCAGTGGTAGAGCTATCGGCTGTTAACCGATCGGTCGCAGGTTCGAGTCCTGCCTGTGGAGCCATTGCTTCCATAGCTCAGCAGGCAGAGTGCTTCCATGGTAAGGAAGAGGTCACCGGTTCGAGCCCGGTTGGAAGCTCCATAATTGGCCCGTTGGTCAAGCGGTTAAGACACCGCCCTTTCACGGCGGTAACACGGGTTCGAATCCCGTACGGGTCACCATTTATACTTTTTAATTTCGGAGGATTAGCTCAGCTGGGAGAGCACCTGCCTTACAAGCAGGGGGTCGGCGGTTCGATCCCGTCATCCTCCACCATTTATGCCGGTTTAGCTCAATTGGTAGAGCAACTGACTTGTAATCAGTAGGTTGGGGGTTCAAGTCCTCTAGCCGGCACCACCATTTATTTTCTTTAAGGAAAATAAAATTGCTGCGACGAGAAAGCAATCAACTTTGAAAGCTTTTAGACGCAGGAGCATCTCTAACTTAACTGATAGAATGTCTCTTTTTTTATGTGGAGGGGTAGCGAAGTGGCTAAACGCGGCGGACTGTAAATCCGCTCCCTCCGGGTTCGGCGGTTCGAATCCGTCCCCCTCCACCATTTTTCTTAGAATAAAAGAAATGAAACTGAACATCTTAATAACCATGCGGGTGTAGTTTAATGGTAAAACAAGAGCCTTCCAAGCTCTGGTCGTGAGTTCGATTCTCATCACCCGCTCCAAAATGGGGCTTTAGCTCAGCTGGGAGAGCGCCTGCCTTGCACGCAGGAGGTCAGCGGTTCGATCCCGCTAAGCTCCACCATACATAACTGTTAACCTTAAGCGTAATAGCTTAAGGTTTTTTTGTATTATTTTACTAACAAGTTTGGTGCGGTGATCTCCGCTCCAATCAATACATGTATTCATCACAAATCAATAAAAAACCTCAAGAGGGTCATGCCAACTCTTAATGTCGAAGCGGTGTGGGCAATTCTTCTTTATAATTACATCTGATGATTGTCTTCAATCCTTATATGCATTATAAGACGGGTTAAAAAACAATGCTTCTAATGCATTTCACGTTTTGCTCCAAAGCAATCTAACGTCTAAATCTTGGGCTGTTTTCTCATCTTTCATCACATACGCCTATTCATCTTGAATCCATCATTGATAGTTGATTGGAGTGTAAGGTGCCGACTCCAGCGGGACAAGCGGTCAGGTGAGACACTCAAGGGCGCGTAGCGGCGAGTGGCTCACCGCCTGCCCCGCGGAAAGCGTGCGCCTGAAACGGAGATCAACTGCTTCTCTGAATTCTTTTAGTATATCTATACAAGTTTTTGCGCAGTTGAACCATTGAAAGTCATAGGCTTACAATAGAGAGGAGGTAGTGTTCTAAAATGGGGAGGCTATATTAGATGGTTAGAGAGATAACGTTAATTGGAGTTCCAATGGATTTAGGTCAGACCCGCCGCGGTGTGGATATGGGACCGAGTGCAATTCGATATGCTGGTGTGATTGAACGCCTTGAAAATTTGGAATACGAAGTGAAAGATATGGGTGACATAAAGATTGGCAGAAGGGACAGTACGCCTTCAGATGGCCATGATAATTTAAAAAATCTTCAAGAAGTAGAGCAAGCTAGTGAAGAGCTTGCACGGGCTGTTTCTGAAACGATAAATAGTAAGCGCTTTCCTTTGGTGCTCGGAGGCGATCACAGCATTGCGATCGGAACTCTTGCAGGGGTGGCAAAAAATTATAAAAACCTCGGTGTTATCTGGTACGATGCGCACGGAGACTTGAATACAGCGGATACATCGCCAAGCGGAAATATTCACGGTATGCCTTTAGCAGCAAGCCTTGGAATCGGCCATGAGAAGCTGACAAACATTGCAGGCTACGCACCTAAAATTAAGCCAGAGAATGTTGTCATTATCGGAGCCCGGTCCCTTGATGAGGGTGAGCGTGAGCTGATTAAGGAAAAAGGCATTAAGGTGTTTACGATGCATGAGATCGACAGGCTAGGCATGGCCCGTGTTATGGAAGAGACGATCGGTTATTTGGCAGGATGCGATGGTGTGCACTTAAGCCTTGATCTTGACGGTCTTGATCCGCACGATGCACCAGGAGTCGGCACACCGGTTCTAGGAGGGATCAGTTATCGGGAAAGTCACTTGGCGATGGAGATGCTGGCAGAGTCGGAAGTTATTACATCAGCCGAGTTTGTAGAAGTGAACCCGATATTGGATGAGCGCAACAAAACAGCTACTGTTGCGGTAGCATTAATGGGATCGTTGTTTGGAGAAAAATTGTTATAAAATGAAACAGCTGCTCTTGGGCTAGAGCAGCTGTTTTTTTGTTTTTAATTGATGAAATTCATTCAGGAGTCTATCAATGTATTGAGACAGCTCAACTACCTCGTCGGCAATGAGCGGGAGATGCTTGGACAATTCATTCATTTGTTTTCGGGAGTGTTCAATTTCCATCAATAATAGCTCGTGGTTCAAGACAGACAACTCCTTTATTGGTCTTTAGTCCCACTATTCCCGTTTTTTGAAAATCAAAACACTTTTTCAAAAATTTGTATGGAAATTTAAATACAAACGATAAAATGATACAATAAAAAAGTTATTATTCATTTTTGAAACCTTTTTAAAGGTTAATCCGTAGAGTAGAGCCGAGGTGTGGTGGAGAAATGGACGCCCTTATAGCAAACATGGTCAGCCAGGTCAGAAACGGGGACAGGGACGCATACGAGGGAATTGTGGACTTGTTCAAGGATAAGATATATCAGTTATGCTACCGTATGACAGGCAACCGGCATGAAGCAGAAGATCTTGCACAAGAAGCGTTTTTGCGTGCATACATGAACATAGATAAATATAACGGCGACTACAAGTTTTCGACTTGGCTTTTTCGTATTGCCACCAATCTTTGTATTGACCGCCTCCGCAAAAAGAAACCAGACTACTCGCTCGATGCAGAAGTACCAGGTACAGATGGTGCAACGATGTACAGCCAGCTTGCCACTAAGGAGCCGCTTCCAGAGGAGAAAGTGACGGAGTCTGAGAAAAGAATGGAGCTTCAGACAGAGATTATGAAGCTGCCGGAGAAGTATAGGACTGCCATCCTTATGAAATATATGGAGGATATGTCTTTGGAAGAGATCAGCAAAGCCATGGATATACCGGTCCCAACGGTTAAAACAAGGATTCATAGGGGTAGAGAAGCTTTGAAGAAAGTGTTCCAGCAAACCGCGATAAGCAAATGAGGTGAATGTTGATGGGCTGCGAGAAAGAGTATTATGATGAGCTAATGAATAAAGTGATGGACGGCGAGGCTGATGCAGCAGAAGCGGATCAGTTTCATGCACACTTGAACGAGTGCGGTGTGTGCAGGTCAGAGTACGAAGCAGTAAGCTTCTTGATCGAAGAACTCCAGTCATCTGATATAAAGGCGCCAGTGGGCTTTACAGCAGCTGTGATGAGCTCCCTGCCGCATCAGAAAAGAAAGTTTCACTTGCAGACATGGATGAAAAGACATCCGCTCCTTACAGCTGCAGCTGTGTTTGTACTGTTTATGGCTGCATCAGTGACGGCGCTCTTTAATCAGCAGGATATTGCGGTTATAAAAGGCGAGGGCAACGTAGTAATTAATGAAAAGGATAATACAGTCACCGTTCCTAAAGGAGAAGTGATTAAAGGCGACCTCGTTGTCGAAAACGCAGATGTGAGGATTGAAGGCCGTGTAGAAGGCGATGTGACTGTAGTAAAAGGCAATCAATATTTGGCATCTGCAGGAGAAGTAACAGGGGACAGTAAAGAAATCGGTGCTGTTGTCGAATGGATATGGTATAAGCTAAAATCCATTACAACAGGCGCTGAAGAATTAATGAAATCAGAAAGCCGCGGATCAGAGCCGGGGCTTTTTTCTATGTAAAAGACTGAGGGGTCCGGTACCATACATTATAATCTTTAAGAAAATCAACCTCTATTGGCTGATGGTACCGGACCCCAATAGAGGCGGGCTTAGTATGGATGATATGAAATTTATGGTTATGATATAATAGAACAGTTATTGAATTCTTTTTTTGAACTTACCCGAGAGGGAGGGTTGTCATGCTGGCAATCAGAGACGGAGAAATATACAGCTACTTAACTCAAATAATTGATATCCTACTGGTGACGTATGTCATCTATAAATTGATCATGCTCATAAGAGGCACAAAAGCGGTTCAGCTTCTTAAGGGAATCACCGTTATTATTTTGGTCTGGTTTTTAAGCAGTGCCTTCAATTTGAAAACGCTGGAATGGCTCATGGACAAGGCGATCACTTATGGTCTGCTGGCCATCATCATCATATTCCAGCCTGAGCTTAGACGTGCTTTGGAACAGCTTGGACGAGGCCGCTTCTTTTCAAGGGCAGGTATGCCAGAGGAAGAAGAGATGGAGAAGTCCATCGCAGCGATCACCAAATCCACTAGCTATATGGCTAAAAGACGAATTGGTGCGATCATTTCCATTGAAAGAGAAACAGGTCTGAATGAATACGTTGAAACCGGCATCCCGATGAATGCAAAGCTAACATCGGAGCTGCTGACGAATATTTTCGTACCAAACACGCCGCTTCATGACGGAGCAGTGATTGTGAAATCCAACCAAATATTCGCTGCAGGCTGCTATCTGCCGCTGACGGAGAGTCCTTTTATCTCAAAAGAACTCGGAACGCGTCACAGGGCGGCAATCGGTGTAAGTGAAGTGACAGATGCCGTTACGGTTGTCGTGTCAGAAGAAACAGGCACGATTTCGTTGACAAAGAACGGTGAGATCTATCGAAACCTTGATGAGGAATCCCTGAAAAACCTGCTGAACGCAGAGCTGATCATATCCAATAAGCCTGCATCTTCATCCCGCTGGAACTGGAGGGGGAAGAAAAATGGATAAGCTTCTGAACTCAAACTGGTTTGTAAAAGTCATTGCGTTCTTCCTCGCACTGTTGCTCGCGATGGGTGTCAGCATGGAAACGGAGGAAGACAACGCTAATAAGCTGTTATGGACGATGTCATCTAAAAAGAGCGAAACGTTAAATGATATCAGCATCGTTCCATATTTTGACCAGCAAAATTATGTACTAACCGATATGCCGGCCTCGGTTGATGTGAAGCTGAGCGGCCCGGCAAGCCTGATTACAAAGACAACAAAAGTAGATCGTGCTTTTGAAGTATATATTGATTTAACAAAGCAAAAGGCAGGATCAAAAAAAGTAAAGGTTCAGATTCGAAACCTGCCAAAAGGTCTGAAGGCAAGCGTAGAGCCAACATATGTAGATGTCACGCTGCACAAGAAAATTACGAAGGAAGTGCCGGTTAACATCGACCTGAAAAATATCCGCAAGCTGCCATCCGGCTACTCTCCGGGTGAAACGGAATTCAGCCCGCGGACAGTTAAGCTGACAGGTGCCGAAGAGATGATTAACGACATATCCTTTATTACTGGATTTGTGGATGTAGGGAAAGCGACCGAAACGATTGAAACGAGTGTGCCTCTAAAGGCATATAACAGCCAGGGTGAAGTCGTGGATGTAGCAATCAATCCTGAAACCGCAAAGGTTAAAGTGCCGATCAACAAGCCGAAGAAAAACGTATCGGTTTCTGTAAAACAAAAAGGTGAGCTTCCGGAAGGATTGAGACTAAATGGAATCTCGGTAAAGCCGGGAGATGTCAGCCTGACCGGTCCACAGTCACTGCTTGATGAAATCGATGAAATTCATGCGATGGAGATTGATTTAAGCAAGGTTACGGAAGACACATCTTATGAAGCAGAGCTGATAATTCCAGAAGGCGTTAAAGTATCAGCTGACAGAGTTACCGTTGAGGTCGATGTAGAAGAAACGGAAGTCAGCAGGACTTTTAAAGAGATCCCGCTTACGATAGAAGGCCTTGCTGAAGGCCAGGAAGCGGATATATTGAATCCTGGCAGCGGGTTTACGGATATTACCGTAACTGGAAAGAAAGAAGTTCTGGACCAGCTTGAAGCTTCAGACTTACAGGCTATTCTTGATGTGAGCAGCCTGGAAGATGGCGAGCACGCGATAAAGATTGCCTGGAAGAAGCCTGCTGGAGTCTTGCTAGAAGATCCGATGCTTGAAGCAACGGTATCATTAACATCAGAAACGAGCACGTCCGAAACATCAGGGACAGAGGATACGAACAAAAATAACGAATCAACGAGCCAACAGCTGAAGGAGAGAATAGATTAATGGGTAAATTTTTTGGAACGGATGGAGTACGTGGAGTAGCAAACGCAGAATTAACACCTGAACTGGCATTTAAGCTGGGAAGGTTTGGAGGATATGTATTAACAAAAGAAAGCGACAAGCCAAAAGTGCTGATCGGGCGTGATACTCGTATTTCCGGCCAGATGCTTGAAGGAGCGCTTGTTGCAGGGCTGCTTTCAATCGGCGCTGAAGTGATGCGTCTTGGAGTTATTTCAACACCAGGCGTAGCTTTCCTGACAAAAGCTCTCGGTGCACAGGCTGGTGTCATGATCTCAGCATCTCACAATCCTGTTGCAGACAATGGAATTAAATTTTTCGGCCACGACGGCTTCAAGCTTCTTGATGCTCAGGAAGCGGAGATCGAGGCGCTTTTAGAGAAAGAAACAGACGAACTGCCGCGCCCTGTCGGCGGAGATCTTGGTTCTGTGAGCGACTATTTCGAAGGCGGACAGAAGTATCTGCAGTTCCTGAAACATTCTCTCCAGGGAGATCTTTCAGGCATGAAAATCGCTTTGGACTGCGCACATGGTGCAACATCATCTCATGCAGTGCACCTTTTCGCTGACTTAGAAGCGGATCTATTCACTATGGGTAATAATCCGAATGGACTGAACATCAATGAAGGCGTTGGAAGCACACACCCTGAACAGCTCGCTGCACTTGTTGTAGAGAAGAGTGCTCACATGGGTCTTGCATTCGATGGAGACGGCGACAGACTGATCGCGGTTGATGAAAAAGGAAATATCGTAGATGGCGACCAGATCATGTTCATCTGTGCAAAATATTTAAAAGAACAGGGAAGACTAAACGAAGATACAGTAGTATCGACAGTTATGAGCAACCTTGGTTTCTATAAAGGGATTGAAGAAGCGGGCATCAAGTCTGCGCAGACTGGGGTAGGCGACCGCTATGTAATGGAAGAGATGAGAAAAGGCAACTACAACCTTGGGGGCGAACAGTCAGGACATATCATTTTCCTTGATTACTCGACAACGGGTGACGGAATGCTGTCAGCGATCCAGCTGGCAAGCTTCGTGAAGGCATCAGGCAAGCCTCTTTCTGAGCTTGCGGCTGAAATGAAGAAGTTCCCGCAGCTGCTGATCAATGTGAAAGTAGCTGACAAAACAAAGCTTGACGGCAACGAAACAATTAAGAGTGCCATTGACGAAGTAGAAGCGGAAATGAACGGAAACGGCCGTGTCCTCGTCCGTCCTTCCGGAACAGAACCTCTTGTCCGTGTCATGGTAGAAGCGCCTTCCGAAGAACTTTGCGGGAAGTATGCAGACCAAATCGCAGAGGTTGTCAAAAAAGAATTAGTATAAATCTGCAGCTCTCTCCCCAAAGAAAGAAAAAGGGCACGAAACCTATGCATAAGCGGCTCACCAAGCAGGCCGCTTTTGCATAGCTTTTTATATAAGAATCACCTGTAAACGGGTTTTCTGTCTTTTTTTGTTAAAATAAATTGACGGGTGAAAAAAATCCGTGTAATATTGGTTTGTTCTTACTCTAAAGAGGGAAAGGAGAAAGGCAGAGCCAATTTATTTACCAAGCGCCTGAACTGCTTATCGGACGAAAACAAGCAGTTGACGAGGATAGAGGTTATCGAACTTTCGGCGGATGCCTCTCGGGATTGATCAGCCCGCAAGCTGCAGCTTAAACCAGGCAAGGTGACTTCCTGTACAAAGGCAGCAGCACCGATCAAAAAAAACGATACAGACATAGGTGGGGCTGTGGAGCCCTGCTCCCGGCCCTGCCCTGATTTGCTCATTAGTGGTGAGCTTTTATCTAAGGGAGGATATTTAATTATGTGCGGAATTGTTGGTTATATTGGAAATACAGATGCGAAAGAAATCTTGCTGCGCGGTCTTGAAAAGCTTGAGTACCGCGGCTACGACTCAGCAGGTATCGCAGTATTGAACGAAGAAGGCGTGCACGTGTTCAAGGAAAAAGGCCGCATCGCGAACCTTCGCGAAAGTGTGGATCTTTCTGTTGAAGCTCCGATCGGGATCGGACATACCCGCTGGGCGACACACGGCAAGCCAAGCAAAGTGAATTCTCACCCGCATCAAAGCACAACGAGCCGCTTTACGCTCGTTCACAACGGAGTTATCGAGAACTACGAACAGATCAAGAAACAGCAGCTTGCTGGCGTAACGTTTGTTTCTGATACAGATACAGAAATCATCGTTCAGCTTGTTGAGAAATTCGTAAATGAAGGCATGGAAGTAGAAGCGGCATTCCGCCAAACTCTTTCTGACCTGAAAGGTTCTTATGCCATCGCTCTTCTTGATAACGAAAACCCGGAAACCATCTATGTTGGAAAGAACAAGAGCCCGCTTCTCGTCGGACTTGGCGAAGGCTTTAACGTTGTAGCAAGTGACGCTATGGCGATGCTTTCTCAAACTGACCAGTATGTTGAGCTTAATGACAAAGAAGTAGTTATTTTAACAAAAGACGGCTACACAATTCTTACGCTTGACGGCGAAACTGTAGAACGCGCACCGTACACAGCTGAGCTTGATGCGAGCGACATCGAAAAGGGAACGTACCCTCACTTCATGTTAAAAGAAATTGACGAGCAGCCATTCGTAATGCGTAACATCATCAATAAATACCAGAACGAAAACGGCAAGCTTAAGCTTGATGACGACATCCGCAAAGCAATGACTGACGCTGACCGTGTATACATCGTGGCATGTGGAACGTCTTACCACGCTGGTCTTGTCGGCAAGCAGCTGATCGAAAATATCGCAGAGATTCCGGTTGAAGTGCACATCGCTTCTGAATTCGTGTACAACATGCCGCTTCTAAGCAAAAAGCCATTGTTCATCTTTATCTCACAGTCCGGTGAAACAGCTGACAGCCGTGCCGTACTCGTTGAAATTAAGAAACTTGGCCACAAAGCATTAACGATCACAAACGTTCCAGGATCCACGCTTTCACGTGAAGCGAACTACACGCTGAACCTTTATGCTGGTCCTGAAATTGCGGTTGCATCAACAAAAGCATACACAGCTCAGATCGCTGTTCTTGCTATCCTTGCTGTTGACTCTGCACACGCGAAAGGCATCGAGCTTGATTTCAACCCGATGCAGGAGCTTGCAATCGTTGCGAATGCGATGGAAACACTTTGCAACCAAAAAGAGCAGATGGAAAACATCGCACGTGAATACTTGGCGGTTTCCCGCAACTGCTTCTTCATCGGCCGTTCTGCTGACTTCTATGTATGTCTAGAAGGAGCACTTAAGCTGAAAGAAATCTCTTACATCCAGGCAGAAGGATTTGCCGGTGGAGAGCTTAAGCACGGAACAATCGCGCTTATTGAAGAAGGAACTCCAGTAATCGCGCTTGCAACGCAAGAGCACGTAAACTTGAGCATCCGCGGAAACGTAAAAGAAGTTGCAGCACGCGGCGCTTACACTTGCATCATCTCTATGGATGGAATGCAGGATGAAGAAGACCGCATCGTACTTCCAGCGGTTCACGAATACTTGACACCGCTCGTATCTGTACTGCCATTGCAGCTCATCTCTTACTACGCAGCGCTTCACCGCGACTGTGACGTAGATAAGCCGCGTAACCTTGCGAAGTCAGTTACAGTTGAGTAAAAAACAAATATGATTTTAATAGCACACACTTTTGAGCATCAGTTGAAGCTTTAAAGTGTGTGTTTTTTCGTTTGAAATGAGAATGCTCAAGAATGAGAAAAGGGAACAAACATGCAATACATGAAAGAATCACCCACTTTAGCAGGGGACAAGGTTACCTTACGAAAGATCGACCCTGAAAAAGATAAAAGGGATTTTTATAAGATGTTCAAAGAAGCAGATATGCATCTATGGACGGGGAACAAGATTTTTAAAAATGAAGAGGAAGCTCATAATGAATTGAAAAAATATCGTGATTTAGAAGGATTAATTGCATGGGCGCTAATTAAAAATGAAACAAATCAGTTTATCGGGACCTATTGGATTGCTCCGGCTATTATAGACGGTAAAAAAATTATCTCTGCGGAAGCACAGAGAATAGATAAAACCTATTGGAGAAAGGGATATACGAAAGAAGCACGGAAGCTTGTATATGATTATGCATTTCACGTATTAGAAGTTGATGAAATCTACGCGCAGGCATGGGAAAACAATCGAAATTCATGCCTTTCCATGGAGAAAGCAGGGTTTGTTTTAACAGACTCAGTGGAAAGGGAATTCTCAAAATACGGAGAAAGATACATAGAAAATCATTATGTTTTGAAAAAAAGATTATGGTTAAAAATGAAGGAAAGCCTCCAAGGATAAGGCTAACGTTAAAGAAAGCTCTGTCTAGTAACGACAGAGCTTTCTTTAACGTTTTTTATTCAGCTGACAATTCGCTCTCTGTCACCCATTTATGATTCTTGACCTTTTTTCCGCCTGTGGTCGGTGTATAATCTACCATGTAAACCGTTGTCTGTTCAGCAGAGTCGATTACTGCTTTTGCTCCCTTCATGCCTTTCATATGATCTGCATCAAGAGTTACTTCTGAACCCGGTTTTAAAGGCTGATCACCAGCATCCTTCAGTTCTTCATGGATGACCCATTTGTGGTCAGTGACTTTTTCACCGCCTGTTGTCGGTGTATAGGTAACAGTGTAGACGGTTGTATCAAATGCACCGGAAATCGTTGCTTTTGCTCCGTCCATTCCTGCCATATGGTCGGCGTTTATTACTGCTGTACTGCCAACTTTAAACTCAGGATTTTTTGCCTTCTCAAGTCCTTTCGGAACATCCCCTGAACCGGAGTGATTCATTTCACCATGATCCATTGATCCATGATCTTGCTCAGCGTCTTCGTGTTTCTTTTTTTTTTCATCCATTCCTTTTTCATTGTTCCCACATGCAGCGAGAAGTAAGGAAAGTGCAAGAAATACAGAGCCAAATGCCTTTTTGTTCATATCAAGAACCTCCTAGTCGACCTTATTAAAATGCTTAGATTATAAAGAGTTAAAAATGAGACAAAACTCTTTACTTGTTCATTATAATTAGCAGTTATGAAGAAGTTATGAAGAAAGAGGAGATTGACCGTTTATATGGAAGTTTATTTGAAGAGAAGAAGTTCTCTGGGCGATTACAAGTTCAGCAAGAAATTCAACTGGCTGAATTGTTGTTCAGTTCGGGGGATCATGGCAGTTTTTTCTTCTTAAAGACACAAGGAGCGGGTAGAAATAAACAGTCCGATAAAGAACCAAATCAATACAATATTCGTTCATGTGAGCAATCTTGAAATCGGTTCAATGGTATTGTGCACTGCTCAGCCAGCTATGCTACAATGCCTACTCCTTAAGTATTGCTTTAAATCTATGTTTAATTGCCTTAGCTTACTTTAACATCACAAATTCATAATCATCTTGAATCCTTCATTGATAAAGTTGATCGTAGTGTAAGGTGCCGACTCCTGCGGGACGAGCGGGAAGGTGAGACCCTTTAGGACGCAAAGCGGCAAAGGGGCTCACCGCCTGCCCCGCGGAAAGCGTGCACCTGAAACGAAGATCAACCGCTTCTTTGAGTTCTTTAATATCTAGCTGCCAAAAAAAAATAAAAGGGTGAGGTTTATGAACAGTCCTGTTTTAGCTCAGATTGGAACAGTTTTCATGCCAGTAAGTAATATTGAGGCAGCACGCGATTGGTACTGTGATTTGCTTGGGATAGAAGCTGATGGAGAGGTTCAGTTCGGCCACATTTATGTGATTCCGCTAGAGGGAACGAACCTTGTATTGGACAGCAAAATTTATTCTGAGGAAAAGATAGTGCAGATCCCGCTGTTTCACTTTAATACGGAAAACATTGAAGATGCTTACCTGTTCATGAAACAGAAGGGGATGGACGTGATCAATGATATTCAGCATGGCCATTATTTTAACTTCAGAGATCCTGACGGTAATATGTTGATGATATGTAAATGCTAAAAGCCATTAAAAAACGAAGCCGTTAAAATAACGGCTTCGTTTTTATCATTTTTATTACTGTGAGACTGTTCTATTTGAGGATTTGGAAGCGCCGTAAATGAATCCAACATACAGGGATGCAAACGCGATAATAAAGTGCAGGATGTTATCGGCTACCAGGAACATGATGCCCATAAACTCATGCGTGAACAATCCAAGTATACCTACTAGCAAATAGACAAGGCCGAATACTTTTGAGAATAATACGGCTTTTGCTTCTGAACTGCTCATGATCAGTCCAACGATACCAGAAGCAAGGTGGACGATATTATGAACGGGCGTCAGGTGAAAGATACTCTCCATCGGGAAAACAAAACCAATAATACCTAAAGCGAGAAAAATAATGGATAACGTTTTAACAAATGTCTTTGCCATGTTTGTCGCCTTCCTTTCAAAAATTATTCTTTCATTAAAGCTAACGTAGGAAGTTTTATTTTGGATCACTAAAAAATAAAATAATTTTTAAGGAGTTTTTTAGATTGTTTATCGTTATCACTTTAGGGCTATATAACAATACGCAGCAAAATACCAAAGGAGGCTTAAAGCTAATGATTACATTTCTGAAAAGAGTGTTAGGGCCGAATGTGCTGGTGTTGATAACATTATTGTTGCTGCCTGTTTTTCTCGTCACAGATAACGTAGCTTTGTTGGAGCAGATGATTGAATATATGAACAAAGATTGAGCTCTCAAGAGAGAGCTTTTTCTATTTGTTCGTGTTTTATTTTTTAATAGCTAAGGAATAGTAAGAGGTAGAACAAAAAAGGAGTGGATTGTGTGAATCAGCAGGAGCTTAAAGAAAACATTTTAAAGGTATTAAAAGAAAGCCGAACCGGAACGCTGGCTACGGTAAAAGGAAACAAACCGCATTCGCGCTATATGACGTTTTTCAATGAAGAATTGACACTGTACACACCAACGAGCAGCGAGACGCATAAAGCGGATGAGATTGAAGCGAATCCAAACGTACATATCCTGCTTGGATATGATGGGGACGGTTTTGGCGATGCGTATGTGGAGGTTGAAGGGACAGCGGTGATTAAGGATGATCAAGGTCTGAAGGACAAGCTTTGGAACGAGCATATGGAGCATTGGTTCGACGGAAAGGATGATCCGAATTATGTGGTGCTGGAGATTAAGCCTTCTGCTATCCGATTGATGAACAAAAGCGGTGTGGATGACGAAAAGCTGCTTGAGCTATAACAAGGTTAAGGCTTCCCATTTACTTGGGAAGCCTTTTGTGTGAAACGAGATTCGACAAAAAACATTCCCTTTTCGACAGTATCTATTTATAATTAAAATTGTTACTTTTATGAAAGTACTGAAAATTGCAAGGGCTTTCATTCAGCGAGAGAGTTTCAGAAGGGGAGAGGGATAATGGAATTTGGGGTTGTTTTTTCAATTGCTGTTTATATGATCGGCATGCTTCTGATCGGCTGGTACGCGTATAAGCGAACGGCGGACTTATCGGATTATATGCTTGGAGGCCGTAATCTTGGGCCTGCTGTTACAGCTCTAAGTGCGGGTGCATCTGATATGAGCGGCTGGCTCTTGATGGGTCTGCCAGGCGCGATGTATGCCACAGGCTTGAGCGCAGGCTGGATCGTTGTCGGATTAACGGTCGGTGCTTATTTAAACTGGCTTTATGTAGCACCACGATTGCGCACATACACGGAGGTTGCGAATAACTCTATCACGATACCTGATTACTTTGAAAACCGCTTTAAAGATTCATCCCGTATTTTAAGGCTGACATCAGCTTTTGTTATTCTTGTCTTTTTTACCTTTTACTCATCGTCTGGAATGGTATCAGGAGGACAGCTGTTTGAAACTGCGTTCGGAATGAACTACCTGACAGGCGTGCTTATTACAGCAGGCGTTGTTATACTGTACACGTTATTTGGCGGATTCTTGGCTGTAAGCTGGACAGATTTCGTTCAAGGAGCAATTATGTTTGTCGCGTTAATTCTTGTTCCGATTGTTGCCATCATGAATGTCGGCGGATGGGATGCGACTTTTACAGAGATTGAAAGTGTAAAGCCGTCCCTTCTTGATGCGTTTAAAGGGACGAGCTTGATCGGTATGATCTCATTAATGGCGTGGGGACTCGGTTATTTCGGACAGCCTCATATTATTGTCCGCTTTATGGCAATATCATCTGTAAAAGAAATGAAAACTGCGCGCCGTATCGGAATGGGATGGATGATTTTCTCTATTGTCGGAGCGATGTTTACAGGTTTAATCGGAATTGCGTATTTCAGTGAACAAGGAGCACCACTGAAAAAAGCTGAAACGGTGTTTATCGTTTTGTCTGAAGTATTGTTTCACCCAATCATAACCGGTTTCTTGCTGGCAGCTATCTTGGCTGCTGTCATGAGCACGATTTCCTCACAGCTCCTCGTCACAGCTAGTGCAGTGACAGAAGACTTTTACAAGGCGTTCGTAAAGCGTTCAGCAAGCGATAAAGAGCTTGTCCTGATTGGGCGTCTGTCTGTTCTTGCGATTTCTATCATCGCATTTGTGATGGCATTGAACCCGAACGATACAATCCTGAACCTAGTCGGTTATGCATGGGCTGGTTTCGGAGCGGCTTTCGGGCCGGTTGTCCTGCTCAGCCTTTATTGGAAGCGCATGACAAAATGGGGCGCACTTGCTGGTATGATTACAGGTACGGTGACCGTTGTAGTCTGGGAGCTCATCCCTGCATTCAAGGATGTGTATGAAATCATTCCAGGCTTTATTGCATGCGGAATTGCTATTATAGTGGTGAGTTTGCTGACAGCGAAGCCATCTGCTGACATTCGAAAAGAATTTGAACAATCCGCACAATTGACACTATAGAAAAGACGCTGCCGGTTTAAACGGAAAATGTCAAAAAAGCTGATCTTAAAAAAGATCAGCTTTTTTGCATTCTTTAAAACTTCCAAGCTGCACCGACGATAATGAGAAGGATGAAAAGCACGACAATGATAGCAAATGACGAACCATATCCGCCGCCGTATCCGCATCCGTAATTACAGCCGTATCCATAACCATAGCCAGGGTAGCCCCAAGCACGCTGTTGTTTTTTGCCGAACATGCATTTAACCTCCTTTGTATCATGACATCACTAGCAATATAGTGTATGTCCTAAGGAGTGGATTGGCATAGACAAACTCCTAATTTCAGCAAAAAAATATGGCAGGCTGCTGTCTTGAGGATCGGGGGTCCGGTACTCTTTCTCTTAAACGTGATGATTACGGTGTTTATAAGAAAGAGTACCGGACCCCAATGTCGAATTTCCCCGGAAATAATAAAACAGACTCGAAAGGAGAGTCTGTTTAAAGTCCATGTTTCTTTAGTTCCTTCGGCAGCTGGCCGAAGAGTGTCAGGAAATACATCTTAAAGTCGGCGATAAGCGACCAGAATGGGTGGCCGAACGTGGCTGGCTTGTTGCCTTCAATAAAGAAGTGGCTGTACCAGGCAAGACCGTAGGCAGTCACGGGAGCAGCAAGCAGGAACAGCGGATGTTTCCATATAGCAAGAAAGATAAATAAAAATACTAGACTTGTGCCTATAAAATGCCAGAATCGGGTTTTCGGTTTGCTGTGCTGAGACAGGTAAAAGACCCAGAATTCCTGAAAGCTATGAAAAGAAGGGCGCGGTTTATGTACCGGTTGTCCTTTTTGTAATTCAGCCATATTAATAGTCCTCCTGTGTGGTTTTATTATACAATTCGAATGAAAGAGGATAATTCCTTTTACTAACTTGAAAAGCGGGAATAAAAAATGGATACAATCACACATACACTGTTTGGTTTGACCCTTTACGGCGCGATCGATAAAAAAGACATGTCTCCTCAGCTGAAAGCGAGCCTATTTGCGGCAACGCTTGCTGGCAGTCAGATTCCGGATATTGATGTGCTTGTTAATGTGACGGAATACGGCAGAGTGATGCAGCAGATGTGGCATAGAGGAATCACACATTCTATATTCCTTGTGCCTGTATGGGCATTCTTGCTTTATTTTATAGCTCGTTTAATCTGGAAGGTTGATGATAAGAGAGTATTCTGGTGGGCGATGCTCGCTGTGTTTATTCACGATACAAGCGATCTGTTCAATACGTGGGGGACCGGTTTTCTCGAACCGCTTTCTGCACATCGGATCACGTTTGGAGTTATTCCGATCGTTGATTTTGTGTTTTGGTTCATCATGCTCACAGCATTTATTGTCTCGAGGAAAAAAGCGGCTGAAAAACGCTTCAACGTATTCCGTATCGCCTGGCTGGCCATGCTTCTGCATGTCACGCTACAGTCGTTACAGGGGTATGTGCTGTATGATGAGGCTAAGGAGAAGTACGACGAAGTGGCGCTTGCTGCAGGTTTCGTTCCAACACAGTTTCAAGTAATTGGCAAAAAGGATGATACTGTTGAGATATCTAAGGACAGCATCTTTCTTGCTCCTGAAAAGCAGGCAGTGCTGAAGTCAAAAGATGACGCCGATCTGACGCCTCTGTTTAAGCAAAAACCAGAAGCAAAGACGCTTTATGACTGGTCTCCATTCGTTGTTGTGGTTGAAGATAACGGCAAGCTTGGTATATATGATCCGAGGTTTTACCGGAACGGAGAATCATTCCTATATGAATACATTGAAAAGCAGCCCCGCTAGCAGGGCTGCTTTCATGTTTATTCAGGCTTCTCATTGCCGCCTGTATCGCCTGGAGGTGGATCGGTTGTATCATCTGCAGGCGGAGGGGGATCAGCCGGTTCACCCGTATCGCCGCCGTCATCATCGCCACCGCCATCACCACCGCCATCATCCGGCGGCGGAGGTGGAGGATCTTCTGTATCAGGTGGAGGTGGAGGCGGATCAGCTGGTTCGCCTGTATCGCCGCCGTCATCTCCGTCATCGCCACCGTCATCATCTGGCGGAGGAGGAGGGGGTTCTTCTTTATCCTTCTTGTCGTCTGGTTTTTTCTTTTCTTTCTTAGGCGGCTCACTCTTAGGCTGTTCTTTCTTATCTTTCTTATCTTTCTTATCTTCTTTCGGCTTTTCTTGCTTCTTTTTTGGTTTCAGCGCTGGCTTCACAACGTCAGTAAGAGAAGTGCCTTTTACCATAAGCTCTCTTGAAACGTTTGAGTCGTAGCTGTTCTTACTGAGTGTGCCTGTGTCTTCGTTTACGTAAATTTCTTCAACCGAGCCTGGTTTTACAAATGGCTTCGTTTTTTTGTTTTTCGAAGCAAGTGTCATGATTTCACGGAAGATGTCTCGTGAAATCGCCTGATCGTTTTTCGTTAAATAATGATCTTTATCTGTCTTGTTATAGCCTGTCCAGACAGAAGTTGTGTAAAGTGTCGTGTAGCCAACGAACCAGGAGTCAGAGGCGCCTTTTTCATCGATGCCTTCTGGAAGGTTGGTGGTGCCAGTCTTACCAGCCACTTCAAGGCCAGGTATGCGGGCTGAATAGCCAGTACCTTCTTCTACAACAGTTTTCATCATATCAGTGATCATATAAGCAGTATAATCCTTCATCGCTTTCTTGCCTTTGTTCTCAATCTTTATTTCGCTGCCGTTAGGATAAGAAATTTTACGCAATGTTGTTGGCTTATGATAGATTCCTTCGTTTCCGAATGCGGAATACGCGCCAGCCATCTGAAGCGGTGAGACTCCCTCGTTAAAGCCGCCGATAGCATAGGAAGGATACAGGGTTTTAAATTCAAGGCCAAGACCAGATGCAAATGCTTTTGCCTTTTTATCTCCAACTTCCATAAATGCTTTAATGGCTGGGATGTTGTAGGACATTTTCAATGCATGGCGCATCGTTACATCGCCGTGGAATTCATCGTCCCAGTTCTTGAATTCTTTGCCGTTGATCTCAAGCGGCTCATCCTTCAGCTTTTTATAAGTAGACCATTTCAAGTGCTCGATCGCAGGACCGTAATCAAGGATCGGCTTAGCAGTGGAGCCAGGCTGCCGTTTGCTGTCGGTGGCGTAGTTAAAGCCTTTTTGGACCTTTGCGTTATCTGGCTGCCGGTTTCCGCCGAGTGCACGGATTGCACCAGTCTGTGTATCAATGACCGCAGTTCCTGCCTGAAACTCTGCATTTGGGTAAACAATGAACTTATCAGAAGATAGCACTTGTTCAGTGTGTTTCTGGATAACTGGATCAAGGGTTGTATAAATTTTCAGGCCGCCTTCGTAAATCTCTTTATCAGAGAGGCCCTTGCTGCGGAGGTCCTTTATGACCTGCTGAATAAAAGCTTCATACTTTCCTTCTGTTTTTGCGGGTTTTGAAAGCATTTCTTTAACAGGAATACTTGTTGCTTTCTCTTTTTCAGAAGAAGATATAAATCCGTGTTTGTGCATGAGAGAGAGAACAATATTTCTTCGTTTCTCTGCTTTTTCTGGGTTAACGTAAGGATTGTAATCACTTGGACGCTGTGGAAGGCCTGCGAGAAGCGCAGCTTCAGCGATCGAAAGGTCTTTAAGCGGCTTATTAAAATATGTTTTTGATGCGGTAGTGACGCCATACGCCGCTTCTCCAAAATAAATTTTATTCAGATACATCTCGAGGATTTGATCTTTGGAGTATTCCTGTTCAAGCTGTACAGCAAGATACGCTTCTTGAACTTTTCTTTTTATCGTTTTCTCGGAGCTTAACACGCTGTTCTTCACAACCTGCTGAGTGATAGTGCTCGCTCCTTCAGATCCAAACCCGTCTCGGACATTAGCCAGCGCCGCACCGAATACACGGCGGACATCAACGCCGTGGTGTTCACGAAAACGGACATCCTCTGTTGCAATAAACGCGTTTTGCACATGGTCCGGAATATCCTGTATAGGCGTGTATTCTCGGGTTTCAGTACCAGCAACATACGTTACGAACTTATTGTTCATATCATAAATCATGGATGAGCGGGGGATGCGGAGGTCATCCTCATTTAAGTTTGGCGTTTCATCCATATATGCATAAATCATGGCGCCGCCTGTCATGGCGCTTAATACCATCATCAGTATAGTGATGATGGCAGTACGGCGCACCCACAGGAGTGCTCTTTTTCTTTTCCTTATTGAGACCCTGTCAGCCACTCAGATTCCTCCTTCGTTTTAATATAAAAATGATGGCAGGGTATCTTTACCCTAGCTTCTGGAAAATCAAACCGTTTAACAAAGTGCTGAAAAAGGTATGGACTATTAAGAGGTGAGAATATGAAGACACAGACGAAAGAGCGGATACATCTGCTTATTCAAGACCTGGACAAGACTAAGAACAATTCGAGTGCTGATGAAGAAACGTGGAATACGATAACAGAGATTGCAAGGCTTCTTGAAGAGGACGTAGAAACAGGCAGCAGGACGCAGGGAGTTTTATCAGATATAAGTGCGTTTGGCGAGGATTTGCTGAAAAAGGATCAGACAGAAAGAGATCAAATGCTTCAGGAAAGAATGCCAGAGATTGATGAATATGTTTCCCATTTGAAAAAAGAAGCGGACCGCTCGGGTGTTTAAAGAAATATAAAACTGGGAAAGCATACCATAGAATTCATTACAAAAAAAGGAGTGACACGATGGAAAAGCAAAAGGTTGTTGGAATTTTCCGTACAGAAGATGATGCGATTCAAGCAATTAAACAGCTTCAGCAGCAGGGATACAGCTCAGAAGATATTTCAGTTATCGCCCGTGAAAAAGAAGAAGTAAGAGCGGTAGCGAAAGAAACGGGCACTCATGCAGCTGACGGAGCGGCAGCAGGTATGGCTACAGGAGGAATCCTCGGCGGTGTAGGCGGTCTGCTTGTTGGTCTAGGTGCGCTGGCTATTCCTGGTGTTGGTCCGATTGTTGCTGCAGGTCCTCTTGCAGCAGCACTTGGCGGGGCAGCTGTTGGAGCAGGAGCCGGCGGACTAGTCGGTGCGCTCGTCGGTATGGGCATACCGAAAGATCAGGCTGAAGAGTATGAGGATTATGTCCAGCAGGGAGATATTCTTGTACTTGTTGAAGCAGAAACTGACAGAAGAGCGAACGTCTATGACACGTTCCGTACGTACAAAACAAGAAATGCTCATCACTATGATGACAGGCTGAATGACCAGCCGCCAATCGTTTAAACACATTATAAAAAAGGAAGGGTGACGTAAAATGAATGAAGATCGTTTTCAAGGACAATGGAAACAGTTAAAAGGTGAGGCTCAAAAGCAATGGGGCAAGCTGACTGATGATGATTATGATCAGATCCAGGGTGACAAAGAAAAGATGATCGGGAAGATTCAGGAACGTCACGGTCATACAAGAGAGCAAGCCGAAAGAGAGTACGATGACTGGCATAGAAAACTATAGTATGGAATAAAGCGGCTGCCTAGGGGCAGCCGCTTTTTTATGAGTTCATTGAATGGGGGGGTACGGTACCATTTGAAGCAAAAGCGTCTCTGGCGCGCTTCCTTCAAAATGGTACCGTACCCCCGATATTATGCTTAGTTTTTGTCGAAGGATTTTTATAGCCATAATATTACATTTGTTTTATAATAAACTAACCAGTCGTTTTAGATTATAATTAGGGAGTTGAACAGTATGTTGATAAAGCGTTTTTCTGAGTTGTGTTTTGAAGAAGCACTTTCTTTATGGAACGAGGCATTCAGCCAGTACTATTCTGATCTGACAATGGATTTGGAACGTTTTCTTCTGAAAATCACGAATGAAGGATTGTCGCTTGAACATTCTGTTGCAGCTGTCCATGAAAACAAGCTAGTTGGATTAGTATTGAACGGTTTTCGCGAGATAGACGGCAAAATGTATGCATGGAACGGCGGAACGGCCATCCTGCCAGAATACCGAGGCATGAAGATCGGGGAAAAGCTCATTCAAGCTTGTTTGGACATTTATAAAGAGAAGAATGTAGATATCGCTCTGCTTGAAGCAATCAAAGAGAACAGCAGAGCTATCAGGCTTTATGAAAAGATGGGATACACAACATTTGAAGAGCTCGCTTTTCTGCACCATCAAGGTGAGCTTAATGCTCCTTTCCCTGTGTCATCAGACTTTATAACAATACCTGCACAGCCTGAAGAATTGGATAAGCTAACGTTTTTCAATAAAGTCACTGCCTGGCAGACACAGATTCCTAGCATAAAAGATGCCCGAGTCGTGCTGCTGAAGTATAGGGAAGAAACGGCAGGCTTCGCAGTTTACCGCCATGTGTATCAAGGCGGCGCGCTGTCAGGAATCATGCTGTATCAATGTGTTGTGTCGCCTGAGCTTCAACATCGTGAAAAAGAAGCGGCACAAACGCTGCTTGACAGCGTCTTTTCTCCAATCAATGCAAATTGCCGCTGCATTACAATGAATCTGCCTGTCACGAATAAAGCGGTCTATGACTCTCTCATCGAAGCCGGTTTTGCAGTAATTGTCGGCCAGGTTCATATGCAAAAAGCGATACAGCAAAAAAATGCTGCAGTCGCAGGAAGTGAAACAGCCGCTTTATAAAAAACGAAGCCAGGCATAAAATAGCCTGGCTTATTTGGTATACTAATGGTGTAATAAGCAATTAATGGAGGAACGTCATGCCCAAGGTATCAGAACAGTACAAGGAAGAAAAGCGGAATGCCATCTTAGAAAGCGCATTAAGGTGCTTTGGACAGAAAGGCTATCAGGCTACCATTATTGATGATATTGTTGCGGATTCAAAAATCAGCAAAGGCGCGATCTATAATTATTTTGCGAGTAAAGAGGAAATCTATCTGCAGCTGCTGCAGAAAAGATCAGACGAGTTTTTTACCGATGCGGAACAAAGATTTACAGATCTGCCTAATGCGATGAGCAAGGTCAGATTCTTGTTTGAACGGTTCAGAAAGCAAGTATTAACAGAACAGAACAAACAAGCCACCAGAGTGTACATTGAGTTCTGGCTATACAGCTCAAGGCAGGAAGACCTCAGGAACGTGATGGAACAGCGTTATGAACAGTTCATTTCATATATTAAAAGCATTATAGAAGAAGGACAGAAAACAGGGGAATTTAAACAAGACCTCGATTCAACACAAATGTCCCAAATATTCTGGGCGATGCGAGACGGCAGCGGTCTGCATTACTCATTCTTAGGCGACCAGAAAAAATACGAACAAACCTGGAAAGTCCTCGAAGAACTGTTCGTACAGTACATATCAGAACGCCCATAAGCAGCCAGCAGCAGAAAAAAGCAGCCCGCTGCTTTTTTCTTTGGCCCTACTCTATAAAGTAATTGCTATTAAAGGGTTTGTTTTGTTGTAGTGTTCAGCAAAGGTATTCTGAGAGTGTAAGTTAAATTGATATCGCTGATTCTTTCATCAAATAGCTGGGGTCATCTTGAATCCATCCTTGATAAAGTTGATCGGAATGTAAGGCGCCGACTCCTGCGGGACGAGCGGGAAGGTGAGACCTCTCAATGGCGCGTAGCGACGAGAGGGCTCACCGCCCGCCCCGCGGAAAGCGTGCGCCTGAAATGTAGATCAACTACCTCTCTGACTTCTACAATAACAACATGGTTTACGAAAATTATCGAAGACTTCTCCTTTCACCTCATGAACTTTAGCGTTACACTTAAAAAGCATAGACTTGTAACGTTTTTACATAATGTGTCGACAATCAATATAGAGAGACAGGGGGCTAATTCGCGTGCAGAATGTGTTCGACCGTTTGTATGAAGAATACCACCACTCACTGTTTCAATTTATCTTTTACATGGTCAGAAGCAGAGAAACTGCTGAAGACCTGGTGCAGGAAGTATATATCAGAGTCTTAAAGTCTTACGAAGGTTTTGAGGGCAAGAGCACTGAAAAAACGTGGCTTTATTCCATTGCCCGCCATGTCACCATTGACTGGCTCAGGACCCAGAACCGCCGTAAAAAAAGGTTTTTACTGTTTGATATTAAGGAGACAGAGAACTACTTAAAAGATGAAGATCCCCTGCCGGATGAATTCGTGGCGCAAAAGGAGTCGGTGAAGCAGTTGTATCAGGTGTTAAAAACGTGCTCTGTTGAGCATCAGCAAGTGCTTATACTGCGATTTATTCAATCCTTATCCATTGCTGAAACTGCCCAGATACTTAACTGGTCCGAGAGCAAAGTAAAGACTACTCAGCACAGAGCCATAAAAGGACTGCGAAACCTTCTAGAAAAGCATCCTGATATGGAGGAGGAGTTGAAAGATGGAACACTCTAAGTGGAATGAAGAACAAATTCAAAAACATCTGGAAAACATGCCTTCTTTCAGGGACAAACGTTCTAAGGAAGCAATTTTTCAGAAGGTGCAGCTTCGGCTCGTCCAGAGCGATAATAAAAAGAAAAAATCAATAAAAGTTTGGGGAATCCCCGCTTTTGCTTCAGCATGTGCAGTGGCTTTGATGATCATCCTTTCTCCTGCAGCAATTAAACCGTTCCAAGAGCGAGCTGAGAACGATAAGCAGGAAGCAAAATTTGTGAAGGAAGAAGTCAACCAAGCCACGAGCAAGAAGTCTGCAACAGGATTTACAATGAACAACCAAAAGGAGGCTGACTTGAAAGAAGCCCCAAAGTATCACGCCCCAATCTTAGCTACAGAACAGGAACAGGATTGGGTGACAATCGCTTATATGGATGAGCAGGCACAGCTTTTAGTGCCAGTATCCTTTTTCGTCGGAGGCGGAAATTCCTATCTCAGCCAGTTTCAAGAAGAACTGAAGAAATTTCAGCCGGGTCCAGCAGGTCTTGCACCATCTCCGTTTGAAAATATGAAGATTAGCGAAAAAGATGATTCTCTTGTTTTTGACATCGAGCCAGGAACTCTTACTGAAGCAGATACCAAGTTGTTTGAACAGATGATTGATCTTACCTTCGCAGATGAATATACGGATGCTTATCTGTTCAGTAACGGTGTGGCAGGATATGAGCTTGGCAACTATGGCAAGAAAGATAAATTTGAAAATTTAGGAGTCCCTGGTGGTCCGCATTTTATGTATGTATCAGGAACACAGGATGAATACCTTGTCAGCTCGTACGGCACAGGGTTTCATAAGGGATATAAAAGCCTGGAAGAAGCGCTGAACGCCATGGACGAATTGCCAGGAGATCCAATGCTAAGACCTGTACTTCCTGCAGGAATGGTCTTAAAAGCAGAAGAAACGAAGGGCCTGACAACGATCATTTTCCCAGAAGGAACAGAGCTTCAAGATAATGAAGAGACAAGGAAAATGCTTGATGCCATCATGCTTACTGCCAACAGCTATGGCAGTTCTGCCGTTATGTTCAAGAACAGCGGCGCCGAGCAAATCGGACCGTATCCGATGGAAAAGCCGTTTGATGGTGTTAAAGGCATCAACTTTATACAATAAATGAGCGCCGGGCAAATCCGGCGTTTTTTTATTTGGAAGAAACGCGCTGTTTAAGCGCAAAGCGCTGCTATAAAGAGGCTCGTATAATGTCTAAAGCGGGCTTATTTTTTTTATAAAAAATAGCGAAAAACGCTGACGAAAACTATTAAGTGAATAATTGGTAAAAACTTGGTTAAACCACTTGTATTTCCATTTATTGCATACTACAATATGCCTTGTGCTACATATTTGTAAGCCTTTAGTTTTATAGGGGCGAATAGGGGTGTATGAAGAAAATGTTAAAGCTTACCTGGTTTTCGCTTAAAAACCGATCGGCCATCGTAATCATGGTGTTCCTCATTTCCGTAATGGGAGTTATTGCAGGAACAAAGCTGCCGATGGAATTTTTACCGAGCATTGATAACCCGATGGTGACGATCACCACCCTTGCAGACGGCATGGATTCGGAGTCGATGACAGATACAATTACAGCACCGATGGAGCAGGAACTGCGCAAAGTAAAGAATGTGGATTCCGTCACATCCGTATCGGGGCAGGGAATCTCCAAGATTGACCTTATGTTTGACGCTGACACCGACATGAAGGAAGCGGCTGCCGAAGTAGAGCGCGTAACGAACAGCTTTCCGCTTCCAGAGGGCGTCCGCAAACCGTTCGTCATTCAGCTGAACACATCTATGATTCCAATCATGGACGTTACCGTTAATAAGGACGGTGAGTTCACAACAGAAGATTACAAGCTAATTGAAGAAGAAGTGATTCCTAAGCTTGAGGGAGTAGAAGGGATTTCAGATGTTGCGCTTTACGGAAAAGCAACACGAGAAATCACCCTGAAACTCGATCAGGCGAAAATGCTCGAGAAAAAAGTAGCTGCACCTCAGGTTATGGCTGCTTTTCAAGGCAAGGACATTTCTCTTCCTGCTGGAAACGTAACTCTTGAAGATAAAACGAACTCTCTTCGTGTCATCGGAGAAATGAACGATCTTAATGAATGGAAAGAACTTGTGATCGCACCAGGCGTGATGCTGAAAGACGTTGCTGTTCTTGATGAAGTAAACAGCTTGGAATCGATCACGCACGTTGATGGAAAAGAAGCGATGTATCTTTCTATTACGAAAGAAGCAAGCGCCAACGCAGTACAGATCAGCAGTGATTTCAAAGAAAAAATGAAGGGAATCAACAAGCAGTACGGCAATCAGTTTAATCTGACTGTGTTTTATGCAACCGCAGATTCGGTATATGATTCCGTGATGAGCATGGCAAAGGAAGTAGCGCTTGGAGCATTATTTGCCTCCATCGTAATACTGCTTTTCCTGCGTCACTTTAAATCTACGATTATTGCGGTTGTCAGTATCCCGCTTTCCATTTTCCTGACGCTGTTTTTGCTGCAGCAAACCGGAATTACGCTAAACGTCCTTACACTTGGCGGTCTAGCCGTAGCAGTCGGACGTCTCGTCGATGACAGTATCGTAGTTATTGAGAATATATTCAGAAGGCTGCAGACAGGGGAACGTTCGCAGGAACTGATCGTTGATTCTGTAAAAGAAGTGGCAAAAGCCATCACGTCTTCAACGATTACTACGATCGCGGTATTCTTGCCTATCGGGTTAGTAGACGGTGTGATTGGCGTATTGTTCATGCCGTTTGCTCTGACGGTTGTTTATTCGCTGCTTGCCTCGCTTATCGTGGCACTGACAGTCGTGCCGCTCATGAGCTATGGCATGCTTAAGAACGTGAAGCCGCACACACCAAAACCGCCTGTGCGCTATTTGAAAATCCTGTCTTGGTCACTGAATCATAAATTTATCGTCTGTCTTCTGAGCTTCTTGCTTTTCGCAGGATCGATCGGGCTTTACATGGCTCTTCCGGCCGGCACGATAGCATCAGCAGATGAATCAATCGTTCAGCTGAAGATGGAGTATCCGGAAGACACTTCGTTTGAGGATGTTAAGGAAGGTGCTTTTAAACTCGAAAAAGAAATGATGGACCAGGATGAAGTGGCAATGAGCTATTCTCAGATCGGTACATCCAGTGAAATGGCTCAATGGGGCCAGGCGCAGAGCAATAATATTGTAAGTGTCGTTGCAAAACTTAAAAAAGGTACAGATCAAGCTGCATTTACCGATAAAATGCTTGCACTGGAAAAAGAATATGCCCCTGCCGTCATCACTGGCGGAGCGCCAGATTTTATGGGGGGAAGCGGTGCTGCGGTAGCGCTCAACATAACAGCAGAAAGTCAGAGCGATTTGGCTCCTATGGCTGAGAAGCTTGTTCAGGAGCTGAAGGATGTAAAAGGACTTGAAAACGTTGAGTCCAATGCAGAAGACTTAAAGAACGAATGGGTGCTGAAGGTCGATCAGAAGAAAGCCGCGGCTGCCGGACTGACGCCTGCAGATATCGCACAGCAAGTACGCGGTCTGACTGGAAAGAACCCTGTCGGCCAGATCAGCCTTGACGGCGTGAAGCTCCCTGTAATGATGAGTTATGATCTGAGCGATGTGAGCGACAGAGAAGACCTTCTAAGCCTGCCTGTGATGTCAATGGTTAAAGGACCTGTCGCACTGAAGGATGTTGCAGATATCACACTAGAACCTGCTAAAGCTCAAATTTTCCGTAAAGATGGAAAAGAGTATTTGCAGGTCACAGCAAACATCACAGATAAAGACGTGAAAAAAGTAAACTTGGAAGTAGCAACCCTTATTAAGAAGCTCGAAAAACCGGATGGAGTGAAAGTAAGCCTCGGCGGTGCCGGTGAAGAGATGAACTCTCAGTTTGGTGATTTGTTCGCTACGATGGCTGCAGCGATCGGAATCGTGTATCTGATCATGGTCATCACATTCGGCCAGGCACGAGCGCCATTTGCGATTTTGTTCAGCTTGCCGCTTGCTGCTGTTGGAGCGATTCTCGCACTTGTTATATCGCGCATACCGCTCGATATATCGTCCATGATCGGCGCCCTCATGCTGATCGGTGTCGTGGTAACGAACGCAATCGTGCTGCTCGACCGCGTGCAGCAGCAGAAAGAAAAAGGATTGCCGCTGCGTGAAGCGATTCTTGAAGCGGGAGCGACACGACTTCGTCCAATCATCATGACAGCCGTTGCCACAGTATGCGCGATGCTGCCGTTATTGTTCGGTGAAGCGAATGGAAGTCTTATTTCGAAAAGCTTAGCAATCGTCGTCATCGGCGGACTGACCGTCTCAACACTGCTGACACTCGTTGTCGTGCCCGTTATCTACGAAATGCTGATGAACTTTAGAAATGTGTTCCGACGCAAAAAGAAAAAAGCCGTTACAGAGGCTGCTTAAACATTGAACCCCCTGGAGCTTGTGCTTCGGGGGTTTTTCGTGGCGGGAGCTGGACTGGGGGTCGTGTTGATAGACGGCGGGTTCGGGGAGAAAACGCTTCAATAATGAATCAATTATGGGAGCGATGCTTCAATAATGAATCAATTGGTGTAAAGAGTAGCTAAAATGGTTTAAAGGTTTGCTGAATTGCTTTAAAAAATACCCGAATTGCTTTAAAGATTTCCTGAAATGATCTGAACATGCCGTATTCGTTAATGAAGTGTCCGCTCACGATGGAATATCGATGCTAAATGTCTATATCGAGTACCGTACCCCAATAATCTCCAAGAATCCCCAAGAAATCCCCAAGAACTCCCCAAAAACCAGCCCGAAAATTAGTCAAAAACCTCATCACATGCTTCAAAACACTATAAGTTTGTCCATACTGTTAACAGAAAAGAGGTGACTCGTTATGACAATCGTCCGCTTGGGTTATGTGGCGATGAGCATGGAGCTTGTGAATGCATCGCCATCTCAGACAATGACACATGCGCAGTTCAGTAAAATCGAAGACAGGGAAGCGGCTATCCGGAAGCTGGAACGGATTGCCTCTTCTAATCTAAATAACATGTTGCGGCTGTTAAAGCATAACGCCGCACATGATATACACTTTTACAGGATGACATCCAGGCTGATCCCCCTTGCTGACCATCCGGACCTTCCAGGGTGGAACTATATCGCTCCTTTAAAAGAAGAGCTGAAGAGCATCGGCGATTTCGCGTCAAAGCATAAGATGAGGCTTGATTTTCACCCGGATCATTTTGTATTAATCAACTCGACAAAAGAAGATGTGCTGAAGAACTCGATCAAGACGCTGCAGATGCATCATCGCCTGCTCGAGGGAATGAACATTCCGCCTGAGCACCGGTGTGTTATGCATGTTGGCGGAAATTACAAAGAGACGGATGTCGCGCTTGAGCGGTTTGTGCATAACTGGATGTTTGTGCCGAACCACTTGCAGAAGATGATCATGCTTGAGAACGATGATAAGTCCTTCTCTATGACCGACACGCTCTATCTATGCGAAAAGCTTGGCATACCGCATGTGTTTGACTATCATCATCATCTTGCACATCACCAGGAACCGGATTGGGAAGCGCATTGGGAGCGGGCTATTGGAACATGGAGTCAGTCGCCGCTTCCTATTAAAATGCATATTTCCTCGCCTAAAAGCGATAAAGAGTTTAGAAGCCATGCTGACTTCGTGGATACCGACATGTTTTTCCGCTTTTTACAGGGCATTAAAGGAAGTGTGGAGCAGATCGACTGCATGATCGAGGCAAAGCGTAAGGATGAAGCGCTGTTTAAGCTGATGAAGGAAGTCCGAGAAAGAAATGATGTAGAAATAATAGACGGGGCAAGCTTCCGCCTAAAGTAAAAGGCTGCCGAACGGATTATCGTTCAACGGCAGCCTTTTTTTCATGTTGAGGATCTAAAAATCGGAGCAGATCTCCGTAAATGATTTCATCTGAACGGTCCAGTTCTTCCTCGCCTTTTGTTGCGAGCGGCTCGCACAGGGCGGAGTCGGTCACTTCGCCTGTCAATTTGTCGTAGCAGGCTTCATCCGTATAGATTAAATCCTTTGATATGACGGTTCCGTTGCGGAAGATGGCTATCTCATCGCGTTTTTTTGAAAACAGATCCGATCCGAAATGATAGTCGCCTTTTAAGTTAATGCCAAGCAAGTGAAGAAGTGTTGGCTTGAGGTCAATTTGTCCTCCGACTGTGTTGATCTTCTTGCCTTCCATACCAGGAACGTGAATGAACAGCGGAACTCTTTGAAGCTGAACATTATCAAACGGTGTAAGTTCAAGGTCTTCGCGGCCAAGAACTTCTGCCAGTCCTTCTTCATGGCGCTCTGAAATGCCGTAATGATCGCCATAAATGACAATAACTGAATTGTCGTAAAGACCCGCTTTCTTCAGTTTGCTGAACAGCAGCTTGATCGACTCATCCGCATAGCGGACGGTCGTGAAATAACGGCTTACTATAGGATCTATAGAAGGAAACGGGTCGATCATCTGCTCTTCTTCATTCAGCAAATAAGGATGATGGTTCGTCAGAGTAATAAGCTTTGCGTAAAATGGCTGCGGCAAATCCTTCAAGTACGGAACGGTCTGCTCGACAAACGGGATGTCCTTAAGCCCGTAGTTAATTGAATTTTCCTCAGTAATGTCATAGAATTCCTCGCTGTAATACTGGTCATATCCGAGCGTCTGATACATGACGTCGCGGTTCCAGAAGCTTTTGTTATTGCCGTGGAAAACAGCAGAATAATAGCCTTTATCTTTTAAAATTTCAGGTGTGGCTTCATATTCGTTCAGCGGGTGCGTCTGGAAGACTGCGCCTCTTGGAAGAGGATAAAGCGAGTTGTCTGTAATGAACTCGGCATCGGATGTCTTGCCTTGTCCTGTCTGATGGTAAAAGTTTGTAAAATAAAAACTGGAGCGTGCGAGCTTATTAAGAAAAGGCGTCACTTCTTTTCCGTTCACCTTATAATCAATAACAAAATTCTGAGTCGATTCGAGCGAGATAACAATCAGGTTCTTGCCTTTAGCCGCTCCAAACAGCTTCGGGTTGTTAACAGGATCCTTTTTAACCTGCTTCTTAATCTCGTCAGCATCGACACTGCTGGCCATGGCCTTCTTCATCGACGATTTAGAGTGCAGGACGATATCGTAAAGATGATAGTTAAACGTACCAAGGTTTTTCACGAGCAGCTGGCGGTCGAACGTCCTTGTTAATAGCTGCGGACGCTGTGTTTCTGCGAGAGCCAGATGAAGAGCAAGCAGAACGAGTCCTGACATAAAGAGAAGGCGTATGCTTTTAGCTGTTACGGGAGCTGCGCGGAAAAATGGTTTTTTTAACAGCACATAAAGCAGAACAGTATCTGCGAAATAGAACGTGTCGCTGAGATAAACGAGTTCATAAAGACTGTTGCCGATATCTCCCGCATTTTTTGTTTGGAACAATACCGGTACGGTTATGAAGTCAGTAAAGAACCGATAATACACGACGTTCGCATAAAGGATGATGCTGTATATGAGTGAAAACAGAAATACGGCTCTATTTCGCCGTTTAACAGATATAAAGTATGTAAGTCCAAAATAAAAGATTAAGAAGCTTACAGGATTAATAAACAATACCAGCTGCTGCACAGTGTTTCCGCCTGGCAGGTTAAAGGACAGCTGATAAACGATATATGTCTTAAGCCATAATAAGAGCACGGTGATACTTAACGCAGGATGTTTTCTTATAATTGCCGGCACAAATGCAGCCCTCCTGTCTATAGCAGCTTTAATAATATCGGATTCCTTAGCGGAAATTAAACCCAATGCCTATAAATATAGCTGGAATGTTCCTGCTGATAATCTCTTATACTAATAAAAGGGGCATCTCCTATATGATACCATCCATTAAATAGAGAAACACATAATTTTTCCAATTTTTGCTTTGGCGATAATACGTAAATCGGTTACAATATTCCTATATGAAAGTTTGGAGAGACAGGGCGAAAGGAGTGTTCAGCTTGGAAAAGAAAACAGAAAAGAAAAGTGAATGGGTAAGCTGGCTGAAGGCAATTGTTTTTGCACTCGTTTTTGTCTTTATTACGAAAACATTTATCATCGCGCCATATATGGTTGAAGGAGCTTCTATGTATCCTACGCTTCACGATCAAGAGAAGCTTTATGTGAATAAAATTGTTTATACGTTCAAAACACCTGAAAAAGGAGACATCATCATTATTAAAGGTGATGACAAACGATATGTAAAAAGGCTGATAGGTACAGAAGGCGATATGGTAGAAATGAGAAATGACATTCTGTACGTTAACGGCAGCCAAGTGAGAGAGCCATACTTAAAAGAAAATCGTGTGCAGGCAGAGAACCTGGGAATTTATTTGACTGGTGATTTTGGTCCGATTAAAGTTCCAAAAGGAAAAGGCTTCGTCATGGGGGATAATCGCTTAAACAGCAAGGATTCCCGAAACGGTCTAGGACTGATCGACCTTGATTCTGTCGAAGGCCGTTCAGAGGTTGTTATCGCACCGATTAAAGACATGCGGCAAACAAAATAAATAAACATACAAAAACAAGAGGTCCTGTTCCTCTTGTTTTTTAGTCAAGAAAGGGGTTATTTCATTGATACGCTGCAAATGGAGTGAAGAAAGTGAGCTTCTTCAGGATTACCATGACAACGAATGGGGAGAACCGGTAAACGACGATCAGAAGCTGTTTGAGTGCCTGATACTTGAATTGTTTCAATCTGGATTAAGCTGGCGGACGATTCTTCATAAAAGAGATAACTTCAGAAAAGCTTTCTCCCATTTCCAAATTGAATCGGTCAAGAACTATAGTGAAGCAGATGTCGAGCGTTTGCTGCTGGATGCGGGAATTGTACGCCACCGCAAAAAAATTGAAGCTGCGATCAAGAACGCGTCGGTCGTTTCTGAGATTGCTGCACAGTATGGCAGCTTCTATCAATATTTGGCACAGCTGCCGGATAACGTGGAAGAAAAGAAGAAGATCTTGCAAAAAGCTTTTCATCACTTTGGCATGACAACAGCCGAGAGTTTTCTAGAAGCAACAGGCTTCATCCCGGCTTCGCATGACTTGTCATGCCACAAATCGTTAAAGAACCCTTCCTAAACAGCCGCATATGCTGTGTTAAAGAGGGGGGATGGGCGATGCCTTATGAAATTATCATATCTCTGTCGAGGCATAGTCTGGCACTGCTGCTCGACGGAAAAGCCGTAAAGCGGTACCCGGTGGGAGTCGGAAAGATGCTAACGCCAACCCCGATCGGCACTTATACGATTATTAACAAAGCGCCTAATCCTGGCGGTCCGTACGGAGCCTTGTGGATGGGCCTGTCTAAGCCTCATTATGGCATTCACGGGACAAATAATCCCTCATCTATAGGAAAAGATGTATCAAAAGGCTGCATCCGCATGCAAAACAAAGATGTATTAGAGCTGTCCAGCAAGGTCCCAATTGGTACGAAGGTTTATATTCGGGCTTGAATGAGGCAGGCAGGCAGTTTGCGGGCAAAAAATAAAATTTGCAGGCAAAAATCAGGTTTTACGGGCAGATTTTAAAAATTGCAGGCAAAAACCGAAATTTACGGACAAAGTGTCATAATACAAAAAACCTTAGGAGCCAAAGCGTCCTAAGGTTTTTGTAGCCATCGGATTATCTACTTTCGTATAAAAATAAGAATGAGCCTCGCCAGTCATCCTCATTAAGGTGACGGCTTTGTAGTCGATCTCGCTTGCGAAAAACACGTTGGCATCCTCTTCGGCGGCGTCGCAGGAATGAGCGTCGTCCATCAGCTCCCCAAAAACGTTCACCATTATATCTCTCACAACTTTCCATAAA
Source organism: Fictibacillus aquaticus (assembly GCF_002245695.1). Classification (GTDB taxonomy): domain Bacteria; phylum Bacillota; class Bacilli; order Bacillales; family Fictibacillaceae; genus Fictibacillus; species Fictibacillus aquaticus. The sequence goes on along the minus strand of NZ_NOII01000021.1, from coordinate 30,667 downwards.
TCTTTTTCCAAAATTCCAAAGTGCTTTGAAACTGAGAGGACAATCTCAGCAAAGTGGTTCTGAACGACAGAATAAAATACTTTATTTCTAACGCTTTTCATATCATCCACTAGAATCCGGGATTTGGGGTGAAACCGAGAGAGCGGGACGCCGGAATTGGCGAGTCTCTTGCTATGAACGCGGATACCTTCCCAATCACGCATAAGGACACGATCCGGAGTTCCGTCTTTTTTAAAAACGATGACCGAATTCTGCAGATGGCCTTCAACACCAATTCCGTACTTTACCATCAGCGGAATGCAGCCTGTAAGCATGTTTTCAGCATAACGGGTAAGGAACGCGGTAACGGCAGCTGAATCCCCAGAAATTTTATGCGTCTGCTTAAAACGTTCGATCAGCTCCGCGATAAGCGGACTAGCTGCACCATGTACTCGTGAAACAAGCGCAGAACCTACGATCGCCCATTCGTCCTCTTCAGCTAAACTCTCTATGTTCTCTCTGATTACAAACGAAAAACTTTCGCTGCGCTCTGTTTGGTGATCCTCTTCAACATCCTCTGGATGAAGAAAATAAGCCCCCGCCTTTTCCATAACCGGTACGAAACGCGTTTCATCAATATACCGGTCATTCTGGACAAAATCAGAGATCAACGCACTCATGAGCGGTCCGTTATGAATGGTTTGCTCAGAAAGCGTGCGGATTTCTCCGGTAAGGTGGACACTGACAGGCAGCTTGTAATGAGGCTTATGCTGATCGGCTGCAGCAGGAAACAACGTTCGGAACGACATGCCTGGGACATATGCAGAGGTATAAGGAATCATCACTATATCGCCACGCTCCAACTCCCGCTTATAAAGATCTGGAAGGATATGCTCGGCTTGCCAAGGGTGAACGGGGAAGAGGGTATACATGCCTTCCCAGTCGCTTCCTAACAGTTTGTCAGCCTCCTTCTTTATGCCAGGCTCGGATGTGAGCAGATCTTCGGTCCAGCTGCAGCACTCCATCTGCTTCATATAAACGAATTCATTTTTTACAGCCGCGAATGTCAGGGCAACAGTTTCCTTAAACTCTGCCGAGTAGCTCCAGTTTTCACGTGCAGAAAGACCTTTTCTCATTTTGGCGCCAGGATGTGTTGGATGCCCTTCAATAACGAGCTGCTCAAAAAATGAATAGTGATCACTTGATGCTTCTGCTGCTTCGAGTGTTGAGACACCGGACTGCTGCGCATGAAAGGCCATTGCGAGCGCCAGGTTGGCTGCAGAATTGGCCACATCATCCATAAACATCTCAAAATGCTCACGCGGACCGTCATAGCCGTCCTCAAGCAGAAGCTGCAGAATATCGTTTGGATGCTTTAACTCGCTTTCATTTCCGTCTTTTAACAAAATAAAAGGAGGTGATAGGATGGGACGGAAAAAGGAGGCAGTCTGCTCGGCAGGCACGATCAGCTTTGTATCCAGCTTTTGAAATTTCAGGATAAATAAGCTGCCAGTGTGCTTGAATAGCTGCAGTCTGTTAACGGTTTGCAAAACATCCTCTGGCAGTCCGCCCGGCTGATCTGCAGCGGCAAACAAAGCTCGTTCTCTATGGTTCATAATATTTTCTCTTAAAAGGGAGGAGATCAGACGGCTAAGAATGCCGTCGCGTCCTTTTTGAATGCAGCGCTCAAACTCCTCAACTAGCAACGGCTTTTCATTTTTTAAAAACGTTATAATTTGCTGTTCTTCTGGATGAAGTCTATTAATTGTTGTGTCAGCATTGGGTGTCATCTAACATTTCACCTCTAATATTCATGTATACAAACGCAAAGCATAAACTGATATGCACGGGTTTGCACTGTTTTTATTATATGCCCGCCAGCTTTAGTGCCGCTAGTTAAATTAATTTCTGGCAAGCTGCTAGTAAACCGTTTAGGATGACAAAGGTGTATGATAGAGTCATATTTTAAATTAAAGAAGGTGTGCAACACTTGCTGACATCAACGGAAATTATAATCTCAGCAAAAGCCAATCATGGCATCATGAACAGGCTGGGCAACGCTCTTGTACGAGAGAAGCTGCTGCCTGTTATTGAAGAAACAGAAAAAAAGCTGTTACTGCTGTTAAACAGCAGCTGCCAGCTTGTCTTACCCTATACATACAGTGGAGCTTTTTCCCGCTATCAATTTGAAACGCCTTTTTATATAGAGAAAAACGGGGAAACAATTCCTGTAAACACGTGCGAACAGCTGTTATTACTGCTGAAAGTGGAATCAAGTCTTCAGATTACTGATGAACTGAGGGAAGAACTGATCAACAGCCGTGATAATCTGAAGCTTGCATATAAAAGTTATGAACAGAAGGTACTTATGGCCGAGCGGGAACAGATAAAATCGATGCTTCAATTTTTATCAACGCTTCAAAATGGTGACCTTCCTTTTTCGGAAGCACTTGTGACAGAAGGACATCCGCTGCATCCTTCTACAAAAACAAAGCTGGGTTTGTCAGAGGATGAAGTCCAGCGATATGCGCCTGAGTTTCAGGAAGAGCTTATGCTAAAGCCGGTACTTGTTCATCGAAGCTATGTGGTGACGAGCGAACAGGGCGAGCCGCTTCTTTACCAGGAGTGCCCAGCTGTTAAAAGTGCTGCGGAACAAACGGTGTCTTTGCTCGGAGAAAGGATCGAAGACTATCACCCTTTTATTGTTCATCCATGGCAGTTTGAACATGTCCTGCCTGTTATTTTTTCAGAGGAGCTAGAAAAGGGTGTCATCATTCCGCTCGCAGCAGACATCCCATCATCCGCCACTCTGTCGTTTAGGACGATGTCATTAACAAGTACAAAAGTGCACGCGAAATTACCTGTAAATGTGCAGGCAACGAGTGCGGTAAGAACCGTCTCTCCGGAAATTTCCGTAAACGGACCGCTGCTAAGCGAACGGCTTGTGCCGCTGATGAACAGCATCGACGGGCTGACCTTTTTGCCTGAAGCAGCGGGTGCTTATTTTGGCAGCAAAGTGCCTGAACCCCGCAGCCGCCAGCTTTCTTATATTTTGCGTCAGTCACCGGATACGTACAGGAAAGAGGGAGAAGTGCTGCTTGTCGGTGCAAGCCTGACATCATTGAATCCATTAAGCGGCGAACCTGTTGTAATGGACTTGATCAGAGATTTTACAGGAAAAATAGAAGCTGCCGCAGAAGATGTATACACATTTGCGAGGCATTATAGCGAGAAAGCTGCGATTCCATTATTAAAAGCGCTGCTGCAATACGGAGCCGGCCTTGAGGCACATATGCAGAATACGATTCTTGCCGTGAAAAACGGACAAATTACAAATGTTATCATGCGTGACCTTGGCGGCGTACGGATACACAAAGAAACGATCAGCCATCATATCTCACTAGAAGGCATACGAGACGCTTCAATCTTTACGGATAACATTAGCGAGGCAAACAGCAAGTTCATACACGCCTTCGTTCAGAACCATCTGGGAGATTTATGGTTTACATTGTCTCTTACAATCAAGGGTGTTACCGAGGATAAGCTATGGGATATCACCTCGAAAACTTTACACTCAATTGCGGACGGCAGTCATGAAATTTTTGCGGAAAAAGTAAAAACGAAGGCACTTTTATCGATGAGGATGAAGAAAAGCGCTAGCGATTATGAATACAGCACATTTGCGAACCCATTAGACAGCAGGGAGGGATAAACGTGTACCCGGCCATTACAGTTAACGTGACGAAGCTCGTTCATAACGCATTATGGATTGATAAACTGTGCCAAACGAATGGTATTGAGAACTATGTGGTGACAAAAGGGATTGGCGCCGATATGACAGTTATAGAGGCTCTATTTCATGCAGGCATCCGGCGGTTTGCGGACTCACGATTGCAAAATCTAAAGAAAATACGAAACATGTTCGGTTCTCACGTCTCTCTCATGATGATTCGCACGCCATCACTGTCGGAAGCAGAAGAGACGGTGGAAATAAGTGATGTGAGCTTAAATACAGAGTATAAAACACTGGCGGCGTTAGGCAGTGCAGCAGCCAAGCAGGGAAAAGTGCATAAAGTGGTGCTGATGGTGGAAATGGGGGATCTGCGGGAAGGAGTTTTACCTGAAGAACTTCCGTTACTTGCAGCCTCTGCAGCCCAGACAGCAGGTATTGAATGCGCTGGGATAGGAGCAAACTTTACATGCTTTAGCGGTGTCATACCGACTGAGAAAGCGATGAAACAACTAACGCAGCATCTGGATACAGCAGAAATCGCTTATGGATCAAAGCTCTCTGTCCTCTCGGGCGGAAACAGCTCAACACTTCGGCTGCTGCTGCAAAATAAGCCAATAAACGGCGTCAATCAGCTGAGGATAGGGGAAGCGATATGGCTTGGAAAAGACCCGGGGTACGGTACTCCAATTAGCGGTCTATATCAGGATGCCTTTACCTTAAGTGCGGAAGTCATTGAAATCCAGACAAAGCCGACGATGCCAACGGGGCTCATAGGAGTAGATGCTTTTGGAAAAACGCCTGATTTTCAAGACCGTGGCGACAGACTTAGGGCGATTGTTGCAATAGGCAGGCAGGATATCGACATCGACAGCCTCACACCGCTTGGATTGAAAGCTGTGATCATGGGCGGAAGCAGCGACCATTTAATACTCGATATTACGGAGTGTCAGGAGCTTAGCGTTGGAGATACAGTAGATTTCGCGCTCGGATATGGGGCCCTGCAGAGCGGGATGCTGTCTCCTTTTATTGAAAAGAAGATTGTGCAGGATAGCGTGGGGCAGAGGGTGATTGCTCTATAGGATGGTTGTATAAAAATAAAAAAGCTCTCCTAACTTGGGAGAGCTTTTTCTTAAGAAAGCTTTACAGATTTTATTCCAGGTGTTGAATCAGTAGCAATATCTGAAGAAGTAAATGAAACGACAGATAGGATTCCTGCTACAACTAATAGACCTAAAAGTTTTTTACGCATTTTTCATCCCCTCCTTTCAAAAAATATTTTTTCGGGCATTATTAGCTAATCGGTAATAAAGACTAGCTTTTTTATATAGTGATTGATCAAAATATAAATCTGCTAATAGCTCACTGTAAGTTGAAATATGTTCAAATTGATCTTGATTTTCAAAGAATGGTATTGCTTCTTTTCTTAAAAATTCTTCTAATCCGGACTTATTATCATGTATTTGATAGTTCAGAATACTGAAATGGTGGAAAAATGAAGGGTTAATAGAATTTTCAACATGTTGTATTCCTTTTTCAATCCATTTTATAGATTCTTCTAAATTATTTATATAAAAATACTCTTTACTAAGTAACCAGAGTGTGTTCATAACATTATCAGGTGATTGGTGTTGTCTAAGTTCTACACTCTTTAGCAAATACTTTATTGCCTTTGAATGCTCGTTTTTTGTAGCGGCTATATTCCCTAAGTTATGATAAATAATTCCTTCAGTATTATCATCCTTAAATGTTTTAGCATATTTTAAAGCTTGGTCTAAATGATAAATTGCCTGTTCATAGTTTCTTACTCTTCTATTTGCAATAGCTAAAATTATTTGGCAATCCGCACTACGACTATAATTATATTCTTTATCAAAAATTGTAATTGCTTTGTAGGCATAAAAATTAACTATAGATACTTTTGAAAGTTCATTATAAGTAATAGCTAATTGAAAATAGATTACGGCAGCCTCGATGTCCCTTAAATTACTTTTTTGATGATATTCTTCTGCTAACTTATAATGTTTTAAAGCGTTTTGAGGCTGATACTTAGTAGAGAAACACATCCCCAAAAATTGATTGTAATAAAATTGCAAATCAAATAAATTATCTTTAGGGATAAGTCCATTTATTTTCTGAAGTAGTAGAAATGCCTCATCAAAGTTGTCATAACAAACCATAATGCATCTACAATTAAACAACTCATACCTCAGCAAGATATTCGGATCACTCACACCCTGCATCTTTTCCTGAACGGTCTTCTGAAACTCTCCAGCTTCATCGAACCTCTTGTTCACCATCATCATATTCCACTCATCAAGCATCTCGAGTATTTCGTCGTTGTTGGCTTCGTTGGGGGATATTCCTAACCGGTCGCAGAGAAGGTTAATGACTTCATCACTGGACTTGGCGTCTCCTTTCTCAATTTTACTTAAGTAGGAAACAGAGCAAATGCCTTGGGCCAATTCTTCCTGTGTAAGCCCTTTAACTTTCCTGTAATATCTTATTCGTTGACCGACCATAAAATCCCCCTTTCCTAACTTGGGAAAATTGTCATGGTAGACACATCCTGAGCAAGGTCCATTTCTACCACTTTTCCCAATACAGATTACTCGGTATGTTTGTTAAGATAAATATAACAGAAAATATAGAGTTTTTGCTAGAATTACACTATTTTTATAATTTGTGATAAGCAAGAGCCGCCTGACTTTGGCGGTACCGGCTGTAAAAATAAGGAGGAGAGTAATATGGCCAAAATGTATAAACTATCATCGAGAGCTGCAGACAAAACGGGTTTGGTATATGCCTCGCAAATTCCTGCAAATGCCGGAAGTGTAGTAAAAAATGCTGATGAACAGGAATTGTTTTCTGAGATCCTCATGGACAGCCATAAGAACTACTGGTTCGCAAAACAAAGCGAAGAAGGAAGCCTATCATATAAATTGTTTATTTTTGACCATCATAAAGGCGTTTTGAAGTCACATCCGATCCAGGGTCAGCCGAATTTTTATGAATTCGACTCATGTGTGGTTGTTGCCTGTGAAGGAGATGGGTCAAAAGGCTCGGTTCTTGTATTTAGTAAAAATGAGCCTGAGCTGATAAAAGAATGGAAAGTGAACGGATTTCTTTGGGAAGTGGAGATGGAAGGCGACAATCTCTTTATCTCTACTTATATTGCGGAAGAAAACCAAGCTGTACTATATATTATTGCTGACGGAAAGAAAAAGCGTGTGAATCTAGGAAGTAACTTCGCACCGACTGACATTCTGTGTGTTAACGGACGCATTCATATATCCTGTGCGCCAGTGCTGTCAGGAGATCCGAAAAAGATTATGGTACTCAACTGCAAAGGCAAACTGGTGAGCGAACATAAGCTTTCCATCTCGCCTAGAACGATTTATCAAGTTGGGGACGAAATCATGATTTATGAGCTCGATCTTGCAACAGGAAAGAGCGAGAAAATTGTTTATTTGAACATAGAGACAGGCGAGCAGAAGGAGCATACGATTCCTCACTCACAAGTGGTGGAATGTACAGGCCAGTCGCTTTCACTCATACAGCCTGACTCAAACACACTTTTCACATGGGATCACAGCAACCGTAAAATCGTTGAAAGCAGAAAAGTCATATAACAGACAAATCCTTCATCTACACGATGCAGGATTTTTTTTTGCACTTTTTGAAGTGTTTATAAAAGGGGGAGTCAGTATGGAAACGTGGGTAGGAGCGGCGTGTATATGTATTCAGGACAGCAAGCTGCTAATGGTGCTTCAAGGGAAAAAAGACGAAGATAAAAAGTGGACGATCCCATCTGGCGGTCTTGAAAGCTATGAAACAATCGAACAATGCTGCATCCGGGAAGTGTTTGAAGAAACCGGGTACGCAGTAGAGCTTACCGAAAAGCTGCACGTGAAAAGAGGCATTACGTTCGGCGTACCTGTTGAAGTTCATTACTACAAGGGCCGAGTGCTTTCAGGTGTTCCTGTTATACAAGATCCCGATGAGTTGATATATGAAATAAGATGGGTGGATGCGGCTGAACTTTGCAAGCTATCTCTCTCCTTTCCAGAAGATAAAGAGCTTCTTTTGCAACTATTAGGTGAAGCAAGAGACCATGCCGTTTAGGAATACCGTTTTAGGGGGAAAATCGGAATAGACGATGGAGGGATGGTATGGAGTTCCGAAAAGCAGGAAGAGGGGACCATGAATTGCTGACCCCGCTTGAAGGCGAAATTAAAAAGCAGACAGGTAAACATCTGGATTTTTACAGCGGCCGTGAAGATATCGGGCTGTTTGTTGCCGTGGAAAATGAACAGCTATGCGGTGCGCTGATCGCTAAGCTGCTTCCTTCGGAGAACAAGGGGCAAATCGTTTTCCGGCATGCCGTCAGTACCCATCCTGAAGCGGAGCAGAAGCTTATGCAAAATGCCCTTAAGTGGATGAGAGAACATAAAATAAACGATTTTCATTTCTAAAAGCACGGTATTAGGAGGAGACACTATGAGGCACACAATGCCCCACAACTGGACATGGCACGATTTAAAGGGTGACTGTGACAGTAAACAGCTTAGAGAATTGACCGCTAATAACGAAGGTTGTTCAAAATGGGCCGAGCATGCGGCCAGCCAGAAAACGAATTACCTTCAAATTGATCAGGACAGCAGCGGAAACTATATTTTAAGGGGTTCGCTGATCTATACACAGAATCCGGAAGATCAGGATGAATATAAAGTGGTTCACTTTTATGTGACAGAAAAACTTTTGATTACGGTAAACCTCGACCTCAATTCATTTGTGCGAACGACAAAAGAACAGCTCGCGTGCTTAATGGAGCAAGTGGAAACGGCTCCCGAGGGATTCTTTGTTCTGCTTGGGGAAGTACTAAATCATTTTCTTGATGGTGTTGATGAACTGGAAACAAAGTTAAAAGAGCTTCAAAGCGATGTGCAGAAAAACAATCATACAAACCTGCTGAACCAGATTTATGACCGCCGTATTGAACTGATCAACTGGAGCGACCTGGCGATTGCGGTTGAAGATACGAGACTGGCGGCTAAGGAAGCGTTTCTTGAAAAAGTAACTGAAACAGATGCTTATAAGAGGACGCATACAAGAATTGACCGGACACTCACACTTGTAAGAAACTATCGAATGGACATCGATACATTGCTTAATTTAGAGGAAGTGCTCTCTTCTCACCGAGGCAATGAAATCATGAAGACGCTGACCGTGTTTACAGTTATCTTCACACCAATGATGGGATTCGGCGCAATTTGGGGAATGAATTTTGAGAACATGCCTGAACTAAAATGGAAGCTCGGTTATCTTTATGCCATGCTATTGATTGGCGGTTCTACAATCGGTGTCTATGTCTGGCTGCGCATGAAAGGCTGGACAGGGGATCTGCTGCAAGGAAAAAAGAGAAGAAAACATTTTGATTAAAAATATTTTCATATGCTAAAAGGAATCAGGCAGAATTTGTCGAATAGGCAAAAAGCCTGATTTTTTTATTGGTAAGAAAGGCGTACAGCAGTTCCCGTAAAAGGACTCCGAAACAGGCTTATGCCGCTTTCTTAATTGGTTTGTAATGTTTGTTAAAGAAACGTAAGAATTCGACCAATATGACCGATACATACAGTGCGAAAACTTTAGAAGAATATTATATTGGGAGTGTCCGGAATGAAAAAGAACATCTTATTTCTGCTGCTGAGCCTTGCTGTCCTCTGTCTGCCGATCGAGCAGCGTGCTTTTGCTGAAGAGAATAGCAATGCACCGAAAATTGAAAGTGAAACCGCAGTTGTTATTGACGGAAAGACAGGCAATGTTTTATTTGATAAAAACAAAAGCAGACAGATGTATCCGGCCTCTATCACGAAAATTGTAACAGGAGCAATCGCTGTCCAATCAGGCAAGATGGATGAGATGGTGACGATCAGCAAAGACGCTACTTTTGCTGAAGGAACAAGAGTATACCTAGTTGAAGGCGAGCAGATGCCTTTAAGACAGCTTGTGCAAGGACTTATGGTTAATTCAGGGAACGACGCTGCCATCGCGATCGCAGAATTTTTAGCAGGTGATGTGGAAACGTTTGCCGGGCAAATGAATGAGTTTGCGAAAGAAGCGGGAGCTGTACAGACTAACTTTGTGAACCCGAACGGACTTTTTGATGAAAACCATTATACAACTGCAGAAGATATGGCCAAAATCACTCAGCGTGCCATGGAGCTGGAGGAATTCCGCCAAATTGTTGGTACGAAGCAGCTGGATTGGAAAGGCAAAGAATGGGAGACGACCCTGCAGAATCACCATCGTTTGCTTTGGGATTACGAAGGAACGACTGGCGTTAAGAACGGATATGTGGATGAATCAAAGCATACACTTGTCACGAGTGTCACGCGCAACGGAATGGACATTATTATGGTCGTGATGAAAGCTCCCTCTAAGAGAGCGGCATATTGGGATACAATGAGCCTTGGTGATTATACCTTTGCGAATTTTGAGCGGCAGACTGTTACAAAGGGTACAGAAATTGAAGCAGCGGACGGAAAAAGCTACCCTCTAAATAAAGATTTAACCGTTACACTTCCTAAAGGAGAAACACCGGTGCAGTCTGTCACTGAGGATGGTGAACTTGTTCTTCAATCAGCAGCAGGGGAAAAACTGGCCGCTGAATTGCTTTATGATCCAGAAAAGTTAAAGAAGAAAGCCATCGAGCATGCTGAGAAAACAACTGAAGAAGTAAAAGAGTCGACCTTTAGCGGTCATGCCGTTAAAGTACTGGTCTTCGGTTATGGCGGATTCCTGCTGCTCATGTCACTGCTTGTGATTAAAAGAATGAGAAACGGACGCCGCAGGGCCCGTGCTTTGAGAGAGAGCGCCAGCCGTTATTCCCGCTATCCGTATGTAGGCAAATAAATAGGAAACCCAAAAGCCGATTTTCGCATTTGCGATGATCGGTTTTTTTAGAAAGGGCTGACTTCAGGTTAGCCCTTTTCCGGTTTAAGAAATTCGCCTGACTTAAAGACATATAGTCAGGCGAATTCTCTTTATTAACAAGCGTAGAAATGAAGGTGAATAAAATGTCAGAAGAAAATAAACTCAAGGTAATGGTCGTTTTAGTTTTTCTGCTGCTGATGGTAAGTGTGCTGTATTTTTTTCCTTTTCAGCAGAATCACGGCGATGCGAATAAATTAAATACAGCGGATTTTTTAAAGGGACCAAACAGGGATAAAGCGCAGTATGAACCCGGCATGGGCAGAACTTAAAGCTGGCCATTAAGCTTAAGAAGAGGCTGGATGAAAAGTTTAGGATGACAGCTGTAGAGTACTGGGAATAATTATGAGGAAATTTTAGATATGGAAAATTAAACTAATAGGATATAATAGTATTAAATTACATTATTCGACAATTGATGGTGACTTATGAAACGTAATCTTATTATTGCACAGACTTTTATCATGATCAGTGCAATAACCCAGACATTGAACCATGTGTTTGTCCAGCCAGTGGATAACTATTATCCTTTTATTTTACTTTTCACAATCGGTTTCATTCCAGCATTTATTCTCAATGAACTATGGCCTTCTGCTACAAAATACGTATTTATGTTTAATAGTCTTTATATCGTGTGCTTATCTTATTATTTTATTGAACTGCCGGTCGTGGAATCTGCCTACTTCTTTTTGCCTGTCGCGGCATTGCTCATGAACGACAAAAAGGTATATTGGGCAGCATGTGTCAGCGGTATGATCGGATACTTAGTGATATCAGATAATCCGGCAGATGACCGATGGATGTTCGTTTCGATCTATATCATTTTTATTCTGCTGCTAGCTATTGTACAGAACAGAGTTGAGCGGAATATTGCAGAAAAAGAAGCGATACAGCAGGGAATCAAAGCATTCTCGATAGCTGTTGAGGCGAAAGACGTTTATACACAAGGTCATTCAAGGCGTGTTGCACAGTATTCTCTTATTCTGGCAAAACATATGAAGGAATCAATAGATTTGGCTGAACTTGAGCTCACTGGCGTACTGCATGATATCGGAAAAATCTCTACGCCTGATGCGGTGCTTTTAAAGGAAGGAAAGCTGACGCAGCAAGAGTATGACGTGATGAAGCGCCATCCGCGGGACGGTATGCAGCTGGCAAAATCGCTTGGGTTTTCTCAAAGGGTATTGAACGGCATCATGCATCACCATGAGCGCTATGATGGAAAAGGATATCCTTATGGGCTAGCTGGCGCAGACATTCCGCTTTACAGCCGTATTCTCGCTGTGGCAGATTCGTTCGATGCTATGACGAGCTGCCGCGCCTATCGTACAGCTATGACACCTTGGGATGGGAAAATGGAGATCGAGCGCAATAAAGGTCTTATGTATGACCCAGAGCTCGTTGAAGTCTTTAAAGAGGCGTACAGTGAGATGCTTGTTGTTTATGAGACGAACAATCAGAGGATAAAAGAACTCACAGAGGCTGTTCACAGCTAAAAAGGATTACTGTTTCTTTTGCCGAACAAATAGTCAAACCCTTTAGGAGGAATGACAATGACAAACGCAGTTGTGAGCCTTCGTGATACTTTGTTGGATGAATTCTATATAGCTGTCAGAACAACACATGCTTTATTGGAAAAAGCGAACCCTGAAGTATACAGCTATCAGCCGGCAGAAGGCATGAGGACGTTCATGGAGCTGGCTAATCATCTTGTACAGATTCCGCAGATCGACCTTGCTATTCTTCAGGAAAAGTCAGAAAGCGAAGTCAGGGAACTTGAGGCGCGCTTAAGCTCAGATACAGTCCGTGACCTTAAGCTTGTGATGGAAGAGGGTTACCACCTTTTAAAGTCATACTTTAACTCCCTGAACGACGAAGACTTCTTGACAAAAGAATCAAAAGCCTTCTATGCAGAAAAGCCGCACACACAGATCAAGTGGCTCACAGAAATCGTCACACACGCCTACCACCATAGAGCCCAGCTCTTCACATACCTGAAACAGACCGGCCATGAAGTGAATATGTTTGATCTCTACTAAAACATCCCATTTCAGTAGGGACACAAATAACAAGTTTGGTGCGGTGATTTCCGCGGGGCGTGCGGTGAGCCCCTTTGCCGCTACGCGACCTAAAGGGTCTCACCTTCCCGCTCGTCCCGCAGGACAAGGAAGGCTTCGGCAGCAAGACCTCGCACGAAGAAAATGCGATTTTCATTTTCGAGGAGTCTCGCACCCTTCCGCTCCAATCACGACATGTTTTCATGAAAAATTAATAGAAACAAACCACAATAAAGGGTCAAACTAACTCGGAATGTCGAGGAGGTATGCTCCTTTTTCTATATATTAAGGCAAAAAACAAGGCTCCGCATGAATATTCATGTGCGAGTCCCTTGATTTCCACTTGCTCTTGAATGATTTGTTTTGTAAGAAAGTTCAGCGGTTTTCCTCTGAAAATGATTTGGCTTATTTTTCACCACTATCGCTTAATCATCTTGAATCCATCATTGTTAAAGTTGATCGGAGTGTAAGGCGCCGACTCCTGCGGGACAAGCGGTCAGGTGAGACACTCAATGGCGCGTAGCGGCGAGTGGCTCACCGCCTGCCCCGCGGAAAGCGTGCGCCTGAAACGGAGATCAACTACTTCTCTGAATTCTTCATGGATATCTTTTTAACTGCAACAAGCATGATTTTCCATCCATTCCCTCAATGAAATAGCCCATCCAGAGAGCGGAAAACTTTTTTTTCATAACAAGTATGTCATAATGGATGGAAGCAGAAGGAAGATTGATAGTTTTGTGGAATATACGAAATACTCGTGAAAGAAGGTGGATGTATGTACATGGTCCATTCTACGTTTCTCGTCCCAGATGAGAAATCCGAAGAAGTGGTGAACATTTATAAAAATCGCTCGCGCAAGGTTGATGATGCAGAGGGCTTTATTGACTTTCTTTTATTGCAAAATGATAAAAGACCGGGTGAACTGACTGTCCAGCTTACTTTTCAATCCAAAGAAAGCTATCTGAAATGGGTACGAAGCGAAGAATTTAAAAAAATTCACGACTTAGAAAAGAAATATCCAGATCAAGAACTTGCTGCAGTCATACCGACTGTATCTCAATATAAAGTGGTGGCACGATGAAAAAGCTGCCAATAGAAGAATTAGCGATTTCCGTAACGGAAGTCATGTATGAAAATGATCCGACACTGATGGACCGGTACGGCGATAAAGGCAGAAGAAAATGCATTGAAGACAACGAGCATCACTTTAAGCATCTCCAGACTGCTTATGAGCTTCAAAACGGGCAGTTTTTCACAGAATATGCTTTATGGCTGAACGGCATCCTGTCAAAGTACGGCATGACAGAGGAGCTGCTCATTGAAAATTTCAAACTGATTGATGACCTTCTAGAACGGGAATATAAGGAATACGAAGCAACAAACGATTTACGGAATTACCTGGCATCAGCCGTTCAATCTTTGCAGGAAAGTGCCTTAACAGCTGCAGAAAAAGGGAGAGGGTAACTGGTGAACCAGAACTCAAGGGAATTAGCAGGCTTTTTCTTGGAAGGAAATATAGACGAAGCTCTTCGCATTGTGCGTGAATGCCAGCGAGACTCAACTAGTCTGGAGGTTTTCTCAAGTCTCTTCACTCCAGCAATGAATTATATAGGGGAGCTTTGGGAAAACAGCGAGATTAACGTTGCAGATGAACATCTCGCCACTGCAGTATGCGATATGGTTCTTTCGCAAGTTTTTCCAGGTTATGTTAAGGGTGAAAAAGTAACGAAAAAAGCGATGCTGCTTTGTCTCGAAGGTGAGCAGCATTACCTTGGATTGAAAATGATCAACCGTTTGTTTGAAGAAAACGACTGGGCAACAAAATATTTTGGATCTAACCTGCCGCTTGAATATGCGGTAAGCACCGCAGTGGAATGGAAGCCAAGTGTCATTGCGCTGTCAGTGTCCATCGTATATCATCTCCCTAAATTAAAGGAATATGTCATGGAACTCGAGAGCCTGCCTCATAAACCACTTATAATTGTTGGCGGACGTCTTGCGGGTAAATATGACCTTCGTCCTTATTGCAGCGAGAATACTTTGATCATGAACGATATTACTACTATTGGCAATTGGCTTGGTCAGTATCAGTTGGGAGAGAAGGTTAATGCCATATAATGAAAAATATCTGCCGGTTCCTTATATAAAGATCGATGAATATGGAAACATCCTGAACTATTCAGATGAAGCAAGAAAGATTTTTTCTTTTGAAAAAATGAACGTAGCTTCACTGCTGGATGAAGAAAGTGTTCAAAAGCTCTTGAAAAATTCAATACCATCTTTAGATAAAAAATGCTTTGAACTGAATTTTAAAACGTTTGACAGTCCATTCGCACTGTATGATGTACATTTATCTTGGGATCATGATCATATCGGCCATCTCGTTGCAATGCCAAAAGACAGCGGCAGTGTGAGAATTGTTAATCAGCTTTCATCTCTGCAGCAGCGTTTATCAAGCACGAATTTTGAGCTTTATGAAAAGAAGGAAATGCTCGAAAAGGCTCTTAATCGGATGAACATCCTCTCTGGTCCTTTTATCGGCATTACTGATCGAATCGCTCTTGTTCCGCTTTTCGGTGATTTGAATGGAGAGAAGATGATCGCGATCACCTCGAATGTAATTCAGCAGGCTTACGAAGGCGACTATGATGAAGTGCTGTTCGACTTTTCGGGTGTTGGAGACATTTTGGAAGACGGAATCAGCAAGTTCACTGAGCTTTTCAATATTCTAATGTGTATGAACAGCATCAGTATTCGAATAGCAGGAATAAAGCCTGTACATGCCCAAACAATGAACAGGCTTGGATTTGACCTCGAGGCATATTTTGATACTTCCTTAAAAGATGTTGTCAAAAATGCCAACAAGAAAAGCGCGGCCTTATAGGCTGCGCTTTTTCATTTACGTGCTCTTGGAGATCGAACAAGAATTGGACCGAGTGCGGCTCCAGCAATTAGTCCGAATAAGTGGCCGGCTATGTTAATTCTGTCATCCATAAAGGTCATGATCAAGCTCAAGACAAGAACCGTGAGCAATATTTGCCGGTTCGAGCGGTTTAAATATTCACGGCGGTTATATAGAATATAAACATAGATGCCGAACAAACCAAAAATAGATCCGGATGCGCCGATATGCACATAATCAAGCGGCATAAGCCAGAACGTCGCCACGTTGGCCAAAACGCCTGACAAGAGATAAGCAGCGAAGAAACGCACTTTGCCAAGTATAATTTCCAGCGCAGGAGCGAAAAGAACCATAGAAAACGAGTTGAACAGTACGTGGCTGAACGAAACATGAGTAATGATGGGGGTAACAAGCCTCCAGTATTCACCTGTTTCAATAAAGTAGTTGGAACCGGCAAACCATACGTACAAAGAACGGCCGAACGGAGCAAAATTTATGAGCAGATAAACAGCAATCTGCAGTGCGACTAGAAAGGTAACGACGGGGTAACGCTGAATAAAGGTTTTGAACGATTCATCTCGGACAAACATGGCACACCTCATTTATAGGGACAGGCAGGTATACCCTGTCACCATCTTTATTTTCATTATACAGCCTTGGAGGCAAATCATGATAATTGGAACTGGTATCGATATAATAGAAATTTCCCGGATTGATGCTGTCTTAAAGCGGCAGCCGCGTTTCGCTGAACGAATTTTATGTGAAGAAGAAATGGCACGGTATAAGACACTTGAGCAAAGAAGGAGAATCGAGTTTCTGGCTGGCCGGTTTGCGGCAAAGGAAGCTTTCGCCAAAGCTCTCGGTACTGGAATCGGCATTGAGCTTTCCTGGCATGACATTAAAATTATGCCGGATGAAAAGGGCAAGCCAGTCATTACTTCGAATTATCCGTATTCTAGCCATCTGTCAATATCACACTCAAAGGAATTTGCCGCAGCACAGGTGATTATCGAAAGCCTGTCAAGCTAGTCTGCATATTGTCCACACTTGTCTCATATATTGTATTGCGGTAGAGGGGCTGTTCGATTCTAAGCCCTTCTTTGTCAAAACAAACGGGACAAAGGGGATGGGAGAATGAAAAAAACTTTGTCATTGTCACTGATGGCATTGTTGATGGTATTTATGCTGGCAGCCTGCGGATCAAGGAGTCAAGAAGATGTTGTTGATTCCTTAGGCGAAAAGATGGATAAGATGACAGGGTATAAAGCAGACGCAAAAATGACGCTGAACACAGGCGAAAAGCCGATTACTTATGATATCGAGATCTGGCATAAAGAGCCTTATTTTTATCGTGTGAGCCTGAAAAACACAGCCAAAGATCAAAGCCAGATGATTTTAAGAAATAAGGAAGGTGTATTTGTTCTTACGCCTGCGCTGAACAAAAGTTTCCGTTTCCAGAGCGATTGGCCGGAAAATAACAGCCAGGTATACTTGTTCGAGTCTCTCGCAGCCGATATTCTGAACGATTCTGACAGAGGATTTAAAGAAAAGAATGATAACTATGTCTTCAACACAAAAACAAACTATCAGAACAAAAACCTGTATCAGCAGGAAATCACGCTGAACGATGATCTGGAGCCTAAGATGGTCAGAGTGATGGATAAAGATCAGAAGGAACTCGTGAAGCTGGAGTTCAGCAACGTGGAGTTTAACGCTAAATTTGATAAGAGTGCGTTCGATATGGAGAAAAATATGTCCGGTGCACAGATGAAAACACCAGTCATGGCTGTTGAGGACGGGGCAGACTTTGAAGTGATGTACCCGACATATACGCCGGACGGCATGGAGATCGCCAATGAACGTGAAGTCGGAATCGAGGACGGCTCTAAAGTTGTACTGAACTATGCTGATGAAAAGAACGGAAAATCGTTCACCCTCATTCAGCAGAAAACAACGGCTATCCAGACGACAAGGCTGACGCTGACGAATGGTGAACCTGTGGATCTAGGTTTTACAGTCGGTGCGATGACGGACAACTCGATTTCCTGGAACGATAAAGGAATTGACTACTTCCTCGCTTCAAGCACACTTAAACAAGAAGAAATGATATCAATCGCCAGGTCGGTAAACGGTCAGAGTGTGAAGTAAAGAATAAAATGAGGGAGCGGCTATGAGTAGCTACTCCTTTTTTGTTTGGGTTTTATCTGGGCTGGGGTACGGTACCATTTCACACTGCTTGCTCTATGGCGCATTGTTTAACGAAATGGTACCGTACCCCCGCAATGTCACACTTTAATCTCCTTGCCTGTTGCTATACAATAAGGTTTAGAAAACGCTCACAATTGGACATCATGGCAGACAACGAGACAGGAGGAGTTTTTTTGGACGGCGGGCACTTTTACAGAGATACATGGGCAGAAATTGATCTTGGAAGTATAAAAGAAAACATCACTTCGTTTAAAAAACATTTGCCGGCTGAGACTGGAATCATGGCAATCGTAAAGGCGAATGGCTATGGCCATGGAGCTTTCCAAACGGCACAGGCTGCATTAGAAGCAGGCGCACAGGAGCTTGGTGTTGCGACACTTGATGAGGCGATCGCACTCAGAAGGCAGGGAATCGAAGCACCGATTTTAATCATGAATCGGATTAGACCTGAATATGCTAACCTGGCGGCTAAATTGGGCTTGGCTGTGACGGTGTTTCATAAAGAATGGCTGGCAGAGGCGGCAGCAGAAATCGAAGAAGGTCTGACATTGTCTCTTCATGTTAAGACAGATACGGGGATGGGACGTGTCGGAACCAAATCTAAGGGTGAAACGGCTGAGCTTATAAAAGAAGCGGGTAAGGATGGCTGCTTTAAAGTCACAGGCTTATTCACCCACTTTGCAACAGCGGATGAACTGGATTCCTCACTTTTCAAACAGCAGCTTGCTGTTTTCAAAGAGCTTGTTCAAGAGCTTAAGCAGCTGGAGATTTGCCCTCCTGTCATTCATTGCGGGAACAGTGCAGCCTCCTTGATGGCTCCGGAAGAACTTTTTAATGTTGCGAGAATAGGAATTTCAATGTACGGACTCACTCCTTCTAATGAGCTTCTCCCTGTTCTTCCTTTTCAGCTGAAAGAAGCTTTCAGCCTGTATACGAGGCTGATTCATGTGAAGAAAATCAATCGAGGCGATACAGTCAGCTACGGCGCCACATATCAGGCGGAAGAAGAGGAATGGATCGGCACGCTTCCAATCGGCTATGCAGATGGCTGGATGCGCCGTTTCTCTCCAGGCGCAGAGGCTATCATAAACGGCAGAAAAGTGCCCATTGTAGGCAGGATCTGCATGGATCAATGCATGGTTAGACTTCCTCATGAGATGGAAGTCGGCACACTCGTGACACTAGTCGGCCAGCAGGACGATGAAAAGATTTCGATCGATGACCTGGCAAAGCTTGCAGGGACGATCAACTATGAAATTCCTTGCTTAATTTCTTCAAGAGTGCCAAGAACTTTCAAAGAAAATGGTCGAATTTTAGAAAATATGAATGTAATTTTAAATTTTTAGCAGAATATTAGCAGGACTATTCTTTTTATTGAAGAAGTTATACTCTGAAAATCACTTTGCAATAGGTGTTTTGCAGTGATAAGATTATATGTGGTGAAAAGGAACATGATCGTTCGTATATTAGCTTTGCGCTGGAGGTGTAGGGTGTGTCCGAATTAAACCTGAAGAGAATTGTGGTTAGTCTCCCTCAACAATTGCTTAGTGAGGTAGACCGTGTTATACAGAAAGAAAATTTGGACCGCAGCGAATTTATCCATCAAGCTACTGAAATGTATCTTCGAGAAAAGAAGAACAAAAGACAGTTTCGTGATGAGATGAGACAGGGTTATATGGAAATGGCGAAGATTAACCTTAAGATTGCATCGGAGGCCTTTCTTTTAGAGGAGGAAGCTGATCATACCTTGGACCGCTTAGTTAGCGGGGTGTAACCGTTGATTGTCAAACGCGGAGACGTATACTTTGCAGATCTTTCTCCCGTGGTCGGCTCAGAGCAGGGAGGGATCAGACCTGTTCTGATTATACAGAATGATATCGGAAACAGGTTCAGCCCTACTGTCATTGTAGCGGCGATTACTGCTCAGATCCAAAAAGCAAAACTTCCGACTCATGTTGAAATTGATGCGAAAAAGTATGGATTTGAGAGAGATTCTGTCATCTTGCTTGAACAGATTCGGACCATTGACAAACAGCGCCTCACGGATAAGATTACCCATCTTGACGAAGGTATGATGAAGCGGGTCGACGAAGCGCTTCAAATCAGCCTAGGGCTTGTTGACTTTTAAAACTCAATAACTTTACATTTGCTGCCTGATAAATATGTCAGGCAGTTTTTTTATAGAAAGTTCACGGATTTAGGTTTATAAGGTTTGGTAGACGGGTAATCAATGGTGTTATTATTTTAAAATGTTTCATTGAAGAGTGCTTTCTTATATAAAGAAGATTCTTCGAAGCTGGTGAGGTAAGTTTTCACTGTCTAACATTCTCCGCTTCATTTTTCACTCTGCTTTTTTTTCATTCGTATTTAGTTTGATCGTCTTGAATCCATCATTGATAAAGTTGATCGGAGTGTAAGGCGCCGACTCCTCGAAAATGGAAATCACATTTTCTTCGTGCGATGTCTTGCTGCGTTGCCTTCCTTATCCTGCGGGACAAGCGGTCAGGTGAGACCCTTTAGGACGCGTAGCGGCAAAGGGGCTCACCGACTGCCCCGCGGAAAGCGTGCGCCTGAAACGGAGATCAACTTCTTCTTAGAATTCTTTAGTAGCAACGAAGCCTTACATGAATCTCCAATAAATTGGAAACAGCTTTTCATTGCACAAAAAAATCATAAATGAAATAATGAAAGTATTATTTGAAACACGGAGGTGCAGGCGACATGGATTCATTAATAGTCAACGTCCTAACAAAGAACCAGGATGTCCTGCTCAAGAAATGGCTCATAGAACTTGAAAAAACTGATATTACGGGTCACGTAAAATTCGCGGCGACACCTAATATGCTTAGGGATACAAATGAAGAGTTCTTCCGGCTGCTCTTGAAGCACATTTCATATAACGACATCTCGCAGGATGGCAGCATTGAACGCTTTTTTGACCAGCTGCTGCAGACAGGCCTTCCTGTTAATTATATGACACAAGGACTGCAGGGAATGCGGCGCGTTATATTGGACGTGCTTCTGGATGATGGGAGCATTGATAAGGAAAAAGCGATAGAGCTTTACAATGATATCGATAGATGGCTTGACCCGATTTTAAACAGAGTTGTTGAAAATTCAGCTCAGATTTGGGAAAAGACCATTTCTATTCAGAAAAGTGCCCTCCTTGAGCTGACGGCGCCTCTCATTCCCGTGTTTCAGCAGGTCAGTGTTATGCCTCTTATCGGCACGATCGATACAGAACGCGCAAAGCTTATTATGGAAAACCTTTTGGACGGCGTGATCAAGTATCGTTCAGAAGTTGTTTTAATTGATATAACAGGGGTTCCTGTAGTGGATACGATGGTCGCGCATCATATTATCCAGGCAGCAGATGCTGTCAGGCTGCTCGGGTCAACCTGCATACTGGTAGGGATAAGACCTGAAATTGCTCAGACAATCGTAAGCCTCGGCATTGATCTGACAGCGTTCCCGACCAAGAGCACGCTGCAGAAAGGCATGGAGCGTGCACTTGAAATCACTAGCCAAGAAATTGTCCGCAAAGAAGATTGAATAGGGAGTGTAGAAGATGAGAATTCCTATTTTGAAATTGCATGAATATCTGCTTATAACGATTCAGGTAGAGCTGGATGACCAGACCGCCCTTCAATTTCAAGAAGACTTGCTCAGTAAAATTCATGACACTGGAGCAAAAGGCGTTGTAATAGACTTAACGTCTGTAGATATGATTGATTCATTCATCGCGAAGGTACTTGGCGATGTAGTACGCATGTCAAAACTAATGGGCGCACAGGTTGTGCTTACTGGAATACAGCCTGCGGTTGCAATCACTCTGATTGATTTAGGTATCTCCATGAGGGAGGTCCCAACAGCTCTTGATTTGGAACAGGGGCTTGATAAATTGCGTCTGGAACTGGAGGGATGATCATGGACATCCAATCCTGTGTAGAAGTGCGCAATGAATGGGACATCGTAAGCGCCAGACAATTAGGAAGAAATATGGCGAAAGAGCTTGGTTTCGGAAATGTCGACCAAGCAAGAATCACTACTGCCATTTCTGAACTAGCACGAAACATCTACTTGTACGCGGGAAACGGGAAAATTTGTATTCAGCCGATTGATCAGCTAGGTAAAAAGGGTCTGAAGATTATAGCCCTGGACAGCGGACCTGGAATAAGGGATATCCGTAGAGTCATGGAAGATGGATATACGACTTCTGGAGGACTTGGGGCAGGACTTCCTGGTGTGAAAAGGCTGATGGACGAGTTTTCGATTGAATCCACAGTGGATGTAGGAACAGAAATAAACGCAACGAAATGGCTCCGATAGGAGGAAACTGCTTGACTGGCAAAGACGCAATAATTGATCGCTATCAAGATTTAATAACAACTTATATAAAAGGCAAGTCGGAAACCGCTCTTTACAAAGGGCAGCAGTTCAGCCGAAAGCTTATCGAGCAGCAGATTTCACCTGAGGATGTCATTTCTCTTCATATTCAGGTGATGCATGACCTTTTCCCGGATATGGACGAGGATATGAGGGATTCATTCGACTTTCTTCTGGAAGTGATGATCGGCTACGGTTTTGCATACCGTGAGCATCAGTCCTTAAGGGATAAGCAGCAGCAGCTCGAATCAGAAATTGAGGTTGCCGCAAGCATGCAGCAGACATTGCTGCTTAGCGATGTGCCTGAAGTAGACTGCCTCGATATTGGCGTGATCAGCGTCCCGGCTAAGAAAATGAACGGCGACTACTTCAATTTCGTTAAAGACGGTAACGCGCTGAGTGTAGCGGTGGCAGATATCATCGGTAAAGGTATCCCTGCTGCTCTTTGCATGTCCATGATCAAATACGCGATGGACAGCCTGCCTCAGCAGCAGCAGAAGCCGCACTTGCTTCTTGAAAATCTGAATCATGTAGTAGAGCAGAACGTTCACCCGAACATGTTTATTACGATGCTGCATGGATTATATAATCCGGACAACCATACGTTCTCATATGCAGGCGCTGGACACGAACCAGGTTTTATCTATCGTGCATCTGAAGACCGCTTTGAAGACATGATTGCTAAAGGGATCGTTCTTGGTGTATCTCGTACGGCGACTTACCAGCCTTACGAGAAAGCGATTGAGATCGGAGACATGATCATTCTCCTTTCAGACGGTGTGACGGAGTGCCGGACTAGCAAAGGCTTTATAGAAAGAGACGAAATTGTCGCTCTCATCCGCAAACATATGGATCGTCCGGCGCAGGAACTCGTTCAATCTGTGTTTGAAGAACTTGAAAAGCTTCAGGAATTCGAGCTGAGAGACGATTTTACGCTAATTGTTTTAAAAAGAGTGGTTTAGCACATTCAAAACAAGGGTATTGTATTTTATCCGTTTTAAATTTAACCCTGGGGGGAAAATAATGAATTTGCAAATTAACCATCACACTATCGAACAAACTCATTCATTAAAACTAGCTGGAGAAGTAGACGCATATACGGCTCCCAAATTAAAAGAAGTGCTTGTTCCGTTAACAGAAAAAGAAGGACAGGAAATTATTATTGATCTGTCCGGGATTGAATATATGGATAGCACGGGGCTTGGAATCTTTGTTGGCGCTTTGAAATCTACAAAAGCTAACAACAGTTCTATGAAGCTTCGAGGCATGACCGAAAGGGTCCGCCGCATTTTTGAAATTACCGGCCTTACGGAAGTAATGGACATCGAGAATGAGGTAAAGGGGGAGGCCAAATGAATACAGCCTCTGACTATTTGGAAATGACCGTACCAGCAAAACCAGACTTTGTCGGAGTTGTGCGCCTGACGATCTCAGGAATCGCAAACCGAATGGGTTTTGCTTTCGATGAAATAGAGGATATTAAGATTGCTGTTTCTGAAGCTTGTACGAATGTTGTTAACCATGCTTACAGCGATGCAGAATTAGGCCAGATCCGCATTGGCTGCAATCTTCATGACGACAGATTGGAAGTTACAGTCGTTGACCAAGGAAAAAGTTTTGATTATAACAAGGTGACAGAAAACCTCGGCCCTGTTGACGGTAAGCCGGTTGAACAGCTAACCGAAGGAGGTTTGGGCCTCTTCCTGATTGAAACACTTATGGATAAGGTAGAAATCAGTGGTGAAGCAGGCGTCATGGTCATGATGACGAAGTATCTTCACAGAGATGAGGTGGAGGAAAATGTCGACCGGACCTCGCCAGCATCTTCACAGTAAAGAACAAATTTATGAATGGATTGATGAACTCCAGATTGATCCAACTAACGAGGAATTGCAGACACATCTCGTTCATCAATACGGAGATCTTGTTCATTCATTGGCTAGGAAATTTTCAAAAGGCAAAATTATTCACGATGATTTAGTTCAGGTTGGAATGATTGGACTCTTGGCGGCAATCCGCCGTTATGACAAAACGTTCGGCCGTTCATTTGAATCGTTTGCTGTCCCAACGATTGTCGGCGAAATCAAACGGTTTATCCGCGATAAAACGTGGAGCGTGCATGTGCCGCGCCGCATTAAAGAACTCGGACCTCGAATTAAGCGGGCAGTAGAGGAATTGACAACGAGCCTGCAGCGTTCTCCGAAAATCTATGAGATCGCTGATTATCTCGAGGTCACGGAGGAAGAAGTGCTGGAAACGATGGAGATGGGCAAAAGCTACCAGGCTCTATCTGTGGACAGCACGATCGAGGCAGATCAGGAAGGCAGCACAGTCACACTGCTGGATCTCGTTGGTTCAGATGACGGCGGATTCGATCAAGTGGACAAGCAGATGCTGCTGCAAAAAGCATTTGAAGTATTAACCGATAGAGAAAAAGAAATTCTGCAATGCACGTATTTTGAAAACTTGAGCCAGAAGGAAACGGGCGAACGTCTAGATATTTCGCAAATGCACGTTTCACGTCTGCAGAGACGTGCTCTCGAAAAGCTGCGTGAAGCGATCCGGGTTTCCCCTTCGGAGGCTTTGAAATGATCGAACACCATAGCTTCAACAAGGTCAAAGTGTCGGCTTTTCAGGTGCCTAAAGGCGGAAACGATCTTTGCGGAGATAGTTTTTTCTTTCTTGAAACACCGCAATATTTCATCTGTGCACTAGCAGATGGACTAGGCAGCGGCTCATTGGCTAAAGATGCATCCAAGGCAGCGATGAATATAGTAGAAGAGTATCACTCTGAGGAAATCAGCGACCTTATGGAACGCTGCAATACGGTTCTAAAGCAGACGCGCGGTGCAGTCTTAGCGATTGTTAAATTTGATTATGCAGCAGAGACCGTCAGTTATGCGAGTGTCGGAAATATCCGCTTTATGCTAGCCCCGAGAGATGAAAAGGTGGTTCATCCCCTTTCTACGCTTGGATTTCTAGCAGGCAAGCCGCAAAAATTCAAGATTCAGCAATTTTCTTATCACGGTGAAGCTGCTTTTATGCTGTACTCTGACGGAATGGAGATTCATACGCAGAGCCGCAACATTCTCTCGCGCATGGTATCCCCCGAGGATGCATTGTTTTATATTAGTCAGCTCCCGGTAAATACTGCTGATGACGCAACGTGTATTGTAGGAAGAGTAAAACCAGTTGAATAAAACGCAGCGACTTTTTTTATTTAAAAGGTCTCTGCGTTTTTTTGTTTCCTTAAAGAAATAATTTTGTTTCCCTCTCTATAAGATGAATAGAGAGGGGGCATCTAAATGGGCGCCGGCTTTTGGATTATGATCGCAATACTCATTCTTTACGCTGCTGTTAGGATTTTTCTTGGGTATGCGGAATATGATACCTCCCATCTTAAATACAGACAGACTGCAAAACGGAAAATGAGTGACGCCGACGATGAAGAGAGAAGCGGCACAGCTGAGCAAGAGGAGAAAAAAATAGAAACTTTTTAAGCAAAGGGCTTCCTCCTTAACCGGCAGGAGGTCCTTTTCGTCGTAAAGTAAAGAAAGTGCCTTTTCTAAAAGGTTGTTGTTGCGTGGTTTTCACTCAGTGGAAGGGCTTCGAGGGTGTAAGTTAAGCTTCAACGGCTAATTCATGTAGAATTGCTTGGCAGGCTAATCTTTCATAATATACGATATTCATCCTGCATCCATCTTTGATAAGTTGATCGGAGTGTAAGGCGCCGACTCCTCGAAAATGAACTTCACATTTTCTTCGTGCGATGTAGGGCTGCCGAAGCCTTCCTTGTCCTGCGGGACGAGCGGCCAGGTGAGACCCTTTAGGTCGCGCAGCGGCAAAGGGGCTCACCGGACGCCCCGCGGAAAGCGTGCGCCTGAAACGGAGATCAACCTCTTCTCTGAATTCTTTAAAAAAGCAACATAGGTGACAAAAACAGCTATAATAAAAGGGTGAATCAGAAGGGAGCTGTCGTATTAATGGAACAGGTGACCGAAAGAAAACCCGCTGCTGCGGGAAATGAAACTAGTGTGATCGCAAAGGAACTCGAAATAAAGCTAAAACAGGTCGAGAATGTTATCGCGCTTTTAAACGAAGGGAACACAGTGCCGTTTATTGCCCGCTACAGAAAAGAGCTGACAGGCGGCCTGGATGAAGTACAAATCAAGGCAGTCATGGACAGGTGGCAGTACCTTGAAAATTTAAAATCCAGAAAAGCAGAAGTCATCCGGCTTATAGAAGAACAAGATAAACTAACAGAAGAACTGCGCAATGACATATTAAAAGCATCCAAACTGCAGGAAGTGGAAGACCTCTACCGCCCATACAAGCAAAAAAGAAGGACAAGGGCATCTGCAGCAAAAGAAAAAGGACTTGAACCGCTGGCGTCGTGGCTTCTTCAATTAACAAGCGACCCGGTTAATAAAGAAGCGGCTGCTTACATCAATCAGGATAAAGGTGTTTCGACGGCAGAAGAGGCGCTTCAAGGGGCGATGGACATTATCGCTGAAACCGTATCAGATGAGCCGGCAACCCGTAAATGGATTCGCGAGCTGACATTTAAAAAAGGCGCAATAAAAACATCCGCCACCAAAAACGCAGACAAAGATGAAAAGAAAATATATGAAATGTACTACGAGTACGAAGAAGCTGTCAGCAAAATCGTTCCTCACCGCGTGCTGGCTGTGAACAGGGGAGAAAGAGAGGATGTTCTGAAGGTAGCAGTCACAGCGCCTGAAGAGGATATTATCTCGAGATTGCTACGCCAATTAATTAAGAAACCTCAGTCACCATCGGCTCAATACATAAAAGCAGCGATTGAGGACGGGTATAAACGCCTGATTGCTCCTTCTATTGAGCGTGAGATCCGAACAGAGCTGACCGAAACAGCAGAAGAGCGAGCCATTCACATTTTTTCTGAAAACGTTAAAAGCCTATTGCTGCAAGCTCCGTTAAAAGGAAAGATGGTCCTTGGAGTTGACCCGGCTTACCGCACAGGCTGCAAACTTGGAGTTGTGGACGAAACAGGAAAGGTTCTTCACATTCAAACGATTTATCCTACCCCGCCACGTTCAGAGGTTGAAAAGTCGGCCAAAATTGTCCAGCAGCTGATCGAAAAATACGGAATCGAGCTGATCGCCATCGGGAACGGAACGGCTTCCCGCGAGACCGAGCAGTTTATCGTCAACACGATTCAAAGCATCGACAGCAAAGTGGCTTATGTCATCGTAAACGAAGCAGGAGCAAGCGTGTACTCTGCGTCGCCAGTGGCAAGAGAAGAATTCCCTGATCTTCAAGTAGAAGAACGAAGCGCGATCTCAATCGCCAGAAGACTTCAGGACCCGCTTGCAGAGCTCGTAAAAATCGATCCGAAATCAATCGGAGTCGGCCAGTATCAGCATGATGTATCACAAAAACGCCTGAATGAAGAGGTAACGTTTGTCGTTGAAACAGCGGTAAACCTTGTCGGCGTTAACGTAAATACTGCATCGGCATCACTGCTGCAATATGTATCAGGGCTTTCTAAAACAGTTGCCCAGAACATCGTTAAACAGCGTGATGAAATCGGAAAGTTCAGCAGCCGCAGCGAATTGAAGAAAATCCCGCGTCTAGGTGCGAAAACATATGAGCAGGCGATCGGCTTCCTCCGCATCCAAGGCGGCAAGCAGCCGCTAGACGGGACTGGCATCCATCCTGAGAGCTATGATGCCGCGAAAAGAGTGCTGGAGGAAATCGGAGAGTCCGTTAAAACAATCGGAACCGAGACTGTTAAGGAAAAACTTTCTCAGTTGTCTGTAAATGACGTATCCGAAAAACTGAACATCGGCGTGCCGACGCTTAAGGATATTATTGAAGGGTTATCGCGTCCGGGAAGAGATCCGCGTGATGAACTCGAAGGACCAGTCTTGAAGACAGATGTATTGAAAATGGAAGATCTCAAATCTGGCATGGAACTCCAAGGAACTGTCCGTAACGTTGTCGACTTCGGTGCGTTCGTCGATATCGGAGTAAAGCAGGATGGGCTCGTCCATATCTCTAAGCTCACTACACGTTTTGTGAAAAATCCAATGGAAGTGGTAAGTGTAGGACAGGTCGTAACCGTTTGGGTCGACTCAGTTGATCTGAAAAAGGAACGCATCGCACTCACGATGGTTAACCCGCAAAAAAATAGCTAAAAAATAAAGCACTGCCTCTTTAAGGATTTTGACTCTCCTTTAAGGCAGTGTTTTTTTTGTTATAAAAAAACCAGCACTGGTTTAACAAGCGGATCTGGTAGCGGTCTTTCTGATAATACGCACGGCGAAGCTGACGTTTGAACCACACAGGCATGCGAATGACCTCCTTGCGAACCGTCTGATGTTGTGTTTTAGTTTATGTAAGAACGCTTGTTAGTGTGAACCAAAACTTGAGGTGGCGTGAACATGGATCAGCAGCAGCTGCAGCTTTTAACAGAATCAATTTCTAGAGACTTCTTTCATAAGCCGTTTCGGCATACCGCCCGGTTTAACAGCCGCTTAAAAACGACCGGCGGACGCTATCTGCTGCGGAGCCACGATATCGAGATCAATCCAAAGCAATACGAGATCTTTGGTGAAGAAGCGCTGGTCAGCATCATCAAACATGAGCTTGTTCATTATCACCTTCATATAGAAAGCAGGGGATACAAGCATCGAGACCCCGAATTCCGGCAGCTGCTGGAGGAGGTTGGAGGCGCGAGGTTCTGCCAGTCGTTGCCTGGCGCAATTCGAAAAGAAGCTTATAAACATCTCTATAAATGCACAGACTGTAATGTGTCGTTCAAGCGCAAGAGAAGAGTAAACACGGCTAAATATGTGTGCGGAAGATGCAGAGGAAAACTAATTCATATAATTTCTGAATAAGTTATTGACTACTGCATGCAATATGTGATAATTTAATTAAGTCGCTGTTGGACATTACGTAAAACACGCGATAACAACAAGAAAAAAACCTGTGAAAAACAGGTTGACATCTGAAGCTTAAAGTATTAAGATATTAATTGTCTTTAAAAGCATTCCACAGTAGCTCAGTGGTAGAGCTATCGGCTGTTAACCGATCGGTCGCAGGTTCGAGTCCTGCCTGTGGAGCCATATTACAGAGAAGTACCCAAGTGGCTCAAGGGGCTCCCCTGCTAAGGGAGTAGATCGCTAACGCGGTGCGAGGGTTCGAATCCCTTCTTCTCTGCCAGATGGCCCGTTGGTCAAGCGGTTAAGACACCGCCCTTTCACGGCGGTAACACGGGTTCGAATCCCGTACGGGTCACCATCAACTTACTTAATTTAGTTTCATATCATTGCGGATCCGTGGTGTAGTGGTTAACATGCCTGCCTGTCACGCAGGAGATCGCCGGTTCGACCCCGGTCGGGTCCGCCATTTATTTTTTAAAATTAAAACAACAACGATGGGCTATAGCCAAGCGGTAAGGCAACGGACTTTGACTCCGTCACGCGTAGGTTCGAATCCTGCTAGCCCAGCCATTTTTTCTTAAAAGCCATTGTGAATTACGGCGAGTTGTCTCGACGGATACACCGATTAATCCGACGAACATTATAGCATGAGCCATTAGCTCAGTCGGTAGAGCATCTGACTTTTAATCAGAGGGTCGAAGGTTCGAGTCCTTCATGGCTCACCATTTAATTTGAATAATGCGGGTGTGGCGGAATTGGCAGACGCGCTAGACTTAGGATCTAGTGTCATTGACGTGGGGGTTCGAGTCCCTTCACCCGCACCATTATTCATTTTTTGTTTCCATATAAGTTTTTAGTGCGAGACCAATGCGCAGCAAACTTTGCAGCGCGGTCGTGGCGGAATGGCAGACGCGCTAGCTTGAGGGGCTAGTGGGTGTATACCCGTGGAGGTTCGAGTCCTCTCGACCGCACCAAAATACTTATCACTTAAATTTGACGAACCGATGTGTTTCGCCAACATAATAATATAGTGCGCCCTTAGCTCAGCTGGATAGAGTGTTTGACTACGAATCAAAAGGTCGGGAGTTCGAATCTCTCAGGGCGCGCCATAACGGGAAGTGGCTCAGCTTGGTAGAGCACCTGGTTTGGGACCAGGGGGTCGCAGGTTCAAATCCTGTCTTCCCGACCATGATTTTTGCGGGTGTAGTTTAATGGTAAAACAAGAGCCTTCCAAGCTCTGGTCGTGAGTTCGATTCTCATCACCCGCTCCATTTCTTTTACCGGGCCTATAGCTCAGCTGGTTAGAGCGCACGCCTGATAAGCGTGAGGTCGATGGTTCGAGTCCATTTAGGCCCACCATTATTTTTTTGAAAATGTGGTTGACACGGATTCAAAAAAGAGGTATGATTGTTGAGCTGCTTTAAAAAGCAGTTAAAAAGGTTCTTTGAAAACTGAACAAAAGCATAGGTAAGGAATTAAATTA
>NZ_NOII01000020.1:2800-8971 GCF_002245695.1 Fictibacillus aquaticus | reverse complement strand
TTCGTACGGGCATCGAGCATTGTAAGAAGTACGCCGTCTATCATCAGTTCTGTGTTCAGATGCTTCTGAACAAGCCTTAACGTGTTGAGAAGCTGGCTCAGCCCTTCAAGCGCATAGTACTCGCACTGCACTGGGATAAGCAACTTATCCTGTTCGGCTTTCCTCCTGTCACAGCGATCGGCACAAGTCTTATGTACTCGATCGGAACGAGTGTTTCTGGAGTATTCGCCCATTTAAGGATGAACAATATATTCTGGAAAACAGCTGCAGTGCTCGGCATTACAGGAGTCGCTGCAACCCAGATCGCCCATCCGCTCGTCTTGTGGCTGGAAGCAGAGCACTTAGATAAGACAGTCATCCCTTTTCTATACATTCTATTGCTCGGTTATTTTGCTCTTTCCCTGTTAAACAGATCTTCAAAACAAGACAGCAAGAACGCGCCCTTTCAATTTTCTTGGCTGAAGGCTGTCTTTATCGGATTTACAGGCGGTTTTCTATCCGCCACGCTCGGTGTCGGCGGCGGGTTCATCATGGTCCCGCTATTAATCTCTATGATGAAGCTTCCTGCACGGAAAGCAGTCGGCACAAGCCTGGTGAGCGTTTTTGCGATCGTAACAGCAGGATTTATCACTTATGCGTTCTCCACTCCCCTTGATTTTAAGCTTGGGGCATTGCTGATTATCGGAGCGCTGATCGGTGGACAGCTTGGGGCTAAACTGACGTCTATTTATGATGACGAACAGATAAGAAAATTACTTGGCATCCTTTATGTCATCACGATGTCATCCGTCATTTTTAAGCTGTTTCATCAGGATGAAGCTGGAATCACTGTACTTGGCGGCTATATCTCATTCTTGCTCATCCTTTTCTTAAAAGACACCATCATTCATCAGCGCAGAAAAGCGTCTCCTACTAACTAAGGAGACGCTTTTTCTATGTAAGTTTTTTTGTATATAGTGTTTGTAAAAAAATAGACTGCGAAGCTTAATCGCAGTCTATCTTACTTTTCGATCTTGTTTTTTATAGATTTTAAGGCCGAGCCAGAATCCAATTGCCGTGGATACGAGCCCGATTACCTGCTGGCTGAGCGGGCGGTTTAGTCCGTCAAAGCCGAAAATGAGAATAAGCAGTGTAATGATAATAGGAACGTACTTTGAAAATAAAACACGGTTGAACAATAACATGAAAAAGACCGGCAGAAGCCCCGCCAGGATGTACTCAAGCATGAATTTAAATTCCCTTCTCACTGCCATAGCAAGCGGCAGACATGTCTCATACTCTCTATTATAAACGAAAAAAGCGCGTCTGTTGCGGTTGTCGGCACAGAAAAACGAAATTAATCAGGAAACCTTGAAGCAAATCCTGCTGGCGTTAATCAGGTTGGCTTAAAACATGAAAGATTCTAATGGCATCCTTGCTGGCGTTCGACGCTTCACGCAGCTCTTTACCACCGTCAAATAGATGATAGAAAACAAACAGTGAGATTATAAAAAACAGGAAATTCTTCTGCTTTTTTTCTTTAAATAATGTTTTTCGGTATAGTGAAAGAATAATAAATAAAATAATGATTCCTGAGAAGTTAATGAAAGCAAACTTTTGACTGGATTGAGTCTCATTGACCTTTTCCCGGAACTCCGCCAATTTCTTTTTATTTTCCTGCTTTTCAACCAATGTTTTCTTCTGTTCATTTTCTATTGACAGATTCCAGACTATTTTTTGTTCTGTTATATGAACTTTATAATATAAGCCATGCCAAAAATCCTTATCACTTTGAATTAACTCTTTGTCTCCTATTTCTTCAGAAGTGGAGTTAGCAGGTATGAGGTAAACACCGAAAGCTACCCACGCTATTACGACTAACACTGTCACCCATTTTCGGTACAAACAACCACCACATTCCTAGTTATTGTTTACTTTTCAAACTGTTTTCCCGCAAAAAATAAATATAATCCGTCGAACCCCCTGGAATGCCCTGCTGGCGGAGCATCGCTGACAAGTTGCCGCGATGATAGGTTCCGTGGTTGACGAGATGGGTGATGAGCTCTTCAACCGAATTTTGAAACGTTTCTCCTTGTGAGGTTTTGTAGGTGATATTCTCTAATGGGTCAACGCTGTTTAGGTAAGCTGTAATTTCTTCATGTAAGACAGAAAACTTTTCCCTCGCCTCTTTTGGCGATTCAGTCAAGATCACACCTGCAGTTCTTCCTATCATTCTTGAAAACCAAAGATCATCTACTTCCAGAACGTGATCCACCACAGCTTTTATAGAAGGAAAAACACTTGTTATTTCCAGGTTATAGAATCCCTCTGCTTTGTCCTCTAAATGCCGCAGCATCTTCTCAGTTCCCCAGACATGATACGCAAACAAATGCTGTATCGTTTTTTCCAAGTTCATCTTCCTTTCAGTCTAAAAAACGACTTCATATGTCATATAAAACACATACATAGAGGCAGCGAACATTCCAATAATCAACGCACCCCACAAATAACGAAAACGGTACATCAGATGTGAGCGATATGAATCCTTTTTCATCAGCTTTGTCATCTCGGATTTGAAAATGATGAAAAAATAAAGGATAACCGGGACGATAACTGCCATCGCTGCAACGAACAGCACTTTGTTGACTGTGATCATTTCTTCAGCTGAATAAAACTGCTGCAGTCCAATTCCGAGGGCAGCGATAAGCACAACCACTGCTTTTATGTATTTTAAATACCTGTCCATCAGCTTTTCCTCCTAAGCGATAACCTACTTTGACTATAAAGGAAGACGGCTGCTTTTTCCATAATTTATAAATAAAAGGAAAAACGCCGGACATCCGCTTATTTACGGATGTCCGGCGTCTTATATTATTGATACATCTTTTCGCGCTGTTTCTTGATCTCGTCGTTATCAAGATACTCATCGTATGTCATCTGCTTATCGATCAGGCCGTTCGGCGTGATTTCGATGATGCGGTTCGCGATCGTCTGAACGAACTGATGGTCATGTGATGTGAACAGCATAGATCCTTTGTATGAAGTCATCCCGTTGTTAAGTGCTGTGATGGATTCAAGATCCAAGTGGTTCGTCGGCTCATCCATAAGAAGAACATTCGATCCGCTCAGCATCATTTTTGAAAGCATGCAGCGAACCTTTTCGCCTCCAGAAAGAACGGTACACTTCTTGAGAACTTCTTCGCCTGAGAATAACATGCGGCCAAGGAATCCGCGCAGGAAGCTTTCACTCTGGTCAGCAGGAGAATATTGGCGCAGCCAGTCAACAAGGTTAAGCTCGCCGTTCTCAAAATACTGCGAGTTGTCTTTCGGGAAGTACGCCTGAGATGTAGTAACACCCCATTTGTATGTTCCGCTGTCCGCTTCCATCTCACCCATCAAGATTTTGAACAACGTCGTGTTGGCAATTTCGTTTTTGCCGACAAACGCGATCTTATCGTCTTTATTCATGATGAAGCTAACGTTATCAAGTACTTTTTCGCCGTCAATTGTCTTCGTCAGACCTTCTACGCGAAGAAGGTCGTTCCCGATTTCGCGCTCGATGCTGAAGTTGACGAACGGATATTTACGTGAAGAAGGTCTGATGTCATCCAGCGTGATTTTATCCAGTAGCTTCTTACGTGAAGTAGCCTGCTTAGATTTTGACGCGTTCGCTGAGAAACGAGCGACGAAGTTCTGAAGCTCTTTAATCTTCTCTNNGTTCTCGAAATTGATAAGGAACTCTTCCAGCCATTGAATCGCCTGAAGGTCCAAGTGGTTCGTAGGCTCATCCAGCAACAGGATGTCCGGCTTGCCGAAAAGTGCCTGTGCAAGGAGGACTTTTACCTTGTCAGAGCCTGATAAGTCAGCCATCAGCTTATCGTGAAGGTCTTCTCCGATTCCAAGTCCTTTTAGTAGGATCGCTGCTTCAGATTCAGCTTCCCAACCGTTCAGCTCAGCGAATTCGCCTTCAAGTTCAGCTGCGCGCATGCCGTCTTCATCAGTGAATTCTGCTTTCATATAGATAGCATCCTTCTCCTGCATAACTTGGTAAAGACGCGCATGTCCCATAATGATCGTCTGCATGACAGTATGCTCTTCGTATTCGAAGTGGTTCTGCTTCAATACAGCCAAACGCTCGCCAGGTGTGATGATAACATCACCTGTCTGCGCTTCGATCTCACCAGAAAGAATTTTTAGGAACGTCGATTTACCCGCACCGTTCGCTCCGATCAAGCCGTAGCAGTTGCCCGGCGTAAATTTAATATTCACATCTTCGAACAGCTTGCGGTCGCCGTAACGAAGACTGACGTTAGAAACAGTAATCATTTTTTCAAAACTCCTTTATCACTCATATCACCGCTTATTGTACCATACTTTTACACATAAAAAGAAACACAGCGGAAAAGTCCGCCATGCTTAATTTTGGCTATTTATAATGAAGGTTCTCGCGACCGCATCCGCCTGCGCTTCATCAAAAAACGGAGTATAAAAATAGACGTGATAATAGTGGTTTGTATAGGGTGATTTAAAGTAATAGTGAATGATCTGGATGTACTCCATTTTTTTCTGATGATCGACGGTCATTTTTCCTGGATAACGGTAGCCTTGAATATCTATATTTGTGTGTATGTTCTGCTGGTTAATGCTCTCATACATATCCGCTTCAGTCATTCTTTGAACCCCGCCGGTTTTCTTTCCTTCTTTATTGTAAAAATCTTTGCTGAAAGCTCCTCTGTTTTTTATTGTAATGTCTCCCGCGGGGCTGATAGTAACAGTCTCGCTGACCGCCTGCTCTGCTGGCTTACCATCATATTGCTGAAAAGCGTATGATACGATGCTTGCGAAAAGAAGGAGAAGGAGCAGGAAGCTTACTGCAGGCTTGAAGCGAAGTTTTCTTTTTTCGCTATGCTGCCTGATGGCAAATATAATGTTTTCTTTCTGTTCATGTGTAAGGCTGTGTACTGGTAGTGACCTTAAGTTTTTTTCTACTTGCTCATCCGTTAGCTGCTTCATCCACCACCCCTCCTTTCTCTGCGATCATGTGCTTCTTTAAACTTTGCAGTGCACGATGGTATGTCAAGTGAACCTTCGCCGTGCTGCATCCGAGGATGTCTGCTGCTTCCTCGGATGTCAAATCCATGATGCCGCGCAGGATAATGATCTCCCTGTACCCCGGACGAAGCTTGTTCACTGCCTCATACAGAGCAGTTTTTTCTTCATTCAGCATGAGTTTCTCATGAGGTGCAGGATCTGAACTTTTCATGGTTGCCAGCAGAAAATCTGGCAGCAGGGCCTTCCATATCCCGCGGCGCCTTTCATCTTGAGCGAGGCGCCGGGCAATCGTGAACAGCCACGTCTTAGGCTCTGACTCATGCCGGAACGAAGAAAGGTGCTGCAGTGCCTTGATAAATGTTTCCTGAACAAGATCCTCTACGTCTAGCCTGCCTGTGCAGTAAACAAGATATTGAAGGATGTCCTGATGATAGAGCCCAAACCATTCCTGAACAATATCATTATTTTTCATAAAATCTCTCCTCTAGGTTCCCTTCGTCATGCTTTCTATTGAATTAGACGCATTTCCTGTAATTTTCTTGCAGTTTATTAAAGATTTTCAACTAAAAACATTAATTTTTAGTCTGTATACGCTTAAACACCGCTGCTCGAAACGATCAAATTGAGTTTATGTGCCATTTTCAGATGAGTATGTGCCGTTCGACATGGGTTATGTTACATATTTAAGAGTTAAGTGCCGTTTATAAATTTTATGTGCCATTCGGGGAATTTCGACAAAAACGCATAGCTTCTTCAGCCTAAAATAATGTGAAAGCAGCAATAGGAGGACCAGAACTATGAAGAAAAGAAAACCTGAACAAGGTGATGTGTTTGCAGTCAATCTGCCAGATGGCCGCTACGGCGCAGTAAAGGTGATCAACACCACGAAACAGTCATCGCTCATCATGACAACTGCGTATTTAGATTCGGCACCGCCGAGTCTTGACGACAGCAAGCTTAATGAAATACTACTGCAGGATCGTTTTTCCTACGAGAAAAGTCCAGCAATTATATGGCACGAAGGCTCTCCGCCGGAAAATACGATTTACATCGGCCAAATCTGTCTTTCAAAGGAAGAACGCCGGCGCGCAAGCAGTTCTTTCGGTGGAAAGTGGGATGACTTCACAGGCACAGAAGCTT
>NZ_NOII01000020.1:0-2737 GCF_002245695.1 Fictibacillus aquaticus | reverse complement strand
AAAACATGCCGAAAAACTCGGCACGTATTCATACAGTGAAAAGTCATATTTTTCTCCGGATGTTTTTTTGTACATCAGATGTGCCGCCGTCGCACTCGGAAGAGATACTTACATACGCGCTCTTCATCATCCAGAATGCATGCCTCATGAACACTCATTTGAACCGCTGTTAGAATTGGCCTCTGAAGCCTACGAGCGAAGGATGAAAAAAGAGTTCGATTATGAGACAGGCTGTGATTA
Source organism: Fictibacillus aquaticus (assembly GCF_002245695.1). GTDB lineage: Bacteria > Bacillota > Bacilli > Bacillales > Fictibacillaceae > Fictibacillus > Fictibacillus aquaticus. The sequence continues at coordinate 2,497 of NZ_NOII01000020.1, read as the reverse complement.
CGAAACGTTTTCAAACATCGATGCTTGGAAGTAAAAAAGCAGCCATAACTAACAGCTGCTTTTTTCTACTTTTCTCTATATAATCCATGTTCCTGGATGTAATCGTAGCAAGCATCTGGCAGCAGGTATCTTGGTTCTCCGCCTTTTGAGAACTCGTCGCGAATATAGCTGCTGCTGATTTCCATCGCCAGCCCTTTATCGATGAGATGGAATCGGGAGCCATCGTCATGGTTTCGCAATAACGGCGACCGAGAGATTGTTTTGACCATATCGATCTCGTCTCTCGCCATGACGATGAACTTATTTTGCGAGATCAGCTCCTCATCGTGCTTCCATTTGCCGTCAGCTATATCGACAAGAAGATCGGCACCCATGATAAAATATACATCATCGTCCGGATATAGTTTTTTAAAATGCTGCATTGTAAAAACGGTGTACACTTCCCATGCATCACGTTTCATTTCATAGTCATCTGCAAGGAACTTATCATTTTTAGCGATCGCCAGCTGCAGCATGTTCCAGCGGTGCTCATCTGACGTCTTCATCGTTTTTTCTTTTCGTTTGTTCGAGCAAGGCAAAAAGATGACTTTATCAAGCTTGCAGCGGTGAGCGACCGTGCTCGCCGTCCATAAATGAACGTTAGTGACTGGGTCGAACGATGATCCGTATATTCCTATCTTGGCCACAATAGGTCCCTCCTTCAACGTTTAGGTCAAGCGCTGCCGATCTTTGACTGCACGTCCTGAATGTTCTTCATCTTGTTATCCCAGCACTTTTGGCTTAAGTCCACAGGATACTCTTCAGGGTTCATCCCGCGTTTGTACTCATCCCACAGCACCTCTAGATTTTCCTTCGCGTATTGCTGGATTGCAGACAAGCTAGGTGTTTCATAAACAGCTTTTCCGTCAACGAAAATATCATGGTGCAGCTCTTTCGCCCTGAAGCTCGTGACGAATTTGCTGACAAACGTATGGACCGGGTGGAACATCTTTAACCTGGACTCATCCTGAGGTGCTTCGTTCTCCATCGCGATATAATCGCCTTCTGATTTGTTATTTTGGATATTGATGATGCGGTACACTTTTTTCAAGCCTGGTGTTGTCACCTTTTCCGGGTTCCCGCTGATTTTAATCGTATCGACCATCTGGCCATTTTCATCCTCGATGGCTACTAGCTTATAAACCGCTCCTAAAGCTGGCTGGTCATATGCTGTGATCAGCTTTGTGCCGATTCCCCACGCGTCGATTCTAGCGCCCTGCGACTTTAAGTGCATGATTGTGTGTTCGTCCAAGTCATTCGAAGCGATAATCTGTGTTTCGGTAAAGCCAGCCTCGTCCAGCATCTTTCTCGCTTCTTTTGACAGATAAGCCAAATCTCCGCTGTCAAGCCGTATCCCTTTAAAATTGATTCGATCGCCTAGCTCCTTCGCGACTTTAATCGCGATTGGAACCCCCGACTTTAACGTATCATACGTATCTACTAAAAATACGCAGTCTTTGTGGCGGCGGGCGTATTTATGAAATGCGGTATATTCATCGCGGTACGTTTGGACGAGTGCATGGGCATGTGTTCCCGCTGCCGGGATGCCGAAAATTTTTGCAGCTCTCACGTTTGACGTTGCTTCAAAACCGCCGATAAACGCCGCTCTTGTGCCCCATACCGCCGCATCCATCTCATGCGCTCTTCTTGTGCCAAACTCCATCGCTCTCTGTTCACCGGTCACCTGCTTGATGCGGGAAGCTTTTGTTGCGACGAGTGTCTGATAGTTTACGATATTTAAAAGCGCCGTTTCGACGAGCTGTGCTTCAGCAAGCGGCGCCTCAATTCGGAGAATCGGCTCGTTGGCGAAAACGAGCTCTCCTTCCACCACTGAACGTACATTTCCCGTAAATTTCAGCTGCCTTAAATAGTTCAGATAATCTTCCTGGTAACCCAGTTCGTCTCGTAAGTACTCTAAGTCGCTGTCAGTAAAACGGAATCTGTTCAAATACTGGATGATCCGTTCCAGTCCTGCAAATAAGGCATAGCCGTTGCCAAAAGGCAGCTTGCGGAAGAATACTTCAAACACCGCTTTTCTGTTGTGAATTCCGTCTTCCCAGTACGTTTCGGCCATATTGATCTGATACAAATCTGTGTGCAAGGCGAGGCTGTCGTCTGCATATTGTTTGTTCATGAGTAGCTCTCCCTTTTAGATGACTTTAGCGTTCAAGCAGCTTTTAAAATGATTCAATGCCCATTCATGCCCAGCTTGGTTGAAGCTTGCGACCGCTTTTTCATGAACGACGATTTCAAACCCAAGATTATAAGCATCTACGGCTGTATGAAGGCAGCAAATATCAGTGCAGACTCCAACGATATGAACCTCTGTGATGCCTCTTTCACGCAGCTTAGACAACAGATTCGTTCCGGCAAACGCACTGTATCGTGTCTTATCCATCCAATAAACGTTACCGTCATTCTGGTGAGCTTCGTAAAGATCGTTCAGCTTTCCGAAAAG
>NZ_NOII01000002.1 GCF_002245695.1 Fictibacillus aquaticus | reverse complement strand
TTCAATGCTTAATACATGAGAAATTTTTTTGATTGATACTTTATCACAGTCGCTTAATCATCTCGAATCCATCATTGGTAAAGTTGATCGGAGTGTATGGTGCCGACTCCTCGAAAATGAAGGTCACATGTTCTTCGTGCGATGTCTTGCTAGTAGCCTTCCTTATCCAGCGGGATCAGTGGGACAGGTGAGACCCCTCATGGCGCAAAGCGGCGAGGGGGCTCACTTGTCTAGCAGAAAACGGCTAGCCCCTCGAGGTCAAAAGGGCAAGTGTCCAATAAGTCAAAGACCGACTTATCGGCCCCTTTCCCTTTTGCTTGTCGGGGCTGAATGAGCCGACCCGTGCTTTTCGCCGCGCCCCGCGGAAAGCTTGCATCTGGAACGTAGATCAACCTCTTCTCTGATTTCTTTTAAGGCGTAGATATTTATAATAATAGGCAATTAAAAAGATTTGAGTAAAATTATCCCATCATCATCCTATTCATGGTAGTATTTAAAAAGAGAATAATACAGGGGCTGATTTCTTGGATCGTTTAGCAGAATTATTGGAAATTACATTAAAAATTATATCTGTCAAAACAATGGATGTTATTTATCCTGTTTACAAGCTTGGAGAATATTTAGGCGGATTCTTTGCCTTCCGTTTTGCTGCCGTTCTTCTAGGACTGTTTATCGTGCTGCGTATCATGGAAAAGGCAGCTGAATATTATGCTCTTCATAATTTTATACATAAAAAAATGGTCACCCCATCAGCTGGCTCTGCTGAATACAAATTATTCCTTTCTCATGTTTGGGAATACGAAACGTCAAAAGGAATCGTTGCTAACCATAAAACAGCAAGAAGCAGGCTGCTTCGATTTAATAAAGAAGAATTAAACTCTATTCAGGCTTACTTAAAAACGAGAAGGCGCACCGTGAATCGTTCGCTTTTATATATCCTTAGTGCTTCATTCACTGCAGGAGTACTGTCTGCTTATGTATCTGAATGGGCATATTCAAATGGATTAGACAGGGAGTTCTTTTTGAAGACCGCTCTTTTTACTGCCGTCTGGTACCTTATTTTTGAACTAAGACAGCGCAACAAGCTGCATCAAATAATTCAGATGACACATTCTGTTTCGGAAACTATTTCTTTACTTGAAGAAGATCACCATATTCCTTCTTATGAAGGTGATCATGAAGTTTACTCCTCTCGCGGAGGTCATATTCTGGACACGTAAGGATTTCCTTTCAGCCAGAATCTCCATGGATAGAATGCTGCTTCTTCTGCATAAGAAACGTTAATTCTCGGACCCGCCTCAATCATGCTGGCGGGTATTTTTTTGTGTTCTTTTAAAAAGACTGGACCTTCATTCAGCTTTATTCCGTACAAATCAAGTCCAAGACCCATCGCTTTGCAAAGTTTACCTGGACCGCTTGTAAGATTCAAAAGAATTTTATTTGGATGAGGAAGCTTCTTGTGTGATGAATATCTTCTTTCCTTCATTAAATCGATTCCTTTTAAAGGCTCAATTGCTCTTATCAGGACAGCTTCCGGCTTGCCGGGAGGACCTGAGACAATGTTGAAGCATACATGCATACCGTAAATGAAATACATATAAATATGGCCGGGCGGGCCGAACATAACTTCAGTACGCTTTGTCCTTCTGTCTCCATAAGAGTGAGCAGCTCTGTCTTCGGGGCCCTTATAAGCTTCCGTTTCAACTATGATTCCCGATGTTATGCCTTCAGCGGTTTGATGGATTAGTTCCATGCCGATCAAGGATTTTGCGAGAGTGAGAGTGGGCTGTGACAAGAATGTGTTCAAAGCTTCTCCTCCTTCGTATAATTTCGTGAAGTATACACAGTATAAATGTAAGTCTATGTTCTATTGTTACCTTTTGTCATAAGTTAGCAAACGAGAAAAAAAGGGAAGCATGATGTAAACGAAGAATATGTAAGCATAACAAAAGAGGAGGGGTAAAATGGACGGCTGGGTACAAGCATCAGGGATATACGAAAATTTATCGAAAAGACGCTATGAATATTGGCATGTAAGCCAGCAGGGAGTTAAAACGATGGTTTCGTGGCTGTGCTGGAATGCTCCGTCATCTGTTTATGAGCAATGGAAAAATTCAGTTTCATGAATAACTTGCTTTTCTTGCCCCGCCTTTTTTGGCGGTTTTTTTATGCTCCAGCGTTTATCAGAGTTCAAGAGTGGAGATAATGTTGGAAAAAAACCGGAGTGAACAATGATGGAATTCGAAAAAGGAATGTTAAGAAGAGCGGTTGAAGGGCGAAAAGCTTATTTAATACAGCAGCTAATCCATAAAGGAACGCATGGTATTGAGGATCACCGCCATCTGCAAGATTGGACATTATCTGAACTCGAAAGAGAATGGCGGCAGAACAGCAGTCAGGACCATGACCTTTTAGGATAATATAATCATTTATTTTACCTCTAGTGAGGAAGTTGGATTGTTTCGGCAAATAGCGACAAAGACGTGTTCGTGTACAGTTACCAGAATTTTCGTAAAGCACTTCACCTGCCCGCACAGTATAATAAAAGAAGCAGGCTGAAGGGGTGATTATATATGGAAAATGTCCGGTTTACATCACAGGAAAAAGAGTGTCTTATTGAAGCGCTTTTGAACCAAAGATATGCGCTGGAAATTGTAGATGCAGAGCTGACAGACTTAGAGAACGGTAACACGCCGATGGATGAAGAGAAAGCGAAAAATTTATATAAGCTTTACAAGAAGCTACATAACATCAGGGCTTAAGCCAAAACCCCGTATCTGCTGGATACGGGGTTTTTTTACATTTAAAAAGTAGATTAAATATGGCTGACACTTATAGGCCAGTCGTCAGCCAAACTTTTATTAAGAATCAAGAAGCCCTTTACGGCGTGCTTCCATCCGCCATTCTGCTTCTTTTACAATCCTCTTTGGCAGCTTGCCTCGGTTTTTAAGAAATGACCAGTAGGTTAAGTATTGATCCGGCCTTTTTGGCGGCGCTACTTTTCTGGCATATTCCCACCATGAGACTTTATTGGACTCCAGCTGAATGAGGTAAAGATCGTCCTTTTCTCCCATGAAACTCACTCCAGTCTTACATTCTTTTTCCATAGTATGTTCCAATATAAAAGGAATAACACTATTTCCAACAAATATAGTGTATGCGTCGAATTTCGTCGTGTGAGGGCTAAAAGTCTTTGCATAAAAGAAGAGGATACATCAAATCTAGGTGGAATCTTTTCTTAAAGACTTTTATTTCATTTTTTTACTATAGGAGGTCAGCCATGGAGGACGTATTGCTTTTCGCATCGTTTCTTGCGCCAGTCGTAACAGGATTGGTAGAACTGGCCAAACGGACGATTTCGATCCGTAAGAAATATATACCCTTATTCAGCTTTTTTACCGGTATTGCTGCAGGTTTGCTCGGATACCCGTTTGCCGAAATGCCAGTTGAAATGAGAATCTGGTCAGGCGCGATCGCAGGGCTAGCTGGAACAGGGCTTTATGAAATCGGAAAAGCAGGAAGAAATGGTGGTAAAAACAAGCAAAAGTCTTCGCAATTGAAAGGATAAATACATTTTTTCACAAAAAAAGGGTTTAGATCTTGTGGGACAAGGAATACATTATAGTAATAAAACAACGAAGAGGCGGTGGGTTTCATTGAAAAAGTTAGTTGCCCTTATTGCAGTTCTTGCTATTACATTTGTGCTATCACCTAACCTGATTCATGACTCCTCCAAAGATACCGGCACAATGGTGCTTGGAGAAAAAACGGCAGTAGCTGAAGATACGCCTAAAAACACTCAGCTTAATCCTGAGGTCCTTGCAGCAGAATTTATGAACAGGCTTAAACAGAAGACAGACGAAAATTACAAAGTACTGCGTTTCAAAAATAAAAGCGGTCTCATTCATTATATAAGTGAAGTATCGAGCCCTAAAGTGGCTGCCTATTATGTAAACGGCCTCTATGAAGAAAAGGATGGCGCACTGTATGTTATTCCGACTGAACTGCCGCCATGGTTTGAGGAAGGGAAACCGTTTGAAACGGTCAAGATAAATGAAAATTCTTATCACATTGTTCAAAAAAACAGCAGTGATTTATACGGCAGCTATGAGATTACGCTAGGTGCTGAGAAAAAGAAAGATAAATGGATCATCACATTTGTTCATGTAAAGTAAGCAAGGATTTTTTTGCTCAACATCTTGCCATACTAGAATGAATAAGCTTTCATTCAAATTGGACTTTATGACGCCGCTTATTTAAAATAGAGGAAATGATTCAGATGGAGCAGGAAAATGGAGATTATGACATTCAAAGATTATTATGACAACACTGTTCAGCTTTCGTTCACCGATCACCCTTTTTCTACCGATCCGAGGCATGTCTGGGTATTGTGTCGATTTAAGGAGCAATGGCTGCTGACTGAACACCCAAGGCGTGGGATTGAATTTCCAGGGGGCAAGGTAGAACCCGGTGAAACAGCTGATGATGCAGCTGTTAGGGAAGTATTCGAGGAAACAGGCGGTCACGTTGCTGAACTTCGCTATCTCGGACAATATCATGTGGATGGAAAAGGCGGACTCATTGTAAAAAACATATATTTCGCCACTGTTGATAAGCTTCTAATTAAACAGCGCTATTACGAAACGAACGGACCTGTATTGTTTGAAGAGCTTCCTGAAGGTTTTCAGACGGACAAAAAATTTAGCTTTATGATGAAAGACCAGGTCCTCCTCGAAAGCATGAAATACTTAAAAGAGAAAGAACTGGTCTGATTAAAGCTTAACGGCTGCGGATCAGTTTTTTTTCGATTTGTTCAACTAGCTGATACATAATGGTCGCAAGGAATGCGATCATGACAAGGCTCAGCAGAACAAGTGTAAAATTAAACACTTGGAATCCATAGATGATCATATAACCGAGACCCTGTTTTGAAACAAGAAACTCCCCAACGATTACCCCGACCCAAGAAAGCCCCACATTAACCTTTAAACTTGAAACAATGGTAGGAAAACAAGCGGGGAGGATGACTTCAAAGAAACATTGCTTCTTTGTTCCTCCAAAAGACTGGATAACCTTTAAATAGTTCGGATCTACATTTCTGAATGCTGTATAAACGACAATGGTTGTGATGATGACTGAGATCAGGATTCCCATCGCGATGATTGAGCCCATGTTTGGTCCAAGTGCTACGATGAGGATTGGTCCTAGGGCAACCTTAGGCATGGCATTTAAAATAACAAGGTAGGGGTCCATCACTTTAGAAAAGAGGGGTGACCACCAGAATAAAGCAGCAAGAACAGTTCCAAACAAAGTCCCCAAAATAAAACCAAGTATCGTTTCAAAAAGGGTGATTCCAGTATTGACTAAAAGTGAGCCGTCAGCCATTTTTGTTATAAAAAGGCTGAAAATCCTTGATGGTGAACTGAAAAGAAGCGGATCGATCATTTCCGTTCTTGAGCTTATTTCCCAAAAAGCAAAAAAGCCGATAAATATAGCGAACTGCATGAGCCGTACGATCCAGTTTTCTTTTTTTGCTTTTTTTAAATAACGAGCATGTGCACTATTCACTGTCGTTTTGTTCAATTTGCTCCAGCTCCTCCCATATTTGCTGAAAAAGAAGGGGGAAGTCTGCATGCTGCCTTGCCTCAAAAGGTGACAGTCTTCGTAAAGATAGAGGGACCTGGAATGTACAGAAAAGCCTTCCCGGGTTTGTTGAAAGGAGGACGATCGTATCACTCATGGCAATAGCTTCGCCGATGTCATGAGTAACGAGTACGGCTGTTTTTTGGTTTTTTTTCAATGTAGCAGATACTAAGTCTTCGAGCTTCAGCTTCGTCTGGTAATCTAATGCGGAAAACGGCTCATCGAGCAGCAGCAGGTGAGGCTTCGTCGCAAGCGTACGCACGAGGGCGATACGCTGCCTCATACCTCCTGAAAGCTGTGAAGGATACTGGTTTCGCGTATGATAAAGACCGGTCTGCTTTAGAAGAGAGAAGACTTCATTTTTTTTATCAGCAGTCAATTCTTTTTTCAGCTTTAACCCAACCAGAATATTTTCTTCAATCGTCTTCCATGGAAACAAATAGTCCTGCTGAAGCATATATCCGATTTTAGGATGCGGGCCAGTGATTTTCTCGCCTTTCAGCAGTACCGTTCCACTCGTAGGACGAAGCAAGCCGGAGATGATGGACAGAAGCGTTGATTTGCCGCAGCCACTTGGGCCAAGGAGGGAGACGAACTCCCCCTCTTTAACTGACAGCGAGATATCTTCTAGTGCGGGTGTGGCCGAATGCTTTGTAAAATAGATCTGCCCGGCCGATTTGATTTGCAGGAAGGCCACCAGGTTTACCCCCTTCTCTGTCTCTATTTAACAGCGTTTTCCGCCAGTTTCGTGTTCACCAGCTCTTCATGCTTCACTTCTTTTGGAAGCTCTCCTGCTTCTTTCATAATGTTTTGCAGGTTGTTCCATTCTTCTTCATCGAGGATCGGGTTTAGCGCAAAGCTGTGCTGGCTCTTATATCGATCTACGACAGTTTCAATTAGTTCAATCGTGGTATCCTCAAAATAAGGAGCGATCACTTTCGCGGTTTCTGCTGCTGTGTGGTTCTCCACCCAAAGCTGCGCTTTATAAATCGCTCTTGTAAACTTTTGCATGGTCTCACGGTTTTCTTTCAAATAGCTTTCCTTGCTCATAAACGTGGTGTATGGGATCTTGCCCGATTCTGTCCCGAATGAAGCTACGATATAGCCGATGCCTTGCTGCTCAAAAAGAGAAGCGGTCGGTTCAAATAGCTGTACATAGTCTCCAGTTCCGGAGGCGAAGGCGTTGGCGATATTAGCAAAATCAATGTTCTGGATCATCGTCAGGTCATTCTGCGGGTCTATGCCATGTTTCTTAAGTCCGAATTCACCGGCCATCTGCGGCATTCCGCCCTTGCGCTGGCCGAGGAAAGTGGATCCGTTCAGCTGATCCCAAGAAAAGAATTCTGGTTTCTTCCTTGCGACTAGAAACGTACCGTCGGTCTGAGTCAGTTGTGCGAAGTTGATAACCGGATCTTTTGTGCCCTGTGCGTACACATAAATGGATGTTTCAGAGCCTACGAGCGCTACGTCAGCTCCGTTGGAAAGAAGTGCTGTCATTGTCTTGTCGCCGCCCCATGTTGTGGTCAGCTGTACATCAAGCCCTTCTTCTTTAAAAAACCCTTTTTCAATGGCAACATATTGGGGAGCATAAAATATAGAACGCGTGACTTCAGCGACACGGACTTTTTTCAAGGAATCGTTCTTATCCGTGCTGCAGCCTAAAAGCAAGGAAGAGAACAGAGCGGCAACACTGAGGAACACGAACAGCAATCTTAATTTTCTCTTCATGAAGATCCTCCTCTTACATCAAGATGCGGGTTTTTACCCTTATGAGATACAATATGTTTTTTTATAAAATGTGTGTTTGCCTATAGCTGTGAAAGGAGGAGGAGTATATGAAGGACGGCACAATGATTGAGAAACAGCGCTTTCCGTCACCTAGTCCACATATCTCGCTTTATAAAGTGACGTACTGGAGCAGCGGTTTGCAGGTGAAGGGGCTGCTCGCACTGCCAAAAGCAAAAGGGAAGTTTCCAGGGCTTCTTTATTTAAGAGGTGGCATAAAAAAAGTAGGAATGGTCCGCATCGCCCGTATCGTCCAGTTTGCTTCACAAGGCTTTGTCGTCATGGCGCCTTTTTACAGAGGAAATGAAGGCGGGGAGGGAAATGAGGATTTCGCGGGTGATGATAGAGAAGATGCGTTTTCAGCGTACGAGCTGCTAAAGCATTTGCCGCAAGTAGAATCATCAAACTTGCATGTGTTCGGCTTCTCGCGCGGCGGTCCGATGGCGTTGTTTACTGCGATGGAATATCCAGAAATAAAATCTGTCGTAACTTGGGGCGGTGTGACGGATATGGCGTTAACATATGAGGAAAGAGTGGATATGCGGCGGATGATGAAGCGCGTCATAGGGGGAACGCCAGAAAAATATCCAGAGCGATACAAATGGAGGTCTCCCGTATATGATTGTGAAAAGCTAAGTGCTCCTCTGCTTGCCATTCACGGCATGAGAGATGAGAACGTTTCTGTCGGGCATACTCTGATGATGAAGCAATGCCTGAGGGAACTCGGCAAGCCGCATGAAACGTGGATTTATCCTCAGTTTCACCATGCGTTCCCGCCGCTTGAGAACCGGATGATCACTATGGCACTATGTGATTGGATGAAGACGCAAGCCAAAGAAAAGAGTCCTATTCTTTAAATATTTGGTTCCGTTTTTACGTGCTTTATTGATAATGACATTAAAAATGACGTGTGAATTGGCACACGTCATTTTCCTTATTTATTAAGGTTTTTAAGCATTTCATCGGTTTTGACATAGCAGTTGGCATTATATCTTATAATGGACAATAACTATATAGCTTTCGAGTTCAAGGTCACTTGTGCTGTCGGTAATGTCGTTTTCTAATTAAAACTAAGAGCCAGTTTACTTTAATAACAAAATTGCTTTTAATCTAATCACTATTTCTTTATAAGGAGTAAAACTAATGGAATCATCTCTTCTACTTGGAAAAATAACTATTAACTTCCCCAATTATACTTCAAAGGAGTTTTTTATATTCGAGGACTTGGCAGAACTGTTTAATATCGAGACTAATTATGAAGCTGCCAGATATATAAAAAAGAAATTAACGGATAACGGTATTACCAAGAACGTATCTATTGATCACGAGAGCGGCTTTGTTTCAATTCGAACTAAAAGTCATAGTTTGATTTTAGACATAGCCATTTTAATAAATGAAATAGCAAATGTTTCATTAGACAATCAAACAATAAAAGAATTGAACAATACATTAAATTCAGTAAAACTCCCTAAAAAACAAAAATGGGGATTCGGAGATGTTTTTTCAATCCCACTTGAAGATGGAACCTATTACTTTGGTCAAATTGTAGAATTAATTGAATGTACATTCCCAATATGTGTAGTTTTCAACTTAAATAAAAGCGAAGTAGAAATGCCTACCCTTCAAGAACTGATTTCTTCTGAAATAATAGCTGCTGCAAGCATCAGTTCATTTTATTTAGATGATTTTACTTATAAAGTTATTTTAGCGGCAGAACCTTTAGTCCAGATCCAAGAAAAAATTAGACGTGACCCAATAAGGAGAATACAGTACCACGACTCTATTTTCATTGATTTTTGCACTGATTTTAAAAAGAAATCGCCAAAGTCGTATTCGATTACGGATAACATCCAATATGTAATATAACAAGTTCTTATAAACCCGGTGCTTTAGTTCAATAAGAACGGATAATCTATAACAAAGAAAACTCGCCATTTTAGTGCGAGTTTTGCTTGTATTATAGGCTATTTAAGTTGTCAAAATGGTTGTCGTTTGTGTGCTTACTTAACTCCAAGCATTGATCCCAAATGACCGAGGAACAGGTCGATTTGTTCATCTGAGTTTAATTCCTGTGATTTTAAAAAGATACTTTCAATGCTTAAGCCATCAAAGAATGTAATGTAATATCTAGCTATGTGATGGACAGGCGCGTTTGGTGAAAATTCACCCCGTTTGATACCCTCGTTTATTAGGCTGCATAGAAAGTCCGATGCCCATTGATAGCGGCGCTGTAAAAACTCTTTCGCATTGCTGGAATTCCGGCTTAAGATATTAAATTCGACTTGTGCTGCTGCAAACTGATTATCGGAATGTTCTGCGTTCTTAAAATCCAGGACTATCATTTTTATCGTGTCCCAGATCTTGTTTTGGCTGATGAGCGTATCCAATTCATTGCTGGACTGCTGTTGTTTATGTTCAAGTAAAGAAATGAAGAGGTCCTCTTTATTCGCAAAATAAGAATAGACCCCGCCCCTGCTCATGCCCGTTGCTTCAATCACATCCTGCATGACAAATGCTTCATAACCTTTCTCGGTGAAAATTTCCTTTGCTGCGGTTAATATGCTAAGCCGTCGTTGTTCCTTGTGTTCTTCTGATACTTTCGGTGCCATGAACCTCACCCTTTTCCAAAAACTTTCTTAAACATAAAGTCATTATACCAATAAAGACAAGTCCTGAGCCTGAAAGCAAAAACAGGGGAAGGACGCCAGTCATGTTGCCGATGATGCCGCCTGCGAGCGGTCCGATTATTGCAGCAAGCATACTGACGCTCCCCACTGTGCCGAACACACGCCCGCTCATCTCTACAGGTGTCTTTTTCTGAACTGCTGTTTGAAAAGGAATGAACATAAAACCTGCTCCGAACGAAGCGAAAAATACAACGGATGCCGACCAGAAATAAGGAAAGGGAAGCTGCAAGTAAGTAAAGTATCCGGTAAGGCCAAAGCCTGCACCGAGAACGGTAATGCCTGCACCCATCGCCGCAGCTGGTTTTTTGATATCAAGCTTTGTTAGAAGGATGCCGGAAACAAGGAACCCTGCACCAGAAGCTGTCATTACAGCTCCAATGAGCCCTGGCGATACTTGTTTCAGTTCGCGGAATAGTGTAACAAACTGTGAATCGGCGAGCTGGATGACGAACATCGTGATAAACATCAGTAACATGCCATAAAAAATGAAGAGAATGCCTTTAATAAAGGTTATACTCTCTGAAAAGTCTCGCCAGAAAGATGCCATTCCGTTTTCTCCACCTTTTTTCTGGGAGGAAGCTTTACGGACCGGCAGCTTAATCAAAAGCATGGCTGATAAAAAGTACGTTGCTGCATCAATAATAAAAATCGTCTGTGAACCGATAAATGTCATCAGCATTCCGCCGGCAGCAGGACCAACAATTTTTGTGCCGTTCTCTATGATCGAGCTGATAGAAGATGCTTGCTGCATATGCTCATCAGGCACGATTTCCTTCAGCTTCCCGTTTTTAGCGGGATTAAAAAGGGCAGAGAACACACCGAGCAAAAACAATAGGATATACACGTGCCAAACTTTTGTTGCTGTGATTAGGAGCAGGATAACAGCAGCTCTTGCAAGGTCTGAACCGATCATCAGCCACTTTCGCTCTCCACGATCAGCCAATACTCCTGCGACAGGACCTAATACCGTCATCGGAAGAGCAAGAGATAAGAGAATGAGTGACATCTCTAAAGGCGTGGCGTTCCATTTAAGACCAGCCATTGTGAAAACAGCCATGATCGACAGCCAGTCTCCAAGGTTGGAAACGAGCTGGGCGGAAATTAAGTACCGGTAAGAGGTGAGAGACAACAAAGGTTTGCTAGTCATAATTTTCCTCCTTCAAATTAAAACGACATCAATGTCATTATTATAAATGACGTTGATGTCGTTTTCAACCTATTTATGGTAATTATCTTCCCGGCGGAATAGAAATTACTTCAGTGACATGAAGAGAGAATAAATTCAGGCAAAAAAAAAGCCGCCATTACAGCGGCTTTCTTATTTATGCGATTGGTCCTGCGTTCTTGATGTCTTGTGACACGTTGCTGAACTTCTCGAAATTCGCTTTAAACTTCGCAGCAAGTTCTTTCGCTTTCTTTTCGTACTCTGCTTCGTCTGCCCACGTTTTTGCCGGCTGAAGCACTTGATCTGGAACACCAGGGCAATGGACTGGAATGTGCAATCCGAAGATCGGGTCAACGACTGTTTCCACAGTCTTAAGCTCGCCGATCAAGGCTGCCTGCACCATCGCGCGCGTATAGGCAAGATTCATACGGCTTCCGACACCGTACTCTCCGCCGCTCCAGCCTGTGTTCACTAAGTATACGTTCACTTCATGCTGATCGATCTTATTGCCAAGCATTTCCGCATAGATTGTAGCTTCCATCGGCAAGAAAGGTGCACCAAAACATGTAGAGAATGTTGCCTGAGGTGATGTGACGCCGCGCTCAGTTCCTGCAAGTTTGCTCGTATAGCCTGAAAGGAAATGGTACATAGCCTGTTCCTTCGTCAGCTTGCTGATTGGAGGCAGTACCCCAAACGCATCCGCGGTCAAAAAGATGATCGTATCAGGATGGCCAGCCACACCAGGAATCATAACGTTTGGAATCGCGTCGACCGGGTAGGCCGCACGTGTGTTTTCTGTCAGTGTTGAATCATCATAGTCGCTGATGCGCGAGTCGCTGTCCACCATGACGTTTTCCAGCACGCTGCCAAAGCGAATAGCGTTCCAAATCTGCGGCTCTTTTTCTTTTGAGAGATTGATGCATTTTGCGTAGCATCCGCCTTCAATATTGAATACGCCTGTGTTTGCCCAGCCGTGCTCGTCATCACCGATCAGACGGCGGTTAGGGTCTGCAGAAAGAGTAGTTTTACCTGTTCCAGAAAGGCCGAAGAACAGGGCAACATCGCCTTCACCGCCAACGTTTGCTGAACAGTGCATAGAAAGGATGCCATCTTCAGGCAAAAGGTAGTTCATTACCGAGAACACCGATTTTTTAATTTCTCCTGCATATTCCGTCCCGCCGATGAGGATGATTCGCTTTTCGAATGATATAATAATAAACGTTTCAGAGTTTGTTCCATCTTCAGCAGGGTTTGCGAAGAATCCAGGAGCTGAAATAACAGTAAAGCCTGCATCGATGCTGTTCGCTTCTTCAACGCTGTTCGGTCTAACAAACATCTGATGTGCAAAAAGATTGTGCCAAGCGTATTCGTTGATTACTTGTATAGGAAGACGGTAAGCGTGATCGGCACCCGCATAGCCTTTAAAAACGAACAGCTCTTCTTTGCTGCTCAAATATGCCAGAACTTTTTTGTAAAGGCTTTCAAACTTTTCCGGTGAAAAAGGCTTGTTTACTTTGCCCCAGTCGATTTTAGCTTTAACCGATGCTTCTTCAACAATGAATTTATCTTCTGGAGAACGGCCTGTATATTTCCCGGTAGTCGCACGAAGCGCTCCTGTGGAAGTAAGTATACCTTCGTTACGGAGCAAAGCTTTTTCTACAAGAACAGGTACTGGCAGGTTCATATGTGATTGCGGGCTGTTTACCAATTCATTTAAAGAATTCGTGGATTCTACAGTATTCATATAAGGCGATACCATCCTTTATCCTAAGTTTTTATCCTCAATTAGTATAACACATTGATTTAAATAATGTATACTATTTTATTGCCTGCATCATAAAAAGTTCGTAAAATGGGCAGCTTATTTAAGATATTGAACTTTTTTTTGAGCATGATTGTACTAAGTGAAGTTTTCCTCATTAAAAGGACCCCAAAACGTGCTCAACATATCGAAAAAAGAATGTTCTCCTCATAAGGAGAACTTGTTGACACTGCGGGTTAACTGCGCTATCATAATTTCCGAACGGCTACTCTTATTCCGAGTAGGTGGAGGGACAGGCCCTATGAAACCCAGCAACCTGCACTCATTAGCGAGTGAGAAGGTGCTAACCTGCAAGGTGAATACCTTGAGAATAAGAGGTGAAGGCATGGAATTGAATCCTTTTCCCTCGCTTCTTTAAAACAGGGGAAGGTTTTTTTTATGCCCTAAATCAGTTAGCGGAATATATATATTTGTTATATAGAGGAATAAAGTACCGTATCTATTTTTTTCAATTTAAGGGAGGACCTCAATTGTCTAAGAAAGTAAGCCGCCGTTTATTTACATCCGAGTCTGTAACAGAAGGACATCCGGATAAAATTTGTGACCAGATCTCAGATGCGATCCTAGATGAGATTTTAGCTAACGACCCTAATGCGCGTGTAGCGTGTGAAACGTCTGTAACAACAGGACTAGTTCTTGTTGCTGGTGAAATCACGACTTCTACTTATGTAGATATCCCTAAAGTCGTTCGTGAAACAGTTAAAGAAATCGGATACGACCGTGCAAAATACGGATTCGACTCTGAAACTTGTGCAGTTTTGACTTCCATCGATGAGCAGTCTGCTGACATCGCGATGGGTGTTGACCAGGCGCTTGAAGCTCGTGAAGGTTCTATGACAGATGAAGAAATCGAAGCGATCGGAGCAGGTGACCAAGGTTTGATGTTCGGTTTTGCCTGCAATGAAACACCTGAGCTTATGCCGCTTCCAATCTCTCTTGCACACAAACTTTCTCGCCGTTTGACGGAAGTACGCAAGAGCGAAGAGATTCCTTACCTTCGTCCAGATGGAAAAACTCAAGTAACAGTTGAATATGATGAAAACGATAAGCCTGTCCGTATCGACACGATCGTTATCTCAACACAGCACCACCCAGAAAACACACTTGAAGAAATTCAGGCTGACATTAAAGAAAAAGTCATCAAGCCAGTTGTACCAGCTGAATTGATCGACGAAAACACAAAATACTTTATCAACCCTACTGGCCGTTTCGTAATCGGCGGACCTCAAGGTGATGCAGGACTTACTGGCCGTAAGATCATCGTTGACACATACGGCGGATATGCTCGCCACGGCGGCGGTGCATTCTCTGGTAAGGACGCGACTAAGGTTGACCGTTCAGCAGCATACGCTGCACGTTATGTAGCGAAGAACATCGTTGCATCTGGTCTTGCTGATAAAGTAGAAGTTCAGCTTGCTTACGCGATCGGTGTAGCACAGCCTGTTTCTATTGCTGTTAACACGTTTGAAACAGGAAAAGTGGATGAAGAAGTTCTTGTTGAGCTAGTACGCAACAACTTTGACCTTCGTCCTGCCGGCATCATCAAGATGCTGGACCTTCGCCGTCCTATCTATAAGCAGACAGCTGCATACGGCCATTTCGGACGCACAGATATCGAGCTTCCTTGGGAGCAGACAGACAAAGCTGCTGCACTTAAAGAACAAGCAAAAGCATAATAAACACACGAAACGCCCCTCTATCCATAATCAGGATTGAGGGGCGTTTTTATAATAATAATTTTTTATTTTATCTTATTAGCAGTGAGAAGGGTGTTTACCCTTTGCCTGCCGACAGAATCATAGTATAAAGGGAATTCTCTGCTCAGTTTTTTCATTTCTTTAAGCTGAAACATGTTGCGCCCGTCGACGATGACAGGGCTTTTTAGTTTATTCAGCATTTTAGGTTTTAGAATCTCCCTGAACTCATCCCACTCCGTCATGATAATAGCTGCATCACAGCCTTCGAGGCAATCAAGAAGAGAAGGAGATTTTACAGCGCCCGCTACAGGGTTGTCACGAACGAGCGGATCATAAACATTCACATCTGCACCAAGCAGCAGGAGCTGTTCTGCGGCCGATACAGCTGGAGAGGAACGAACATCATCTGTCATCGGCTTAAATGAAAGGCCAAGGACAGCTATTTTCCTTCCGAGAAGCCCACCAAAAACGGTGCTTAATTTGCGCAACACGGCTTTCGCTTGATTTTCATTAATGTACAGCGTTTCACGAATGAGAGGAAGCTCTTCGTTCAATTCTGTGCCGATGCTGGCCAATGCACGAAGATCCTTTGGAAAACAAGATCCGCCAAAACCTGCGCCTGCTTTTAAAAAATCTTTGCCTATCCTGCTGTCACTGCCGATTCCGCGTTCGATATCCTCGATGTTTGCGCCGGTTTTTTCAGCCAGTCCCGCCATCATGTTCATGTATGAAATCTTCATCGCAAGAAACGTGTTTGCGGCATATTTAGTAAGTTCAGCGCTCTCCCGGTTCATTTGAAGTTTTGGGCAGTCCCACTGCTTATACAGCTGTAAAACTTCAGTGCCTGTCTCATCATCATCGGAACCAATGACGATGCGGTCAGGGAAAAGAAAGTCCTGCACAGCGTTGCCCTGTCTTAGAAATTCAGGATTGCTGACAAAAGTAATGCGATGCTCTATGTTCATTGTCTCAGATAGCTTTTCCATCAAGCGCCCTGTTCCAGGAGGCACTGTGCTCTTAATGATGACGATTTTGTCCGAGTCGGCATACCTGCAGATCGTCTTGACCGCAGATTCAAGAAAGCTTAAATCCGCTTCTCCGTTTTTTGCCTGTGGAGTGCCTACACACAGAAATAGATAACGGCATGATGTGACGAGCTCTTTAGCTGTCTGAATATATGTTATATGCTGTTCAGCGAGAAGCTTTTCAAGGCCAGGTTCGAATATCGGCAAGCCTCCAGCAGTTAATGTTGCGATTTTTTCTTTTGAGGTGTCGTGAACCGCTATATCCAGTCCTCGCGACGCGAGGCCGGCGGCTGTAACGAGACCAACGTAGCCTGCTCCAAAAATGCCTGCTTTCACTCGTTTCACTCTCCCTTATGGGGTAATACTTAGATTTTTCTCGAAAAGCACTTCTTCGTATTGTACCAGCAGGTTTCATTAAATGGTAGACCAAGATAGTGTTTGTGGATAGTGCCTTGAAATTCTCGGACTGCTAATAAAACGAAGCGAAAACATACATAGAAGAGTCAGGTAAGTTTGATTGAATTTGTTTAGCTTTTGCCAAGGCGATTCAGTGCCTTATAGCGGCGCACTATGATAAAATGAGGTTCACAAAATGAAGCGCAGGGGGAATAAGAATGTATGAAGGCATCCACCATGTGTCGCTGCTTGTTCGGAACATTAACGCAGCAAAAGAATTTTATGAGGAAGTGCTAGGGTTTACTATGTCTCAAGAACGGCCGGCGTTTGATTTTCCAGGTGCGTGGTACGATATCGGGAACACACAGCTGCATCTTATCGTCCATGAAAAAGGGACTGCAAGAAGAGAGACAGCTGACATTGACAGCCGGGATGGACACTTTGCGGTCCGGGTTAACGATATGGCTGCATTGATCCTCCGTCTGGAGGAGTACGGGGTTTCTTTTAAAAACAAACCCCGCAACAAAACTCCATGGCATCAAGTGTTTGTGAGCGATCCGGACGGGAACTTAATCGAGTTTAACGCTCCTGTTTCTGAATAGATTTATAATACTGTCCTTTTTCCTCGTATTCTCGGCGGATTCTTGCCATGTCAGCGAGATCTTCTTCTGTCAGGTCACGGATGACCTTCGCAGGCCTTCCGAAAGCCATGCTTCCTGCGGGAATCTTTTTGCCGGGAGGAACGAGGCTTCCGGCTCCGATAAAGGCCCCTTCGCCTATTTCAGCTCCGTCAAGGATGAGTGAGCCCATCCCGATCAAGGCATTCTTTCGTACAAAGCAGCTGTGGAGAATAACCGAATGTCCGACTGTCACGCCATCTTCGAGGATGAGGGGTCTGTTCGGACTCTGGTGAAGAACAGAGTTGTCCTGTACGTTTACGCGATCTCCGATGATTGTAGGAGATACATCACCCCGGATGACTGTATTAAACCAGATTGAGCTGTATTCGCCGATCACAACGTCACCAGTGATTGTTGCGTAATCCGCTATAAAGGCGCTTTCGGCAATTTGTGGTTTTTTATTATGATAGTGATAGATCATGAACACACTTCCTGTCTTCTAAGATGGATACGATAAAAGTGTAGCAAACGGTTACAGTAAAGAGAAGGGGGTACAGATATGTGGACTTGGAATTCAAACGCCGAACAAATTAAAGGAACGGTCGTCCTCGTTCATGGGGCAGGTGAATACCACCGCCGCTATGAATGGGTCATCAGCAAGCTTAACGAGTCGGGTTACCATTGCGTTATGGGGGACCTTCCTGGTCAGGGTACTACAACAAGAAGACGCGGCCATATTGATGCATTTGATGATTACATTGAAACAATTGAAGGTTGGGTGTATACAGCTGCAGGCTTTGGATTGCCTGTGTTCCTTTTCGGCCACAGCATGGGAGGGCTCGCTGTCATCCGGACACTTATGGAAAAAAAGATGCCAGTGAGAGCTGTAGCACTGTCTTCACCTTGCTTAGGGCTGGTCAATCCTCCGTCAAAAGGGAAAGAAGCGCTGTCTCTCGTTCTGAATAAAATAGCGCCTTCGGTTAAATTTGCGACGAACCTTCCAGCAGGAAGCGGTACAAGAAGCGAAGAGATGAGATTGAGAGACGAAGGTGATGTTCTTCTTGTCAAAAAAGTTTCGGTCCGATGGTATCGGGAGCTGACGTTAGCCATTAAAACGGCAATAGAAGGTTATAGAAAATTTCCTGATGTCCCGCTGCTTGTCATGCAGGCAGGAAACGATCTGATCGTGGACAAATATTCAGTAAGGCAATGGTTCAGTGCGATTGACTTAAGTGAAAGAAGCTATAAAGAGTTTCCAGAGCTGTATCATGAAGTGTTGAATGAGCCAGAACGTGAAGATGTTTATAGTTATTTAGAAAACTACTTAAAGCTGCATAGTTGATATTCGTCAGGGGAAGGTAATGAAGTAAAGAAAAAGCAGAGGAGTATGCTTCATGAATTCGATTCCTACGCATCCTGTCGCTTTAATGTACAAAGTTTACAAAAAAATCTTCCCTTCAGTTCATGCTTTTTTAAGCCATTGGAAGAGCGAGGCAGAGAATATCCCGGATCCTGAACTCCGAAAACAGGCACTCGCAAGCATTAGTTCTAAGACTTTTCATTGTGAAGGGGGATCAATCTTAGCCCTTACTGCCGGTAAATACCAGGAAAAGGCTGTAAAATTTATCGTGGCGTACCAGACAATCAGTGATTATCTTGACAATTTGTGCGACCGAAGCACGTCGCTTGATGATAAAGATTTTTCTGCCCTTCATGAATCGATGGGGGATGCGCTCACTCCAAGTGCGAAGGACACGAACTATTACCGCTTCAGAAAAGAGCAGAATGACGGCGGGTATCTACAAAAGCTTGTTGCGGAGTGCCAGTCTGTTATTACTGAAATTAAAGGCTACGAAAAAATCTCCGCCTTCCTGCATGAACTTGCTTCGATCTATTGTGATCTGCAGATACATAAGCACGTGATCGTCACGGAAAGAGTGGAGAGACTGCAGAAGTGGTTTGAACAGCACAAAAAAAATCTGCCGCCGATGAGCTGGTATGAATTTTCAGCATGTGCCGGCTCCACACTCGGGATATTCTGCCTGATCAGCTATGCATTTGCAGAAGATTTTACCGAAAAGCAGGCGTCGCAGATCAAAACGGGTTATTTTCCGTGGGTGCAGGGGCTGCATATCCTTCTTGACTATTTTATCGATCAAGATGAAGACAAGCGTGGAGGAGATCTGAATTTTTGTTCGTTCTACAGCTCTAATCAAGAGATGCTGGACAGGCTTGCCTACTTTATCAGACAGGCGGACAGCAGTTTGTCGCAGCTGCCGCACTTTCGGTTTCACCGTCTCATTCACAGAGGCCTTCTCGGGATCTACCTTGCCGATCAGAAAGTGAAAGAGTGCCCTGCTGTTAGAAAAGCAGCATCTAAGCTCGTTCGGCTGGGCGGAACGGTATCACTATTCTTTTATATAAACAGGCGGATTTATCAAAAATTAAAGCCGTCATTGTAATCCGAAATCTAGCAGCAAAGAGGCTGTGACCATCATGGTCACAGCCTCTTTGCTGTTTTATCTTTTTTCGATCGCAATGATAAACGGCGGGGAGTTCTTTTGGTTTATAAACTGATATTTCAGCACGTGCGCTGCATTCTGATCGATCTCTGAAACAAAGGACATCACTTTGTCTTTCTCGGTCTTTCCTTGTTCATGACCGTGATAGATGACTAGGACGATGATGCCGCCGGGCTTCATCCAGGAAAGCAGCTGTTTCACTGCATCGATAGTGGAATTTCCTGTGGTAGTGATTTGTTTATCCCCGCCAGGCAGGTATCCAAGATTAAAGACGGCGCCGGTGAGCTTACCGAAGACTGAAGATGGAAGCACTGACTGAAGCTCACTGTGGCTGCAATGAAAAAAAGTGACGTTGCTGGCGGCAGATTGTTCATTCAGCCGTTTTTTTGCGTTCTCAATCGCGTCTTGCTGGATATCAAACGCAAAAACATGGCCGCTGCTGCCGACTAACCGTGATAAAAACAAAGTATCATGGCCGTTTCCGCATGTTGCGTCCACCACTGCGTCACCATCGCCAGCCGCTTTTGCAAGCAGTTCACGGGCGAAAGGGAGAACTCCTGAAAGCTTCATCTCAGCACATCCTTTGCCGGTTGATAATATTTTCCTTGAAAGCTGCCCCGCCGCTCAAGCTCTGCACCGATCTCGTTGAGCACTTTCCACTTGTTCGTGCTCCACATCGGCCCGATCAATAGCTCAGGCGGCCCGTCACCTGTCAGGCGGTGAATCATTAAATCAGGCGGAAGGACTTCAAGCTGGTCGCAGACGATCTGAATATAGTCGTCAAATTGTAAAAACTCTACCAGTCCTTGCTCATACTGCTTCACCATCGGCGTTTTTTTGAGGAGATGAAGCAGGTGGATCTTGATACCCTGTACATCGAGCTTCGCGACTTCTCTAGCCGTTTCCATCATCATTTCAGGTGTTTCAAGAGGAAGACCATTGATGATATGAGCGCAGACAGAGATATTGTGTTTTCTAAGCTTTTGAACTCCTTCTATGTAAACGGAGTAATCATGTGCCCGGTTGATCAGAAGAGCGGTCCTCTCGTGTACTGTCTGAAGTCCAAGTTCTACCCATAAGTAAGTGCGTTTGTTCAAATCTGCTAGATATTCGACAACATCATCCGGCAGGCAGTCTGGGCGGGTAGCGATCGCCAGCCCGACAACTCCTTCTTGGGCAAGGACTGTTTCAAAAAGCTCTTTCAGCTTTTCGACCGGAGCATACGTATTCGAGAAAGCCTGAAAATAACCGATATATTTTCCTTTTTTCCATTTACGGCTCATGCGTTCCTTCACGGTGTTAAACTGGGTGATGATATCATCTCTGCGGTCGCCGGCAAAGTCGCCGGAACCACTCTGAGAGCAGAATGTACATCCTCCGTAAGCCGCATTGCCGTCACGGTTCGGGCAGTCGAAACCGCCGTCGAGTGTGATTTTTATGATCTTTTCGCCAAAATGCTGTTTTAAATGTTCGTTCCATGTATAGTAAGGCTTGTCGCCGAAGTAAGCCGGCTTTTCCATTAATGAAGTCATTGATCATTGTACTCCCTTCCAGCGCAGCAAAAAAACGCCATATAGCATTGTAGCATGTACATAAATCCCCCGCCAATGGGCTGGCAAGAAACAAAAATTGTAATATGGCCGAAAAAATTCTACAATACATAAGGATGCAAGGGGGAACATGAAATGAAAATGCCGGGGCGTGTCTGGCTGCTTATTGTTGGCATGGTTTTAAATGTAACAGGCTCTTCTTTCCTTTGGCCTGTTAATACGATTTATATGGTAGAAAATCTTGATAAATCTCTCACAGCCGCAGGAATCGTACTTATGCTGAACTCAGGTGCTGGCATACTCGGGAACCTGATCGGCGGGACGATGTTTGACCGT
Organism: Fictibacillus aquaticus; assembly: GCF_002245695.1. GTDB lineage: Bacteria > Bacillota > Bacilli > Bacillales > Fictibacillaceae > Fictibacillus > Fictibacillus aquaticus. Next base: position 504,138 of record NZ_NOII01000002.1, on the reverse strand, counting down.
TTCGGAGGATACCGGACTATTCTTGGCGGTGTTTCAATAACATTTACATCTTCTATTCTATTAATATTCTTTCATACGTTCTATGCTTATGCCGCTCTTCTGTTCGTTATCGGCTTCGGTATGGGTATCACGTTTCCGTCCATGTATGCGATGGCGGGAACAACATGGAAAGAAGGCGGAAGAAAAGCGTTCAACGCTATCTACATCGCGCAGAATGCTGGTGTGGCAGCAGGTGCTGCTCTTGGAGGCATCGCTGCTTCTTATTCTTTTACACTATCTTTTGTTTCGAATGCAGTGCTCTCGTGTTCGTTCTTTCTGCTCGTTTTCTTTGGTTTTAAGCATATGGACGGGGACAGGGCGATAGCTTCTGTGTCTGGGCCGCTTAAAAAAGATACTGCGGCACTGTTTAAAAATCCTGGCTTTCAGTCACTTCTCATCCTTTGTGCAGGATACTTATTTGCCTGGATCGGATATGTTCAATGGCAATCCTCCATTGCGGCTCATACCCAAGATATGGGGGTAAGCGTTAAGCTTTACAGTCTTCTTTGGACTATAAATGGTGCCCTGATCGTTCTCGGGCAGCCATTGGTCAATCCTTTGCTTAAAAGATGGATTCCGTCTGTCAAAGCACAGATCATGGTTGGATATGTCATCTTTGTCGTTTCCTTTTTGGTAATCGCTGATGCAGCAGACTTTTCAGGGTTTCTTGCTGGAATGATCATATTAACGGTCGGTGAAATGCTTGTTTGGCCTGGGATACCATCCATAGCAGCAGAGCTCGCTCCGCCAGGCCGTGCTGGATTTTATCAAGGAGTCGTTAATAGTACAGCGACGGCAGGAAGGATGATCGGACCGCTGTTTGGCGGTTTGATCGTGGATGTATTTCATATTCGCATCCTGTTTTATACGCTTATCGTTTTCCTTCTATTCTCGTTTGTTTTCACACAAGTGTTTGACAGAAGGACAAAAAGTAATAGAGAAGCAGCTGCTGAAATGCAGTTTTGAACAAATATACTGCTAGAGGAGAGAGTGCGTTGGAAGGTTTCTTTAGGTTTTCACTCGAAGAACTGCCATTTATTATTATTTCACTTGTTGTTGCGTTTACCATCCACGAATGGGCTCATGCTTATACGGCATACAAGTGCGGGGACAGCACCGCTAAAAATCAGGGAAGGCTGACGTTCAATCCTGCCTCGCATATCGATCCTCTCGGGGCGCTGCTTATTCTGATTGTCGGTTTTGGCTGGGCAAGGCCTGTTCCGGTTGACAGGAGGAACTTTAAGCGTCCGCACCTTTACGGGATTCTCGTTTCGGCAGCGGGCCCTGTCAGTAATTTATTCATTGCTTTCTTAACCTACTTGCTGCTGTTCATTCTCGATTCATCCAGTTTGATGCCGATGTCAGGCAAGGGAGCGGAGTTTGTTTCATCTCTGCTGTCAACGATGCTTCATTTGAACATCGTTCTATTCTTGTTCAACCTGCTGCCTTTTCCGCCGCTTGACGGCTACCGCATCCTTGAGGATCTGGCTCCAGAGAATATACGTTCCAAAATGATGCGCTATGAATCGTTTGGTGCGGTGCTTTTCCTGCTGATCGTTCTGACTCCGCTTGATCAGTATGTCATATATCCGATTTTTGACGCAGGTGTTCCATTTGTGGTGAATACACTGTACGACATTATATCTCCGCTGTTTATCTAGCGGGCTATCAGGCAATAATAGTGCAGGGTGTTCTTGACAATTAACGCTTCAATTCATACAATACAAAGTAACATCATATTTAATGTTTAATAACGATGACAGGAACCAGTAGGATATGGAAGGGTTTTAGAGAGTTGGCGGAAGGTGCGAGCCAATCCTGTACCATATTTGAACTCATCCTCTAGTTGCAGGCGTGAACCAGGAGTAGTGTCTGCCGTATGCCGCGTTAAGGCTTCCAGAGTGAACGCAAATTTTGCGTTAATGAGGGTGGTACCGCGGAATTGTGTATGTTTTCACAGCCTTTCGTCCCTAATGTTTTATATTAGGGGCGGAAGGCTTTTTATATTTTAAGGAGGAACAATCCATGTATTACAATCACAAAAAGATTGAAAAAAAGTGGCAGTCCTATTGGGAAGACCACAAAACGTTCAAGACAAAGGATGAACTCGGCAAGAAGAAGTTTTATGCGCTTGATATGTTTCCGTATCCATCGGGAGCCGGCCTGCATGTAGGGCATCCTGAAGGCTATACGGCGACAGATATCTTATCACGCATGAAGCGGGCGCAAGGTTATAATGTCCTCCATCCGATGGGCTGGGACGCATTCGGACTTCCTGCTGAGCAGTACGCGCTTGATACTGGCAATGATCCAGCAGAGTTTACGGAGCAGAACATTAACACGTTCCGCCGCCAGATCAAAGAGCTCGGTTTCTCTTATGACTGGGACAGGGAAGTGAACACAACAGACCCTGACTATTATAAATGGACACAATGGATCTTCCTTCAGCTTTATAAAAAAGGACTTGCTTATGTCGCGGAAGTGCCTGTGAACTGGTGCGAGGCACTCGGCACAGTGCTCGCTAACGAAGAAGTGATCGACGGAAAAAGTGAGCGCGGAGGCCACCCGGTCGTGCGCAAGCCGATGAAGCAGTGGATGCTTAAAATCACTGAATATGCAGACCGTCTGCTTGAGGATCTTGAAGATCTTGACTGGCCTGAAAGCTTGAAAGACATGCAGCGCAACTGGATCGGCCGTTCTGAAGGAGCGGAAGTTACATTTGATGTTGAAGGGCACAATGAAAAGGTAACGGTATTCACTACTCGTCCGGATACCCTGTATGGCGCAACTTATTTAGTGCTTGCACCAGAAAGTGCATTGGTCGATATCATCATTTCTGATGCTCAGCGTGAAGTCGTTGAAGTGTATAAAAAGCAGGTTGAAACGAAATCTGATCTGGAGCGTACGGAGCTTGCTAAGGAAAAGACAGGTGTATTTACAGGTGCTTATGCTGTACATCCTGTAACCGGTGAAAAGCTTCCAATCTGGATCGCGGATTATGTACTTGCAAGCTATGGAACTGGTGCAATCATGGCAGTTCCTGCTCATGACGAGCGTGATCATGAATTTGCTGTAAAGTTTGAACTTCCGATCATCGAAGTAGTAGAAGGCGGCAATGTGCAGGAAGCTGCCTATACAGGCGACGGCGCGCACGTGAACTCTGGCTTCCTTGATGGTCTTGGCAAAACAGAAGCGATCGAAAAAATGAACGGATGGCTTCAGGAAAACGGAAAAGGCGAGAAGAAGGTGACATACCGTCTTCGCGACTGGCTGTTCTCCCGTCAGCGCTACTGGGGCGAGCCGATCCCGATCATTCACTGGGAAGATGGTACGATGAGCGCGGTTCCTGAGGAAGAGCTTCCGCTTGTATTGCCTCCAATGACAAACATCAAACCTTCAGGCACTGGTGAATCGCCGCTTGCGAACCTTCCTGAATGGGTGAATGTAACAGATCCTAAAACTGGGAAAAAAGGCCGCAGGGAAACGAACACGATGCCTCAGTGGGGCGGCAGCTGCTGGTATTACCTTCGTTATATTGATCCGAATAACAGTGAAGCCCTCGCTGATCCTGAAAAATTAAAACACTGGCTGCCGGTCGACATCTATATTGGCGGAGCAGAGCATGCGGTACTTCATCTTCTTTATGCCCGTTTCTGGCACAAGGTGCTTTACGATCTTGGCGTCGTACCGACAAAAGAACCGTTCCAGCGTCTGTTCAACCAGGGGATGATTCTTGGCGAAGGCAACGAGAAGATGAGTAAATCTAAAGGGAACGTTGTAAATCCTGACGAGATCGTTCTAAGCCACGGTGCGGACACTCTCCGCTTGTACGAAATGTTCATGGGTCCTCTTGATGCATCGATCGCATGGAGCACGACAGGACTTGACGGTGCACGCCGATTCTTAGACCGTGTGTGGCGCTTGTTCGTGACTGAAGGCAATGAAGAGCTACACAGTCATATTAAAGAAGCTGCTGGTTCGCAGGAGTTTGAGCGTACGTACCATCAGACCGTGAAAAAGGTAACAGAGGATTTTGAAAACCTTCGCTTCAACACAGCGATCTCTCAGATGATGGTGTTCGTGAACGAAGCTAACAAGCAGGAAGTGCTTCCTCAATCCATGATGGAGGGCTTCGTTAAGCTGCTATCCCCAATTGCACCGCATATGGGCGAAGAGCTTTGGGAAAAGCTTGGACACAGCGGCTCAATCTCTTACGAAACATGGCCAGCATGGGATGAAGCAAAGCTTGTTCAGAACGAAGTAGAGATTGTCGTTCAGGTGAACGGCAAGCTGAAAACAAAAATGACCATTTCTGCTGATCTTGGCAAAGATGAAATGGAAAAAGCAGCATTAGAAGAAGAGACAGTGCAAGCAGGGATCGAAGGAAAAACGATTCGCAAAGTCGTCGTTGTTCCTGGCAAGCTCGTCAATATTGTAGCGAACTAAGGAGGAAACAAATGGAACTCAAAATCATTTCGCCTGAAGAAGTAAAGCAGCTGCTCAAGGAAGGAAAGAACATCTCGCTGATTGATGTAAGGGAAGATGAAGAAGTTGCTGAAGGGAAAATTCCTGAAGCTGTACACATCAAAATGGGAGAGATTCCAGAACGTCTTGACGAAATCGATAAAGAGAAAGAGCATATCATCATCTGCCGTTCTGGACGAAGAAGCGAGAACGTATCGCTTTTCCTTATGGACCAAGGATACAAGGTCAAGAACATGGAGGGCGGCATGCTCGCTTACGGAGATCATAACAGCTGAACACATTAACAAAAAAAGAAACACGCAGCGAGCGTGTTTCTTTTTTTGTTGCGTATATGGGTCCGGTACCATTTTATATGATGTTGACAATGAAGGGATGTTCTTTAAAGGGGTACCGGACCCCAGAAGAGGATCCAAGGGATACACCCTAATAATTGTTAAAGATGTTCAGGATTTTGCCGATAGATAAGTATATCTATTTATTGGAGGATTCCATGAAATCATATTGGCAAGACAAAATGAAGTGGTTTACAGGGATCGCCTTCCTATACAGCCTGCATATTGCGGGAGAGTTTGGCTTTTTGCCCATAAAAGGCCATATTGGAGAAATTTTGATGAATCTTTCAACCTTGCTTCTTATATTCGTTGTGCTTTTTTTTATGTTTAAAAAGAAAAACGATTATCTTGACAATTTGAAGGAAGAGATTGAGCTGCATAAGGATACACACGAAGAACTGAAGGTTAATAGAGAACGTCTGCAAAATATATTTGATTGTATTGATGTTGCGATTTGGTCACATAACATCAAAGCGGAAAAACTGATGATTTCACCAGGAATCGAAAAACTGTATGGAATTCCAATGGAACGGTTTTTTGAAGATGTTCAATTATGGAGCAAAGTTATCCATCCGGATGATGCAGGAATTATGGAAGAACGCGCTGCAAAAGTGGCAAAAGGTGAAATCGTTACGAGTGAATACCGTATTATATGGCCGAACGGGGAAATTCGCTGGATACAGGACAGGGGCATCCCTTTTCTGGATGAAGATCAAACTCTCGCTGAATTTCATTCGGTTCTCTTTGATATTACAGACAGAAAGCAGTCAGAACATACAATTAACCAGCTTGCGTTTTACGACGAACTGACAGGATTGCCTAACTTGACCGGGTTTATTAAGCGTGTAGAAACAAAACTAGTAAAAGCACGTGTTGAGAAAAAAAGCTTAGCTGTTCTTTTTCTGGATCTGGATCGTTTTAAAGTCGTGAACGACACACTCGGACACAGCTTTGGCGACAGGCTGCTTCAGCAGGTCTCTCAGCTCTTGATCAAGACGATAGGCGAGCATGGAGAGGCATTCAGAAGAGGCGGGGATGAGTTTATCATCACCCTTGAGAATATCCATAAAGAAGAGCTGCAAAGAATAACAAGCAGTATTATTGCGGCATTTAAAAGACCCTTTTTTCTTGGTGGACAGGAGATCTATACTTCTCCAAGCATCGGCATCAGCATTTTTCCCGAGCATGGGGAAGATGTGGAGAGCCTTTTGAAAAATGCTGATTCTGCTCTTTATCTGGCAAAAGAAAGAGGAAGGAACAACGGGCAGTTTTTCTCAGAAAACTTAAATGAAAGAATCAAGAAAAAGCTGCAGGTTGAGCATGGCCTGCATAAAGCATTGGAAAACAATGAATTCCGGCTTGTTTATCAGCCTCAATTTGAACTTTCGACAGGACAGATGATCGGAGCAGAAGCATTGCTCAGGTGGGAGCATCCAAAACAAGGCGTTATTTCTCCGGTAGATTTTATTCCGGTAGCTGAAGAGACAGGACTGATCATCCCAATAGGGGAGTGGGTCATCAATGAGGCGTGCAGGCAGCATCGGTATTGGCAGGATAAAGGCTATAATGGCCTGCTTGTTGCCGTCAACATATCAGCAAGGCAGCTTCTAGATGAAACATTTACGGCAACGATAGAAAGAGCAATACATGAAAACGGTTTATATCCAGAAAATCTTGAGCTGGAAATTACGGAGAGCACGATGCACAACATTGAAGAATCCCTTCCTGTGCTCAACAGGCTGAAGGAGATGGGCGTTTCTATCTCCATTGATGATTTTGGGACAGGGTATTCTTCTTTAGCGTATTTAATGCATCTGCCAATCAATACCTTAAAGATCGATAAGATGTTTATTCAGGATACTGGACGCAGCCCTAAAAGTGATGCCATCGTCAAGACTATCATCAATATGGGCAACAATCTTGGGTTCAATGTTATTGCAGAGGGCATAGAAGAAGCATCGCAGGTTGAATACTTGGAAAAACTCGGCTGCCAGCAAGGCCAAGGTTACTTCTTCAGCAGGCCGGTTGAAGCAGGTGAACTTGAAGCGATCATGATCACAAAGGTTCCCCAGCATACTTGATTAGAAAAAAACTGTTCCTCCTGCCGGAGGGACAGTTTTTTAATTTTTAAAGATTGTTCCATTTGAACGGTTTGTTTTGTTAATAGGTCAGCGGAGTCGCCTTTGTAAAATTCAACACATAAACGATAAGGACAAGTTTCCGCTCTTCGTGGATGATTTTTTTTAATATGTTTGCTTAATCATCTTGAATCCATCATTGATAAAGTTGATCGGAGTGTAAGGTGCCGTCTCCTCGAAAATGAAAATCGCATTTTCTTCGTGCGATGTCTTGCTGCGCAGCCTTCCTTATCCAGCGGGACGAGTGGGACAGGTGAGACCCTTTAGGGCGCGCAGCGGCAAAGGGGCTCACTTGTCCAGCAGAAAACGGCTAGCCCCTCGAGGTCAAAAGGGCAAGTGTCCAATAAGTCAAAGACCGACTTACCGGCCCCTTTCCCTTTTGCTTGTCGGGGCTTAACGAGCCAACCCGTGCTTTTCGCCACGCCCCGCGGAAAGCGTGCGCCTGAAACGGAGATCAACCGCTTCTCTGAGTTCTTATAGCAACAAAGTTAAGTTTGCGTATACAAACTTTTTAAAATTGAAACTATCATGAAGCATAAACAGATTTTACTGATAAGAAAACCGTATAGCATGACGACAAAACAAGTGCAAACCAGACAGAAGATGTGCTAAACCGCAAAAGGAAATGGCAGCGCGTTTCCGAATGTATATGAAAACCATTCATATGGAGGCGAATAGATGCTGCAGGTAAAGCTGTTTGACGAAGAGCATGAAGAAGATCTCGAGACCGAAATGAACGAATTTCTCGCTGCTTTGCCAGAAGGAAGTATTAAAGAAATCCAATATCAAGTCGCGATAAGTGACAATGGGGAGGAAGAGGAAGACGCCATATTTTCATACTCAGCCATGATCATATATCGCAAGACGTAAAGAAGGACCGCTCTCATCTTAGACGGTCCTTCTTTTTCTTACTGATAGCTGGCGTGATGGGCAGCGTTTGTGCCGGCCAGATGACCTGTTACAAATGCGACGGTAATGTTGTACCCGCCTGTATAGCCGTGCAAATCGAGTACTTCACCGCAAAAATAAAGTCCTTGCATCATTTTTGACGCCATAGACTTTGGATCCACTTCTTTGATGGAAATGCCGCCTCCTGTAACGAATGCCTTTTCGATCGACAATGTGCCGTGTACAGAGAATGAAAAGGACTTTAAAAGCTGTACAAAATTTCGTATCGTGTTTTTGGAAAGCTGGTCTACAGCAGTTGATGGATCGAGTTCTGCCCGCTGTAGCAAGAACAGCAAATACCGTTCGGGCAATAAATTTTTTAATATATTCTTAACGGCTTTTTTTGGCTCTTCAGCGAGCATGGAAGAAACGTGCTGAAAAAGCTTTTCTTCGTTCCATTCCGGGTGGCTGTCTATGCGCATTTCAATTGTCCCGGTGCTGAACTTTTTAAGTGCCTTTACAACATATTGGCTGCACCGCAGCACTGCCGGTCCTGATATGCCGAAGTGGGTGAACAGCATGTCGCCTTTGTGCGCTTTTATGAGCTTTCCTTTAGGGTTCCAGACAGAAAGCTCAATGTCCCGAAGCGCCAGGCCCTGCATTTCCTTCGATTTAATAAAATCTTCATGAGACACGATAGGGACTTCTGTCGGATAAAGCTCGGTGATAGTATGTCCTGCTTTTTCCGCCCATGCATAGCCGTCTCCTGTCGAACCGGTATGGGGAACTGACTTTCCTCCAGACGCGATTACGACCGACTTGGTCTTTAAGATATCACCGCTTCGCAGCTCGACACTTTCAACTGAACCATCTTTATAATGAACGGTTTTGACCGGGGCGTTCGTCCGGATCGTGATGCCAAGTGACTTAATCTTGCCAAGCAGAGCATTGACAACATCCTTTGCCTTATTGCTGACAGGGAACATTCTGCCGTTGTCTTCCTCTTTCAGCTTGATTCCAAGCTCTTCGAAGAACGAGATAATATTTTCATTGTTAAAAATAGAAAATGCACTGTATAGAAATCTACCGTTCCCGGGAATATGCTTAATAATTTCATCAACAGGCAGCCGGTTTGTCACGTTGCAGCGGCCGCCTCCCGAAATGGCGAGCTTGCGTCCGAGCTGATCTCCTTTATCGAGCAGCAGCACATTCGCACCGGCTGAAGCAGCAGCAACGCTTGCCATCAGTCCAGAAGGCCCGCCGCCGATGATGATACAATCATAATTCATGATTTAATCCCAACTTTCATCTATGATAAGCAATACAAAGATAGCACAAATTCAAGAAAATGTCGTGAACCTTAAACAAATAACCACCATACTCCACAGCGGTGAAAAAACAGGTTTGCTTACGGATGATTGTGATACAATACTAATATTGTTTAACGAAGTGAAGTAGGAGATGAAAGAATGTCTCGTTTATTGAGAGGAACATTGATTTTAACCGCCGCAACTTTTTTTTCAAAGTTTATCGGCCTGATTTATATTATCCCGTTTACAGCGCTTGTTCATGAGCGGGGGATTGCTCTTTATGGATATGCATATAACCCGTATACCATATTGCTGAGCATCTCGACAATGGGCATTCCGCTTGCTGTTTCAAAATTTGTGTCCAAGTATAATGCTCTCGGAGATTATGAAACAGGGAGAAGGCTGTTAAAATCCGGCTTGCTGATCATGACGATTACTGGAACAGCCGCCTTCTTGCTTCTATACAGCAGTGCCCCGTTTCTCGCTGAAAAGATTATCGTAAAGCACGGTGAGAACGGTAACTCGCTGCAAGACATCATCTTTGTCATAAGGATGGTCAGCACGGCTCTCATTATCGTACCATCCATGAGTCTGATCAGGGGCTATTTTCAAGGGTTTCAATCGATGGGGCCAACTGCTGTTTCACAGGTCGTGGAACAAATCGTCCGAATTATTTTTATCCTGATCGGTGCTTGGGTCATCATGAACGTACTTCACGGCACAATTACTCAGGCAGTTGGGCTTGCCACGTTTGCAGCCACACTCGGGGCTATCGGCGGGCTAATCGTACTGCTATGGTATTGGAAAAAAAGAAGCCCTCATTTGAAGAAGATGTATGCCGAGAACAAAACGAAGTCAAACGTTTCTCTTGCAGCCATGTATAAGGAGACGGTCGCATACGCGATTCCTTTTGTCGCTGTAGGGCTTGCAATCCCGCTCTATCAGATGGTGGACCAATTTACAATCGTCAATGTTTTAATAGAAAAAGCAGGATATACACAGCCTAAAGCCGAATCAGTATTCGCGATTATTACCCAGATCGTCCATAAGCTTGTCATGATTCCTGTGTCCCTTGCAACTGCGCTGGCATTGACACTGATTCCAATCATCACGCAGTCATATGTACAAAAAAACAAAGACGCACTGAACAAGCAGATCACACAGACGTTTCAGATGGTGCTGTTTTTGACGGTTCCTGCAGCGATTGGTCTTTCCGTACTGGGCGTGCCTTCTTATGGCGCTCTGTTTGGCACTAAAGGAATGGAATTCGGCGGACATTTCCTGGAATGGTACGCGCCTACGGCTATCCTGTTTGCTCTTTTCTCTGTCACTGCAGCGATCATGCAAGGACTGAACAAACAAAAATTTGCGTTTGTCAGCTTGATGCTCGGCTTTGGAATAAAGGTTCTTCTTAACGCACCGCTGCTCGGTCTTTTCGAGGGGATAGGCTCTATTATCGCAACAAATATAGGCTTCGGTGTATCGTTTGTGTTTAATCTTTACATTATAAAAAAGTATGGAGAGTTTTCATACAAGTGGGTATTTAGACGATCGGTCCTCATGTCGATTTTCGCAGCTTTAATGGCTGCTTCCGCGTATCTTGTAAAATTCGGACTCGAGTCAATGTATGGAGCAGATTACAGCCGTTTTGAGACAATCATCACACTTGCCGCTGGAATTCTTGTTGGAGGGGCCGTTTACTTGTACCTAAGCTATCGATCGGGTCTTCTGACTATCATTCTTGGTGACAAAATTTCTTTTTTAAGCAGGAAAAGACGAAAAGAAAAGCAGCACTCGTAATGCTGGCAAAAAACAAGAAGGCCGGGATTCCGGCCTTCTCACTTTTTCTTTGCTGAATGCTGTTCATCATACCATTTAAGCTGTTTTCCTATACTGTAACCTTCTAAAGGCACTTCATAAGTGTAGCCTGCTTCTTTGAGCTCAGGCTCAAGAAACTCACGGTACACCCAGCCTCCATGAAGATGAATCTCTGATGTTCGGGGAGGAGCAAATTCTTGAAGCTTCTTAATGACTTTTGCGGCCCATGCCCTTTTTTCGTTTGGAGTAAAAGCTTTAATTGTTACGTTGTAAGGTTCGATAAACTGTTTTTTTGACAGCAGCCCATGCTTGGCGCTGTAAAAAAAATAATCATCATAACTTTCCTCGGCATAGCTCAGGGATTTCTGAAAAAGCGGGCTTATGTATAGGTCCTTCGCTTCAGCCGGGTGCGGCAATTTTTTTCGTGCAGTTGCCAGCAGGCCGATTTTTTTCTTCATTGCGATTCCTCCTATAGTACTAAAATACCCGTTTATATATAGATAAATCAAATATTTAGAAAAAATATAGGTAAATATATACATTCAAGAGGTGTAAGAGATGAGACTTGATAAATGGCTGTCTAATTCAGGGTTCGGTTCTAGAAAAGATGTGAAGCAGCTCATAAAAAGCGGCGCCGTTACAATCAACGGAACCGCCGTAAAAGACGGCAAAAAACAGGCAGTTCCGGGAGAAGATAAGGTAGCGGTTCATGGTGAGGAAATTGTTTACCGTGAATTTATTTATTTGATGATGAATAAACCAGACGGGGTCATTTCCGCCACAGAAGATAATTTTCATGAAACGGTTATCGATCTGATAGATGAATACTTTCAATCATTCAAGCCGTTTCCTGTAGGAAGGCTGGATATCGATACTGAAGGGCTGCTTCTTTTGACGAATGACGGGCAGCTTTCACATTCCTTGCTTTCTCCGAAAAAACATGTACCGAAAAAATATTATGCGGAGATTGATGGAGCCGTTACAGGAAAAGATGCTGAGGCTTTTTCATGCGGTGTAGAATTGGATGACGGCTATGTGACAAAACCTGCTGTTCTGGAGATTCTTGAAGTATCTGGAGAACGGTCAAAAATTAACTTAACCATTTCTGAAGGAAAGTTTCATCAAGTTAAAAGGATGTTCTTATCTAGAGGGAAAGAAGTAACCTATTTAAAACGCATGAAGATGGGAAGAGTTGATCTTGATCCGATACTTGAACCAGGAGAATACAGAGAATTGACCAAGGCAGAATTAGAGAGCTTGTTAGCAAGCGGTGTTTCTGAGCACTAAAGAAAGGGTATTCACCTTTAAAAAGGAGGCAGAATCCCATGCTCAAAATTTCTGAACTGATCGGAAAAAAGATTGAACAATTGTCCCTTGGCAAGACAGAACATAAAGTAAATGATGTGCTTTTCAGGGAAGATGATAACAGGATCGGCTACATTGTTTACCATGTTCAGACCATCGCGGTTGATCAGACTAACCCGCGTGATGACGGATACATGAACAAAGCAAGCACTTGGGTTGCAGGCATGAATACATCAAATGTTCCTTCGCCTGGAATGATGAGTCATCAAGAATCAGCTGCTTCTAATAAGGATACGTATTATATTCCTTGGCCTGAAGTAGATGGAATTACAGAAGACAAACTTATTTATCACGGCAACGAAAGGCAAAAATCAGAAAATGATAACTGCGTTTCTTGGAAGAGCTATAAAGAACTGACTGTAATTCATCCGGACGGCAGAGAATTGGGGCAAATCTCCGATGGCTACTTAAATCCTGAAACAGGCAAGATTGAAGGATGGGAGATTACCGGCGGATTTTGGAAACAGTTAATGGGAGACGGAACGAAAACGATTCATCTCGAAGGCCGGCCTGACTGGAGCAGAGGTGAGTGGAGACTTCAATCTGAACCAGAAGCTTTGATGCAGGAGAAGTAAACATTATATCCAAAAGAAATCCCAGCCAATCAGGCTGGGATTTTATTATCGGTTTTTTTTTGTTAAGAAACTTTTACTTTCTTAGCCGTAGCTTCCCATAGTCCTCTTCCAGGGCTATTGACAAGCTTGTTATAGGCGAGCACGTTTAAATCTCTCTGGATGGTCCGTTGTGTTGTTCCAAATTCTTCAACTAATTCTCGTGTTGTGACTGTTCCATTCTTGCGAATAAAAAGATACATTGCTTTTACACGATTCAGCATCCTGTCAGTTGAAGGACTCAAAAAACCACTCCTTATTGATTGTATTAAAATGCTTAACACTATCTTACTCATCAATTGTGAAATAAGTATGAAAGCCATTTTACAAACATGTTAAGTTTTCTGAAAACACAAAAAGCGAAGATTCGTTTAAAGAATTCTCCGCTGCGCAGGCCTGTCTGATATAAAACGTGATGTCTGATTGGAATGAGTGAAACGGCAACGCAGCTTTAGTGCATACAATTGTACGTGAAACTTTAGCCCCCGTATCCCCACACCTCCTATTTAAGGGGTATTATACAATATAGGCGAATTTTTTGCAAGTTTTATCTATAGGTTGTGATAGGGGTTTTGCGCAGCAAGCACTTTCATGTAGAATAGGAAGGGAATTTACATATACTGTTTGCCGGATACGGAAGGAGATAAACAATGCAAAACGTGAATTGGAAAGATGAAGTCAATAAACGCCAAGAGGATCTGCTGCATGATACGAAAAAGATGCTGCAGATCAAAAGTATCCTAGACGAGGAGAACGCAGTCGAAGGCGCCCCATTTGGAACTAAAGTAAAAGAAGCGCTTGATTTTCTTTTAGACCTCGGCAGTTCGAGCGGAATGAAAGTGAAGAACCTTGATGGCTATGCGGGACATCTTGAAATTGGGGAGGGAGATGACCTTATCGGTGTTCTATGCCATATAGATGTCGTGCCAGAGGGTGACGGCTGGTCAGTTGATCCGTTCGGGGGAGAAGTAAAAGAAGGAAAGATTTTTGCCCGAGGAGCGATCGACGATAAAGGACCTACAATGGCTGCCTTTTACGGGATGAAAATAATTCAGGAGTTGAAGCTGCCTCTGTCAAAAAGAGTAAGGCTGATTATTGGAGCCGATGAAGAAAGCGACTGGAGATGCGTCGATCATTATTTCAAACATGAAGAAATGCCGTCTATGGGATTTGCCCCTGACGCCGACTTTCCAATTATTAATGCAGAAAAGGGAATTATTGATGTGATGCTTTCGCTTCAAGCTGAAGCAGCGGAAGTTAGTGACGGCAGCTTGTTACTGTCATTTTCATCAGGCAGGCGTTTAAATATGGTGCCAGATGCAGCTGATGCTTCCATTCAGACGGAAGATGCAGAAAGTGTACTGCAAGCATTCTCCGCTTTCTTAAAGGAAGAAAACCTGCAAGGGAACGGCAGTTCTGAAGGTGGTACAGTCAAGCTCCGGCTCGAAGGTGTCTCTGCACACGGAAGCACCCCTGAACAAGGTGTCAATGCAGGTACAAAGCTTGCCCGATTCTTATCAAAATATGTTGTGTCCGGCAGCGGAGCTGTATTCATTCAGCTTGTTTCAGAAGGTCTTTCAGAAGATCATTACGGGATGAAGCTTGGGATAGATGAAGAAGATGAAGCGAGCGGTAAGCTTACTGTCAATCCGGGAATGATGGAATATAATCACGACAAAGAAGCTAAAGTAGGCTTAAATATCCGGTTTCCAGTGACACATAAAGGCGAAAAGACGATTGAGAAGCTGAAGAACAATGTGAAAGAAGATGGATGGAACGTGTTTGTTAAAGAAAACAAAGCGCCCAATTATGTAGAAGAAAGCCATGTATTGGTTCAGACGCTGAAGAAAGTTTACGAAGAGCAGACAGGCAAGGAAGGAGAATTGATCGCGATTGGGGGAGGAACTTACGCCCGCTCGCTAAAAGCAGGTGTGGCGTTCGGTGCACTATTCCCAGGCAGAAAAGATGTAGCCCATCAGAAGGATGAGCACATGTTTGTCGATGACTTATTCCAAGCAGCAGCGATTTACGCACAGGCGATTTACGAACTGGCAAAATAACCGGTTCATTTCTTAAGAGAGAAGGGACAGCAACATCGTGGAAATCAGAGGAACGTCCTTAAATATGAAACTGTATTATTTGCTTATTTTTTTCTCGTTCGGCAGCCTTTTTCCGCTGCTTGGCGTTTATTTTAAAGATGCTGGACTTTCTGGAACGCAGATCGGCACCTTGCTGTCGATCAGTCCTGTCGTGATGATTTTCGCACAGCCTCTTTGGGGTGTAATTACGGATTACACACAGCGGCCAAGGCTTATACTCGGCATCAGCTTGCTGCTGACGGCGTCCTTTGGGCTGGTCGTTATGCTGCTTCATGAATATGCTATGCTGATCTTGCTGCTCGTTGTTTTTTCCTTTTTCCAAAGTGCGATCGTGCCTGTGTCTGACAGTATCCTGCTTAATTATGTTCATCGGACGGGCAGGGAGTATGGCAACTATCGACTGTACGGGGCAATAGGGTTCGCTGTCTCAGTTTTAATCGTCGGAAAGCTGTCAGAAGCTACAGCGTTAACTTCAATTTTTTATGTATTTGCCAGTGCACTGTTTCTTTCGCTTTTTCTCGTCAGAAAAATGCCTGGTGAAAATCAGCCGCTTCAAGGCAATCTGAGTGCGGGTATCAAGCAGCTTGTAAGGATGCCGCCATTCGTTCTTTTCCTGCTTGCTGTGTTTCTCGTGTTCGGTCCGATTTTTGCAAATAATTTTTATTTCGGATTTTATATCCAGGAAATCGGCGGAACTCTTACAGGGGTCGGTATCGCTTTTCTCCTTTCAGCGGGCAGTGAAGCTCCTTTCATGAAATTTGCCGGCGGAGCGATAAAGAAGTGGGGAATCGTGCACATCATGATGTTCGCATCCGCATTGTCAGCTGCGCGTTGGACGTTCTATTTTTTTGAGCCTTCTCTTGCAGTTGTTATGGCGACAACGATCGTTCAAGGTTTCAGTGTGGGTCTTTTCATCCCTGCTGCAATGGAGTTCCTTCGTAACCATACCCCTCCAGAAACACGAGCGACAGCTGTTGCTCTCTACACAGCGATCGGAAACGGTGTAGGATCATGGTTCTGCACACTTGTGGGAGGAATGCTTATCGATTCGTATTCTATTTTTTCGACGTACTTATTTTTCGGTATTCTTTCTGTCGGCGGCTTCCTCATCATTGCCGTTCTAAACAAGCTGCAGCAGAAAGAACAGAGAGGCGTCTCCATTTCTGTCATTTCAAAATAAAGCAAAAGCCGGATTCACAGTTCATATGTGAATCCGGCTTTATTATTTATCTCTGTTAAACTAGTCTTGTTGAGTATTTCGCCCGTATCCGTTCAAGTCAGTTTAGCGAAAAGCAGCAGAGATGATTAACATTTTTTAGAATTGAAAGAGATCGCTGGATAAGTATCTTTCTCCTGAATCGCATGTGATGCAGATAACTACTTCGCCTTTTTTTCGGGATGCTGCGATTTTTAATGCAGCAAAAACGGATGCTCCCGATGAAGGTCCGACCAAAATGCCTTCTTCGGCTGCCAGTCTGCGCGTGATATTGTATGCGTCATCGTCTTCTATACGGAGAATTTCATCATAAACGGACGTGTTCAAGATTGGCGGAACAAATCCCGGGCTCGTTCCGACGAGTTTGTGTTTGCCAGGCTTTCCCCCAGAAAGGACGGGAGAGCCGTCTGGTTCGACAACATGAACGGTCAGATCAGGGAACCATTCTTTAAGCGTTTCGCCAGTTCCGGTGATAGTACCTCCTGTCCCGGCTGGTGCAATAAAGGCAGTGAATGGAAGCCCTATTTCTTCAACTGCTTCTTTTATTTCAACAGCTGTAGTGTGGCGGTGAGCATCTGGGTTGGCACTGTTTTCGAACTGCATTGGTATAAAACTGTTCGGGGTTTTTTCAGCTAGCTCTTGAGCTTTTCGGATGGCGCCTGGCATCTTTTCATCGCCAGGTGTCAGCACTACTTCCGATCCATATGCCTTCAGCAGGCTGATTCTTTCCTGAGTCATCGTATCGGGCATCACGATGATGGATTTGTAGCCTCGCGCTGCGCAATTCATGGCCAGGCCTATTCCGGTATTGCCTGATGTCGGTTCAATAATGACAGAATCAGGCTGTAAAAGACCGGCTTTTTCAGCCTGCAGAATCATATTATATGCAGCTCTGTCTTTCAGGCTGCGGCTCGGATTGAAATATTCGAGTTTCACATACACATCTGCACCATCTGGATCTGGAAGTTTATTTAGCTTAACGAAAGGCGTATCGCCGATCAGCTCGGACATGTTTTGAACAACTTTCATAAAGTGAACCTTCCTTACGTTTAGAAAATTTTGTTTCAGTATACCAAAGAATGAATACTGATGAAAATAAATCGACATTAAGGGCTATTCTGATAAAATAATCAATAATGAAAGAAGGGTATATATGGATAGGCACGTATTTCTAGCGCTGCCTCTGTCAGCAGAAGCGAAAAAAAAGCTGGCAGAGGTCACTCAAACGCTCAAGGACAAGGTTCCTATGAAAAAATGGGTGCATCATGAGGACTATCATTTGACACTTGTATTTTTAGGGAACGCGAGAGAAGAGGCATTAAATAAATTAAAAGAAATGCTAAGCACGATAACCGCCAGTCCGCTCACACTAGAGATTGATTCAATCGGCAGTTTCGGACGGGCTCAGAAACCTCGTATATTATGGGCGGGGGTGGCAAGAAATGCGGCACTCGAAGAACTGCAGAAAAAGGTATCTGAAATGTGCAGAGAATGTGGCTTTATTATTGAAGAACGGCCTTTCGCACCACACATCACGCTTGCCCGGTCATACATTAATGATGCCCCGCCATTACAATATGACGTATCGGATTTATGGCCGATACGAGGAACATCCATATCTGTTCCGCAAAAAGAGTTTGTTCTTTTTGAAACAAAGGTCGGAATGCTTCCCAAGTATCATCGTAAGGAAACTTTTCAACTAAATTATGATTAAGGAGAATAAGAATGGCACACTTGGTGAAAATTCATGATTATGTGTCCCGGTATGAAAAAAATCTATACCATTATCAGTCACAGTTTATCCGTTTAAAGAAAAAAAGACGGGAGGAGAAATTGGCAGCAGAGGATCATGAACATTTTATTGAAGAAGAGACGGCTGTTAAGCAGCTGCCTGAACAAAACAAGAAACGGCTATTCAATCGATGGTTCAATAAACCAAAACAAAAACAAAATCTAATAGAAGAGGAAAAAAAGGAGCCTTCTTTTCCTTTATACAAAGTTAAAACAGCACGTGAAAAAATAGAGGAATATAGAGAAGAACTTTTTTCGTTTCAGTTGAAATGGGCGAGTTCAACTGTTAACGAGCTTTCAGAATTAGATCCTTCTATTCTTGATCACAAGCTGCTTCGCTATCTTGCAGAAGAAGTTCCCGATAATTATTTTGTGTTCTATAAACCTGTTATTCATTATATAAGCGCCCCAGTTGAACTGGAGATCATTGTCGTTGGTCCTGCGGATGTGTGGCTGACCGTTTGGCTTGATCAAGAGGGTATTTGGAAGGAAGAAAGCAAGCGTTTCTGGCAGAACAGCGAACTCGCGGGGAAGAGGTACATAAGTCCGCATATTGCGATGCAAAGGATGGAACAAGCAGTATCACAGTTGATGCTTCCTTTTGCGGGGCAGCTCAGTTTGAAGAAAGCAGTCATCGCAAAGGATGCGTTCATTGATGAAGATGATGACTGGAGAAGGACGATGTATATTGATAAAAGGCTTTTTCCTGGGTGGCTTGAAAGCATAAAAAGAGAACCTGCTCCGGTAAAAAGCCAGCAGCTGAAATTTGTTTCTGAACTGCTTTCTCATTGTGTAACGAACTCTTTGTACCGCCGCGGTGAGCAGCTTTCAGAAAGTGGAGATGAAGAGGAAAAAGAAGGATTTTTTGCTGATCCTGTCGAATAAAGTCTGAAAATACATACACGAGGATCAGGAAAACAAATGAAGCAAAAATATTTTTTTATAATTAACAAGCATAACAGAAAAGCACTTACGGTTTGGAAAACGCTCAAAAGATTGCTCGACAAAGAAAATATACCCTACCGGTCTCATTTTACTGAGCATCAGGGGCATGCGGATGAGATCGCCAAAAAAATTTCTTATATCAATACTGATGAAATAAAAGCAATCGTGGCAGTCGGCGGCGACGGAACGATCAATGAAGTGGCCAATGGCTTACACGAAAGACGTCATATCCCTTTTACTTTTGTGTCTGGAGGATCCGGAAATGATATTATCCGTGGAATCTATAAGAAGAGGATGACAGTCAGCCAGCATTTTGGCCGCCTGAAAGGCAAGATGCGTGATGCTGCAATAGATCTCGGGAAACTTAAGCTTATCGGCCGTGGAGGCCAGCCCCGGTATTTTGTAAGTGCGATCGGTGTGGGTCTGGATGGAGAAGTTTCCAAGAGAGCTGACGATTCACCTTATAAAAAGGTTTTCCATTTTTTACGTCTTGGCACGCTGTCTTATGTGCTGGCTCTTTTCAGTGTTTTGCCGCGTTATACACCTCGTGATGTTGATCTCGTAATAGACGGGGCGGACTATCATTTTAGCGGAGTATGGCTTGTGGCTGTCGGTAATTTGCCATTTTACGGAGGCGGCATGAAAATATGTCCTGAAGCTGATGCATCTGACGGCATCCTCGATCTCTGCATCGTTCATGATATGTCCTGGAAAAAGCTGCTGCTTCTTTTTATTACTGTTTTTTCAGGGTCTCATGTACGGCAAAAAGGGGTAACGCTGCTTAAAGGAAGAAGCATCACGATACATTCGAACACTCCGATGATGATTCATGCAGACGGCGAGCATGCAGGCACCACTCCGGTAGAGGTGACTGTCCAGCCGTCTGCCGCCCGTTTGAAGCTTTAATAAAGTTTGTTTTAGCAACCTATGTTGCATTTTAGAATTCAGAGAAGAGGTTGATCTCCGTTTCAGGCGCACGCTTTCCGCGGGGCGTGGCGAAAAGCAGAAATGGCTCGTTCAGCCACGACAAGCAAAAGGGAAAGGGGCCGGTAAGTCGTACTTTGACTTATTGGACACTTGCCCTTTTGACCTCGAGTGGCTAGCCATTTTCTGCTGGACAGGTGAGCCCCTTTGCCGCTCCGCGCCCTAAAGGGTCTCACCTGTCCCACTCGTCCCGCTGGAGTCGGCGCCTTACACTACGATCAACTTGTACAAAGAAGTATTCAAGAAGATCAAGTAAATGTGATGAAAAGTCAGCAAAAGCAATCTAACGAACGGACTAGTCATTGAAGCTAACCTCACCTCGAAGGTATTCCGCCAAATTACAAATTATGAAAAGAGATAAATAAAAACCTCTGTAGGTATTTCTTGTTGTTTTTCACCCATGTAGAATGTAGTTCCTGCAGCGGCAATGAAATGTTGCCGCCCTTTTCTTTTGTCCATGTTTAACATCATCCAAACCGTCCCAATATGATATAGGAGAACCAGAAAGGCAGGAGTGAAAAACATGACAGAAGAATCCAAGCATCAGCCGCAGGCATATTTGGATACGTTCACGATGATCACAGTTCTTCTTCATGAAGAGATATCAAGAGAAGCCTCGTTCCATTTAACTTGCGGGCGTGAGAAAATTTCCTTGAAACGCATTTCTGAGCAGTGGATCGATGGCACGCTGATATTTTATATGACCGCTGAAAAAGCACTGGATATCGGAAAAGAGTACTTGATCTATGGACCAGGATTTTCTTCTGTGCCATTAAAACTGGGCAGCGTAGTGAGGACAGCTGAATTTGAAAAGAGGTTCAGCTGCAGCGGTGAGCTTGGAAGTCTATACACGAAGGATAAGACGGTATTTAAGGTCTGGTCGCCAGTCAGCACAGAAATGAACGTGCTTTTATGGAAAGGCGGAAAAGGGATGCCGTTGACACTGCCGATGAAAAGAAATGATAAAGGTGTCTGGAGTGCTGAAGCTTTAGGCGACTGCCACGGCGATGCGTATCTTTTTTCCGGCAGGGTGAACCACAAGACTGTTTTAGCAGTAGATCCATATGCAAGAAGTGTGACGGCCAATGGGGAGAAGGGACTGGTTGTCTGCCTTGATCACACTCATCCAGCAGGCTGGGAAGATCATAACAGACCAGCTCCGATAAGCAAGACGGATTCTGTTATTTACGAACTTCAGGTAAGAGACTTCTCCTCTCATCCGGAAAGCGGAATGAAAAATAAGAGAAAGTTTCTCGCTTTTTGTGAAAGCGGGACAAAAACTCCTGGAAATATTGAAACCGGCCTGGATTACTTGAAAAATCTTGGTGTGACACACGTACAGCTGCTTCCTGTAGCTGACTTTGGAAGTGTAGATGAAAGGAATCCAGGAGAATCATATAACTGGGGATATGACCCTGAAAACTATAACTCTCCTGAAGGATCATACTCGACGGATCCAGATGATCCAGCAGCAAGGATACGCGAGCTGAAACAGGCTGTTCTCGCACTTCATGAAAGCGGTATCCGTGTCATTCTCGATGTAGTTTTTAATCATGTGTATATCCGTGAGAACTCTTCCTTCGAAAAGCTTGTTCCAGGCTATTACTTCCGTTTTGATCAAGGTGGAAGACCATCCAATGGAACTGGAGTAGGCAATGATACAGCATCCGAACGTTCTATGATGCGGAAATATATCATTGATTCTCTCTCTTACTGGCAAAAAGAATACAAAGTGGATGGATTTCGGTTCGATCTTATGGGGATTCATGATAAAGAAACGATGAAACGTGCTGCGAAAAAACTTCTACAAGAGGACACTTCCATTTTTTTGCTTGGTGAAGGATGGGAAATGAACACCTTGCTGGAGCCATCGGAAAAAGCGAGCATTAGGGCAGCGAAAGAACTTCCGCAATACTCTTTTTTCAATGACAGCTTTAGAGACGCTGTAAAAGGAAGT
The DNA here is from genome assembly GCF_002245695.1 of Fictibacillus aquaticus. Classification (GTDB taxonomy): domain Bacteria; phylum Bacillota; class Bacilli; order Bacillales; family Fictibacillaceae; genus Fictibacillus; species Fictibacillus aquaticus. Next base: position 482,160 of record NZ_NOII01000002.1, on the reverse strand, counting down.
GTTTTCTTTCCAGATAAGTATGGTTTTATCAGCGGGAATTTCAGGCAGCTTGCAAGTGTGCTCAATGGATCCTGCGGAGGAGGCGGGCTATTTGTTGACGCATCACAAAGCATCAATTTTGTAGAATGTCACGATAACCATACACTCTATGACTGGCTCAGCATCCTTCATCCACATGAAGAAGAATCTAAAAGGCTAAAACGGCAGCAGATTGCTCTCGTGCTGACTGTCTTCTCACAGGGAGTGCCATTCATTCATGCAGGGCAGGAATTTTATAGAACAAAGCATGGATTTGAAAACAGCTATTGTTCGCCTGATGAGATTAACTGGCTTGATTGGAAGCGGAGAGACCGTTTTTATCAAGATTTGAAAACATTCATAGAGCTTCTTTCTATCCGAAAGGCTCAGCCTTGTTTCAGATTTATGGCACCAGAAGAAATTGGAGCCTGCACAGCTTTGATAGAAGATGGTTCAACGGGAGTCGTCCTTTACCGGGTTACGAACCGAAAACCAAAAAACAAGGAAGAATGGCAGGAGGCGCTGCTTTTGATTAACGCCCGAGACACTGAGGCAGAGGTTAAGGTTCCTATAGAAGGTGCCCCATGGCTGAAGGCGGCAGGGACACTTCCGGTAAAAGAAGTATCAGAACAAAGTATCTTGATGGAACCTTTGTCGTACGCGATCCTTTATAAGCCATCTGGTGTTTAAGATTTTTAAGATATACTTTTCATGTCGAATTATGATAAAATAGTGAATTCGTAGAGGTAATCGGAATTTTGATAAAAACGTGTTTTGGGGATGGAAGAAGGTGAAGGCATTGGAACATATTTTAGGAAAAGAATGGCGGCTGTACCCCGCTGGAGGAGCAACAGGTGAAGCATATATCGCCCAGCATGAAGAGCAGCGACTTTTCTTAAAACGCAATTCTTCTCCTTTTTTAGCGGTGCTTTCGGCGGAAGGAATCGTACCTAAGCTCCTATGGACGAAGCGTCTCGAAAATGGCGATGTGATTTCCGCACAGCAGTGGCTCGACGGGCGCGAACTTAAATCAGCGGAAATGAAATGCAGCCATGTCGCAAAACTTCTCGGCAAGATACACAGCTCAAATGAATTGCTCGAGATGCTGAAAAGGCTCGGAAAGATGCCTTTGACCCCTGAACTAATCATCGCTGATCTGCAGCGTCAGTCTGCTGCGATGAAAAACAGCTCTCAGCTTGTAAAGGAATCCATCGCCCGCCTAATGGAAGATAAAAACGAGATTCAATGTGATGATAAAGTGGTCTGTCATTGTGATGTCAATCATAACAACTGGATGCTCAGCAAGGACAGTCAGCTTTTTCTGATTGACTGGGACGGTGCTATGGTCGCAGATCCTGCACTGGACTTAGGGATGCTGTTGTATAGCTATATACCAAAAAGCGAATGGGCCGAATGGCTTTCTGAATATAACATGAAGCTCACTCTAGGCCTTGAAAAGCGGATGCATTGGTATGTTACAGCTCAGACAGCATATATGCATATCCAGAACATAAATAAAGGGGAAACGGAAAAAGCGGCTGAAACAGAAAGCACGCTTTACCGCCTTTTAAATCACCCTTCAATTACACAGTAATATTCTTTTATTCTGTTTGATGAGCTGTTATGGTATTCAGCCAGCCTTCGATATGGGGCATGTGATCTTTGATGTGTACGTCAAGCTGCTGATGCGATGCTCCTGTATGGCTATATTCATTGATAGAAACAATCGCCTGTCTTAATTCTTCGTGAATGAGGCTGTTGGAGGATAATTTGGAAGCCAGTCTTTCGAGCTGAGCGCACTCTGCTGAAGAACCATTGCAGTCAGCGAGATGATCCTGCAATATATCACGTAATAAGGACAGCTGATGGCTGTGATCAAGGGGCACCTGTCATCTTCCTTTCTGTAGAGTAATGGACACCGTGATGAACGGTGTTTTTATTTTTCCTTGGAATCAGAATTTCATGTAGCAGCAGCCATCTTTCGTTTGCGGGAACTTCGTGATAAAATGACCAAGTCAATTTATTTAAAAGGAGCCATGTTATGCGTCAGCGTTTTAAGCCTTGGGCTAAAGATAAATTATTAAGTCACCCAGAAATTTCTCCGGTGAATCCCGCTGAATGGAAGGGAAGATGGAGTGAATATTTTGGAAATGACGGTCCGATCCATCTGGAAGCAGGTACGGGAAAAGGCCGTTTCATAACAGGAATGGGCATTCAAAATCCTGAAGTTAATTACCTGGGCATGGAAATTTACGACAGTATTCTAGTAACGGCTCTAGACCGGATAAAAGAATCCGGGATTTCCAACGTTCGCATTATTAGAGAGAATGCTGAAAAACTGAGTGATTTTTTTGAAGAAGGAGAGCTTGACCGGATCTATTTGAACTTTTCTGATCCGTGGCCAAAATCCAAACATGAAAAAAGGCGGCTCACTTCAGAGTTCTTTTTAGCACAGTATGAGAAAGTGCTTAATGGTAAAGGGGAAATTCATTTTAAGACTGATAACCAAGGACTTTTTGAATACTCTTTGCATAGTATGTCCAAATATGGAATGACGCTTAAGAATGTAAGCTTGGATCTTCATAAAAGTTCTTTCGAAAATAATGTGATGACTGAATATGAAGAAAAATTTTCGGAAAAAGGTTTCCGCATCTATCGTTTAGAAGCCGAATTTAAATAACCGTGATTGATGATGGGGTCCGGTACCATTTGCACAAAGGCGCATATTCGCGCTGTTATTGGCAAATGGTACCGGACCCCATTTTTTGTGATACACTTTAAACTAGATGATATGACAGGAGTGAGGGACTTGGATACATATGAAATTGGCGGGCTGAAGTTTCACTGGCTTGATGGCGGGGTGACAAACATGGACGGAGGTGCGATGTTTGGCGTAGTGCCAAAGCCGCTTTGGAGCCGTAAATACCCTGTAAATGAACTAAACCAGATTGAACTAAGAACAGAACCAATCTTTTTTCAAGCGGAAGGCAAGAATATTTTGATTGAATCAGGTATCGGTTCTGGGAAGCTGAGCGACAAACAAAAGCGAAATTATGGTGTTTCAGAAGAATCATCTATTAAGGAGAGCCTGAAAAAACTGTCTCTAAAACCGGAAGATATCGACATCATCTTAATGACGCATATGCATTTTGACCATGCATCAGGCTTGACAGAAGTGAGAGACGGCATTATCGTTCCTGTATTTGAAAACGCTGTCATTTATACGAGTGAAACAGAATGGAATGAATTGAAAGAACCTAATATCCGATCGAAAAACACGTATTGGAAAGAGAACTGGGAGCCAATCCAGCATCAGGTTAAGACATTTATTGAAAAAGTGGAGATTGTGAACGGTGTTGAAATGATTCATACCGGCGGACACAGTGACGGTCATTCTATCATCCGGCTGACAGCAGGAGATGAGGAAATCATTCATATGGGAGACCTGCTGCCGACACATGCACATTTCAATCCATTGTGGGTGCTTGCGTATGATGATTATCCGATGGACTCCATCTTCGCTAAACAAAAGTGGATGCAGGCCGATAAATGGTATATCTTTTATCATGATGCGATCTATCGTGCCGTGAAATTTTCAGCTGACGGGAAAGTAAAAGAAGCCCTAGATCGGACGAAAATATAGTTTCCTTAAAATTTCCATCACGTAAGACCTATTCAGCTGCTGAAAATGTGGTAAAATGGTTATGGATTTTGCAAAAGAAAGGGGATTCATCACATATGAAGAAATTAATGTCACTGCTTTCACTTTTTGCATTAGTATTGATGTTCGCAACAGGAGTATCTGCTGCAGAGGCTTCAAAAGAAATGACAACAACTATCGAAAAAGGCCTTAAGGACAAGCACAAAGATTTCAAAGAAGGTTCACTTGAACTTTCGGATGTACAAACCTTTTCAAACGGAGATTCTGAGCTGGAAGCAACAGAAATTGTAGGTGCAGTAGCTACTTACAAAACGGTCCGCGATAACGTGTTCAGCTTTGACCGCACTGAAATCGTTTATTTCAATCCTGATAAAAAAGAGATGCTGACAGAGCAGGCTGTAGCGAAAGCGAATCCAGACATCGTAAAGTACAGCAAATCTCACAAGAACGATGTTGGCGTACACATGGACTGGATTGTCGTTACTCTTCTTCTTTCGATTATTATCTTAGTTCCTCTATACATTCTTACTGTATGGGAGAAACGCCAATATTTGACAACAGAATTCAAGCTTGCGAACAATCTATATAATCAGCAGGCAACTTACCGTTAATAAAAAAGACAGCCGATTGCGGCTGTCTTTTTTTGGATTAATCTTTGTTGCTTTTTGAAGAATTCAGAGAAGAGGTTGATCTACGTTTCAGGCGCACGCTTTCCGCGGGGCGGGCGGTGAGCCCTCTCGCCGCTACGCGACATGAGAGGTCTCACCTGTCCCACTCGTCCCGCTGGAGTCGGCGCCTTACACTCCGATCAACTTTATCAAAGATGGATTCAGGATGATCAACCGAACGTAATGTAGAATCAGCTAAAGTAATTAAGGGAGAATGCAAACCTTTCTCAGGATTTAGCGTTTGATTTTTTAGAGGCAAACCTGCTGATCTTTCTTACAAAATACAAAATAAATCGTTCAATAGCAAAAATCCTTAAGAGAAGAGTCTTTATTTTAGCTCTAAGATGATGCCTGTTTCTGCATCTGCAATAAACTCATGATGCACATGCTTTTTCTGAGCATGGATCTGAGAGAAACCGCCTTTATATACATTATAGGGAAGCCCAAAACGCATAACTTTTTCCGGTTTATACTGTATCCAGGTGCCGCTCACGGCATATTCGGGAGCGATTGCGTGTTTTACTTTTTTTAGCACTTTTTCAGGTGACAGCGGATCTTGTTGTTTTTTGACGACCCAATAGCCTGCGAGCGCGCCTGCAGCGCTGGCAGCAAGCAATGTTTTCCATTTCATGTCTTTTCCTGCCTTTCGTCTGTTCTGATTACAGTATATCAAAAAGAGTTCTTCAATTTTCCAGCCTTTTTTGTTAATATTACTTGATGAGGAAGAGGGTTCGCAATTCCCGCCCCTCTTTAAACAAAACTAGGGAGCGTGCAGATACAGAAATGGGCACTCTCTGTTCAATATCAGAGGGTTTTTTATTTGCGGCGCTTTCTTTTCAGAAAGGGTGTACGCATGATGGAATTCAAGATTCCTGAGAAAGTACAAAAATTTAATGTTGATATAAAGAAAGAAGAACTGAAGTATCACAACAAACGTGTCGCGGTAACGAAGGAATTCACGTTCGATGCTGCGCATCACCTTCACCATTATGAAGGCAAATGCAAGAACCTCCACGGCCACACTTACAGACTGATCATCACGATCAGCGGCTATGTGGATGAAGTCGGCATCGCTGTAGATTTCGGCGATATCAAACGAATCTACAAAGAAGTGATCGACAGCAAGCTTGATCACCGCTATTTAAACGAAGTTCTTCCTAACATGAACACAACGGCTGAAAACATGATCGTCTGGATATGGGAGCAGCTTGACGAGAGGCTTGAGGAAGAAGGTTTGAAAAAACAGGGCCACCGTCTTGAAGAGCTTAAGCTGTATGAAACACCGACAAGCTACGCGACGTTAAAGCGGGAATGGATGATCTCTGATGAAAACATTTAACCTTCCTGTAAAAAATGAATGGATGGCTTGGAAGCTGCCGATGGTCGAGATTTTTGAAACGGTCGAAGGAGAAGGTCTGGCTGCGGGCTATCCGACTGTGTTTGTCCGTGTTTTTCACTGTAACCTGAGGTGTACATGGTGCGATACACCATACAGCTATGCACCTGCTAAACCTGAGTACGAAGCGTCTATTCAAGAGATTCTTGAAACGATAAAGAGCTTTAAAGCAGAGAGGATCTGCTTCACAGGCGGTGAGCCATTGATCCACCGTGAGAAATCAGCGGCTCTTTTACTCGGGATGGCTGATTTGGAGCATATAGTGGATATTCATATTGAAACAAATGGAGCGATCGATCTGGCGCCGTTTGAAAAGCTGAGACAGTCTCATCCTGAACTTAAAAGGAAGATGCGGTTCGTTATGGATTATAAACTTCCGGCCTCAGGCGAAATGGAAAAAATGAATCACGAAAATTTTAAAGAGCTTGGCATGCAAGATGAAATTAAATTTGTAGTCGGTTCGGACGAAGATTTTTCTATTACTAAAAAAGTAGTGAACAGCTTATATGAAAAAGGACAGATATCACTGAGCCCTGTCTGGGAAACGATGCCTCCGCGCAGGCTTGTGGAAAAGCTTCTAGCCGATCCGCTTCCAAACGCGAAAATCAGCCTCCAGCTTCATAAAATTATTTGGGATCCGGCAGAAAGAGGGGTATAACAGATGAGTAAAAAAGCGGTTATCGTTTTGAGCGGCGGACTTGACAGTACAACGTGTATGGGAATAGCAAAAGATGCGGGCTATGAGCTGTATCCGATCACATTTCATTACGGACAGCGCCATAATAGAGAAGTAGAACAGGCTGTTAAAGTAGCAGAATTCTATGGTGTGGCTGATCATCGTATCGTGGATCTCGACTTTCTTAAGCAGATCGGCGGAAGTGCCCTTACAGATGAAAAGATCGACGTTCCTGAAACAGCAGAAGAAGGCATCCCTTCAACATATGTACCAGCGAGAAATATGATCTTCCTCTCACTTGCCAGTGCTTATGCGGAAGTTATCGGAGCGGAAGCGGTCTATACAGGTGTTTCTGCTGTGGATTACAGCGGCTATCCTGACTGCCGTCCTGAATTCATCGCAAGTATGGAATCTACTGTTAACTTGGCGACAAAAGCTGGGGTGACAGGTGCTCGCATTCAAATTGCGACACCGCTGATCGACAAAACAAAGAAAGAAACGATCGAGTGGGGTCTAACATTAGGTGTGCCCTATGAATTAACGACGTCGTGTTACAACGGCTTAGAAGAAGCGTGCGGCGTATGCGACAGCTGCCAGCTTAGGCTGAAAGGCTTCCGCGAAGCCGGAAGCGAAGATCCGATTATTTACCGATAAAAAGAATATGCAAGTGGAATTCCCCTGATACTGAATGTACAATGGAAACGTACATAGGTGAAAGGGGTTTTTATTTTGAATGAAAAAACGCTTTCTTTGTTTAAGACACTGACAGAACTTCCTGGTGTTCCAGGATTTGAACGTGAAGTAAGAAATTTTGTAAAAAAAGAGATCGAGCCATATAGTGACGAAATCATCCAAGACCGCCTCGGCAGTATCTTTGGTGTGAGAAAAGGAAACGGACCAAAGATCATGGTGGCAGGCCATATGGACGAAGTCGGCTTTATGGTAACAAAGATCACTCCGAACGGCATGCTGCGCATTCAGCCGCTCGGGGGATGGTGGAACCAGGTGCTGCTCGCACAGCGAGTGCAGGTGATCTCGGCCGGCGGAGAGACGATTGATGGCGTGATCGGCTCTACTCCCCCTCACCTGCTTACGCCTGAGCAGCGCAATAAAACACTGGATTTCAAACACATGTATGTGGATATCAGCGCCGATTCAAAGGAAGAGGCTGAGTCTTGGGGCGTCCGTCCTGGCCAGCCTGTTGTCCCGCTGTGCCCGTTCACACCGATGAAAAACAGCAAAAAAATCATGGCGAAAGCTTGGGATAACCGCTACGGTGTCGGACTTGCGATTGAGCTTTTAAAAGAACTGAGTGATGAGAAGCTGCCAAACACGCTGTTTTCCGGCGCTACGGTTCAAGAAGAGGTAGGTTTAAGAGGCGCAACAACCGCAGCGAACATGATTCAGCCAGACTTGTTTTTCGCGCTTGATGCGAGTCCCGCCAACGATATGACAGGAGACCGAAACGAATTCGGACAGCTTGGAAAAGGTGTGCTGCTCCGTATTTTAGACCCTCGGATGATCATGCACAGGGGCATGCGTGAATTTGTCCTGGATACAGCTGAAACACATAAGATTCCTTATCAATATTTCGTGTCGCAAGGAGGTACGGATGCAGGCAATGTCCATATTTCTGGACAAGGTGTCCCTTCTGCTGTGATCGGCATTTGCTCCCGCTACATCCATACTGCAGCATCGATCATTCATGTGGATGATTATATGGCTGCTAAAGAACTGCTGGTGAAGCTTGTGAAAACAGCTGATCAGACGACATTTAAAACAATCATCGAGAACAGCTGATGACAGAAAGTTTGATAATCGGCATAGGTTCAGGAAATCCGGCAAAGGTTAAAGCGGTGGAAGCGGGTGCTCGGTCCAGCGGCCTGGACACAGTGCAGATCGTCTCTTATAACGTACCTTCGGGTGTCCGTCCGCAGCCAATTAACGATGAAGAAACAAAGGCCGGTGCACTGAACCGTGCTGCAGCATGTGTGAAAGAGGGAGCAGACATCGGTATCGGTCTTGAGGGCGGTGTCATGCAGATGGAAGACGGCATGTACCTGTGCAATTGGGGAGCTCTTACAGACCGGAGCGGCAAAACATTCACTGCAGGAGGGGCGCGCATCAAGCTTCCTGACTTTATAGCAGACGGTCTTCAAGCTGGAAGTGAACTTGGCCAGCTGATGGCTGCATTGACAGAGGATGCTGATGTTAGGAAGAAAGAAGGCGCGATCGGAATTTTTACCTCCAGACTCGTTAATCGTGACGAGATGTTCGTGCACATCGCCCTTATGCTTTTCGGCCAATATGAGTATAGCTTACAAGAAAAACAGTCCTGATCAGGACTGTTTTTCATATTTCAAGGCAGTCTGCACATTCTATGATTAACTTGTTACATCGAGGTGCAGAAGCAGATGAACAGAAAAATCATTATCATTCTTAGCTGGAGCTATACGATTTTTATGGCAGCCATGCTTGTTTACTATTATCCAAAAGGTGACGTTCACAGCTGGCAGGTTGCTGCTGCGGGCATTCTTTGCGGAGCAGTTCCAATCGTTCTCGCGCATTTTACAAAAGTAAAATTCAACATGCCGCTTATCGTTTCTTATATTGGTTTTTTATTCGCTTCTCAATATCTCGGTTCGATAAGAGGTTTTTACGGCCTTGGCTGGTGGGATACGTTTCTTCACTTGCTGAGCGGGGTTTTGCTTGGATTTGTTGCTGTAGCGCTATACGAAAGAATGACGAAAACGGAAGGCCGCTCTTATATTTCAGTATGGCTGCCGTTTTGGTTCATCCTCTCCTTTTCGGTGTTTGGCGGTGTTGTTTGGGAGATCTACGAATTCAGCTTCGACCAGCTGTTTAATATGACGCTGCAGGGCGGAGGAAACAGTGACACGATGGTCGACCTGATCTCAGACACAGCAGGCGGTATTGCAGCTGCGCTTTGGGGCTATTTGACTGCTAAAAAGAAGGCTTCTGAATCATGAGGCGGCGGACAGCATGGTTCATCCTTCTTGCAGGCTTTGTCTTTGCTGCCATTTACGTTTGGACACTGCTGCCGGGAGAAACGAGAAGCGAAGAAATCACCATCACCGTCCATAAAGAAGACGATCTTTATGATATAGCAGGTGTGCTGGAGCAAAAGGATATCATAAAAAGCAGGCAGCTGTTTTATGTTTACGGGAAACTCCAAAGCGGCGGAAAAGAGATCGTAAAGGGAAGACATACATTATTCAAAGATGCTTCATACCGTGAGCTGTACATCGACCTGAAAACAAAAGCGAAAGAAAGGAAAGGTATTGAACTCGTCATTTCAGAAGGACATACATCACGACAGATCGGAGAGAAAATACAATCTCTTGGGATCGCTGATAAGCACGCCTTTCAGAAAGCCGTCCGGTCAGCCGGGACACTGACAAGCGAACAGTCTGAAAAGCTGCAGCTGCCTGATGACAAAAACGGAACAATACCTGTATTAGAAGGCTATTTATACCCAGGTACTTATTATTTTAAAGAAAAGACTGAAGCAGCTGAGATCGTAAGGCAGGCTGTGGAGCGTTTTCTGGAAAATACAAAAAAATTAAACATAAACAAAGAGAGATTAAACGATGTGGTTATCATCGCTTCGATCGTCCAAAAAGAAGCACTGCTGGATCAGGAGAGGCTCGTTATTGCCGGGGTCTTTCAGAATAGGATAAAAAAAGGCCAGAAGCTGCAGTCATGCGCGACTGTGCAATATTTGCTGCAAAAGCCTAAAGCAAGGCTGAGGATCGCTGATCTTAAAGTGAGAAGCCCTTATAATACATATTTAAATAAGGGATTGCCGCCTACTGCAATATCTAATCCGGGCTATGAATCGCTGAAAGGGGCAGCCAGACCGGCAAGACATGGCTATTTTTATTTTGTAGCCAAACAGGACGGTTCTGGCAGCCATTATTTTTCTTCAACGTATGAGCAGCATCAAAATTATACCTCTCTCGGAGGGAATGATTAAATGCGAAAGGACTCCGGAAAGTTTCCGGAGTCCTTTTTTAAACTATTGACGATGATCTTCTTCAATGTGGTCATTCTCTTCCTGTTCAACAGCCGCAGCGGCTTCGTCTATGTAATGAGCTTCTGTATGTACATAGGAAGAAACTTCGTTGTCATCCATTTTATCATCCAGCTGGAATTGGCTTACCTCTTCTTCAAGAATAGCTGCAACACCTTGAAGCTCTTCAGCTGCAAGGTTTACTTGCTGAATCGCTTCTTTCTGATGGATAGCTGATGCGCTCACTTGTTCCGTCATAGCGGCAGATTCCTGCGAAATCGCACTTACTTCATGCATTTTTTCAGAAAGAGTTTTATTTGCTTTTTCAACTAAGGTAACCGCTTCATGAACGCTTGCCAGTTTCAAGTGGATGCCGCCGATATTGCCGGCAATGGCAGAAAAAGCTTTTTCCGTTTCTTGTACAGATTTTTCTTGTTCTTTTCGGTACTGCTCGAACAAAGCTGTTTCTGAAGCTAGACTTTCCATCTGTTTAGCCATTCCTGTGACTAGCTGCTGAATGCGTTCCGCTTCGCTCTTTGACCGTTCGGCAAGCTTTCGGACTTCGCTTGCTACTACTGAGAAGCCTCGGCCGGCATCCCCTGCTCTTGCTGCTTCTATAGCCGCGTTAAGGGAAAGCAGGTTAGTGCTCCCTGCAATTTCCTGAATGGTTTCTACAATCGAAGTAATCTGTTTCGACTGTCGGCTCGCCTGCTGGATCTCCTGAATGAGGCTGTTGGCCAGATCGAGGAATTTGCCAGAGTGTTCATGAAGTTGAGAGACGGTCTCTTTTCCTTTAGTCCCTTCGTTTTTGGCGTTTTGCGCCTCTGCAGAAATCTCCGCACTGTATTGCTTTGTCTCTTCAATAGCATGCGTTACTTCAGCTAATAGATGGGTGCTTTCCTGAAGGTGCTTCGCCTGGCTTTGTGCTCCTTCAGAAACTTGCAAGACTGCAGATGCAACTTCTTCTGTCTGAGCTGTCGTTTCTTCGGAGACGGCAGCAAGGTTTTGTGAAGAAGAACTCATTTTATCTGCTGCTGCTTTTACCTCAAGCATCGCTTTTTGTACTTTGGATGCCATCATGTTGAACGTTTCGGCCAGTTCGCTCATTTCATCTTGGTGCTTTAATGTGACACGGTGGCTTAAGTTGCCTTCTCCAATGATGGAACTGCCTTCTTTAAGAAGAGAGATAGAAGACATGATGGTCCGGATCAGCCAGATGCCGGCTGCCATAAGTGCAGCAGAAATGAGAACGCTGATTCCTGTTAAAAGGAGAGTCAGCCATAGCTGGGATTCTTTCTGTGAAGTGTTCTGCTCTTTTCTTTCTTTTTGGAGAAGCTGGTCGATTCCTTTCATACTGTTCTCAACAGTTAGTGCTGTACTTTCAAATGTCTTAATCGACTGATTGATGCCGCTGTTAAGTGTTTGAATCGTGTCGGCAGAGCTAGTATATTTCAACGTTTTTGTCTTGAAGTCTGTAAGCTCTTCTGGTGAAATTGCAGCAGCATCCAGCAGCAGGTCAAATTTTGCGGCTGTTTCTTTAAAAGAGGCAACAGATTCCGTGTTTGCACTTAGCAGAGCCTCTTTTTCTGCAACCTGCATGATGAGAAGCTGTCTGGCAAGCTTGCTGTCATTCATCCCGTCAATTTTTGCCTGGAAGGACGCTGATGTTTCTTTCATTAACTTCTCTAATGCAAAGATCTGTTCAGATTTGCCAGAAGTCATCTGAAATTCAGACGAATAGCTGGCTGTCACATCCTCGATTTCTTTAAGCGCCTCTTTCTGTTCGTTTGAGCTAGCCTTCTTTTTTAATTGGTTAATTTCTTTCTCCAGACTGCTGATCGAAGAAATGACGCTCTCTTTTTTCTCAACTGAGGGGGAACGGAAATAATCCTGCTCCTTTGCCCTTACTTCATAAAATTGGGACATGATCCCGCTGCTCAGTAATAGAGTTTCCTGAATGTTGTTCATTTCTTTTTCCATCTTATTGCTGCTGAAAATGTAAAGAGCAGTGAATGCAAGGAGCAGGAGGAGCCCGGTCAAAACGACACCCAGCATAATCCTGATTCGGTTTTTGATAGTCAGCTTCAATTTAGATACCCCATTCTTTTGCTGAATTTGTATGTTCTTTAATAGATTTATCGGCTGCTTCAGGTTCATGTTAACCATGTTCTCATACAAATTTATTTTTACACCTGTCTTTACACATGTAAAATCTTCATTATAATCAATAAGGGTATACTATTTTAAAGGAGTCAAGCGATGAAAAATTTTTTAAGAAAAAAGGGCGTTTCCCTTTCTATAAAAGAATACATTATTACCGGATTCAGCTATTTTGCTCTTGGTCTCATGTCTTCACTCGTGATCGGACTTATTTTTAAAACAGCGGGCGAACAGTTTCACCTGCCTTTCTTTGTAAAGGTGGGAACACTTGCAATGAGCTTGATGGGACCGGTGATCGGTGCAGCAGTGGCATATGGCTTGAAGGCGCCGCCGCTTGTCATGTTTGGAGCTGCCATCGCTGGAGCTGCAGGAGCTGAGCTCGGAAGTGTTGCAGGATGCTATATCGCAGCAGTCATTGCCTGTGAAGCAGGAAAAATCGTATCAAAAGAAACTAAGTTCGATATTTTGGTGACACCGGGAGTGACAATCTTGACTGGTTTCTTGACCGCTCAGTTTGTCGGACCTGCCATAGGAAAGTTTATGGCGAACTTCGGAGAACTCGTAATGTGGGCGACCGAACAGCGTCCTTTCCTGATGGGAATCCTCGTTGCCACACTTCTCGGATTTGCGTTAACAGGGCCGATCTCGAGTGCAGCCATTGCGATGATGCTTGGTCTTGAAGGGATTGCTGCTGGGGCAGCCACGATCGGCTGTGCGGCTCAGATGATTGGTTTTGCAACAAGCAGCTACCGTGACAACGGGATAGGGGGTTGGCTCACGCAGGGAATCGGTACATCCAAACTGCAGTTTCCGAACGTCATAAAGAACCCTCTTATCCTCATACCCCCGACAGCAGCCGGAATCCTTCTTGCTCCGATCGGAACGATTTGGCTGCATATGGAAAACATACCTGCAGGTGCGGGGATGGGAACGAGCGGTCTTGTGGGTCCTCTTATGACCCTAAGGACTATGGGCTTTACAGCAGAAACATTCATAGCAGTCCTGATGCTGCATTTTATTGGACCAATTATCATCTCCCTGTTACTATCAGAATGGATGAGAAAAAGAGGGTATATTAAACCCGGAGATATGAAATTAAAGGAGCAATGACAGAATGAAAGAGATGCATTCCCGAGAAGAACTTTTTGCCGCGATTGATAAAGGAGCGAGTATTGTCCTTTTTTCAGCGGACTGGTGTCCGGACTGCGTGTTCATCAAACCGTTTATGCCTGAAGTCGAGTCTAAATTCACTCAGTTTGAGTTTCTATACGCAGACCGCGACAAACTGATTGAAGTTTGCCAAGAGCTTGATATTTTTGGCATTCCCAGCTTTGTAGCTTTCAAAGACGGAAAAGAGATCGGCCGCTATGTGAATAAAGACCGGAAAACACAGGAGCAGATCGAACAGTTTATTTCTGAGCTGTCAATTTAAGGCGCCTAAATAATATTGATGTGGTATAATGAGTTTTAATGCGCAATAATTATTTAATTTAAGAAAGGCGGTTCTTCTTCATGGCTAAAGTAGAAGTAAACCATAGTAAATACGAAGGCATTCGTTTTGATATCCAAGATGAGAATGTAATTCTTGTTGATATCCTTGAAACGATTCCTTATGAATATATCGGTAAAGATACGCTTGTTACCATCCCGACAACAGAGTTCACGTCTGTCTGCCCGTGGTCCGGGCTTCCGGATTTTGCTGATATCATTATCAGCTATATCCCTACAGAAGAGCTTGTAGAGATGAAATCATTGAAATACTATCTTACTTCATACCGAAACGTAGGCATCTACCAGGAACATGCAACAAACAAAATTATGGAAGACCTCGCACGTTTGCTTAAGCCTAAGTATCTTAAGGTGACAGGCAACTGGAATGCCCGCGGCGGACTTGGTACTGAAGTAGTATGCGAATATAAAGCAGGCGAATAAATAAGATGAAAAAACCTCCCTTTAACGGAGGTTTTTTCGCACTTTAAAGAAGGCTCTTTTTGTAAACTATGTCGTGATTAAAGAACTCAGAGAAGCGCTTGATCTCCGTTTCAGGCGCACGCTTTCCGCGGGGCGTGGCGAAAAGCACGGGTCGGCTCATTTAGCCCCGACAAGGAAAAGGGAATGGGGCCGGTAAGTCGGTCTTTGACTTATTGGACACTTGGAAGGATACGTAGCAAGACATCGCACGAAGAAAATGCGATTTTCATTTTCGAGGAGTCGGCACCTTACACTCCGATCAACTTTATCTAAGATGAAATCAAGGTTGATCTAGTGAATGTGATGAATATGCAATTTGGGAATCGAAGCTATATGCAAACCATTTATCATGGATGGGCACTGAAGTATACTCTTCAAGCCAATTCCGCTTAATTTATTAACAAAACAAACCGTTAACAAGGAGGTAACCGTCTGTGTCCGACGTAACTAAATTAAGAAAACTGCTAGAAAGCAATCTAAAAGAAAAAGGTCTTCAAACACAGTACAATTCTAAGGAAGAAACTTTGCGTGTTGAAAACCTTCAGACTGGGAAGGGAGCAAACCTCTCGCTTTCTGGACTTGCTGCTAAATGGCACAACAGAAAAGATGCCTTTTTAGAGGAGCTTCTTTACCATGTGGAGAAATCCCTTAAAGGAGAGGAAGAAGCACCTCAAGAAGCAGCGAAGAACATTTTCCCTGTGATCAGGTCCACATCGTTTCCTGTTGAAGCAGGGGAAAAGCGTCTGCTTCATGACGAACACACTGCTGAAACGAACATTTTTTATGCTCTGGATCTCGGAACGACTTATCGTCTCATAACCGAAGAACAGGCCGAAAGCTGGAATTTAAGCAGAGAGCAGATAAAGGAAATGTCTGCTTTCAACCTTCGCCGTCTTCCAATACAGGCTAAGAAGGATACAGTAGCCGGAAACACGTTTTATTTTATCAACCATAACGATGGCTACGATGCTAGCCGAGTGCTGAACACCTCTTATTTGAACGAAATAAAGTCGGCGATTAAGGGGAAGATGGCTGTTGCTGTGCCTCATCAGGATGTGCTCATTATCGCGGATATTGAAAACGAACAAGGGTTTGATGTGCTGGGTCAAATGGCGATGCAGTTTTTTATTAACGGCCGGGTACCTGTAACGGCGCTTTCTTTTTTATATGAAGAAGAAGGCCTCGAACCCGTATTTATTCTGGCAAAGAACAAGAATACGTCAACAGAAGAATAAAAAAATTGCAGGAAATTGTTGCCGGTACGGCACAATCAGCTATGTATACTGTCGAATCATTAATTAAATAAGGAGGAACGTCTGTTTATTATTTTCAGACTATTGTTCCTCCCATTTTTTAGCTACAATAAAGAAAAAGCGGTACAGAGAAAAAGGTGGTGGATCCATGAGCTGGCTAAAAAAAATGATGAATTACTTTTTTGACGACGAAGAAGACATGGAAGAACCTGAAGAGCGTGAAAAAGCGCCGAAAAATGTCCAGACGAGACAAGCTGCAGATAACGCATCAAAACATACTGCAGACAGTACAAAATCATCCAAAATAAAGAACGCGGGTTCTGGGCCTAAGATGCTGAGTGATTACCCTGCACCAGGAAATTTCCGTTTCCCGGTTATTCCGGATGAGCCGCGTCCTGAAACTGAAAGAAGGATAAATCCTCAAGCGGAGCACCGTGCACCTGCTAGTAAGCCGGTCAGGGTTGACAATATCAGCCGGACAGTGCGCAGCAAAGAACGCACTGTTGAAAGAAACATAGAGCGGCGTCAGGATGATACAAGAAAAGAGCGTACGCCAAGAAAGAGAGAAAAGTTCAGACCTGAGCCTGTTCCTTCTCCAATCTATGGTTTAAACCCGGTAAACAGGAATGACTTAAACCCGGTAAACAGGACTGACGCACCAGAGAAAAAACTACATAACAAGCAAAACATCGAAACTACAAACTCAGAAGTGACGCCGAAATTTGTTCCGACAGATATTCCTTCTCCTGTTTACGGCTTTAAAGAACGGAACAAAGAGAAGATTATTTTTCCCGGCTGGTCGTTTAAGGATGAACAAAAGAAGGAAGATCCTCAAATGATTAATGAGGATAATGCGGAAGAAAATCAGAACGAAGCAGATGGTGTGGTTTATCACGAATCACAAGATCAGGATTCTATTTTAGATGAAAGAGTGGAGTTACTGCCTGCTGCTTCAGAAGAAATTCTATTTGATGCTGAACCAGAAGAACAGAATGAATCAGAACTGACAAGAGCTGATCATGATGGACCAGCTTTTGCAGTATCAGAACCGCCTGCAGAAGAGAAAGAAGAACCACTTGCTGCGGAGGCATCGGAAACTGCTGAAGAGCAACCGTCAGCAATAATAACTCCGTCTGTTACCGCAGGAGGGGATACAAAAGAAAGAAAAACAGAACCGCCTATGAAGAAGCCCGGCGGTACTTATGTTCCTTTTAATGTGATGATGCTGAAAAAAGACAGGCAGGCCATCAAAGAAAGAGCAGCTGCTCCTGCTCCAAAAGCTGTCCCGCAGCCCGCTGTTAAACCAGCTGAAATGGCTCCTAGCGTAAAGCCAGCTCAGGAAAAGAAAAGTCATTTGATCCCGATAGAATTCTTGGATGTAGCTCCTGCTGCACAGTTGGATGATGAAAGCTGGCTATTGTCACAGGAATCACTGCTGCAGGAAACGTTGAACAACTTCAATGTGAACGCGAAGGTCGTGCACCTGACACAGGGGCCATCTGTTACACGGTTTGAGGTTCAGCCTGCACCGGGGGTGAAGGTGAACAAAATCACCAACCTGACAGATGATATCAAGCTGAGTTTATCAGCGAGAGACATCCGAATTGAAGCGCCGATACCTGGCAAGAACACGATTGGTATTGAAGTTCCAAACCGGGTCAGCCGGGCCGTTTACTTGAGGGAGATTATCGAAGATCCAGCATTCAGTGCCAGCGGTTCGCCATTAACTGTAGCTCTGGGACTTGATATTTCAGGATCGCCTGTTGTTACAGATTTGCAAAAAATGCCGCATGGCTTGATAGCGGGAGCAACAGGATCTGGAAAGAGTGTCTGTATTAACTCGATACTTGTCAGCCTTCTTTATAAGTCTTCTCCAGAAGATGTCAGGCTGCTTCTCGTTGATCCGAAAATGGTAGAACTAGCACCATACAACCATATACCGCACTTGGTAACACCGGTTATCAACGATGCAAAGGAAGCTACAGCTGCCTTAAAATGGGCTGTTGAAGAAATGGAACGCAGGTATGAAGATTTTGCCAGAACCGGAGTGCGCGATATCAAACGTTTCAACGATAAAATGACTGCTGAAAAGCATTATGCCAATAAGATGCCGTACATCGTCATCGTGATCGACGAGCTTGCAGATCTTATGATGGTGTCACCGCAGGATGTTGAGGAAGCAATCTGCCGTATCGCTCAAAAAGCGAGGGCTTGCGGGATTCATTTGCTGCTGGCGACACAGCGGCCGTCTGTAGACGTTATTACAGGCTTAATAAAAGCGAATATCCCTACACGTGCAGCATTCGCTGTATCGTCTGCCATCGATTCAAGAACGATTCTCGACATGAGCGGAGCAGAGCGCCTGCTCGGACGAGGGGACATGCTGTTTATGGAAAACGGCTCTAACAAAGCAGTCCGTATTCAAGGGAACTTTGTTTCTGACGATGAGATCGAAGCGGTAACAACCTATGTAAAAGAAGAATATCCGCTCAACTATTTGTTTTCAAGAGAAGAACTGATTCAGACTCAGCAGCATATCGACCAGGAAGATGATCTGTTTGAAGAAGCTTGTTATTATGTCATGGACGTAGGGGCGGCCTCTTCTTCCAGCCTGCAAAGAAGGTTTCGAGTCGGATTTAACCGCGCTGCGCGTCTGATTGAGATGATGGAAGCATTCGGACTTGTTTCAGAAGCGATGGGATCAAAGCCAAGGAACGTTCTATTAACACCGGAAGAATTTGAAGAACGGCTTTATGCTGACGTTTAAAGCTGAGGGAGCTCCCTCAGCTTTTTCTTGTGTTCCAAAACTCTCTTTATTATGATAAGGTAGGACAATCGGATGCCGTCTTACTATGTATTGAGGAGTATTTACATGAAAGAAATAGAGCTGAAGCTGCAAGGAAAGATCAGCAGGCTGACAAACAAGACATTTAAATTTGACGAGAGAGCCGGCGAAGGCTGGTTTTCCGCAGTATATTTCCTAAAGACGTGTGAGATCGTCGAAGCATATAAGCCTGACAATGTGGTGACGATGCAGTTTTTCCAGAAAAATGATGCTGTCCTTTGCGGGACAGATGAAGCGATAGCATTAATAAAAACATTCGGGAAAAATCCAGAAGAACTTGAAATTTACTCTCTGAGGGATGGAGATAAAATCTCTCCGTTTGAAACGGTGCTTACAATCAAGGGGCCTTATCAAAATTTCGGATTTTTAGAAGGAGTAATTGACGGGATACTGGCAAGAAGAACGTCAGTTGCGACGAATGTATATAATGTGGCCAAAGCTGCGAGCCTTTCAGGTATACAAAAACCTGTTATTTTCATGGGGGACAGGGACGATCACTTTGCACAGCAGGCAGGAGACGGATATGCTGCTTATATAGGCGGAGCCTCTGCACAGGCGACTCATGCAATGAATGAATGGTGGGGCAAAAAAGGCATGGGAACGATGCCGCATGCCTTGATTCAGATTTTTAACGGCGATATTGTGGAAGCGACAAAGGCATACCACAAAAAGTATCCTGAAGATGATCTGATCGCTCTCGTGGACTATAACAATGATGTCATCACAGATGCACTAAAAGTTGCGCGTGAGTTCGGAAGCACTCTAAAAGGTGTAAGAGTCGATACGTCGAGGACGATGGTCGACCAGTATTTTTTCAGGAACCAGGATGTCCTTGGAAACTTCGATCCAAGAGGTGTAAATCCAGAACTCATTTTTGCGCTGCGAAGGGCATTGGATGAGGAAGGCTTCAGCCATGTGAAAATTGTTGTGAGCGGAGGATTCACGAAGGAAAGAATCACTCGCTTTGAAGAACTGAAGGTTCCGGTCGATATATATGGTGTAGGCAGTAATTTGCTGAAAATCAATATTGGCTTTACTGGTGACAATGTGCTGATGCATGACGGCCATCAGGCAAAGGCAGGCCGTATATACAGGCCAAATCCGAGACTTGAAAAAGTCGAATAGAACGGCAACATGTTTTGGTGCACAATGCACAAAATAAACAGAGTAAAAAGGACACTAGGCTAGAGCAGCAGTTGGCCGGAAAAGCTGCGATTTGCTATAATGTATGAGATGCCGTGCCGCTTCTTTATGCGCAAGTATGCAGAGCGGGCATATAATACATTAAAAATAGGCCTTTTAGAAGGTGTTCTTTTGTGGAGGTCTTTACAATGACACAATATCATTTTGTTGGAATAAAAGGGACGGGAATGAGTGCGCTGGCGCAAATTCTCCACGATATGAAATTTGACGTGCAGGGATCGGATATTGATATGCCGATTTTCACTCAAGTGGGGCTTGAAGAAAGAGGAGTTTCAATCCTTCCTTTTAACAAGGATAACATCCGTCCAGGTCAGACGATCATTGCCGGGAATGCGTTCAGCGGGGATCACGAAGAACTTAAGGCAGCTGTGGAGCTCGGATTGCCAGTTTACCGATATCACCATTTTCTTGGCGATTTTGTTAAAAAGTTTACTGGGATCGCGGTGACTGGAGCACACGGTAAAACATCAACGACTGGACTTCTCGCACATGTTCTTGAAGGTGCGAAGCCGACAGCGTTCCTGATAGGAGACGGAACAGGGAAAGGAATCGAAAACAGCGAGTATTTCGTGTTTGAAGCATGTGAATACCGCCGTCATTTTCTTTCGTATGAGCCGGATTATGCGATCATGACGAATATCGACTTTGACCATCCGGATTACTTTAAGGATGTCGAGGACGTATTCAGCGCGTTCCAGCAGATGGCGATGCAAGTCAACAAAGGCATCATCGCTTGTGGAGATGATCCATATCTTCAGAAAATTCAGGCTCAAGTTCCGGTTGTGTTCTACGGCCTTGGTGACCATAATGATTTCCAGGCGAAGAATATCGTCCGTGATGCGAACGGGACTACGTTTGATGTATTCGTGCGCAATACATTCTATGGAACGTTCACCATTACAGGGTACGGTACGCATAACGTGTTGAATGCACTGGCTGTGATCGGGATCTGCCATTATGAAGACATCCCGACGGATATTATCGCAGAGCGCTTGAAAACGTTCGGAGGAGTAAAACGCCGTTATTCAGAAAAAACGTTCGGCAGCCAGATTCTAATCGATGATTATGCTCACCACCCGACTGAGATCAAAGCGACGATTGAAGCAACATCTTATAAATATCCTGACCGTGATGCTGTTGCGATCTTCCAGCCGCATACCTTCACTCGTACGAAGACATTCTTGACTGAATTCGCGGACAGCCTGAAGGGGGCCGATTATGTTTACTTATGTGATATTTTCGGTTCTGCCCGTGAAAATGCAGGCGAATTGACGATTCAAGATCTCCTTGATCTAATCCCGAACGCTCAGCTTATCAGTGAAGATACAATTGATGTGCTTAAGCAGCATGAAACAGGAGTCCTTCTTTTCATGGGGGCTGGAGACATTCAGAAATTCCAAAAAGCTTACGAAAACGCGTGCCAGACACCCGTTGAATAATAAAAAAACCGCTGTAAAAGGATAATCCTTTGCAGCGGTTTTTTGTTTATCAAAGTTGCTAATTTAGTATTCATGGAAGCTGTTGATTTCCGCTACAGGCACACGCTTTCCGCGGGGCAGGCGGTGCCTTTCACTCCAATCAACTTAAACAACGTAGAAATCATGATGAAAAACCTTTGTGAAAATCTTTTCCTTGGGTTCTTCTGGTCAGGAATATAAAAGACACTATTGTCGAACACATTCCGCTTGATAAGTGAGGGTCCTCAGCAATACCTTAAACGTAAAGACAAAGCTGTGTTTATTCTCAAGGAGTGGCCCATATCAGCCTCCTGCCCTTTTACTTATCGTGACTGAGCCGTTTCAGGATTCGCTGACACCTTGCGGAAAGCGCGCTCCTGTAAAGCAGAGCGACATCTCACTTGTTTACTATATAAAGATTTTAGTTGGATTTATGTCTTTTAAAGTTCTAAAGTCACCTTTGAATACTTCATTGATAAAGTTGATCGCAGTGAAAGGTGCCGTCTCCTCGAAAATGAAAATCGCATTTTCTTCGTGCGATGTCTTGCTGCGTAGCCTTCCTTATCCTGCGGGTTGAGTGGGCAGGTGAGACCTTTTAAAGTCGCGCAGCGGCAAAAGGGCTCACCGCTCACCCCGCGGAAAGCGTGCACCTGTAACGGAGATCAACATCTCCTCAGAATACTAAAAGCAACAATGATTGCTTAAAAGAGCTTTATCAAAAAGAAAAGCTGCCTGCAAGATAATGCACATCTTGCAGGCAGTTTTTTTTTGTTTATTTCAGGTTCTCAGGGTTCAGCACTTCAAGCTCTGGAAGCACGAATACGCCGTCTTTGCGGATGAGGACATCGTCAAAATAGATTTCTCCTCCGCCGTAGTCGCTGCGCTGGATCATGACCATATCCCAATGGATGTTAGACTCGTTGCCGTTATACGCTTCTTCGTAAGACTGGCCAGGCGTAAAGTGGAAGCTGCCGTCGATCTTTTCATCAAACAGGATGTCTTTCATCGGATGCTGGATGAATGGATTCACACCGATCGCAAATTCTCCTACATAGCGTGAACCTTCATCCGTATCAAAGATTTTATTGATGCGCTCTGAATCGTTTGCTGTGGCTTCAACAATCTTGCCATCCTTAAACGTCAGCTTCACGTTTTCAAAAGTGAACCCATTGTAAGGTGAAGGTGTGTTGTATGAGATCGTTCCGTTGACTGAATCCTTGACTGGAGCTGTGAACACCTCTCCATCAGGAATGTTGTAATTACCTGCACATTTTACAGACGGGATGTCTTTGATAGAGAAAGTAAGGTCTGTTCCAGGACCCGTCAGGCGGACTTTGTCTGTACGGTCCATCAAATCCTTCAATGCGTCCATCGCGTTGTTCATTTTGCTGTAATCAAGTGTACATACATCGAAGTAGAAATCTTCAAATGCTTCTGTGCTCATGCTTGCAAGCTGTGCCATAGATGCACTTGGGTAGCGGAGAACACACCATTTTGTATCCTTTATGCGGATATTGCGGTGCATCGCGAAAATCGTTTTTTCGTAAAGAGCCATTTTTTCTGCAGGTACATCAGAAAGCTCGTTAATGTTATCGCCAGCACGGAGACCAATGTATGCATCCATCTGTTTCATCATGTTTCCTTCATGCTCAGCGATCATCTTCATCTGTTCTTCAGATGCCTCCATGAATTGCTGACGCATAATTGAGTGGTCTTTCAGCAAGACGAAAGGGAATCCGCCGGCTGCGTAAGCTTCTTTTACAAGCTCGTTCACAAGCTCTTTTTGCAAACCGAAGTTTTCGATAAGAACTTTTTCGCCTTTTTGCAGGTTAACGGAATATGTAATCAGGTTTTTTGCCAATTGGCTGATGCGCGGATCTTTCAATGGTATTGCCCCCTTATTTAGAAAAAATAATCTTACAAGTCTATTTTAACTTAATTTAGACAATTTGTAATGTTCTATAAAGAAAACTAGGCTTACCCCGAGCCATAATGCCAGCCTTAGCTGCACTAACACTTAGACGTGACTTTTTTGCCGGTTTCTCATCACAGCATTATTAAAAAAATTTAAGTGGAAAAAGGGTTTGAGCAAAAAAGGAAGAAAATAATCATAACGTTTAATTGAAAAGATTTGGGGAAAAGGAAATAATATAATATTAGGAGGTGTCCATTACATGGATATGATTATTTCAATTAGTGTAGCAATCATCGCAGCAGCATTTGTCGTTCTCGTTTATTTCCTTTCAAGAACACTGAAGTCACTTCAGTTTACACTTGATCACGTGGCGAAAACGCTCGATGGATTAGAAAATCAGCTTCAGGGAGTAACACGCGAAACCGCGGATTTGTTACATAAAACAAATGTGCTCGCAGAAGATGTGCAAAAAAAGTCAGATTCATTAAACCAGATTTTCTCCGCTGTGCAGGATTTCGGCACGTCCATACAGAAAGTTAATCAATCAGTGAGAAAAGTAACCGACCAGATTTCCATTGGAACGGAACAGCAGTCTCATCAGATTAAGCAGGCGGTTCAATGGGGGAACGCAGCTTTGACACTCTGGGAGAAATGGAAAATCAAGAAACAGAATGTCAAGGGGGCGGCTTCTCAAAACTATTCAAGAGGAGGCGTTTATGATGGGCAATAATAATCAGGGCATTGACAGCAAGGATTTTATTATTGGAGCTCTTGTCGGAGGTATAGTCGGAGCGGCATCTGCTTTGCTTTTGGCACCTAAAACCGGTAAAGAGCTGAGAGGGGACCTGAACGAGCAGGCCGTTCTGCTGAAGGACAAATCGAACGAATTTTCTCAGATGGCGATTGAAAAGTCCAACTCGCTTGTGAAAACAGTAAGCGAGCAGTCCACACAGGTTGCCGGCAAGGTTAAAGAACTTACCTCGAACATCCGTCGTGATCTCGATAAGTGGCGCGAAAAAGACACTGCTGATCAGGAAACAAATGAAGTGTACGGTGAAATCACCGAACAGCCTGAAGCAGAAGATCTCCGCACACCAGAGCTTGCTGAGCAAAAATATTGATGCAAGGGACATATTTATGAAATGATACAGAGGAAGGCGATATTCGCCTTCCTCTGTCTGTTATTCAAAGGAGGCAGCTTGATGCTAGTACAGTTAACGAACGAGAACGAATGGAAGAAAGTTTTGGAAGAAAACAACCAGTTTTTCCTGCTGAAAAACAGCACAACTTGTCCTGTGAGCCATGAAGGCTATCGTCAATTTGAAAAGTTCGCTGAAAATCACCCAAATGAAGCGTTTTTCTTTTTGAACGTGCAGGATGCCCGCCCATTGAGCAATCTTATTGCAGAGGAAACGGGAGTAAGGCATGAATCGCCGCAAGTTTTCCTTTTTAAGAACGGAAATCAGGTGTGGAATGCCTCGCACTGGTCCATCACAGTTAAAAAGATGGAAGAAGTTATTTCATAATAAGAAAAAGGCGCCGTCGTTTAAGACGGCGCTTTTTCTATGAGAGAAGGCAAAAGTGACAATGCTAAATAGTTATTTTATACTAAAATAAAGCTTAACCTGCGGGAAAAAGGTTGCCGCAGCACAAAGCCTGTCATACACAGACGACTAACAGCGGGGTGGAACAATATGTCCCTAAATAATATAGATAAAATTAGAGACGATGTCGATAAGATCAACCTTGAGATCATGCGGCTGATCAATAAGCGTGCTAATCTTGTACAAAAAATAGGGAAAGTTAAAAACGCCAGCGGAATTAGCAGGTTCGATGCTGTACGTGAACGCGAGATGCTCGATTTAATTGCCGCAAACAATCAAGGTCCTTTTGCAACTAATGCTCTTCAGCATATTTTTAAAGAGATATTTAAGGCAGGTCTTGAGATCCAAGAAGATGACCATAAAGAAGTTCTTCTTGTTTCGCGCAGAACTCAGAGTGAAGATACGGTGATTTCGTTTGGCTCATCCATTATCGGGGGAGGAAGGCAGCAGATTATAGCAGGACCTTGTGCGGTTGAATCGTACGAACAAACTGCAGCTGCCGCTAAGGAAGTGAAAAAGTACGGTCTTTCCTTCTTAAGAGGCGGAGCTTATAAACCTAGGACTTCCCCATACGATTTTCAGGGACTCGGCCTCGAAGGCTTAAAGATTCTTCGCAGGGCAGCGGATGAATCAGGACTTAAGGCGGTAAGCGAAGTAGTTTCTGTAAAAGACCTTGAAACGGCTTCTGAGTATTTAGATATCATTCAGATTGGGGCTCGGAATATGCAGAACTTTGATCTGCTGAAAGAAGCAGGAAGGATGAAGAAGCCTGTTCTGCTAAAGCGGGGACTTTCTGCTACGATCGAGGAATTTATTTATTCTGCGGAATACATTATATCTCAAGGAAACAGCCAGATTATTTTATGCGAGCGGGGGATACGGACATACGAACGAGCTACGCGCAATACGCTTGATATTACGGCTGTTCCTATTTTGAAAAAAGAAACCCATCTGCCTGTTCTTGTAGATGTAACGCACTCTACTGGAAGGAAAGACCTTCTAGTTCCGGCTGCAAAAGCAGCCATCGCCATAGGTGCGGATGGCGTGATGGCAGAGGTGCATCCTGATCCGGCATCGGCACTATCGGACAGCGCACAGCAAATGGACTTTTCAGAATTTGAAGAGTTTATGAGTGAACTCACTGCATCAGGTCTACTGAAGACCGTTAAAGAGACCGTTTAGTTGAAGAACAACTCGCTCCTTTTCACAAAGGAGCTTTTGTCATTTTCTGGCCTTTTTTTAGTATGTTTCAAAAGGGTAACGCTAACACTATGAAAACAGTACAGGCTTTTTTCAAAATCATTGTGAAACAAAGAGCAATCCATTGCCTGTCACATTACTTTAGCGTATGATAAAACTTAATATTACATAAACCTTGACAGGTTTCGGTTCAAGAATTAAAGGAGGATTAATTTGAATACAACGATTTATGACGTGGCACGTGAAGCGGGTGTGTCGATGGCAACGGTTTCCCGTGTCGTAAACGGCAATCCAAATGTTAAGCCATCTACAAGAAAAAAGGTGCTTGAGGCAATCGATCGCCTCGGCTACAGACCTAACGCAGTTGCGAGAGGACTGGCGAGCAAGAAGACGACAACCGTCGGAGTGATCATCCCTGATATTTCAAGCATCTTTTTTGCTGAGCTCGCACGCGGGATTGAAGATATCGCCACGATGTATAAATACAATATCATTCTATGTAACTCCGACCAGAACAAAGAGAAAGAGATCCATCTGCTGAACACGCTTCTTGGCAAACAGGTAGATGGCATCGTGTTCATGGGCGGAAAAATTACAGAAGAACATGTTGAAGAATTCAAGCGCGCTGCTGTTCCGATTGTTATGGCTGCAACAGTTGATGTGAACGAAGAAATTCCGTCTGTTAACATTGACTATCAGCAGGCAGTATATGACGCTGTTAAGCACATGTTCGAGCAAGGCCATAAGACAGTGCATATGGTGACAGGACCGCTTGAAGATCCGATTAACGGCTATCACAAGTTTACAGGCTACCGAAAAGCGGTTGAAGAAGCAGGCAAAAAAGTCGACGAGACACACATTTTTGTCGGTGATTACACGTATGATTCCGGCATTGAAGCATTGGAGGCGTTTCTCGAAAGCGGACAGGAGCCTACAGCTGTTTTTGTCGGGACCGACGAGATGGCTCTTGGCGTCATTCACGGTGCTCAGGACAGAGGCTTAAAGATTCCGGAAGACATTGAAGTAATCGGCTTTGATAACACAAGGCTCGCTACAATGGTACGACCGACGCTTTCCACCGTTGTACAGCCGATGTATGATATCGGGGCAGTGGCGATGCGCTTGCTGACAAAGCTCATGAACAAGGAAAAAGTCGAAGAACATACGGTAGTGCTGCCACACCGCATTCAGTTCAGAAACACAACGAAAAACTGACTATATGGGGGAATTGAAAGTTGAGGATTGGAGTTATTGGCGCGATGGACGAGGAGATCGCGTTCATGAAAGAGAAACTGGATGTTTACGGTGAAAGCACCCAGGCTAAGATCAAGTTTTATGAAGGAACTTATGAAAACAAAGAAGTCGTATTGTGCAAGTCAGGAGTTGGGAAAGTGAACGCAGCGGTCACTACACAGCTGCTGATCGACCGTTTTAAAGTGACGCACATTATTTTTACTGGAGTTGCAGGAGCTCTTCACCCGCAACTTGAGGTTGGAGACATCGTTATATCTACCAGCCTTATGCAGCATGATATCGATGCATCTGCACTTAGCCCTCATTTTAAGCAAGGGACGATTCCGATGTTTGAGCATGAATCTGAATTTAATGCTTCAAAGGAGCTTGTGCTGCTTGCCGAAAAAGCGGCAGAACAGCTGAATGGACCGAAAGTGAGAAAAGGAAAAATCTTAAGCGGAGATCAGTTCATAGCTGACCGCAGCATCGTGGAAAAATACCATGCGGCATTCAGCGGCGACTGCATCGAGATGGAAGGCTCGGCGGTTGCTCAGACGTGTTTCCTGAACGATGTGCCTTTTGTTGTCATCCGTTCTATCTCCGACAAAGCAAACGGCGAGGCGCCTGCAAGCTTTACGGAGTTTACAAAGCTTGCTGCTGAACGCTCTTCGTTCATGGCTGAGTCGATCATCAAAACTTTGCAATGAAAAAAAGCGCTCTAAGCGCTTTTTTTATTTATCCGTTTTTCTTCTTTAATGACCGTATACTGTACAATGTCTTAGCGAGAGTGTCTTCGTTCTTAGCGGTAATTTCAGGCTTTCTTGGTATGGGTGTATAAATATCTGGGCTGTCGCTCCATGTTCTTGGAAGTTCAACGGGGCTCTCCCGGCTCCATTTGGCCAGCCACTCTGCAGGAAGATTTCCGCTTTCCTGAATGCCATTCATCGCAAGCCAGATGTTCGCCCATGCTCTAGGCACAACTCTCCATATGTCATAGCCGCCTCCGCCAGTTGCGATCCAGCGCCCGCCGCAATAGCGGTCTGCTATTTTTTTGGCAAGCCTAGGCATTGCCTCATATGTTTTCATCGTCACTGACAGGTGCGTAAGAGGATCATAGCAGTGCGCATCCGCTCCATTTTGCGTGACGATCACATCTGGCTTAAAATAATCCGCCACTTCAAGAAGGCTAGTCTCATAGCAGTGCAGCCAGGATTCGTCCTCTGTGAACGCGTCTACCGGAACATTAAAGGAGAAACCATAGCCAGATCCTTGTCCTTTTTCATGGACATTTCCAGTTCCAGGGAACAGGTACCTTCCTGTTTCATGAATAGATAGTGTGCAAACGTCGCTGTCGTCATAAAAAGCCCACTGCACCCCGTCTCCATGATGGGCGTCACTATCCACATAGAGGACACGCACACCGTATTTGCGGCGTATATACTCGATGACGATGGAGCTGTCATTGTAAATACAGAATCCTGAGGCTTTCCCTCGAAAACCATGGTGAAGGCCGCCGCTCAGCGAAAGAGCATGTTTTGTTTTTCCCTCCATTACAAGATCGGCTGCCGTCAATGTAGCTCCGACGATCCATGCGCCTGCATCGTGCATTCCTTTAAATGAAGGCGTGTCTTCCGTGCCAAGTCCATAGTTGCCCGCGATATCTGAAGACAGCGAGCCTTCTCCAGCTTTCTTTACTGCCTCAATGTATCCTTTGTCATGGATGAGCATAATTTCTTCGTCAGATGCTTTTCTCGGCTTCACGACAGACGTGTCAGAAAGGTGTCCTGACGCTTTCAGCAGATCATATGTCAGCTTGACCCTCAGCTGGTTAAAAGGATGGCTGTCATGAAACTTGTAGTCCAGCAGATTCTCAGAATATATAAAAAGAGGTTCGTTCATTTTATCTCACCGGTCCTAAAACAGTATACCCCTCGTCATTTAGGTGCTGTATAACTGGAAGCGGATTCATGGTGGCAAGGCGGAACACAAGCACTTTCTCTTCATCATTCTGACAAGGGTAAACCAATACACTTTGAATGTTTATATGATGTTCCTTAATGATTGCAGCGACCTCGGCAAGCTGTCCGGCTTTGTTGATCACTTTGATCTCCAGCTTTGAACTCGGCTGATGTGCGCCTGTGAGCCGCACAAGCGTATGCAGCATTTCTTTTTCTGTAACTAGCCCGATAATGCGGTCTTCTTCGATAATGGGTATATATTCCAGATTGTTTTGATAAAACACTCCAGATAGCTCCTCAGCACTGTCCAATGGATGAGCGGTTATCATGTCAGTTTTCATTATGTCCGATATGAAGTTATCTTCGCTTTCCTCCGCTTTTTTAATATCGATATCTGAAACCATGCCTTTCCATCTTCGGTCATTATCTTCTGCTGCAAAATATCTGGAAGACTGCTTCATCATTTCCTGTTTTGCCGCTGCAACAGAAACGC
Organism: Fictibacillus aquaticus; assembly: GCF_002245695.1. Classification (GTDB taxonomy): domain Bacteria; phylum Bacillota; class Bacilli; order Bacillales; family Fictibacillaceae; genus Fictibacillus; species Fictibacillus aquaticus. Next base: position 452,416 of record NZ_NOII01000002.1, on the reverse strand, counting down.
TGATCTTAAAAACAGGGACGTTTGCGGCCATGATGTCCTTAACAAGCATAATATCCGCTCCTTTTTACACTGTTGGAAAGTAGTGCTTTTTAACAAAAGCTGATTCGGCATCGTTATCGTAAAAGCGCAGCAAGGAACTTTTAGTACATGAAACGGTTTTGAAAGCGTATCCTGTCAAATTGCTGCACATCGTCCAGAGTGACACGGTTTCCAATCTTGACCATCAGGCAGTTGGCCGGATGCGAACAGATTTCAGGATCATCTGTCGCCATATATTGCAGCCCGCCGGCATTCATCATTTTCTCCATCACCTTCCGGTAGTCCCACACGTTCAGCCCGGTGCCTTGTAAATCCCAGTGCCAATAATACTCAGTGGTGATAATGATATAGTCGTTCATGGCATCATCCATCATGGATACTTTTAATAAATTCTTACCAATTTTATAGTTGCGGAACTCAGATATGACTTCGATGGCTCCGAGTTCAAGCAAGTTTTCCATACTGCCTTGTGACCAGCGCTCGAGTGGGTCAGGGTGGACATATGTAACATAGCCTATCACCGTGTCTTTCGTACGTGCGATGATAATCCGGCCTTCCTTAAGTCCTGCTATTTCAATCAGCGCCTTTTTCTGCTCTTCATGCGGTCTGAAGGCTTTTAACCCGCTGTGAAACTGAAGGGAAGACAGCGTCTCAGGTGACACTGGCCCCTCGATGGTCACTGCACCGGAGGAAGTCTGCAGTACAAGGCAATTGTACGTTTTTTTGTGTATCATCTATAACACCACCTAGAATTACTTCAACTCTATTATACATAAACTGCAGCGTTTAAGCGGCAGGCAATTGTGTATTTTCTGCACAATTCTAATTAGTTAAAAAATTCTGATGCATTATGATATAATAAATTGACTTTACACAGGGAAAGGAGATTGACGATGAAACTGGAAGCGCTTCCTATCATTCAAGGGAATTTTAACTTGCAGGACTATGAAAAAGCATACGAAACATTTGACTGGAAAGACGTTGAAAAAGAATTCTCCTGGCATGCAACAGGCAGAGTGAACATGGCATATGAAGCCATAGACCGCCATGCAGCCTCCCACAGGAAAAACAAAGTAGCTCTTTATTTTTCCGATCAGAACCGTGACGAAAAATATACGTTTAAAGAAATGAAAGAAATGTCAGACCGTGCTGGCAGCATGCTGAGAAAGCTTGGCGTTGAAAAAGGGGACAGGGTATTTATCTTTATGCCGCGTTCTCCTGAGCTTTACTTCACTTTCCTTGGAGCCATCAAGCTAGGTGCGATTGTCGGACCGCTTTTTGAAGCATTTATGGAAGGTGCGGTTAAGGATCGCCTAGAAGACAGTGAAGCAAAAGTGCTTGTTACGACGCCTGCTTTGCTTGAGCGTGTTCCTGTATCAGACCTGCCTCATCTAAAGCATGTCGTCCTAGTTGGAGAAGATGTTAAAGAAGAAGGGCCTTGCGTCAGCTATTTTAAACAGATGGAAAAAGCGGACAAAGACCTTCAAATTGAATGGGTGGACCGAGAAGACGGGCTCATTCTTCATTACACGTCCGGTTCAACGGGCAAGCCAAAAGGAGTCCTTCACGTTCATAACGCCATGCTCCAGCACTTCCAGACTGGAAAATGGGTGCTTGATCTGAAAGAAGACGATGTTTACTGGTGTACAGCTGATCCTGGCTGGGTAACTGGCACATCATACGGTATCTTCGGGCCATGGCTAAATGGAGCATCGAGTGTCATCCGCGGAGGGCGCTTCAGTCCTGAAGACTGGTATTCTACGATAGAAAGGTATGGCGTAACAGTTTGGTACAGCGCGCCGACAGCGTTCCGCATGCTGATGGGTGCAGGCGATGAAGTGCTGAAAAAATTTGACCTTTCTTCATTAAGGCATATCCTGAGTGTTGGTGAACCGTTGAATCCAGAAGTCGTCCGTTGGGGCATGAAGGTGTTCAACCTGCGCATTCATGATAACTGGTGGATGACAGAAACAGGCGGACAGCTGATCAGCAACTATCCATCGATGCAGATTAAGCCTGGATCGATGGGCAAGCCGTTTCCTGGCATCACCGCAGCGATCGTAGATGACCAGGACAATGTCCTGCCGCCTTACCGCATGGGGAACCTCGCCATTAAAAAAGGCTGGCCATCCATGATGCACACGATCTGGAATAATGAACAAAAATATGAATCTTATTTCACTCCAGGCGGATGGTACGTTTCAGGTGACTCCGCATATATGGATGAAGACGGCTACTTCTGGTTCCAAGGCCGCATTGATGATGTAATCATGACATCGGGTGAGCGAGTTGGTCCGTTTGAAGTAGAAAGCAAGCTTGTAGAACACCCTGCAGTTGCTGAAGCAGGTGTAATTGGAAAGCCTGATCCTGTCAGGGGAGAAATCATTAAAGCGTTCATCGCTCTGCGTGACGGCTATTCTCCGAACGACGAGCTGATTGAAGATATACGCTCATTCGTGAAAAAAGGACTCGCTGCTCATGCGGCTCCAAGAGAGATCGAATTTAAAGACAAGCTTCCAAAAACGAGAAGCGGAAAAATCATGCGCCGTGTCTTAAAAGCATGGGAGCTCGATCTTCCGACAGGTGATCTGTCAACGATGGAAGACTAATAACAAAACAAAAAAGCCGTCATATGACGGCTTTTTTGTTTTGCTTGAAAACACCAAAAAACCAGCATCTGCCAAAAAGCAGATGCTGGTGTTTACTATCTTTAATTCTTTTTCTTTTTCTTGTTCCCTTGGTTCGTCGTATCAGCCGGCGGCGGGTCCGCTGGAGGATCAGTTGGAGGCGGATCATCGGTTCCAGGTTTATCATCATCCGGCTTTGGCGGCTCAGTCGGTTTGTTCGCAGGAGGCTTAGGTCCTGTTGTTACTTTAGTAGCTGAACCAGATTCCCGTCCTGCGATATCCACCGCTGTTACATAGACAACACCTTTTGCCGGAATAGAGGCAGATGTTTTGTCAGATGTTACGCTCCCGATTTTCTTGAACGGTGCTTTTCCGTCTGCTGAATAATAGATTCGGTAGCCGATAACATCTTTTTCTCCATGAGCTGCCCATGTGAGCTTGCCGTTCTTGGCGGCAGAGCCTGTCACGGCGCCTGGTGCCTTACCGTTATCTTTCAGCGTTTTTTCAGGTACAACATTTTCAAAGAGCTTGCTCTTAGTCGTTGCATCAGTAAGCTTATCGAATCCTAGCTCTTTTAAGTAGTCTTCTTTGATTAGTACGCCTACTTTTGTGAACTCTTCCGGAGTGCTGTCAAGTGCCTTGTATTTTTCATCTCCGACCGTCACATAACGTCCTGGCATTAATGTGTCATCAACGCTGTTTGGTGTAAATTTTGCATTAAATAAATCACTTGTCACAAGTCCTGCGCTGCGGCACAGATCTGATGGAAGCTTTCCTGAAATTCCGCAGATCTGCATCCTGACAATTCCGGACGGCATAGAAAAGCTATTCTTAGGCGCCATCAAGTCAGGAGCGAACTGATATGCGTCATTCGCCAGTGCGGCCCAGATCGCCTGATTCCGCGGTCCTGTTCCTTTCTGCATTGAAGCAGGATGATCATACCCAAGCCATACACCAAGTGTGACGTTAGGATTCGTTGCGACAAACCATGAATCTTTGTCTTCATTGGTTGTTCCTGTCTTGCCTGCCCAGTCAGCCGAGAAGGAAAGCATCCCTTTAACGTTAGGTGCAGTTCCCCCGCCTGAGAGGACGTCTCGCATCATATCAATCGTCAAATAAGATGTCTGAGGCGAGAAAACCTTAACAGACTTTGGCTGGTGCTTATAAAGGACCTCGCCTTTGTTCGTTTCGATCTTCTCGATCATATAAGCATCTACAAACTCCCCGCCATTAGCGAATGTAGCGAAGGCGTTCGTGTTTTCCTCAACTGTGGCACCGATCGTCATCCCCCCGATAGCCAGGGATGAGCTGTAGCGGTCTTCTTCAACTATCCGTGAGAAGCCCATCTGAATCAGCTTGTTCGTTGCTTCAACAGAATTGACACGCATATAGCTGCGTATCGCTGGCGTGTTCCTGGACTGCATGAGTGATTCCCTGACAGAAAGGAGACCTTTAAACTTTCCATCCCAGTTTCCTACTACTTTTGATCCTACCTGCAAAGGTGCATCTGGAATGATCGTGCCAGGCTGCACTTTTCCAAGCTCCATCGAATACGAATATGCAAGCAGAGGTTTCATGGTCGAACCGTTCTGTCGCGGAGCTCTTGTAGCATGGTTGACTTGCTCACGTTTAAAATCTCGTCCGCCGACAAATGAGATGATGGCACCGGTTTTGTTTTCGATCAAAATTCCGCCGGTTTCCTCAGGCTCAGATTTTGTCACCCATTCGCCTTTTTCGTTCTGAACTTTGTAATAGTGGAGTGCAGGGCTGAACAGATTCTTGTTCTTTACCGTCTTATCCATTTTTTCGTATATTTTTTTATTCAATGTAGTGTGGATTTTTAAACCTTGTTTGCCCATCTGCTTGCTGGCGTTGTCTTTATATTCCTGCTGTTCGGCAGGCTTCAGCTTTCTCCAGACCTTGCCATCTTTCTTGGCTTGCAGTTCGCTTAAGATGTCGACTGTCCTGCGTTCGATCTCATACGTTATGTATGGATATTTTTCAAATGAAGTCTGTTTTTTCGAAGTCAGGCTTTTGCGCAGATTAAACTTAAGGGCCTGATTGTATTCCTGCTCTGTGATGTAACCGCCTGTGAGCATTCGGTTCAGGACGGTTTTCATTCGGCTGATCCCGTACCGAAGCTCTTTTTCGGGCTTGACTTGTCCGTTGTTTTGATACGGCGTGTAAACGAACGGATTTTGCGGCAAACCAGAAAGATAAGCGGCTTGAGCAAGGTTCAGCTTATCAGCGTTAACGCCGAAAATCCCTTGAGAGGCTGCCTGGATGCCTGCGACGTTGTTGCCGGAAGAGTTTCTTCCATAAGGAACGACATTCAAGTAAGCCTCTAAAATCTCTTCTTTTTTGAAAAACTTTTCGAGGCGCATTGCCAGCAATATTTCCTTTGCCTTGCGGTCGAATGACACTTCGTTGGTCAAAATCTGATTCTTGATCAGCTGCTGTGTCAATGTACTTCCGCCTGATCTAACCTCCGAACCCGTAAATTCCTGCAGCATAGCTCTCATGATTGCTTTAGGTACGACTCCGTAATGTTCATGAAAATACTGGTCCTCTGTTGCGATGACCGCTTTTTTGACAAACGGAGAAACCTTGCTCAGCGGTATTTCGGTCCGATCCAGATCAGATTTCATCGCACCGATATCTTCTCCGCCTTTAAAATAAGCTCTGCTCGTTTCCTCGTAATTGTATATATCTTTTTTCATAGATGCGTAAGCCCTTACAGGTTCGTCCCTGACAAGAGATGCAAAAAAACCTGCACCTACTCCTGCGGCAAATGTACCGCCCAGCAAACCGAGTACGACGAGCACTAAAAACGTATTCCAAAGAATTGTGTATGTAAGACTGGCTGTATAAATAATTTTTTTCTCGTGCAGAATACGGGTTAGATTTTCCCACTTCTGCTTTAGTGAGTCTAGTTGAGACATCCCATAATTCCCCCCTATCTCGTACAATTATACCATATTGGATAAAACGGAAAAGCAGTCGTTTTAACATTCGATTTGTTTACTATGATTGACAGAAGAACACTGTTGTGATAAAAATGAGAAAACAAATGGCGAATACAATTGGCGTTGATAGGAACGAGTAGCGTGCGTCTCCCTGTTTCAGAAAGCTGGTGGCTGATGCGAACCAGTACACAGGCGTAAGTGAATTACCTCCTGGAGCTTTCTCTGTGAACGGAACTAAGTAGCAGGGGACGGAACTGATCCGTTAACAAGTTGAGGTGGAGAGCATTTATGCTCTCAATCAGGGTGGTACCGCGCGAGAAATCACGTCCCTTTTTATAAGGGGCGTTTTTTATTTGCCTAAAAATCGGTAAAAGGAGAGAAAAAAGATGTCAGTCATTAAAGACCTTGAATTTCGCGGGCTGCTCCACCAGGTAACAGACCGTGAAGGACTTGAAAAAGAATTAGAAAACGGGATGGTCACCCTTTACTGCGGTTTTGATCCGACGGCAGACAGCCTTCATATCGGAAACCTGCTTCCTATTCTTACATTAAAAAGATTTCAGATTGCTGGTCATCAGCCGCTTGCCCTAGTAGGGGGAGGAACAGGACTGATTGGCGACCCGAGCGGGAAGAAAGCAGAACGTACATTAAATGAACAGCAGACAGTTGTGAATTGGTCCAATAAAATTAAAGATCAGCTTTCTCGTTTTTTAGATTTTAACGCAGAGAAGAACCCAGCAAGAACGGTAAACAACTACGATTGGCTGAGTGAGCTGAGCGTCATCGGCTTCTTGCGCGATGTTGGGAAAAACTTCAGCATCAACTACATGCTTGCTAAAGATTCTGTCAACGCACGCTTGGATGCAGGTATATCATTTACTGAGTTCTCATACATGATCCTTCAGTCGTACGATTTCCTTAATCTGTACCAGAAAGAAAACTGTAAGCTGCAGATCGGCGGAAGTGACCAGTGGGGCAATATTACAGCAGGTATGGAGCTGATCCGCCGCAGCGGTGAAGATGAGAAGGCTTTCGGACTGACGATCCCGTTGATCACAAAAGCGGACGGTACGAAATTCGGAAAATCTGAATCGGGCACGATTTGGCTAGACAGTGACAAGACGACACCTTATGAATTCTACCAGTTCTGGGTGAACACAGCAGATGCCGATGTAATGAACATGCTGAAATATTTCACGTTCTTGTCTCAGGAAGAAATCGCTGCACTCGAAGAGCAGTTTAAAACTGCTCCAGAAAAGCGTGAAGCCCAGAAAGCCCTAGCTCGAGAGGTAACAACTTTGGTTCATGGAGAGGAAGCTTACAATCAGGCGCTCAAAATCACGGAAGCACTGTTCAGCGGCAACGTGAGTGAGCTTTCTGCAAATGAAATCGAACAAGGGTTTAAAGATTTCCCTTCCCATACAATGGAATCAAGAGAAGAGGTACAGCTTGTAGACCTTCTTATCGCAGCGAAGGTTTCTCCTTCTAAACGGCAGGCGAGAGAAGACATCACGAATGGAGCCATTTATGTAAATGGTGAGCGGCTGACAGAGCTTGATGCAGTGATTGGTGAAAAAGACCGTATCGAAGACAAGTTCGTGTTAGTCCGCAGAGGTAAAAAGAAGTATACACTTATCCGATTTTAATCTTCATCCAGAAACACAACGGGAGTGATAAGAATGGAAAAGGTACAGCTGGCAAACGACTTAGAATTTTCACGTATCGTACACGGTCATTGGAGACTGGAAGAATGGAATCTCAGCGATCAGGAACTACTGGCCCTTGTTGAACAGTGCATCGAATGGGGGATAACAACGTTCGATCATGCTGACATTTATGGCGGCTACACGTGCGAAGAGATTTTTGGCAGAGCATTGGCATTGAAGCCAGAGCTGAGAGACAAAATTCAGATCGTTTCAAAGTGCGGAATTAAGCTCGTATCTGGAAACAGACCAGATCACAGCATCAAATCGTATGATACAAGCAAAAAACATATCATTGAATCAGCGGAACGTTCGTTAAAGAATATGGGGACAGATTACCTGGATCTTTTATTGATTCACCGTCCTGACCCGTTCATGAACCCGGCAGAGACGGCAGAGGCGTTCAATGAGCTAAAGAAACAGGGGAAAGTAAGGCATTTCGGCGTATCCAATTTCACACCGTCACAGTTTAACATGCTTCAAAGTTATTGTGACACAGAACTGGTAACGAACCAGATCGAACTATCAGTGCTGCATACAGAACCGTTTTTCAACGGTTCTATGGATCACTGTCTCGAGAAAAGAATCGCTCCAATGGCTTGGTCGCCTCTTGCTGGCGGCAGGCTATTTACAGGCAGTGATGAAAAGAGTGCGGCAGTTAAAAAGACTATGGAAAAAGTGGGAAGCGAGATTGGTGCAGAAAGCCTTGATGAAACGGCTTATGCATGGCTCCTCGCCCACCCGGGACGTATCATGCCGATTGTCGGAAGCGGAAAGAAAGAACGCATCGCCGCAGCTGTAAAAGCCGAGCAGCTAAAGATGAGCACAGAACAATGGTTTGACATCCTGCAGAGCAGCATGGGCCGGGAAGTGGATTAATAATAAGTAAAAAAGGGACGAAGCGGTGGCTGCGTCCCTTTTTTTAGTTTTTTGCTTTTGAATGTTTTTTTTACTTAGACAGTTCAGCGGAGTTGACACTGAAATCTGAACTTCAAAGCTTGATCCACTGGTATTTCGATTCCAAATGCTGTGGCTGGCACATTCACTTAATCATCTAGAATTCTTCTTTGATAAAGTTGATCGGAGTGTAAGGCGCCGACTCCAGCGGGACGAGTGGGACAGGTGAGACCCTTTAGGGCGCGCAGCGGCAAAGGGGCTCACCGCCCGCCCCGCGGAAAGCGTGCGCCTGAAACGGAGGTCAACCTCTTCTCTGAATGCTTTAAAGCAACATAGTTTTTACGAAAACAGTATAAAACAAAAACCCCGATCCATATGGACCGGGGTTTTGCTTCGCTAAGATTAACGAGAGTAGTATTCAACGATAAGCTGCTCAGTGATCTCAGCTGGAAGCTCAGAACGCTCAGGAAGGCGAGTGAATGTGCCTTCAAGCTTGTTTTCGTCGAAAGTCAAGAAGTCAGGAACAAAGTTGTTTGTTTCAAGAGCTTCTTTAACTGCTACTAGGTTGCGTGACTTTTCACGTACACCAACAACATCTCCAGTAGATAGACGGTAAGAAGCGATATCAACACGCTTTCCGTTTACTGTGATGTGTCCGTGGTTTACAAGCTGGCGAGACGCACGGCGAGTGCGAGCAAGACCAAGACGGTAAACAACGTTATCTAGACGAGACTCAAGAAGAACCATGAAGTTTTCGCCGTGGATACCAGGCATTTTGCCAGCATCATCAAAAATGCGACGGAATTGACGCTCGTTAACTCCGTACATGTGGCGAAGCTTTTGCTTCTCTTGAAGCTGAAGTCCGTATTCAGAGATTTTTTTGCGTTGGTTTGGTCCGTGTTGACCTGGAGCGTAAGGACGCTTAGCAAGTTCCTTACCAGTTCCGCTTAATGAAATTCCAAGACGACGGGAAATTTTCCACGTAGATCCTGTGTATCGAGACATAATTGTCTCCTCCTTCACGTGTTTTGTTTTGGAGTAAAACAAGAAACAGTGACTCCGCCCTTTTCAGCGGCAGATTTTGTTTTCACACATCTTCACTTCAGCAGCCTAGAAGCTACGCGATGTACCTTAAACAAGGAACAAAATCAAACGGCCGATGGACACAGTGCTGCATTATTTTACACAAAGAACAGTATACGATTAATAACGAGTTAAGTCAAGCAGTCATTTATAAAAAGCGGGCGGTATATTAATTGTCAATCTGAAATTAATTTTATATGATAAAATAATAAAGAAAGCGCTTACATTATGTGAAAAGAGGGTCTTATGATGGAGGATATTCAATCAAGACAGGAACGTTCACGACGATTTGAAACAGAGGTTATTCACACAGGCTATAACGCCCAGCAGCATTGTGGCAGCCTGGCTCCGCCAATTTTCCAAACCTCGACCTTCGTATTCCCTGATGCAGAATCGGGAGAACGGAGATTTGCAGGAGAAGAGGAAGGCTTCATCTATACCAGACTGAATAATCCAACTGTAGCGATGCTTGAGGAAAGAATAGCAGCGCTGGAAAAAGCTGAAAAAGGTCTGGCGTTCGGTTCCGGTATGGCAGCTGTCTCAGCTGTTTTAATGGGTATGGTAAGAACAAGGGATCATATTTTGTGTTCAGAAGGCGTATACGGGTGTACATTCGGCCTGCTGAATTTAATGAACGAGCGGTTCGGGGTGAGCCATAGCTTTCAGGCGATGGATGAAGAAGAACGGATTAGAGCTGCCATCCGTCCTGAAACGGCGCTCATTTATGTTGAATCCCCAATTAATCCGACAATGAAGCTTGTAGATTTAAAACTTGTCGCTGATATCGCGAAAGAATATCATATACCAGTTGTAGTTGATAACACTTTTTCTTCTCCGTATCTTCAGAGGCCGCTAGAACTGGGCTGCGATGTCGTCGTCCACAGCGCAACAAAATATTTATGCGGACATGGAGATGTTATTGGAGGTCTTGCAGCGGGCAGCAAGGAATTAATGAGCAGACTGGCGATGACAACGCAAAAAGATATTGGCGGGGTGATGTCTCCATTTGATGCATGGCTTGTACTCCGCGGTATGAAAACACTGCCCGTCAGGATGGACCGGCATTGCAGCAATGCATCAGAGCTGGCAATAAAATTGAAGAATCATCATCGTGTATCGCGTGTACTGTTTCCAGGAGATCCCGAATTTGCACAATACGGGATTGCAGCCTTGCAGATGGATGGACCAGGCGGTCTGATCAGCTTTGAATTAACAGGCGCGAAAGAGGATGCACAGCGGTTTATGAATTCACTCGAACTCATTAAGATTGCAGTAAGTTTAGGAGATGCGGAAACATTGATCCAGCATCCTGCAACAATGACTCATGCGGTTGTTCCTGAGGCTGACAGACAAAACATGGGAATAAGTGATACGCTTCTCAGGCTTTCAGTAGGACTTGAAGCATGGCAGGATATATGGGCTGACATTGAACAGAGCCTTAACTCCTTATAAATGAAAAAAACGCCAGGCATCTTGACATGCCTGGCGTTTTTTCTATGAAAGGTGCTTTATTAAAATACTGACAAACGTTTCAAGGTTATCTTTATCAACAGCATCAAAGCGTCCCTTTTCAGGGCTGTCAATATCGAGCACACCAAGAAGTTTTCCTTCTTTTAAGATAGGAACGACGATCTCTGACTGTGATGCAGCATCACAGGCGATATGTCCCGGAAACTGATGAACATCTTCTACGAGAACCGTCTCCTGATCTTGAGCAGCCTTCCCGCATACTCCTCTGCCAAGAGGAATTCTAACACAAGCTGGAAGACCTTGGAACGGGCCAAGTACAAGCTGAGAAGTGCTCTCTTCCATCAAGTAAAATCCAACCCAGTTCGTGCGGTCAAGAAACTGATTGAGCAGCGCAGAGGCATTCGCCAGATTCGCTGTCATGTTTCTCTCGCCTTCAAGCAAAGCATCAAGCTGCTTGAACAGCAGTCCATATGCTTCTGCCCGGTTTTCACTGTAAGACTGAACGTTAAACATACAAATTCCCCCCAACTACTTTATGATATGCCATATATATTAGCAGAAATTGTCGAAGTGTACAGGTTATAGGCTTTATTTGCCGAGCGATTATGAAAGGTATTAATAACAAGCTGCAAGAATGTTATAACTATAATCTCATTTCAATCTTTACATGCATTTCACTGCGTCAGAAAAGGGTGGTGGAAACGATGAAAACAGCAAGTCCAGGAACGAAAGCGAAAATATGCGAAGCAGCCATATCCTTGTTTACCAGCCAGGGTTTTAGAGGTACGACGATCAGACAGATTGCTCAGAAAGCCGATGTGAACATTGCTTTAATATCCTATCACTTTGGCGGGAAGAAAGGTCTGCTTGAAGAGCTTGTCATGTCCTTTTACGAAGGATATGTACGCAGGCTGGAGGTGGTTTACCACACTTCGACGAAAGAAACAGCCAGAGGAGCATTAATGGAGCTGACGGAAAAGCTGCTTTCGTACCAGAAAAACAATCTGGAACTTGCGAGGTTCGTCCACCGTGAAATGACCCTAGATTCGACGCTTATACGAGAACTAATGTCCACTTATCTGGCAAAAGAAAAATACTACTTGAACGCTTTTTTCGAAAAAGGCATAAAGCGCCGTGAATTTAAGCGGCAGTCTGTAGATTTACTGTCTGTCCAATATAAAGAGATGATTGTGCTCCCGTTTCTCCAACCGCTGTATTTAACGGAAGTCTTCCATCTTCCAGTAGGTGAAAACGTATTTTACCGCGACTATCAAAAATGGATAAACAGCTGGATTGAACGTTTTGTCTGTGTACCGGAAAAGAAACCATCCATTCTGTCTAATGTGTTATTTGGTTCTGTTCAGGAAAAGTGGGGAGGCTAGCTTTTCTTGAAAAAGAAGCTGATCATATCCCTGGTTTATTCCCGCTGACGTATGGGCATCTGACCCGTATACAAGCGGGATTTTTCTTTTTACAGCTTCCCGGACCACCCAGTCTGAAGGATACGGTTCTCCGCACAATGGTTTCACAGTTCCTGCTCCGTTATAATCCAGCTCTAAACCTCGTTCTTGGATAATATCCAGAATACCGTATATTTCCTCCTTGAAGGAGCCGGCAGACGGATACAGCTTTTTAAACTTCCTCGCCAAAGTGATATGGCCGATCCGCTTTGGCTGGAGGCTGCGAAAAGGATAACTGACAGACGCTTTGACAGTGCGATAATAGGATGCATAAACATGGTCAGTGCTGCCAAATGATTTCGTCATCTCTTCGAACATGTCCTCGCTGTAATCCATACACCAATATACATTGTTATGTTTTAAAAAGTGGACTGATAAAATAGCATCGTCCAGCTCGCCTTTTACCTCGCCTAAAAAGTGATCGGTCTCCTCTTCAAACCCTTCAATAAAGTCTACTTCAAGCCCGGTGAAAATTTGGATATGATTTTGGTATTCTTTTTTCAGATCTTTTATCGCCTGAAAATAACGGGGAAGGTCAGCATACGCCATGGCTGAATCAGCTGCTGGAACTGGATCAGTGAAGCCAGCGGGCAGGGGTGCATGTTCTGTAAACGTAATACCATTAAAACCGAGCTGAATGGCCCGTTCTGCATAATCGGCAAGTGCATCCGGCGAACCGTGCGGACAGAATGGCGAGTGTATGTGGCCGTCAAATCGCATAAAACGACTCCTTTGCGAGAATTTTGTTATATATGGAAATTTTTTATCAAAAATTGCATTTTTTTTGGTTCAAAGCAGTGTTTACATGTTATATTTAATACATTAAAACACACAGATATACATAAAACCAACCGTAAGCTTGGCTGCTGCCAGCCGGCTTTTTATATTTTCAGGGGAAGAGAGAAAGGGTGCTACCTATGACATTGCCTATAATTGCTGCAATAATCGCTGTCGTATTGTTAATCGGATATGGTGCATGGTCGCGCCGCAAGATTTATAACGAAATAGATATCCTTGAAGGGTTAAAAATCCAGATTATGAACCGCCCGCTGACAGATGAGATCGCAAAGGTCAAAGGTCTCGTGATGATCGGCGCCACAGAGGAGAAATTCGAATCATGGCGCGGCGAATGGGATGAGATGGTGACGGCAACCTTGCCAGGCCTTGAAGAAGATTTGTTTGATGCTGAAGAGTATGCTGACAAGTACCGTTTTGGCAAAGCGCGTGAAATCATCCGTCAAGCTAGAAGAACAATAGACAGCGTTTCCTCAAGAATCGAAATTATTACAGGGGAAATCAACGAGCTCATCACAAGCGAAGAGCTTAATAGAGAGCAGATCATCGAGGCGAAGGAACAATTTCTGCAAGCAAAAAAATACTACTTGACGCATCTTCGTTCCCTCGGTCAGACGGCTTCCGTATTTGACAAGGAGTTTGAAGATATCCAGCATAAGTTTGATGAGTTTGAACAGCTGACAAGTGCAGGCAGCCATCTTGAGGCGCGCCAGATCCTGGTTGAGAGTGCAAACCGTCTTCATGTGACAAAAACAAAGATGCAGGCTGTGCCAGAACTTCTCGTCAGTGTTCAATCGGACCTGCCCTCACAGCTTCGCAACTTAAGAGAAGGATTTCATGAAATGGAACAGCAAGGCTATGTGCTGAACCATATTGTGATTGAAAAAGAGATCGAACAGCTGACTCAGGATTTGGCGGAAGTAACAGAAAAGGTATACCGCATTGAAACAGAAGATTCACAAAAAGAACTGGACGAAATGTTCAGCAAAGTGGATCAGCTTTATGAGCTTCTTGAAAATGAAGTCGTCTCCAAACAGTTTGTTCTTAAAGAAAAAGAGATCATTGCCGAAATCTTAAACGATATGAGAATCGGTATGGAAAACCTGCGTGAGGAAACGGACATTGTCTCGCTTACTTATCAGATCGATCACAATGAATCTGAGATGCAGAAGAAGATTGAAAAGCTATACAATAAACTGCAAAACCGTTTCAATCTTATTGAAGAATCAATCGTTACGAAAAAAGATTCTTTCTCAGTCATCAGAGAGATGATCGAGGAAATGAAAAGCCAGCTTGACGAGCTGCAGCGTTCGCAAAAAATCTATCAGGAAATGCTGCTGAATCTCCGCAAAGATGAGCTTCATACGAAAGAAAAGCTTAAAGAGCTTCGCCGCAAACTGCTTGAGGCTCGCCGTATGGTGCAAAAAAGCAACCTGCCCGGACTGCCTGAGCATTATCTTGTGACGATAGGAAAAGCGGAAGAGTACATTATTGAAGTTTCAAAAAAGCTTGATGAAAAGCCGCTTGAAATTGCTGAAGTGTCATACGTTCTGGAAAAGGCCCTAGAAGCAGTTGAAGAAGGCTACGATGAGACGGCTAAAATGATTGAAACAGCCCAGCTGGCTGAACAGCTTATACAATACGGCAACCGGTTCAGAAGCAGCTACCAGAATGTATCCATCCGCTTGATAGAAGCGGAGATTGCTTTCCGGAACTGTCAGTATGAAGATGCTCTGCAGATTGCCGGCTCGGCTGTAGAAAGTGTTCACCCAGGTGTGCTGAAGCAAATGGAAATTAATATGAAAGTGCACGTATAAAGAGGTAGTCCTGTCTTCGGCGGGACACCTCTTTCTTTTTTTCAACAAAACATTACTTAGGCATTTTAGTTATTGCTTTGTGCACAATTAACGGAGTTTTTGGAATGCTATTAAATAGAAAAATGTGTATGTTCACTCACAGGGTTTATGGTAAGATTAGAAAATGTGAAAAAGTACGGTACATCCATCAGGGGGATTCGGGATGATTTATTTTGACAACAGTGCCACAACAAGGCCATATGAGGAAGTTGTTCAGACGTTTGCCGCGGTTTCGAAACAATATTTTGCCAATCCTTCTTCACTTCATGCTAAAGGTGGAGAGGCAGAGCGTCTTCTTAATAAAGCTAGGCAGAACATTGCTGCATATATGGATGCGGAACCTTCAGAGATCATTTTTACTTCCGGAGGAACAGAAGGCAATAATATTGCCATTAAAGGAAGTGCGATCGAAAATAAAGAAAGAGGCATGCATCTGATCACAACAATGACCGAGCATGCGTCAGTTTATGAGACGTTTAATTATTTGGAGAGCATCGGTTTCTCTGTCACATATCTTAATGTTAACAGCAATGGTCAGATATCATTAGAAGAGCTTGAGAATAGCATCACAGACAAGACGACACTCGTCTCGATTCTGCATGTGAATAACGAAACAGGAGCCGTTCAGCCTGTCGAAGAGATCGGAAAAATTCTCGCTGCTCATCCCAAGATTATCTATCATGTCGATCATGTGCAGGGTGTCGGAAAAGTCCCTCTCGACCTCAAAAGAGCAGGCATTGATTTATGCACGATTTCAGGACATAAATTTCATGGATTGAAAGGGACCGGTGCATTGTACGTGAGGAGCGGTATCCGTCTTTCGCCGCTTTTTACGGGAGGAGAACAAGAAGGCCGGATTAGAGCCGGAACAGAGAATGTTGCCGGCATCGTCTCTCTCGCTAAGGCTATGAGAATGACTCTTGATGAAGCAAAACAGAAAGGTTCCTTTCTAAAGGAAATCCATTCTTATTTATATAACTCGCTCTCTTCTGTTCCAGGCATTGCCGTCAACTCACCGCAAACTGGGGCAGCACCGCATATTTTGAACTTTTCGATTGATGGCATCAAGCCGGAAGTATTCATCCACACGCTTGAAGAGCAGCAGATTTATGTATCCACCAGGTCCGCTTGTTCTTCAAAAAAAGCCGGTGCAAGCCGCATCCTGCTTGCTATGGGTATAAAAGATAGTCTGGCATCAAGCGCCATCCGCATCAGTCTTTCTTATGAAAACACGATGCATGAAGCGGAAATTGTAGTTGAGACAATCAAAAAAGCTGTAAAAAATTTAAAAGAAGTGATGAGGTAAGCCATGAATTATGATCATATCGTCGTCAGGTACGGCGAACTATCGCTAAAAGGTAAAAACAGAAGACATTTTGAATCTCAGCTGTTCGAAACAGTCAAGAAAAAGCTCAAACCTTTCCCTGCTTTAAAAGCAATGAAGGCTTTTGACCGGATCAACATTGATTTAAACGGTGAGGATTATTCACCGGTCGTGAAGAAGCTGCAAGAGGTGTTCGGGATTCACGCCATCTCGCTGGCTGTTAAGTCTGAAAACGATCTGGAAATGATTAAAGCGGCAGCACTTGAGGCGTTCCGCAAAGCGAACACCGGTCCAGGAACATTTAAAATTTCAGCAAGACGAGCATACAAGCATTTTCCAGTCGGTTCTCAGGAACTAAATCGTGAAGTGGGCGCACATATATTAATCAACACGGAAAATATCACGGTAGACGTTCACAAACCTGATATCGATGTCAGGATCGAAGTAAAAGAAAACGCAACGTACATCAGCTGCATTACCTTCCCAGGCGCAGGCGGTCTTCCTGTAGGAGTGGGCGGAAAGGCGATGCTCATGCTTTCAGGAGGAATCGACAGCCCTGTCGCAGGTTATTTGACGCTCAAGCGAGGCGTGCGCATCGAAGGACTTCATTTCCACAGCCCGCCGTTTACAAGTGAGCGGGCTAAACAGAAAGTCGTTGATCTTACGCAGGAATTAACGCGTTTTGGCGGCAAGATCAAGCTTCACGTCGTCCATTTTACAGAGATTCAAAAAATCATCAAAGACAAGATTCCGGCAAGCTACTCGATGACGATCATGCGGCGTGTGATGCTGCGAATCGCTGAACAGATTGCTGAAAAGAACAATGCAATGGCAATTGCCAACGGTGAGAATCTAGGCCAAGTGGCGAGCCAGACGATGCACAGCATGTATGCCATCAACGAGGTGACGAACATGCCGATCCTTCGTCCTGTCATAACAATGGACAAGATTGAAATTGTGGATATTGCCCAGAAAATCGGCACGTTCGATATTTCAATCCGGCCATATGAGGATTGCTGTACAATCTTTCTGCCTTCTGCACCGAAAACAAAGCCGAAAAGAGAAAAGGCCATCAGGTTTGAACAGTATATCGAGAACCTTGATGAGCTTGTTGCGCGTGCGGTAGAACAGGCGGAGACCATTTTCTTAGATGAAAATAAAACAACAGAAGAATTCAGCGACTTATTTTAAGCAAACCCCCAGTCTTCCATTGGAAGGACTGGGGGTTTTTTGTGAAGTATTACTGTCAATACCTCAACAGCCCATAAAGCCTCTGTTTAGGGCTAAATTCCTCAGATTTTTAAAGTCTTTAAAAAGCAATCTCCTTAATACAACAATTTCCAAGCATGATTTTTCGGTTTTGCCGCAAATTAAAGGTACAAACCAAAAGGAGGTGAAACAAAATGGCTAACCAAAACCAACTAGTTGTTCCAGGTGCACAACAAGCTATCGACCAAATGAAGTATGAAATCGCTTCTGAGTTCGGAGTAAACCTTGGTGGAGAATCTACTGCTCGTGCAAACGGATCTGTAGGTGGAGAAATCACTAAGCGTCTTGTTGCTCAAGCTCTTGGCGGATACCGCAAATAATTGAATAACATGGATCTACAGGGCGGGTGATACCCGCCCTTTTTATTTTTTTTATTAAATTTCCAAATTTTCAAAAATGTTTTATAATAGTATCGTTCGATATACATACAACAAGGAGGCTGGAACATGAATCTTATCGCACCGGAAAAATACAATTTGTCCCAGGAAATGGAGCGCTTTGCAGCTGATCCCGCTAAAGAGGCACTCGTCTGGAGGGATGCTTCAAGTAACACGGTAACCGTTACATATAAAGATCTTTTTGCCCAGGCTAACAAGATTGCGAACGCTTTGAAACGAAAAGGCTTGATAAAAGGGGATAAAGCACTTGTACTGATGCCGAGGAGACTGGAAACGTATGCAGTTTATCTGGCTTGTTTAAAATCTGGAATAGCCGTCATTCCATGCTCTGAATTGCTGCGAGCAAAAGATTTAAGCTACCGCATTCAGCACAGTGAAGCACGCGCAGTTATCGCAGACAGTCAATACGTACATAACATTGACAGCATTACAGAGCCATTGCCTACTCTTTCACTTAAATTTACCGGTACCGGTGCTGCAGATGGATGGGACAGCCTTCCCGTGTTAGCTGAAAATGAAAGCGTTTCCTTCGAGATGCCGGAGACGAACAGAACCGATATGGCATTCCTCTCTTATACATCTGGAACAACAGGAAACCCGAAAGGCGTCGTGCATACGCATGGATGGGGATACGCGCATATTCGCACTGCAGCTCAAGGATGGCTCGGTATTAAAGAAGGAGATAAAGTGTGGGCAACAGCAGGTCCAGGATGGCAGAAATGGATATGGAGTCCTTTTGTATCAACTTTAGGTATGGGGGCTTGCGGATTTGTTTATAATGGCAAGTTTGATCCTGCAGTATACCTTGATCTTCTTGATACAGAAAAGATCAACGTATTATGCTGCACACCTACAGAGTATCGCCTGATGGCAAAGGTTGAAGGATTGTCTCGATACAGCCTGAAATCGCTGCATAGTGCAGTTTCAGCAGGGGAGCCGTTAAACCGGGAAGTGATCGACACATTCAGCCGCCATTTCTCTGTCACGGTTCGAGATGGCTACGGGCAAACGGAAAATACATTGCTTGTCGGAACGATGGAAGGCATGGAAGTAAGACCTGGTTCAATGGGCAAGCCTACGCCAGGCAACCAGGTGGAAGTCATTAACGAAGACGGGGTTCCTGCAGCTGCTGGAGAAGTCGGTGACATCGCGGTGCATAAGGATTCGCCTGCATTGTTTAAAGAATATTACAAAGACCCTGAGCGCACTTCCATGGCATTCAGAGGAGATTTTTATTTAACCGGGGATAAAGCGAAGAAAGACGAGGACGGATATTTCTGGTTCGAGGGCAGAGGAGATGACATCATTATAAGCTCCGGCTATACAATCGGACCTTTTGAAGTGGAAGATGCGCTAGTTAAACACCATCTTGTTAAAGAATGCGCTGTCGTGGCGAGTCCTGATGAAATTAGAGGCAATATTGTCAAAGCCTTTGTTGTGCTGAGAGATCCGGAGACAGTGATTAATGAAAATTTAGTCAAGGAGCTGCAAAACCATGTGAAGGAACTGACAGCTCCTTATAAATACCCGCGGCAAATTGAATTCATCACAGAGCTGCCGAAGACCACTTCAGGAAAAATAAGAAGAATCGAGCTGCGCCAGAAGGAAATGCAGCAAGCGGCCGGAAAATAATGAAAAGGAGCAGACAACTGGAAGGTGTCTGCTCCTTTTCATTGAGTAAAGCGTGATAATTGAATTAAAATGAAAGCAGACAAAAGGGGGAAGCGCTAATGGGGACTCTTTATATAAACGCCAGCATCTATACGATGAGAGATGAATACGAAACAGTTGAAGCGGTTTTCTGCAGAGACGGAAAAATTGAAGCGGCTGGTTTTGAAACAAGCATCAGAGAAGAATTTCAAGAATTCATTACTACGGTCATCGATTTAAAAGGCGGGATGATGATACCTGGGCTGACTGACAGCCATCTGCATCTGATCGGACATGGGGAAAAGCTTATTCGCCTGGATTTGTCAGCACTCACATCTGCAGAAGATTTGCTGGAAGTATTAAAGCTTAAGGCGTCTCTGTTGGAAGAAAACGAATGGCTGATCGGTGACGGCTGGAATGAGAACAACTTCCCTGACGTCCGGATCGTGAGCCGTGAAGAATTGGACAGGATTTCTGGCGGGAGGCCAGTTTTTATTTCCCGTGTATGCCGGCATGCTTTCTTAGCCAACTCGAAGGCACTTAGTCTTGCTGGCATCACTAAAGATACTGAAGATCCTGCAGGAGGAATTATTCACCGCGATGAGAGAGGGGAGCCCACCGGCCTGTTAATGGACAGTGCAGCTGACCTCGTCAAAAAAGTCATCCCTCAGGCAGAACAGCATTATTTGAACAGAGCGCTTGAAGCGTCTGTGAAGGATCTGTTGTCAAAAGGAATTGTTGGTGCGCACTCTGAAGATTTAAGCTATTATGGAGGATTTCGTTTTGCAGAAGAAGCTTTCAAAAACGTTTTAGGAAGAAAAGGAATACCATTTAAAGCACATCTTCTCGTGCACCATCTGGCTCTTGAAGAAGTGCTCGAGTGTGAACCGTTTACATCGCCTTATGTGGAATATGGAGCATTGAAAATATTCAGTGATGGAGCATTTGGCGGAAGGACAGCTCTTTTAAGCGAGCCATATTCCGATGACCCAGAAACAAACGGAGTGTGCATACACAGTGCAGGGCAGCTGGCAGAGCTGGTGCAGCTGGCAAGAAAGCACCGTATGGCTGCAGCGGTCCATACGATCGGCGACAAGTCGCTGGAGATGGTCATTGATGCGTTTGAAAAGACCCCGCCTCCTATAGGAAAGAAAGACCGGATCATTCATGCTGGTCTTGTTCGGGAAGACCTCGTAGCAAGGATGAAAGAACTTCCGGTTATTATTGACATCCAGCCGGGCTTTGTATCATCAGACTTTCCATGGCTGATCGAAAGGCTTGGAGAAGACCGTGTAAGGTATGCTTTTGCTTTCAGGACATTGCTTGATCATAACATTATCTGCGCAGGAGGTTCAGATGCCCCGATAGAGCCTGCCAATCCGCTGCTTGGATTATATGCAGCGGTTCATCGGAGAAAGCCGGGCGAAACGCATGAAGGATATGTGCCGGCACAGAAACTGACTATGTATGAAGCCATCCAGCTATACACAACTGGAAGTGCAGCTGCGATCGGGAAAGAAAACAGCCAAGGAATCATCGCACCAGGCTATTGTGCCGACTTCACCGTCTTTGGCCGCGATCTATTCAAGACAGCTCCTGAAGAAATACTTCAGACAAAAGTCTTGTATACAATCGTTGACGGACAGACAGCTTACAGCAGCCAAGAGGTCCGTGTTATTTAAAAAGCAGCCTTCCATGAATCAGAGAAGAAGTTGATCTCCGTTTCAGGCGCACGCTTTCCGCGGGGCGTCCGGTGAGCCCCCTCGCCGCTACGCGCCATTGAGTGGTCTCACCTGACCGCTCGTCCCGCAGGATAAGGAAGGCTGCGCAGCAAGACATCGCACGAAGAAAATGCGATTTTTCATTTTCGAGGAGTCGGCACCTTTCACTCCGATCAACTTTATCAATGAAGGATTCAAGATGAACAAGCGTTTCAGCTATAGATTTTTCTGAGATACCCCGCTGAATTTTAAAGTAGTATTTAAGGACTGAAGAACATCGTAAGGGTTTAATATGATCCGGTCATGTCCACTTAAATTGAATGCTTTTTTACAAAGAAGAAAGGATCATGCCGCCTCGCATTACGAGTTGGGTTGATCCTTTCTAGTGGTTTGGTTCAATGAATTGTAATGAAAATATGTCGTGATTGGAGCGGAAGGGTGCGAGACTCCAGCGGGGCTCACCGCACGCCCCGCGGAAAGCTCAGCACCCTGGAGCGGAAATCACCGCACCACGCTAGATTGTAAAGGTAAGGGCTGCTTTTTAAATTACAAAAAGCTTCTGCGTACTTTATGCCAGAAAGAGTTATCCTTCAGCTTTACGGTCTTAACTTTTTTTGTGCTCAAGCTGAATTCAAGGCTCTCGCAATGCTGGATGCTGAGAGCTTCATTGTCGATGCCGATAATCGGGTAATGGCTTGTATCCTGTGAAATTTTAAACGATAACTTCCTTTCGCTGCTTAGAACAAAAGATGAGCCAAGGGTGCGGTACTGGTTGTTATTTAAAGAAGCCATCTCACTCACCTGATAGCATGCGAGCATGGGATCAAGCACTGCACCGTTCACTGATTTGTTATAAGCGGTGCTTCCGGTCGGTGTGGAAACGAGCATACCGTCTCCGCGGAACGTTTCAAAATACAAGTCGTCAATAAATACATCCATCACGTACGTTTTAATGACTGAAGAGCGGATTGAGCATTCATTTAAACAAAAGAAACGGGAATGCCCGTCCACAGTAACCTCGAGGGTAGGATATCTTCTCACCTCTATCTGTGCCGAATTCATCGCCTGCAGCATTCCTGAAAGATCATCAATATGAAAATCACAGTAAAAGCCAATATCCTCAGCACCGACACCGACGTACAGACAGTCGTCACGGAACCCCGTTTTGCGTACAGCCTGCAAAAATGCTCCGTCTCCTCCGATCGATGCAATAATGTTTGCATCCGCATCGTTATCAACAAGAGTAAATCCTTGCTCTTCAGCAAGCTTTTTCATGTTCTCAACTTTTGATGTAACCGGTTCTTCATCTTTGTAAAATAAATACAAATGTTTGCGCTCTTCCATGGTGCAAAACCTCCAATAATAGATTGCTTTCTATAATAAGGTGTTCGAGATAGATGAAAAGATTCCTTTCTTTCATGCAAATGGAATTTATAAGGAGAAACAGGTAAACTGTAGTATAGACAGCATAAGGAGGCTTTCATTAATGAATAAAAAAAGATGGATTGCACTGGCGATCGCTGCCGTACTTTTTATCAGTTCAGCACTTTTTCAATTTCTCGGTTCACTGGCTGCAGGCAAGCTGTTCGGCGGCATGGAAGAGAGCTGGCTTTCGGCTGGCGATGAAGAATTTGCTGAAACAGTGATTCAAGAAGGGGATTCTGACAGAAAAATCGTCGTACTGGACGTTTCAGGCGTGATACAAGACACTGGCGACGCGGCTTCGTTCTTTGAGAGTGCTGGCTACAATCACAGGCAATTTTTAAAAATGCTTGATCAGGCAGGTAAAGATGACAGCGCTGCGGGTATAATTATTAAAGTTAACAGCCCTGGAGGAGGGGTTGTTGAAAGCGCGGAAATACATAAAAAAATTGTGGAAACACAGCAGAAACACCGCAAGCCGGTATTCATTTCAATGGGCAGTATGGCTGCATCAGGCGGCTACTACATATCCGCTCCTGCTGATACCATCTATGCTAACCCAGCCACTATGACAGGGTCACTAGGCGTCATTATTCAATCGATGAATTATGGGGAACTCGCTGAAAAGCTAGGTGTAAAGTGGGAGACGATAAAGAGCGGACCTCATAAAGATATCCTGTCTCCATCAAGAGATATGACAAAAGAGGAACAGAACATATTGCAGGACATGGTCGATGATTCGTATGACGAGTTTGTTTCCGTTATATCACAAGGCCGGAAGATGAATGAAGATGCAGTAAGAAAAATAGCTGACGGCAGAATTTACAGCGGAAAGCAGGCGAAGGAGCTCGGACTGGTCGACAATCTGGGAACATTTGATGATGCAGCAGCTGGGATGAAGAAGAAGCTTGGCGACAGCGGTCTTTCGCTCGTTCAGTACGAACTGCCTGTTGGATTTGAGTCTCTTTTCCAGATGAGTGTGCAGAAAATTGCCGGTTCCGGCGGGGATCTTCTTGGTATCAAGCAGCTGATGAATGAGCAGCAGTCTCCGCAGCTCAAGTATTTATATTCAGAATAGGGGTGAGCTGATGGAAAATGAAGATTGGAACGTATTGCCGGATACTGCTTTACACAAGGAAGAAGCAGATTATCACTACGCTGGATTCTGGATAAGATTTTGGGCGTTTCTTCTAGACTTCGTGGTTGTTTCAAGTTTGAACCGTTTTATTTTGTTTCCATTTTTGTTTACAAATAACCCTTCTTTTGGACCGCGCGGCATTTTTACGCTCGAAGGTCTTGTAGCAGCGATTGTTTTGTACGCCTATTATGTAGTCATGACTAAGGTGTTCAGTCAGACGCTTGGAAAGATGGTTTTCAATATAAGGGTGATCGCCAAGGAAGAGCAAAGGCTCACGTGGGGAGATTTGTTTTTCCGTGAAGTAATCGGAAAGTTTATCAGCAAGTTCTTATTTGCAGGCTATATTGCCGCTGCTTTTTCAAAGAAAAAACAAGGCTTTCATGACCATTTCGCTGATACATTTGTTGTGCACAACCGAGACTGATATCTAATAAAACCTGCTGAAGATAGCAGGTTTTATTTTTTTCTTTCTTGCTCATAATGGGAAGAGGAAGGAAGAGGATCATGTATTGGATTGCAGCTGTCATTATATTTTCTGCTATCCTGCTGACAGGATTGTGGGTATCGAGGATATCAGTCTCGTTTGAATTTACCGCTGGTGCTGCCGACAGCAGCGTGACGATAACGTTCAGGCTTTGGAAAATATTCAGCCATACAAAAGTCATCACGAGTGCTGAAACAGAGAGCGGAGGAAAAGTCGAGTACACAGAAAAAGAGATCAATTCAAAGCGAAAGCAAAAAATCAGAAGGAAGAAAATATCGTTCAGTGTGATCTTCTCTCGCTTTAAGAGAGTTAAGGCAGAGCTGAAACATATTCATCATCTGGCATCAATAGCGGCTGGCTTTTTAAAAAATGTGAAGCTGTACAGATTCAGGTGGGAAACAGTCATTGGAACAGGTGATGCATCCTCAACTGCTGTCATGTCAGGCTTGCTTTGGTCTGTAAAAGGGATCGTCAACACTCTTTTATATTCATTTCTTTCAGTGCAAAGGGAGCCTCATATAGAGGTGCATCCTGTTTTTTCCCATGCTTACTCCAAAACGCATGTGTCGGGTATGTTTTCCTTTAGAATCGGACATGCTATTGTCGTGATGCTGCGTGTGACTAAAGCGTGGCGGAAGTCCAGATCGAAAATGAAACGAAGTTCGAATGCCATGACAGGAGGATTTGAAACATGAATGACCATCCGATCCAAGGGTTGATGAAGACAGCCATGGAAAATCTTAAAGAAATGATCGACGTTAATACGATAATCGGTGATCCTGTAGAAACACCTGATGGAAGCGTGATCCTGACTGTTTCGAAAGTCGGTTTCGGCTTTGCCGCAGGAGGATCTGAATTTAATGCATCATCAGGCAGTAATTCTTCGGGGCAAGGGCAGCAGGGTGAAAACAAGATTCCTTTCGGAGGAGGAAGCGGCGGTGGTGTCTCGATAACGCCGATCGCTTTTCTGATCGTGTCTAATCAAGGAATTAAGACAATTCATCTTGATAACAGCACGCACTTATACGAAAAGATTCTCGACTTAGCACCCGGTGTGATCGATAAGCTTCAGAACATGATGAACAAAAACAAAGGGCAGATGACCCGCAGACAATCAGAAAAGAACGATTTTTAAATACAAACCGGCTGGCCAATTGGCCGGCCATTCGTTATTAACGGCAGGAGCTCAAAAGTTGCGCAAAAGATATTGCCGATTTATGATGGACATGTACATATTGCAAAGGAGGCTGTTAAAATGTCAGTAACTTTCAAAGAAAAACCGGTAACATTAGTCGGAACTCAGTTAAAAGCAGGGGATACAGCACCTGATTTTAAAGTGCTCGCGAATGATTTGTCAGAGGTAACGCTTGCTGATTCTAAAGGCTCAGTGAGGCTTATTTCAGTAGTTCCTTCAGTTGACACAGGTGTTTGTGATGCTCAGACACGTAAGTTTAACGAAGCAGCATCAAAGCTTGATAACGTTAAAGTACTTACGGTTTCTGTGGATCTTCCGTTTGCTCAAAAGCGCTGGTGTGCAGCTGCGGGTGTGGAAAATGTGCAGACTCTTTCTGACCACCGTGACCTTTCTTTCGGGAAAGCATATGGGACAGCGATTGAAGAGCTTCGCCTTTTAGCGCGTGCCGTATTCGTCGTGGACAGCTCCGACAAAATCACATATGTTGAATACGTGAATGAAGTGACCAACCATCCTGATTACGACAAAGCGATCGAAGCTGCAGCAGCGGCTAACTAAAAAAAGCTCCAGCGGGCAGCAAGTCCGCTGGAGTTTTTTCATTTAGGAGTGGTTTCCTAGATTATCATGCTGATATTTGCTAAAATGTTCCCTAGATAACAGGAGGAACGTGATTATGAGCTCTTTTGAAAAAATGGAAAAATTATTTACTGTACTGGATGTTACTGCTTCTGCGATAAAGGAAGAAGACAGCACGCCTTATCTGACAGCTCTTGCTGAATCAGGCGAAAACCTCTTTTACGGGGAGGTTCCGCAGGATTACAGCGCGAAGCTTAAGGATCTGCTGCAGCAGGAATACAAGAAAGTAAGTATATCGGCACTCGAAAATGAAGAGATTAGAAAAGCGTTTCAGCTCGCCGTTTTAAAAGGCATGAAAGAAGCAATCCAGCCAAATCATGCTATGACACCTGACGCGGTAGCCTTATTTATGGGGTATTTGATCAGAAAGATGAAGGAGCACGAAACAAATGTTACCCTGCTTGATCCGGTAATAGGATCGGGGAACATGCTTACCGCAGTAATGAACTTGCTTGAAGGGAAAGAACTGTCTGCATTTGGCGTTGAAATCGACGAAACGCTTCTAAGGCTTTCATGGAGCAGTGCCAATCTTCAGAAGCATGCAGTTGAGCTCTTTCATCAGGATACGATAAAGCCCCTTTACATTGAACCTGTTGACATAGCCCTCGCCGACCTGCCTGTTGGTTTTTATCCGGATGACGAGACAGCGAAGGATTTTGTGGTTCATCATGAAAAAGGTCATACTTACGCTCATCATCTCATCATGGAACAGGCGATGAAGTATGTGAAGGACTCTGGATTCGGTGTTTTTCTTGTGCCAAACAGGCTGTTTGAAAGTGAACAGGCTGATCTGCTGCAAAAGTGGATAAAGAATCATGCTGCTGTCCTCGGACTCATTGAACTCCCGATGTCTCTCTTTAAGTCGGAAACTCATGCGAAAAGCATTTTGATCCTGCAGAAAAACGGAACAGAAATGATCAAGCCTAAGCAAGCGATGCTTGTCAAACTTCCGCCGTTCTCCAACAAAGATGCATTGAACAAAGTGATGAAACAAATGGACGAGTGGTTTAAAACTGAATGGAAACGTGAAAAATAATCAGCGAAGCGTATGCTTTGCTGTTTTTTTTATGGGCATTATCAGTGGGCGATTAGCATATATGCTGACTTAGCTAGCTCCTGCAGCGACAGTCAACCAGGGAGTTTTTAAAGATCTTTTATTTTAAATGATTTTGTTTTAAGAAATTTCAGCGGGATTGCTAGAAAGCTTCAACGCCTAATCCATGATGAATACTTCCATTCTACAATTATTTGTTTGGGACGACTCATTCTTTACGCTAATCATCTTGAATTCTTCATTGAAAAAGTTGATCGGAGTGAAAGGTGCCGACTCCGGCGGGATGAGTGGGACAGCCCGAAAGGCAGAAACGGCTCGTTCAGCCCCGACCAGCAAATGAGAAAGGGACCGGTAAGTCGCTCTTTGACTTATTGGGCACTTGCTCATTTGACCTCGAGGGGCTAGCCGTTTTCTGCTAGACAGGTGAGACCTTCCAATGGCGCATGCGACGGAAGGGCTCACCTCTCACCCCGCGGAAAGCGTGCACCTGAAACGGAGATCAACCCGTCTTTGATTTCTTTCATAACAACATTGTTTACGAAAACAGCCACTTAAAAATTAGCATTGAAAGTGTGCAAAAACACAGTGATTGAAAACGCAATCAAGTCTGAAAATAACGAATATGGTATGTAAGCGTTTCAGCGCCTTGATATATAAACTAACGAGTGATTAAATAAGGAAGGATATTGTCTAAATTATCGATAAGGGGAGTAAAACGATTTACACTACCCCTTTCATAACATAAGGAGATGGCGGGTTTGGCTAAAATTATCGCAATCAATGCAGGGAGCTCATCGTTAAAGTTTCAGCTTCTTGATATGCCTGAAGAGACGGTCCTTACAAAAGGACTTGTTGAAAGAATCGGCATGAACGATTCAATTTTTACGATTGAAGTTAATGGAGAAAAAGTAAAAGAAGTAACAGACATCAACGACCATGCTGTTGCAGTTAAGATGCTTCTAGAAAAGCTGCTGAAGCACAGCATTATCTCATCTTTTAACGAAATTGAAGGAATCGGCCACCGTGTCGTGCACGGAGGAGAGAAGTTTAACGATTCTGTTTTAATAACAGATGAAATACTAGCCGAAATCGAAGAGCTTTCTTTCTTAGCGCCGCTTCATAATCCGGCTAACCTTGTCGGGATCAACGCATTTAAAGGCGTACTGCCAGAGGTGCCGGCTGTCGCTGTTTTTGATACAGCTTTCCACCAGTCAATGCCTGAGAAATCCTTTTTATACAGCCTTCCATATGAATATTATAAAGAATTTGGAATCCGTAAATACGGTTTCCACGGAACAAGTCATAAATATGTGTCCGAGCGTGCAGCCGAGCTTCTTGGCCGTCCGATCGAGCAGCTGCGCCTTCTTTCTTGCCATTTAGGAAACGGAGCGAGTATCGCTGCGATCGAAGGCGGAAAGTCCATCGATACGTCAATGGGCTTCACACCGCTTGCAGGTGTAACGATGGGGACACGTTCAGGGAACATTGACCCTGCTCTTATCCCATACATTATGCAAAAAACAGGGCAGTCTGCTGAAGAAGTGCTGAACGTACTGAACAACAAGAGCGGTATGCTTGGTGTATCCGGATTCTCTTCAGACCTTCGTGACATTGAAACCGAAGCGGAGAACGGCAACGAGCGTGCTGAACTTGCTCTTGAGGTATTCGCGAGCCGTATCCACAAATATATTGGATCATATGCTGCACGAATGGCTGGAATCGATGCAATCATCTTTACTGCAGGTATCGGTGAAAACAGTACTTCTGTCCGCGAGCGAGTATTAAGAGGTCTCGAGTTCATGGGTGTGTACTGGGACCCTGCACTTAACAAGGTAAGAGGAAAAGAAGCGTTTATCAGCTATCCTCACTCTCCTGTAAAAGTTATTGTGATTCCGACAAACGAAGAAGTGATGATCGCCCGTGATACACTTCGACTGACAAAATAATAATCTTTCTGAAGAAGCTGGCAATAGCCGGCTTCTTATTTTTTTGCTGTTTTTTCAGGCCTTGTTTTTAACGAAGCCGTACAATTAGGGTATAATGGTAAAAAAAGTGCAGGAGGCGACCTCTTTTGAACGGAACAGTGAGAGACGAACAGGTCTGGCGGGACATCGAGTCTTGGGAAAATGATTTTTTTACATATGAACCGACCGATTTTGGAAGAACATACGATAAATGGGTATCCTCTCAGCTTGAACGGCTTCCATCGGAATGGGGAGATAAGGTCAGCGAGTGGATCGATACTTCTCTTTTCCATATTCATGCGGCCATTCAGAATTCTCAGTTTCAGCTCGACACTCGCCAGCGCATCTTATCAGAAGCACGTACATTCCGGGAAGATATTTATGAAATAGAAGATCTTCAGAAATGTACGATCGACCAGCTGATTTATATGGCTGAACAGGAAATAGCAAGGAACCGTCTCGCTTCATTGGCTCAAGGAGGGTTAGCTGGAACAGGAGGCGTATTGCTTCTGGGAAGCGATTTTCCAGCCGCCGTCACGCTTGGTGTGCGTTCTGTACAGTCCATTGCTCTTCATTATGGTTTTGACATCCAAAAGCCTGCCGAGATGATGCGCTCATTGAAGGTGTTTCATATGGCCACACTTCCTAAAAAATATCAGGCGCACAAGTGGGACGAGCTCTTTCATGAACTTCAGACGACTGAAGAGCACCCCATTTTTTATGCAGGCAATGATGAAGTTGCAGACATTACCTGGCTCTCCCAGCCGCTGAAACAGGGCATCAAGGCGCTTGCGATTGTTATGCTCCGTAAGAAGCTCGTACAGGGAATACCGCTTTTCGGAATGGCGCTCGGGGCAGCAGCAAACTATCAGCAGGCACGAAAGATTACCGAGATCGCCCACCGTTTTTATCAGAAACGCTTCCTTCTAGAAAACAGGAGGCTCTAGTTTTGAATAGTACCCCTGAAGAACATAAAAAACAGGCTCCTGCATCGGCTGCTGCAGCCATTATAACAGTTAGCGACACAAGGACTCCTGAGACTGACAAAAGCGGAAAGGTCATAAAAGAACTGCTTTTGGATGCGGGACACGCGGCTGGAGAACCGGTCATTATTCCAGATGACCGCGATGCAATAACAAAGCACATAGCCAGCCTGATGAAAGAAAGCAGCTTGGATGTCATCCTAATAACCGGAGGGACTGGGGTCGCCGAAAGAGACGTAACGATTGAAACCGTTACACCGCTGTTTGAAAAAGAACTGCCAGGCTTTGGGGAGATTTTCCGGATGCTGAGCTTTACCGAGGATATTGGCTCTAGTGCCATTCTAAGCCGGGCAGCAGCAGGAACCTCAGGAAAGACCGCGATCTTTGCAATGCCGGGATCTTCCGGTGCAGTTAAACTCGCTATGACAAAGCTTATTCTGCCAGAGCTCAGACACATAAAACAGCAGCTGAATAAATAAAAAACCGCCACCCGGCGGTTTTTTGCTTTTAAGTATGTGACTTGTAGACAGCTGCACCGTTATGCCGGTACCAGAGCCAAAGGTCGTTTATGACAGAAGCATGGTGGGCTATGGAAGTGTTTAATTCACAGGAGATCGGAAAGTTCTCCTCATGATCCAGTCTTGTCTGCAGCATGTTAATCTGGTTTTCGATTTCTTTTATCCGGTCAGGAATAATGCCGCGTATATTCTCCCATTCAAGCAGGATGGCTTCCTGCACTTCTGATGAATATTGATGCCATTCCAGTTTCAAAAAAGGCAGCTTGATCCCAAGGCGTTCATCTTCACGAAAGAAGTCATTCATTTCATTCACCTCTCGATTCTAGTGTACCGGATATACTCTCGTTTTGCGATAATTTAAGCGTGTTAGAATTTTTATTCATATTTAAGAATATTATTGCATTCGTCTTTTGGATTTGTTAAGATAGTTTTGTGATTCAAATGTAGGGCACTTTGTTCTATTTTTTTGCAAAAGAATGAATAAAAATTCAATTATACTTAGGTTTTATACATTGTTTGGAGGGATTGGAAAGTGGAAAATAAAAAAGTTGTTCTTGCTTATTCAGGTGGATTGGATACATCGGTTGCCATTCAGTGGCTAAAAGAAAAAGGATACAGTGTCATCGCATTATGTCTGGATGTCGGCGAAGGCAAAGACCTGCCGTTCATTCAAAGCAAAGCCCTGACAGTAGGAGCGGAAGAGTCTATTGTACTCGATGTCAAAAAAGAGTTCGCGGAAGTATACGCTTTGACAGCACTGCAATCTCATGCATTATATGAAGGGAAGTACCCGCTTGTATCAGCTCTCAGCCGTCCGCTCATCGCTCAAAAGCTTGTGGAAACAGCTAAAGCATATGGTGCACATGCAGTAGCACACGGATGCACAGGAAAAGGAAACGATCAGGTGAGATTTGAAGTGTCTATCGCGGCGCTTGCACCTGAGCTTGAAGTAATTGCGCCGGTTCGAGACTGGCAATGGTCACGTGAAGAAGAGATTGAATATGCAAAAGAGCATAATATTCCAGTTCCGGTTCAGACAGAGAATCCGTTCTCGATCGACCAAAATTTATGGGGAAGAAGCAATGAATGCGGTATACTCGAAGATCCTTGGGCAGCGCCTCCGGAAGCAGCTTATGAACTGACTCTTCCTCTCGAAGAAACTCCGGACACGCCGGAGATTGTAGAGATCGGTTTTGAAAAAGGTGTTCCAGTTACTTTAGATGGTCAATACTTGAATTTGGATAAATTGATCCTAGAATTGAACCTTTTAGCTGGAAAGCATGGAATCGGCAGGATTGACCATGTTGAAAACAGACTCGTCGGCATCAAGTCCCGTGAAGTGTATGAGTGCCCGGCGGCATTGACGCTCATTAAAGCACATAAAGAACTGGAAGACCTTACACTCGTAAAAGAAGTCGCACATTTTAAGCCAGTTATTGAGAAGAAAATGACAGAGCTGATCTATGAAGGGCTTTGGTTCTCTCCTCTGCAAAAGCCGCTGGCTGCATTCCTGGAAGAAACTCAAAAATATGTAACAGGAACTGTCCGTGTCAAGATGTTTAAAGGCCACGCAATCGTAGAAGGAAGAAAATCACCGTTCTCACTTTATAACGAGAAGCTTGCGACTTATACAGTGGAGGATGAATTCGATCACCAGGCTGCGAAAGGCTTTATCTCTCTATGGGGTCTGCCGACAAAGGTCAGCAGCATGGTGCAGAAAAATGAGGTGAAAGTGTGACAAAACTTTGGGGAGGCCGTTTCGAAAAGCATCCTGAAGAATGGGTCGACGAATTTGGAGCTTCTATTGGTTTCGACCAAAAGCTGGCGGTGGTAGACATAACAGGCAGCCTCGCTCACGCTAAAATGCTTTTGCAATGCGGTATTCTGAGCATCGAAGAGCACAGTCTCATTCAAACAGGGCTGCTCGTATTAAAAGAACGTGCCGAAAAGCAGCAGCTTGAATTCAAAACAGAATATGAAGATATCCATTTGAACATAGAAAAGCTTTTGATTGACGAGATCGGACCGCTTGGGGGAAAGCTTCACACAGCTAGAAGCCGCAATGACCAAGTAGCGACAGATCTTCACTTGCATGTGAAAGAAGAAACGCTGTCAACAATCTCGCACATCAGCAGCTTGCAGGCGACACTTCTTGAACTTGCGAAAAGCAATGTAGAAACAATTCTTCCGGGATATACTCACCTTCAGCGTGCACAGCCTGTTTCTTTCGCTCATCACGTGATGGCTTATTTTTGGATGCTTCAGCGTGATAAGGAACGATTCTCGGACAGCCTGAAACGTACGGATATGTCCCCGCTTGGGGCTGGAGCACTTGCAGGGACAACGTTTCCGATTGACCGGAACTTGACAAAAGAGGAGCTCGGTTTCTCTAAAGTTTATCCCAACAGCTTGGATGCAGTGAGCGACCGCGACTTTGCAATCGAGTATTGCTCCAATGCAGCTATTACGATGATGCACCTTTCGCGTTTTTGCGAGGAGCTTATCCTTTGGTCGTCTCAGGAATTTCAATTTGTCGAAATCAGCGACAGCTATTCAACAGGCAGCAGCATGATGCCGCAGAAGAAAAATCCAGACATGGCAGAGCTGATCCGCGGTAAATCAGGAAGAGTGTACGGCAGTTTGGTTCACTTGCTCACTGTGATGAAAGGCCTTCCGCTTGCCTACAACAAAGATATGCAGGAAGACAAAGAGCCTGTTTTTGATACGATCGAGACCATCAAAGGCTGTCTGTCGATTTTTAACGGCATGATGAAGGAAATCAAGATCAACGATATTAAGATGATGGAAGCGGTGAGGAAGGATTATTCCAATGCTACAGAACTTGCTGACTATCTGGCTAAGAAAGGGATGCCTTTCCGTGAAGCGCACGAGGTAACAGGTAAAATCGTATTCGCCTGTATTCAAAAAGGAATCTATCTGCTCGATGTGCCTCTAGACGAATACCGTTCTTACAGCATGCTTTTTGAAGAAGATGTGTATCATGATCTTCTGCCTGAAACAGCAGTAGAGAAACGGAATTCTGAAGGCGGAACTGGGTTTGAAGCGGTCCAGTCGCAGCTTGCGCTGGCGGAAGAAACACTCTTTGAACTGCCAAAAATTTGAGCGGCTAAGTCATGCTGCTTCGGCAAAAAATAATACCATCCTGTTTCGAGGAGAGAAAAGTGATGGCAAAAGACAAGCCGAAAAATGAATGGAATTTCGACCAAGAAGGAGAAATGACCGTTCATCAGCAAATTACTGATGCGTATCAAAGCGGAGTAATCGATATGCTAGACCAGCACGCTAAACGCAGTAAAAGCGATGACGAAGAAAGTCTGCAATAAATGAAGAAACCGGCTGAGGCGGATTGCCTGCAGCCGGTTTTTTTGTTGAATGCTAATCATTGCGCTCTGATCAAAAGCTGATGAGCAGATGAAGAGTGCTCCCAGCACGTAAAAATAAAATCTTTGTAGTAGACTAAAGAGAAGGAAGAAGAGACGGGAGGCTTTTTAGTGAAACATGCCCTTATTACAGCCGGAACAAAAGGATTAGGAAGGAAAGTGACAGAGCATTTTTTGCAGAAGGGGTATGCTGTCACGGTGAATTATAGAAGCGATGAAGAGACGGTAAGCAAGCTTCGCTCTATATGGGAGCAGTACAGTGACAGGCTGCTGTTCGTTAAAGGAGACGTGACGAAAAAAGAGGATTTGCAGCATCTGGCTGCAGAGTCCCTCAAACGGTTTGGAAGAATAGATTGTTTGGTCAACAATGCTGGCCCTTATATTTTTTCGAGGAAAAAATTAGCTGATTATACAGAAGATGAATGGGAAGAAATGATTTTGGGCAATTTAAGCGCTGTGTTTTATCTTTTTAAGCTGACAGTAAAGACGATGAGGGAGCAGAGGTTCGGGCGCATTATTACATATGGTTTTCAAGATGCAGATCACGCGCCGGGCTGGGTGTACCGTTCAGCCTTTTCAGCAGCTAAAGTAGGACTCGTGTCACTTACGAAAACGATCGCTCTTGAGGAGGCAGAGTACGGCATCACAGCTAATATGATCTGTCCGGGCAATATATTAGGAGAAATGAAGGAAGCGGATATCTCCTATGCAAAAAAAATCAGAGATCCCGAAACTCCCGTAGGAAGGTCTGGAACGGGCGAAGACATTGCGAGGCTTGTTACATTTCTTTGTGAAGAGGATTCTGACATGGTGACAGGAAGCGTGATATCTGTGACGGGCGGACGCGATGTTATTAACCGGTACCGAAAATAAATTGGCTTTTTATTTTAAATTATTGGTGGTATGTTAACAATAGGATCATAAGCATAATTTTCCAATATCATCTGTTGCATGAAGATTTATATTTGTATCTTTACAGGAGGGATTGTTGATGAGAATTGGTGTGCCATCCGAAATAAAAAACAATGAAAACCGAGTGGCCATGACACCGGCCGGCGTTCTTAACCTCGTAGCTTCTGGCCATGAAGTATATATCCAGACAGGTGCAGGAGAAGGATCGGGCTTTGCAGACGAAGAGTATGAGCAGGCAGGAGGAAGCATTGTTGAATCCGCTGCCCAGGCTTGGTCGATGGACATGGTGATGAAAGTAAAAGAGCCGCTGCCGGAAGAATTTATTTATTTTCACGAAGGGCTCATCCTTTTCACATATCTTCACCTTGCGCCTGAGCCTGAACTGACAAAAGCGCTCACTGATAATAAAGTAGTGGCGATAGCGTATGAAACGGTGCAATTGCCAAACCGGACATTGCCGCTGTTAACACCGATGAGCGAGGTTGCCGGACGGATGGCTGCCCAGATCGGCGCACAGTTTCTAGAGAAGCCTAAAGGCGGGATGGGCATTCTGCTAGGCGGCGTTCCTGGTGTGAAAAGAGGCAAAGTGACAATCATCGGAGGCGGTGTAGTCGGAACGAATGCGGCAAAAATCGCGATGGGTCTCGGTGCCGATGTTACGATCATCGATTTGAACCCAGAGCGGCTGAGACAGCTGGATGATATTTTCGGTGCGGAGATCAACACTCTTATCTCTAATCCGCTCAATATCGCGCTTGCTGTGGCAGAGTCTGATCTAGTCATCGGAGGGGTGCTCATCCCGGGAGCGAGGGCACCGAAGCTTGTTACGGAAGAGATGATCAAATCGATGAAACCGGGTTCAGTTATTGTAGATGTGGCAATCGATCAGGGCGGAATTTTTGAGACGGTCGACCGGATCACCACTCATGACAATCCAACCTATGAAAAGCATGGCGTCCTGCATTATGCTGTAGCCAATATGCCAGGGGCAGTTCCAAGAACTTCGACCATCGCACTTACAAATGTGACGGTGCCTTATGCACTTCAAATCGCTAACAAAGGGTATTCAAAGGCTTGTCTCGATAATGAAGCGCTGCTACAAGGAATCAACACACTGAACGGTTATGTTACGTATCGCGCTGTCGCTGAAGCGCATGGCTTAGAATATAAAGAGGCAGGATTTCTTTTATCAACAATGTAACAGCAGGCACTTGCGGCTTTTAAGCCGTGGTGCTTTTTTTATTGGTATCCCAAAAAACGGTGTGATTTTTATTAAGAAAGGGAAGGGGAAAGTGATCCGAACTCGAAGTTTTTAATAAAGGAGCTGAAACATTTGAAAATCACTTATCATGGACATTCCGTATTACATGTAGAAACAGGGAGCAGTTCGATTTGGATCGATCCCTTCCTGACATACAATGGATTATGCAGTGCAAATCCGGATGAGGTAAAGGCAGATGTCATTCTGCTTACGCATGGCCATAATGATCATGTTGGGGATACGATTGATATCGCCAAACGGACAGGTGCACTTGTTGTAGCGCCATTCGAACTTGCCGAACATTTAGAGAAAAAAGGCTTGAAAACACATCCGATGCATATTGGCGGAGCAAGAGAGTTCGACTGGGGAAAAGTGAAGTTCACTCAGGCTTTTCATGGATCCAGCTTTACAGAAGAGGACGGCACCACCGTGTACACGGGGATGCCTGCAGGAATATTATTAACAGTCAACAATAAGACCATCTATCATGCAGGCGATACTGCGCTTTTTTCAGATATGAAAATGATTGGCGAGCGAAACTCAATCGATGCTGCATTTCTTCCTATTGGAGACAATTTTACGATGGGGCCTGAAGATGCAGTGGATGCCGCATCCTGGATCAATGCTAAGCTAACCGTTCCTATCCACTTTAATACATTTCCGGTTATAAAACAGGATGCACGTGCTTTTGTGGATAAACTCAAGGTGCCAGGAAGGGTGCTTGAAAGCGGCGAGACCATCTTCATATAATTATTCTAACCTCCCTTACGCGGCATACGTATAAAGCAGGGAGGTTATTTATATGCAAAATAATGTGCTTCTTAAGCTTCTGCTGCTGTCCTACCTTTTGTATATTGGAAGAAGCGTGTTCGTTTTTTCCCCTGACAGTACAGCCTTTATCTTTACGTCTTGCTGGATGATACTCGCTCTCCTTTTTGCTGCAGGCCAATTTTCTGTACAAGCAAAACGGCAGAAAGCAGCAAAGGCGGTTAGCCGGCACACAGAGCTTCAGCAAAGGTTAAGGGAAAATTCGGGAGGTTGAGAATATCTTTCCAACCCTGTATAATCTGTATTAATAAAGTTAATGAAACAGATAGATACAGTTGGAAAGAAGTGAAGCCGGTGTCGACGAAACATGAACAAATCCTGCAGCATATCGAAACGCTTGAAATCGGTTCGAAAATCTCTGTGCGCCAAGTCGCTAAAGATCTGGCGGTCAGTGAAGGAACAGCTTACAGAGCCATTAAAGAAGCTGAAAACCAAGGGCTTGTCAGCACGATTGAACGTGTTGGGACGATCAGGATCGAACGGAAGGCCAAAGAGAACATCGAAAAGCTGACCTTTGCGGAAGTCGTCAACATTGTGGACGGCCAAGTACTCGGCGGCCGTGAAGGTTTGCACAAAACGTTGAATAAGTTTGTGATCGGTGCGATGAAGCTTGAGGCGATGATGAGATACGTTGAAGCGGGAAGCCTGCTAATTGTAGGAAACCGGACGAACGCCCATGAACTCGGTCTTAAAGCAGGGAGCGCTATACTTATCACTGGTGGCTTTGATACGGAAGAGGATGTAAAAAAACTTGCAGATGAGCTGAAACTGCCGGTTATTTCAACATCGTATGATACATTTACGGTCGCAACGATGATCAACCGCGCGATATCAGACCAGCTGATTAAAAAAGAAATCGTTCTTGCATCGGATATATTAATCCCGATCGATGGCACGTATTACCTGAAGCAGAGCGACGAGGTAAAAAAGTGGCATGAGCTGAACCAGGAAACAAAGCACAGCCGATATCCAGTTGTGGATAAACAGATGAGGATCACAGGTGTCGTCACTTCTAAAGATATCATCGGAGTGCCTGTTGAGACGGTTATTGAAAGAGTGATGACAAGATCACCGCTTACGGTTACCGAAAAAACTTCTGTTGCTTCGTGCGCACATATGATGATCTGGGAAGGAATCGAACTGCTTCCGGTTATTTCTGCCAGTCATAAGCTGATCGGTATCTTAACAAGACAAGATGTTCTAAAAGCTCTTCAGATGATGCAAAAACAGCCACAGATCGCAGCGACCTTTGATGATATGGTAACGGCCGAGATGAGAGAAATTAAAGAAGGACAGCAAGTGAAGTATGAGTGCGCTATTACCCCACAGATGACTAATCCTCTCGGAACAGTGTCTTACGGTGTAATGATGACGCTCGTCACAGAAGCTGCTCGGAAAGTGCTGAGACGGATCAAGCGCGGGGACCTCGTTGTCGAGAATGTAACCTTTTACTATATTAAACCTGTACAGATGGAGAACATCGTCACGATCTCGCCGCGTGTGATCGAGATGAGCAGAAAGTTCGGGAAGATGGACATAGAGCTTTACCTTGAAGATACACTCGTTGGCAAAGCACTGCTGATGGCCCAGTTGATCGATCATAGACCATAAGAAAAAAGCCTTGTAAGGCAAGAGACCACAGCTTTACTAACAAATGCTGCACGGTGATCTCCGCTCCAGGGTGCTGAGCTTTCCGCGGGGCGTGCGGTGAGCCCCTTTGCCGCTACGCGCCCTAAAGGGTCTCACCTTCCCGCTCGTCCCGCTGGAGTCTCGCACCCTTCCGCTCCAATCACTACATGTTTTCATCCACCAATGAATAGAAACAAACCACAAAAAAGGGCCAAACCAACTCGTAGTGTCGAGCGGTATGACCCTTTCTTCTGTAATATAAAAGCATTAAAAGCGAAGGCTTCTGAAACGACTATTATAAAGAGAAAACGGTAGAATTTAACTTGTTTTCAGTAGAATGCACTCGCTTGATCATCTAGAATTCATCATTGACTAAGTTGATTGGAGTGTAAGGCGCCGACTCCAGCGGGATGAGTGAGATAGGTGAGACCTTCCAATGGCGCGTGCGCCGGAAGGGCTCACCGCTCACCCCGCGGAAAGCGTGCGCCTGAAACGGAAATCAACTACTTCTCTGAATTCTATAATAGCATTATAATTTACGGAAAATCCGGCTATTGCATCTCTTTCTGTGCAAGCGGCTGAAAATGTTTATAGCTTTTAAATCCTGTGTAAAGCAGTGCGATTCCGTAAACCGCAAAAACGATCGCGATCCAGAGCTGAAGCTTCGTTTCGATGCCAGAAAGTTCGTTCAGTCCGAAAGACAGAAGGAACGAACCAAGAGCCAATCTCGATTTGGAACCGTTCCAAGCTTTAATATATGGATTTCTTGCCCGGACTTCTCTAACTTTATAGAAGGCATAAAGAGAAAAGGATAGAATTATAAGAATAACAAATATCGGCATTTGAACACCTCGGTGCAAAATTTTCTAATCGTCCAGTCCGTTTTTTATTGTACTTCTTTTTCAGTATTTTTGCCAGAACGTTTCATGAAAGGGGAGCATCCATGAAAGCAGAGATTCTCGAGAATATAAAAAAATATGACCGTATCATCATACACCGGCACGTCAGGCCAGACCCCGATGCCCTCGGTTCGCAGGGCGGGCTCGCACAAATAATCAAAGACAGTTTTCCTGATAAAGAAGTGTATATGGCAGGCGAGGAGATTGATTCTCTGACTTTTCTCGTGAAAATGGACGAGATAACAGATGAAATGTATGAAGGGGCTCTGGTCATCGTATGTGATACAGCCAATTCTCCCCGGATCAGCGATCAGAGGTACCGCTTAGGGGATAAAGTCATTAAAATAGACCATCATCCAAATGAAGATCCATATGGTGACCTTCTCTGGGTCGATACAAACGCTAGTTCCGTCAGTGAGATGATCATGGATTTTGGCCTGTCCGGCCGTGAACAAGGACTTGTTCTGACAAAAGAAACAGCGAGGCTTCTGTATGCCGGAATCGTGGGTGATACAGGCAGGTTCCTTTATTCCAATACGACAGAACGCACTTTTCGTTATGCGGCAGAGCTTATTGCAGCCGGAGTATCCACGCATGAAATATACGAGGGTCTGTATAAAACATCTGAGCCGCTCGCGCGCTTGACAGGATATGTGATGGAGCATTTTAAGACGTATGACAGCGGAAGAGTCGGCAGCATGCATCTGACAAAAGACATTCTTGTAAAGTACGGTGTGACGGTCAGCGAGGCATCGCTTTTAGTGAATGCTTTCTCTCACGTAGAGGGAATGCTTGCATGGGCATTCTTTGTAGATGAGCCAGACCAGGTCAGAGTGAGAATCCGTTCAAAGGGACCAGTTGTGAATGTTCTTGCACGGCAGTTTAATGGAGGCGGACATCCGAGATCTTCAGGTGCCACCGTCTATACAGCAGAGGATACTCAAAAGGTTATCGAGGGATTGAGACGTATTGTGAGTGATTATACTTTTTAAAGTGCTCATTATTACCGGCACTTTTCAGAAGACATTTTTCGAAATTGATTGTTGCTTTTGAACGATTTGTTGTTAGAAAGTTCGGCGGAGTTGCGACTGAAGCTTCAACGTCTAATACTGAGAGATACATCTACCAGGGCTTTAATTGCTATTACTGGCACATTCATCACCTACGCTGGGTCATCTTGAATCCATCATTGAAAAAGTTGATCGGAGTGTAAGGTGCCGACTCCTCGAAAATGAAGGTCACATTTTCTTCGTGCGATGTCTTGCCGCGTAGCCTTCCTTATCCTGCGGGACAAGCGGTCAGGTGAGACACTCAATGGCGCGTAGCGGCGAGTGGCTCACTTGTCCAGCAGAAAACGGCTAGCCCCTCGAGGTCAAAAGGGCAAGTGTCCAATAAGTCAAAGACCGACTTACCGGCCCCTTTCCCTTTTGCTTGTCGGGGCTGAACGAGCCAACCCGTGCTTTTCGCCATGCCCCGCGGAAAGCGTGCGCCTGAAACGGAGATCAACCTCTTCACTGACTCCTATAAAAGGCAGCGTAGTATAATATACATCCAACAAAAAAAGACCTCCTTACTGGGGGTCTTAACTTTTCTGGGGAATAAACCACGAGCCGACATCGGTTACATCCTCGTGAACGTCCAGCTTCAATTTTTCGATTTCTTTTTTAATAAGGTCGACGACTTCCTTTGTTTCAGCAAAGGCTGAAAATCCGTTCTGAAGTTCTTTAACCTTAGCACGAGCCAGTTCTTTACGGTTAATGATCATGTCTGATTTCCCCCTACTTATTTATATATATTAGTTTATACAAAAATTCAGTCATTTGCCATGTGTATGCCCAAAGTGTCATGAAATAGTAAAATTAGGCGTTGAAAGAGATGGGATCAGGAGGAAATCTGGCTGCTGATGTGTATGTGAATCTCAAGTTTTGTGTATAAAAATAAATTGGTGACCCGTACCTTGTACGAGTGGTCATCGATAATGAATGTTTTGTTTTCAATCGTTTTTCTGAGAAGCAGCTCGCTTTTGGCCACGGTTTCAATGTCCTGTCCGATCAAGTGGTGTGTTTCTTCCAACACACGCTGTGAGACTTTTAATATATCAAGCTGCGGAGCTTTAAGCTCATGGGTATTAACGACCCTAACTTTTATATCCTGCACCTTCAGCTTTTTGGCGATTTCTTCATTATTCTTTTCGTAATCGGAGATAATGAGTTTTTGAGAGCTTTTTAGATTGCGGATCTGCTCTTTTTGACTCAATATCATCTTAATGTACCTTTCCTGAAACATGCCGTATTGCGTCAGAAAGAATACCCAGCCCAATAGGAAGCCGATAGCCAGGCCAGCAAAAAATCGCTGATATCCCTTTCTTTGAAAATATGGAGGGATTCGCATATCAGCTCAAGTTTTCTTGTGTCAGCCATTGAAGCAGGAGCATGGCGGAATTTGCACCTGCCATGGCAACTAGAATATAGGAGAGCTGCTTAAATATTTCGAAGGTCGAACCGTTTACAAACCCGCGTTCAAAGTTGCTGATCGTGTCAAAAGTACCTCCAATTGCCGCAACGATGGCCCAAATCTTCAGTTTTTTTGCGAGCTCCACCGTTTCCATCATCGGCGCCTTTCCAACGAGGAATGAAGCAAGCCCGCCAACGAGGGCACCGCCTAAAATGACCCCAAAGGCAATAAAGAAATCTATAATTATATTCGATATAAAATCACGTACCATAACCTGTCCCCCCTTTATATTCAATGTATGGGTGAGAGGCGCTGTGTATGCTTTTATATTGAGACTGTGAATGGTCCGGTATACTATAAGGATACAGAATTAAATAAGGGGGTAAGTCTGCCATGTTCGTTCCGCTTCATATACATACAGAATACAGCCTGCTTGAAAGCTCATGCAGACTTCAAGGCCTTGTCAGCCGGGCATCTGAGCTCGGAATGACTTCACTGGCCATCACGGACAAAGGCAACATGTATGGCGCGCTTGCCTTTTATAAAGCTTGCAAAGAAAAAGGGATCCAGCCGATTATCGGATTGGAAATTGAGGTTATTCCAATTGAAGCGGTTTCTGCCAAAAACGGCCGGCTTCTGCTTTACGCGAAAAATAAAAAAGGGTACGAAAATCTATTAAAATTAAGCACATATATTCAGCGTGATGCTCCAGCATCTGACAAGGGTGTACCTAAAGAACTGCTGCATCGCCATAGAGATGGGCTGGCTGCCGTTTCGACGGGGATAGAAGGGGAAATCCAGCTGCTGCTGGGAGAAGGAGCATCCTGTCTTGAAGAAACGCTGTCACTTTATACAGAATGGTTTGAAGGAAGCTTTTATTTAGGACTCGAAGACCATGGGACTGGGCGGGAAAAAACAATAAACATGGATATCGTTTCCCTTTCAAGGCGTTACCATATTCCACTGGCTGCGATGAACGAAACATATTATACCGATCGTGCCGATTCCAAAGCACACCACATCCTGCTGTGTATAAAACATGGAGCGAAAGAACGGGACAGCGCCAGTATTGCGCTGCCGACTGACGAGTATTATTTAAAATCAGCAAAAGAGATGGAAGAACGGTTTGATTATGAAATAGAAGCTGTGCATAATACAAAGAAAATAGCACAGAGCTGCCAGCTTGAACTGGATCTTGGTGTACCGATGCTGCCCAGCTATCCGCTTCCTGAGGGCACTTCCGCTTTTGAGTATTTAAAAGAGCGTTGTATGGTCGGTGCCAAGGAGCGCTATGGTGAGCTGACAACACCAGTCATAGAGCGGATAAAGTATGAACTCTCAATTATCCGAAACATGAAATTTGAAGATTATTTCCTCATTGTCTGGGATTTTATGAAGTTTGCTCACGAATCTCATATGATAACCGGCCCTGGGAGGGGATCTGCCGCAGGTTCGATCATTGCTTATGTTTTAAAGATTACAAGTGTCGATC
The DNA here is from genome assembly GCF_002245695.1 of Fictibacillus aquaticus. Taxonomy (GTDB): domain Bacteria; phylum Bacillota; class Bacilli; order Bacillales; family Fictibacillaceae; genus Fictibacillus; species Fictibacillus aquaticus. The sequence goes on along the minus strand of NZ_NOII01000002.1, from coordinate 408,888 downwards.
CGCTAGAACACGGCCTTCTGTTTGAACGCTTCCTCAACCCTGAGCGCATATCGATGCCAGATATCGATATCGACTTTCCTGATACGAGAAGGGAGGAAGTACTGCAGTATGTAGCCTCCAAATATGGACGTGAGCATGTTGCGCAGATTATCACGTTTGGCACACTCGCTGCCAAAGCAGCTGTACGTGATGCGGGAAGGGTGATGGATACACCTGGTGAAGTGGTGGACAAGACGGCTAAGCTTATACCGTCACGCCCAGGCATTACCTTGAGAGCAGCTATGAAAGAATCGTACGGTTTTGAAAAAGCTTATACAGAGGATGAGGCTGTCCGCAGACTCGTTGATGTGGCTATGACGCTTGAAGGGCTTCCGCGTCATGCTTCTACTCACGCCGCCGGGGTTGTGATCAGCTCGGACCCTCTCTCTAATCATGTTCCTCTGCAGGAAGGACATGGGGGCATTCCGCTGACACAGTTCAGCATGGAATGGCTGGAAGAAGCAGGGCTTCTTAAAATGGACTTTTTAGGGTTAAGAAACTTATCTCTTATTGAAGAAATTATCTCATCCGTTCATAATAGAACGGGTTTTAAGGTGGAACTTTCCGAAATTCCGTTAGATGACAGCAAAACATTTGAGCTTCTTGGAAAAGGCGATACGACAGGTGTATTTCAGTTAGAATCGGATGGTATGAGGAAGGTGCTGCAGAAGCTGAAGCCGACCGGGTTTGAGGACATTGTAGCAGTCAATGCGCTCTACAGGCCGGGACCGATGCAGAACATCCCTGATTATATAGAAGGCAAGCATGGAAACAAAAAAGTGACATACCCTCATCCAGATCTTGAACCTATCTTGAGTCCAACCTACGGTGTCATCGTGTATCAAGAGCAAATCATGCAGATTGCTTCAAAAGCGGCGGGTTTTTCTCTTGGTGAAGCTGATCTGCTGCGGCGTGCTGTAGGGAAAAAGAAGAGGGATATATTAATCAAGGAACGGACGCATTTTGTGGAAGGGTGCCTTGTTAATGGATACAGCAGTGAAACAGCAGAGTCGCTTTACGATCTGATCGTCCGTTTTGCTGATTATGGCTTTAATCGCAGCCACGCTGTTGCCTATAGTGTCATCGCCTATCAGCTGGCTTATTTAAAAGCCAATTACCCACTAGACTTTATGGCGGCTCTATTATCGAGTGTTATCGGTAACCCGGATAAAACGAATGCCTATATAAAAGAATCCCGTCATAAAGGGATCCCGGTTCTTCCTCCTTGTGTAAAAAAGAGCGGCATTTCGTTCCGTGCTGAAGAGAATGCTGTACGGTTCGGTCTCTTATCCATTAAAAATGCGGGTCTGCAGGCGATCCGCCACATTGAAGAAATTAACAGCAAAAAAGCTTTTGAAGACGTGTTTGACCTTTGTGCTCGCTGCAGTACGAAAAAAGTGAACAAGCGGACGCTCGAATCTTTGATTTTTGCCGGAGCGATGGACTGTTTCGGCCAAGAACGCTCCACTCTTCTTGCAACGCTCGATTCCGCGCTGGAGTATGGTGAAAAGTTACAATCTTTGCAGGGGCAGGAACAATATATACTATTTAATGACAAAGAAGGAATTCCAAAGCCAAGTTATGTAGAGGTCCCGCCCCTCAAGGAAAATGAAAGGCTAGCTTTTGAGCAGGAAGCGCTTGGTTTTTATTTTTCTTCTCACCCTGTCGAGCGGTACCGCAGCCATCTAGATCAATGGAACAGCCAGAATGTTCACTCTCTTTTGCAGCTTGATAAAAAACAGGAAGTAAGAGCTGGAATTATGATTGATAAAGTCAGGGTGATTAAGACGAAAAAAGGGGATATGATGGCTTTTATCAGTTGCAGTGATGAAACAGGCGAGACAGAGGCTGTTGCCTTTCCTGAAGCATATAAAGCTTATCACGGACTGTTATTAAAAGGTGAACTGCTTTTCGTAGAAGGGACTGTTGAGAAGCGCAACGAATCAGGACAGCTGCTTATTCGAAAAGTGATGCCGCTTGCCAAGCTGCCTTCTAAAAAAGAAGGGAATACTAGTATTCTGTATGTTAAGTTCAGCAATGGAAGAGAAGAGAGAACGATTTCGGCTGCTGCTGAAATACTGTCAGGTTCTCAAGGTGAGACATCCGTAATCCTGTATGATGAACAGACAGGGAAAAAAGTGAAGCTGAAGCAGACAGTAAGTGCGGATAAAAGTCTTATTGAAGAACTTCAAGCGATAACAGGTGAAGAGAATGTTATTTTAAAAGAAAAATAACCGTTTTACAGTCTGTTAACATTTGTTATAATGGTTAAGTCAATGCAGTGGTCTGACCACCTCCTAATTGGCTTATCAAACTATAAACTTTTGAATATTAGGAGATGAAAAAATGTCTATTTTAAGAGAAGAAGCACTGCATATCCACAGAGTGAACAAAGGGAAGCTGGAATCGAAGTCGAAGGTGCCGGTCCGTAATGCGAAGGACCTCAGCCTTGCCTATTCGCCTGGTGTAGCAGAGCCATGCAAGGACATATACGATGACAAATCCAAAGTATACGAGTATACAATGAAAGGCAATACGGTAGCTGTCGTTTCGGACGGCACCGCAGTTCTTGGTCTTGGCAACATCGGGCCAGAAGCAGCTCTTCCTGTAATGGAAGGGAAAGCGGTCCTCTTCAAGAGCTTTGCAGGAGTAGACGCTTTTCCGATCTGCCTGAATACAACTGATGTCGAAAAGATCATTGAGACAGTAAAGCTTCTCGAGCCAACGTTCGGCGGCGTTAACCTGGAAGATATTGCAGCTCCGAACTGCTTTGTGGTGGAAGAGAGACTAAAAAAGGAAACGAACATACCGATTTTCCATGACGACCAGCATGGAACAGCGATCGTAACCCTTGCCGGTCTTGTCAACGCCCTTAAGCTTACTGGAAGAGAAATGGGCAAAATCAGGGTTGTCGTTAATGGAGCAGGTGCTGCAGGTATTGCCATCATAAAGCTTCTTGACCGTTTTGGTGTAAAGGAAATCATTATGTGTGATACAAAAGGTGCAATTTTTGACGGCCGTTCTTATGGGATGAACCCTGTGAAGAGCGAAGTGGCGCGCTTTACGAACCGTCAAAAGATAGAAGGTACACTCGGTGACGTGATTGCTGGAGCAGACGTGTTTGTTGGAGTTTCCGTTAAAGGCGCTCTAACGAAGGAAATGGTTGCTTCCATGAACCCTGATCCGATCATTTTTGCGATGGCTAATCCGGATCCGGAAATTATGCCGGAAGAAGCGAGAGATGCTGGCGCAAAAGTTATCGGTACAGGTAGATCAGATTTCCCGAACCAGGTGAACAACGTGCTTGCCTTCCCGGGTATATTCCGCGGCGCATTAGATGTTAGAGCGACTCACATTAACGAAGAGATGAAGATTGCGGCCGTACATGCGATCGCTAACCTTGTAGATCCGACGGAGCTGGCTGCTGAATATGTTATTCCGGCACCATTTGATCCGCGTGTTGCTCCAGCTGTTGCAGCGGCAGTAGCGACGGCAGCTATGGAGACAGGTGTTGCGCGCATAAAGGTTAACCCTGAGGATGTCGCTGAGAAAACACGAAAGCTGGCAATTATCGGAAAATAAAGATTTGATTTGCTGCAAAGGAGAAAGGAATGTCAATCGAGCCTGTTGAAAAAGTTTATATTGAAATATTAAAAAAGATTAAAGCTATAATCTCTGAAGATGGGCTGCAGGCTGGAGACAAGCTCCCATCGGAAAGAGAACTGACTGACAGGCTCGGTGCTTCCCGCTCTTCTGTACGTGAAGCACTAAGGGCCCTGGAACTGCTGGGCCTGATTGGGACTCGCAGGGGGGAAGGCACCTTTATACGTGAGGCTACTGGACACCGCCTAGTTGAAGTCCTGGCATCTTTTATACTAAATGATTCAAAGGCTCAGGAGGATCTTGCAGAAACAAGGCATATTATCATTAAAGACTGTGCCGGACTTGCCAGCAGCAGGATTACAAGCAGTGAACTTGAAGAGCTGGAGCTTCTTGCTGCCGAGGCAGTTACTGTTCCTGAGAAAGCTAAGGAATTTGAGAAAAAACTGATTCAGTCAGGAAAGAATCACCTGTTATACCGCCTTTACGTAGAGCTTAATGGATATGACACAGCATTCGCTGCAGCGCCAGCACTGACAAAGGAAGACTGCCTCTCTATTATTGAGGCTCTCCGGTCAAAAGACAGCATGACCATTGCAGACATTCTAAAAAAACAAACTATGAAATAAGTACACTGATAGGTGGTGTTCATTTGTTAAAAGACTTTTTTGCTAAAAAGAAGAAGTATGCCACAATTCCGTCAGAAAAAGTAAAACAGGATGTTCCCGAAGGCTTGATGTCTAAGTGCCCTGGGTGCAAAAGTATCCTGTATACAAAAGAATTGAAGAAAAACCTTTATGTTTGTCAATCGTGCCAATATCACTATCCGATGAATTCAAAGGAACGTATTGATAGCCTTCTTGATACGGGGACTTTTACAGAGTTTGATAAAGATATGATTTCAGCTAATCCGCTCGGGTTTCCTGGATATCTTGACAAACTTGAAAGCGACCGGAAGAAAACAAATATTAATGAAGCGGTTGTAACAGGCGAAGGAACGATCTCTGGATTTCCTGCTGTCATCGCAGTGATGGATTCCCGATTTCGTATGGGAAGCATGGGATCAGTTGTCGGTGAAAAAATCACAAGAGCGATTGAACAGGCTGCACAGAAAAAGATGCCATTCTTGATCTTCACAGCATCCGGCGGAGCGAGAATGCAAGAAGGTGTCCTGTCGCTGATGCAGATGGCAAAAACATCTGTCGCATTACGCAGGCTGAGCGATGAAGGGCAGCTGTTTATTTCCATCATGACTCACCCGACTACTGGTGGAGTATCAGCTAGTTTTGCTTCTGTAGGAGATTACAATTTTGCCGAGCCAGGAGCTCTTATAGGCTTTGCCGGCAGAAGGATCATCGAACAGACGATCAGACAGGAACTGCCTGAAGATTTTCAGACTTCCGAATTTCTCCTGAAGCACGGCCAGCTGGACTCAGTCGTACCGCGGCCAGAAATGAAATCAACTCTTACAAAAGTATTGAAAATTCATCATGAGGGGAGGCGTTAGTATGGCAGGAGAATTAGAGTTTGAACGTCCGATCAGCGAACTGGAAAAGAAAATTGCAGAACTGAGGAGCTTTATGGCCGAGAAAGGAATCGATCTAAGCGATGAGATCAGCCGTCTCGAGGAAAAGCTTTCTGGTCTTCAGCAAAACACATATGAAAACATAAAGCCGTGGGACAGAGTTCAGATCGCCCGCCATGCAGAACGCCCAACAACTCTCGATTATATTTCACTGCTGATGACTGATTTCATGGAGCTTCACGGTGACAGGCTTTATGCGGATGACGCTGCAATCGTTGGCGGAATTGCTATGTACAAAGATGTCCCTGTTACGGTTATCGGCCATCAGCGCGGCAAAGACACCAAAGAGAACTTAAGAAGAAACTTTGGAATGCCGCATCCAGAGGGCTACCGTAAAGCGCTTCGATTGATGAAACAGGCGGAAAAATTCGGGCGCCCTATCATCTGCTTTATTGATACAAAAGGCGCTTACCCTGGAAAAGCTGCAGAAGAGCGGGGCCAGAGCGAAGCTATCGCCCGCAACCTTGTGGAGATGGCTGGGCTGAAGGTGCCTGTCATCTGTATCGTGATCGGTGAGGGAGGAAGCGGCGGCGCTCTTGCACTTGGAGTTGGAAACCATGTTCATATGCTGGAAAACTCCACTTATTCGGTTATATCTCCAGAAGGAGCGGCAGCTATTCTTTGGAAAGATGCTTCTCAGGCAAAACGTGCTGCGGAATCTATGAAGATAACGGCTCCAGATTTAAAAGAATTAGGCATTATCGATGAAATCATCACAGAGGTAAAAGGCGGTGCACACCGGGATAAACGTGAGCAGGCGGCTATGATTGATGCTGTCATCACCCAGTCGCTGGAAGAACTGTTAAATTTATCGGAAGATGAGCTTATCGAGCAGCGATATAAAAAATATAAAAAAATCGGACAATTTTCGTTTGTAACCGATTCCATTGTTGTTAAATAAGGAATGTGCTTTCTCTGCCCAGAGAGAGCGCATTTTTTTGTTCATTGTTGTCTATTGTGTTCAACTTTTGAACATGATATTTTAGTAAGACGAGAGAACTAGAGAGGTGAATTCTATTGAAACGGATAGGGGTCCTTACAAGTGGTGGAGACTCTCCTGGGATGAATGCTGCGATCCGCGCAGTCGTTCGAAAAGGGATGTTCCACAATTTGGAAGTTTACGGTATATACAATGGTTACGCAGGATTAATTGCGGGTAATATAAAGAAACTTGAACTTGGATCTGTAGGCGATATCATCCACCGTGGCGGTACGATGCTGTATTCGGCACGCTGTGAAGAATTTAAGACTCCTGAAGGCCAGAAAAAAGGCATTGAACAGCTTAAAAAGTTCGGTATTGAAGGGCTTGTAGTCATCGGAGGCGACGGATCTTTTCAAGGTGCTAAAAAGCTCACTGAACAAGGGTATCCGACAATCGGTGTTCCTGGGACGATTGACAATGATATTCCTGGCACAGATTTCACGATTGGGTTTGATACGGCTCTTAACACGATTATCGGAGCGATTGACAAAATCCGAGATACAGCAACATCGCACGAGCGCACTTATATCATCGAAGTCATGGGCCGTGATGCAGGGGACTTGGCTCTTTGGGCAGGACTAGCAGACGGAGCGGAAACCATCCTTATTCCTGAAGCGAAACATGAGATGGAAGACGTTGTACAGAAATTGAAACGCGGACATGAGCGCGGCAAAAAGCACAGTATTATCATTGTTGCTGAAGGTGTCGGAAGCGGCGGTGATGTGGCGAATAAGATTGAAGAAATGACAGGGTTTGAAACTCGTGTTACCGTTCTAGGCCACATTCAGCGCGGCGGTTCGCCGACTGCAGCTGACCGTGTACTTGCAAGCCGTCTTGGAGCACGGGCTGTGGAGCTTCTTCTTGAAGGCAAAGCGGGGCGTACGGTTGGAATCGAGAACAATAAACTGGTTGATTACGATATCACCGAGGTTCTGGGACGCAAGCATGCAATCGATGAAGGCATGTACAGACTTTCGGAGGAACTTTCTATATAGTGGATAACCAAAAGCATCGTGCTCCAACATTTGGCGTACGGTGCCTTCTTGCGGAATTGACAATAAATATTTTCAGGAGGCATTTATGCGTAAGACAAAAATAGTTTGTACGATTGGACCAGCAAGTGAAAGTGTTGAAAAGCTCTCGCAGCTAATAGAAGCAGGTATGAATGTAGCGCGTTTGAACTTTTCACATGGAGATTTTGATGAGCACGGTGCACGAATTCAAAACATCCGTGAAGCAGCAGGCAAGCTGGGGAAAACGGTTGCCATCCTGCTTGATACGAAAGGTCCTGAAATCCGAACACAAACATTAGAAAATGGTGTTGCTGAGCTGAAGGCAGGAGAAGAATTGATCGTTTCCATGACTGAGGTTATCGGAAACGAAAAGAAAATCTCTGTATCTTATCCTGGTCTAATTCACGATGTGCACGTTGGTTCACGAATTCTTCTTGATGACGGATTAATCGAGCTTGAAGTGACAAGCATTGGAAGCGATGAACTTCGCACGAAGATCTTAAACTCTGGAACATTGAAAAACAAAAAAGGAGTAAATGTTCCTAACGTCAGCGTTAAGCTTCCAGGCATCACGGATAAAGATGCGAAAGATATCGAGTTCGGCATCCAGCAAGGTGTAGATTTCATCGCTGCTTCATTTGTGAGAAGAGCGACTGATGTTCTTGAGATCCGTGACATCCTTGAACGCAATAATGCAGCAGACATCCAGATCATCCCTAAGATCGAAAATCAGGAAGGTGTCGACAACATTGACGAGATTCTTGCTGTATCAGATGGTTTGATGGTTGCACGTGGCGACCTGGGTGTTGAGATTCCAGCTGAGGAAGTTCCTTTGGTTCAAAAAATGCTGATCAAAAAGTGCAACGAGCTTGGCAAGCCGGTCATTACGGCTACTCAAATGCTTGATTCTATGCAGCGCAATCCGCGTCCGACACGTGCTGAAGCAAGTGACGTAGCTAATGCGATCTTTGACGGAACGGATGCAATCATGCTTTCTGGTGAAACAGCCGCGGGAACTTATCCTGTAGAAGCTGTTCAGACAATGCATAAGATTGCCAGCCGTGCGGAAAGCTCTCTTGACTACCGCAACATTCTTTCGCTTCGCAGCAAAGAAAGCAAGACAACAATAACAGATGCTATCTCACAGTCCGTTTCATTTACAGCATTAAACCTTGAAGCGAACGCTGTTATTACAGCAACAGAAAAGGGCCAGACTGCCAGAAGCATCTCAAAATACCGTCCAAAAGCACCAATCATCGCGGTAACAAGCAACGAGGACGTTTGCCGCAAGCTTTCTCTCGTATGGGGAGTAACACCTGTTAAAGGTGAAAAAGCGCAGACAACGGATGAAATGTTCCAGACGGCGATCGATTCTGCTCTTAAAGCTGGATTCGTTCAGCACGGAAACCTTGTGGTCATCACTGCTGGAGTTCCTGTAGGCGAATCAGGTTCTACAAACTTGATGAAGGTTCATGTCATCGGTGATGTTTTGGCGAAAGGGCAAGGTATCGGACAGACAACGGCTAGAGGAAAGGTTGTTGTAGCCCGTACTGCAAAGGAAGCTCTCGACAATATGGAGCCTGGTGCGATCCTGGTTACAATGGGCACTGACCGCGACATGATTCCTGCTTTTGAAAAAGCGGGTGCTGTTATTACAGAAGAAGGCGGATTAACGAGCCATGCTGCTGTAGTAGGCGTAAGCTTAGGTATTCCAGTTATCGTTGGTCTTCAGAACGCGATGACAATGTTCAAGAATGGCCAAGAGATTACAGTCGATGCATCAAAAGGATACATTTACGACGGGCACCAGCACGTCCTTTAATAGTGAAGCCCTTATGCCTGAAGCAATGGCATAAGGGCTTTTTGTTTTGGCTAACTTTGCTTCATAGCAAGAGACCGGGGTCCGGTACCATGATTCTTTTGGTTCTTAAGCTCAGTTTTTGCTGACATTTTCCTCGAAGCAAGTAATCAATGTCCTGTACCGAGATTATGATCTTCGGTATAATGGAGATCTTTATCGGTACCGGACCCCTCTGCAGGTCGCGGGGGAGTTCTAAGTTTGTCCTTTGGGGCAAATTTGGACTATACTAAAGGCAAAGATATTAAAGTGAGAGAGGCGTTACTTGATGCTGCGTTTTCTGCTTCCTGTGTTTATTATTATTCCTGCGATTGAAGTCGGTCTGTTTATAGTAGCTGGACAATATATCGGCATACCTGCCACGATTGGGATGATTCTTCTTACTGGAATTATTGGTGCATGGCTTGCTAAGCGGGAAGGTTTGCATACTCTAAATGAATTCAGGCTGAAAATGTCTCGCGGGGAGCTTCCTGGAGAATCACTGATGGACGGCGGCTGTATCATTGCTGGAGGAGCGCTGCTGCTGACACCTGGCTTCCTGACCGATGCAATCGGGTTTTTCCTGCTCTTTCCGCCGACCCGTCTGCTGGCAAAGCGGCTTTTAAAAAGAAAATTAAAAAGTGCCTATGAAAATGGGCAATTCTCGTTTTATTGGCGAAAATAAAGACGCAGCCGGTTTCCACCGGCTGCGTTTCCTGTTATCCATTATTGCACGGGTTTACCGGTTACATAGCGGATGATCTCATGAAAGAAACGTGCTTCGTACAAAGCTCTGATAATAATCAGCAGGACAGGTCCGATAATTAATCCGAGAAACCCGAACCATTGAAAACCGGCGAAAAGCGCGATTAAAGTGGCAAGAGGATCTAGACCGATGTTAGAAGAAAGGATTTTTGGCTCCATCACCTGACGCTGAATAACAACGATTCCATAAAGTACAGATAATCCGATGGTGAGTGTATAATCACCGGAAAAAAACGCGTAGGCGATCCATGGAAGAAAAACGGCACCAGTGCCAAGGTACGGAAGAAGGTCAACTAAACCAATCACCATAGAGATCGTTATCGCGTACTCAACCCTCAGGATAAGGAGCCCTGTGAGTACGATGCAGGCAGTTATAGAGATCAATGTAATCTGAGCTTTTATGAACCCGAACATCGCTTTTTGAAGCTCAGCATAAACTCGTTTACTGGTCCGGAGAAGCGGATCTGGAAGAAAACGGTCCATGTAGCCGGTCAGGCGGTTCCAGTCTTTGCTTATAAAAAAGGATGCGAGAAGAGAAAAGATAAATATGGTCAAAAAGCTCGGCAGACTGACGATCGCTCTTGAGAGGGAGTCGATAAATCCGTGAGCTGCTGCTGTTACGCCGGAAGTGAAATCATCTCCAAGCTTTTCGATGTTTTCCATGATGGTTGTCTGCTGTCCATGATTCAGCTGATTTACAAGTGATAGGATGTCTTGATACATAGGCAGGATCTGGTGCTTAAAGAGCTGCTCAAGGTGAAACACGAGCACTTTGCTGTATTGCGGAATATCATTAGCCAGATAAGCAAAGCCTGTTATTAATTCCTGAATGAGGAGGGTCAGTGCGCCTGCGATGGCTCCAAGCAGTACGAGCAGTGACAAAATGACAGCAGCTCCGCGATGCATCTTAAACCTTTTTTCCAGAAAAGAAGCTATTGGGTTGATGAGCAGCGCGATAACTGCACCGATGATAAACGGATATAATAAGGAAGATAGATACATAAGAGCAAAACCTGAAAAAATAAAAACGCCGATCACAGCGGCGAACCTTATACACATTTTGTATGTTTCATTCAAGTGGAGAACACCACCTCATTATTTAATAAGAAACGAGGGAAAACAATGGAGTCAGCGATTTTTTTATTCGGGCTTCTGGCGATAGGCTATATTGCAAAAAACCAGTCGCTGATGATAGCGGTGGTTATTTTGCTTCTATTAAAATACAGCGGCATGGGGGATAAACTATTTCCTATCATTCAAAAAAAGGGAATTAACTGGGGAGTTACGGTTATAACGATTGCTGTTTTAGTACCAATTGCTACTGGAGAAATTGGCTTGAAGCAGTTTGGAAGCTCTATGAAATCGTCTTACGCATGGATAGCACTTTTATCAGGTATTGCGGTCGCGTTAATTGCACAGAAAGGGATTATTTTGCTGCAGGATGATCCTCATATTACAGCTGCTCTAGTTTTTGGTACGATTCTTGCAATAGCGCTATTTAACGGGGTAGCAGTCGGCCCGCTGATCGGTGCAGGAATCGCATATCTGGCCATGAAGACGCTGGAATTTCTCACGAGGTAAAAGCCGGAAAAAGCAGGATAATCGTAAGAATTAAGCCGTTTCCATTCACAAAGTTCAGATTATTGTTTATAATCGTAGTGTATGTCCCATATCCTTTAAATAGTCTGCATTTTTTCTTTATGAACAAATGTAAGCTCTTTCTATTTTTCTAAGGTGTAGTATTAAAGGAGACAGAGATGACAAGAAAAGGAGAGATAGCCATGACAGCAACAAGAGGTTTAGAGGGAGTAGTCGCTACAACGTCTTCGGTCAGCTCCATTATTGATGATGTGCTGACTTATCGCGGATACAGCATCGACGACCTTGCAGAGCATGCAACATTCGAAGAAGTAATTTACTTGCTCTGGAACGGAAAACTTCCGAATGAACAAGAATTGAACAGCTTAAAAGAGGAACTATCAAAAGCATCAGCATTGCCGGCAGAATTGCTTCAACAAATGAAATCGCTTCCTTTGTCTGAAGCTCATCCGATGACAGTTCTTCGTACAATCGTATCCATGCTTGCTATGTATGATGAAGATTCAGAGGACATGTCAGTCGAAGGCAATTACAGAAAGGCTGTTCGTTTGCAGGCCCAGATGTCCACTCTTGTCACAGCGTTCTCAAGAATAAGAGATGGCAAAGAACCAGTCGCTCCTAAAAAGGAACTTGGTTTTGCCGCTAACTTCTTATATATGCTGACAGGCAGCGAACCTGACGAGATTTCTGAAAACGCTTTTAATCAGGCGCTTGTCCTGCACGCAGACCACGAACTGAATGCTTCTACGTTCACGGCACGTGTTTGTGTAGCGACACTTTCTGATATGTACTCCGGCATTACGGCCGCGATTGGTGCACTAAAAGGACCGCTGCACGGGGGCGCAAACGAGCAAGTAATGAAGATGCTTTCTGAAATCGGATCTGAAGAAAATGTGGAAAGCTACTTAAAGAATGCTATAGAAAACAAAAAGAAAATTATGGGCTTCGGCCACAGAGTATATAAAAACGGAGACCCGCGCGCTAAGCATCTTCGTGAAATGTCGAAGCAGCTGACGACTATCACAGGCGAAGAAAAATGGTACACGATGAGTGTCCAGCTTGAAGAAACATTGAAAGCAGAAAAAGGTCTGCTTCCAAACGTGGATTTCTATTCAGCAAGTGTGTACCACAGCCTTGGCATTCCTCATGATCTGTTCACACCGATCTTCGCTGTGTCCCGCGTTTCCGGCTGGATCGCACATATTCTTGAGCAGTATGAGAACAACCGCCTGATCCGTCCGCGCGCCGATTACATCGGGCCAGACATGCAGACATTCGTACCGCTTGAACAGCGTTAATTTGAAATAGGGAAGTGATTTGCTTCTCTTCCTGTATGTTTTTTTAGTAGACTGATAAAGTAAGTGTGCAGTGCCAATAGAGATAGGAGGAAATCATAATGACAGTAAATGGAGAGCGTATTACAGTTGACAACGGTGTATTAAACGTGCCGAACAATCCGGTAATCCCTTTTATCGAAGGTGACGGAACAGGCCCTGATATTTGGGCAGCAGCATCCCGCGTATTGGAAGCAGCGGTTGAGAAAGCTTATAACGGTGAAAAATCAATCGTCTGGAAGGAAGTATTGGCTGGGGAAAAAGCGTTTAACCAGACAGGAGAATGGCTTCCGGAAGAGACACTTGATGTAATCCGTGATTATATCATCGCGATCAAGGGACCTCTTACAACTCCGGTCGGCGGCGGAATCCGTTCATTGAACGTTGCACTTCGTCAGGAGCTGGATCTTTTCACGTGTCTTCGCCCGGTTCGTTACTTCCAAGGAGTACCTTCACCGGTTAAGCGTCCGGAAGACACAGATATGGTGATTTTCCGTGAAAATACAGAAGACATCTACGCTGGTATCGAGTACGCGAGCGGTTCTGATGAAGTAAAGAAAGTGATTCAATTCCTTCAGGAAGAAATGGGTGTAAAGAAAATACGATTCCCTGAAACGTCTGGAATCGGTATCAAACCTGTATCTTCTGAAGGTACAAAGCGTCTTGTACGTGCAGCTCTTGAATATACGATCAATGAAGGGCGCAAGAGCTTAACGCTTGTACACAAAGGAAACATCATGAAATTTACAGAAGGCGCATTTAAAAACTGGGGCTATGAGCTTGCAGAAGAAGAGTTCGGCGACAAAGTATTTACTTGGGCACAATATGACCGTATTGCTGAGCAGGAAGGCAAGGATGCTGCGAATAAAGCGCAGGCTGAAGCAGAAGCTGCTGGCAAGATCATTGTAAAAGATTCTATCGCTGATATCTTCCTTCAGCAGATCCTGACACGTCCAGCTGAATTTGATGTTGTTGCGACAATGAACCTGAATGGTGATTACATCTCAGATGCACTTGCTGCACAAGTAGGCGGTATCGGAATCGCACCAGGAGCAAACATCAACTACGAGACTGGCCACGCGATCTTTGAAGCGACTCACGGAACAGCTCCGAAATATGCAGGACTTGATAAAGTAAACCCATCATCTGTTATCCTTTCAGGCGTATTAATGCTTGAGCACTTAGGATGGCATGAAGCGGCTAAACTTGTCGTATCTTCTATGGAAAAATCGATCTCAAGCAAGGTCGTAACTTATGACTTCGCACGCCTCATGGATGGCGCTACTGAAGTGAAATGCTCTGAATTTGCAGATGAACTGATCAAAAATATGTAATAGCTGCACTATAAAGGAACTGTTGACCCCAGTTCCTTTAGTTTTAATAGACCTTCACAGCAACCAATACGTTACATCTCAAAACAGGAGGCGTTTTATATGGCTAACAAGCGAAAAAAAATCTCCGTAATCGGTGCGGGATTCACTGGAGCAACAACGGCATTTATCATAGGACAAAAAGAACTTGGTGATGTAGTGCTTGTCGACATTCCGCAGCTAGAGAATCCTACAAAAGGCAAAGCACTCGACATGCTTGAAGCAAGCCCTGTTCAAGGGTTTGATGCAAACATCCTCGGAACAAGTGATTATGCGGATACTGCTGATTCTGATGTTGTTGTAATTACTGCCGGTATCGCTCGTAAACCTGGTATGAGCCGTGATGATCTAGTTAACACAAATGCTGGCATCATGAAAAGTGTAACGAAAGAAATCGCGAAATATTCTCCAAACAGTACGATTATCGTACTTACAAACCCGGTAGATGCGATGACCTATACGGTGCTAAAGGAATCAGGTTTCCCGAAAAACCGTGTTATCGGACAGTCCGGCATCCTGGATACAGCCCGCTTCCGTACGTTTGTTGCACAAGAACTGAACCTTTCAGTTAAAGATGTTACAGGCTTCGTTCTCGGCGGTCACGGAGATGACATGGTACCGCTTGTGCGCTATTCTTATGCTGGCGGTATCCCGCTTGAAAAGCTTATCTCTAAAGACCGTCTTGATGCGATTGTAGAACGCACACGCAAAGGCGGCGGTGAGATTGTGAACCTGCTTGGAAACGGAAGCGCGTATTATGCTCCTGCAGCATCACTCGTTGAAATGGTAGAAGCTGTTCTTAAGGATCAGCGCCGAGTATTGCCAAGTATCGCTTATCTTGAGGGTGAGTATGGCTATGATGGGATCTGCCTTGGTGTTCCAACGATTGTTGGAGGAAACGGGCTTGAAGAGATTATCATCCTTGATCTAACAGAAGAAGAAAAAGCAGCGCTTGATCAGTCGGCAGCCGCTGTCAAAAATGTAATGAATGTTTTAGCGTAATAATAAATCGAAGGGAAGATTCGGGGGACGCCCCGGATTTTTTCTTCTATATAATATGTAAGCGCTTACTAAAAAGGGGTGGCCTTCATGCTAATCGGAAAGAAACGAAAGCTTGGAAGAAAAATCAATGAAATCCAGCCAGGCGAGAAACTGGAGTTTACGGAAACCATTGAAGACAAGGACCTTCTGCTATACCTGGGACTTTCAAATGATAATAACCCTTTATTTATACAGCATGATTACGCATCGTTGACGCCATATAAAAAACCGATCGTTCCACAAGTCATGGTCATCGGCATGATCACTTCCGCTGTTTCGAAATATTTGCCTGGACCAGGCAGTTCGGTACTAAAGACAGACCTGTCTTTTCCGAATCCTGTCTATCATTATGAAAAACTCTCTTTTTATTTAGAGGTTCAGGAAGTGAAAAAAGATAAGCACACTATCGGCATAAGTGTCTCTGTATTAAACCCTGACGGAAAAACGGTTGCTGAAGGCAGACTCGAAGTTTGTCCGCCGTATCCTCCAAAACCAATCACAACAAGAACGATGGAAAACTTTTAACTCGTATTAAAAACACGTTTCTAAAAATGGAAACGTGTTTTTTTGTTGTCCAAAAATCTTCAAAGTTAATTTTTTGTAAATCAAAAGTAAAAGAAGTGTAAAATATATCAAAGAAGAGTAAGCAGCTTTTGTGTACACCTGCAAAAAATAGTATGATTTATATAAGAGCCGAAATGAAAGCAGGGATTGTATGAGCCAAAAAATTCTAGTAGTAGAAGACGAACTATCTATTATGACACTGCTTCAATTTAACCTTGAACAGGCAGGTTTTCAAGTCGTTACAGCGATGGACGGCAGGGAAGGTCTTGAAAAGGCAGAATCTGAACAGCCTGATTTATTGATTCTTGACTTGATGCTTCCTGAACTTGACGGCCTGGAAGTATGTAAATCACTTCGGCAAAAACAACTGTTTATCCCTATCCTTATGCTCACAGCAAAGGATGATGAATTTGACAAAGTGCTCGGACTTGAGCTGGGTGCTGATGATTACATGACAAAACCTTTCAGCCCAAGAGAGGTGGTAGCGAGGGTGAAAGCCATCCTGCGAAGAAGCCAGCAGCAAGCTCATGCGCTTGAAACGAAAACAAAAAGTGACAGTGAACATCTTGGGGTAGGAGAAGTAGAGGTATATCCAGAAAACTATGAGGCCTATTTTCAGGGAAATGCGCTTGAACTGACGCCAAAGGAGTTTGAGCTTCTCGTATACCTTGTGCGACATAAAAACAGAGTGCTGACGAGAGAACAGCTCCTTTCTGCTGTATGGAACTATGATTTTGTAGGAGATACAAGGATCGTTGATGTTCATATCAGCCATCTGCGGGAAAAGATTGAAGAGAATACACGAAAGCCAATCTATATTAAAACCATACGAGGCCTCGGTTATAAGCTTGAGGAACCCGCTATAAATGGCTGATTTTAAAAACAGGGTCCTGACACTTTTCCTGTTCGGGATCATGCTTGTCTTTACACTTCTTGCCTTGATTGTCGGAAACATCATTCACCATAATGTAAAAGAAAATAGAATCAGCACGTACGAAAAGAATTTGAATTTAATCGCCTATGTCTTAAGGGTAGATAGCGGCAGTATAGCTGTCAAAGGGCTGCTGGAACAAACAGCAGATGATCTGGGTGTGACGGTTTCTATATTGAACCCAAAAGGTGAAACGGTAGAAACCTCTTCAAAATCGGAAGAAGCGGAAAGATTTCCTGTTCAGGTGCTGAAAAATAAATTAAGCGGCACGTCAATTTATGGATCAACGATCAGCGGAAAAGATTATTATACGATTCCTGTACGGGAAACAAGAGCAGGCGGGTACGTGCAGCTATCTGTTAAAGCAGGTGCTGATGAAGATGCCGAGCGATCACTTTGGCTGATGATGGCTGCGGGATTCCTTGTCTGCTTTATGATTATATTGATCGTGTCGGTAAAAATCATTCAAAGGATCGTCCGGCCGGTGGATGAGGCAACATTTACTGCGAAAGAACTGGCAAGAGGAAACTTCAAGGTGAGGACTTATGAATATAGGGGAGAAGATATCGGCGAACTGAATTATTCTCTGAATGTACTCGCACGCAATCTAGAAAAGATGACTAAATCCCACGAATCACAGCAGGACAGGCTGAAAACTCTCATAGAAAACATGGGCAGCGGCCTCATACTGATTGATTCTAACGGATATATCAATCTTGTAAACAGAGCATTTAAAGAATATTTTAAAGAGCATGCTGACTCGTGGACAGGACATTTGTTTTATGAAGTTTTTCCTCATGCCGTCATTAAAGAAGTTGTAAAAGAAACATATCTGACAGAAAAAAATGTACGGAGAAACGTGCTTCTCCCCATCCATATCGAACGGAAGCATTTCAGCGTAGATAGTGTCCCGATCCTTGATGTTAATGGCAAGCTAAGAGGGATAGTCTTAGTGTTTCATGATATAACTGAGCTGAAAAAACTGGAGCAGATGAGGAAAGACTTTGTAGCGAATGTCTCTCATGAGCTGAAGACACCGATTACGTCATTAAAAGGGTTTGCGGAGACGCTCCTTGACGGTGCAGGAGAAAACCCTGAATACAGACGGAAATTCCTTTCCATTATACTCAATGAAAGCGAAAGGCTTCAGAGCCTCATTCAGGACCTGCTGGATCTTTCTAAAACAGAGCAGGGATTTAACCTCGATTGGCAGAAACTTGAACTATCACAGCTCGTCCAAGAAACAATGGAGATGCTAGAGAAAAAAGCGAGGGATAAGGATATACAGCTTTCGCTTGATATCTCCGGGAGCACGTTGATGGATGGGGACGCGCCGCGGCTGAAGCAGATTATTATTAACCTGATCAGCAACAGTTTAACCTATACTCCGGCCGGCGGGAACGTATCCATTAAAGTGGAAGAAGATAAAAAGAACGTGCTGCTCAGTGTGACAGATACAGGTATTGGCATATCAAAAGAAGAAATTCCAAGGATTTTTGAACGCTTCTATCGTGTAGACAAAGCACGAAGCCGAAATTCAGGCGGGACCGGACTGGGGCTTGCAATCGTTAAGCATCTAGTAGAAGCACATCATGGAACGATTAATGTGAAGAGCAAGGTCGGCAAGGGTTCGGAGTTTACTATCCGGTTCAAGAAAAAACAGGAAGAAGTGTGAATTTTACAAATCCTTTACACAACATACGAATTAGCTTAATAGTCTTTGGCTAATATAAAGATATCCTTTTTCAGTACCCCCTTTACACGAGAGCAATATGTTCTCGTGCTTTTTTTTGTATTCTTTTAAGCCTTCTCTGAATTTCTCATTCAAACAGCCGCATGATACAATATGGAGAGATATTTGGACTTCAGGAGGTCATATTGTGACAAAAAAACTCGTTCTCATCGACGGAAACAGTATTGCGTACCGCGCATTTTTTGCGCTTCCGCTTTTAAACAATGATAAAGGCGTATATACGAATGCGGTTTACGGATTTACGATGATGCTTATGAAAATACTTGAAGATGAAAAGCCCTCACATATGCTCGTGGCTTTTGATGCGGGCAAGACAACGTTCCGCCATAAAACTTTTACCGAATATAAAGGAGGGCGTCAGAAAACTCCGCCTGAACTGTCTGAGCAGTTCCCTTTCATCCGCCAGCTCCTTGACGCATTTGGCATTAAAAGGTACGAGCTTGAGAACTTTGAAGCGGATGATATTATCGGCACGCTGTCAAAGAGCGCTGCAGGCGGCGACTGGGAAGTAAAGGTATTTACAGGTGATAAGGATCTGCTGCAGCTCGTCACAGAAGACGTTGAAGTCGTTCTTACAAGAAAAGGAATTACCGAAGTAGAGTCTTATAATTTAGAAAAGGTGGAAGAACGCTACGGCCTGACACCCGATCAAATCATTGATATGAAAGGACTCATGGGAGACCCTTCCGATAATATCCCTGGTGTGCCGGGAGTCGGCGAAAAGACGGCAATCAAATTGATCAAACAGTTTGGAACTCTTGAACAGGTGCTCGAACAGATTGACAACGTTTCAGGTGCTAAGCTTAAAGAAAAATTGAGCGACAACAAACAGCAGGCTATTATGAGCAAGGAACTGGCTACCATCACACACGAAGCGCCTATCGAGATTACCATCGAGGATACAGGTTACGCTGGTTATGAAGCAGCATCAGTTCTCCCGCTGTTTAAAGAACTTGGTTTCACGACACTTATTGAGCGTGTCGGCGGCGAGCCTATGGAGCAATCGGAAGAAGAGAAAGAAGAAGTTCCGTTTGTACATGCCTCCAGCATCACGGAAGAAATGCTGTCTTCAACTTCAGCACTTATTGTAGAAACATCGCACGACTCATACCGCCGTCCAGCTATTCTTGGCATCGGTATTGCAAATGACAGCGGCATCTATTATGTGCCGGGAGAAGCAGCTCTGCAGTCTGATTTGTTCAAAAAATGGGCATCTTCACAAGACAAATCGAAGATATTATTTGATGCCAAAAGGGCATATACCGCTTTGGCTGGATCTGGCGTCATTCTCGAAGGCGTTATCTTTGATGCGATGATTGCGTCCTACATTCTCAATCCATCTGACTCTTCTGAAGAAATTGCAGGAGTAGCTTCTATATACGGGCTGCCGCCTCTTGACAGTGACGAGATTGTTTACGGCAAAGGGGCTAAGAGGAAAGTCCCTTCGGAAGACGAGCTAGCCGAGCATCTGGCAAGAAAAGCGCAAACTGTCTTTAAGCTAGAGAAGCTTCTGAGCAGAAAACTGGAAGAAAATGAGCAGAAAGAGCTTTTTTATGAGCTGGAGCTGCCGTTGTCGCTCGTGCTGGGGAAGATGGAAACAACGGGAATAAAAGTAGACCCGGAAAGGCTTCGTAAAATGGGAGCTGAACTTCAAGCGCAGCTGGAGCTTCTGGAAACTGACATTCATGAGCTTGCGGGTACTTCTTTTAATATCAATTCTCCAAAACAGCTTGGCGAAATTTTATTTGAAAAACTGGGGCTGCCAGCTGTTAAAAAAACAAAAACAGGTTATTCCACTTCTGTTGATGTGCTGGAAAAACTTGAGAGCAAGCATGAGATTATCAGCAAAATCCTAATCTACCGCCAGCTTGGAAAGCTGAACTCGACATATATTGAAGGCCTGTTGAAAGTAATTGATAATGAAACTGAAAGAATTCATACCCGCTTCAATCAGGCGCTTACTCAAACAGGAAGATTAAGCTCAACTGAACCGAATCTGCAAAACATACCAATCAGGCTTGAAGCAGGAAGAAAGATCAGAGAGGCATTCGTTCCTACTAAGCCAGGGTGGAAAATTCTTGCGGCGGACTATTCGCAGATCGAGCTTCGCGTGCTCGCTCATATTTCCCGGGATGAAAACTTGATGGAAGCGTTCAGAAACGAGATGGATGTCCACACGAAGACAGCAAGCGATGTATTTGGTGTAGAGCCCGCTGATGTGACTTCTGAAATGAGGCGCCGGGCAAAGGCGGTAAACTTCGGCATCGTGTATGGCATCTCAGATTATGGACTGTCTCAAAGTCTGAACATTACTAGAAAAGAAGCGGCTGAATTTATTGATGCGTATTTAGAAAGCTTCCCTGGAGTCAAAGAATATATGGACTCCATCGTCCAGCAGGCGAAGCAAGATGGTTTTGTATCCACACTGCTGCACAGAAGAAGGTATTTGCCGGAAATTACTAGCCGGAATTTTAATCTTAGAAGCTTCGCAGAGCGGACCGCGATGAACACACCAATCCAGGGAACAGCTGCTGATATTATAAAAAAAGCGATGGTAGACATGGATGAGAGGCTAGAGAAAGAAAACATGCAGTGCAAGATGCTTCTGCAGGTACACGATGAATTGATTTTTGAGGCGCCTGAAGAGGAGATTGACAAGCTTTGCACGATAGTTGCAGAAGTGATGGAAGGTGCTGTGTCCTTGGATGTACCGCTGAAAGTCGATGTGAATTACGGCAGAACATGGTATGAGGCAAAATAAACACGGCAGCCTGTTAAGGGCTGTCTTTCTTTAATGGGTTTTAAAGGCTTTTTTCTAAAAGTTTTAGTTGAATAAGTAAGTAAAAAGAAAGCACTCTTGATAAGCTATTTAAGGCGGCTCTTTGCTTGAAAGTGTGAGATGAAAGGAGGACTGCTAAAGTGCCTGAACTACCAGAAGTAGAAAACGTGAAAAATACACTCTCAAGACTAATAATTGGAAAAACAATTAAACAGGTAGAAATAAGATGGGAAAACATTATAAAGCTGCCGGAACCTGAAGAATTTATTACCCGTCTTAAAGGACAGACTGTAGAAAGAATCGAACGGCGGGGCAAATTTTTAAAAATCATTTGCAGCGAGGACACGATCGTATCCCATCTGAGAATGGAAGGGAGATACGGTTTATTTCAAAAAGAGGAGCCAGCGGATAAGCATACGCATGTTTTCTTTGAATTTGAAGATGGCACAGAGCTGAGGTATCGTGATGTCAGGAAGTTCGGAACGATGCATCTGTTTCCAAAAGGAACAGAAGATCAGTTCTTGCCGCTGTCCAAGCTGGGAGCGGAGCCTTTGTCTGAAGAATTTACGCCAAAGCTCATGAAACAGTCATTTCAAAAAACGAACCGTTCAATTAAAGCAGTTCTGCTCGATCAGCAATATATTACGGGTCTTGGGAACATTTATGTGGATGAAGCGCTCCATCGGGCAGGTATTCACCCTGAAACGCCTGCGTCCAAACTTTCTCTTCACCGCCTGAAAAAGCTGCATCATTATATTGTGGCTATTTTAAGCGAAGCGGTTGAAAAAGGAGGAAGCACGATCCGCTCCTACGTTAATTCCGTTGGAGAGCAAGGAAGTTTTCAGCTGACACTCTATGTATACGGCCGTGCCGGACAGAGCTGCAGGAGCTGCGGGAGAGAAATTGTCAGAACTGTTGTAGCAGGAAGAGGAACTCATATTTGCCAAGCCTGCCAGAAATAACGCTTTAAGCGTCCTTTTCATATACTACGTTACCTTGTATATGGAAAGGAGATAAACGCCATGCCATCTGCATCATTATGGCTGCTCGGACTGGCGGTGAGCCTTGACAGTTTTGGGGCAGGTTTGACTTATGGAATAAAAGAAATCAAGATTCCGTTCCGTTCCATCTTTATCATTTCAATCTGCTCGGCAGCTACTCTCTTTTTTTCAATGGCTGTCGGCCACGGAATCGAGCAATTTCTTTCACCTGATACTGGCCAGCTGCTTGGAGGGTTTATATTAATAGCGATCGGAATCTGTTTTTTATGGCAGGTCATGTTTAAAAAAGAGGAAAAGGCTGAAACGGAAACTAAATCTGTATTAAATCTTGAAATTAAGTCGATTGGCCTAGTCATTAAAATTTTAAAAAAGCCTGTGATCGCAGACTTTGACAGGTCAGGCAGCATTACAGGCATTGAAGCGGTCTTGCTGGGCATCGCATTATCACTAGATGCGTTCGGTGCAGGAGTAGGGGCAGCACTGATTGATCTGCCGCCTGTACTGACCGCGGGCGTCTCTGCTGCGATGAGCTGCTTGTTTTTATGGTCCGGAATGGCGTGCGGCATGCTCGTTTCAAAGTATAGATGGATGCAAAAACTCTCTCTTTTGCCAGGCATGCTCCTGATAATTATCGGGCTTATGAAATTGTAAGGAGGAAATTGGGTTGAAAATCGGATTAACCGGAGGAATCGCAAGTGGAAAGAGCACGGCCTCCAACTATTTAAGAGAAAAAGGAATTCCGGTCGTAGATGCCGATTTAATTGCACGGCAGGCTGTGGAAAAAGGGATGCCTGCTTATACTGAAATAATAAAGGCTTTTGGTGAAAGTATCCTGAATCCGGATCATACCATCAACCGTTCATACTTAGGAGATATCATCTTTAAGGATGAAGAAAAAAGAAAAGTATTAAACAGCATCGTCCATCCTGCAGTACGTAAGGAAATGAACCGGCAGGCGGAAACCTATCTTAATGGAGGAAGTCGTTCAGTTGTACTGGATATACCTTTGCTGTTTGAAAGCCAGCTCACCCACATGGTAGATAAAACCCTTCTTGTATTTGTTTCTCCGCAAGTACAGATGCAAAGGCTGATCAGCCGAGATCCTTTAACGGAGGAGCAAGCTGCAGCGAGAATTTCTTCCCAGATGCCTCTGGAAGATAAAATAAAACTTTCAGATGCTGTCATTCGCAATGACGGTACAAAAGATGAACTTTACCGGCAAATCGACGGCATTTTAAGAGAATGGAACATAATATAAGGCACGCCAGTAATGGCAGATGCCTTTTTTTGCGCCTTTTTTCACAAAAATATGTTCTTTTCGAACTCAATTATGATATACTAATTACAGATAAACACAGTAATAAGTATAACATAATTGGAAGGGGCAGCTTCATGAAGGCTAAAGTAGCGATTAACGGATTAGGACGTATCGGAAGAATGGTATTCCGTAAAATAATGGAGAGCGGTGAAATGGACGTTGTGGCGATCAACGCCAGTTATTCTCCTGAAACGCTCGCGCATATGATAAAATACGACAGCATCCATGGTGTATTTATGGGGGAAGTTGTTCCACAAGAAGATTCGCTGCTTGTGAACGGAAAGAAAGTTTTGCTCGTAAACTCCAGAGACCCGAGAGAATTGCCATGGAAAGAGCTTGGAATTGATATTGTGATCGAAGCCACCGGCAAGTTTAAAACAAAGGAAACAGCTGGCTACCATCTTGAAGCTGGCGCTAAAAAGGTAATCATAACAGCACCTGGGAAAGACGAAGACTTAACGATTGTTATGGGTGTAAATGAAAGCGAATACAATCCGGATCAGCATCATATTCTGTCCAATGCATCTTGTACAACAAACTGTCTTGCACCAGTTGTGAAAGTTCTTGATGACCAGTTCGGTGTCGTTTCAGGCATGATGACAACCATTCACGCATATACAAATGATCAGAAAAATATTGATAATCCGCATAAAGATCTTAGAAGAGCACGTGCCTGCGGCCAGTCAATCATCCCGACCTCTACTGGAGCCGCAAAAGCAATCGCGAAGGTTCTGCCGCATCTTGAAGGGAAATTGAACGGAATGGCGTTAAGGGTTCCGACTCCTAACGTTTCATTGGTCGATTTAGTGGTAGAGCTAAAGTCAGACGTAACGGTCGATCAAGTGAACCATGCCTTCATGTCAGCATCAGAAGGATCTATGAACGGTGTTCTTGCATACAGCGATCTTCCGCTTGTGTCTATTGATTACAACCATAACGAGAATTCCTCGATCGTTGACGGTCTTTCTACGATGGTCATGGAAGACAGGAAAGTAAAAGTGCTTGCATGGTATGACAACGAGTGGGGCTACTCATGCCGAGTAGTAGACCTTGCGAAGCTTGTGGCTACCCAGTTGAACGTTTCAGCAAACATTTCAGCTTAAGCTTAATAGAAGAATGCCGGCTGTTCCCGATCCAGGGACAGCCGTTTTTTTATTGTGTATCGCTGGGGGTCCGGTACAACAGAAACAGTCTGCTGCTGCAGCGCAAAAATTTCTTATTGGTACCGGACCCCATAGAA
This sequence comes from Fictibacillus aquaticus, assembly GCF_002245695.1. GTDB lineage: Bacteria > Bacillota > Bacilli > Bacillales > Fictibacillaceae > Fictibacillus > Fictibacillus aquaticus. Next base: position 384,137 of record NZ_NOII01000002.1, on the reverse strand, counting down.
GATCTCGCTAAGTAAAAAGGTTTAAATTATGCCTAATTTTTTTTCAAAGTATTTATTGCAAAAAAAAATCAAAAGAAGTATACTATGATTCGTGAACTTCAATTAAAGCAAACCAAGGCGTTGGATACTACTTAAAGGGTTAGGACCTCTCTGGACTAACTTTCCCCCGTGGTAGATGTTCAATACCGCATGCTTGAAGGCATGACATTTTTATAAGGGGGACTATGCTAATGGATACAATGGGAAGACACGTTATTGCTGAATTATGGGGTTGTGACTCTGAAAAGTTAAACGATATGAAGTTTATTGAAGAAACGTTTGTGGATGCTGCACTAAAAGCTGGTGCTGAAATCCGTGAAGTTGCTTTTCATAAGTTTGCACCGCATGGAGTAAGCGGTGTGGTTATCATTTCTGAATCACACTTAACGATTCACAGCTTTCCTGAGCATGGTTATGCCAGCATCGATGTTTATACTTGCGGCGATCGTATTGATCCAAATGTAGCTGCTGATTACATTTCTGAAGCACTTGGCGCAAAAACGCGTGAAAACCTTGAAGTGCCTCGCGGAATGGGTCCAATTAAAGCAGTGGCTAAAACTAAAGTTTCAGCTCAATAATAACGGTATGAAGAAGGAGGTGTGCATACACCTCCTTTAATTGTGTTTATAGAGAGAAATATAGAGTAACCTCCTATGAAAGGGTATAATAACGGCATCAAGATATTTCGGAGGTAGATTATGTTTAGCAAGCTTCAGAGTTTAATGAACAGTCAGGCCGAGACAAGCGAAGACCATTCCAATCCTCTGCTCCGTACACATTATTTCAAAGGTTCAAAAGAGGCGATCATTGCGTATCTTGCCGAAATAGTGAAAGAAGATAAAAATTACCGTGCTCTTGGAGATTCTGCCGAACGCGGAGAAATTACCTTTGACATTCTTTACCCGAAAAAGGCGTTTGCTGTCATCACCGCTGTAACGTTTCAGGGCCGCCACACTGCGGTTGACATCAACGTTACGGCAGAATCAGCCCTTCCATTTCAGTACGCACACTGCGAAAGAATGGCCGTCACCATTTATCAATTGCTCAAAGAAAAATTTGAGCTCATCGGCACAGGGTTAGCCGAAAATTATCAATAAACTGCTTGTCACATCCTCCCCTTTTCTTTAAGATATTATTAGGATTAAAAATAACGTACGGGGTTGATTGATTTGCGCTGTCCTTCTTGCCAGCATAACGGAACAAAAGTGCTCGATTCGCGGCCTGTCCACACAGGACGCTCTATAAGACGAAGACGAGAATGCGAATCATGCAACTACCGTTTTACGACGTTTGAAACGGTTGAGCAGACACCGCTCATTATTGTAAAAAAGGATGGCACGAGAGAAGAGTTCTCGCGTGAGAAAATCCTTCGAGGCTTGATCCGGGCTTGTGAAAAGCGGCCTGTTGCGCTTGAAAAGCTTGAGCACATTGTAGACAGCATCGAAAAAGATCTGCGTAATTCTGGTGTTCCTGAAGTGCCGAGCACTGAAGTCGGAGAAAAAGTGATGGAGTACCTTTCCATGACAGATGAAGTGGCATACGTCCGCTTTGCGTCTGTATATCGCCAGTTTAAAGACATCAATGTGTTTATACAGGAATTGAAAGAGCTAATTAAAAAAGAAGAGCGTTAAGCGGATCGGACACATGCTTAGACGCTCTTTCCTTTTTTGAAGAATATATTTTTTTATAATCAATCTTGGGAATTTGGTGAGTAGCATGAACGGTCATTTTAAAGAAGTGATACCAGTAGATATGTATGCTGTGCAAGTCAACGGGCTCTTGCAGGAACATGATAAGAAAGTGATGACCCTCTTGTATCAGCCGCTTGTCGGTGCATTCGCCTATAGTCTATACATGACCTGGTGGCAAGAAGCGGACGGCTATAAAAGAAGCAGCCATCAGCATCTCATGAACATCACTCAGTTTTCTCTTAAGGACATTTGGCAGGCAAGAAAGAAGCTTGAGGCAATCGGGCTGCTGAAAGTGTTTAAGAAAGAGACAGAGCATGCGAGAGAATTTCTTTATGAATTGCAGCGGCCGCTGAACCCGCATGATTTTTTTACGGACGGCTTTCTTAATATCTATTTGTTTAACCGGCTTGGACATAAAAAGTTTATGGAGATTAAACAGTCTTTCCTCATGAGCAAAGAAGAAACAGAAGGGTTTGAAGAAATAACTGCTTCATTCAGTGATGTGTTTACTTCTCTTCATCCTTCTGAAATGGTGGCGAAAAGCTACTCTGAAATTTCGGAGAGCTCGGCTGACCATCTTCTTGAAGGAAGCCATGAGCATCACGAGCTTAATCTTGGTTCCTTCTCGTTTGATATGGACCTATTGATGGCTGACTTATCTTCCATCATTATGCCGAAAAATGAGATTACCCCTGAACTAAGGGAAGCGATACTTAAAATAGCCTACATCTACAGGATGAACCCGCTTGAAATGAGCGCACAGGTACAGAACGCCTATCACCTTCACGGGAAGCTGACGGCAGAAAATATCCGTAAAGAAGTGCAGAAATGGTACCGTTTTGAGCATCAAGACGGTCTTCCATCACTGGCGATGCGGACACAGCCTTTGCCTCTTAAAGCACTGCATGGGAAAGAGCCGGCGACCGAAGAAGAGAAAACAATTAAATTCTTTGAGGAAGTTTCGCCTTATCAGATGCTCGAACTGTACAGCGGGACGAAGCCGATTGAAGCTGATCTTGGAATTGTTGTGTACTTAATGGTGGATCAGAAACTTCCGTCCGGAGTGGTGAATGTACTGCTAGATTATGTAATGCGAATCAATGATCTGAACCTTGCAAAAGGACTCGTCGAAAAGATCGCGTCACACTGGGCGCGAAAAAAGATCAAGACGGTTCCTGAAGCGATAAGTCTCGCCAAGTCTGAGAAAAAGAAGTACAGTGAATGGCAGGAAAAGAAGACCTCTGCTCCAAGTAAGGGAAGGCGTAGGATGGCTAATGACAGCAAACGGCTGCCCGACTGGCTGAACGATGAGCAAAAAAGCTCAGCCGAAAAAGCAGGACAGCCAGAAGAGCATGAAAATAAAAAATGGCTCAGCGAGCTTTTAAAAGGATTATAGAGAGGAGGATCACCGATGGAATCAATTCAGGATGCGATGAAACAATGGCAGGGCAGCAAAAACTTTCAGGAACAGTTCGACACATTGAAAAACAAGGTGCTAAACGACAAGTATGTGTCAGAGTTCCTTTCTCTTCATCCGGAAGTTACCGAGAACGCAGCCATCAAATCGCTTTCTTCTCTTTATTCATTCTGCAATGAAAGAAAAACGTGTGACGCATGCCCTGGTCTGGAAGCCTGTCCGAATATGATGCAAGGCTACCAGCCGTCATTGAACCTTGTGAGAGGGACGATTGAAGTTACTTACGGAAAATGTCCGCTGAAGCTGAAAGAAGACCGGCAAAAGGCGCTGACCACTCTCATGAAAAGCTATTTTATTCCGCAAGAAATTCTGCAGGCGAGCTTTGAAAGACTTTATACAGTGGACAGCGGACGTAATGAAGCGATCCAGCATGCCGTTGATTTTGTGAAAGCTGTATCGTCAGGACTTCCTGCGAAGGGACTATATTTTCACGGTAAGTTCGGCACCGGAAAAACGTATCTGCTTGGAGCGATCGCGAACTCACTTGCAGAAAAGGGAGTAGAATCTCTGCTCGTGCATACACCAGAATTTTTGCATGAAATGAAAAGCTCACTGAATAATGGAACATTTTCGCAAAAAATGGATATGCTCAAAAAAGTACCGGTGCTTATGCTTGATGATATTGGGGCTGAGCATCTGACACACTGGGTGCGCGACGAGATAATCGGTGTTATACTTCAGCACCGTATGATGGAGAAGCTTCCGACTCTCTACAGTTCAAACTATACGCTGGATCTTCTGGCCGAACATCTTGCTTTTGATCAGAAGGGCGGCATGGAAAAAATGAAGGCGCTGCGCATCATGGAGAGAATCCGGCATTTAAGCATTCCTGTTTTTATGGGCGGCGAGATCAACTATCGTTTATAGGATCTTCTAAATGCGGACAGGCAGTGAGCCTGTCCGTTAATTGTGAATTGTGGTACGATAGATTCATAACCGCAAGAAGTTGGACGACTGGAGGTTTAGGCAATGAGCATTGATTCTATTCTTAAAAAAGCGATTGATGGTGAACGGCTTACGACTGAAGATGCTGTTAAGCTGTATGAAAGCGATGAAGTAGAACGAATGGGAGAAGCTGCTGATATTATCATGAAAAGGTGGCACCCTGATCCGGTTACAACATTTGTTATCGGAAGAAATGTCAATTATACGAACGTGTGTGATACATACTGCCGCTTTTGCGCATTTTACAGAGCGCCAGGCAGTAATGAAGGTTACGTGCTGGATAACGATATTATTTTTCAAAAGATACAGGAAACCATTGATGTCGGCGGCACTGAAATCTTGATGCAAGGCGGAACTAATCCGAATCTTCCATTCTCATACTATACGGATTTGCTGCGAGCCATTAAAGAACGCTTTGACATTACGATGCATTCCTTCTCTCCAGCCGAGATATGGAAGATGGTCGAAGTATCTGGTCTGTCATTGCAGCAAGTTCTGCGTGAGCTGAAAGAAGCTGGACTCGACTCCCTTCCAGGCGGAGGGGCTGAGATTCTAGATGACCGTACAAGAAAGCGCATCAGCCGTCTGAAAGGATCTTGGACTGAATGGATTGAATGCATGAAGGAAGCAAAAAAAGCGGGGCTGCATTCTACGGCGACAATGGTAATCGGCTTTGGAGAGACATTTGAAGAGCGCGCTTTGCACCTTCAGCGAGTCAGGGATGCCCAAGATGAAACAAATTGTTTCCTGGCGTTCATCTCGTGGACGTTCCAGCCTGACAACACGAACATGAAGGCGGAAAAAACAACTCCAAGAGAATATTTGAAGAACGTTGCGATCTCTCGCCTGTTCTTAGATAACATCCCGAACTTCCAATCTTCATGGGTAACGATGGGCCCGGAAGTAGGAAAAAAATCCCTTCATTATGGATGCAATGATTTTGGCAGCACAATGATGGAGGAAAACGTCGTTTCAGCCGCTGGAACGACACATAAAGTCAATACAAACCTTACGCTGCGTCTTATCCGTGAAGCAGGAAAGATTCCTGCACAGCGCAATACGAAATACGAAGTGCTTCGTGTCTTTGACAATGAAGAAACTGCAGAAAAAGATTTTGTCATGCAAAACTAAAAGTAACAGCCGTCTGCACCGGGCAGGCGGCTGTTTTTTATGCGGTCTCTCCTTAAAGGGGTCCGGTACCATTCTCGAACAGTGCTGCTATGGCAGCCGTCATGGAAAATGGTACCGGACCCCAATTTTTTTTCTATATGATTAATGTCACAGCGAAGCGAAGGTACGAGGGCGTATGATTCAGTTGTAGACATTGAAGGAGGGGATCTAAAGATGCCTCAGCTTGAAACAAACAAGCCGAAGAAGCTGAAAAAAGCTGAAAAGGAACAAGATTTAAAAGGGACGCTTCTGTCTGTCATGCTGCTAGGGTTATTTATCATTTTATCTTGGGGTGCTGTTTACGCATTATATTTATCCCGATAAGGAGGATTCACGATGCACATTCACAAATATGAAAAAATTTGGCTATGGTTTGGGGCTGTCTGCCTTGTAGGGTTTCTTTCAATCGTAGGGGTGTCAGCGTACGCCATGGGCAACCAGCCGCCGAGCCATATGGAAACACTGGATCCTAAGACTGCGACTGCCACAGCGCCATTTGATAAGCCTGGTCTTTTCAAAAAAGGCAGCAAAGAATACGAGGCAGTCATGCTGGCACAAGCCTTTACTTTCACACCGCAGAAATTGTCAGTACCGGTTGGGTCGACAGTTACATTTAAAGTGACAAGCACAGATGTGGTGCACGGTTTCCAGATTCCCGCGACAAATGTAAACATGATGATTACGCCAGGCTATGTTAGCACGATCACACAGACCTTCACGAAGCCGGGGAAATATTTAATTCTTTGCAATGAATATTGCGGAACAGGCCACCAGGTCATGGCGGTCACGCTGGAGGTGACAGCATGATTAATGAAAAGGATACACGTTTAAGCAAAGCTTTTATTACAGTAAGTTTTATCGCTTTATTTTTAGGCGCTACCGCGGGATTGCTGCAGACCCTCGTACGAGGAGGAGTTATTGAACTTCCCGCAGGAATCGGATATTATCAGCTGCTGACAGCTCATGGAGTGTTGCTTGCACTTATTTTTACGACTTATTTTATTATGGGCTTCCTGTATGCTGGAATCAGCAAAACGCTCGGAACTTTGTATGAAGTGCCGCTTAAAACCGGCTGGCTCGGCTTCTGGATGATGACGTTCGGCACCGGACTTGCAACAGTGTTTATCCTGCTGAATAAAGCGACCGTCCTTTACACATTTTATGCTCCTCTGCAGGCGTCGCCTTGGTTTTATATCGCTCTCGTACATGTAATTGTTGGCAGCTGGATGTGCGCTTTCTCAATGTGGAGGCAGTATTATATCTGGAAACAGATCACAAAGAAAAAACTATCGCCGCTGTTCAGTTTCATGGCTGTCATGACGATGGCGATGTGGTTCATCGCAACTCTAGGTGTGGCTGCAGCCGTTATCTTTCAATTCATTCCTTGGTCATTCGGGTGGGTCGAGAAGATCGATATCTTGATCAGCCGTACATTGTTTTGGTACTTCGGACATCCGCTCGTGTATTTTTGGCTGCTTCCTGCCTATATGTGCTGGTATGTGGTCATCCCTAAGATTATCGGAGGAAAAATATTCAGCGATGCGCTGGCGAGACTTTCGTTTGTTCTATTCCTTCTTTTTAGTATTCCAGTCGGCTTCCACCATCAGCTGCTTGAGCCGGGTATCTCACACTCTTGGAAGTTCTTTCAGGTAGTGCTCACGTTCATGGTCATCATTCCATCTCTCATGACAGCGTTCTCTATGTTTGCCGTCTTTGAAACGACAGGAAGAAGAAAAGGGGCTAAAGGACTTCTTGGCTGGCTGAAAGTTCTCCCATGGAGTGACGTCCGTTTCTTTGCACCGATGGTAGGGATGCTGATTTTTATTCCTGCAGGAGCAGGCGGGATCATCAACGCAAGTCATCAGCTGAACCAAGTTGTCCATAACACACTGTGGGTGACAGGGCATTTCCATTTAACAGTTGCTTCTTCTGTTACGTTGACATTCTTCGGCATCAGCTACTGGCTGATCCCTTATCTGTCTGGCCGAACACTGACTAAAAAAATGCATAAACTCGGCATCATCCAGACAGTAATGTGGGCAGTCGGCATGTTCCTGATGTCAGGGGCGATGCACCTTGTGGGCTTGTTTGGAGCACCGCGCCGGACAGCATACACGACATACAGCGATCATCCGCAGGCGGCAGAATGGATTCCTTATCAAGCTGTTATGGCTGTAGGAGGCACAATCCTGTTTCTAGCTATCTTGCTCGTACTATATATCGCTTACTATCTAGCGTTCAGGGCACCTAAAGGAGAGACCGAGTTTCCTATAGGAGAAGTGGAGGCTGCGGCTGTACAGACTCCTATAATTCTCGAAAACTGGAAGCTATGGGTCGGCATTAGTGCCATGCTGATCTTGATCGCCTACACATTGCCGTTCTGGCATATGATCGAGCATGCTCCTCCAGGTTCACAAGGCTATAAATTCTGGTAGTTAAGAAATGGGGTACGGTACCTTTTTCGGCTTCCGCTGCTATAGCAGGCAGGAAGGAAAAAGGTACCGTACCCCTTAATAATTATGCTGCCGGCGATCATCGCCGGCAGCATAATTTTTGTCTATTCAACTGCATGAGAGTTTTGGGCTTGCTTTCGGCGGTATGTTGGCTGCGCAAAGCAGGCAACCCGCAGGAGATCATTGATTCGTGAGTTCGTGTAATGAGCCTCTGCAATCATCGGAAGAAGCATTTTATCATATATTCCATAATAAGGAGAGCTGCAGCTTCCAAAAGGCAGGATGAGATTCGGGTTTCGCAATTTCCGTTTTTCATGCTGCAGGTGTTTTAGAAGCCTTAGAGGCGGCAGCTTAATATTTTCGTGAAGAAGCCATATATCTTTTTCTTTGCAGAGTGTAAGTGCAGTGTGCAGCCCAGAGAGCACACTGCCTTCATGCTTGTAATAGCTGAGGATCCGCGCCGATGATTTTACGAAAGGCAAGTAGTCCATCGGCGAGTCGGAAATAATGATGATTTCAGGTGTGATTTTTTTTAATTGCTGAACATAGTTCAGGATGACAGGCTTGTTGTTTTCAAGCGCGACACCCGCGTGACGGTCAGTCAAAATGACAGCAGAAGTCATGAAATTCACCTCCTTGTTTTTATCTTACTGAAGGAGGAAAGAACAGGCTGTATCATTTCTCACACGTTTGACACATTATGTGTGATAAAAATCACACCAAGAATGGGGAACGTGGATTATAATGGAAACATGAAAGCGGGGAGGGAAACTCAAATGGGTGCCTGCAAAGAACAAAATTACTGTGCGTATCAAAACACAGATGTTTTTACAGATGAAACATTTCAGCTGTTGAAAGACATTATGTACAGCCAGAAGATAGAAAAAGACCAATACCTTTTTCTTGATGATGATACAGCCAATAAGCTATATTACGTAAAGCATGGACAGATAAAAATAACAAAAATGAATGAAGAGGGAAAAGAACTTGTCCTGTACATCTTTCAGGATGGAGATCTGATCGGGGAGCTTGCAAACAGCGGAGAGGCTCGATACAGCTTCAGTGCTAAAGCAGCGCGTGATACTGAAGTCGGCGTCATCCAGCAGAAGGACCTTGAAACACTCATATGGCAGCACGGCAATGTAGCAGTGGAGTTCATGCGCTGGATGGGCATCATGCACAAAATTACAAGATCTAAGTTTCGCGACCTTATGCTGTACGGTAAGAACGGAGCACTATGCTCGACGCTTATCAGGCTTTCCAACTCTTACGGCAGGATGACCGCGGACGGCATCGTACTTTCCAATAAATTCACAAATACAGAGCTGGCTGAACTTGTCGGTACTTCAAGAGAGACCGTCAACCGTATGCTGAGCCAGCTCAAAAAAGAGAACGTTATTAAGACGAATAAAGACGGCACTATCGTGATCGCAGATTTAGCGTTTTTGAAGGAAGCTTGCCATTGCGAGGATTGTCCTAAAGAAATTTGCCGGGTTTAATAGAGTGTTAAAGTCCGTTCAAAAACAAGCGCTGAAAAAGTGCTTGTTTTTTTTATCATAAAATATTTTTAGAATTTTCTTATTTTACAGAAAAGTTATGTATAATGTTAATAGATTCTAAAAAAGAGGGGGATACATATGAGAAAAAAGAAAGTATTCACATTAATGACGGTCCTGGCCATGCTCCTTCTGGCAGCATGCTCGGACAGCGGAAGCGGAAAAGTAATTGTTGCAACGGACGCAGCTTACGCCCCGTTTGAGTACTTGAAGGATGGGAAAATGACGGGCTTTGACATCGAACTGCTCGAAGCGGTCATGAAAGAAGCGGGAGTAGAATATGAAGTGAAGAACACAGGCTGGGAACCGCTCTTTACCTCATTGAACAATGAAGAAGTACAAGCTGGTATTTCTGCCATCACTATTAATGACAAACGCAAGAAAACGTATGACTTTTCTGATCCTTATTTTGAATCAGTTAACATGATCATGACAAAAGAAGAATCAAGTGTTGCATCCGCTAAAGATCTTGATGGCAAAAAAGTAGGCGTGCAGACGGGTACGACCGGTCAGGAAGCGCTTGAGAAATTGTTCGGTAAAAACAATGAAAATATCAAGAAGTATGAAAGCAATGTCCTGGCGATCCAGGCGCTTTTGAACGGAGAAGTAGAAGCCGTCGTAGCTGATAATGGGGTGCTTCAGGAATACGTGAAGAACAATCCTGATAAGAAGGTCAAGGCTATCGAGGATAAAGAAAACTTTGAAAGCGAGTATTACGGCATCATTTTCCCGAAAAAGTCAGAGCATGTTAAAGACATAAACAAAGGCTTGAAAAAGGTAATCGACAGCGGAAAATACGCAGAAATCTACAAAAAATGGTTCGGTGAAGAGCCGAATGTTGACGTACTGAAGCAATAAGGCGATAGGGGGAACAACATGGAAGAGTCATTTAAGCTGATCGCCAATTATTTGCCGTTCTTTTTAAAAGGGGCAGGCTATACAATCATCATTTCGCTGTTAAGCATCATTTTCGGAACAATTCTCGGCCTCTTTATCGGTCTGGGTAAAATGTCTCCGAAATGGCACATAAGGACTCCGTTCAACTGGTATGTTACGTTTTTCAGAGGGACGCCGCTGCTTGTGCAGATCCTGCTGATTCATGCGGCTGTAATGCCGATATTCATCAGCCCGCCGAATGTTTTCCTTTCTGTTGTTGTTGCATTGTCACTCAATGCAGGAGCTTATATTGCAGAAATTTTCCGTGCGGGTATCCAATCGATTGATAAAGGACAGATGGAAGCAGCGAGAACTCTTGGGATGACACACCGCCAGGCGATGAGGCATATCATCCTCCCGCAGGCGTCAAAGAGGATGATCCCTCCGCTTGGAAATGAATTTATTGTGTTAATAAAAGAGTCTTCTCTTGCATCTGTGCTTGCTCTTCCTGAACTTATGTACTGGGGAAGAGCCATGATGGCAGAATACTATAAGCCTTGGGAGCCTTATTTAACTGTTGCGTTCATCTATTTGCTCCTTACGCTTGGACTTGCCTTTATATTGGGCAAAGTGGAAAGAAAATTTGTGGCTGAATAAGCAGCTTCACCCAGGACTTTTAACAGTCCTGGGTGTTTTTTTATGGCTCGGACAAGAATCATTCATGTTTCAGGACCAGGTCCCATATATTGTAGCAGAAGCGGTTGGGAGGGACTTGAGTGACGATTACGATTTATTTCCATCAATACGAAGAAGCAGAATCTGCTATCTATACAATCAATGGCAATATGAGAAGGCTTTCGATAAAGCCGGCTGCAGTCATAAAGCAAGGTTATCCTCCTTGGAGCATTTCAATTCCCATGACAATGAAAACGGAAATAGAGAGTCTGGCTCAAAAAATGGCTGCGGCAACACGTGATATCGTGGAAAAAAAGAAACTGATGCATATTATTAAGCATCACTTTTTGTACGATGAGGAAGAGTCACAGCTGATCGCAGCGGTTGCAGCAAGCCTGATTTCTGGGGAAATTGCCGGAGTACCTGAAGTTCAGCAGCTGCCTTGTCTTGATGAGCATGTGCTTCACGCCTGGCGCAGCTTTTTCAGACAGCCCCCGGAGGAGTTCAGCTTTGAATCCTTTGTGACGTTCCGGCTGAAGCACTATGAACATATTTTAAAAAATTATGTTGAATGCGCCATCGATGAGTATAAAATGGAGTTGGAGTATCAGATGTTTATCGATCATATCCGGCGCTGTGTGGACAGACAGCCGCCTGCAGCGGATCATGTGACGGTGGTTTATAATGGAGAGTTCATATTATTTGACAGCATGATGCAGCCTTTTACGAAGGAACAGATCGGCGGGCTTTACGAAAAATCGCTCCTGATTACTAAAGAAATTGATCTTGATGAGCGGGTACTTGGGCCGCTTGTAGCGTTATCGCCGGAAAAAATCTCCGTTTATACAGAAACGTTCGATCATGCCTTGCTTCACACCATCCAGAATATCTTTGAAGAAAAGATATCACTCAACCACCTTTCTAGCCTTCCAAAAAAGAAAAAGCGTATAAACATCAGAAAAAAGTCATAAACTGTCATCCATACACTTGATTTTCTTACTTTTCGTGCATATAATGTTTGTATCAATCTAATCTTTTATCAGTTTAGATAAGGACATGAAGCATTTTTACGGTTCATAGAGAGGGAAGCCTTGGCTGAAAGCTTCCTAACACGAAAAATGACTTTACCCCCTTTGAACTTCAGCGGTGAACGTATGATTAGTAATCGCTGACGGATGCAGGCCGTTATCCTGTCCGAGTGCCGCACAGTATTATACTTGCGGAACAAGGGTGGAACCGCGAGATTTACACTCGTCCCTTCTTTTGGGACGGGTGTTTTTTATTTTTAGGAGAAAAAGGAGAGAGCAAAGATGTCAATTCAATTGACTTTCCCGGACAACTCAGTCCGTGAATTCCCTGCAGGCGTAACGCCTGAACAAGTGGCTGAAAGCATCAGCCCGAGCTTAAAAAAGAAAGCTGTAGCCGGCAAGATTGATGGTGAACTGTATGATTTCGCCCGTCCGATTGAGCGTGATGCAGCTATTGAGATCGTGATGCACGATTCTAAAGAAGGACTTGAGATGACACGCCATACGAACGCACACGTGCTGGCGCAGGCATTAAAACGCCTGTATCCTGATGTGAAGCTCGGCATCGGCCCAGTCATCGAAAACGGCTTCTATTATGATGTAGATATGGAGCACACATTAACACCTGAGGATCTGCCGTTAATTGAAAAAGAGATGAAGAAAATCGTAAACGAGAACCTTCCACTGCAGCGTAAGGAAGTGAGCCGTGATGAAGCGATTGCCATATTCGAAGGAATCAATGACCACTTAAAGCTTGAACTGATCCGCGATCTTCCTGAAGATGCAGTGATCACGATTTATGAGCAAGGAGAATTCTTTGACCTTTGCCGCGGACCGCACGTTCCGTCAACAGGAAAAGTAAAAGCGTTCAAGCTGATGAGCACTTCTGGTGCATATTGGAGAGGCAGCAGCGACAACCAGATGCTGCAGCGCATTTATGGCATCTCATTCTTGAACCAGAAAGAACTGGATGAGCATCTTCATTTTATTGAAGAAGCGCAAAAACGCGACCATCGCAAACTCGGAAAAGAACTTGAACTTTTCATGTTCTCTGAGGAAGCGCCTGGAATGCCTTTCTACCTTCCTAACGGTCAGATCATCCGTACAGAACTTGAAAGCTTCTCCCGCAAGCTGCAAATGAAAGCAGACTATGACGAGGTTCGTACACCGTTCATGATGAACCAGCGTTTGTGGGAGCAGTCGGGACACTGGGATCACTACCATGAAAACATGTACTTCTCAGAAGTTGACGATACTAAATTCGCGATGAAGCCGATGAACTGCCCAGGCCACATGCTAATCTTCAAGAACAAGCTTCATTCATACCGTGATCTGCCTGTAAGGATGGCTGAGTTCGGGCAGGTGCACCGCCACGAGTATTCTGGCGCACTGAACGGTATGATCCGTGTACGTACATTCTGTCAGGATGACGCGCACATTTTCGTGACACCGTCTCAGATCGAAAGCGAGATCAAGAGCGTGTTCAGGCTTATCGATAAAATCTACAGCACGTTCGGCTTCGAGTATTCTGTTGAACTTTCAACTCGCCCAGAAGATTCTATGGGAGACGACAGGCTATGGGATCAGGCAGAGGGAGCTCTCAAGAACGTACTTGAAGACCTTGGCATGAACTATCACCTGAACGAAGGCGATGGCGCGTTCTACGGGCCAAAGATCGACTTCCACATCAAGGATGCGCTTAAGCGCAGCCACCAGTGTGCGACAATCCAGCTTGATTTCCAGATGCCTGAGAAGTTTGACCTTACGTATGTGGATGAAAACAACCAAAAAGTCCGTCCGGTCGTTATCCACCGTGCGATCTACGGTTCGATCGACCGTTTCCTTGGCATTCTTGTTGAGCACTTTGCTGGAGCATTCCCAGCATGGCTTGCACCAGTTCAAGTGAAGCTGATCCCTGTATCAGACGTGCACAATGAATATGCTGAGAAGCTTCAAGCTGAACTCAAGGAAGCTGGCATCCGTGTGGACATTGATCAACGCAACGAGAAAATGGGGTACAAGATCCGTGAAGCACAGATGAAAAAAATACCTTATATGCTCGTCCTTGGCGACCAGGAAATCGCTGATAACGCTGTAAACGTAAGAAAATACGGCGAGCAGAAATCCGAAACAATGTCTTTCGATCAGTTCAAGAACATGGTAATGGAAGTTATTGCACAGAAAAAATAAATAATTATGGGACCGCCATTCATTGAATGGCGGTTTTTTTTTTGGTTGGTTTGGTTCTTGGGCTTAGTTTTGGCTAACATCTTCTTTGAAGCATACGAGTGCTGAGCGGCAAAAAAAAAGTATTGCATTATCGAAAGAAGTTTCGTACAATTAATCTCGTTGTGAAAGTAATGTATTGTTCCATTGACAGGTTGCCATTCCAAATGGTATAGTATGTTTTGTTATAAATAAAATAAGCAACTGTTTCAAGCAGAAGCACCCGCTTCTCACCTGATTGGCGCCATTTATGGCAGCTGCCGGGTAAGATAACGTTAAAAGGCTATTGAGGCCGATTATTCGTGTGGGTGGATTATGCGCCGACGCTTTTTTTATTTGCATACATTGGATGCTTACGTATCCAGGAAATAATTTGGAGGTGACTTACTATTAGTAAGGACATGTCTGTCAATGATGGAATTCGTGCACGCGAAGTCAGACTAATTGGTGCGGATGGAAGCCAGCTTGGCATCAAATCCCGCCAGGAAGCTCTTGAGATAGCGGCAAACGCAAATCTTGACCTTGTACTTGTGGCAGCTGCCGCAAAGCCGCCTGTATGCCGTATCATGGACTATGGAAAGTTCAAGTACGAGCAGCAGCGTAAAGATCGTGAAGCGCGTAAAAATCAGAAAATCATTACGACAAAAGAAATTCGTCTAAGCCCGACAATCGAAGATAACGATTTTAATACGAAGCTTAGAAACGCCCGCAAGTTCCTTGAAAAAGGGGACAAAGTGAAGGCGAGCATCCGTTTCCGCGGACGTGCGATCACGCACTCGCAGATCGGGAAAACGGTTTTGGAAAAATTAGCGAAGGAATGCGGAGATATTTCGACGGTGGAACAGCACCCGAAAATGGAAGGCCGCAGCATGTTCCTAATACTAGCACCTAAAGCCGAAAAATAATTTTACCAGGGAGGAATCCAATCATGCCTAAAATGAAAACTCATAAAGGTGCTGCTAAGCGCTTTAAAAAGACAGGATCAGGTAAATTGAAGCGTGCGCGTGCGTACACTTCCCACTTGTTTGCGAACAAGTCTACAAAAGCAAAGCGTAAGCTTCGTAAAGCGAAACTTGTGCACAGCGGTGACTACAAGCGCATCCGCACATTGCTTACTTACAAGAAAAGATAATCGTACTTAAATAATAGGAGGTTTTCACTATGCCAAGAGTAAAAGGTGGCTACGTAACACGCCGTCGTCGTAAAAAAGTATTGAAATTAGCTAAAGGTTATTTCGGTTCCAAGCATAAATTATTTAAAGTTGCTCAACAGCAAGTTTTCAAATCATTAATGTATGCTTACCGTGACCGCCGCCAGAAGAAGCGCGACTTCCGCAAGCTTTGGATCACGCGTATCAACGCTGCTGCACGCACAAACGGTCTTTCTTACAGCCGTCTAATGCACGGTCTTAAGGTTGCTGGGATCGACATCAACCGTAAGATGCTTTCTGAAATCGCTATTTCTGACAGCAAAGCTTTCGCTGAACTTGCTTCTAAAGCAAAAGAAAGCCTAAAAGCTTAAGTATTATTAAAAAAGAGATCATTCATAAGAATGGTCTCTTTTTTTCCACTAAAATGTATCCGATAAAAGATGGAGTGATACGATGCGGCCGCCTGACACGGTGGATCCTCACTTTACACTCTAATCAGCTTTATCAAGGATATATTTTAAGCAACAGAGAATGCAATCCGGAAAACTCGGTTCAAGTGCTGTCAATCCGGCACGTAAGTAGCCGTTGCCGGAGCTTTTAACGATGAAGGGAAATGAAATTGTGCTGTACCTTTACTTGATTATCATTAACACTCTATCTTACCGGATTATGAAAAAAGATAAAGAAGCCGCCCAGAACGGTGAATGGAGAACCCCTGAAGCGGCTTTGTGGATGTTTGCTTTGATTGGCGGTGCACCTGGGATGTGGCTTTGCATGAAAAAGCGGCGCCACAAGACAAAACACGCTTCTTTCAAGACGGGGATCCCGCTGCTTAGTTTTATTACTGCATTCGTGGCTGGCTTATTTTTATAAATTATTCCTGCTGCAAATAACGCTTGTCCTTAAGGAACAGGCGCCAGAAGATATAAAAGCCTGGTGTGAGAATCGCTAAGCCCACTCCATACATAATCATCAATGAATAAAACGTTTCTTTTGCGGTGAAAGCTTCATAAATGGTCAAATCGGGATACACGATATATGGCAGGTGAGCCATTCCGTATCCATAGCTCGCAAGACCATACTGAAGAACAACACCGAGAAGCGCGAATCGAGGCCGGCCTATGCCCGGCCTTTTTCCTTTTGGCCACCATAAGGAGCCGTAGGATATGAGAAAAACAATAAAAGATAAAATAAACCATATTTTCTGCTTGTACAGGTTATCCACGAGCCATTTTGCTTCCGGACTCATGAATAAAAGGGTGATGACTGCGGCGATAAGGGTGAGGGGTCCGAGAAGGATTGCGTTTTCCCGGTAAAGACGGTAAGCTTTTTCGTTGTTGGAAACACGTGAATAGTCAGCAAGAAACAGTGATGATAAAAAAAGCTCAGAAGCAAGGCCGAACAGAACGTACATGTACAGGGAGGGGCTGGAGAATAGTTCAGCCAGCATTAAAGATTCCTTGCCTCCGGATCGTTCGATGAAACCACCCTGGCTGATCGGCAGCACAGCGATCAGCAGGGAGGGGATTAGAAGGCCCGATATTCCTGAAATGATAAACATCGCCCTTCTGTAGCCTTGAACGGAATAAGAGAACACCATAAACGCACTGCGTATGGCAAGAAAAAACAAAATCAAGCTGACCGGCACAAGCATAACTGTTCCAAGCGTGTAGGCACCTTTAGGGAAAAAACCGACAAACGCCACGACAAGCAGGACGAGAAAAACATTCGTTACCTCCCATGTTGGAGATAAAAACCGGTTGGCGATTTTTCCGGCCATGCTCGAATGCCTGTTATAAACCATCGCCCAAAATCCTGAGCCAAAGTCAATAGATCCGAAGATGCTGTAAACAAAAATAAAGGTCCACATGATCAGGATGGCTAAAACTTGTTCACTCATAGAGCTGCCTCCTTTCTAATAAGAACTTAGCTTCTCCAGGTCCTTTGATACCGGGTTCCGCTTAAAATACGCTTTAAGAATCAATATGGTAAGGATGCCTAAAGTAATATACAAAAGGAGAAATAGTGCAAAAAGCGGACCAAGATCGGAAGCTTTAGTGGCTGCTTCCCCAGTTGTCTGAACCCTGTAAATGGTCCACGGCTGTCTCCCGCTGCAGCTGAATACCCAGCCAAACTCTATGCACAGCATAGAGAGCGGTCCCGAAAACACAAGTGTCCACAGCATCCATTTCGGAAAGCGGCTCCCTTTTTTACGGACAAAAAACCACCAATACAGCAGGACGGCACCTGCAACTGCAAGCAGCAGGCTTCCGATCCCGACCATCAGGTTAAACAAGGTGTGCACGTAAAAAGGAGGCCAAGTTTCACGAGGGAACTCATAAAGCCCCTTTACTTCTGTATCAAAAGTACCGCCAGCAAGCCAGCTGAGAAGCCAAGGGATCTCGATGCCGTACTTGACTTCCTCTGTTTCAGGGTCTGTATAGCCGCCGATTGCGAGCGGTGCGTACGTGGTAGTCTCGAACAGCCCTTCTGCAGCTGCAAGCTTCTCAGGTGAGTATTCATGCAGGATTTGAGCTGAATGATGACCAGTTATGCTCGACAGGAAACTCATAGAAAAAGCGACCATAAGAGAAAGCAGAAGTCCTTTCCGGTGATAAGCTGCTTCATCCTCACTCTGCTTTTTCATCAGCTTAAAAGCTGCGACAGATGCAACAGCAAACGCGCCTGTCATGTAGGCGGTTATGGCAACATGCATTGCTGATGATACAAAACTTGGATTGAAGAATGCATCCCACGGTCTCACATCGTAAATGGTTCCATCAGGTTTGATCTTAAAGCCATCCGGTGTATTCATCCAAGTGTTGACTGCAGTAATAAGGATGGCAGATGCCACAGCACCAAAGGCTACGAAAATAACGGTTATAATCCGGAAATAGCGAGGAAGCCGGTCAGCTGCATACACATAGATGGACATGAAAAGTGCTTCAATGAAAAAGGCGAAGATTTCGATTTGAAACGGCAGAGAGATTACTTTTCCGACGATCTCCATAAAACCTGGCCAAAGAAGGGAAAGCTGCACTCCAACAATCGTACCGGAGGGGATAGCGACTCCAAGAAGAACAGCAAATGCTTTTGTCCATCTTTTTGCCATAATGGAATAATGTTTGTCTTTTTTAGTAAGATGAAGGATTTCAGCGATGACAATCATCAATGGCAGACCGACCCCAAGAGTAGCAAAAATAATGTGAAAACCGAGAGATGTCCCGAAAAAAGATCGTGCTAATATGACAGTATCCATATGTATCCTCCAGCATGGCAGCGTTTTGCTGTATTGTTAACCTATGTATAACTTGTCAAAAGAAGGTATTTATTATTCGTTTTATTTTGCATATACTGCCCGTCTGCTGTCATAAAATCACGTAAAGGGGTGAGTGATTTGATGCATGAAGCGATGGACAGCATCATGCATGCTGTCAAGTGGAGCGGAGTTTTTGCTCCGGCAGTTTTTATACTTATTCAGGCATTTCGCCAGTTCTTCTTCATCCCGGTGGGAGTTCTCTGTCTTGCAGGGGGATTGGTTTTCGGCGCAGCCCAAGGGACGCTTTATTCCATCATAGGAATCAGCTTATCGAGCCTGTTATTCTATATCATGCTGCAATGCCTGCCTGCGTGGCTGAAGAAAGTAAGAACTCTCAGGGTAAAGTGGGTAGGAAAGCAGGTGCCTTTTTCGGTAAGCCAGATTGCTATATTAAAGCTGGTGCCGTTCGTGCATTTTCACTTACTGTCGTTATGTTTGTTCGAGATGACGGGGAATGTTAAGGAATATACGAAAGTGAGTATATTGTCCAACATCCCGCTTGCTGTCCTTTATTCTTCGATGGGCACGGTTATCGCTTCTTTATCGGTATTGACCGCTGCAGCATTGCTCATATTTCTCGCCGTCTTGTTCTATATGGTCCGAAAAAAAGAGTGGGTCATGAAGTGGGAAGAATTCTTTGAAAAGGAAGCTGCCTAAGAAGTAAGCAGGAGGAAAAAGATAAAGGGGGGTCCGGTACCCTCTTAGGAACACCGCCTATTGGCAGTGTTCCTAAGAGCATGGTACCGGACCCCCTGTTTGCTTCTTTTATTTAACTGAGAGGACAGCTTTATAGGCGTTTACATAGCCAGAGCCTGTTTCGTGATACTCGTATCCCGCCATCGGGTCTGCTGTGCTCTGCAAGGATTGTAATACTTGATCAGGAGTCAGTGAGCTGTTAGCTTCAAGCATCAGAGCGGCTACGCCTGAGATATGAGGAGTCGCCATGCTTGTCCCGCTTGCTGTCGTATAATACGGAAGATGCTCAGGTGCAATATAGTCTGCGTCTGAGACGGTTCCAAGTGCATTCATCACTAGACCTGTCTTAGACTTTGTCGACACGATATCCTGTCCTGGGGCTGTGATATCAGGATGCAGAAGAGGATCTCCCTTTACACCACGCGATGAGAAATCTGCGAGCTGTCTATCTTTTGTGCCTGCAGCGACCGAGATAACCCATGGTGCAGCAGAATAGGGGTTAAGGGTGTTGTCATCGGGTCCTTCGTTGCCTGCCGCGAATGTGACGACCATGCCGGCGTCGTGAGCTGTTTTTGAGGCCACATTAATCGGGTCTTTAGCGGAATACTCACCCGTTGTCCCCCATGAATTGCTGATTACATCGATGCCGTACTTATCCTGATTTTCGATGGCGTAATCGAATGCTTCCAGCGCCCAAAAGATATTGATCCCCTCGCCTGTGCTTAGACCGACGAGCTTCGCATCAGGAGCCACGCCTTTATAAAGTCCGTCACTGGACGTGCCGAGTCCTGCAATAGTCCCTGCTACATGTGTTCCGTGGCCGGAGGAGGTATCTGTATTCTGGACGTTTTCGAGGAACAGCGCATCAGAAGAAGATTCCGAGAAAATTGAAGAGCCGACAAGGAACTTGACGTTTTGGATGACCTTTTCTCCGAATGGAAGGTCAGTATGTGTCGCATCAATCCCGGAATCTATAACAGCCACAGTCGTTCCTTTGCCAGTATAGCCAAGTTCATTCCAGACTCTTTCGGCACCGATCAAAGCGCGGGTATCCTTCATCTTATATTGAAGATCTTTGTTTAAGTATATGGACTCCGCTCCAAGAGACGCTCCAAGTAAAGAAAGTATCTCCAGTTTTGTTCCTCTGACGGCGGCCATTGGAAGCTCATCAAATGTTTTTGTTTGAACGCCCAGTTCTTTCAGCTGTGATATGTTCTGCAAAGATGGCATTGATGGATAGGTGACAACTGCCTCGATAGTATTGGTGTCTCCCACCTTTGATAAAACGGATTGTAAAGCTGGGTCTACTTCAAGTGTTGAGGCGGCAGAAGCTTGCTGTCCGGGCGGAGCGCCGGCAATAATTGAAGATGCAATAGTAAAAGCAAGTACAGCTGACCAAATTTTTTTCATAATCATTCCCCTTCGCTGAAAATTCTGACTTTTTATTAGTGTAAAGAATAAAAACGCTGTTGAATATCAAGCGATAGGAGTATTTTAACGAGTGAATAGTCTATAGGGTGATGACGTAAAGGCGTATAACCATACAACTTTTGTTATAGCGCAGATAAGCTGGTGATCCCGCAAATGCTGGACTGGTTTTGTTATAATACGGAGGAAAGGATGTGGGAGAAGTGGATGTAAAAAAACTGCTGTACATGCAGCGTCAACTAAACGAGCGGATCGTAAGGGAACATACATTGAACAATGAGGAACTTTATAATAAAAGGCTGCTCGCTTTCTTAGTGGAGCTAGGTGAACTTGCAAATGAGACAAGAAGTTTTAAATATTGGAGTACAAAAGGGCCTTCACCGGATGAAGTGATTCTTGAAGAATATGTGGATGGACTTCATTTTGTCCTTTCCATCTGCCTCGATCTGGGGGCAGAAGAGCTGCAGGTCCCCTTGGAAAAACTTGAACAAGAGGATAGTGACAGTATAACAAGTCGGTTTATCACGCTTTGCCGGCAAGCGTCCTCTCTGGCAGACGACCGTAAACGTGAAAGAGTGATGCTGCTGTTTGAAGAATATTTACTGCTTGGACAGGCTCTCGGGTTTACATTCAGCCAGATTGAAGAAGGGTATTTAAAGAAAAACGAAGTGAACCACACAAGGCAGGACAGCGGTTATTAAATAAAAGATGGGGTCCGGTACCCTTTTCGTACAGGAAGCTGTTTGCCGCCTGTTTTCGAAAAGGGTACCGGACCCCGTGTCTTATTCCTTCAGCCCGTCAGACATGATTCCGAGCATTTCATCTTTTTTCTTTTCGTCTGCATTATTCCAAAGGACTTCGAAAAGAACGCCAAGTCCAGGAAGCATTTTTTCTTCCCCGCTTTGAATGGCGTCGACGATGGTATCTTGAAGCTGCTGTTTATCGTTGCCTGATACGTTATGAAGTACTGCTTTTCTCAAATTAAGATCCATTTCATTCACTCCTCGAATATCGTTACACTTTAAGATGTGCTATCCTTTATTTTTTAATACCGTCTCTTGGTTTATGCACCATTTTGCAGATATAATAAGAAAAGCATGAAAAAGGAGTAACGATAATAATGAAACGAATTGAATCAGACTCAAATCCTTCCGTAAAACAGTGGAAAAAACTGCTGACTAAAAAGGAACGAGAAAAGACCGGCACATTTTTAATAGAGGGACCTCATCTAGTGGAAGAAGCCCTTTCTTATAACGCAGACATTCATCACCTGATCATTGAAGAAAACTTTCAGATCCCAGGCAGCTGGGACAAAGGCCGCATTCCTGTCTGGCAAGTGACAGAAAAAATCATGAAGTCATTAAGCGAGACAGAAAAGCCTCAAGGTGTTATGGCTGTCTGTGGAATGGCAGACAGTGATTCGGTCGTTTTTGCACCGGGAAAAAAGTTTGTTTTGATCGATGGCGTTCAGGACCCAGGCAACCTCGGGACAATAATACGCACAGCAGACAGCGCGGGTGTGGATGCTGTTATTTTAGGCGAAGGTACAGTAGATGTTTATAACGGAAAAGTAATGCGCTCTGCACAAGGATCTGTCTTTCACTTGCCTGTTGTGAAGATGGACCTTAAAGAGGCAGTTGAAGGGTGCAAAAATAACGGCATTACTCTTTATGCAACTTCGTTAAAAGAAGCTTCAGACATGAGAGAAGCAAGCCCGAATCATGGTTTTGCCCTTTTGGTCGGGAATGAAGGAAGCGGTGTAAAAGAAGAGTGGCTGAAAGCGGCAGACGAAAAGCTGATCATCCCTATTTTCGGCAAAGCGGAGTCGCTGAACGTTGCGGTTGCGACAGGGATTCTTTTATATGAGCTGCAGAGAACTCGAAAATAACGAGGGAAATTCTCTTATAGCGTTGCATTTGACAAATATATTCATATATAATAAATACGCAAATAAATATTGTAAACAAGCTGAGATGGAGAGCAGTACACAGCCTGCATAAGCCAATACAGGGATGAGATGCCATGACTGGAAGCATTTCTTTGGCCGAGCTGTCGAATTCACTCCTGAGCTGATGCCTGAACTCATAGTAGGGCAGACCGGCTGAACGCCGTTAACGCATGAAAGTGAACAGTGAATGCTTAGCTGTTAATTTGGGTGGTACCGCGATATCCTCGTCCCTTAGCCGGACGGGGATTTTTTATGTTCTTCGCCAGATAACAGCAGCGCCAAAAGGAGGATTTTACAGATGAAAGACCGGTTAGAGGCTTTAAAGGTTGAGGCACTTGAAAAGATCAGTGCGGCAGCAGACTTAAAAGAGCTGCAGAACATTAAAGTAGCCTATCTAGGAAAAAAAGGACCCATCACAGAGGTTCTGAAAGGAATGGGCAAGCTTTCAGCAGAAGAGAGGCCTGTTGTAGGCGCTTTTGCCAATGAAGTGAGAGATGGAATCCAGCAGGGACTTGATGCAAAAAGTACACAGCTGGAAGAAGCTGAGATCAGCAAGCGTCTTGCCGAGGAAACGATCGATGTGTCACTTCCTGGACGCCCAGCGAAGAAGGGAAGCGCTCATCCGCTGACAAGTGTTGTTGAAGAAATCGAGGATCTGTTCTTAAGTATGGGCTTCACCATTGCAGAAGGACCAGAGGTAGAAACGGACTTTTATAACTTTGAAGCACTAAACCTGCCGAAAGACCATCCGGCAAGGGATATGCAGGATTCTTTCTTCATCACCGAGGAATTTTTGCTCCGCACACAGACTTCTCCAGTCCAGGCAAGAACGATGGAAAAGCATGAAGGACAAGGACCGGTCAAGATCATCTCGCCGGGGAAAGTTTACAGACGCGATAACGATGACGCGACACACTCTCACCAGTTCATGCAGATCGAAGGACTTGTCGTTGACAAAAACGTCCGCCTCAGCGATTTGAAAGGTGTTCTTGAAACCTTTGCGAAAAAGATGTTCGGCGAGGAACGTAAAATCCGCCTTCGTCCTAGCTTTTTCCCGTTCACTGAACCGTCAGTAGAGATGGACATCTCATGTTTCAAATGCAGCGGAAAAGGCTGCTCGATCTGTAAACATACTGGCTGGATCGAGATTCTAGGCGCAGGAATGGTCCATCCAAACGTGCTCGAGATGGCAGGCTTTGATTCAAAAGAATATACAGGCTTTGCGTTCGGGATGGGTCCAGAACGAATAGCGATGCTTAAGTATGGAATAGATGATATCCGTCATTTTTATGCGAACGATATCCGGTTTTTAAAGCAGTTCAGAAATGTTTAAGGAGGGTGCAGCATGCTGTTATCGTATAATTGGCTGAAAGATTATGTAAACGTGACGGTATCTCCATCAGAACTTGGAGATAAGATCACAAAGAGCGGAATAGAAGTGGAAATCGTTGAAAACTTGAATAAAGGCGTTTCAGGTGTGATTGTCGGACATGTGAAAGAATGTGTCCAGCATCCTAATGCAGATAAGCTAAGAGTGTGCCAGGTAGACATCGGTGCTGGTGAGTTGTCTCAAATTGTCTGCGGCGCACCAAATGTAGCCGCTGGCCAAAAAGTGGCTGTTGCTGCACCAGGAGCCGTACTGCCGGGTAATTTCAAAATCAAAAAAGCAAAGCTTCGCGGTGAAGAATCCAACGGAATGATCTGCTCGCTGCAAGAACTCGGTGTTGAGACAAAGCTTGTGCCAAAAGAGTATCAGAGCGGTATATTCGTGATGCCTTCGGATGCAGTGCCTGGATCAGATGCGCTTGAATACTTAAATTTACATGACCATGTACTTGAGTTGGGGCTGACGCCAAACCGCGCTGACTGCCTTAACATGATCGGCATCGCTTATGAAGTGGCTGCAATCCTGCAGGAAGACATCAAGATTCCTGAAGTTTCTTACACAGTAAGTGAAAAAAGCGCTGCAGATTTTGTTTCAGTAAACATTGAAAGCAAAGAAGATAACCCGTATTATGCAGCTTACGTTATCGAGAATGTAACGGTTGCACCGTCTCCTCTCTGGATGCAGAACAGGCTGATGGCAGCAGGAATTCGCCCGATCAACAACGTGGTTGATATTACGAACTATGTGCTGCTAGAATACGGCCAGCCATTGCATGCGTTCGATTATGACCGTTTTGATTCAAAAGAAGTTCTTATCCGCAGAGCGCATGAAGGGGAGACCATTAAAACTCTTGATGAACAGACACGCACGTTAAAGGACACGCATCTTGTGATCACAAACGGCACTGTGCCTGTTGCGGTTGCAGGAGTGATGGGCGGGGCGGATTCAGAAGTGCAGGATGATACGAAAACAATCTTGCTTGAGGCCGCTTATTTTGACGGCAAACGTGTACGTGCCGCTTCAAAAGATCTTGGCCTTCGAAGCGAAGCGAGCAGCCGATATGAGAAAGGAATCGACCGCAACCGTGTCGTTCAGGCAGCTGAGCGGGCAGTTGCGTTAATGTCCCAATATGCTGGCGGAACACCAGCTGGCGGAAAAGCCGAAGCAGGAGAAAAAACTGCTCCGCTGTACCATGTCAGTGTCACTTTGGAACGCATCAACAAATTGCTCGGAACGGCTATTACAACTGAGGAAACATGCAAGATTTTCAGCAGGCTTGGATTTGAGTACGAGGAGAATGGCGGAACATTCACTGTGACCGTTCCGTCAAGACGGCCAGATATCACGATCGACGCTGATCTCGTGGAAGAAGTCGGCCGAATTTATGGATATGACCGCATTCCAACAACATTTCTTATGTCAGAAGCGCGTCCTGGCGGTTTAACTCCTCTCCAGTCAGGCCGCCGAAAGATTCGTGCTTACATGGAAGGTGCAGGGCTTTATCAAGCGATCACCTATTCTTTAACGACGCTTGAAAAATCAACAGGATTTTCAATGAATAAAGAAGAGGTTTATCCAGTTTCTGTTGCTCATCCGATGAGCGAGGAACGCAGTACGCTTCGAATGACGCTGATTCCACAGCTGCTAGAGGTTATCCAATACAATCAAAACCGGAACATGACAGATGTGGCAGTTTATGAAACGGGCTCTGTCTATATCAATAAACAGGAATCTTTAACCGTCCTGCCAGAAGAAAAACTATTTTTGTCCGGTGCGATGACTGGAGTTTACCAGGAACATTTGTGGCAGGGCGAGAAAAAGAAAACAGACTTTTATCTTGTAAAAGGAATCTTAGAGGGTCTGTTTGAAGAGCTAGGGCTCGAAAGCAGAATTACCTATGAGCAGGAAACTGTCGATGGGATGCATCCTGGAAGGACTGCCGCAGTAAAGCTGGACGGAATCGTGATCGGTTTTGTTGGACAGATTCATCCTGCAGTGCAAAAAGAGAGAGATCTGGCAGAAACTTTTGTGTTTGAATTAAACGCGACGGCACTGCTGACAGCAGAAACAGAACAGATGGTGTATCAGTCTCTGCCGCGCTATCCATCTATCACAAGAGATATTGCTCTTTTAGTAGATGAGAAAATGCCGGCGGGAGACTTGTATACAGTAATCCAGGAGTCAGGCGGAGCTTTGCTGAAGGAAGTCACGCTGTTTGACCTGTATCAAGGTGACAGAATGGAAGAAGGAAAGAAATCACTCGCCTTCTCGCTTAAATTCTTCGATCCAGAACGTACGCTTACAGACGAAGAAGTGACGAAAAGCTATGAGCGCGTTCTCAAGAGCCTTGAAGAAAGATTCGGCGCTGAGCTAAGGAAATAGTCTAAAGTAAATCCAACTGCTATCAGCGAGGGATTGAAAAAGTTGTTTATCACAAGTTTGGTGCGGTGATCTCCGCTCCAGGGTGCTGAGCTTTCCGCGGGGCGTGCGGTGAGCCCCTTTGCCGCTGCGCGACCTAAAGGGTCTCACCTTCCCGCTCGTCCCGCTGGACAAGGAAGGCTCCGGCAGCGATATATCGCACGAGGAAAATGTGTAGTTCATTTTCGAGGAGTCTCGCACCCTTCCGCTCCAATCACAACAAATTCTGCTTGCAAATGAATAGAATCCAAGAACAAAAAAGGGTAAAACCAACTCGTGTTGCCGAGGCGGTTTTACCCTTTCTTATGTATAATAAAGCATTAAATACTCGTCGGTGATTTAAAGGAATCAAAAAGGACATCGCATTCCCTTGAACATCTTGAATCCATCATTGATAAGGTTGATCGGAGTGTAAGGTGCCGACTCCGGCGGGATGAGTGAGAAGGTGAGACCTTCCAATGGCGCGTGCGACGGAAGGGCTCACTTGTCCAGCAGAGAACAGCTAGCCACTCGAGGTCAAAAGTTCAAGAGTCCAATAAGTCAAAGAGCGACTTACCGGCCTCTTGCCCTTTTGCTTGTCGTGGCTGAGCGAGCCGTTTCTGCTTTTCGCTATCACCCCGCGGAAAGCGTGCACTTGAAACGGAGATCAACCTCTTCTCTGATTTCTAATAGCAGCAGTGTGTATTGTTGCATCAGCCTTTTTTCTTCTGAAGAAGAGCCTGTGCTTTTTTAGTATTGGCGAAGTGGGTTTTGGCTAGATTGTTTAATACAGCCGAACCGTGCTTTTGTAGCAGTTCTGCTGCTTTTACGTCGACCAATGCACCAGCGCCTTTAGGCAGCACCGTATTGATAGAAGCTCCAAGCTTATCCATCTCTTTTAAAAAGCTGTACCGTGCCAAAATGGAAGCAGCGGCTACAGCAAGATGGACAGACTCGCCTTTTGTAGAAAAGTAAATTTTGTCCCTGAGCTGATCTCGTTCGTTTCTTATATGAGAAAAATAGATATCTGGCTCACAAAACTGGTCAATGAGGATGCCGTCATAAGCTCCCCCTTCTAGCTTGTTCAACACGTTTTGGAGTGCTCTGTTATGGAGAATCGCCTTCATTTTGCCTTGAGTCATGCCTTTGCTTTGCATTTGATTGTATTTATCATTATGCAGAATAAGAAGGCTGTATGGGATGCTATGTATTAGATCCTTAGCAATGGCGATGATCTGCTTGTCGTTCAGGTTTTTAGAATCCTTCACGCCTATTTCTTTTAAAAGTGCGAATTGGTCTGGGTGGACAAAGGCAGCAGCGACAGTTATCGGTCCAAAATAATCGCCCGTGCCTACTTCATCGCTTCCAATGATCGCCAGATCGGCAATGTTTGATGGCGGAGCGAATCGGTGAGGTTTTTTCGGAGCGGACGATTTTTTAGCTGCAGGTGATGCTGTGCCGTCCCATTTAACTGCTTCAGCTTCTGCATTTTTCCCTTGAAAAAGTACTTTTCCCGATTTGTAGGCGGTAATCGTGCAGCCTGGAATCTTTGCTGAAAAAACGCTTCCAGCCGGAGCGGTAGGGGTGAGCGAAGACTTAAGCGAAAGTTCCATTTTTTTAATGGTGTCCACAGACATCATTTTTACAACATGTGACATGATTCGTTCCTCCTGGCTTAGTTCCATATTTTTCTTTTTTTAAGAAAATGATCATAACAAATATTTTCAAGATAGCGCAGTTTTTGATAAGATAGGAAATAGGTTTCCCTGACCAATAAAGGGCAGGAAAAAGATTGGAGGTTTTTTACGTGGCGGAAGATAAAAAGAAAACCCGTACCACGGTCGAGATTTACGGGCACCCTTATACGATATCAGGGACCGAAACTTCCACTCACATACGCCTGGTGGCTCACAAGGTTGATGAGAAAATGCGGGAAATTCAGATGCATAACCGTTTTCTCGACACAAAACAAATCGCTGTACTGGCAGCCGTCAATACAATGAACGAATACTTAAAGATTAAAGAAGAGCTAAAAAAATTGCAACAGCACTTAAGAAATGAGGAAGATTGAAGATGCTTGATATCATTTTGCTATTTTTGTTAGCAGCAGGATTCCTGATTGGCCTCAAGCGCGGGCTGATTATGCAGATTGTGCACCTCGCTGGATTTATTGCCGCTTATATTGTTGCATATCTTTATTATGATGACTTAACTCCTCATGTGAAGCTTTGGGTGCCTTATCCCTCTCCTTCTGGCGACAGCCCGGTAGGCCTCCTGCTTAGCTCTATTCCGCTTGAGGATGCATATTACCGCGCTATCGCATTCGCTATTTTATTTTTTGCGACTAAAATCATCCTTCAAATATTTGGCTCTATGCTCGATTTTCTTGCCCGGCTTCCGCTGCTTAACTCAGCAAATCGGATTCTCGGGGGCTTTTTCGGGTTCGTCGAGGTGTATTTGATTGCATTTATACTTTTGTTTATCGCATCTCTAGTGCCTGCGGAAAACATTCAGGCATATTATAAAGATTCATGGCTGGCGCAGGGAATGGTAGAGAACACTCCTGTCTTTTCGGAAGCTGTAAAAGATTTGTGGATGAAGAATAACACGTAAACTTCTCCTTTAAGGAGAGGTTTTTCTTCATTATTAAGAAAATGCGAGCGGAGGTGTATTGTATGGTCAATAAAAAGCAGGTCGTTAAAACATTGGAATGGATCGCCCTCTATTTAGAGATAAAAGGGGAGAACAGTTTCAAGGTATCCGCCTATCGCAAAGCGGCTAATGCTCTCGAGTCTGATGACCGCCCCATGCATGAAATTGATGATCCATCAAAGATCAGCGGCATCGGAAAAGGTACTGCACAGGTGATTACGGAAATGACTGATACCGGGAAATCCACACTGCTCGAGGAGCTGCAATCTTCTCTGCCAGAAGGTTTATTTACGTTGCTGGATGTGCCGAACCTAGGCGGAAAAAAGATCGCCAAGCTATACAGCGAGCTAGGTGTTACTGATATCGACAGCTTGAAAGAAGCATGTGAAAAAGGGGATGTACGCAAGCTGGCCGGTTTCGGAGCAAAAACGGAAGAAAAAATATTAAAATCGCTCGAAAGCATCGGAAAGCGGCCTGACCGTCTTCCGATCGCTTATATGCTTCCAGTAGCAGAAAGCATTGAACAACAGCTCTCTCAAATAAAGGTGATTGAAAAATACTCAAGAGCAGGCAGCCTGCGAAGAGCAAGCGAAACAATTAAAGACCTTGATTTTATCGTTTCTACGAACTCTCCGGAAAAAGTGAAAGAACAGCTCATTGCGCTTCCGGACATAACGGAAATCATCGCACAAGGTCCTACAAAAGTCTCGGTAGTGATTGAAAGGGACTTGTCCATCTCTGTTGATTTCCGCCTTGTAAAACCGGAGGAATTTGCGACTACTCTTCATCATTTTACAGGGTCGATGGAGCATAACGTGAAGATGAGGCAGCTAGCCAAAGAACGCGGTGAAAAAATCAGCGAGTATGGTGTTGAGGTTCTTGAAACAGGGGAAATGCTGACTTTTGAAACAGAAGAAGAATTTTATAAACATTTTGGACTCGAATGGATTCCGCCTGAAATCCGTGATGGAACGGAAGAAATCAGCTCGTTCAGAGAGCCGCATATATTAATAGAAAACGATGACATAAAAGGTGATCTTCATATGCACTCCACATGGAGCGACGGTGCACACTCTATCGAAGAAATGGCTCAGGAAGCAATAAGCAGGGGCTATGAATACATCGCGATCACAGACCACTCTCAATACTTAAAAGTCGCAAACGGACTGACAGCGGAAAGGCTGAGGATGCAGCGAAAAGAAATAGACCGGCTGAACAAAAAGTTTGATGGGTTTAAGATTTTGGCAGGCATTGAGATGGACATCCTTCCTGATGGCTCTTTGGATTTTGAAGATGACGTGCTCAAAGAACTTGACTTTGTTATCGCGAGCATACACAGCTCTTTTTCTCAGAGCAGAGAAAAGATTATGAGCAGGCTCGAGACAGCTCTCCGGAACAAACATGTGGATTTGATTGCACATCCTACCGGAAGGCTGATCGGGAGGCGTGATGGATATGATGCGGATGTGGAAGAACTGATCCGCATAGCCTCTGAAACGGGAACTGCTCTGGAACTTAACGCCAATCCGAACCGCTTGGATCTTGCATCACACTGGCTTAAGCTCGCTCAGGAAAATGGGGTAAAGCTGTCTATTAACACGGACGCTCATTATAAAGAAACAATGAAACATATGGAAATAGGTGTTTCAGCAGCACGGAGAGGCTGGGTGTCTCCAGACAGTGTACTGAACACAATGAATCTTTCTCAGCTGGAAAAGTACTTGCAGCGAAACAAGTAAACTTTTTCCTCAAAAAGGGGGAACTATGCATGCACGAAAAAGTTATCCGCGTGCTTGAACTGTCAAAAATACTAGATAAATTAAAAAAACACGCCAGTTGTTCACTGGGCGCCGGAAAAATAGAAAAATTAGCCCCTGCAATCACACTTGAAGAAGTTAACAGCCAGCAGGAAAGAACTGACGAAGGCGTAAAAGTCTTGAGGCTGAAAGGACAGGCGCCTCTTGGCGGAATAAGGGATATCCGTTCATCTGTGAAGCGCTCTGAGATCGGAGGCATGCTGAGTCCTGATGAACTGCTGGATATCGCTACGACTATACATGGCGGCAGAAGGTTCAAGCGGTTTGTAGAAGGAATGATAGAAGACGGGATAGAGCTTCCGGTACTAGACAGTATCGTTGAACTGATCGACCCTCTGCAGCAGCTGGAGCAGGAGATCACGCTGTGCATCGATGACAATGGAAGAGTTGCAGATGATGCCAGCGCTGCGCTAAAAACGGTCAGACAGCAGCTGCGGACTCTAGAATCTAGGGTGCGGGAGAAGCTCGAATCGTATATCCGATCATCGAGCTATCAGAAGATGCTTTCAGATGCCATTATCACGATCCGAAACGACCGTTTTGTCCTCCCTGTAAAACAAGAATACAGAGGAAGTTTCGGCGGTATGGTCCACGACCAGTCATCAAGCGGTGCTACGCTATTTATTGAGCCGCAGGCAATCGTTGCATTGAACAACCAGATCAGAGAAGAAAAAGCTAAAGAAGCGCGTGAGGTCGAACGTATCTTACGGGAACTTTCTGCGAGAACAGGAGAGCACGCACAAGAACTTTTGCTGAATGTCGAACAGCTTGCAGAAATCGATTTTATTTTTGCTAAAGCCAGGTTTGCCAATGAGCTGAAAGCTTCTCGTCCCATCATGAATGATAAAGGCTTGATTAAACTGCGGAGCGGAAGGCATCCATTGCTTGATCAAGAAACAGTCGTCCCGATCAGTGTAGAGCTTGGCGGCGATTTTCAGTCGCTTGTTATAACTGGTCCGAATACTGGAGGAAAAACCGTCACACTTAAAACGATCGGGCTGCTTTCGCTTATGGCTCAGTGCGGATTGCACATACCGGCAGAGGAAGAATCTGAGATGGCCGTTTTTGAAGCCATTTACGCAGATATTGGCGATGAACAGTCAATTGAACAGTCATTAAGTACATTTTCTTCGCACATGGTCAACATTGTAGAGATATTAAAGCATGTAAACCGTGAAAGCCTTGTACTTTTCGATGAATTAGGGGCAGGAACCGATCCGCAGGAAGGCGCAGCACTTGCCATCTCAATCCTTGACTATGCATTTGCGAGAGGAGCGAGAATTGTTGCGACAACTCATTACAGTGAGCTGAAAGCGTATGCTTACAACCGCGACGGGGTTATGAATGCCAGCGTGGAGTTTGACGTTCAGACACTAAGACCGACATACCGGCTTCTAGTCGGCGTACCTGGCAGGAGCAACGCATTTGAGATCTCCAGGAGGCTAGGCCTTGAACCAGCCATCATTGATTCAGCAAAAGCGCAGATATCAGATGAAGACAATCAGATCGATAACATGATCCGATCGCTTGAAGATAACCAAAAGCGTGCTGAAAAAGAGATGGCTGAAGCAAAGGAAATCCGGAAAGAATCGGAAAAACTCAAAGCCGATCTTGAGAATGAACTGCACAAATTAGAAGCCGAAAAGAGCAGATTGCTAGATAAAGCAAGAGAAGAAGCACAGCGATCCGTCGCAGAGGCACAGAGAACAGCAGAAGAAGTTATACGTGAATTAAGGGAGCTGCAAAAGGCCGGGGGTTCAGTGAAGGAGCATAAGCTCATAGAGGCAAAAAAACGTCTTGAGAAGGCTGTTCCTGAAAAGAAGAGCAATGCACAAGCTCAAAAGGCGAAAAAAGCGAACGCGGAATTTGTGCCTGGCGAAGAAGTGAAAGTTCTGACGTTCGGTCAAAAGGGGTTCATTATTGAAAAGGTAAGCAGTAAAGAATACCAAGTTCAGATCGGCATCATGAAGATGAACGTTGCAGCAACGGCACTTGAGAAAATTAAGCAGGAAAAAGCGAAACCTGAACCTCGTTCGTTCGTAAAAATGTCTGGAGGCGGTCAAACGGCTCGTCCAGAGCTGGACCTTCGCGGAAAACGGTTTGAGGATGCGATGATTGAGGTTGACCGATATCTGGATGAGGCTGTTATGGCAGGTTTTCATCAAGTTTCCATCATTCATGGAAAAGGTACGGGGGCGCTGCGGGGCGGAGTGCAGGATCTGCTTAAAAATCATCGGAGCGTCAAATCAACCCGGATGGGTGAAGCTGGTGAAGGCGGAAGCGGCGTTACAGTCGCAGTGCTTAAATAACAGCTTTTAAGACACAAATAGTGAAGGGAACCGGCCTATGGATTTCATGTCAAATCCGTTTGTTAAAACGGCGGCCAATTACAGTGTGGTCGTTTTATGTTTGATTTTATTTCTTGCCGTTTTTGAACTCGTTACCCGATATAAGAACTGGCATGAAATTAAAAAAGGAAATATGGCCGTTGCGATGGCAACCGGAGGAAAGATTTTCGGGATCGCGAATATTTTCAGATTTTCGATTATGCAGAATGATTCGCTCATGATGATGGTCGCATGGGGAATCTTTGGTTTTGTGCTGTTATTGGCAAGCTATTTTATTTTTGAGTTCTTAACTCCCCGGTTTCAAGTGGATGCGGAAATCGAGAAAGATAACCGAGCGGTCGGTTTTATTTCGATGGCGATCTCGATCGGCCTATCGTATGTCATCGGGGCTGGAATCGAATAGGAGCAGAGCATGGAAACGTTAATGAAGGTTCTTTTTGTATGCAGCGGTGTTTTTATTGCTGCAGGCATGGTTTATTTATTATTTTTCACTTAAAAGGCGAAAGGCACGTTTTAGGAAGGGAAAAAGAGATTATTCCGCTTCTGTCCGCGTGCCTTTCGTTTTTTACATTTTCGTTTTGTATAGAAAAGACAATCCTTTAATATTCAATTTCGTCATAGTCAGCTGGCTGCGCGTCAGGAGTCTGGTTTTTCACACCGTCCGTGAGCTCTTGAAAAGATTTAACTTTTCCATGAGGCTGCTGGTTTTCTTTCCTTGCGCGGTCTTCGCCTTCTCTTCTGCTTTTAGAATGTGTCATGTTTCATTCCTCCTTTCATATACATTAACATTCCTCCAACTTCGGTCATGATATTCATTTTTGGTATAGGCAGCATGAACTAAATAGGATGCAAAACTCGACAAAATATCTTAAAAACAAATTAATTTTTTAAATTTTTAAAAAAATATATTAAAATGAATGCGGTTTCAATATAATAGGGGAAAGAGAAGAGAATTTTTTAGGCAGTCGTGAATAGAAGGGAGAGATGAGGATGGAAAGACGCTGGCTTAACAGCTATCCAAACGAAGTTTCCAGTCATCTTGATTACGGCAGTAAACCTTTATTCGCGTATTTAAGTGAGGCAGCCGCACAAAAACCAGAAAAAACGGCGCTTCACTTCTTAGGCATGGAACTGAGCTACAAGGAGCTGTACGAACAATCGGTACAGTTCGCGAACGCACTTGCATCAATGGGCGTTTCAAAGGGCGACAGGGTGGCAGTAATGCTCCCAAACTGCCCGCAGGCGGTAATCGCATATTATGGCACATTGTTTTTAGGAGGGATAGTAGTCCAGACGAACCCGCTCTATACAGAACGGGAACTGAAGCATCAGCTGAGTGACAGCGGAGCAGAGACGATAATCTGCCTCGA
The DNA here is from genome assembly GCF_002245695.1 of Fictibacillus aquaticus. GTDB lineage: Bacteria > Bacillota > Bacilli > Bacillales > Fictibacillaceae > Fictibacillus > Fictibacillus aquaticus. Next base: position 349,489 of record NZ_NOII01000002.1, on the reverse strand, counting down.
TCTTCTTTTCGGCAGAGTTTCTGCGGCAAGAGAGGTTTCCTCACTAAAAAATGTGATTGTCACTTCCATCAAGGATTACCTTCCTTTTCCAAAAAACCTGCTTTATCCGTTCGTGCAAAAAAGGCAAAACCCATCTGTTACTGTGGACATCACGTATGGCGGAGACGTGCATGCCTTTAAGCAAGTGTTGAAAAAGGGCGGTAAAACAGAGCCTCAAACTGAGATCGATATTGCGAAAGATCTGGCCCTGCTGCAATACACCGGCGGTACGACAGGACCGGCGAAAGGTGTTATGCTGACACACCGTAACCTTGTTGTTAACGCCAAACAATGCGGTGCTTGGCTTTACAGAACATCTGACGGAAAAGAAGTCGTTCTAGGCGCACTTCCATTCTTCCATGTGTATGGTATGACCGTCGTGATGAACTTCGGGATCATGACGAAGGCAAAGCTTGTCATTCTGCCGCGTTTTGATCCTGAACAAGTGCTTAAGACGATTCATAAGCATAAGCCGACTCTTTTTCCAGGGGCGCCGACGATGTATATCGCCTTGCTTAACCATCCCGACATAAAGAAATATGACCTATCATCGATTCAAGCCTGCATCAGCGGATCGGCTCCGCTGCCAGTGGAGGTTCAGGAAAAATTCCAGAGTGTTATTTCGGGATCGCTTGTAGAAGGATACGGTCTTACAGAAGCATCGCCGGTCACCCATGCAAACTTAATTTATGGCAAACAGATCAGAGGAAGTATCGGTTTGCCTTGGCCAGACACCGAGTGCGCTATCCTTTCAGCTGAGACAGGTGAGATGGCAGAGCCAGGAGAGATCGGCGAGCTTGCAGTAAAAGGGCCGCAAGTGATGCAGGGCTATTGGAATCAGCCTGAAGAAACAGCTGCTGTGCTTAGAGACGGCTGGCTGCTGACAGGTGACATGGGCTATATGGACGAAAACGGATATTTCTATATCGTGGACCGGAAAAAAGACCTTATCATCGCTGGAGGTTTTAACATTTATCCGCGTGAAGTTGAAGAAGTACTTTATGAACATCCAGCTGTTAAAGAAGCAGTAGTGATTGGGGTTCCAGATCCTTATCGTGGAGAAACCGTAAAAGCATATTTGGTGCTGAAAGAAGGAGCGTCATGCAAAGAAGAAGATCTCAACACCTTCTGTCGTGAACGGCTTGCCGCCTTTAAAGCTCCAAGACTGTATGAGTTCCGCAGTGAGCTGCCGAAAACGATGGTTGGCAAAATACTTCGGCGCGTGCTGGTCGAAGAAGAAAAAGAAAAACAGGCAGCCGAAGAAGTGAAGAAAGCATAAGAAATGACCCACTCGTTGCTTCATGGCACCGAGTGGGTTGTTTTTTTAAGCTCTTTTCGCAACGGAAATCTACAGCTACCATGAATCCTTAATTAGCAACAATGTTCGCGAAAAAAGCCTTTTATTAAGAACTAGATTTTTTTGTCTGAGTTTTAACTTATTAGTTTTTGGGGTCGGTTTAGTTCTTGGACTGAGTTTTGATTCTAGAATTGGTCGATTTTTTAGCTATTAAGTTCCGGCTTGTATTTTAAACTTGTTATTAGTACTCTTGTTGTGCGAAAATAAATTGACAGAAAACAGAGACTTATTTTACAATTATGAATGAACAATCATTCATTTTACAAATAAGCAGGTTGGACCGCAAGCAAATGGGGAGATTACATGAAAAGGAAAGGGCCTAAATACGAAAAGATAATAGACGCTGCCGTTACGGTGATTGCGATGCATGGCTATCATCAGTCTCAAGTTTCCAAGATTGCCAAGGAAGCGGGAGTAGCGGACGGTACCATCTATCTTTATTTTAAAAATAAAGAAGATCTTCTCGTGTCCGTATTCAATGAAAAAATGGGTTCTTTCATTGAAAAAACAGAGAATGAACTGAAAGGCAGACAATCTGCAGTGGAAAAGCTTCATACGCTGATTGAAATGCATTTCAAGCAGCTTGAGGCCGACCATGAGCTTTCAATCGTAACACAGCTTGAGCTGCGCCAGACGAACAGGGATCTGAGGGTGAAAATCGGCGAGGTGCTGAAGCGCTATCTGACACTGATCGACCATATCCTAAAAGACGGAATGGAATCTGGTACGTTTAACTCTGATATGGATTACAGGCTCGCACGCCAGATGATTTTCGGAACCATTGATGAAACGGCAACCAACTGGGTGATGAATGACCATCGTTATGGACTGCGAAGGCTTGCCGATCCGATCCACAAGATGCTCATTAACGGTCTATGCGGCCATCATCCGCATGTTGAATAAGGAGGAGAGAAATGGAATACTTGCTTCTGGAAAAGAAAGAACGGCTAGCGGTGATCACTTTGAACCGTGCTCCTGCTAATGCCCTGTCATCGGGTTTGATCAAGGAACTGGGAGAGGCATTCGACGAGATTGAAGGAGATGCTGAGGTCAAGGCTGTACTGATCCATGGCGAAGGGCGATTTTTCTCTGCCGGCGCGGATATAAAAGAGTTTACAACAGTTAAAGATGAAAAAGAGTTCTCTGAGCTCGGGCAATTTGGACAAGAACTGTTCGACCGCATCGAGAACTTTAATAAGCCAGTGATTGCTGCTATTCATGGTGCTGCGCTTGGCGGAGGGCTTGAACTGGCTATGGCATGTCATATCCGCTATGTGGCGGAAGATGCTAAACTGGGTCTTCCGGAACTAACACTTGGATTGATCCCTGGCTTTGCCGGGTCTCAGCGCTTGCCTTATTATGTCGGTACAGCTAAAGCTGCAGAGATGCTGCTCACAAGCGAGCCAATTTCAGGTAAGGAAGCAGTATCTTGGGGATTGGCTGCGGCTGCATATCCTGCTGAAGATGTTTATGAAAAGGCTTACAATTTAGCGTCGAAATCAGCAGAGAAAAGTGCTGTCTCAGTCAGGTATACACTAGAACTTCTGAAATATGCACGTGAAGGCAGGTACAGTGAAGGTGCAGTCAAGGAACGGGAGCTTTTTGGCAAAGCGTTCATGTCTGCAGACGGGCAGGAAGGTATTGCCGCATTTATTGAAAAAAGAAAGCCAGTTTTTAAAGACCAATAAACGGAGGGAAAACGATGAATATCTATGTCATCTTAAAGCGTACGTTTGATACGGAAGAAAAGATTGTCATTAACGGCGGTAAGATTTCTGAGGACAGTGCTGAATTTATTATCAATCCTTACGATGAGTATGCAATTGAAGAAGCCATTACACTTAAAGACGCTCATGGCGGTAACGTGACTGTGGTAACAGTAGGAAGCGAGGATGCTGAAAAAGAGCTTCGCACCGCTCTTGCAATGGGTGCTGATCAGGCTGTGCTCATTTCAGACGAAGATCTTGAAAGCCGTGACCAGTATACTACATCAACGATTCTTGCGGCATACTTCAACGATAAAGAATACGATCTTATTCTTGGCGGAAATGTTGCGATCGACAATGGTACAGGACAAGTAGGCCCTCGCCTTGCTGAGCTTTTGAATATCCCGTATGTGACGACAATAACAAAGATCGATGTCTCTGGCAGTGACGTAACAATCGAGCGCGATGTTGAAGGTGATGTGGAGACGATTCAAACGACACTTCCATTGCTCGTAACGGCACAGCAAGGATTGAACGAGCCGCGCTACCCTTCCCTTCCTGGAATCATGAAGGCGAAGAAAAAGCCGCTTGAAACATTGGAACTTGATGATATCGATATTGATGAAGATGAACTCGAAGCAAAAACAAAAACGGTAGAGATCTACCTGCCGCCGAAAAAAGAAGCCGGAAAGATTTTATCCGGAGATACACAAGACCAAGTAAAAGAACTAGTTTCCTTGCTCCGCTCGGAAGCGAAAGTCATATAAGGGGGAGATCATCATGGCAAAGAAGGTATTGGTTCTTGCGGAAGTTCGTGACGGAGAATTAAGGAACGTTTCTTATGAGGCAATCGCTGCTGGCAAACAGATCGCTGATGGCGGAGAAGTGCTTGCCCTGCTTTGCGGAAAGAACGTGAAAGACCTTGGTGCATCACTTTACAATTATGGCGCAGACCGTGTTGTTGCTGTTGAAGATGAAAAGCTGGAGTTTTATACGCCGGACGGCTATTTTCAGGCCGTAAAGCATGTAATTGATACAGAGTCACCGGATGGCATCGTGTTTGGTCATACTGCGCTTGGAAAAGACCTCGCACCGCGTCTTGCAGCCAGACTGGAATCTGGACTGATTTCAGATGTTACGGGTCTTGAGCAGGCGGGAGACAACGTCGTTTTCACTCGTCCGATTTTTTCAGGAAAAGCATTTGAAAAGAAGTTGATTCAAGACGGAAAATTGTTCGTCACGATTCGTCCGAACAACATTGAGCCTTTGGAAAAAGATGATAGCAGAACAGGGGAAACAGCTGTTGTTTCAGCTGAAATCAAAGATCTGCGTACAATCGTGAAAGACGTTGTCCGCAAAGCATCTACAGGGGTTGACTTGTCAGAGGCAAAAATTATTGTTGCCGGCGGACGCGGTGTAAAATCGACTGATGGATTCAAGCCTTTGCAGGAGCTTGCGGATGTTCTTGGAGCAGCAGTCGGAGCATCACGAGGTGCATGTGATGCTGATTATTGCGATTATTCACTCCAAATCGGACAGACTGGTAAAGTAGTAACGCCAGACCTGTATATCGCGTGCGGTATTTCAGGAGCCATTCAGCATCTTGCTGGTATGTCGAACTCCAAGGTCATCGTGGCGATCAACAAAGATCCTGAAGCGAGCATCTTCTCCATCGCCGATTACGGCATCGTTGGAGATTTGTTTGAGGTTGTTCCTCTTCTTACAGAAGAGTTTAAGAAAGTGCTCGTTAAGTCCTAATATCACATAACGGAAAAATGAAGAGGCCAGTGAGCTGCTGGCCTCTTTCTTTTGAGATTAATAATGTTACTAGCGATGTTTTACAGCAATGCCAGTTGGGTACGATAATCATGTAAGCAAAGTGTTAGGTATTTCAGAAATACAGATGATATACTCTCTGTAGATTCATTAAAGGAGGATTTTTTATATGGCGATTGTAAACGCAACAGACCAAACATTTAATACAGAAACTTCTGAAGGCTTAGTGCTGGCTGACTTCTGGGCGCCATGGTGCGGACCTTGTAAAATGATTGCACCAGTGCTTGAAGAACTGGATCAGGAAAACGAAGCTGTTAAGATCGTAAAGCTTGATGTAGATGAAAATCAGGAAACAGCAGGCAAATACGGTGTAATGAGCATCCCGACACTTATGGTGTTTAAGGATGGCGAACTGGTTGAGCAGGTGGTTGGTTTCCAGCCGAAAGAAGCGTTAGCTCAGCTCCTTGAAAAGCATAAGTAAGTGTAAGAACCCGGCCAAGATGCCGGGTTTATTTTTTTTCTATTACTTCCCAGATGCAAAAAAGGGATTGACGCTGATAATCATTCTCGCTATAATACGAAATGGAAATGAAAATCATTATCAATACCTTAAAAATAATTTTACATATTTCAGGGGGAAGAGATCAGATGAAGAATAAGGCAGCATGGCTATCAGCGTTTTTGTTAACAGCAGGCATTCTTTCAGGATGCGGTAAAGAAGAAAAGGCAGACAAGCCGGAACAGAAGAAAACGGAGCAATCCACTCAAGATACGAAAACGGAAAGCGCTTCTGTTGAGAAATCAGAAACTGCTGTTCAAGTAACCGCTTATGAAGAAATGAAAGCGGAAATGGAAAAAGCAAAAGAAGGCCAAGAGGTTGATTGGGAGAAAGTTTCTGGAATCTATACTGATAAGCTGCAAAAGCATGTAACTGAAGTAGATGAGAGCGGCGAGATGGATCAGGCGATCACTGCAGCTATTGAAGGTGCAAAGAACAAAGAAATGGACAATAACATTGCACGCCAGCTTACTGACAAAGTGACTCAGTCTTATTTTTATCAAAAGCAAAAGCGTCTGCACAAGGACGCTGCAGCGGCACTAGAAGGCAAGAAAGAGAGTGAAGCGAATCTGGCGTTCGGTGAACTGAAGCTTCTTGCTGAAAAGATTTTTGTCCCGACAGCTGTTAAACGTGATGATTATTATAAGCTGCAAGGAGAAGCCAGCATCGTTGAAGGAATTAACAACGGTCTTGCAGCTCAGGAAAAAGCATTAAAAGAAGGCAATGTAGAAGACTTTAAAGTATTTGTTCAGCTGACTGATAAATCGGTTTACCGAAGCTACTATCTCGCTTCAAACTCGTATGCTGAGAAAATAGCGGCGGGTGTAAAAGAAGGCAAACCAAAAGAGGAGCTTCTTCAGGAGCAGGCAGAAGCATGGGGCTTCTTCCAGGCCATTAAAGGATCCCTCAGCGGCGGTGACGAAGCTGCAGCAGCTGAAATCAACAAGCTGTTCACATTGAACGAAACAAAACCAGAAGCTATTGATCCGCAACAAGTTAACCAGTTGTTTACTAAGGCGTTTGCTGGAAAAATCAGCGGATACCTTGAAAAGGCTCCAAAAGCCCTCGAAGATGGGGAAGCAACGGAAGCTAAAGTCGGAGCGCTTGAAGGAATCGTTTTCTTAAAAGCTATTGAAATGGACCTTCAGAAAAAGCTTGGACAGGAAGAAGCAAAGTTACTTCTTGATGACAGCCAAAAGTGGTTTGAAGCAATCTCTTCTGACAACAAAGAGGAAGCGAGCAAGCTTGGCGAAAAGCTGAACGCAGGTTTAACAAAGCTTTCAAAATAATAAATTGGAAAAAAGCCGCAGCATGTGCGGCTTTTTCCTATGTGGTAAAATGCTTGGTAGAGGTGAGACCGTGAGTATATTAATTACCGGCGGGGCCGGATTTATAGGAAGCCATCTGACGAAAAGACTGGTGAAGGAAGGCTTCGACATTACAGTGATTGATTCTTTCCATAACTATTATAGTGTAAAGCAAAAGAAGGATCAGCTTGAGGAAGCGAAGTCATCCGGTGCTTTTGAATTCTATGAACTGGATCTTCTTGATGAAGGAAGGCTGAACAAATGGTTCCAAGAAAAACGTTTTAAAACAGTTATACATTTGGCTGCCATACCGGGAGTGCCAGCTTCAATAGCAGATCCGCATTTGTATATTGATTATGATATAAAAGCAACAGTTAACCTTCTTCGGGCAGCTGGAGAGTCTGGAGTTTCTCATTTCGTTTTTGCTTCATCTTCTTCGGTTTATGGAAATGCAAGCGGAATCGCTAAAGCATCTAAGGAAGAAGATGCTGCAGGAAGCGTTGTCTCACCATATGCAGCAGCCAAATGGGGAGCAGAATCGTTCTGTAAAGCTTACAGCAGCCTATATGGGTTTGATCTTACTGTTCTTCGTTTCTTTACTGTATACGGTCCTTGGGTCAGGCCTGATATGGCGATCCCCATTTTCATAAACAAGCTGATGAGAAAAGAAAAACTTTACCTTTTTAACGAACATAGCGCACGGGATTACACGTATATAGATGATATTACAGAGGGCATTTTCCTTTCACTTTTCGGACATCGAGGTGAGAGGACCTATAACTTGGGCAGCGGTACTCCTGTAACACTGAACACTTTAACGGACGCTCTGGCGCATCATTTTCCTCATCTTGAAAAAGAGTACACCTCCAGACGAAAAGGGGATGTGGAGAGAACATGGGCGGATATAGGGAAAGCTTCTGCAGATCTAGGCTATAAGCCGAAATTCTCTATACAAGAAGGGCTGGAAAGGACCGTTGCATGGGCAACAGCTTATTTTCATTAAGTAACGTCATTCGAGCAGGAACCAGCATCCTGATGCTGTTCTTAGTCCTTTATTTCATTGGCCACCTGCTGCCCGAACAGGCCGTTTATAACCTGCTCGCTCGATTTATAAGCGAACCTGGCATCACCATGGCTATAATTGTTGCCTATTCAGCTGCGTTTGTTTTAAGGGCGCTTGTATGGAAGCTGTATATTGGGCATGCAGCCATCCCTTTTCGAATCTTTCTGAATGGCCTGCTATATAGTCTGTTCTTAAACCATGTTTTGCCGGTAAAAGTTGGAGATGCAGCAAGGGCCGGCTATTTGGCCCATCATTCTGGAGGAACGGTCAGCTACATATCATCTTTTCAGTCCGTCGCGGTCCTGAGGATTCTCGACATGCTCTTTCTAGGTGGTGTTGCGGCTGCAGGTTCTCTTTACGCTGGCTACAGTCTTTATACTGGCTGGTGGGAACTTTTTGCTTTGATCATTTTCATTTTCATACCCGTTTTATATTTTCTGCAAAGAAAGTTTGCGAAAATACGGGATTTTGCAGCGTCAGCTTTTTCCTTGTTTACGAGTATAAGAGGGGCAATAGCAGTGCTGCTCACTGGGCTGAGCTGGGTGCTCGAATCGTTTGTACTATACGGGACAGCAGCCATGATCATAAGCGGCCTGTCATTTCCTGCTGCATGGTGGACGACGAGCGTAACGATTGCAGGGCAAGTATTTCACTTTTCTCCTGGGGGAATCGGAACGTATGAAACAGTGATGACAGGCACGCTGAAGCTGCTTGATCTGCCTGTAGCGTCTGCTTATGAGATTGCGATTGCCAGCCATGCATTTAAATTTATTTACTCATATGCAGCAGGACTCTATTTATGGCTGGCTGCACCAGTTTCGTTTGTAATAATAAAAAAATGGCTTAAAAAGGAACGTGTCTAACATGAAGAGAGCGTCAAAATTTGAGAAGGTCGCAGCAAGATGCTGGAATCTATTAAATGAAGGAAAGCCCTTCACTCCTATTTTCACAGCAGGTGTCATGCTGCTGTTTACGTTTACTAGGTGGGGAGAAGCTGATTTTTGGCCAGCGTTCGGAACTGGCTTTTTAATCGTATTGCCATTTCTAATTCTTTATTTTGTGTACGATTTTCCGCTGTTTTTAAGAAATTATCTTTATTTTCCTCTCATTGCCTGCCTAATGCTTGGTTATCAAGCGGATCTTAAACTATGGCTTACAGCAGCAGGACTTTATTTCTTTTTTACTGTATTTTTCTGGGGAACAATCTATTATTATCTGCGGATTGGGACGACATTGTTGAATTTCACACGCTTTTGGAAGCTTGTTTTGAAAAACAGCGACTCAACAAGCGGGAATGCGCAGGAACAGCTCCCTAAAGTGCTGCTGCTACTGACGATTTGGCACCAGCCTTTGTCAGGAACGGCAATTGATCAAAATTTTTTAATCGGATTAGGGATATTCTTCCTCGGTCTGCTGTTGTACACTTTCATCCTTCACCGTTATTTATTTGACTGGAAGCCTGCACCTTATACGGCAAGAACCTCTAACGCTGAGATTCCTGAGGAACCGGTAAGCGACCGAGTAGTCGTCATCGTGATTGACGGAATGAGAAAAGACCGGTTTGAAGCGGCGGACACGCCTTTCCTTGACAAGCTAAGAAAAGAAGGAACAGAATACACGCAGATGGAGACAGTCTACCCGGCGAGAACGGTTGTATGTTTTTCTTCAATGTTTACAGGAACTTACCCTAGCGACCACGGCATCACATCAAATATGGTATGGAAACTGGGCATTAAAACAGAGAGTATTTTTGATTCATTAAGAAAGATTAATAAAAAAGGAAAGCTGCTTGGCATTGCTCATCTAGTAGATGCGATGGGAAGCGATGTTGAAACGGTAACAGCTGTCATGCATAACGATGAAGCCGACCCGAACATCATGAAACGGGCAAAACAAATTATGCTCGAACAAAATCCCGATTTTTTTGCTGTCCAGATGATCGCTACAGACCAGACGGGGCACAGCCGCGGTGTGCTGTATGATGAGTATCTTCAAAAGATTGCTGAAGCGGACAGACTTGTTGAGGATTTTGTCTCGTTTTTAGAAGAGAATGGCATGATGAAAAATACAACACTTATGATATGTGCCGACCATGGGCAGGCTGACGGCATCGGCGGGCACGGGCATCTCGATGAAGGGGAACGATTCGTACCATTCTTCATCCACGGCCCTGCCATTAAAAAAGGAGTGAGAATCGACGAGAAGCATTCACTTGTTTCACTTGCTCCGACGATCGCTTATTTAATGGGTGCTCCTTATCCATCACATTCTAAAGGACCCGTGCTTACAGGAGCTTTAAAAAACAGCCGGAAATTTTCGCAATAAAGGAGCAAGTGGCAAGCATGATCGTTTCAAAACGAAAAATTATCGTCTTTCTTCCTGCGTTTAATGAAGAAGATTCAATTACAGAAGTTATACAGAACATCCCGCGTCATTTTCAACATGATCTTGAGGTAGAAGTTTTAGTGGTGGATGATGGATCAGCTGACAGCACGGTTATTGCAGCCAAAAATGCTGGAGCTGACCATATTGTTACTCATCCTGTTAACAAAGGCCTGGGAGCAGCGGTCAGGACGGGGCTTAAGGAATCTTACAGGCTTGGTGCTGACATCAGTGTCATGATTGACGCAGACAATGAATATCCGGCAGATGAAATCCCGCAGCTGATACAGCCTATTTTAGAAGGAGAGGCAGATTACACAATGGGTTCGAGGTTTCTCGGCACGATTGACGGGATGAAGCTGCACAGACGGCTGGGGAATTATTGCTTCACACTTCTTCAATGCCTGCTGCTGCAAAAGATAATTTATGACGGGCAGTCAGGTATGAGGGCATTTTCCCGTGCGGCTATGAAGGAAGCAGAAATAATCCATGACTATAATTACGCTCAGGTGGTTACGCTTAACCTAATGCGAAAAGGTTTCAGGATGAAGGAAGTGCCGATCACATATAAAGTGAGAACGACTGGCACTTCGTTTATTTCATTCAAAAAGTACATCGGAAATGTTTTGCCTGCTATATGGAAAGAGATGCGAAGACCAGTAAAAAAACGACAAATTCATGAACAGTTAGGTGAGCCGTGATTTTTGGCTCATCTTATATTGACATCGATGATGATAATCATTATCATTGAAATTGCGAGGTGCAAACATATGATACGTCTCATAACCGCAATGGCGGCATTTCTGTTTTTTTTCAACGTAACGAATAACAGTGCTTCCGCTTACTCATACGGTGACCCTGGTGAGGAAGCGATAGCTGAGTCCTACAAAGAGATAGAAGCATACACGAAAGAAAATCGATGGGATGAAGCAAAAACGGTCTACCAAGGATACGAAAAAGAATTTGATTTATATTTTAAAGAGGTAAAACCGTTTATTGACCGGGGATTTAAAGAGAAGGACCGCGAGCTTGTCCTTTCATCTTATAAGGCAGCGTTAAGGATGAATATTGAAAGACGCCTGCAGTTCGCTGAAAAAGAATTTGATAATTACGGACGCGCCAAGCTGCTGCTGGCAAAAGCAAACGGTACGTTTAAAGTGCTTTCTGGAACCCTGGACACTGAAGAAGAGAAAGATAAAGCAAAAAAAGTTGATGCTTCTCTGCAAAAAGCATTAAAGTCGCTTGGAAATCCTGGATTGTTCGGCATTGGCGAGAGCAACAGCGACAAAGCGGCATTTGACAAAGAAGTAAAATACATATCAAGCGAATTGAAACCGCTGTTTCCAGTGCCTGGTGCAGAAAAGGAATCTCAGTTTCAGGAAGAACACGGATTTTTTGATTTCGGAGATGCAGATGCAGGAGATAAAATCTGGCTTCTCATATCGGTTGGACTCGTGCTGATCCTAGCCGTTCTCATCATCATGGGGAAAATAAAGAAACGCCGTCAGCAATAATAGTAGGCTCGGGCTGCAGGCTGCAATAGGGGAGATGAAGCAAAATGAACTTTCAAGCTTTTTTAATCACGCTGCGGGAGGCGCTTGAAGCCATCCTGATCGTAGGTCTCATACTTTCGTATCTTTCCCGTCTTAAGGCGGAAAAGTTTAACAAATGGGTATATGCGGGTGTCGGTCTGGCGCTTGTTTCAAGCTTTTTAGTTGCGCTTATGTTTCAAGTCATCTTCACCGGATTTGCGAGCTTCGGTTCTGAGGTATATTTAAAAGTCGGCATTATGTTTGCTTCAGTCTTGCTGCTGACTCATATGGTTGGCTGGATGACGAAACAAACTAAAGACATTAAAGGCGATATGGAGAAAAAAATCAATGCGGCCGTTACGCTTGGAAGCGTCTCAGCTATGATCATCCATTCTTATTTAATCGTCCTGCGTGAAGGTGTGGAAACGGTTTTTTTCTTCGCTGCAATCAGCGGGGGTGAAGTACAGAAAGTCCTGACGAGCTATGGAGCGCTGAGCGGCCTCTTAACGGCTCTAATCTTAGGATATTTGTTCTTCAGCGGCACAATGAAAATCTCCCTGAAAGCATTCTTCAGAGTTACAGGAATGCTGATCATGTTTATTGCAGCTGGGCTCTTTGTACAGGCGGTCGGGATCGTTCAGGATCTCGGTCTTGTCGGCAGCGTGATGGAAACTGCAGATGGCAAGCCAAAAGAGCTTTATAACATTGTAGAATTTATGCCGGAGCATTTTGTTGATGAACAGCATTATGAACGCGATACTGGGAATGATGTTTTGATCAGCGGCCAGGTTGGGCTGTTCATGTCCGCGATGTTCGGATATAGCCACAACCCATCGGTTGAACAAGTTGCAGCTTACTGGCTGTATTTTATCGCAGTGTTCAGCTGGATCGGTTTCTATGTGAAAGGATTCGGCCGCAAGCTTTCGCCGGCGGAACAAAAGGAACAAAAGCCGGTGGAGAAGCGGGTCGCTCACTCAGCAAAGTCGGTTAATGCATAATGAAAAGGTCCGCTGTTAAAGCGGGCTTTTTTTAATGGATTTAATTTACGAAACGTGATTTTCCAATACTAATTTATCTGTTGAAAAGAGGAAGGCAGCATGGCGAAGAACAGTGAAAAAGAGAGAGGGCGCAATGGCCGCAGTTATTTTCTAGGAAATAATGTCGAAACGAAAGCTGCAGCTGCTCTTATTATTCTTTGTGTATTATATGGCTTCAGAATCTTCCAATCTGCCTCTTTTCCATCTACTTGGGACGAAGTGGATTTTGTTCTCGCTGTAGACCGTTTCAGCCTGGCAGATATGCAGCCCCATTTTCCCGGCTACCCGTATTTTATTCTTGGCGGAATGCTGTTTTCTGCATTTACTGAAAACAATACACTGTCTCTTGTACTATGGAGTCATTTTCTGCTTTTTTCTTCTGTGTTTCCTTTATTCTGGCTTTCTAAAAGAATGACTTCCTCTTTAGCTGGACGATTTTTCATAACAGGAACTGTTCAGGTCTCCTCTTATTTATGGTTTGTTTCATCTCAGCCAATATCTGAAGGTGCTGCTCTAGGAGTCATGTGGTGGTATATATGGTCGTTATGTTGGGCGGATGAGAAAAAAAATCTTGTGAAAAAATCTTTGCCGCTGTTTCTTTTCAGTATACTGATGGGAATAAGACTCTCTTATTTGCCTCTTGGAACGGGACTTTTGCTGTTATTTGTCTGGGAACTCCGAAAGCATCGTGACATTAACCGCATCGCCATCCTGCTGACCTTGGCTGTCCTCTTTCAATGGGTTTGGCTCAGTGCCTTGATTTTATCAGAAGGAGGTATTTTCTCCTTCCTGCATCTTGCATTCTCATTCACGGAAGGACATTTTACGGAATGGGGAGGGGCGATTACTGCCGCAAAGCTTACCCTTCTTGAAAGGTCATTATTGTTCATAAAGAATACTTGGTTTACAGGGATTGCAGGAGAAAATATCTTACTCCTTGTGATGAGTATCCTTCTGACCGTATTGGCCGTTAAGGAGCTGCAAGGAAAACGAATAAAAAAAGAAGGGGCATTGTTCGTTCTGCTTGCAGTTTCCTATGTTATTTATGCTTTTTTTGCCCAAAATCCAGAAAAGCCTAGGCATATGCTGCCTGTGGCCTCTTTGATTACATTTGGTGTATATGCTGTGTTAGCTGGTAAAAACAAAGGCATAAATCGATTGCTTGCCATCTTTCTTATACTGCAGGCAGCGAATGGTTTTTATTTGCTGAAGGAAGCTCGTACAGTTAGACCTGCCGTTTATCAGCTGGAAGATTACATTTCAAAGTCTGGAGAACCGTCTGTGCTTTATACGTGGGAAGAGACAAGGATGCTTCAGTACACCCGGGCTCCATTCACACATAAACGTATTGAAACGTTTGCCTTTTTTAAGGAAGATGAACAGAATTATTCAGGATATACTGTCTACCTGACCGGAAAAGCGTTAAGAGGGTTTGAACTGCAAGGTGCTGCTACTAAGGATTGTGCTAAAAAAGTGAAGACGTTTGAATCATCGCATCTTGTAGACCCTGTTTACAGCAGCATATCGCTATATGAGTGGACATGCAGACAATAAGCGGTTTTGTTTTTCGTTCAAAGCAAAAAATGGTATTCTATAGAAATGAAAAGAGGTGATATCATGGGAACGCTCAAGCAAAAGCTCGCCATTCTTCCAGATCAGCCGGGCTGCTATTTGATGAAAAATGAACACGGGAAAATCATCTATGTCGGAAAGGCAAAAGTGCTTAAAAACCGTGTGCGTTCGTATTTTACAGGTTCCCATGATGGGAAGACACAGCGCCTTGTCAGTGAAATTACAGATTTTGAATATATTGTGACATCGACTGAGATGGAAGCGCTCGTTCTTGAGATGAACCTCATAAAGAAGCATGATCCACGCTATAACGTCATGCTGAAAGACGACAAATCGTATCCTTATCTTAAGATTACGGCAGAAAAGCATCCTCGCCTCGTTTATACTAGAAAAGTTCTAAAGGACCGGGGAAAATATTTCGGTCCGTTCGTGAATGCTTTTGCCGCACAGGAGACTAAGAAGCTGCTAGACCGCCTGTATCCGCTTCGGAAATGTGACACAATGCCCAAAAAAGTCTGCCTCTACTATCATATCGGCCAATGCCTTGGCCCTTGTGTCTATGACGTGCCGGATGAAGAAAACGAAAAGATGGTACAGTCCATTCTTAGGTTCCTTAGCGGCGGTTTTGAGGAAGTTAAAAGCGACCTGACAGAAAAGATGCTTGCTGCATCAGAAGATTTGAACTTTGAACGGGCAAAAGAACTCCGCGATCAAATACAGCATATTGAAGCGGTAATGGAAAAACAGAAGATGATGACGGCGGATCTGGTGGACCGAGATGTTTTTGCGTATGACTTTGATAAAGGCTGGATGTGTGTACAGGTTTTCTTCGTCCGGCAAGGTAAAGTCATCGCACGCGACGTTTCCGTCTTCCCTTTTTACGGAGAAGCAGAGGAAGATATGCTGACTTTCATTGGTCAGTTCTACCTGCAAAAGAATCACTTGCTTCCGAAAGAAATATTGCTCCCTGCTGGTGTAGATGCAGATATGGTCAAACAGCTGCTCAACGTAAAAGCTTTACAGCCAAAAAAAGGCCAGAAAAAAGAGCTTGTTGACCTGGCTAAGCGGAACGCAACATTAGCATTAAACGAAAAGTTTTCGCTGATTGAACAAGATGAGGCCAGGACCATCAAGGCAGTCGAGCAGCTTGGAGAACAGCTTGGCATACCTGCGCCATACAGGATTGAGGCATTCGACAACTCTAACATTCAAGGAACGAACCCAGTTTCAGCCATGGTCGTTTTTCAGGATGGAAAACCGTATAAAAAGGAATATAGAAAATATAAGATCAAGACGGTCGAAGGGCCAGACGATTATGCTTCCATGAAGGAAGTTGTGCGGCGCAGGTACGCGAGAATGCTTAAAGAAGGACTCGAACCGCCAGGCCTTATTATTATCGATGGAGGGAAAGGACAGATCAAAGCTGCCCAGGACGTGCTTGAGAATGAACTGAACTTGTTTATTCCTGTTGCGGGTCTAGCAAAGGATGATAAACATAGAACATCCCAGCTTTGGACGGGCGATCCGCCGGAATATGTGCCGCTTGCACGGAACAGTCAGCCTTTCTACCTATTGCAGAGAATTCAGGATGAAGTCCATCGTTTTGCTCTGTCTTTCCATCGCCAAGTGCGCTCTAAAGGGATGTTTGAATCTAAACTTGATGAGATTGCAGGCGTGGGCGAGAAAAGAAAAAAAGCGCTCATGCGTCATTTTGGCTCGCTGAAAAAAATGAAAGAGGCTTCCTTGGAGGAGATTGTCGCTGCTGGAGTGCCAAGGCCTACAGCGGAGCTAATCGTTGCTGCGCTAAACAGTGAAGAATAAAGTATTGCAACAGCTTCTTTCATTTGATAAAATAAACACAAATTTTATAAACAAAATGCCATTCTTCTTTTTGAAGTGATGGTAGAGGAGCAAAAACCAAGAGTAAACCACCTGAGAAGCAGGAGCTTTTAAGACGGTGGCGGAAAGGGGATTTTTGCCGAAGTGCGAAGAAACTCCTGAATCTTCAAGCTGGACCTGCATTGAACAAATGCAGGGCTGTCACGCTTTTCTTCCCGGGAGGAGCGTGGAGAACTATCTCACAGAGGGGAAACAAACTTGGCTTAGCTTATAAAAGCAGCAATAAGGTTTTTTCCTTTTGCTGCTTTTTTTATTTGTTTTTCTGATGAGAGCATAAAGGTCGGAGAGGATGTTTGTATCATGGGAATCATCGTACAGAAATTTGGCGGAACGAGTGTAGGGAGCATCGAGCGCATCCGCAGCGCGGCACAAAGAGTAATCAAGGAAACGGAGCAAGGCAACCAGGTGGTCGTCGTTGTATCGGCTATGGGAAAAACAACCGATGCTCTCGTATCGCTTGCGGCTCAGCTGTCAGACAATCCATCGAAAAGAGAGATGGATATGCTGCTTTCTACTGGAGAACAAGTTACGATCGCCCTGCTGTCTATGGCGCTTCAGGCTGAAGGAAAGCAAGCGGTATCGCTCACTGGCTGGCAGGCTGGAATAGAGACGGAAGAATTTCCTTCAAACGCTAGAATTGTAAACATTAAAACAGAACGTATTATTGGACTGCTCGATAAAGGGAACATCGTCATCGTGGCAGGTTTTCAGGGAATGGTGAAAGAAAGCGGAGAGATCACAACGCTTGGACGCGGCGGATCAGATACAACGGCCGTAGCTCTCGCTGCAGCACTTGGCGCTGCTAGGTGTGATATTTATACAGATGTTACCGGTGTGTTCACAACGGATCCAAGAGTGGTATCTTCTGCTCGTAAAATTCCATCCATTTCTTATGATGAAATGCTGGAAATGGCAAACCTAGGTGCGGGTGTTCTTCATCCGCGTGCAGTAGAGTTCGCCAAAAATTATCAGGTGAAATTAGAAGTCAGGTCCAGTCAGGAAGAAGAAAGAGGAACACTAGTAGAGGAGGAAGCAACAATGGAACAAAATTTAATGGTGCGCGGATTAGCATTTGAAGGGAACATCACGAAAATAACGGTGTCAAACCTGCCGAATGGCATCGAAACATTATCGAGTCTTTTTTCCACCCTTGCAGACAATGGCATCAACGTAGATATTATTATTCAAAATGTAGTCAATGAAAGCACAACAAATATCTCTTTTTCTATTGATTCTTCTGTTCTTGCTGAAACGCAGGAAGTTCTGGCTGCTTGTCAAGAAGAGCTTGGCTTCGAATCAATCATCACGGAAGGGGGACTAGCGAAAGTTTCAATCGTAGGTTCCGGTATGATCTCTAACCCCGGAGTGGCCGCAAAAATGTTCAAAGGCCTCTCTCAAAAGGGCATCATGATCAAGATGGTCAGCACATCAGAAATTAAGGTTTCAACAGTAGTAAGCCAGGCAGATATGGTCAATGCCGTTGAAACGCTTCATGATGTATTTGAGCTTGATGTAAGACAGCCTGCTCATCAGCTTTAATAAAAACAGGCTCCAGAAGCTTACGCTTCTGGAGCCTGTTAAGCAATCAGCAAGTTTCTTTTTCAGGGAGAGCACTATATTCGATTTCAAATCCGAGGTCTTCGAGCATTTTATGATCCGCAGTGGATGCCTGGCCGTCAGTAGTCAGATAGTTTCCGACAAAGATTGAATTGGCGGCATAAAGTCCAAGCGCCTGAAGGCTCCGAAGATTCACTTCACGTCCGCCGGATATGCGGATTTCTTTTGTCGGGTTCACGAAACGGAACAATGCAAGGACCTTCAGACAGAATCGAGGATTCAATTCGTCAAGATGCTCGAGCGGCGTACCCGGTATGGCATGAAGGAAATTGACTGGAATTGAATCTGCATCTAAAGCTTTTAATGCAAAAGCCATCTTGACGAGGTCTTCATATGTTTCGCCCATTCCGACAATGACGCCCGAACAAGGTGAGATTCCAGCTTCTTTTACCTTTTCAAGCGTTGCCACTCTGTCATTGTATGTGTGAGTGGTGGTGATGGACGAATGGTGGTCTTCCGAGGTGTTGATATTATGGTTGTAACGCTCCACACCAGCTTCTTTCAAGCGCTCGGCCTGACGAGAATTAAGGATGCCGAGGCAAGCGCAGATTTTCATAGGATAGTTTTCTTTTATTTCTTTTACAGCGTCAACGACCGTCTCAAAGTCTCGCGGCAGAGGACCGCGGCCGCTTGCCACGATGCAATAAGTGCCAACCTGCAGTTCATGAGCCTGCTTTGCTCCTTTTACGATTTCCTCTTTCGTAAGCATCGTGTATTTTTCAATAGGTGCTGATGAGATAGAAGACTGCGAACAATAGCCGCAATCCTCTGGGCAGTAGCCTGATTTTGTATTGATGATCTGGTTCAGCTTTACAAGTTTTCCGTAATATCTTTTCCTGATGGTGAAAGCGGCGTGCATCAGTGGGAGCAGTTCATCGTCATCTGCTGTTAAGATGGAGAGTGCTTCCGTTTCATTTATAGGGTTTCCGTTTAAAACACTTTCAGCCAATGTGTTCCAGTTCATGTAAATCACTCCTTATGTAGATGTTCAAAAGAATCTGACAAATAAAAGATATGACAGCATCCTCTATATTGTCAACTTCTTATCGTTTCAGGTTGACAATTATCGTGTAAAAAAAACCACCCTTGAGAAGGGCGGTCCAGTTCAGTGGCACAGTGCATTTTGCATGACGCTCTTTTATTCAATGATATCTTTTTTGTCCCATTGGACAGTAATCGTGACACGTGATTTTTTCATTGTTTCATACGCTTCTGTTATACATTTTTTTTGTGACTGTATCTGTTCAGCTAGAAAACCGGCTTCGAGTCCGAATACAGGATTGCTGAAGTTTTCAAAGCGCTGCTTAACAAGCTGCGATGAAAGAATAAACACCATTTCATTCTTAGAGGCCTCTTCTAGTTCGAGTGTTCCCCAGCATGCATCCTGAAAGAAAGCCTGAACTTCTTCAAGAGACGATAGCGGAAACTTGCGTGCGAGGTGACGGCCAGTCCAGTAAAGGATGTTTCTTTCTTCCTTGCCGAGCAACTCCGGCAAGATCTCGCTGCGGAGCAATTCAAAGCCAAAGTCAGTCACGCCTGTCTGTTCACTCTGTTCGTATTGTGCTTCTGTGTTTTGTTTAGACATTTGCATCCCTACTTTCTTGTCCTATTATAGCGTGTAAATTTAGATAACTCTATACTTTGATTTGCAAGAAATGTCGAATAAAACCAGGCCGGAAAAGTGTTGATGCGTCTAGAAATTTTGGTCATTTAGGTGACAGCGTTTTCTTGACCTTGTCAAACGATGGGAGTAAAATGGACATGTTGCATAGTTTCATAGCAATAATTATTGAAACGGATTATTTTTTTATGTAAGAAGGAAACGCTTACAGAGAGATGGAGAGAATCGGTTTTAACAGCCGGAGAAAGAAAATTGAAAGGGGCAACAATTATGGCTGTCGGTAGAGATTTTGCAATCAGAAGGCTTCATTCATTGCTGGGTGTCATCCCAGTAGGACTTTTTTTAGTTCAGCATTTAGTGGTCAACCATTTTGCGACAGGAGGAGCGGAATCGTTCAACAAAGCCGCTCACTTCATGGAAAGCCTGCCTTTCCGCCTAGTGCTGGAAACATTCGTGATTTACCTTCCGCTTTTGTTTCATGCTGTTTACGGGCTTTATATCGCGTTTCAAGCGAAAAATAATACGACGCGTTACGGCTATTTCCGCAACTGGATGTTTACGCTTCAGCGGGTTTCAGGTGTCATCACTCTGATTTTCGTCGCATGGCATGTTTGGGAAACACGCGTTCAGGCAGCATTTGGAGCAGATGTAAACTTCTCCATGATGGAAGATATCTTAAGCAATCCGTTCATGGTTGCGTTTTACCTGATCGGTGTTTTATCAACTGTGTTTCATTTTGCAAATGGTCTATGGTCTTTCTTTGTCAGCTGGGGTCTTACCGTTTCGCCTCGATCACAGAGAATTTCTACTTACGTGACGCTTGGCGTTTTCATCGCATTGTCCATTGTCAGCGTCCGCACAATTTTTGCATTTATTCAATAGAGGGGTGAAACATTCATGAGCAATCAGAAAATCATTATCGTCGGCGGAGGTCTCGCCGGTTTGATGGCAACTATAAAAGCAGCTGAAGCAGGCATGAACGTTGACCTGTTTTCCCTTGTGCCGGTAAAACGGTCGCACTCCGTTTGTGCACAGGGTGGAATTAACGGTGCCGTAAATACAAAAGGGGAAGGAGATTCTCCTTGGGAGCATTTCGATGACTCTGTATACGGAGGAGATTTCCTTGCGAACCAGCCTCCGGTTAAAGCGATGTGCGATGCGGCTCCGGGCATCATTCACTTGATGGACCGCATGGGTGTTATGTTTAACCGTACAGCAGAAGGTTTGCTTGACTTCCGCCGTTTTGGGGGCACTCAGCATCACCGTACAGCTTTTGCTGGCGCAACAACAGGCCAGCAGCTTCTTTACGCTTTGGACGAGCAAGTAAGACGCCATGAAGTTTCAGGCCTTGTCACAAAGTATGAAGGATGGGAATTCCTTTCCGCGATCGTGGATGACGAAGGTGCATGCCGTGGTATCACGGCTCAAAACCTGAAGACGATGGAGATCGTAAGCTTCGCTGCAGATGCTGTCATCATGGCGACTGGCGGTCCTGGAATCATCTTCGGTAAATCTACAAACTCAGTCATTAACACAGGTGCAGCAGCTTCATCTCTATACCAGCAAGGCGTCTATTATGCGAACGGTGAGTTCATCCAGATTCACCCGACAGCAATTCCTGGCGATGACAAGCTTCGCCTTATGAGTGAATCGGCGCGCGGAGAGGGCGGCCGTGTCTGGACTTATAAAGACGGAAAACCTTGGTATTTCCTTGAAGAGAAATACCCTGCATACGGAAACCTCGTGCCGCGAGATATTGCGACACGCGAAATCTTCCACGTCTGCGTTGATCAGAAGCTTGGTATTAACGGAGAGAACATGGTTTATCTTGACCTTTCTCATAAGGACCCGAAAGAGCTTGATATTAAGCTTGGCGGAATCATTGAAATCTATGAAAAATTCATGGGTGACGATCCGCGCAAAATGCCAATGAAAATTTTCCCTGCCGTTCACTACTCAATGGGCGGTATGTGGGTTGATTATGATCAGATGACAAATATTCCTGGACTTTTTGCTGCCGGTGAATGTGAATACCAATACCATGGTGCGAACCGTCTTGGCGCAAACTCTCTTCTTTCTGCTATATTTGGCGGAATGGTAGCAGGGCCAGCTGCAGTTTCCTACGTTAAAGGACTGGATAAGGCCACTGCTGATGTTTCTTCACAAGTATTTGACCAGCAAGTCCGCAAAGATCAAGAAGTGTTCGATAACATTCTGAGCATGGATGGCTCAGAAAATGCATATGTCCTTCACAAAGAACTTGGTGAGTGGATGACAGACAATGTAACGGTTGTACGCTACAACGACAAGCTGAAAGCGACTGATGAAAAAATTCAGGAACTTATGCAGCGCTATAACAAAATCAACATTAACGACACATCAAAGTGGAGCAACCAGGGCGCTTCGTTCACACGCCAGCTATGGCATATGCTTCAGCTAGGCCGCGTCATCACGCTTGGCGCGCTTAACCGTGACGAAAGCCGCGGTGCTCATTATAAGCCTGACTTCCCTGAACGTAATGACGAAGACTGGCTCAAAACAACTAAAGCGAAATTTAATCCAGAAACAAACGGTCCTGTATTTGAATATGAAGACGTTGACGTTTCACTCATCCAGCCGAGAAAACGCGACTATTCTAAAAAGAAAAGCGGGGTGAACTAACATGAGCACAAAAACAGTGAAATTTAAAATCACTCGTCAGGACAATCCGGATACACCGTCATATGTAGAAGAGTTTGAAATCCCTCACCGCCCGAACATGAACGTGATCTCGGCGTTGATGGAGATCCGCCGAAACCCGGTCAACTCAAAAGGCGAAGCCACTACTCCAGTATCTTGGGAAATGAACTGTTTGGAAGAGGTATGCGGAGCCTGCTCAATGATCATCAACGGCAAACCTCGCCAATCGTGTACAGCGCTCGTCGATAAGCTCGAACAGCCGATCACGCTTGAGCCTATGAAAACGTTCCCTGTCGTTCGTGACCTTTCTATCGACAGAAGCCGTATGTTTGACGCTCTGAAAAAAGTAAAAGCATGGATTCCGATTGACGGAACGTATGATCTTGGACCAGGTCCGAGAATGCCAGAAACAAAGCGCCAGTGGGCATACGAGCTTTCTAAGTGTATGACATGCGGTGTCTGCCTTGAAGCGTGTCCGAACGTAAACTCCAAGTCTGAATTCATCGGACCAGCTCCTCTTTCTCAGGTGCGCCTGTTTAACGCTCACCCAACTGGAGAGATGAACAAAGCTGAACGTTTAAACGCGATTATGGATGACGGCGGACTCGCAAATTGCGGAAACTCTCAAAACTGTGTTCAGTCTTGTCCGAAAGGGATTCCGCTTACAACGTCTATCGCGGCGCTTAACCGTGACACGACGTTCCAGTCATTTAAGAATTTCTTCGGCAGTGACCGTTAATCCTGATAAGAAAATAACAAGCAGCGATAACAGAAAAGCCTTCCTCAACCGGAAGGCTTTTTTACACTTTAGACATATAAAAGCGCATGAACCAAGATCATGACTATTGGTTAGGCTGCTCTTTATTGTTTGCGGCATCAGTTTCACTTTCTACTATATAAAAGGGGGAATTTTGAATGGATGGAAGGTCTTCCTATATTGGTGAAGATAAAGAGAAGTGGGCAAGTGAATTCGAGTTCGAATACTCTTTGAGAGTAAGGTTTGGCGAGATTGACGGTTTCGGCCACGTGAATAACACTCGTGTTTTTGTTTATATGGAAGAAGCAAGGATCGCATTTTTTCGTTCTCTCGGACTTATGAATGACTGGGGCAGCCAGGGCAGCGAGTTTATTCCTGTTGTCGCGGATCTTCAATGCGATTATGTCAGACAGATACTTTATGGCGACACGGTAAATGTTAAAGTAAAGCTGAACGAGATAGGCTCGAGTTCGTTTGACCTTCATTATCACGGAGTAAACGGAGAAGGCAAAACGGTTTTCACGGGAAGAGGCCGGATTGTGCAGATCAGCCGATCTACTGGCAGACCGGCTTCATGGGAGCTAGAGACAAAAGAAAAACTTCTTCAGAGAATCGAAAAAGCCCGGGCATAAGCCCAGGCTTTTTCACATTTTATGATAAAAAGCATAATCTGTTTTTAATAAATTGAAGAAAAAATTGTGTTTAAACATTTCTTTTCATAATTTTTCAAGACCAAGTCACTCAACAAGAAAAGATTACATACTATATGTTGACTAAATACTTCCAATTGATGTTGGCAGTTCCAAAACCCTAGCAAGGAGGGGTGAATTCATTGAAGGAGAAACACTACCGGCCGAAGCCTTTACTTACAAAGAGAGAGAGAGAAGTATTCGAACTCTTGGTCCAGGATAAGACGACAAAGGAAATCGCAGAGCAGCTGTTCATCAGTGAAAAAACTGTTCGAAATCATATTTCGAATACGATGCAGAAGCTTGGTGTTAAAGGGCGGTCTCAAGCAGTAGTCGAATTGCTGCGGCTTGGAGAACTAGAGATCTAGTCTGGAAACGGCTTTCACACGAAAGCCGTTTTTGCTGTTTACCTGGTCTTTTTTCACAGTGCTGAAGGATTGCATACGGTGTAGCTTTTCGCTATGATAAAAGCACTAAAGTGATGATTTTATGTCATTACGGAAGGACTAAAACATGAATGATTCATTATTAATCAAGAAAATACTAAATAATAATGCACTGATCGTGACGGACAACTCACAAAAAGAGTCCGTAGTGATCGGAAAAGGAATCGGCTTTGGCAAAAAAACCGGCGACCTCATCCAAACTTCAAGTGCAGATAAATGGTTTGTTTTGAAAGATGAAAAAGAGCAAGAACATTATAAGCAGCTGCTTCATTCGGTTGACGAAAAAATCATAGATGTCATGAATGACGTAATTACTCATATACAAAAACGAAGCGGTTCTGATCTGGACGAGCATATCCATATCGCACTTACGGATCATATCGGATTTGCGATTAAGAGACTCGAACAGGGCCTCGATATCAAGAACCCTTTTCTTGTCGAGACGCAGACAATGTATCCGATGGAATATACGATAGCGGAAGAAGCCGTGGAGATGATAAATAAGCATCTATCCATTCATCTGCCTGAGGGTGAGATAGGCTTTGTTGCTCTTCACATTCACAGTGCTATCACCAAAAGAACGATTCACCTCATCAACCGCAACTCTTCGCTTGTCGCCAAGCTGATTTCGCTGGTCAGCTCTGGGCTTGATATTGAGATTGATCCGAAAAGCATCAATTATTTGAGGCTGGTGAGGCATCTTAGGCACGCGATCGAGAGAATTGAGCAAGGTGAGATCGTAGAGAACCAAGATAAATTAGCAAATGTATTGAAAGAAGAGTATCCTCTGTGCTACAATCTTGCTTGGAAGTTGATTAAAGTCATGCAAAATGACTTGCAAAAACCCGTTCCAAACGCAGAAGCGGTCTACCTGACCATGCATTTGCAAAGGCTCTCAAGAAAATAAAATATCACTTAACATATAGCGTGTTACTGATTCGATCAGGCATAAGCAAATGAAAAGTGTAGGAAGTGCAGAATTCGGTTATTCTAAACCATAGAATTCATGCTCAATCCTGCTTTCTTTGCTTATGTCTTTTTCTTTTTATTCTGAGTCAAATGGAAAGGGTTACAATTTAAAAGGAGGAAATAACTATGTGGAAAAGTTTTTTCGGTGTTCTGCAGCGCGTAGGTAAAGCCTTAATGCTGCCAGTCGCTATCTTGCCAGCAGCAGGACTTTTGCTTGCGTTTGGTAACGCTTTTAAGAACCCTGCACTGCTTGAAAAGCTGCCTGCATTAAATGCAGAGTGGTTCCAGCTAGTCGCGACCGTAATGGAAAAATCGGGCGACATCGTTTTCGCCAACCTTTCCCTGCTGTTCGCAGTAGGTGTAGCAGTTGGACTGGCGGGCGGTGAAGGTGTTGCCGGACTCGCAGCTATTATCGGGTATCTCATCATGAACGTAACGATGAGTGTCATTGAAGGTGTAAAGCCTGAAGACATCGGTGCAGATCCTTCATTTGCCAATGTTCTTGGTATCCCGACACTTCAGACTGGCGTTTTCGGCGGTATCATCGTGGGGATATTAGCTTCCTATCTCTATAAAAAATATTACAATATTGAATTGCCATCTTACTTAGGATTCTTTGCTGGTAAGCGTTTCGTACCGATTATCACGGCGGTTTCCGCACTTGGTCTCGGTATTGTCATGACATTTATCTGGCCATATGCTCAGACAGGACTTAATACGTTCTCAGAGAGCATGATTGACGCGAACCCTACACTCGCTGCATTTGTTTTCGGTGTGATCGAGCGTTCATTGATCCCGTTCGGCCTTCACCATATTTTCTATTCGCCGTTCTGGTTTGAGTTCGGCAACTATACAAGTCAAGCGGGTGAAGTCATCCGCGGTGACCAGAAGATTTTCTTTGCTCAGCTAAAAGACAATGTTGAACTGACTGCAGGAACATTCATGACAGGTAAGTTCCCGTTCATGATGTTCGGTCTTCCAGCAGCAGCACTTGCGATGTACCATGAAGCTCGTCCTGAACAGAAGAAGATTGTTGCCGGTATCCTTGGATCAGCAGCATTGACTTCGTTCTTGACAGGTATTACAGAGCCGATCGAATTCTCGTTCTTATTCGTAGCACCTGTACTCTTTGGAATTCATGCGATCTTCGCGGGCCTTTCATTCATGATCATGCAGATTCTTAATGTTAAGATCGGTATGACGTTCTCTGGCGGTATCATTGACTACCTGCTGTTCGGAGTGCTTCCGAACCGTACCGACTGGTGGCTGGTTATCCCGGTAGGTCTAGTGCTTGCAGTCATCTACTATTTCGGATTCCGTTTTGCGATCCGCAAATGGAACCTTAAAACGCCTGGACGTGAGATCGTTGATGATGAGGTTGAAACGAATGTCGGCCCTTCAAACAAAGATTCACTAGCAGCAAACATTCTCGAAGCGCTTGGCGGAGAACCGAACATCGCTAACCTTGATGCATGTATTACTCGTCTCCGTGTATCTGTTAAAGATGCGAAGGATGTTGACAAGAACCGTTTGAAAAAGCTTGGGGCTTCGGGTGTGCTTGAAATGGGCAACAACATTCAGGCCATTTTCGGAACGCGGTCTGATACGATCAAGAGTGAGATTCAGGATATTATTAAAGGCAAAGTTGTCGCTAAACCTAAAAATGAAGAAAAGCTTCCTGAGCAGGGCATAGTACAGGAAACACAAGAAGTTCCAGCTCCAGCTGCTGAAGATGGAGATAAATTCATCGCTCCGATTGAAGGACGTCTGCTTCCTATCACTGAAGTTCCAGACCAAGTGTTCTCTGGCAAAATGATGGGTGACGGTTTTGCAATCGAGCCATCAAGCGGTACAGTTGTTTCTCCTGTTAACGGAAAAATCGCGAACATCTTCCCTACAAAGCACGCAATCGGCATCATTTCAGACAGTGGAAAAGAAATTTTGATCCATTTTGGTATTGATACGGTAAAATTGAAAGGTGAAGGTTTCGAATCCTTTGTAAGTGAAGGGGATAAAGTTACTGCAGGTCAGAAGCTTCTCGAAGTTGACCTTGACTTTGTCGGCAAGAACGCACCATCTCTTATCACGCCAATCGTTTTCACTAACCTTTCGGGTGAAGAGATTGTTCTTGAGAAAACAGGGAATGTAACACGTAATGAGGAAAATATTATTTCTTTTAAAAAATAATCTTAAAGGAGTTTTTAACAATGGCACAAAAAACATTTAAAGTTACAGCAGACTCAGGAATTCACGCACGTCCGGCAACAGCACTAGTAAACCAGGCGGGTCAGTTTTCATCTGACATCAACCTTGAATACAACGGAAAAACTGTAAACTTAAAGTCCATCATGGGCGTTATGAGCCTTGGAATTCCTTCTGGAGCAGAGATCACTGTTAAAGCTGAAGGCAACGATGCAGATGAAGCGATCGCAGGCATCGAGAATGTTATCAAAACAGAAGGACTTGGTGAGTAATGTCTGAAATTATTTCAGGTATAGCTGCATCAGCAGGCATCGCGATCGCAAAAGCCTTCCTGCTGGAAAATCCAGAACTTGAGATTGTAAAAAAGACAGTTGAAAATACAGATCAGGAAATCAATCGCTTCCAGCAAGCGGTCGATAAAGCTAAAACAGAGCTTGCGGCCATTAAAGACCGTGCTTTCGCTGAACTTGGAGAGGACAAGGCAGCAATCTTTGCTGCTCACCTTCTTGTCTTAGATGATCCTGAACTCATTGATACGGTAAAGCAGAAAATTGAGAATGAAAAAGCGAACGCAGAAAGTGCGATGGATGAAATATCATCTATGTTCATCACGATGTTTGAACAAATGGATAACGAGTACATGAAAGAACGTGCTGCCGATATCCGTGACGTATCAAAGCGTGTGCTGTCACACCTTTTAGACGTGAAGTTCGCGACTCCAGCAAGTATCTCTGAGGAAGTCATCATTATCGCGGAAGATTTGACACCGTCTGATACGGCTCAGCTCAACCGCCAGTTTGTTAAAGGTTTTGCTACTGACATCGGCGGCCGCACTTCCCATTCAGCGATCATGTCCCGTTCAATGGAAATCCCTGCAGTGGTTGGAACAAAATCAATCACAAGCCAGGTCGAAAACGGTGTAACGGTGATTATCGATGGACTTGGTGGCAAAGTAATCATCGATCCTTCAGATGATGTTGTAAAAGAATATCAAGAAAAACAGGAAAGCTACGCACGCCAAAAAGCAGAATGGGCAAAGCTCGTGAATGAAGCAACCACTTCAGAAGACGGACATCATGCTGAGCTGGCTGCAAATATTGGTACGCCTGCTGATGTTCAGGGTGTGCTCGAAAACGGCGGGGAAGGTGTAGGTCTATACCGCACTGAATTCCTATATATGGGCCGTGACCAGCTGCCGACAGAAGAAGAGCAGTACAATGCTTACAAAGAAGTACTTGTGAAAATGGGAGAGAAGCCTGTAGTCATTCGTACGCTTGATATCGGCGGAGACAAAGAGCTACCATATCTTGATCTTCCTAAAGAAATGAATCCGTTTCTTGGCTTCCGAGCGATTCGTCTATGTCTGGAAGAACAGGACATGTTCAGAACTCAGCTCCGTGCCCTTCTTCGTGCGAGTGCGCACGGCAACCTGAAGATCATGTTCCCGATGATCGCAACTCTCGATGAGTTCCGTTCTGCTAAAGGCATCCTTCTTGAAGAGAAGGAAAAGCTTAAAGCTGAAGGAACTGAGGTATCGGACAGCATCGAGATCGGTATCATGGTCGAGATCCCTTCAACTGCTGTTATGGCTGATATATTTGCCAAAGAAGTGGACTTCTTCAGCATTGGTACAAATGATTTAATTCAGTATACAATGGCAGCCGACCGTATGAACGAACAGGTTTCTTACTTGTATCAGCCATACAGCCCGGCCATTCTTCGTCTTGTGAAGATGGTCATCGATGCTGCTCACAAAGAAGGCAAATGGGCTGGTATGTGCGGAGAAATGGCTGGTGATCCGATTGCGATCCCGATCCTTCTCGGACTAGGACTGGATGAGTTCTCGATGAGTGCAACATCTATCCTTCCTGCAAGGAGCCAGATCGCCAAGCTTTCAAAAGAAAAAATCGAGAGCAGTTTGGACCAGATTTTAAATATGAGCACTACTGCTGAAGTCGAAGCGTTCGTAAAAGAAAATTTTTAATAGTACTTTGAGGCAAACGGGGAGAACTTTCCCGTTTGCCTTTTTCTAATCCAGCTCTAAAGCAATGGAGGATTATTAGGGATTTGCTTGCATTTTTTATTTTGGATGTGCAAAATAAGAATCAGCAATTTTAAAAGAGGCGATATATTTTGGACAAAGCAATAGGTGTTATCGATTCGGGTGTGGGAGGTTTAACTGTCGCACGCGAAATCATGAGACAGCTGCCGAAGGAAAATATAATCTATCTAGGTGATTCAGAGAGATGCCCGTATGGTCCAAGACCATTTGAGGAAGTCAGAGAATACACTTGGCAGATGATTGACTTTCTTCTGAAAAAAGAAATTAAAATGCTCGTAATAGCATGCAACACAGCGACTGCTGCCGTGCTCGAGGAAGCGAAAGAAAAGCTGGACATCCCAGTGATCGGTGTAATCTCTCCCGGTGCACGGGCAGCCGTCAAGCGGACGAAAAACAAGCATGTGGGTGTAATCGGTACGCTTGGGACAATCAGGAGTGCCTCCTATGAAAAAGCACTAAAGGATATTCATAATGGAGTGACCGCAGAAAGCTTGGCATGCCCGCCGTTCGTACCTCTTGTTGAAAGCGGCATGATAGAGGGGGAAGAGACAGAAAGAATTGTCAGAGAGACTTTGAAGCCCCTTCAAGGCCTTTCCATTGATACTCTCATTCTAGGCTGTACACACTACCCGATACTAAGAGGCGTCATTTCAAAGGTTATGGGAGAACACGTATCTGTTATTTGTTCTGGTGCTGAAACTGCCAGGGAAGTGTCTGCTATACTAGAATACAGCGGCATTCTTCGCACAGACAGCAGCAAACCTGTGCACAAGTTTTTCACGACCGGAAGCGAGGAAGATTTTCTCGCCATCGCCAACCATTGGCTTGACCAGAAAATCAAACAGGTGGAAATAGCCGTCTTATCTTAATCTACAAAATTGGAGACAGGTAATGCAGAAGTTTTGCAGACCTGTTTTTTTATTTGCTCTCTTCCTCTTCCGTCAATTGGTTGTTTTCACTTTTGATATTCCTTAAACATCTTGAGTTCTTTCATAACCTATCATGATTGCGGAAAAAGCATCTTTTTTAAAACGTTTTTTGAATAATAATTGTAGATTCTTTAGTCACACCCCGTACATCACCTTGAATCCATCATTGAAAAAGTTGATCGAAGTGTAAGGCGCCGACTCCAGCGGGATCAGTGGGACAGGTGAGACCCTTTAAGTCGCGCAGCGGCAAAGGGGCTCACCGCCCGCCCCGCGGAAAGCGTGCGCCTGAAACGGAGATCAACGGCTTCTCTGATTTCTTCCAAAAAATATAGTTTACGAAAAATCTTAATTTTTTTTGCAGGTAAAGTAGTTGGTCTAAAAGAAACGAGGGCTCGTATACATAATAGTACAAACCACTGAAGGAGGGTAAAGTATGCGGAAATCATGGAGAGCCGGTATGCCGTTTGTTGCATTATCGCTGTCTTTAATGGTCACTGGATGCGGCATAGGGGGAGAAAAAACAGGGAATGAACTCGATCCCCCTAAAGTGAATTATGTAAAAGAAGGGAAATCGCTAGATAAGAACGGACAAAAGGCTGCTGCGGAAAACGGGGTGAAACGACAGCTGTACTTGTTTGACAGCAACAACATGGTCGTCCCGCAGGTTATGGCACTGCCAAAAAATGATGCTTCCGCTAAACAAGTGCTCCAATATCTCGTAAAAGACGGTCCTGTCAGTAACATGCTGCCGAATGGCTTTCAAGCGGTCCTTCCTGCTGACACCGAAGTTATGGGTGTAAGTATCAAGGATGGAACAGCGGTAGCGAATTTCTCTAAAGAATTCAAAGATTATCGCGCTGAGGATGAATCTAAGATTCTGCAGGCCATTACCTTTACACTGACTCAATTTAAAGATGTTAAAAACGTAAAAATTCAAATTGAAGGAAAAAATCAGAATGCTATGCCTGTCAACAACACGCCGATACATTCAGGTGTAAGCCGGGCTGATGGCATCAACCTTGAAATGGGAAGTACAGCTGATGTGACAAACAGCGAGCTCGTCACGCTATATTTCTTGGCGCAGACGAATGACCAGACATATTATGTTCCTGTGACACGCCGTATTGCTGATACGGGCTCAGACCGCGTTACGGCGACGATACAGCAGCTGATCGAAGGGCCGTCAGAAAGAAGCGGACTGCTTTCCGATTTTCAAGGCGATGTGAGTCTGCTAAGCACGCCTGTCGTGAAGGATGGCGTCGTTACTTTAAACTTTAATAAAGCTGTACTTGGAAACAAGGAAGAGCACATGATCACAGATGCCGTACTAAATTCAATCGTTCTGTCTCTGACAGATATTAAAGGAGTCAAGCAAGTAGCGATTCAGGTGGATGGCAAGTCGAAAGTGATGAACGAAAAAGGCAAACAGCTGACTGCACCGGTTTCAAGGCCGGAATCTGTCAATACAGGCGAGTTTTAATATAATTATTTAATGATGTGGTACGATATAGAGAGGGTGTACACCCTCTCTATTTATTTATGTTGTTCCATTGCGGAATACTGATTGAATGGAAGTTTATATGGGAAAAGACTATATATACAGATTGAGCCTGGAGGATAAATTACAATGAACACAATCGTAATCGCTACAAAAAACATTGGAAAAATTAAAGAATTCCAAACCATGTTAGAGCCTGAAGGGTTTCAAATTTTGTCTTTGCTGGATTTTGAAAGCATTACAGATGTTGAGGAAACGGGGACTACGTTTGAAGAAAATGCAAAGTTAAAAGCGGAGACGATCTGCGAATTGATTCAAAAACCCGTGATCGCGGATGATTCCGGCCTTGAAGTGGATGCTCTGAACGGAGAACCCGGCGTTTATTCAGCTCGCTATGCAGGTGCTGCCAAGAATGATGATATGAACATCGATAAGCTGCTAAAAGAACTTGAAGGTACCGAGAACAGGAGTGCAAGATTTGTTTGTGCGCTGGCTGTTGCGATCCCGGACAAGCCATCTTCCGTATTCAGAGGTACATGTGAAGGCGAAATTGCTTTAATGAGAAGTGGAAGCAACGGTTTCGGTTACGATCCGGTCTTTTATCTGCCTGATAAGAAAAAAACGATGGCCGAGCTGGAAAAGGAAGAAAAAAATAAGATCAGCCATCGTGCAGCCGCGCTCAAACATTTGCAGGAAACGCTGAACTTAAATGACTTAAAATAAAATTGGAAGGAGAGGATCTGATGAGTGTGAAAGCTTTGATTGTAAGCGACAGCCATGGCTTGACTCAGGAATTGAACATAATAAAAGAAAGACACCGCAGCGACGCGGACATTATGATTCATTGCGGTGATTCTGAACTCCATCCAAAGTCTGGGGAATTAGAGGGCTTTGTCACCGTTAAAGGCAATATGGATTACAGCAGCGAGTTTCCAGCGGAAGCGATTGAGCCGCTTGGGGATGCGGCAATGTACATCACGCACGGGCATCTTTATAACGTAAAGATGGGGCATCTTGCCCTTGCTTACAGGGCTGAAGAAACTGGTGCGAAAATTGTCTGTTTTGGACACTCGCATGTAGCCGAAGCTTTTGAACGCAGCGGTACTGTTTTCATCAATCCAGGCAGTATCCGAATGCCGAGGGGAAGAAAAGAAAAAACATATGCTTTATGCGAAATCCAAGACGGTCAGATGGTTGTTGAGTTCTATACCTTGGATGGTGAACGGCTTGAAGAAATGAAAAAAAGATTCAGCATTGCTTGAGGCATGTTGAATCTTTTTTCAAATAGATTGTTGACATAGAATTAATGATGGTGTATATTAAGTTATGTCGCTGTTACACTTCTTATTGCGGGTGTAGTTTAATGGTAAAACAAGAGCCTTCCAAGCTCTGGTCGTGAGTTCGATTCTCATCACCCGCTCCATTTGTATTTTTCTCACGCAGCAAATGGCACGAATAGGTTTGACCAACTAAAAACTTAAATTAAAATGTAGCAGTTTATAAAACAGTTTCCGAGTCGACGAGGGAAACGAACCTGTGTGCCCGCAGCGTAGAATAATAGCGGAAAGCGCATTATTTTGCGAAAAGGGCTCCAATACATATTTGTCCCAGTAGCTCAGCCGGATAGAGCATACGCCTTCTAAGCGTACGGTCGGGAGTTCGAATCTCTCCTGGGACGCCATTTTATCTCATACATAACTTTAATCTTTAGACTTCAGCTTTTATGCTGAGGTCTTTTTTGTGTTCCTGTATAGCCTCTTCTGTTAATAATGTAAGCGTTTTAAAAACATTTACAATTTGGCTGGCGTATGCCGGAAAAGCCTATTGCAGACAGAAAGAAAACGCTTGCAATATAACTTATTTTTCTGAAATTTCAAATTTGAACAAAAAAAGACGGTTGACCCCTCTTTGAAAGGGGCGTAATATAGTCAACATTATCAAGTTGTTATTTAAATATTCTAAAAATAAGACAAGGAGGATCATGATGTCCGAACAATGGGTTTATGTAAACGGTGAATTTGTTGAAAAGGAAAATGCTAAAGTATCCGTGTATGATCACGGCTTTTTATACGGAGACGGGGTGTTCGAAGGCATTCGTGTGTACGACGGGAACGTTTACCGTTTGGATGAGCATCTTCAGCGGCTTTATGAGTCGGCGCAGTCAATCATGCTTAATATTCCACACACTAAAGAAGAGTTGACGGACATCATCGTTGAAACCTTGAAAAGGAATTCACTGCGTGATGCCTATATCCGCTTGGTGATTTCAAGAGGGAAAGGCGATTTAGGACTTGATCCATTTAAATGTAAAAAGCAGGGGGTCATCATTATCGCCGAAAAACTGGCAATCTTCCCTAAGGAACTTTATGAAACAGGGCTTGAGATCATCACTGTTGCGAGCAGGAGAAACAGACCTGACGTACTTAGCCCGAAAGTGAAATCACTGAACTATTTGAATAACATTTTAGTGAGGATTGAAGCAAGTCTAGCTGGAGTAAGCGAAGCTTTGATGCTTAATGATCAAGGATACGTAGCAGAAGGTTCTGCAGACAACGTCTTTATCGTTAAAAATAACGTGATCAAGACGCCGCCGGGCTATCTCGGGGCATTGGAAGGAATCACAAGAAACGCGATCATCGAGATCGCAGCTGAACAAGGATACGATGTCAGGGAAGAGCCATTCACTCGTCACGATGTGTATGTAGCAGATGAAGTGTTTCTTACAGGAACGGCAGCTGAGGTTATCGCGGTTGTAAAGGTAGACGGAAGGACCATTGGTGATGGTTCGCCAGGACCGCATACAGCTAAAATTCTTCAATATTTTAGAAAGAGTGTCGTGAAAGAAGGAGTAAAGGTTTATCCAGAATCAGAAACCGTTCATGCGGTTTAAACGGAATAGGAGATGTAGCTGATGCGCAGCAATATGATCAAAAATGGTATAGACAGGGCGCCGCATCGCAGCCTTCTTCATGCTGCCGGGGTCAGCCCGGAAGATATGAATAAACCGTTTATCGGCGTCTGTAATTCTTATGTTGATATCATCCCGGGCCATATGCATCTGAACAAAGTGGCTGAAACGGTTAAAGAAGCGATTAGAGAAGCAGGCGGTATCCCGTTCGAGTTCAACACCATCGGGGTAGATGACGGTATTGCAATGGGACATATCGGGATGAGATATTCCTTGCCAAGCCGCGAGCTGATCGCAGATTCTGCTGAAACCGTAATAAACGCACACTGGTTTGACGGTGTTTTCTACATCCCGAACTGTGACAAGATTACCCCTGGGATGCTGATGGCAGCTGTAAGGACGAATGTACCAGCTGTGTTCGTGTCCGGCGGACCAATGGAAGCAGGGAAATCTTCAGCAGGGAAATCCTTGTCTCTCGCATCTGTTTTCGAAGGGGTAGGATCACATCTGTCAGGAAAAATGAGCCGCGAAGAGCTTCTCGAGCTTGAAACTAGTGCTTGTCCTACTTGCGGATCCTGCAGCGGGATGTTTACAGCAAACAGCATGAATTCAATCATGGAAATGCTGGGAATCGCGCTTCCGGGCAACGGGACAATTGTCGCCACGTCCAAAGAACGACAGAATTTAATAAAAGAAGCGGCAAAGCATCTGATGGATATGGTCGAGAAGGACATTCGCCCTCGTGACATCATCACGAAGGAAGCTATCGATGACGCATTTGCGCTCGATATGGCGATGGGTGGATCGACAAACACCGTGCTTCATATGCTTGCTATCGCACATGAAGCAGAAATCGACTATGACTTGCGCGGTGTCAACGGCATAGCTGAAAGAGTCCCATACTTGTCGAAGATCAGTCCCGCATCAGATTATTCAATGCAGGATGTTCATGATGCTGGCGGAGTGAGTGCGATCATTAATGAGCTATGCAAAATAGAGGGAGCAATCCATACAGACCGGCTGACGGTCTCAGGGAAAACGATCGGCGAGTCAGTCGCTCTTGCTGAAGTAAGCGAACATGATGTTATTAGGTCAAAGGAGACAGCATATTCCCCGACAGGAGGTTTGAGCATCTTGTATGGGAACCTGGCGCCTGACGGCAGTGTCATAAAAGTTGGGGCGGTTGACCCTTCTATCCGTGTCTTTGAGGGTGAAGCTATCTGTTATGAGTCTCAGGATGATGCACTTGCCGGCATCAACAGCGGTGAAGTGAAAGAAGGCCATGTGGTTGTTATCCGCTATGAAGGGCCTAAAGGAGGACCAGGTATGCCCGAGATGCTCGCTCCTACTTCAGCCATTGCTGGGCGGGGCTTAAGCACAAAGGTAGCGCTTATAACGGATGGCAGATTTTCAGGAGCATCACGAGGGATCTCCATCGGACATATCTCTCCTGAAGCCGCAGAGGGCGGCCCCATCGCATTTTTGCAAAACGGTGACCGCATCATAATTGATTTAGTAAACCGTACGCTTCATTTTTCTTTAACAGAAGAAGAGCTTTCGAAGCGGGCTGAGGGCTGGGTAGAGCCTCCGCCAAAAATTAAATCAGGTTATTTAGCCAGATACTCAAAGCTTGTTACTTCCGCCAATACTGGGGGAGTTCTGAAAATTTAACATTTCAAAACGATGACGGAGAATAATGGTATGAACAGATGCCCGCAGAGAGCCGGAATTGCTGGGAACCGGCGGCATTGCATTCCAGGACATCCCTCCCGAGTGACTCTTTGAAAGCTAGTGCGATTAGGAGAGTCCGGGTGCAGCATCCCGCTGTACCTGTTATAAAACGAGCGATAATTGCTCATGAGGCGGCATTTGAAGCCGTGAATAAGGGTGGTACCGTGGAAATAAGCTTTTCACCCCTTATGACAGGAGAAATCTGTCATAAGGGGTGGAAGGCTTTTTTTCTTCATTTTTTTTAATAAAAGGAGGAATGAGAATGAGAGCCAGCAGTTGGGCTGGAGAAGAAAAAACAGACTGGCAGCCTGAAAAGGTATCCGGTGCAGACCTTTTGATCCAGCTTCTCGAAGAGCAAGAAACAGAAATGGTGTTTGGCTATCCCGGCGGAGCCGTGCTGCCGATCTACGATTCGATTTACAGGCATCCAATCAAGCATGTTCTTACACGGCATGAGCAAGGCGCCATCCATGCTGCTCAAGGTTATGCAAGAGTGACAGGGAAGCCTGGTGTTGTTATCGCTACGTCTGGTCCTGGTGCAACCAATCTAGTAACTGGCATTGCGGATGCGATGATCGATTCGATTCCTCTTGTTATCTTTACTGGTCAGGTAGCGACAAGCGTCATTGGAACAGATGCATTTCAGGAGGCAGACATCGTCGGAATCACGATGCCTATTACGAAACACAACTATCAGGTCCGCAGTGTCGACGATCTGCCGCGTATCGTTAGAGAAGCATTTCATATCGCTAAGTCAGGCCGGCCAGGCCCTGTTGTAATCGATATACCTAAAGATGTTTCCGTGTCTGAAGGGGTGATGGAACAACCGACTGAAATCAGCCTTCCTGGCTATCAGCCGAATACTCAGCCAAACCTGCTGCAGGTAAAAAGACTGCTAGAAGCGCTTCAGCAATCACAAAAGCCTGTTATTTTAGCAGGTGCAGGAGTACTCGCGGCAGGGGCGAACAGTGAACTGCTGTTGTTCGCCGAGCAGCATCATATTCCCGTTGCTAATACACTGCTCGGTCTCGGAAGCTTTCCAGGAGATCATCCGCTTCATCTAGGAATGGCCGGGATGCACGGAACATACAGCGCAAATATGGCCATCTATGAATGCGATCTGCTGATCTCTATCGGTGCACGCTTTGATGACAGGCTGACAGGCAACCTCGCCCATTTTGCTAAACAGGCAGTAGTTTCTCACATTGACATTGATCCGGCTGAGATCGGCAAGAATGTTTACACACATATTCCGATTGTAGGCTGTGCCGAGGCCACCCTGACAGCTTTGCTGCAAGAGGGACCTGCAGCAAATGATACGCAAACCTGGAGACAATATTTGGAGCAGATGAAGGATGAATATCCACTCTGGTATAGAAGCGAGCCGCAAACGTTAAAGCCTCAAAGGCTGATACAGCTTATTCATGAAGCGACTTCCGGTGATGCAATCGTTACGACAGATGTTGGGCAGCATCAAATGTGGGCAGCTCAGTATTACCCGTTCCGCAATCCTAACCGCTGGGTGACGTCAGGGGGGCTTGGGACGATGGGATTCGGTTTCCCGGCTGCCATCGGAGCTCAGCTGGCACAACCTGAATCACCAGTCGTCGCGATCGTTGGTGACGGAGGATTTCAGATGACGCTGCAGGAACTATCCGTTGTTCGTGAACTGGAGCTTCCAATCATCATTGTCATCGTCAATAATGCATCACTCGGGATGGTCAGGCAGTGGCAGGAGATCTTTTATGAAGAAAGATATTCAGAATCAATCGAAAGCCATCAGCCTGATTTTGTGAAGCTCGCGCAGGCATACGAAATTGAGGGAATGAAGGTCACAGCTGAAGATCAAATTACAGCCTGCATAAAAAAGGCGCTAAAGCTGAAGAAGCCTATTCTGCTAGACTGCCGAGTGACAAAAGAAGAAAACGTTTATCCGATGATCGCTCCCGGAAAAGGGATTCATGAAATGATTGGAGTGAAACCATGAGAAGAATCATTTCAGCAACAGTACTAAATAGAAGCGGTGTGCTGAACCGGCTTACCGGACTGCTCACTAAGCGCCAATTCAACATTGAGAGCATCACCGTCGGTCAGACAGACCAGCCAGATGTTTCAAAGATCACAATGGCGGTTCATGTGAACGATGACAATAAAGCAGAACAGCTCGTCAAACAGCTGCACAAACAGATTGACGTTTTAAAAGTAAAGGATCTGACAGAATTAGCAGTAGTGACGAGGGAACTGGCACTCATTAAAGTGATGACGGTTCCTGAAACGAGAAGCGAGATCAAGATGCTGATCGAGCCCTTCAGGGCAGTCGTGCTTGATGTCAGCCACGAAAGCATCACAGTCGAAGTAACAGGGGAAAGCAAGAAGATCGAAGCGCTTATCGAACTGCTTCGGCCCTATGGAATCAAAGGCATCTCACGTACAGGAATCACTGCGATGCCACGAGGAAGCCAGAAATCGGTGTTGGAATTTAACAGCTACTACATTGTCTAAAAGGAGAGGATTTAAGATGGCGAAAGTATTCTATGAAAACGAAGTAAATGAAGGTGTATTAAAAGGGAAGAAAGTAGCTGTCATTGGCTACGGGTCTCAAGGCCATGCGCATGCGCAAAACTTGAATGAAAGCGGCTATGATGTCGTTGTCGGGGTAAGGCCAGGGAAATCAAGAGCACAGGCTGAAGCAGACGGCCTTCGTGTATATGACGTCAGCGAGGCAGCAGAACAGGCGGATGTCGTAATGGTCCTGCTGCCGGATGAGCTGCAGCCGGCTGTGTATAAAAATGAAATCGCTCCATACTTATCCCCAGGAAACGCTTTGGTTTTTGCACATGGATTTAATGTCCATTTTCATCAGGTTGTGCCTCCTGAAGATGTTGACGTGTTCTTAGTCGCTCCTAAAGGGCCAGGTCATCTAGTCCGCAGAACGTACGAATCCGGTGCGGGAGTGCCCGCTCTTGTGGCTGTCTACCAGGACGTAACAGGTACAGCGAAGGAGACCGCCCTTGCTTATGCAAAAGGAATCGGATCCGCCCGTGCAGGTGTATTGGAAACGACTTTCAAGGAAGAAACAGAGACTGATTTATTCGGAGAACAGGCCGTCCTTTGCGGAGGATTGTCATCTCTCGTAAAAGCAGGATTTGAAACACTGACAGAAGCGGGGTATCAGCCTGAAGTCGCTTATTTTGAATGTTTGCATGAATTAAAACTGATCGTGGACCTTATGTATGAGTCAGGTCTTGAGGGGATGCGCTACTCCATTTCGGATACTGCTCAGTGGGGAGACTTCCAATCAGGGAAACGAATCGTAACGGATGAGACGAAAGCTGCGATGAAACGTGTACTGCAGGATATCCAGTCAGGAGAATTTGCAAAAGGGTGGATTCTTGAAAACCAGGCGAACCGTCCGGTATTTAACGCTGTAAATGAACTGGAGAAGACGCATCCGATCGAAACTGTCGGAAGGGAGCTAAGGGCAATGATGCCGTTTGTTAAGCCTGTCCGAAAAGAAAAGGAGGCAGTAGGCGGTGCGTAAAATAGATATCTTTGACACGACACTCAGGGATGGAGAACAGTCTGCCGGTGTGATGCTGACGCTGCAGGAAAAGCTGGAAATCGCAAGGCAGCTTGAACGTCTCGGAGCAGATGTGATCGAAGCAGGATTTCCTGCCGCTTCAAAAGGCGATCAAGAAGCAGTAAGAAAAATAGCCAGCATCGTAAAAGAGTCCTCTGTCACTGGATTAGCGAGAGCGAATAAGAAGGATATTAACACAGCCTGGGAATCTTTAAGGAACTCGGCTGAACCTAGGATTCATTTGTTCATCGCCACTTCTCCAGTTCACATGACATACAAGCTGAAGAAAACACCTGATCAAGTTCTTGAAGAAGCTGTTCAATCCGTAGCTTATGCAGGCAGGAATTTTCCGGTCGTGCAATGGTCCGCAGAAGACGCTTGCCGCTCCGATAAAGCCTTTTTAGCCAAAATTATTGAAAAAGTGATCGATGCAGGCGCGTCCGTCATTAATATTCCAGATACGGTCGGTTTCATAAATCCGATAGAATACGGGCAGCTGTTCCGGTATTTGAAAGAAAATGTAAAAAACATTCACAGAGTTAAACTTTCGGCACATTGCCATGATGACTTGGGGATGGCTACCGCCAACTCGCTGTCAGCCATCGAAAATGGCGCAGATCAAATTGAATGCACGATTAACGGGATAGGAGAGCGTGCAGGAAACGCCTCGTTGGAGGAAGTGGCCGTCGCATTAAAAATAAGAAGTGAACATTATCAGGCATATACAGATCTTTCTCTTCATGAGATAAGCAGAACAAGCCAGCTAGTCAGCAGATTGACCGGTTTGGCTGTACCGCCAAACAAAGCCGTTGTCGGCAAGAATGCCTTCGCCCATGAATCCGGTATCCATCAGGATGGGGTGTTAAAAGAGAGATCCACTTACGAGATCATCACGCCAGAACTTGTCGGGCTATCATCCAATTCTCTTGTGCTTGGGAAGCATTCAGGCCGTCACGCGTTCCGTAAACAAATTACACAAATGGGCTTCTCTCCAGCTGAGGATAAAGTTAACGAGCTATTCTCGGAGTTTAAGAATCTTGCA
Organism: Fictibacillus aquaticus; assembly: GCF_002245695.1. Taxonomy (GTDB): domain Bacteria; phylum Bacillota; class Bacilli; order Bacillales; family Fictibacillaceae; genus Fictibacillus; species Fictibacillus aquaticus. The sequence continues at coordinate 308,530 of NZ_NOII01000002.1, read as the reverse complement.
GATAAGAAAAAGGAGCTCACGGAAGAAGATTTATACGCGCTTCTTATGGAACATCAGATGAAGCCTGCGATTCCTGTATATGAGCTTTTGGACGTGCAAGTCACGTATGGCACTAATAATATTCCTACTGCGACTGTGCAGCTGAAAACACCACAAGGAAAAAAGGTACAGGAAGCTGGAACGGGTACAGGAAGTGTTGATGCCATCTATCATACACTCGATAAAATGATGCCGCTGGAAGTGAAGCTGAAAGATTACCGGCTGCAGTCTGTCGGATCTGGGCGTGATGCACTCGCGCAGGTTCATGTACTTCTTGAAAAAGAGAACAAAGAATATAACGGAAGCGGAACAGCGCAGGATGTTCTAGAAGCTTCTGCGAGAGCGTATGTGTATGCCTTTAATAAAGTATGGATGAATGCGGCAGAACCTCAGCAGGAAAGAGCAACGATTTAAAAAACGAGGAGGGCGGAACATGAAAAAGACGATAGCGTTATTGCCGGGAGACGGAGTTGGGCCAGAAGTAATGAAAGGTGCCGTACAGGTGCTTAAGGCGATCGAAAAACGGTTCGGCCATGAATTTAACATGAATGAAATGCCGGTAGGAGGCAGCGGAATTGATACATCAGGAACTTCTCTTCCTGATGAAACATTGCAGATGTGCAAAAACAGTGACGCTGTACTGCTCGGAGCAGTTGGCGGACCAAGATGGGATGGACACAGCGAGCGGCCCGAAAAAGGGCTGCTGAAACTCAGGAGCGAGCTTGGAGTATACGCCAATTTTCGCCCGGTCAAATCAAATGCGGCTTTTCAGGATATGTCTCCTCTGAAAAAAGAGATCGTAAAAGATACGGATTTACTGATCGTTCGGGAATTGACAGGCGGCATATACTTTGGAGAAAAAACGAGGGTAGATGAACGGGCAGAGGATTCTCTTGTCTATCATAAATACGAGATTGAAAGAACAGTAAGAATCGCTTTTGAAGAAGCACGAAAAAGAAAGAAAAAGCTGACGAGTGTAGATAAGGCGAATGTACTGGAATCCAGCAGGCTGTGGCGCGAGACGGTGGTAGAACTGTCAGCTGAATACAGCGATGTAGAAACAGAACATCTGCTTGTAGACCATGCGGCAATGAAACTCATCCAGGATCCGTCGCATTTTGATGTGATCGTGACGGAGAACATGTTCGGCGATATTTTAAGCGATGAAGCTTCCGTCTTATTAGGATCAATCGGGGTATTGCCATCTGCTTCTTTAAGAGAAGACGATTTCGGGCTGTTTGAGCCTGTTCACGGCTCTGCGCCTGATATCGCAGGGAAAGATCTGGCAAATCCTGCAGGGATGATCATGTCGGCTGCGATGATGCTGAAATATTCGTTTCATATGAATCAGGAATCTGAAGCCGTAGAAAAAGCATTGCAGGAGGCATTCAATGCGGGCTACAGGACAGGTGATATGAGGACAGGAAAGTTTCAGCACGTTTCCTGCAGCCAGCTGATAGATCAGGTTGTTTACAGGATTGAAGAAGATGCAGTCTCTGCTTCATTGTTAGAACTTTATGTGTGAGGGGTGTAAGGATGGGTAAAACAATCGTCCAAAAAATTTGGGAAAACCATCTTGTAGCTGCTGAAGAAGGCAGACCTGATCTGTTATATATAGACTTGCACCTTCTGCATGAAGTGACCTCGCCGCAAGCGTTTGACGGTCTGAGGGAGAAAGGGCGCACTGTCAGAAGACCGGAGCTTTGTTTTGCTGTGATGGATCATAATGTACCGACGATAAACCGTTCAGTGATAGAGGATGAGACAGCGAGGAAGCAGCTCGCTGCACTTGAAACGAACTGCCGCGAGTTTGGCATCAAGCTTGCAGGACTGGATTCCGAAGAACAAGGAATCGTTCATGTTACAGGACCTGAGCTTGGGCTTACATGGCCCGGGAAAACAGTTGTGTGCGGAGACAGTCATACGTCAACGCACGGAGCTTTTGGAGCTCTTGCCTTTGGGATCGGAACAAGCGAAGTAGAGCATGTTCTCGCTTGTCAGTCGCTTTATCAGAAACGTCCGAAAGTGCTGGAAGTTCATGTTTCTGGGAAAAGGCCGTTCGGCGTTACGGCAAAGGATATTATCCTCAATTTTATTGCTCAGAATGGAACGAATGCAGGAACAGGATTTGTAATCGAATTTACAGGAGACACCATTGCTGAACTGACGATGGAAGAAAGAATGACGGTTTGCAATATGGCCATCGAAGCGGGTGCGAAGGCAGGATTAATCAGCCCTGATGAAACAACATTCCGTTATTTAAAAGACCGTAAATATGCACCTAAAGACAGTGAATTTGAAAAATATAAGCAGCAGTGGAGTGGGCTCGCATCAGATCAAGATGCTGTTTATGATAAAACGATTAAAATGGATGCAGCGGATATTGCCCCAATGGTCACTTGGGGCACGAACCCTGGGATGGCGGTGCCGATAACCGGACATGTACCGGACGTCAGCGGTACAGATTCGAAATATAAGGCTGATGAAATCCGGCATGCTGCTTCTTATATGGGGCTGTCGCCAGGAGAACAGCTTGAAGGCATCCCAGTTCAGCATGTGTTTATTGGATCTTGCACGAACGCCCGCCTCAGTGATTTGAGAGATGCGGCAAATGTAATTAAAGGAAAAAAAGTTTCCTCCGGTGTCAGAGCTCTTGTTGTGCCTGGTTCGCAATCAGTCAAAAGAGCGGCCGAAAAAGAAGGGCTGCACGAAATCTTCTTGAATGCAGGCTTTGAATGGAGAGAGTCGGGATGCTCCATGTGTCTTGGGATGAATCCTGACATTGTTCCTCAAGGAGAAAGGTGTGCCTCCACTTCCAACCGGAACTTTGAAGGCAGACAAGGAAAAGGAGCGCGCACCCACCTTGTCAGTCCGGTTATGGCAGCAGCAGCTGCAGTCGAGGGGCATCTGGCTGACGTGAGAAAGCTCTCAATTCAGGAGGAGGTGCTTCATGCGACATTATAAAAGCATCCAAGCAAAATGTGCCGTTTTAAAAAGAGACAATATCGATACTGACCAGATCATTCCAAAACAGTTTTTAAAACGAATCGAGAAAACAGGATTTGGAGATTACTTGTTCAATGACTGGAGGTACTTGGATGACGGAGCGGAGAACCCGGATTTCGAGCTGAACAAAACACATGCAAAAGGAGCTGAGATCCTCATTGCCGGAGCCAACTTCGGCTGCGGTTCATCAAGAGAGCATGCCCCATGGGCGCTGAAGGATTATGGATTCAAAGCGGTCATTGCTCCAAGCTTTGCTGACATCTTCTATAATAATTGTCTTAAAAACGGGATTGTTGCAGTTTCTCTCGATGAAACAGTGATCTCCGGATGGATTCGGCAATACGAAAAACAGGTCGTTGAAATTGACGTTGACCTTGAAAAACAAGTGATATCAGGTCCTGACGGAAAGAAGCAGTCCTTTGAGTTCGATCCTTTCTGGAAAGAGATGATCATGAACGGATGGGATGAAATTTCTTATACTTTGCAATCTGAATCGAGCATCACACAATATGAAGATGAAAAGGAAGTGGATAAATTGGGAATTCGATCGTAACGGGAAGTATGGTACTTGAAGCTGCGGAACTCGTGATGAAAAGCGCTAAACGAACGCCGCTCAAAACCTCATCTACGCTAAACACGCTTTGCGGCAGAGAAGTTTACTTAAAGCTCGAAAATCTGCAAAAGACGGGTTCATTCAAGATCAGAGGCGCAGCCAATAAAGTGCAGCGTCTTACGGAAAAGGAAGCAGAGCTTGGTGTTATCGCGGCTTCTGCGGGAAATCATGCCCAGGGCGTTGCTTACTCTTCTTTTAAAAAGGGGATATCTGCTGTGATCTACATGCCTGAGTCTGCTCCCCTTGCCAAAATAGAGGCGGTAAAAGCATACGGAGCAGAAGTCGTCATTTCGGGGCAAACCTATCAAGAATCTTACCGAGCGGCGCTTCAGAAGCAAAAAGAAAGCGGACGATATTTTATTCATGCATTCGATGATCCAGATGTTATTGCGGGTCAGGGAACGGTTGCGGCAGAAATGCTCCAGCAGCAGCCGGAACTGGATACAATCGTGATTCCTGTAGGAGGCGGAGGGTTGATCGCCGGAATGGCAGCCTGCATCAAAACGCTCAAGCCAAGTGTCAAGGTAATAGGCGTTCAAGCTGCGGGTGCCGCCGCTTCTTATAACCGGTTCAAACGAAAGTTTCCTTACACACTTGTAAATGCCGTTTCTATTGCCGACGGCATCGCTGTAAAGGAACCTGGCATGGTAACTTTTCCTCATATTGAAGCATACGTGGATGACATGGTGACTGTAAGTGATGAGGAAATTGCTTCAGCGATCGTCTTTATGGCAGAACGTGAAAAAATGCTAACAGAAGGGGCAGGGGCTGCGAGTCTTGCCGCAGTCTTGTATAAATCACATCTGTTCAGCAGCAGTGCAAAGACCGGTGCTGTAATCAGCGGGGGGAACATGGATATCGATACGATGCTTGCATGCAGGAGATTAAACGCAGCATTCAAAAAAAGCCAGAAGATTGTTTAGTAAATAGTCTCTACCATAATAGTGTGGCGCCACGCCCTGCGGAAAGCGTGCGCCTGAAACGGAGATCAACCTCTTCTATGAGTTCTTTAAAAGCGGAACAACATTAATGAAAGTAAAGACCGGCTTAAGAATATGAAGCCGGTCTTTGCTGTTCTTTCATATGCGGAAACGGCCTTTCTTGAGTTAAAAACGGCAAACTGTTACACTATTTCAAACGACACTGCATATGGAGAAAAATGCATGACAAACGAAATGGAGAAAGACAAGAAAATTGTTCCATTCCCCAACTTGGATTCCAGGCTTGTTGAAAAGGGGATGAGTTCGCTAAAAGCGAAAAAATTCAGGGAAGCATTAAACTGTTTCGAACAGCTTCTCGAAATTGATCCTGTACATCCGCAAGGCCATCTTGGGACGGTACTTAGCCTAGTTGAGCTAGGAGAGCTGACAAAGGCGAAAGTACGCGCTGAAAAGATGCTGAAGCAGGATATCGGTGATTATTTTGATGTTCTTCAGATTTATTTAAGTATTTTAATACAGCTGTCAGAATATAAGACAGTCGTGAGCACGATAGAAGCCGTATTAGAAGAAAATCAGCTGCCTGCTGATAAGGCTGAAACCATCTATCAGCTTCTTCATTTCAGCCGGAGAGTAATGGAGCAGGAAAACTGGCCGCATGCAGCAGAACAGCCTGGCAGAGCGGAGCAGGAGAATGACCTTCATACATATCAGAACATGCTTGAAAGCGATAAGCCATCCTTTCAATGGCTGGCGGTGCAGCAGCTCAAATCCTTCCCGGCAGATGACACGTATGAACTTTTTATCCGTTTTCTCTCAGATGAGAAAAAGCACCCTGCCGTTAAAAGTCTGATTCTGCAGTATTTTAAAGAACAAGGAATCAGCAGGACAATACCCGTACATAAAAATGGTGACATTATACAAGTGAACGTGCAGGAGCTTTATCAGTGGGACGCTCATCCATTTCATTTAGAAGTGAAAAAGAGAATTAAAAGCATTCTCGAGCAAGAAAACCCATCATTAATGGATTTTGCCGAAGCTGTATGGCGGGATTATATGCTTTCATCTTATCCGGTCGTCCCTGATGAAGGGACTGAACAATTATGGGCGAATGCTGCCGTAGGTGCGGCTGAGATTTTGTGCGGGCAGAAAGAGCTTCCTTCAGAGCAAGAAATACAGAGTAATGAACTGGACCAATGCATACATAAGCTCCTTGAGATGGAGCGCATCTTTTTAGAAAACGGTTAATGAGTGTAAGCTGTTGAAATACATGTTTCGTATGCTATAATGAAGTGGTTGTAATTTATAAGGTATATTCAGAAATACCGATGTTGGAGGGAATAATTTTATGAGCGCAAAGTGGGAAAAGTTAGAAGGCAACCAAGGGGTCTTAACGATCGAAGTTGAGGCTGCTGAAGTAGATACAGCTCTAGACCAGGCATTTAAGAAAGTTGTTCAAAAAGTAAACGTACCAGGATTCCGTAAAGGGAAAATGCCGCGCAAACTTTTCGAACAGCGCTTTGGTGTAGAATCTCTTTATCAGGATGCATTAGATATCATCCTTCCAAAGGCTTATGGCCAGGCGATTGAAGAGACTGGAATCGAGCCGGTTGACCGTCCAGAAGTAGACGTTGAAAAAATGGAAAAGGGCAGCACACTTGTTTTCACAGCTAAGGTTACGGTTAAGCCAGAAGTTAAGCTCGGTGAATACAAAGGCCTTGAAGTTCCGGCTGTAGATACTAACGTAACGGATGAGGATGTAGACAACGAATTGAAGCGTCTTCAAGAGCAGCAGGCCGAGCTTGTTGTTAAAGAAGAAGGCACAATTGAAAATGGCGACACTGCTGTTATCGATTTCGAAGGATTCGTAGATGACGTAGCTTTCGAAGGCGGAAAAGGCGATAACTATTCTCTTGAAATCGGATCTGGTTCTTTCATTCCAGGATTTGAAGAGCAGCTAGTAGGCGAAAAAGCAGGCGCTGAAAAGGATGTTAACGTAACATTCCCAGAAGAGTACCATGCAGCAGAGCTTGCAGGGAAATCTGCAGTTTTCAAAGTGAAAATCCATGACATCAAAGCGAAGCAGCTTCCAGAACTTAACGACGATTTCGCTAAAGAAGCGGATGAGGAAGTAGATTCTCTTGATGCGCTTAAGACAAAGCTTCGCACAAAGCTTGAAGAAAGCAAGAAGCACGAAGCTGAGCACACAACTCGTGACACAGTTGTGGAAAAAGCGGCTGAAAACGCTGAAATCGAAATCCCTGAAGCAATGGTTAACACAGAGCTTGACCGTATGATGCAGGAATTCGCACAGCGTCTTCAAATGCAGGGAATGAATCTTGATCTTTACTTCCAGTTCTCAGGTACTGATGAAGCAGCACTTCGCGAACAAATGAAAACGGACGCTGAAAAACGCGTACGCACTAACCTTGTTCTTGAAGCAATCGCAGAAGCAGAAAACCTTGAAGCTACTGAAGAAGAGATCAACGCTGAGTTCGAAAAGATGGCTGAGATGTACAATCTTGAAGTTTCTAAAATCAAGGAAATGCTTGCTGCGCAAGGCGGAGAATCTGCTGTTGCAGCAGACCTTAAGGTCCGTAAAGCAATTGACTTCCTTGTAGAAAACAGCAAAACAGCTGCATAAATCATATAGGAAACAAGGCGCGATTTAATCGTGCCTTGTTTTCTACCTATATACATAAAAAGAGCGTTATTATGAAATACAGGTTTTAAAACGTGCGCGTTTGTTCATACTTATATAATACACAGCACCTCTTAAGGGTTTTCATTTCCGTTAATAGGGTAAAATGTGTTAAAATCCATACATACAAAATCGGTAATGATTAACGGGAGAACGTATCGTTTATAACGATTGCCCGAGATATTCGCACTGTTTTTAAATAGATAGTGCAGAGGCACACGTTTCATCCATATTAATGTTTTAGGGGTGATCTCATTGTTTAAGTTTAATGATGAAAAAGGACAGCTTAAATGTTCATTCTGCGGGAAAACACAAGATCAGGTAAGAAAACTGGTAGCAGGTCCAGGTGTATATATTTGTGATGAATGTATCGAGCTATGCACGGAAATCGTTGAAGAAGAGCTTGGCACTGAAGAGGATGTTGAACTGAAGGAAGTTCCAAAGCCAATGGAAATCCGCAAGATCCTGGACGAGTATGTCATCGGTCAGGAGCAGGCTAAGAAATCCCTCTCGGTTGCCGTTTACAATCATTATAAGAGGATCAATTCTTCACAGAAATCTGAAGATGTTGAGCTCTCTAAAAGTAATATCGCGATGATCGGACCGACAGGAAGCGGTAAAACCTTACTTGCTCAGACGCTTGCGCGTATCTTGAACGTGCCTTTCGCCATCGCCGATGCGACATCACTTACAGAAGCTGGTTATGTTGGGGAAGATGTTGAGAACATCCTTCTAAAGCTCATTCAGGCAGCTGATTATGATGTTGAAAAAGCAGAAAAAGGCATCATTTACATTGATGAAATTGACAAGATCGCGCGTAAATCGGAAAATCCTTCTATTACTCGCGATGTATCTGGTGAAGGCGTTCAGCAGGCACTGCTCAAGATTCTTGAAGGTACAGTTGCGAGTGTACCTCCACAAGGCGGACGCAAGCATCCGCATCAGGAATTCATTCAGATTGACACAACAAATATCCTCTTTATATGCGGAGGAGCGTTTGATGGGATTGAACAGATCATCAAGCGCCGTCTCGGGAAGAAAGTGATTGGATTCAGTTCTGAATCCCGTCAGACAGATTTAAAAGCAGGGGAATATTTATCTAAAGTACTTCCTGAAGATTTGCTCCGCTTCGGGCTGATCCCTGAATTTATCGGGCGTCTTCCGGTTATCTCTAACTTGCTGCCGCTTGATGAAGAAGCACTCGTGCAGATTTTGACAAAGCCGAAAAATGCGCTAGTTAAGCAGTATCAAAAGCTATTGGATATTGACGGAGTGGAGCTTGAGTTTAATGAAGAAGCCCTTCTGGAAATCTCCAAGCAGGCGATTGAGCGTAAAACTGGAGCGCGCGGACTGCGTTCCATCATCGAAGGAGTCATGCTTGATGTTATGTTCGAGCTGCCATCCCGAGAAGATGTTGTGAAATGCATCGTTACGAAAGAGACAATCGCCAATAAGGTTCCTCCGATTCTTGAGCTAGAGGACGGAACAGTAGTGAAACAGAAGAAAGAAACACCAAAAGAAAGCGCGTAAATACCATACGAAAAACCGGCCATTGGCCGGTTTTTTTGTATTCTAAATAAAGGGGGTACGGTACCATTCAAGCAGCAGAAGCTTAACAGCTGCATTATTGAGGAATGGTACCGTACCCCAAGCCTTTACAAGCCTTTAAACATGCTCTTTTATAATTTGACCGTTTAGCAAAGAAGTGAGGGGGAGATACTAGTCCCATAAGATGTTACATAACGGGAGGATTTATATGAACTGGACGACGATAGCGCTTATTATCCAGCTCTTTTTTGGAGTGGTGATCGGGCTGTACTTCTGGAACCTGTTAAAAAGCCAGCGGACTCAGAAAGTAAGCATAGACAAGGAATCAAGAAAAGAGATGGACCAGTTAAGAAGGCTGCGCTCTATCTCGCTGTCTGAACCTTTGTCAGAAAGGGTCAGGCCAGGTGATTTTTCTGATATTGTCGGGCAGGAAGACGGCATTAAAGCATTAAAAGCGGCAATATGCGGGCCGAATCCGCAGCATGTCATTGTATATGGTCCTCCCGGTGTAGGAAAAACAGCAGCAGCAAGACTAGTACTAGAAGAGGCGAAACGGAATAAAAACTCACCATTCAGACCTAGCGCTGTGTTTGTAGAACTTGACGCTACTACAGCAAGATTTGACGAACGCGGAATCGCAGATCCGCTTATCGGTTCTGTTCATGATCCAATTTATCAGGGTGCAGGTGCCATGGGGCAGGCAGGCATACCGCAGCCAAAGCAAGGCGCAGTAACAAATGCTCACGGTGGTGTATTGTTTATCGATGAAATAGGAGAGCTTCATCCGATTCAAATGAACAAGCTGCTTAAAGTTCTCGAAGACCGTAAAGTGTATCTTGAAAGTGCTTATTATCATGAGGAGAATGTAAATATCCCGCCGCACATACATGATATCTTTCAAAATGGACTGCCCGCTGACTTTCGCCTGATCGGTGCGACAACAAGGATGCCGGAAGAAATTCCGCCCGCCATCCGCTCACGCTGCTTAGAAGTTTTCTTCAGTGAACTGAAGCCCGGAGAAGTCAAGCGAATTGCCAGAAGGGCGTCTGAAAAGATAAAACTGGGAATGGAAGACTCAAGCATCGATTTTATTTCACAGTATGCGAAAAACGGACGTGAAGCGGTGAATATGGTACAGATTGCTGCTGGTCATGCAATCACCGAAAACCGTGATCATATCGAGAAATCGGATGTAGAATGGGTCGTGCATTCAAGCAGAATGTCTCCAAGACCAGAAAGAAAGATCGGAGACGAAGCGAAAGTTGGACATGTAAACGGCCTGGCTGTTTATGGTCCAGCAAGCGGCGCCCTTCTTGAAATAGAAACAACGGTTTTGCCGGCGAAGTCAAAAGGTGCTATTACTATTACAGGAATAGTTGAAGAAGAAAGCATTGGCAGCCAGTCGAAATCGATTCGCAGAAAAAGTATGGCTAAAAGCTCAGCTGAAAATGTGCTGACTGTTCTTAAAATGATGGGGGTCAACACGAGCAGCTATGATATACACGTGAATTTTCCGGGCGGCGGTCCTGTTGACGGTCCTTCTGCAGGAATAGCGATGGCCGTTTCGGTTTACTCAGCCATTCATGAAATTAAAGTAAGCCATGAAGTGGCGATGACTGGTGAATTGAGTATTCATGGAAAAGTAAAGCCTGTCGGCGGTGTACTTGCAAAAGTGCAGGCAGCAAAGGAAGCCGGTGCCAAACGGGTCATTATTCCAGAGGAGAACTATCAGAAAATCCTTGAGTCGGTGGAAGGTATAGAAATCCTTCCGGTAACAAAGTTAAGCCAGGTGTTTCATTATGCATTCACGGAAGAAGAAACGGAAATGTCTATCACCGCCTCAGCCATATTAAAGAACCCTCCTGCTTCCTTATGATAGGAGGGTTTTACTTTGTTGAATGCAGCGTTCTGAATAATGAAGGAATGAAGAGGCAAGGTTCAAGGCGCAATAGTAAAACCAGAGCCAGGATTTTAGTTAATAAATAAACAGTGAGTCTTTTTTTCAGTGAATACTGGAATTAGACAAAACCGCGCTTTATCGGTAGAATTGTACAAAGGCTCACACTTATTACATTAAGCAACTAGTATGTTCGGAGGTGTTTTTTATGGGGGAAATCCGTACCCTTCCGCTGCTTCCTTTAAGAGGATTGCTTGTTTATCCGACGATGGTGCTTCATCTTGATGTGGGTCGGGAGAAATCGGTACAGGCTCTGGAGAAAGTTATGCTAGATGACCAGACGATCTTCCTGGCTACACAGAAAGAAGTATCGGTTGAGGATCCGGCACAGGATGAAATATATGAGATCGGAACACTGTCAAAAGTAAACCAGATGCTGAAACTGCCTAACGGGACGATCCGTGTCCTCGTAGAAGGAATCAGCCGGGGCAAGATCAGCCAGTTTACAGACTTGGAAACGCATATTGAGGCGGAAGTAGAAATTATCGAAGAAACAGAAGAAGCGGGTGCTGAAACGGAAGCGCTGATGCGTTCTGTTCTGGCTCAGTTCGAGCAATACATAAATCTATCGAAAAAAGTAACGCCTGAAACATTGGCGTCTGTACAGGATATATCAGAGCCGGGCAGACTGGCTGATGTTATCGCTTCTCATCTGTCGCTGAAGATCAAAGAAAAACAAAAGATTCTCGAGATGACTGACGTTAAAGAGAGATTAAACCATCTTATTTCTATCCTTAACAACGAAAAGGAAGTTCTCGGACTGGAGAAAAAGATCGGACAGCGTGTGAAAAAGGCGATGGAAAAGACGCAGAAAGAATATTATTTGCGAGAACAGATGAAAGCCATTCAAAAGGAACTCGGAGATAAGGAAGGCAAAACAGGAGAAGCGATGACGCTGAAGGAAAAGATTGAGGCGTCTGATATGCCGGAAAATATCCGGGCTATTGCCTTGAAGGAAGTAGACCGATATGAAAAGATGCCTGGTTCTTCTGCCGAAAGCTCTGTTATCCGCAATTATATCGACTGGCTGCTGAACATTCCATGGAAAAGCGAAACGAAGGACAATCTTGATATACGTCATGCACAGCAAGTTCTTGACGAAGATCATTATGGACTAGAGAAGGTAAAAGAGCGGGTTCTTGAATACCTTGCTGTCCAGCAGCTGACGAACTCCCTTAAAGGTCCTATCCTTTGTCTTTCAGGTCCTCCAGGTGTCGGGAAAACCTCCCTTGCCCGTTCTATCGCACGTGCTCTCGGCCGTAATTTTGTCCGTATCTCCCTTGGCGGTGTGCGCGATGAAGCTGAAATCCGCGGGCATAGAAGAACATATGTCGGTGCCATGCCGGGACGGCTGATACAAGGGATGAAGAAAGCCGGAACCGTCAATCCTGTGTTCCTTCTCGATGAGATCGATAAGATGAGCAGTGATTTCAGAGGTGATCCATCATCTGCACTGCTTGAGGTGCTTGATCCAGAACAGAACAATACGTTCAGCGACCACTATATCGAGGAACCGTATGACCTTTCGAAAGTTATGTTCATCACAACAGCTAATTCTCTTGCGACGATACCAGGTCCTCTTCTAGACCGTATGGAAATCATTTCGATCGCGGGCTATACAGAAGTAGAAAAGCTTCATATTTCTAAAAATCACTTGCTTCCTAAACAGCTGAAAGAACACGGAATGAAAAAATCTCAGCTGCAGATGAAGGACGAAGCCGTGCTGAAGCTAGTACGAAACTATACTCGTGAAGCTGGTGTCCGCGGCCTCGAACGCCAGATTGCGGGCATTTGCCGTAAAGCCGCAAAGCAGATTGTCGGCGAAGATAAGAAAAAGGTGACCGTGTCAGCTAAAACACTTGAGGCACTTCTAGGAAAACCTAAATTCCGCTTCGGCCAGGCTGAGCTAGAAGATCAGGTCGGTGCGGCTACAGGTCTAGCGTACACAACTGCAGGCGGTGATACACTTTCCATCGAAGTCGCACTTTCTCCAGGGAAAGGCAAGCTAATTCTTACTGGAAAGCTTGGCGATGTGATGAAAGAATCTGCACAGGCTGCATTGAGCTATGTCAGGACAAGAGTTGAAGCGTTCGGCATCGAACCGGATTTTTATGAAAAAACCGATATTCATATACACGTTCCTGAAGGCGCTACGCCAAAGGATGGTCCGTCCGCAGGGATAACAATAGCGACAGCACTCGTTTCTGCACTGACCAAACGCCCCGTTAGGCGGGACGTCGGTATGACGGGTGAGATCACTCTCCGCGGAAGAGTTCTTCCGATCGGAGGATTAAAGGAAAAATCACTGAGCGCGCACCGTGCGGGCATTCATACAGTCATTCTTCCAAAAGAAAATGAGCGGGACATCGACGATATTCCAGACACAGTAAAAGAAGGACTTAACTTCATTCTCGTGTCCCATCTCGATGAAGTGCTCAAGCATGCATTGTCAGGAGATAAATTATGAAAGTAACAAAAGCAGAAATTGTAATATCAGCTGTTAAACCTGAGCAGTATCCAGAAGGCGGGCTGCCCGAAATTGGGCTTGCTGGCCGTTCCAATGTTGGAAAATCGTCGTTCATCAATAAAATGATCGCCCGTAAAAATCTCGCAAGGACCTCTTCACGTCCTGGTAAGACACAGACGCTAAATTTTTATATCATCAATGATGGTTTATATTTTGTCGATGTGCCAGGATATGGTTTTGCAAAGGTATCTAAAACGGAGCGTGAGGCATGGGGTAAAATGATCGAACGCTACATCATGCAGCGTGAACAGCTGAAAGCGGTCGTTCTTCTCGTTGATATCCGCCATGCTCCATCATCAGAGGACGTTATGATGTATGAGTGGCTCAAACACTATGAGATACCTGTTATTGTTGTTGCCACTAAATGTGACAAGATTCCTAAAGGGAAATGGGAGAAGCATTTAAAGGTTGTCAGAGATACATTGAAAAAGCATCCTGATGATCCGCTAATCAAGTTTTCTTCTGAAACCGGACAAGGAAAAGATGAAGCATGGGGAACAATCATGTCTTATATTAAGAAGAAGTAAAAAAACAGCCTGAACGGAGCAACCCGTTCAGGCTATTTTTTCTTTTTAAATATAAAGATTGCTCCAACGGCGATAAGCGCTGCCGGCCATAAACCTTCAACTCCTGAAAACAAGTCCTGAACAGGAGACGAGTTAGTCTTGAAGAATAGAAGCCACATTGAGATGGCAAACATGATGATTCCGGCGATAAGACCTTCCTTTGTTTTTTTATACTGATAGAAAAAGGCGGCTGCCATGATAAGGATGAACATTCCGAGACCCTGCGGCCAGCCTTCAACTCTGCCGGAAGCGTAGAAATGAATCCCTAATCCTGTCAGAAGGATGCCGCTGAACGCACCCGATCCATCTTTTGCTGAAGCGCTCTGTACGAGAAAAGCGACCCCTACGATTGCTAAGAGTGCAGGCCAGGAAAGATACGGCAGAAGTGCTGTCACCTGCATCTGTGTAGCTAGAAAAAACAATCCTGTACCGAGTATGACAATACCTGAAAAGACTGACTGCTGTTTCATTTTCTCCTCCAATGTACAACCTTTGCTAATCCGGTCGAAATTTGGTATTTTATATAGTGTTGGTTTTCTTATTTAGGGAAACTTAATATGTAAGGCTGACACATGTATCATAACATAAACGTTTAAAGACTGTTCACAATTCTAAAGGAGTGCTGACAGGAGCACATGTTATACTATAAAAAGACAAAGACGTACATAAAGGAGGTGAGCGCATGCATATCGTCATTATTGGACTGAACTATAAAAACGCACCTGTTGAAATTCGCGAAAAGGTTTCTTTTCAGCCAGCAGAACTTCCAGAAGCGATGAAGCAGCTGAGAAGCAAGAAAAGCTTGCTTGAATGTGTGATCGTATCCACTTGCAACCGCACGGAAGTATATGCGGTTGTGGATCAGGTCCATACTGGACGCTATTATATCAAAACATTCCTGGCGGACTGGTTCGGCATAGCACAAGAGGAGCTCTCTCCATATTTGATGATCAGAGAAAGCGATGCCGCGATCGAGCATTTGTTCAGGGTCGCAGCTGGCCTTGATTCCATGGTTCTAGGAGAAACTCAGATCCTTGGACAGCTGAAGGACAGCTTTCTTGCCGCACAGGCAGAAGGTACAACAGGTACGATTTTTAACCGTTTGATGAAGCAGGCGGTCACCTTCGCTAAGAAATGCCATTCAGAAACTGAAATAGGCGAGAACGCTGTTTCTGTCAGCTATGCAGCTGTGGAACTGGCGAAAAAGATTTTTGGCGGGCTGCAGGATAAAAATATTCTCGTAATTGGTGCTGGCAAGATGGGGGAACTTTCAGCCAAGCACTTGCAAGCAAGCGGGACAAACAAGGTTAATGTAGTCAACAGAACATTTGAAAAAGCAAAAGAACTTGCCTCTAAGTTCCAAGGCATCGCTCATCCGATGGAAAACCTTCCTGTTCTTCTGGCAGAGTCTGACATCGTGATCACATCAACAGGTGCAACTGATTATGTGGTAACGAAGCAGATGATGCAGCCGGTAGTGAAAAAGCGCAAAGGGAAACCGCTGTTCATGGTAGATATCGCCGTGCCAAGAGACCTTGACCCTGCAATTAACGACCTTGACGGACTGTTTTTGTATGACATCGATGACCTTCAGGGAATTGTTGATGCCAACCTTGAGGAGCGGAAAAAAGAAGCTGAGAAAATCGGTATTCTTATTGAAGAAGAGATTGTCGTATTCCAGCGCTGGGTGAACATGCTTGGAGTTGTACCGCTTATTTCGGCATTGCGGGAAAAGGCGCTGAACATTCAGTCTGAGACGATGGAGAGCATCGAACGCAAGCTGCCTCATCTGACAGACAGAGAGAGAAAAATCTTAAACAAACATACAAAGAGCATCATCAATCAACTTTTAAGAGATCCGGTCACACGTGTTAAGGAGCTCGCGGATTCCCCCGGAGCGGAAGAGAACTTACAGCTATTCACGAAACTATTTGCTCTCGAGGAGCTTGCAGACAAGCACCGCCAGGCAGAAAACATCAAGCAAGTACAGCGGGAAGATTCTCAAGAAACATTAGGCAGTCCGGCTTCTGCTGCAAAAGGGATGACACTCCGTTCATAAATGACAGCCGGACATGCCCGGTAGGTGGGCTGATAAAGAGATGAATTTGATTTATGATTTTACCATCGTGCTGTATGCACTGAGCATTATTGGATATTTTATTGATTTTTTGCAAAACAACCGGAAAGCAAACAAGTTTGCTTTCTGGTTGCTTTCTATTGTCTGGGTACTGCAGTCGGTCTTTTTTGTGATGAGAATTGTGGAGTATAATAGATTCCCAATCTTAACACCTTCTGAAGGCCTGTTTTTTTATGCCTGGATATTGGTCACTTTTTCGCTGATCATGAACCGGTTTTTTAGAGTCGATTTCTTTGTGTTCTTCACGAACTTGCTTGGCTTTATGCTGTTATCCATCCATTTATTCGCACCGAGTGAACAAGTCAGTGAAGTGCTCTCACAGCAGCTTGTGTCTGAACTGCTGATCATTCATATCACGATGGCATTCGTATCTTATGGGGCATTTTCATTATCATTTATTTTTTCGGTCATGTATTTAATTCAGCACAGCATGCTGAAACGGAAAAAATGGAACAAACGCCTTCAGCGTTTCGGCAGCCTCTCACAGCTAGACCGGCTGCCGTTCATGCTTAATATGGTAGGTGTTCCGCTGCTCCTGCTCAGCCTGATATTAGGGGTTATCTGGGCCCATCTGAAAGTCCCTGATTTCTCATTTTTTGATGCGAAAGTAGTTTCATCCTTTATCGTCATCGCTGTTTACAGCACGTTTCTGTATCAGAAAACAGCGCGCGGGCTGCAGGGGAAAGCTCTCGCTCAATGGAATGCGGCAGCGTTTCTTATCGTCCTCATCAACTACTTTTTATCATCTGCATTTACGGAATTTCACTTTTGGTACAGATAAATTATTCGGAGGTAATATTACATGAGGAAAATCATTGTTGGCTCAAGAAGAAGCAAACTGGCTCTCACTCAGACCAACTGGTTTATCAGCCAGCTTAAGGAACTTGGTCTTCCTTACGAATTTGAGGTGAAGGAAATCGTCACAAAGGGTGACATCATCCTCGATGTCACGCTTTCAAAAGTAGGAGGCAAGGGACTTTTTGTAAAAGAGATCGAGCAGGCTATGCTTGATAAGGAAATTGACATCGCGGTTCATTCGATGAAAGATATGCCTTCAGAACTTCCTGAGGGGCTTGAGATCGGATGCACGCCAAAACGTGTTGATCCAAGAGATGCCTTTATTTCAAAGAACTACAGCAGCCTGCGCGAGCTTCCGGAAGGTGCGGTCGTCGGGACAAGTTCATTGAGACGAGCTGCACAGATTCTTGCTATCAGACCAGATGTGGAGATCAAATCCATTCGCGGGAATATTGATACACGTCTAGGAAAGCTTGAAAATAAAGAGTTTGATGCCATTATTCTTGCTGCTGCAGGGTTAGAGAGAATGGGCTGGAGCAAGGAGACGGTTACAGAGTTTTTAAATGTGGAAGATTGTCTTCCGGCGGTCGGCCAAGGCTCACTCGCCATTGAATGCAGAAGCGAAGACACTGATGTGAAAGCGCTTTTGGACAAGTTGAACGATGCTGAAACAAGAGAGACGACAACGGCAGAAAGAACGCTCCTTCACGCTCTTGAAGGCGGATGCCAAGTTCCTATCGCTGCATTCGGCATTCAAAAAGACAGCATGATTGAATTGACGGGTCTCGTTGCAACACCAGATGGTAAAGATATCATTAAAGAAACACTGCAGGGAAGTGATGCAGCCGCACTTGGGCTTGATCTAGCAGACAAGCTGAAACAGCGCGGAGCCGCAGAGATCTTAGATGCGGTCAAGCGCGACCTGAACAGTTAAATGCCATCTGAAAAATGGTTAAAAGGAAAACAGATCGGAATCATGAGGGAAGCAGAGAAATCGGCTTTCCTTTCTTCTCAAATTCATGAGTATGGTGGCACGCCGCTTTTTTTTCCGCTCATCAAGGTATCGTTAGCGGAAAGCCGTGAAGCATATGAGAAGATACGCAGTCTTGACCGCTATGACTGGGTCGTGTTTACAAGCTCTAACGGTGTAAAATTCTTTTTTGAGCATCTTAATAAGTGGCAAAGGATCTGGCCTGAACACGTTAAGGCAGCAGCTGTTGGACCAAGCACAGCACGTACACTGGCTGAATATGGAGTAAAAGCAGACAGTGTCCCAGAAAGCTTCAGCGGAGCAAATATGGCCAGCACATTAAAAAAAGAAGCACATGGAAAAAAGATTCTTTTTCCGAAAGGCAATCTCGCTCCACAGCTCTTAAAAGAAGAACTTCAAGGGATCACAGACGTTGATGAATGGATCGTTTATAATACCGCTGCTTCAGACACTGTTCTTGATGGAGTCGAGGAAATGGACAGTCTCGTGTTCATGAGTCCTTCAGCTGTATCAGTATTTGCTGAAAAAAAGCCGTTCCTCTCATTTGACTGGAGCAAGCCGGTATTCTGCATTGGTCCATCTACTGCCATACAGGCAAAAAAGGCAGGCTTTTTGCAGGTGAGAGCACCGGAAGAATATACTCAAGAAGGCATTTTTCATAGTATTTGCCGTTATTACAAGGAGGAGTAAGTATATGATGTTTCAGCGAAACCGCAGGCTGAGAAAAACAGATTCAATGAGGGCGCTTGTGAGGGAAACCCAGCTCGCCAAAGAAGATTTTATATATCCAGTATTCGTCGTAGAAGGAAATAACGTTAAGAACGAAATTCCGTCCATGCCTGGTGTGCATCATCTATCGATGGATATGCTGAAGACAGAGATGGAAGAGGTCGTTTCTTTAGGCATCCAATCGGTCATTGTGTTCGGCGTGCCAGATGAAAAAGACGAGTGCGGAACTTCTGCATATGACGACAACGGCATCGTCCAGAGGGCATTGAAGCAAATAAAAGAATGGCATCCTTCTCTTACACTTATCGCGGATACTTGTCTCTGTCAGTTTACAGACCATGGGCATTGCGGCGTTATTGAAAACGGCGAGGTGCTGAATGATGAAACGCTCGAACTGCTTGCCAGAACCGCGGTTTCACAAGCAAAAGCTGGCGCAGATATCATCGCTCCTTCCAACATGATGGACGGCTTTGTTGCAGCGATCCGCCACGGACTCGATGAAGCAGGCTTTTATGATGTTCCGATCATGTCATACGCTGTAAAATATGCATCATCGTATTACGGGCCGTTCAGAGACGCAGCTCACAGCACACCTCAGTTCGGCGACAGAAAAACGTATCAGATGGACCCGGCTAACCGGATGGAAGCTCTGCGCGAGGCGGAAGCCGACATGCAAGAAGGTGCAGATTTCCTCATGGTCAAACCAGCGCTTTCGTACATGGATATTATCCGCGAGCTAAAGGACCGGTATCCTGTTCCAATTGTGGCGTATAACGTGAGCGGAGAGTATTCCATGATTAAAGCGGCTTCACAGAACGGATGGATTGATGAACAAAAGGTGGTCTTAGAGACATTGACGAGCATGAAACGGGCAGGCGCGGACCTGATCATCACCTATCATGCGAAGGATGCTGTAAGATGGTTGCAGCAAAATAAATAAAAAAAGGAGTGGAGAGCATGAGGCAGTTCGATAAGTCCAGCGCGGCATTTGCTGAAGCGAAAAAATATATGCCAGGCGGCGTAAACAGCCCTGTGAGGGCGTTTAAATCGGTTGAGATGGATCCTGTTTTTATGGAAAGAGGAAAAGGCTCTAAGATATACGATATTGACGGCAATGAATATATCGATTATGTCCTTTCTTGGGGACCTCTCATTTTAGGTCACGCGGATGATGAAGTTGTAGAAGCGCTTAAAAAAACCGCAGAGATGGGTACGAGCTTTGGTGCTCCGAGTGAATGGGAAACAAAGCTAGCTAAGCTTGTCATCGACCGTGTTCCTTCGGTTGAAGTGATTCGGATGGTGAATTCTGGTACAGAAGCGACGATGAGCGCACTTCGTCTTGCAAGAGGATACACTAGCCGAAGCAAGATCTTGAAGTTTGAGGGCTGCTATCATGGACATGGAGATTCACTTTTAATAAAGGCAGGTTCCGGTGTTGCGACACTTGGCCTCCCGGATTCTCCAGGTGTTCCTGAAGCTGTTGCCAGCAATACGATTACTGTGCCATATAATGACCTTGAAAGCATAAAATACGCCTTTGAACAATTCGGTGAGGATATCGCTTGTATTATCGTTGAGCCGGTAGCAGGCAACATGGGGGTTGTTCCTCCACAGCCAGGTTTCCTTGAAGGCCTCCGCTCTATCACGGAACAGCATGGCTCACTTTTAATCTTTGATGAAGTTATGACAGGATTCCGTGTGGACTATGGGTGTGCACAAGGGTATTTTGGGGTTACACCAGACCTGACTTGCCTTGGAAAAGTGATCGGAGGCGGACTTCCGGTTGGTGCATATGGCGGAAAACGCGAGATCATGGAACAGATTGCCCCGAGCGGTCCGATTTATCAAGCTGGAACATTGTCGGGGAATCCGCTTGCGATGGCAGCGGGCTATCATACATTGAGTCAGCTTACTCCAGATACTTACAAAGAATTTACAAGAAAAGGGGACAGACTTGCACAGGGAATTGCGGAAGCCGCTGCCAAATACAGCATCCCGCACAGCATTAACCGCGCAGGCAGCATGATCGGCTTCTTTTTCACAGATGAAGAAGTGACGAATTATGACAGTGCAAAATCGTCTAACCTGGATCATTTCAAAAAATATTTTAAGCTTATGCTTGAGAATGGCATCTCACTTCCTCCTTCTCAGTTTGAAGGACTGTTCTTATCGACAGCGCACAGTGACGAAGACATTGAAAAAACGATTGCTGCGTTCCACACTGTTTTTGCGCAGCTTTAGAATAAACAAAAAGAAAAACCGGCCCTGGCTGGTTTTTCTTTTTTTTTTTGAACTACTCCACTGTACTTGATAAAAAACAACCTGTAATCATACCTCAGAAGGTTGGAGCATATACCTTAAGTGTATAACTATATGCATTGAAAGGAGGAGAAGGGCATGAATCAATCCAAATTGCGTTTCTCCATTGAGGAGTCTGTCTGGCTAAAGAAGGGACAGGAAGTGGCAGAGGTTTACGCATTATCGCTGGATCCAGAGATAACTATTACGGAAGAAAGCGGTCAAATTTCCATCACTGGTGCTCTGGTGCTGAGCGGGGAATACGAGCCTGCTAATACGGTAGAAAATGAGAATTCGGATATGGGTTCAAGCAGTTTCAGCGAGCAGGTTTCATACCGTTCGCTAACACAGCTTTCTGTTAAAGAAGATGGTTTAATGGGGATCAAGCATCGTTTTCCAGTAGATATTACGATCCCATCCTACCGGGTAGAGCGTGCAGATCAAATAATGGTTGCGGTAGAATCGTTTGATTATGAACTCCCGAATCCTGCTTGTCTCGAGCTATCCGCTTCTATCTGCATTACAGGTATTAAAGATGAAAGACCTGCAGAGCCAGAAACAAAACCTGCCGCAGAGGTTAACAGTACTGAACAGGCTGAATACAGTGCGCCTGGAAAAATGCAGGCAAAGGGTGAGTCATCGTCTATATTTGCACCTTTTCAATTCGAAGCAAGAGCGAAATATTCAGAAGAGGACAGTGTGACTCCAGAGCCTCTGTATTTTGAACCTGCTGAAGCAAGAAATCCCATCAAGGAAACGGTATTTGAATTTAAAGCACAGGGTGAGGATAAAGAAGGATATTATGACAATTCGCTTCACTCGTTAAAATCTATCGCATTTCAAGATGCGGCTGATACTCAATATGCTAGAAATGAGGAAGCAGAAGAAACACCGGATGTCCAAGAAGAGTTTGAAGGACAGCCAAATGAAGAGTCATCATATGAACAGCAGCAGTACGAAGAACTAGCGTATGAAGAACAAACATATAATGCGGCTTATGAAGCTCATTATGAGCCTGTCTCCTACCAAGAATCCTATTCTTCTTCCTATAATCCTAATCACCGCCCGCAACAATGGGCCGAACAGCAGCAATGGGGTGCCGAACAGCAGCAGCAATGGGTTCCGGAACACCAGCAGCAATGGGGTGCCGAACAACAGCAGCAATGGTCAGCCGAACAGCAGCCTGCAGCTGAAGAATACGCAGAGGAAACGGTCTACACAGCTCCTCCTGTGCAGCAGACAGAACAGGAAAAACCGAAAAAATCATACACTCAAGATGAAAATGCGCTTTACTTGACTAAGATGCTTGACAGGAATGAAGAGAAATTTTCAAAAATGAAAATGTACATTCTGCAGCGCGGCGATTCACTGGATAGAATTTGTGACCGTTATGATGTTTCAATCAATACACTGCTGAGAGTTAACCGTTCCATCCAGCAAGACCAGGTTTGCGCAGGACAGATCATATATATTCCTGTATCTTCATCCAGGTAGCCGGCAGAGCTATGGATATTCTTGACATTGTCAAAGAAGAATACGGTCTCCGCGAAGTATCCTGGATGGAGAACCCTTTTATTCTGCTCACAGACAGCGGGTGTAAGAGGATCCGGTATTGGGCCGACGAAAGTCTGCTGAAATGGCATACAGAATGGCGTGATGAAGCAGGTAAAAAAGATGGTCCTATGCTTGACCGGATGATACGCACGAAAAAAGGAGAAAGCAGGATTTCTGTTAACAAACAATGGATTACACTTCATGACAGCTGCATCGAGCCATTTGGACTGCTGGGAAATGAAAAGCAGTGGGGGGCACTTGTTGCAAAAATTTTAGCCGCGGGGGAAATGGAGGCACGCGGGCTGGAAGTTTTAGCAGAGACGGATGAGTTTGATTTCCAGTCACTGCTGGAGCTTGCTAAGCCCGTGGCCAGCAGCGGCGGAAGCTTCAGTTTGATCAGAATGAGTCTGACAGAAGCAAGGAAGAGGGCAGTGCAGGCTAATAAGTTGATTGAACTGGCTGGAAACAGCGTCCCGCCTCTTCTTGATCCTCAGCTAAGCACGGACAGCGGCCGGAAAGTCATGGATTTTCTTTTCTATGAAGCTGGTGACCAGATGCCAGTGCGAACCTATAAACCGTTAAGGAGATTTCTGCAGGAATGGATAGCTGCATGCGGTACTCCATCTTTAAAAAGACTGCTGACTGCAGCAGATCGTGATTATCCATTGCATTCAGAACAGGGGTTTCTGCTGGCTGCTGAGATTATGATCCCTTGGGAACTGAAGGAATGCCTGCTGAACCTGCAGGGTGGAGATCTTGAAGAAGCCGTTTCCAGTCTTGACCGTTTTTCAAGAGAATGGGAAATCAACCGGCGTCTGCTTATGGCAGTCACAGAATGGATGGATGAAAACAGAAAGAAGGTGGCCCTGTGACAACAGGAGGGGAAATTCAGAATTACGGGCCTGTGCTGTTTTATTACGATCTGTACCCAGAGAAAATCGAATCAATTGGAAAAGTAAAAAAAGTAATAACGAAAAGGGGAACGTTCGCGTTAAAAGAAGCGGTGATGGAGGATGGAGAAAGAGAGTGGTTCACTCATGTGATACAAAGACTTTCTGAAATCGGATTCCATCAAGTGGTCCCCTTGTATCCTACCAAATATGGTGATTATACGGTAAAGCAAGGCTCTAAAGTATACTACCTGATGCCGTGGTTCCCTTCTTCTGGAGAAAGAAGAGGAGCTTATCAGGATGAAGTGCTCATCGATCACATTGCAAGGATCCATGCACTGACCGTAAAAGAACAAGATTTCTCTCCAGAAGTAGCTGAGCATTCATTGCAATACTTGATGGGGCGGTGGGAGAGCCGGCAGTATGAAATGGAGCGTTTTACGGAAATGGCGGAGCAAAGGACATATATGTCGCCATTTGAGCTGACATATTTGAGCCATTTTCATCAGACGATGAGGATGGCTGAGGATGCCAAACGGTCTCTGAATAACTGGTATGAAGGATGCAAACGTGAAAAGAGGTACCGCAGTGTACTGTGTCATGGCAAAGTTTCAAGAAGCCACCTCTTATACAGCCAGACAGGAGAAGGCCATCTTTTTAACTTTGAAAAAGCTGTGCTTGATACGCCAGTCCGTGATCTGGCCATGTATTTCCGAAAAGCTGCGCATAAAAGCTCCTGGAACAGAGACGACGGATTATCGATGCTCAGACAATATGAAAAGCAATTCCCATTAGTTTATGAGGAAAGAGAGCTTCTGATCAGTTATCTTTCCTTCCCAGAGCCGATCTTTAACGCCGTTGACGCTTATCAGAATAATTCAAAGCTGTCTCAGATTGAAATGGTCCATGTGCTGGAAAGCAGGCTATCGGCCATGAAAAGAATCCGCGATTTTTGTGAGCACTTATCCCGATTTCCGCTTGCAGGCGAGCAGAATCCTGCAGATCCAAACATTCATAATAAAGATGGTCACATATAGGATTGCTATATGTGACTTTTTTTGTTCTTTAAGCAAATTTGATTTTTTACAAGGATGTTTCGTAAACTATATTGCTTTCAGAAACCATAGAAGCGGTTGATCTCCGTTTCAGGCGCACGCTTTCCGCGTGGCGAAAAGCAGAAACGGCTCGTTCAGCCCCGACAAGCAAAAGGGAACGGGGCCGGTAAGTCGCTCTTTGACTTATTGGACACTTGCCCTTTTGACCTCGAGGGGCTAGCCGTTTTCTGCTGGACAGGTGAGCCCCTTTGCCGCTGTGCGCCCTAAAGGGTCTCACCTGTCCCACTCGTCCCGCAGGATAAGGAAGGCGACGCAGCAAGACATCGCACGAAGAAAATGCGACCTTCATTTTCGAGGAGTCGGCACCTTACACTCCAATCAACCATATCAATGATGAATTCAGGTTGATCAAACGAAATAATGATTGAAACGGCCAATGTATCTACGAGAGGTTTAAAACACTTCTCACGCTTTAAACGTTGGATTATTAAGAGGTATCACGATGAACTTTCTTAATAAACAAGTCGTTCAATTGCAAAAAGCTTTAGGAAAGTGCTTTTTACAAAGAAGAGACTCGGTGTCTTCAAAAAGATTTCAAAGTCTTTTCGACAGCCGGTGTTTTCTAATCAAAGTACTTCATAAGAAAAGATAATGTGAAAAATCAGCAGGACGAAAAGCAGGAAAAAATCGACGGATGTTGGAAAAAGGATTGTTCTGATCAGTTGAAAGATAAAAAGAGGGATCGTCAGCTGGCCGACCGCTGCTTTTAACGACTGAAACCATCTAGGACTCCTGAAGCGGGCTGTAAAACGGCGTCTCATACTATCACCCTCACCTATTATTAGTTCTAGCCTATAGGCATATGGCCATATGGATTTATTGTAGTGTATGCAAAACGGTTTTTCTGGTGAAAATGACTATACTAATTCTAATAAACAGCATATACTGATCCTCACAACCCTTTTTCTATTGACGGGGCTGTGAATTGCATTATAAAATAATGACATATTTCATATGAACGCTAAGAAGGGGAAGAGTACATTTCCGCACCTTTAAAGAGAGGGAAACACATGGTGAAAGTTTCCTAAGGACTGCGGCATGGAAGGTCGCCCTGGAGCATTTTCTTTGAACAGGTCTAACCTGCTAGAAGAAGACGGGTTCAGCCGTTATCTGTTAAGAGTGCACATTTTTTGATGTGCAAATTAAGGTGGTACCGCGGAAACAGCTTCTTTCGTCCTTTGTGATGAGAGGAGCTTTTTATGTTTAAATGAGCTTTTAAAGAGCTTTTAAAAGGAGGAAGTTGTATGACAACGGAACAGAATGAACTGACAATGCCTACAAAGTATGATCCAAAAGCAACAGAGAGCAGCTGGTATGAATATTGGCTTAAGGGAAAATTTTTTGAAGCGACTGGTGATGAAAAGAAAAAGCCTTACACCGTTGTAATCCCGCCGCCGAACGTAACAGGGAAACTTCACCTCGGGCACGCCTGGGATACGACACTACAAGACATCCTGACAAGAACAAAAAGGATGCAAGGCTATGACGTATTATGGCTTCCAGGGATGGACCATGCTGGTATTGCCACTCAGGCAAAGGTTGAAGGAAAGCTGAAAGAAGAAGGAATTTCCCGCTATGATCTTGGACGCGAAAAGTTTCTTGAGAAATCATGGGAATGGAAAGAAGAGTATGCGGAATTCATCCGCAAGCAATGGTCGAAGCTCGGTCTTGGCCTCGATTATTCAAGAGAGCGTTTCACGCTGGATGAGGGACTTTCTGACGCGGTTAAAGAAGTATTCGTCAAGCTTTATAATAAAGGCTTAATCTACCGCGGGGAATATATCATCAACTGGGATCCGCAGACGAAAACGGCACTTTCCGATATCGAGGTTATCCACCAGGATGTGCAGGGAGCCTTCTATCATATGAAGTATCCTCTAGCTGACGGAAGCGGCCACATTGAAGTGGCAACAACCCGTCCGGAAACGATGCTTGGCGATACAGCGATCGCTGTTCATCCAAAAGATGAGCGCTATCAGCATCTGATTGGCAAAAAAGCAATCCTGCCGATCGTTGGACGCGAGATCGAGATTGTCGGCGATGATTATGTTGACATGGAGTTCGGTTCAGGCGCAGTTAAAATTACACCGGCTCATGACCCGAACGACTTTGAAATTGGAAACCGCCATAATCTTGAGCGTATTCTCGTAATGGATGAAGGCGGAAAGATGAACGATAATGCAGGTGTCTATAAAGGAATGGACCGTTTCGAGTGCCGTAAACAGATCGTCAAAGACCTCCAGGAGCAGGGCGTTCTTTTCAAAATTGAAGAACACATGCATTCTGTCGGACATTCTGAAAGAAGCGGAGCAGTTGTTGAGCCTTATCTTTCAACACAATGGTTCGTTAAGATGAAGCCGTTGGCTGAAGAAGCGATCAAACTTCAGTCATCCGATAATAAAGTCAATTTTGTTCCGGACCGTTTCGAGAAAACGTATATGCGGTGGATTGAAAACATCCGTGACTGGTGCATCTCCCGCCAGCTTTGGTGGGGGCACCGTATTCCTGCCTGGTATCACAAAGAAACAGGCGAGATTTTTGTAGGGCACGAAGCACCTGAATATATCGAAAACTGGGAACAGGATACAGACGTGCTTGATACATGGTTCTCTTCAGCGTTGTGGCCGTTCTCAACAATGGGCTGGCCAGATAAAGAGAGTGCAGACTTTAAGCGCTACTTCCCGACCGATGTACTTGTAACAGGATATGACATCATTTATTTCTGGGTTGCGCGCATGATCTTCCAGTCACTTGAATTCACTGGTAAGCAGCCGTTCAACGATGTGCTGATCCACGGACTGGTGAGGGATTCTGAAGGCCGCAAGATGAGCAAGTCGCTTGGCAACGGTGTCGATCCGATGGATGTTATCGAAAAGTACGGAGCAGATGCTCTCCGCTTCTTCCTCTCAACAGGAAGCTCGCCGGGCAACGACCTCCGCTTCTATTGGGAGAAGGTTGAATCGACTTGGAACTTTGCTAATAAAATCTGGAACGCCTCCCGCTTTGCGCTCATGAACATGAACGGAATGACATACAGCGAGATTGATCTTTCAGGTGGAAAATCCCTTGCTGACAAGTGGATTTTAACAAGACTCAACACGACAGCAGAGGAAGTTACCCGTCTGATCGACGCCTATGAGTTTGGCGAAGTAGGAAGACTGCTTTACAACTTCATCTGGGATGATCTTTGTGACTGGTATATTGAAATGGCTAAGCTTCCTCTTTACGGTGAAGATGAAGCGGCGAAGAAAACGACACGCTCTGTTTTGGCACATGTGCTTGATCAGACGATGAGGCTTCTTCATCCGTTCATGCCGTTCATTACAGAAGAGATCTGGCAGCACCTTCCTCATGAAGGAGAGTCAATCACAGTTGCTTCATGGCCGGTAAAAAGAGAAGATCTCCATTTCCCTGAAGCGGCAAAAGACATGGCGCTCATTACAGAAGTGATCCGTTCTGTGCGAAACATCCGCTCAGAGATGAACGTTGCGCCAAGCAAGCCGATCGAGCTTCAGATCAAGCCGAAGGACGCCGAAGTTCAGAAGGCATTGGAAGCGAACCGCACGTATCTTATGCGTTTCTGCAACCCGAGTGAGCTCGTGATTGACGAAAAAATCACTGCGCCGGAAAAATCTATGAGCTCTGTACTGACAGGGCTTGAGATGTATCTTCCGCTTGAAGGCTTGATCAATATCGATGAAGAGATTCAGCGCCTGGAAAAAGAGCTGGAGAAATACAATAAAGAAGTAGAACGTGTTCAGAAGAAACTGAGCAATGAAGGTTTCGTAAAGAAAGCACCAGAAAAGGTGATTGAAGAAGAACGCGCGAAAGAAAAGGATTATATTGAAAAACAGCAGCTCGTCAAGCAGCGCATCGCTGAACTAAGAGTTTAAAGTTAATAAAAAACCCGGCAGATCAGTGATCTGCCGGGTTTTTAAGTGTGTCGGTGATATGTTCTAAATACAGTCTGACGATGTTGATGTCAGAGCAGGCTGACAAGGTACGGCTGCCCGCCACATCCTCGATCTCGTTAAAAAGGAACTTCCCGTTCTCATCAAACAAAAAATCAATGCCTGCCATTCCGACCGGAAGCAGCGATGCAATGTTTTCAACAAGCGTCTTTTCTTCATCGTTCAGATAGTAAAGTTCGGCCGTTCCGCCAAGTGAAAAATTTGCCCTGAAATCTGACTCTGAACTCCGGAGAACGGCTCCCGCTATTTTTTGTCCTACTATAAATACACGAACATCCTTTCCAGGGGTCCCAGCCAGCCGCTGTGCCACCCAGCTTCTGCTTTCAGATGATGTTACAAGTTCCTGCAGCTCTTCTATGGTATGAACAAGGTGAACATTTTTTCCGCCTCTTCCACCGGATTCTTTTAGTACGAATGGAAAATCAAGAGGAATAAGTTCTTGTTTGCAATGCACTTTATCAATAAAGTATGTTTCTGTCATCGGAATATGATGCTGGGCAAGGAACTGGTGTGTTCTTGCTTTATCATTTGCAATTTCAGAAACAAGTGACGGGTTAAAGACCTTTATATCCATAATTTCCAGGTGATGAGAGAACAAAGAATCGATGCATCTCACTACAGCAAAATCGGGCAAATTCAGCTCTTTCCCGTCATATAACAGGCAATTGCGGCCGTTTTTCACACCGATGATAAATCGTTCCCTCTCCAACAACCTTAAAGAAAGCTTAAGCAATGAAGCTTCTTTTAAAAACCATTCAATATATTCTTTGTTTGTCTGCGCATCTTGTTTTGTATAAATGATCCAGCCTGACGCATTCGTTTTTAACTCAGCCATACATTTTCTCCTTTATATATGAAAGGATATGGTCAGCTACATTTATCCCTGTACAGCTGTAAATACTGCGAATATGCGCGTTTGAGTTCACTTCGCAGACAGTCGGCGAGCCGTCTTCAGTAAAGAGCAGGTCGACTCCTGCAAAATCAGTGCCGGCTGCTCTAGCAGCGGCTGCGGCAAGTTCTGATTCTTCCTTTGTAGGTGCATAGGGCTCCATCGTACCTCCTGCGCTTACGTTCGCGCGGAAATCAGTTAAAGAACGGCGAAGCATGGAAGCGACTGGACGGCAGCCGACGATGTTGACTCTTATATCTCGGCCGCTGCTGGCTTTGATAAATTCCTGTACGATATATTCTTTAGAGCCGAGCTCCTGTATTTTTTCCTGCAGCTCTTCTTTTGTTGAAACAAGGTACACTTGCTGTCCGAACGAACCGTAAGCTTCTTTCAGCACCATCGGAAATCCGATTTCCTTGGTGAACGACTCTAAATGAATATCATCTGTTACATTTCCGAAAATTTTAGGAGAGACTGCGGTTTTCGGAAATGGAATTCCTTCCAGCGCTAGCCTTTCATACATCAATATTTTGTTATCGCATATTTCAATGGCAGAAGAAGAGTTAAAGACACGTATTCCCATTCTTTCAATCTGCCTTGCAAGCAAAATGTCCTTATCAGTAAAAAGCACGAAATCAGGAAGCGGGCTGTTCTGTTTGTTGCCTGCCAAGAAACAGCTGCCGTTTTGGAAAAAAGTCAAGATTTCATTGTTTGCGATAAGTTCGGCGGTGATGCCAGCTTTTCTTGCTGCTTCAGCAAGCCACTGTGCATAGTCTAAAAACTTCTCTGTTTTCAAGTTGCCGTTATAAACGATCCAGCAATTTCGTTTCATTCAAGTGTCTCCTTGTTTGCGGGGTAGAATGCAGGAAAGCTATACTGTTAAAGAAATAGTTTGAGTTAAATACCTTCCATATTCACTATAAACAAGCATAGAGCTGATGAAAAGGATATATAAGAATGGAGCAGGAGAGAAATGAAAAGTTATCAGGAAATGAACGAATTTTTAGGACTTGTAAAAGGAGGCAGGATCAACCCCGGTCTTACTGGTATGGAACGGCTGCTGCAAAAGCTGGGGAATCCTCATGATCACTTAAAGATCATTCATATAGCCGGAACGAATGGAAAAGGATCAACAAGCGCTTTTATTCAGAGCGTCCTTTTACAATCTGTCTATAGTGCAGGCTCGTTTACCTCTCCTTTTTTAAACAGTGTGAATGAACATATTCAATTTAACGGTGAAAGCATCAGCGAGAGTGATTTTCTCAGGGTGCTGAATGATATGAAATCTGTAATGGACGATGAAGATAGGACGCTGACTGAATTCGAAGCTGTCACAGCGGCAGCTTTATATTATTTTGGTGCTGTTGCAAAACCGGATTTCTGTATCATTGAAGCTGGTATGGGCGGGCGATGGGATTCAACGAATGTCGTGAGCCCGATTTTATCTGTCATCACGAATGTAGGGATGGATCATTGCGGTTTTCTTGGAAACACGCTGCAAGAAATCGCAGCAGAAAAAGCGGGTATCATCAAAAGCGGCGTACATGCTGTTGCAGGGTATACGAGTTCGGAAGCTTTAGCTGTCATAAGACAGCAAGCCGAAGCGAAACAAGCGCCACTTTTTACTTGGGGAGATGATTATTCTGCAGTACGAACAAAGGACATTTCTGGCGGGCAAACTTTTACGTACCGATCGCTTTATTCGATAGAAGGACAAAATTACAGTGTGTCGATGCTTGGGAATCATCAGATCCGCAATGCTGCACTGGCATTGATGGTGCTTGAAAACCTGCAGCAACGTTTTCTCTTGAACATCAGCAGCAAAAACAAAGCGGAAGGACTTAAGCTCGCGTTCGTGCCTGGAAGGTTTGAACAGATGTCAGACCATCCGCTTGTATTTATAGACGGTGCTCATAATCCTGAGGGAGCTGCCGCTTTAAAAAACACTTTAAAAGAAAATTTTATTTCGAAAAAAATACATGTTATTTTTGCAGTTCTTGCCGATAAAGAAAAGGAAGAGATGCTGAGTCATCTGTATTCTGCCGCTTCCACACTTACTTTTACTGATTTTGAACATCCGCGGGCAGGCAGCATGAAAGAGATGTATGAAAAATCCTCGTTTCCTTTTAAGCGCTATAAAAAGGATTGGAAAGCAGCAATTGCTGAGTCTGTTGAATCCGCTTCTGAAGACGAAGTTATCATCATAACCGGTTCGCTGTACTTTATTGCCGAAGTCCGAAGATTTTTGAAAGATTTTTCACTTTATAATTGAAATTTTCCGAACTTTTGGTAAAATGAATGAATAATACAATTTACCTATAATTTTACAATTATCATACTTTCGGAGTCCTGCTTTAGAATCAGGGAAGGAGACAAGACATTAATGGAGAAAACGATGCGGTTGTACGTTATAGCAGGATGGCTCGTTTTATATCCGATTGCTATATATATAGCTTATCAATCAAGCGGCTCTCTAGCAAACTTAAGTACCACCAGACTTATCGACATCGTTATTTTTGGCGCTCTGGCTGTCGTGGTCTCAATGTTCCCGATTAAAGTATTGGATTCTAACATCTCTCTTATTCAAGGGATCTCGCTCGCTGTGTTTCTGTCATATGGATTGTTTGTTTCTTTCTTCATCACCCAGCTCTCGGTGATTGCGCTTTTTTTAATCTTAAAGAAATCGCTTATTAAAGAATATTATCGGTATCTGGCGATGACGCTGATGTTCGGGTGGATTACCGTTTCATCCGGCTACGTATTCCAGCTGCTTGGCGGTGACACTGGTCCTTTAGGCAAGGGAGAGGCTTTTCCGCTCCTTCCGACGATTGGGTACATAGTGACTTATTTCATACTGAATCACATATTACTTTATCTTATCTCAAATTATTTATATAAAATGAAGAGCGCGTTTATTGACCGTGACATGTGGTGGGATATTGCATCTGAGATTGTTGTCCTTCCAGTAGGCATCTTGCTATTCATGATGTATTCTCAATATGATCGTTCTGCAATCTTTTATGTCGGCTTCCCATTCCTTTCATTATCGATCATCATCAACCTTTATCACTCCTCTCAGCAGGTGAACGTCCTTCTTCAAAAATCATCTGAAATAGGACAGCAGCTGACAGAGCATTTAAAAGTGAACGATATCCTTGATGTGTTTATTGAAAAGATGATCACGATCATGAAAGCAGATTATGTGTTCATTTTTGATACAGAGAATGGAGAGTATTTTAAAACCATCCGCAAATACGAGAAAGAGCCGGGAATCATACCGTTTATTAGGCTGAAGCGGCATGAAGGGGTGAGCGGCAGAGTATGGTCAACGGGCAGAAGTGTAAGGTATAGTACCGCAAAGCAATGGGGAGAGATATCTAACCGCTACTTCCAGGGAAAAGCTCAATCTATCATGTCGGTTCCTATGATCCGGAACCAGCAAATCGTTGGAATCATCACATTTGCTTCAAAAGACAAATGGGCTTATCAAAAGCATCATCTGATGATCATGGAGATATTAGCTAACTATCTTGCCGTAGCCATCGATAACGCGAAAAATTATGAATCAACAAAGCTCAAGAGCGAGCAATGTCCTCTAACGGGGTTATATAATTATCGTTATTTCGAAAATGTATTAAGCGGTATGTTTCAGCAATATGACTATTTAAGAAGACAGTTTTCTATCATTCTTCTCGATATTGACCATTTTAAGAGAGTGAACGATACATACGGCCACCAAAGCGGCAATGAAGTGCTGTGCCAGCTCGCTGAGAGGCTTGAGAGCACGATTGGAAAGAAAGGTACGGTTGCCCGCTATGGCGGCGAAGAGTTTATCATCCTTCTGCCGGAAACAGGCAGCACGGAATGCTTTGAAATGGCGGAGAGGCTTAGGTTTATTATTTCCAATCAGGCATTCCGGATTAAAAATGATCTGACTGACAAAACAGATACATCGCTTTTCATTACAGCGAGTATTGGAATCGCCACAGCTCCAGACCAAGGTGAAGACGCTCTTACCCTTATCCGAAACGCAGATAGAGCAATGTACACTGGAGCAAAGCAGCAAGGAAGAAACAAGGTAGCCTGCTATTCAGGTTAACTTTTTGGAAGAAGGCTTAGTTAGCCTTCTTCTTTTTTTGCAGAGTTTTACAGTTCTATTAAAAGTCGCCGCTGCATACCATTTACTAGATACTAGAAAAGGAGCGGTGGACTGTGGAAGACAAAAATAGAATCACGAT
This sequence comes from Fictibacillus aquaticus, assembly GCF_002245695.1. GTDB lineage: Bacteria > Bacillota > Bacilli > Bacillales > Fictibacillaceae > Fictibacillus > Fictibacillus aquaticus. Next base: position 275,025 of record NZ_NOII01000002.1, on the reverse strand, counting down.
ACTGATTAACGGCAAGGAAAGATCGCAGCAGCCAGAACAAACCGTTGTACTTGTGGAAGAGCAAAATGGACGAGCAGAGGCCGCTGCTGCTTTGGCTGATTATCATAGTGTGAGAGCATCTTTTGCAGCGAAAGTGAAGGCACTTGCAAAACGGAAGAACAGGACATATGGGCTGCTTAAGAGACCGCAGCAGCCTATATGGAGAGGCAACATGTTCTGGAGGAAGAAGATTGCTGTTTCAATTGCTGGAGCAGTTGTGACCGGACTGCTTTTTGGAGCAATCGTCTTAATGGTTTTCTCTTCACCTGCTGCAGAATCGGAAGCAAAAGAGATACCTGCTGCAGCAGCAGATAATCAAAACAAACAGCATGTTCAGCTGTCTGATATATCTCTATCTTTTTCTATCGTACAATCAGGTGTTTTTACCTCTAAAGAGCGGGCCGAGAAAAGAGCAAAAGAAATAAAGAGCAGCATCGGCGCAGCGGCGGTTGTCAAAATAGAAGATGAAAAGTATGCCATCATCAGCGGAATCGGCAACGAAAAGCACCAAACGTCATCACTCGTTTCTTCTTATGAAGAACAAGGCATTGATGTATGGGAAAAGAAACAGGAATTCACATTTAAAAATCTATACACAGCCGACAAACTCGATGAACCATATTTCGTGAATGGGAAAACGCTTTTGCAAAATGTGATCACTTTGTCGTATCTGCCAGCTGGGGATAACCGGTCCAAAGCAGTAGCCTCCACGCTGCGGGATTATGAAAAATGGAAGACGTTTGGGAGTCAGCAGAGTAAAAATTGGAGTACCGGAGTAAAAAAACAATCGTCTGCTTATGAGAAGAACATGTCAAACCTGCTTGAGATGATCAAGCAGGAAAAAGATAAGAAAGACATTCAGCCTCGATTTCAGCAGGAAGCACTCGATGCGCTGCAAAATTATGAACAGCTTATGAAAGCCATGCAAAAAGGAGCATAATTGCTCCTTTTTCGCATTTTAGCAAAAAATGAGGATGATATTCTCTGTTTTTGAGTATTTTTTTAGGGGAAATCGTCATAAAAGAGCAAGGTTTGCCGAAAGATTAAAAGAAACAATTGTTTATTATGTATAGGTTTGTCTAATGAAACTGGTTCTGCTATGCTGAAGTCAGCCTTCAACATTAGACAGGACCCTAATCCTGCATTGAAGGGTGATGCAATGAAACGCCTCATTTTAGCCTCTTCTTCACCTCGAAGAAAAGAACTTCTGTCTTATGCACTTCTCCTATTTGATGTCTGTCCCAGCAAGATCGAAGAAGTGATGGATCCGGGATTATCGGCCGAAGAACTGGTCTGCTCGCTTGCAGAACAAAAGGCGAGAGATATTTTCTCTCAGCATCCTGATGCTGTCATTGCTGGTTCAGATACGATTGTAGTACTCGATGGAAAACCTTTAGGAAAACCGAAGGACAAGCAAGAAGCACGCGATATGCTGCAGATGCTTTCTGGGAGGACTCACGAGGTATATACGGGTGTCTGTCTGATAGATAGTGACCGGTCCAGCGTTTTTGCGGAAAAGACGGAAGTCCGTTTCTGGCCGCTGACAGCAGAAGAAATCGAATGGTACATATCAACCAAAGAACCATTTGATAAGGCTGGTGCTTATGGCATCCAAGGCAAGGGTGCTGTATTTGTTCATTCCATTACAGGAGATTACTATAATGTGATGGGGCTTCCTATTTCGAGGGTAGTAAGAGAATTAGAGGGCTTCGGCATCTTTCGCCATCTCGGTCAGTCATAAAACCGCAGATACAGGAGGAAGATGAAATGGTAAATGCTCCCGCTTTGATTAAAGATTATCCCGTACAAGAGAGGCCTCGTGAACGTCTCGTTGCTGAAGGCCCGGAAAGTCTCGCCAATCATGAACTGATCGCTATCTTGCTTCGTACAGGCACGAAGAAGATGTCGGCACTTCAGCTTTCTCACCATATTATCCAGCAGTTTGAAGGACTTCGTTATTTGAAGGATGCAACTATTGGAGAGCTCACTCAGATTAACGGCATCGGCACTGCGAAAGCGGTAGAACTTCTCGCAGCAGTCGAGATCGGAAAACGAGTAAGCAGGCTTCAGTTTGAAGAACGGTATGCGGTGAGGTCGCCGGAGGACGGCGCGAAGTACATGATGGATGATCTTCGTTTTTTGCAGCAGGAGCACTTTGTCTGTCTGTACCTGAATACGAAGAACCAGATTCTTTATAAGAAAACAGTCTTTATCGGAAGCCTCAACACCTCCATCGTTCATCCGCGGGAAGTGTTCAAGGAAGGCTTTAAGAGATCTGCCGCTTCCATCATCTGCTTCCACAATCATCCGAGTGGAGATCCGACGCCCAGCAAGGAAGATATAGACGTGACGAAACGTCTGGTAGAATGCGGAAAGCTGCTTGGTATTGATGTGCTTGACCATATTATTATCGGTGACAAAAAATACGTTTCGCTTAAGGAAAAAGGATATGTTTAACATTGTCTTTTTCGCTTTTGTTAGCGTATAATCTAATCTATGAGTTTTGCTCGATGAAAGGAGTTTACATATATGTTTGGTGGATTTTCAAGAGATTTAGGAATTGATTTAGGAACTGCAAACACACTTGTTTACGTGAAGGGCAAGGGTGTTGTTGTGCGTGAACCTTCCGTTGTAGCGCTGCGAACGGATACAGGATCTATCGAGGCAGTAGGAAACGCTGCAAAAAACATGATCGGCCGTACGCCAGGTAACATCGTGGCAGTCCGCCCGATGAAGGACGGAGTCATCGCAGACTTCGAAACAACAGCAACGATGATGAAATATTTCATTCAGCAGGCACAGAAGAACCGTTCTGTTTTTGCCCGCAAACCGAATGTGATGGTATGTGTTCCTTCTGGTATAACAGCGGTTGAAAAACGTGCAGTTGAAGATGCGACAAAGCAGGCAGGTGCTCGTGAAGCATATACAATCGAAGAACCTTTTGCAGCGGCAATCGGTGCAGACCTTCCGGTTTGGGAGCCGACAGGAAGCATGGTTGTTGATATTGGCGGAGGAACGACTGAGGTCGCTATCATCTCATTAGGCGGAATCGTAACGAGCCAGTCGATTCGAATCGCAGGAGATGAGATGGATGATGCTATCATTCAGTACATTAAGAAAACATATAACCTGATGATCGGTGAACGTACTTCAGAGACACTGAAGCTTGAAATCGGTTCTGCAGGTTCTCCTGAAGAAATCGAAGATATGGACATCCGCGGACGCGATCTGTTAACTGGTCTTCCTAAAACGATCACAATTACAGCTGATGAAGTAGCCGGCGCCCTGCGCGATACGGTAAACAGCATCATGGACGCAGTAAAAGTTACGCTTGAAAAAACACCGCCGGAACTTGCTGCAGATATTATGGACCGCGGTATTGTTTTGACTGGCGGAGGCGCACTGCTGCGCAACTTGGATAAAGTGATCAGTGAAGAAACAAAGATGCCAGTTATCGTGGCTGAGAACGCCCTTGACTGTGTAGCTGTCGGTACTGGACGTGCATTAGAAAATCTGCATCTTTTCCGTTCAAAAGCTGGAATTACTTCACGTTCTAAATCCAAGTAAGAAGGTGTAACTAATGCCTCAATTCTTTTCCAACAAACGGCTGATTATATTACTGGCGAGTATCATTGTTCTCGTTGCCATGATTGGCTTTTCAATGAAGCAGCGCGAAGAATTATCCTGGCCGGAACAGTTTTTGAAAGATACCGTCGGTTGGACTCAATCAGTCTTTTATAAACCCGCTAATTATATAGCGGGTTTCTTTGAGAATGTCAGTGAAATGAAACAGATCTATCATGAAAATAAGCTATTAAAAGCAAGACTCGATGAGTATGCTCAGCTTTCAGCGGATTATCAGGAGCTGAAAGACACGAATGACACCTTGAAAGCCCAATTGGACAAACAAGAAGACTTGACGGACTACAAGATCAGAGAAGCTTCTGTGATCGGCAGGTCTCCAGACAGCTGGAACCAGTTTGTTTTCATCAATAAAGGCTCAAAGGACGGGATCGAGCCGAAGATGGCAGTTATTTCTCCTCAAGGATTCATTGGCAAGATTAGCAAAGTATCACCCTTCCATTCTACTGTCCAGCTGATCAGCGACAATGACAGAACGAACCGTTTTTCTGCTATCGTACAGGGGAACGATCGTATTTTTGGAACGATTGAAGGATATGATTCGAAAAAGCAGAAGCTGATGTTTAAGAAGATCCCGATGGACGCTAAAATTAAAAAGGGACAGCAGGTCATTACTTCGGGCCTCGGCGAGGTGTTTCCGCGCGGCTTGCTGATCGGTGAAATAACAGAGGTTGAACCTGATGAGGTCGGACTTACACAAACCGCTTATCTTAAGCCTTCTGCTAATCTATTTGACCTTGATCATTTAATGGTCCTTGAACGGAAAATGGAAACACTTGATGAAGATGAATTTACAAAGGAGGAAGAATGATGAACCGTATTCTTCTTCCTTTTCTTGCCTATGTTGCTTTTGTAGCAGAGAGTACAATCATGCAGGTCATGCTGCCTGAATATAACGGAGAAGGCTGGCTCATGGTGCCAAGATTCACTTTAGTAATCATCCTCTTTATCTCGATGTACCTTAAGCCTCAGGTTGGAATCGCTTATGCACTTGTGTTCGGCCTTCTTACTGATCTGCTGTATACTGATATTATCGGTGTGTATATGTTCTCTATGGCCTTGACTGCCTATTTGACTTCAGTATTTTCCCGATTAGTTTTCGGGAACGTCTTTGTGGCTTTCTTTTTATCATTGATCGGAGTGACATGCCTTGAAACCCTTGTGTTCGGCCTGAACTCATTGGTCGGAGTAGCGGATATGGCATGGGGTATCTACCTTTATGACAGACTGCTTCCTACACTCCTGTTAAACGGAGTATTTACGCTGGCAATCTATTATTTTATTGATAAGCACCTGCAAAAAATCAAGGATAGGTTGAACTAATTTAAAAGGATTTTTCTTCTCTCTGTCGAATCCTTGTATCTTGAGGTGAATTATGGGAATGGCACAGAAAATGCATCATTATGTAACGATAAAAGGTACAAAAAACGGCCTCGTTCTGATTCTTGATGATACATGTTCGTTTCAGCAGATGCTAGATGAACTCTATGACAAACTGACGGCAGACAGCGGTCAATTTCTTGACGGTCCTGCAGTCTCGGTAAGAGTACAGGCGGGGAACCGTTTTTTAACGGATGATCAGGAGAAAAAAATCATCAGCGTGCTTCAAAATAAAAAAAACCTTCTTCTAGAACGGATTGAATCCAACGTCATTTCCCGTGCAGAAGCAGAAGAAATGCAAAAAGAAAAAGAAGTTACGACTGTATCGAAAATTATCAGGTCAGGACAGGTTCTTGAAGTTCAGGGGGATCTCCTTCTTATTGGAGACGTGAATCCTGGCGGAACGGTCATGGCTTCAGGTAATATATTTGTTATGGGGGCAATCAAAGGCATCGCGCACGCAGGCTGCAAGGGAAACAGTGAAGCCGTGATTGCATCATCTGTAATGAAACCTTCACAGCTGCGCATCGCAGATATGATTAACAGGTCTCCTGACCACTATCCGGCAGGAGGGCATGAAATGGAATTTGCTTACATATCTCATGATGAGAACCAGATCAGAATTGACCGCATCAGTAATGTATACAGAATCAGGCCAGGCTTAAACAGCTTGCTGCAGAAAGGGGAATAATGCATGGGAGAAGCTATTGTAATTACTTCGGGTAAAGGCGGAGTCGGTAAAACGACAACGTCTGCAAATATTGGAACTGCTCTGGCTCTGTCCGGGAAAAAGGTCTGTCTCGTCGATACTGATATCGGGCTTCGCAATCTCGATGTTCTGATGGGTCTTGAAAATAGAATTATTTACGATCTGGTAGATGTAGTGGAAGAGCGCTGCAAGCTGAACCAGGCGCTTATTAAAGACAAGCGCTTTGAATGTCTGTTTTTGCTGCCTGCTGCTCAGACGAAAGATAAAAGTTCAGTACAGCCTCACCAGATGAAAAAAATTATTCAGGAACTGAAGCAGGATTATGATTATGTTATCATCGACTGTCCTGCGGGAATAGAGCAAGGATTCAAAAATGCGGTGGCCGGAGCAGATAAATCTATCGTAGTTACGAATCCAGAAAAATCATCAGTTCGTGACGCGGACCGTATCATAGGACTGCTCGAGCAGGAGGAAATGGAGCCTCCTAAACTGATTGTCAACAGGCTGAGAAATCATCTAGCGAAAAGCGGGGATATGCTTGAAATCGACGAGATCGTTGCCGTGCTTTCTATTGAACTTCTTGGCGTTGTTATAGACGACGAGAGCGTGATAAAAGCAGCCAACAAGGGAGAGCCAGTAGCCCTGCATCCTGACTCGAAAGCTTCAATCGCATACCGCAACATCGCACGCAGAATACTTGGTGAATCCGTGCCGCTTCTTTCACTTGATGAAGAAAAAGGATTTTTTACTAAAATTAAAACACTTCTCGGAATGAGATAATAAGAACAGCGCCAATATGGCGCTGTTTTTTATTTTCACCAACTTTTTATAATTAATGAGGTTTATCTAATGCTGAATGAATGCCATCGAGCCGGTCATATCCTCCGCGGACAAGTCATAGAATGACATATAACGAGTATGAGCGGGGGTTGAGAGATGAGGAATCGAGCGGATGAGATACGCAAAAGGCATGAAGCTCGCATGAAAGCAGGGGGCGGGAATAATAAACCTGACAGAGCACCGGTAATTGCAGGCGGAGGACATCCTTTATTTAAAGGTCATTTGTTTTTAATGCAGGTGATGGGTGCAGTCTGTTTGTTCCTTCTTGCTGGAATTCTATTCAAACATGATAGTGCGGCAGCTTTGAAAGGCCAATCTTATATTAAAGAAGCGTTCAGTGAGGAATTTCAGTTTGCTGCAGTAAAAGGTTGGTACGAAAAGCAGTTCGGAAAGCCTCTCGCTCTACTCCCTGGCGGTTTAGAGGAGAATTCTGGAAAAAAAGAGACCGCTTCTCAAAAGCCATATGCGATACCGGCTGCTGGCGGGAAGGTTTATCAGTCATTCAATAAAAACGGAGAGGGAGTTGTGGTTTCAACCGGAGAGAGGCAGACAGTGGAAACCGCCAATGAGGGCTACGTCATTTATGCAGGAAAGAAAGATAAAACAGGATATACCGTGATCATCCAGCATGAAAACGAAGAAGAATCATGGTATGGAATGCTTGAAGAAATTGATGATTCGATTAAATTATACGATTACATCAAACAAGGTACGGTGCTCGGCCGTGTCTCGCAAAGTGAAGACGAAAAGAGCGGCAGATTTTACTTTGCTCTTAAGAAAGGTGATGAATTTATTGATCCGAGTAAGGTGATTCCTTTTGATTAAACTATTTTTACACTTTTTTTATAAATTAAAAATCAGTCCGCTGCTCTGGCTTTTAGCAGCAGGGGCGATTATTACAGGACATTTCAGGGAAATTCTTATTTGGTATGTTGTCGTCCTGGTGCATGAGATGGGTCATTTTGCCGGGGCTCATCTTTTTAAATGGAGAATACAAAAAATCGAGCTCATGCCGTTCGGCGGGGTAATGGCGGTTGATGAAATTTCCGCTAAGCCGCTGCGGGAAGAAGCCGTAGTGACCATACTAGGTCCTCTTCAGCATATATGGATGATAGGGCTATCCTATTTTTTGGCTGAAATATCGGTATTGGATCAATCGTCGCATCAATGGTTTGTTTATGTGAATCTTGCCGTTTTTACCTTCAATCTTCTGCCGGTCTGGCCGCTGGATGGCGGCAGGCTCCTGTTTTTATTTTTTGCTAGCATCCTTCCTTTCCATAAGGCGCAAAATCTTTTTCTTTTATTTTCATTCATCTTTTTTATGGTACTTTTTCTATTTTATATCCTGAATTTTGAATTTCATCTAAACTTATGGCTGATCGCTATATTCATGCTTACAACTCATTATATTGAATGGAAGCGGAGGAAGTATGTATTTATGCGCTTCCTGTTGAACCGCTATCATCACCCGCGAAGCTGCAAAAAAAAGGTGAGGGTCCTCGTTCATGGAAGCACCGAAGTCGCCGCCGTCCTTAACTTATTTTATAAATCGTGCAATCATGAAATTGTTGTGAAAGACATGGCTCCTCTTCAGCTGAAAGAACACGATTTGCTGCACGCATTCTTCCATAAAGGGCAGATGAGATGTGCATTACGGGAGATTTTCCGCTAAAATAACTATAAATCGAGCAGGCGGAGGACTTACATGCATCACATTTTAATTGAAGCACGCGGAATTGAAAAAAGAATAGCACTTTTAAAGAATAAAGTATTGCTTGAATGCCATATTTTCAGACCAGATAACCACCCCAAGTCCGGACAAGTTTATAAAGGAAGGGTGCAAAAGGTGCTTCCAGGCATGCAGGCGGCTTTTATTGATATAGGTATGGAGAAAAACGGATTTATTCACCGTGACGAAATCCCTGCATTTCAGGAAATGTCTAAAGAAAAACAAAAGAACTCTTCTGTTTCACATCTGGTGCGCCAAGGAGAAGAAATTATTGTCCAGGTCATTAAAGAAGAGAACAGCGAGAAAGGCGCTCGTCTAACCGGCATTCTTTCTTATTCCGGACAGAACCTTGTTTATTTTCCGACCGGTTCTTATATTGGAGTTTCAAAAAAAATGAGTGAGACTGAGCGAGAGGATTGGAGAGAATGGGGAGAATCGGCAAAACATGGATCGGAAGGCATGGTTTTACGGACTTCCTGTGCAGCAGCAGGTAAAGAGGCTGTCCTCGATGAATTGAATGAACTGCGGCAAAGACATCAAGAGCTGCTGAACGCTGCCGGCCAGAAAAAGACGCCTTCTCTTATTAAGGATGAACCCTTTTATGTTCCTCTGCTGAAAAAATGGAGCTCCATAGAAAGCGAGATAACGGTTGATGACACGGCTATTTTAAAACAGATAAAGGAACTCCATACAGGGAGTGTTAACCTTCATCGCGGGCATGAAATGCTGTTTGAGCACTGGAATATTGAAACCGAACTTGTAAATGCCGGAAACCCGCAGGTGCATTTGAAAAATGGAGCTTCGCTCGTGTTCGATCATACAGAAGCGCTAACCGTCATAGATGTGAACTCAGCCAAATTTACAGGGAAATCTGACCGTCAAAAAACCGTGCTGCATGTAAACTTAGCAGCTGCTGAAGAGATTGCCAGGCAGCTGAGGTTAAGGGGCATCGGAGGAATGATCGTCATCGATTTTATCACCATGACCTCTAAGGAAGATCAGTTAAAGGTAACAGAACGGATGAAAGCGCTGATGAAGGAAGATCCGGTCACAACGAACCTTCACGGATTTTCTGCGATGGGTGTATTTGAGATGACGCGGAAAAAGGAAAGACCGCCGCTGAGGCAGTTTCTGCCGGTTCAAAAATCGGAGAATACGGATGAAAGAGAGCGTCAGCATAATGAAGCACTATTTTTTCAGCTTGACCGAAATATACGTTCGCTTCAGTTTGATGAAAGTGAAGCGATTTGGTTTGAACTCCCCTCAAGCCTCCTTGCTTTAGGTAAGGAGGCTGTGTATAAGCTGATTATCAATCAGTGGCTTGAGGAGATGCCATTTAAACTTTACCTGACAGAGCGTGTTGGCGCGGCTTCATTTTCATTGCGCCATAAAGGAACGATCGCAGAAATTGAAAAGCGAATTTCTAATGAATAAGGTTGACTCAAAGGAAGGCGCTATGGTATGATTTTTCCGTTAGTGTTTTGGGGCACCCGCTCCAACCGCACATGACACAGGTTCTGGAAGATTCTCTTTCTTGAAGAGGACACCTGCGATGGCGAGTCTGAGTATAAGAGGAGGTGCAAGTATGTACGCAATCATTCAAACAGGTGGAAAGCAAGTCCGTGTTGAAGAAGGACAAGTAATCTACATTGAAAAGCTTGATGTTGAAGCTGGTGAAACTGTAACTTTTGAAGATGTTCTAATGGTAGGCGGTGACAGCCTTAAGGTTGGTGCTCCACTAGTAGAAGGTGCTTCTGTAACAGGAACAGTTGAAAAGCATGGCCGCGGAGAGAAAATCGTCGTTTACAAGTTTAAAGCGAAGAAAAACTACCGTCGTAAGCAAGGTCATCGTCAGCCATACACAAAAGTTGTAATTGGAAAAATCAACGGTTAATTCCGTATGATTACAGTGCGAATTTACCGGAACAAAGCAGATGAGATTACCTCGTTTGTGATGACCGGCCACGCTGATTATGCGCCTCATGGACAAGATCTTGTCTGTGCAGCTGCTTCGGCAGTCTCGATTGGAACGATTAATGCGATTGAGAAACTTTGCCACATCACTCCCGATGTTTCGATGCGTGATGAAGGCGGGTATCTTACGCTTAACGTTACACGTGATGGCTTGGAACCGGATACTTACAGCAGTATTCAATTGCTTTTGGAAGGCATGATCGTCTCGCTTGAATCCATTCAAGAGGGATACGGAGAATACATCACCATTCTTAAAAATGAAGGAGGTGCAACGAATGATTAAATTAAACCTTCAATACTTTGCATCCAAAAAGGGTGTAGGTAGCACAAAGAACGGACGTGACTCACAGTCTAAGCGTCTTGGCGCTAAGCGTGCGGACGGACAGTTCGTTTCAGGAGGATCAATCCTTTACCGTCAGCGCGGTACAAAGATTTATCCAGGTCTAAACGTTGGTAAAGGCGGAGACGACACATTGTTCGCGAAAGTGGACGGCGTTGTGAAGTTCGAGCGTTACGGACGTGACCGTAAAAAAGTAAGTGTATACCCAGTCGCACAAGAAGCGTAAGAGGGATAAGAAGCTCTAACCACTGATGGGTTAGAGCTTTTTTATATGAGGAAGCAAGGAAGAAACAACATGGGGTGGATCAACTTTGGGGTCCGGCACCATCTTGAGGAAATACAGCGTCAGCGGCTGTCAGCCGCGAATCGTACCGGACCCCTGACTATATAAGCTAGATAGCCAAAACTTGTACGGGGAGTGCGATTATGGCAGATAAGTGGACACCAGTAGAACTGCTTCGTCATGCTAGGCATGACTGGCTGAATCAGGTTCAATTGATCAAAGCAAACCTGTCAATGAACCGTCCTGAACGTGTAAAAGAAATCATTGAAGAAATCATTGAAGCATCCAGGGAGGAAGCGCGCCTTTCCAACCTGAAAATGCCGAAATTTGCTGAGTTCCTGCTTCTGTTTAACTGGAATAATAACGCACTGAGGATTAAATATTCAGTAGAAAGTGAGCAGGCAGACCTTTCAGAGAAGGATGATATTCTGTTTCATGCCGCTTCATATATTGCTGAAGCAATCGTTCCTCATCTTTCAGGATTTGATGAACCGGTGCTGACCATTTCGCTTGATCCAGAAGCCATGCAGACAGAGTTTATTTTTCATGGCGGACTATCCGGGCACGATGCTTTAAGTGACAAAGTAAAGAGCTATTTTCTTGCACATAAAAGCTTAAAGGTTATCGAAACCTATACAAAGGAAAAAGAATTTTATACGTGTATTTCGTTTTAATATGTTAAACATAAATGCACGGGAGGAGGGCTGAAAGATGTTTGTCGATCAGGTAAAAGTATATGTAAAAGGCGGAGACGGCGGCAATGGTATGGTTGCCTTCAGACGCGAAAAGTATGTTCCGGATGGCGGACCTGCCGGCGGAGACGGCGGTAAAGGAGCAGATGTCATCTTTGAAGTAGAAGAGGGTCTGCGTACACTTATGGACTTCCGTTTTACGCGTCACTTTAAAGCTCAGCGCGGTGAACACGGGATGTCAAAAGGGATGCACGGGCGAAAAGCCGAGGATATGATCGTGAAAGTTCCGCCGGGAACAATTGTCACAGATGCGGAGACAGGACAGGTTATCGCGGATCTTGTTCATCACAAGCAGCGTGCAGTAATTGCCAAAGGCGGACGCGGAGGACGCGGGAATACCCGTTTTGCGACACCTGCTAACCCAGCGCCAGAAATTGCTGAAAAAGGTGAACCAGGAATCGAGCGGGACATCGTGATGGAATTGAAAGTACTGGCAGACGTAGGTCTTGTCGGTTTCCCGAGCGTAGGGAAGTCTACACTGCTTTCAGTAGTTTCATCTGCCAAACCAAAAATTGCGGCTTACCACTTCACGACGATCACGCCAAATCTTGGAGTTGTCGCAGTTGATGAAGGCAGAAGCTTTGTCATGGCTGATCTTCCGGGATTGATTGAAGGAGCTCATGAAGGCGTCGGTCTCGGTCACCAGTTCCTTCGCCACATTGAACGCACGCGGGTTATCCTGCATGTGATTGATATGAGCGGAATGGAAGGACGCGATCCTTATGAAGACTACTGCAAGATCAACGATGAGCTTCGTCAGTATAATATGAGGCTGACAGAACGGCCGCAGATCATCGTGGCAAACAAGATGGACCTTCCTGATGCAGAAGAAAACCTTCAGGCCTTTAAGGAAAAAGTAGGAGATGAAGCGCTTGTCTTCCCTATCTCAGCTGTTACCCGCCAAGGTTTGAAAGAAGTATTGTATGCTACTGCCGATCTTTTAAAAGTCACACCGGAATTCCCGATGATTCATGAAGAGAAAGAAGAAGGCAGCCACCGAGTGATCTTCAAACACGAAAAAGAAGAATCCGGATTCTATATTACACGCGATTCTGACGGTACGTTTGTCATTAACGGACCGAAGATTGAAAAGCTATTTAAGATGACAGACTTCACAAGAGATGAGACAGTCAAGCGTTTTGCACGCCAGCTGCGCTCACTTGGCGTTGACGAAGCGCTCCGTGCAAAAGGCGCAGAGCACGGCGACAGCGTAAGGATCTTAAAATACGAATTCGAATTCGTGGAATAGACTATCAGCTGATAGTCTATTTTTTTTGTGGTTTTTTTATAGATTTTTTTATGGGGTACGGCACCATTGAGTATTCCTATTGTTTTTGCGCCGTTTTCAAATAATGGTACCGTACCCCGCACTTGTGCCTCAGGCTTGTACTAAGCTTGCTCTGCCGTATGTAGACAACCCTTTTAAGACTGTCTATACTGAAGATATGACTACGTTTTGAGAGGGTTATTATCATGAAGGATGAGAAGCAATTTTACATGGTCCGTGAAGATTTACTGTCAGAATCAATGCAGAAGGCTTTAGAAGCAAAGTCTATGCTTGAACGGGGAAAGCTGAAGACGGTCGCAGAGGCAGCGGAGCATGTGGGGTTAAGCAGAAGCGCTTTTTACAAATATAAAGACGGGATTTTCCCTTTTCATACGATGGTGAAGGAAAAGATCATAACGCTTTCTGTCCACCTCGAAGACCGTTCAGGTGCACTCTCTGGCCTGCTGACAGTTGCAGCATCGATGGGGTGCAACGTACTGACGATCCATCAGACGATACCGCTGCAAGGACGCGCCCATGTTACGCTTACAATCGAAACGAACGCCATTCAAGGCAGCATCAAAGAGTTTCTTGCCACAATCAGCCGCATGGAAGTAGTAGAGCGTGTTGAAGTGCTCGGTACAGGAGCTTAACAAGCTTAATAACAGCATACGCTTTCTAATCTGCTTAACTAAAAAAGCCTTCCGCTGCCGGAAGGCTTTTTAATGCGGTCATTTTCAGCTAAGAATATACCCTTTTTGCCTGAGGGCTTCGATTGCAGAGTTCAATTTGGCAGTGCTGTCGGCAGATAGTGTATGCAGGTGAACTCCCTCTGTTAGTTCACTGAGCAGGCTTGCTTTTGTATCCTGCAGCTTTTTGATAAAATTCCTGACTTCGTTCCTGTTGGAGAGCATCAAGGATGCGGTTAAGTGCCCATATACAGGGTGGTCGACGATAACATCCCGTATCAGCACCCCATGATCAACCATAGTATTAAGTTCATCTTCCGTTTCTTCAGGACTATGACGAGAAGCAACGACAGCGCAATGTTCCTGCTTTTCCTCAGCCTGCATATAAACGTACCCTTGTGCGGTCGCCATGATCGGTTCGTTTGCAGCCTTCAGCAGGGAGATATCTTGTACGATTACCTGACGGCTGACGTTCGTTTTTTTTGCAAGCCATGAACCTTTTAATGGCTGAGAATTTTCTTTCAGCCATTGAAGGATCAGTTCTCTGCGATCGCTTCCTTTTATCTTTTCATCTGATTTCATCTGGTATATCCCTCACTTTATGGCGGCGGCGGTTTTGGACACTTCAAGCAGGCTCAAACCAAGCTCGGTGACCTGCTGTTCTGTATTTTTCGTTCCTAGCGTGATGCGGACGAGCTCGCGGGCTTCATCTTCCGTTCTTCCGAGTGCAAGCAGCGCTTTTGACGGCTCCTGATGACCTGCCTTGCAGGCGCTGCCAGGGGAGACTGCATGCCGCCTTCTGTTCAGCTCAAGCATGGCATACTGTCCTTCCATCCCTTTTATCCTGACAGGGATAAAATGAGGCAATACAGAAGCGTGGTTCCTTTCCACAGCAATATGCTCATTGTCCATTATAATCGATAAAAGAATGTTGCGCATGCTGTTAATACGTTCTTGCCATAATGGAAACTCCTCGATGGCAAGCATAGCCGCTGTCACAAATGCAGCAACAGCCGGGACGTCAACCGTTCCTTGTTTAAAGCCTTTTTCATGCACGGCATTTGGAACGATCGGGCTGAATCTGATTCCTGGTGATATGAAAACGGCACCTGTTCCTTTCGGGCCGCCAATTTTATGAGAGGAAATGGTTAAAGACCCTGACCATCGAGCAGCAGAAAGAAGAGGTGCCTTGCCAAAGCTCTGGCAGCAATCACTGTGCAGCAGCACGTTTCTTTCCTGCAAGAACGCTCCTATCTCCTCGATCTTCTGAATAGTGCCGATTTCGCTGTTCGCATGCTGTACTACGGCAAGGATGGTATCTGGACGAATAAGCTCAGCGATATCTTCAATGTGTATTAACCCATCCTTCCTCACGGGAAGAAACGTGATCTCAAAGCCTTGTGACTGTAAAAAACGAAGGGTGTTCAATACAGAGGGATGTTCAAGAGGCGATGAGACGATATGCTTTCCTTCATGCTGTCTTCCGTACGCGAGCGATGTAATCGCTAAAAAATTCCCATCTGATCCTCCGCTAGTAAAATAAATTCCGTCCGGACTTACCTTCATCATCTCAGCGAGTTTATTTCTAGCATGTAAAAGAAAGTCCTGAGAAGCAGCTCCCAAATCATGCAGGCTCTCTGAGTTGGCAAAAAATTGCTCAGAAGCGTCACAAAAGGCTGCTAATGCTTCGGATCTCATGGGTGATGATGCCGCAAAATCAAAATAGTTCATCTCTCTGGTGTCCTCTCCTGAAAAATTCTTGTCATTAGTTTAATATTGTGTAAATATAGGTGTCAAGACACATATAAAGACATGAGGTGCGGACATGAAAGCCGTTTATACTGATGTGCTGATCATTGGGTCTGGCATTGCGGGACTCGTTTGCGCTGAAAAACTCAGCAGGACTTTGAATGTGAGAGTTGTCACACATTCGAAAATGCAGTCGTGCAACAGCTATTTTGCACAAGGAGGAATCGCCGCAAGTATTGGCAGCGAGGACAGCTGGGAAGAGCACCTTGCGGATACGATGGAAGCTGGTGCAGGCCATTGTAACTTTCACGCGGCTCATCTTTTATTAAAAGAAGGAAAAAACATATACCAATATTTATCCGAGATAGGTGTAGAGTTCGATACGAACGAAGACGGGTCTATTATATTCGGACTTGAAGGCGGTCATAGAAAAAAGAGAATCCTCCATGCAGGGGGAGATCAGACAGGAAAATTTATTGTCAATGCCCTGTACAAGAAACTTCAAGAACGAAAGGTTTTTACTTACGGAACAGCTGCAGATCTCATCATGAAGGACGGAAGGTGCTGTGGAGCATGGTACAAAACAGAATCTGGAGCTGATATAGCAGTTTTCGCTGCATACACCATAATGTGCACAGGCGGTTTTGCGGGACTTTATGACACAACAACGAATGTACGGCAGGCGTCAGGCAGTGGTATTGCTATGGCGTATAGAGCGGGAGCAGCCTTGTGTGACCTGGAGTTTGTGCAGTTTCATCCTACATTGTTAAAACAAAACGGCAAGGTATGGGGGCTTATTTCTGAAGCAGTAAGAGGTGAAGGGGCTCGGCTGATCGATAATACAGGCAAGTTATTAATGGAGAAAATCCATCCGCTGAAGGATCTCGCTCCAAGAGATGTTGTTGCCAGAGAAATTCAGCGGGCTCTGGAAGCAGGGAAATCAGTATTTTTGGACATTTCGGTGATAGCGGACTTTGAAAGCCGCTTTCCTTCTATCACTAAAATGTGCCGGGCTGCTGGTATAGAGCCGGGACAAGGAATGATTCCGGCAGTCCCTGGTGCCCATTTTACAATGGGCGGCATTATAACCGATGACAGGGGCAGATCCACAATAGAAGGTCTTTATGCAGCTGGAGAGTGTGCACGGACCGGAATACATGGTGCAAACAGGCTAGCGAGCAACTCCTTGCTTGAAGGAGCGGGAATGGCTATGAAAATATCAGAAACGATTCTGCAGCAGACAGCACTTGAAAAAATGCCCGAGAACCACGGAAATGCTGCTTTTCCAGTTGAATTTGCGGGTAACGGAGGCTGCAGCCTTCCTGAACTTCATGTTATCAAAGAAGGACTGAGCCGCTGTGCAGGTATCGTAAGAAAAGAAGAAACAATGGCCGGGTTTGCAGATTTTTTAGAGCGGTATCCTTCTATAAAACCTGACGTCAATCACAGTCTTTCAGATTTAGAGAAAATCAACGCTCATGTTATGGCATGGCTGGCAGTGACATCTGCTTTGAAGAGGTGCGAGAGCAGAGGCGGTCACTATAGAAGTGATTATCCGCATCCAAGAGAAGAATGGCATTTCAAAATAATAGAAAGAAGGATTGATATAGATGAACAGACTGCTGCTCTCAGAGAAGCTGCGGGAATTTTTTATTGAAGATATCGGGACTGGAGACTTGTCAGCAAGCGTCTTAGCCAATCAAGAGATACGTGCTTCTTTTATCGCAAAGGAAGATGGTGTTTTTTGCGGAAAAATCATCGTGTTAGAAGGATATCGCATGCTGGACTCTGCAATTCAAATCACCTGTCTGGCTGAGGACGGAGAAAGCGTAAAAGCTGGGTCTGTGCTGATCGAGGTGTCCGGTCCTGCGGAAGCCATACTTTCTGGAGAACGTGTCATCTTGAACCTTGTTCAGCGGATGTCTGGCATTGCTACAGAAACAAAGCGTGCATGTGTGATTGCTGGCGATCAAGTTAAGATCGCTGATACTCGCAAAACAGTTCCGGGGCTCCGGATGTTCGATAAGTATGCAGTAAAATGCGGAGGCGGACATAACCACAGGTTCGGATTATATGACGGCATCATGCTGAAAGAAAATCATATTGCCGCTGCAGGAGGAATCATGAAAGCTGTTTCTGAAGCTAAAGAAAAATCAGGGCATATGCAGAAAATAGAAGTCGAGATTGAGACTTATGAACAGCTGTCTGAAGCGGTAAAAGCAGGAGCGGATATTATTATGTTTGATAATGTTACTCCGGAAGTGATAGCAAACTGGCTTTCAATTGTTCCTGATCATATTCTGACAGAAGCTTCCGGCGGCATCACATTGGAAAACTTGAGCATGTACGCTGGTTCCGGCGTAGATGTAATATCACTTGGATACTTGACGCACTCGGTGAAAAGCCTCGATATAAGTTTAGTTGTGAAAGGAGCGGTCAAACATGACACTGCTGCAGTCCTATAAGAAAAATGCTGTTCTGCCGAGCGAATATTATCAGTTGCCGGAACAAGAGATGAGAGATCGAATCAAAAAAATAAAGGAAAAGATGGGAGAATCGCTGTATATTCCTGGTCATCATTATCAAAAAGATGAAGTTATCGATTTTTCTGATGATGCGGGGGATTCTCTTCAGCTCGCTCAGCTGTCTGCGAAAACAAAAGCAGAGTACATAGTCTTTTGCGGTGTTCATTTCATGGCAGAAACGGCGGATATGCTCTCTAGCCCAGATCAGACTGTCATTCTGCCTGATTTAAGAGCCGGATGTTCGATGGCAGACATGGCTGATATCTATCAAACGGAAAGAGCTTGGAGTAAATTAACAGAGTTCTTCGGGAACAGCATTCTGCCACTCACATATGTGAACTCCACAGCGGATATTAAAGCGTTCTGCGGAATGAACGGCGGGGCTACTGTCACCTCTTCCAATGCAGAGAAAATGCTGAAATGGGCGTTCAGCGAAAAGGAGAGAATCCTGTTCTTGCCCGACCAGCACCTTGGACGCAACACAGCTTACAACATGGGAATCCCTCTCGAAGAAATGGCGGTGTGGAACCCTCAGACTGAAGAGCTGGAAACAGAACAGCCGATTGAAAACATTAAAGTGATTTTATGGAAAGGGCATTGTTCTGTCCATGAAAAGTTTACAGTAGAGCATATTAGAAGCTTCCGCTTGCGTGATGATAATTGGAATATAATCGTTCATCCAGAATGTACACACGACGTCGTTACGGCAAGTGATTTCAGCGGATCTACTCATTACATTATTGAAACTCTGAAAGCAGCTGAAAAAGGAAGCAAGTGGGCAGTCGGGACGGAGATGAACCTCGTGAACAGACTTTCATCACAATATCCTGATATTGACGTTCAATCATTGAACCCGAACATGTGTCCTTGCCTCACTATGAATAGAATTGATCTGCCTCATTTACTATGGAGCTTGGAAAATATAGAAAACGGAAATCCGCAGAATATCATCACAGTTAATGGAGAAACCAAATCTTTTGCTTTAATGGCATTAAACCGGATGCTTCAGCGGGCTTAATTGACCGCTGTCGGCTCCTCCCTGTCTGTCATACCGTTGATTCAACGGGCATATGGTATTAAGGATGAAGCAATGGCTGCTTATTTGCAAAAACATAAGTAGCACGATGCCCAATTTTTCATATACTGTAATGAAATTAGGCAGGAGGGGAGTTTTGGACGTGAGAATTCACATAGTTCAAAAAGGGGATACATTAGAACGGATTGCAGAGAAATACAAGGTACCGCTATCAGATTTACGTAAAGCAAACAATGGATTGGCACATTCAAGCGGCGAGCTTGAAAGAGGAGCAAAAGTTAAAATTCCTGTGGCCGAAACAGCTGCCAGAGCGGAAAAAATGAAAATGCCTTTCATGTCTCCGCAAAAAAAGAAAGAAATGCCTATCAAGAAAGAGGCTCCTGTAGCACCGGTTCAGGAAACAAAGCCAGCACCTGCACCTGCTCCTAAACCTGAGGTAAAGCCAGAAATGAAGCCTGCGCCTAAGCCGGAAATGAAACCTGCACCCAAGCCAGAAATGAAGCCGGAAATGAAACCAGAATTGAAACCGGCGCCTCCTAAACCAGATTACAAGCCAGCACCGCCAAAAATGGATATGCCTTCTTATCCAGCAAAAAAAGATAACGTTATGAAAGCACCTTTAGCTCCAATATCAAATAAAGACCATGCGTCCATGATGGAATCATCGGCACATATGCCTTGGAATCCCAACATGGCGCCTATGCATGGAATGGGAAAGGACAATTATGGTGTAAAACATCCATATTTAAAAGATGAATCATCTGGGATGATGAATCATATGTATGGCGGATATCCGTCCATGTTTCCTAAACCGCAGCCTTATGGAGCTATGCCTCAAGGATATGGCATGATGCCTCAGCAGCAGGGTTACGGCGGCAGTCAGCAATACCCGCAAATGGGTTATATGCCTCAGCAAGGTGCACAAGGATATGGGCAAAGCCAAGGTATGCCGCAGCAAGGCTCACAAATGATGCCTGATCAGCTGCAGCCTGTTGCAGGTGCACAGCAAGGGCAAATGTTCGGGGAGTTTCCTCAGTCCATGATGGACCAATTGAGCACCGGCGGTCAGCAGCAAGGCGGAATGCCACAGATGGGTGGAGACATGCAAGGCGGAATGCCGCAAATGGGCGAAATGCCGCAGATGGGCGAAATGCCGCAAATGGGCGGAATGCCGCAGATGGGCGGAATGCCGCAAATGGGCGGAATGCCAGGAATGGGCGGAATGCCACAGATGGGCGGAATGCCACAGATGGGCGGAATGCCGCAGATGGGCGGAATGCCAGGAATGGGCGGAATGCCGCAGATGGGCGGAATGCCAGGAATGGGCGGAATGCCGCAGATGGGCGGAATGCCAGGAATGGGCGGAATGCCACAGATGGGCGGAATGCCAGGAATGGGCGGAATGCCGCAGATGGGCGGAATGCCGGGAATGGGCGGAATGCCGCAGATGGGCGGAATGCCAGGAATGGGCGGAATGCCGCAGATGGGCGGAATGCCGGGAATGGGCGGAATGCCGCAGATGGGCGGAATGCCAGGAATGGGTGGAATGCCGCAGATGGGCGGAATGCCGGGAATGGGCGGGATGCCGCAGATGGGCGGAAACGAGCCGGGCGGAATGCCGCAGATGGGCGGGATGCCAGGAATGAGCGGACTGCCGCAAATGGGAGATCAGCAAGGCACGATGCCATGGATGACCGGAATGCCAAATCCTTATCAGGGAGCACAAAGCCGATCACAAGATCAAGAGAACGAAAATGAAAACGAATAAACCGCAGCCGGACGAAAACGGATGGGAACGTTTATTTTCCAAGATATTACCGGGAAATGGTGTAAATGTAACCAACTATATGTTTTACAGAGATAATGTTGTTAAAGTTATAACGGAAAATGGAACGTTCATCATGAAAGGTTTCGAAAGCAAATATGAATGCAAGCTGCAGCTGGAGCTATCTGAATGGTTTAAACAGTACGAAAAGCCGTCTATCGGTCCGATCGGTAATTTTCCTTCCAAAAAGGAGTCAATAAAATACGGTGAGTATCATTGGGTGATCATGCCTTTTTACGAAGGAAGAGATCTTCATTACGGTAATATAGATGATGTTCGCTATGCAGCTGAAGCGATCGTTTCTTTTCATGAGCAAGGGCGTGTTACAAGCGAGCTGCATGAGCAGGTTTCTGAGTATAAGCTATTTGAAAAGTGGAAAAAAAGACTTGCCAGCTTTAAAGAACGAGCACAGGAAGTTGAATGGCCGAAAGAAATTGCGCCGCTTTTGCCAGAAATAATATTCTGGGGAGATTATGCACTGGATGAATTCAACCATAAGCAGTATGAAAAGCTGTTTCAGTCCGAAAAGCTTGACTGCCAGCTTTGCCATGGTGATGTCGCTCCCCATAATTTTCTGCTGCCGCGGAATGGAGAAGCCATGCTGATTGATTATGATCTGATAACAGCGGCACCTCGCGTGATTGACTGGCTGCAGTTCACGAACCGCATCCTGCCTTTTTGGAAGTGGCGGTACGAAAAAATCGTGCCAGCTCTTCCTGATGAATGTCTGCAATACTTCAAGAAAAGGTGGTTCCTGCAGGCGCTTGTTTTTCCTACCGATCTATACCGAGAATGGAACAGGGCGTTCTCCAGCAGCTCGCCGATCAGTGTGGATCAGGTAACGAGGTTTACGCTTAGTGACTTTGCCCACAGAAAAAATTTTATTAAAAAGATCATTAATCATCTTGAACAAAAACAAACAGGATGATGTGAGAGCTATCCTATATTTTACAGATATAATTTTAGCCTCCGATTGCCATTCTAGTGGTGAAAGGAGGTTTTTGCATTGAACAAAAAATTAGCAGGAATTGCCGCCCTTTTGCTGGCTGGAGGTCTAACAGGCTGTAACGGTGGTGACAAAGGCGCCATGGACCGAAATTATGGGAATGACGCACGCCCGATCGGCTACAACACCAATGAAGGTGATAGAGGGGTCGACATGAACCGCGACATGATTGATCAGAATGCGGGTTATGACGAAGGTTATAATGGTGATCTGGCACAACGAATTCAAAAGAAGGTCAATGACATGAACAACGTAGACGATGCTCACGTTATTTTGGATGATAACAACGTCATTGTCGGAATAGATACGAGCGAAAAGAACAAGGGCGCGATGGATCGTAAAGTTGAGAGAGAAATCAAGCCTTTGGCTGCTGGACGCGATGTTAAGGTGACTACGGATGATTCGATTGTCGGACGTATCGAGAACGTTGATATGGACCTTCAAAACGGCAAGGCCTATAACGAGGTTCAAAGTGACGTCAAAGCCATTATGACTGATATCGGAAATGCAGGAACAGATCTTGGGAATGCAATCAAGCGTCCTTTCGAGAATAATCGTTAAAGAGAGCATTTTGCTCTCTTTTTCTTTTTGTACCCTCTTGTACGTTTAGAGCCGTATAACTTCAATATAAAAATATCTCTCTCTTATGGTACAATAAAAATAGAAACGTATGTCCGCTTAAGGGAGAGGTTAAGGTTTGATCGAGTGTTTGTCAGGAAGAATTGAACATGTAGCGGCAGGGTACATCTCTGTGCAGATCGGCGGGATCGGATATAAAGTTTTTTGTCCTAATCCGTTTGCGTACCGCGCAGGTTCAGAGACTAAGGTATATACATATCAGTACGTGCGAGAAGATATATTGGCATTGTATGGCTTTTCATCAAGGCAGGAAAGGGACATGTTCATCAAGCTGCTAAACGTATCAGGAATAGGCCCAAAAGGAGCAATGGCGATCATGGCTTATGGCCAGCCAGAACAGGTGGCTTGTGCCATCGAGGATGAAGATGAGCGCTTTTTAACGAAGTTTCCCGGCGTCGGCAAGAAAACAGCCAGACAGATCATTTTAGATCTGAAAGGAAAGCTGGCTGATTTTACTAATGGCGTTCCAGTTACTGAAGGGCTGTTTTCAAATGACAGCTTTACAGATGAAGCTTCGGCACAGCTTGACGAGGCTGTCGAAGCTCTAATTGTATTGGGCTATGCTAAAAAAGAAATTCAAAAGATTCTTCCAGATTTAAAGAAGGAAACCGGGACGGCTGATGAATACGTGAAAAGAGCGCTCCGAAAACTGATGACTGTATAGGGGGTGGCACACATGGAAGACCGTATGCTTTCGTCTGAAGAAAGCCATGAAGACGCCGCAATTGAGCTGAGTCTTAGACCGGAACGCTTAAAGGAATATATAGGGCAGACTGCTGTAAAGGATAATTTAAATGTCTTTATCAAGGCAGCGAGGCTGAGAAACGAGCCGCTGGACCATGTGCTGCTGTATGGCCCCCCAGGGCTTGGTAAAACGACTCTGGCCGCTATAATCGCCAAGGAGATGGATGTGGGGTTCAGGACGACAAGTGGTCCTGCAATTGAGCGGCCAGGAGATCTCGCCGCCATTTTGACTTCTCTTGAAGCAGGAGATGTGCTGTTTATAGACGAGATCCATCGGTTATCAAGAGCGATAGAAGAGATCCTTTATTCAGCGATGGAGGATTTTTGCCTTGATATCGTCATTGGCAAAGGAGATACAGCAAGGTCAGTCAGGCTTGAGCTGCCTCCTTTCACTTTAGTCGGCGCCACAACAAGGGCGGGCTCGCTGTCATCGCCTCTGCGCGATCGATTTGGCGTTATGGCAAGGCTAGAATATTATCAGGAAAGCGATTTGAAAGAAATCGTTAAAAGAACAGGTGATGTTTTCGGTGTTACTGTCGGTGATGAATCAGCAGAAGAAATAGCACGCCGTTCTAGGGGAACTCCGCGGATCGCAAATCGTCTGCTGAAAAGGGTACGTGATTTCGCACAGGTAGAAGGAATGGATCATATACCCGTTCAGACTGCCCATAAGGCGCTTGAACTTCTGCAGATTGACCGTTTAGGACTTGACCATATTGACCATAAATTATTACAAGGGATCATCCACATCTATAAGGGCGGTCCTGTCGGCCTTGAAGCTATTGCGGCAAGCATCGGAGAAGAATCCGAAACGATTGAGGATGTTTATGAGCCATATCTTCTTCAGGTCGGCTTATTGCAGCGGACTCCGCGCGGTCGGATGGTCACTCCGAAAGCGTATGAATATTTTGGTCTGGAGGACATACAGCGTACATGAATAAAATGCTGATTGTTGCAGGCATCGTACTAATTGTTATAGGATTATTATGGTCGTTCGTCGGAAAATTGCCTGGAGACTTTGTATGGAAAAAAGGAAACACAACTGTGTATTTCCCTCTTGTCACTTCCATCATTGTTTCTATTGTGCTGTCCTTGATTTTTATGCTGATCGGCCGCTTTAAATAGACAGGAGTATTTTATAATGGATTTGAACTTATTTGATTTCGATCTGCCGGATGAACTGATCGCACAGACGCCATTAAAGGACAGGACGAGCTCTCGCCTTATGGTGCTCGACAAACATACCGGTGATGTTACACACGATATCTTTTCAAATGTTACACAATATTTAAAGGCTGGAGACTGCCTAGTATTGAACGATACGAGAGTATTGCCTGCAAGGCTTTATGGCCAAAAAGAAGACACTGGCGCTAAGATTGAGGTTCTACTGTTAAAAGAACAGAACGCTGATGAATGGGAAACTCTCGTTAAACCTGCAAAAAGGGTAAAAGTCGGAACAAAGGTTATGTTCGGCGACGGACGTCTTTCAGCTGTCTGCACCGGAGAGCTTGAAAATGGAGGACGAGTGCTGAAGCTTCTTTATGAAGGTATCTTATATGAGCACCTTGATGCACTAGGCGAGATGCCCCTGCCTCCATATATAAAAGAACAGCTAGAAGAGAAAGACCGCTATCAAACGGTTTTCGCCCGTCATCAAGGCTCTGCGGCTGCACCGACAGCCGGTCTTCATTTTACCGAAGAACTTCTGCAGGAACTTAAGGACAAAGGAATTCATGTCGCATTCATCACTTTGCATGTAGGGCTTGGAACTTTCCGTCCAGTTGCGGTTGAAAATATTCTGGAGCACGATATGCATGCCGAGTTTTACCAGCTTACAGCTGGCACGGCAGCACTGCTGAACAAGGTGAAAGAAGAAGGTGGACGCATCTATACTGTGGGCACTACGAGCACTCGCACTCTTGAAACGGTAGCTTCGCGTCACGACGGCCGTTTTCAGGAAGAATCAGGCTGGACGGATATTTTTATTTATCCAGGTTATGAATTCAAAGCGATCGACGGCCTTATCACTAATTTTCACTTGCCAAAATCAACACTCATCATGCTGATCAGTGCGCTGGCAGGAAGAGAAAATGTTTTAAACGCATACAGAAAAGCCGTGGAAGAGAGATACCGGTTCTTCAGTTTTGGGGATGCCATGCTCATTCACGAGGGAGGAAATACATTAAAATGAAACCTGCAGTAACGTACGAATTAATTAAAACATGCAAGCAGTCGGGAGCAAGGCTCGGAAAAGTCCACACTCCGCATGGCACGTTTGAAACGCCTGTCTTCATGCCGGTCGGAACGCTGGCTACCGTAAAGACATTAAGCCCTGAAGAATTAAAAGAAATGGACGCAGGGATAATCTTGAGCAACACATATCATCTTTGGCTGAGACCAGGTCACGAAATTATTAAAGAAGCTGGCGGGCTTCACAAGTTCATGAATTGGGACCGTGCGATTCTGACAGATTCAGGCGGCTTTCAGGTGTTCTCCTTAAGCGACCTGCGCAAGATCACAGAAGAAGGTGTCCATTTCCGCAACCACCTGAACGGAGAGAAGCTTTTCTTGAGTCCTGAAGGGGCGATGGAAATTCAGAACGCCCTTGGATCCGACATTATGATGGCTTTTGACGAATGTCCTCCGTATCCCGCTGAGTATGATTATATGAAAGCATCAGTTGAACGGACGAGCCGATGGGCTGAGCGCTGTCTTGCCGGTCATAAAAGACCTGAGGATCAAGCTCTTTTTGGAATAGTTCAAGGCGGGGAATATGAAGAGCTCCGAAAACAGAGCGCGAAAGACCTCGTATCTCTTGATTTTCCTGGCTATGCAATCGGAGGTCTTTCTGTCGGAGAGCCGAAAGATGTCATGAACCGTGTACTTGATTTTACGACGCCATGGCTGCCTGCCGACAAGCCTCGCTACTTGATGGGAGTCGGATCTCCTGATTCATTGATTGACGGGGCCATCAGAGGTGTCGATATGTTTGACTGTGTGCTGCCGACCAGGATCGCACGAAACGGCACGTGCATGACAAGTGAAGGAAGGCTTGTCGTCCGCAACGCGAAATACGCAAGAGACTTCCGTCCGCTTGATGAGAACTGTGATTGCCATGTGTGCAAGACATATTCTAGGGCATACATTAGACATCTGGTCAAAGTAAACGAAACATTCGGATTCCGTCTGACAAGTTATCACAACCTGTACTTCCTGGCTAATCTTATGAAACAAGTGAGACAGGCCATCATGGATGACCGTCTGCTTGATTTTAAAGAAGAATTTTTTGAGAAATACGGATTTAATAAAGAAGGCGCGAAGAATTTTTAATTTATAGAAAGGGGTGAAAAAAATGAATTTAGGTGGTTTGCTTCCTCTATTGCTGATGTTCGTCATTTTCTATTTCTTATTGATCCGTCCTCAGCAAAAAAGACAAAAAGCAGTTCGTGAAATGCAGACGAACTTGAAAAAAGGAGACGCAGTCGTCACGATTGGCGGCCTTCATGGCACAATCGATACGATTGATGAAAACACGGTTTCAGTCCGTTCAAAAGACGGATCTGTCCTGACTTTTGACCGTCAGGCTGTAAGAGAGATCAAACAAGCATAAACACAAAAAAAACGCCGTTATCAGGCGTTTTTTTTTGTGGGCTCCAAAACCTGCGAGGGGGTACGGTACTCGATCGAAAAAAATAATGATTAGAGCTGAAAAACGCTAATGGTACCGTACCCTCCAGGTTTATTTCCGAGATTATTTTTTGTACGTGCTGTGGCTGCTGAAATTGACGCCCATAATGCCTCCGATCATGCAGAGAAGCATAAAGAGCCCATGGTGAAGATACTGCATAGAATTGAATGTTGTCTGATAGCCTAGATATTGGACGAGAAAAACAAGCATTGAAAACATCAGGCTTGTTCCAGCTCCAAGCATCCACCCTTTAACTTGTGCTTTTTTTCCAGTTAAAAATCCGCCAGCAAACATTGAAATAAGTGAAAGAGCCAATGTTACCCATTTTAGCGACTGTTCTGTCGCAGATGTGAACCTTAGGATTAAGGAAAGAACAATACTGCTGATCACAATGAAAATAAGGATGGCGAGCAGCCCTTTAAACATGGAAGAAAGCATATGTTTAGCACCCATTCAATTATCCCCCTTTGATAAAACAAGCCTTTACTTACACCTTATTCCGCAAAAAAAGAAATAGAAGTACAGGCAGAGGAATAACAATATTTTTCCTGTTTGGCAAAACATTACCCTAATGTTTATCAAGAAACATCTCATACTAATAAGAGCATGCGGAAGGAGGAAAGCATGGAGCTGTATACGATCTTGCTTAGGACGGTATTTATTTATTTTTTGATCCTTGTGGTGTTCCGGGTGATGGGGAAGCGTGAGATGGGGAAACTGTCAGTGATTGACTTTGTTGTTTCGATCATGATTGCCGAGCTTGCCGTGATTTCAATTGAGGATCCAAAAATTCCGATGATAAATTCATTAATGGCGATATTGATTTTGCTTGCTATCCAGCTTGGTCTGGCTCTTGTTTCATTGAAAAGCAGGAAGATGAGGGACTGGGTGGACGGAAAACCTTCCCTCATAATAGACAGGGGGAAAATCAACGAACAAGAGATGAAAAAGCAGCGCTACAATTTTGATGATCTTCTGACTCAGCTGCGCGAAAACAACATCCGCAGTGTAGCTGAAGTGGAATTCGGTGTTCTGGAGACTTCTGGAAAACTTTCTGTTATAAAAAAAGACGAATGTACAGGCGGGAGTCCTCTGCAGATGATCTTGCCGCTTATTCTTGACGGCAAGGTGCAGGATAAACACCTCGAAAAATTAAACAAAACATCGCTTTGGCTGCGTCAGCAGCTAAAAAAAATGGGGTATCCTGATATTAAGAAAATTGCTTTTTGTTCCCTGAATGATGATGGAACGCTTTATGTTGATGAAAAAGACAATCCGTGATGAAACAGGCTTTTTTCATACTGAGCCAATTCATCACGGATTTTTTATTTCACCCATTTTTTTATGATTGGGATATGTTTGGCATCTTCTTTTAAGAACAGCCGGAAGAACACGAGCAAGAAAAGATAAAGGAAGATTGTAGCCAAGATACAAACCGCTGTGCCGATGCTTTGTGAAAACTTCGGGAAAATATAGGTATACAAGTAAAGTGAACCGGCTCCAGTTGCTGTGATGCAAAGGATGCAGCGGGCGAACTCTCCGGCAACGATTGTATAGCTGATCGCTTTTGCAACGGTGGCGAAATGAAGGACAGTAACGACTACGATGCCAAGGACGATACCTAGCGCCGCCCCCATGATGCCGAACTCTGGGCGGGTGGCGAGCGCAAAGATGGCAGCGAGCTTAACTGCAGCACCGATCAGACTGTTGATCATGGCTGCCCGAGCAAGATTTAAAGCCTGAAGCACTGCTTGCAGGGGTCCTTGAAAATAAAGAA
The DNA here is from genome assembly GCF_002245695.1 of Fictibacillus aquaticus. GTDB lineage: Bacteria > Bacillota > Bacilli > Bacillales > Fictibacillaceae > Fictibacillus > Fictibacillus aquaticus. Next base: position 246,392 of record NZ_NOII01000002.1, on the reverse strand, counting down.
AAAAGAACAATGGAGTCATCACCTTAACGTATGATGCTGTTGCCGGAGAATCGTACATCAGATCCATGATAGGCTCTGCATAAACAAATGTAATGACTGCTGCAAGGCCGCCGGATAGCATAGAGAGCCTGATAGCCTGGTTTAAGCGGTGTTCAATAACACTGTATTTTTTTTGTGCATTCGCTTCGCTTATGGCAGGTACAAGCGAAACTGAAAGAGAATACGTAATAAATGTCGGAAGAAAAAGCAGCGGTATGACAAATCCAGCGAGTTCGCCGTATTGCTTTGTCGCCATCGCAGTGGTGACACCGGCTATAGCCAAGCTTCTTGCCACAACAATCGGCTCAAAAAAGTAGGAGACCGAACCGATCAGCTGGCTTCCGGTCGTAGGGAGTGCAATACTGAGCAATTCATTGAGTGTTTGCCGCCCGCCTTTAAGCTGAGTGAAAAATCCCTTCCTGATCTTCATGGATTTTTTCATCTTAAACATGGAGAACATGTAAAGCAAAGAAGCGAGTTCTCCGATGATAACCGAGATCATTGCACCAGCTGCTGCGTATTCAACACCGTAAGGAAGCAGCCATCCTGTCAGGAGGGCGACAAGTGTAATCCTGACAACCTGTTCAATGACCTGGGAATAAGCAGACGGCCTCATGTTCTGAAGTCCTTGAAAATATCCGCGCAGAACGGATGAAATGGCAACAACTGGGATGACAGGTGCGATTGCAATCAGCGGATAAAACGTCCGGTGATCGGTAAAGAAATATTGAGAGAGAAGCGGGGCAAGGGCTATCATGCTGACCGTGATCAGTATGCTTAGCACACCTGTGACGGCCAGTGATACGATTAAAATCTTTCGGATGTTCCGTCTATCACCCCTTGCATCTGCCTCAGCAACAAGCTTAGAGATGGCAACCGGCAAGCCAAGTCTTGTAAGAGTTAGAGCGAGCAAGAGGGTAGGCACAGCCATCATGTAAAGACCGACCCCCTCCTGGCCCATTATCCTCGCCACGACCATTTTGTTCACAAATCCGAGGACACGGGTTATTAGTCCGGCTATAATAAGGATTATCGTACCTTGAATCAGTGTTTGTTTTGACATGTTTCTATTCCTTTCTCTGAACAGCCATAGGGTAGACATGCTTTATCCATGTATATGCAAACGTGTCCTGCTTCAATGACAGCTTGTATTTAAAAAGGAGGGTGAATAAAATTGAGTACTGAAGAGTTTCAAAAATGGAAATTAGAGACTGAGCCTGCTCTCCAGAGCAAGATGGAAGAATTTCATTATCTTGGTTATGAAAGCGCAACGATCGAAGAAATATGGGAATGCGTTATGGCAAAGGCGAAGAAAAAGAAAACGGAAGCCAGGCTGCACAAGCTTGTCAGCTTGATCTTGACGCTTACAGTGAACGATTTTATGAACTGGCTGACGATAAAGGCTTATACAGAACAATCCTCTCCACTCAAATAAGCGGCGGCTGCCGCTTTTTTTACTGCCATTATCATTAATGTGAAAATCCACAAATCTTCTGATGAGGTTTTTTAATACTTTTTTATCAAAATATTCCTATATTTTCACAACTCAAATTGACATGAAAAATTAGAAGTAGCTATAATAGATAAGATTGATGACTTATACATAGCTGCCGATTTGTTTGACACAACATGAGGAGGATTACCATGGTAAAGAAGAGTAAGATCGTGTTCTTTTTTGTTTTGTTGTTCATAGCCGGGCTAGTCATGGCTTTTACTTCAAAAGACATCGTAAAGAACACGCGGCTGGGCCTAGATCTTCAAGGAGGCTTTGAGGTTCTATATAAAGTTGAGCCAATCAAAAAAGAGCAGAAGATTAACGAAAATACACTTAAAGCAACGGTACAGGCTCTTAATAACCGTATCAACGTGCTGGGTGTATCAGAGCCTGAAATTCAGATCGAAGGCAAAGACCGGATCCGCGTTAAGCTTGCCGGCGTAAAGGACCAGAACAAGGCGCGCGAGCTTCTTTCCACAGAAGCACAGCTTTCGTTCCGAGACGTGAATGATAAAGTGCTTCTCGACGGTTCTGATCTGAAAGAAGGCGGGGCAAAGCAAACCTTTGATCCGAACAACAATAATCCAATTGTTACTCTGAAGTTAAAGGATGCGGACAAGTTCGCAAAAGTGACAGATCAAGTGTCTAAGATGCCTCCTGGGCAGAACAGGCTTGTTATCTGGCTTGACTATGAAAAGGGAGATTCATATAAGGCAGAAGCTCCAAAAGAAGCGGCCGATAAACAGAAGTATATCTCCGCTCCTAACGTTGACAATACAATTGACAGCAAGGATGTTATGATCAGCGGCCAGTTTACGATTGAAGAAGCACAAGCGCTTGCGGATATTTTAAATGCCGGAGCTCTTCCAGTAAAAATGGACGAAGTATATTCAACTTCTGTCGGAGCTAAGTTCGGGGAAAAAGCACTAAAGGAAACGGTGTTTGCGGGCTATATTGCAGTAGCTGCAATCTTCCTATTCATGCTGTTGTTCTACCGTGTTCCTGGCTTGGTAGCGGTTATTACGCTGACCATTTACGTATACTTGATACTCCTCATCTTTGACTTGATGAACGGGGTGCTCACACTGCCTGGTATTGCAGCACTTATCCTTGGAATCGGTATGGCTGTTGATGCAAATATCATCACATACGAACGGATTAAAGATGAATTAAGAAGCGGAAAATCAGTCTTGAGTGCCTTTAAGGCAGGAAACAGGCGTTCATTCACGACGATTTTTGATGCAAACATTACGACGATCCTTGCTGCAGCTGTACTTTTCATTTTTGGTACAAGCTCTGTTAAAGGATTTGCACTTGTTCTGATTATTTCAGTGCTCGCGAGTTTTGTTACGGCTGTATTCGGTTCAAGGATATTCCTCGGACTGCTCGTGCAGAGCCGCGCACTCGATAAGAAACCAGGACTGTTCGGCGTGAAGGAGAGTGACATCCGTGATCTTTAAATATGATTTTGTAAAAAACCGAAACATCTTTTTTATTTTTTCCGCTGCTATTACCGTGATTGGGCTTGTTTTTCTTTTAACAGCCGGTCTAAAGCTCGGTGTTGATTTTGAGAGCGGAACAGGAATGAATGTGGAAACGGGTAAAAAAATCACAGCAGAAGAGATTCAAAAGGATCTTGAGGAACTTCAGCTTGAAGCAGGAAGCATCGTCTTGACCGGGAAAAACAACACCGGTGCGAATGTAGTTTTCGAAGAGGTTCTGTCAAAAGATAAAATTGCTGAAGTGAAAAGCTTCTTTAATAATAAGTACGGCCAAGAACCGAACATAAGCACGGTGTCGCCGGTAGTTGGCCGAGAACTTGCTAAGAATGCTATCTACGCGGTCCTTATCGCAACGATCGGGATTATCCTTTATGTGACGGTCCGTTTCGAATGGCTCATGGCGGTTGCCGCGATCGTGGCACTTATGCATGATGCGTTTATGATCAACGCGATTTTCAGCATGTTCAGACTTGAAGTGGATCTTCCGTTTATCGCGGCAGTTCTGACGATTATCGGTTATTCGATCAATGATACGATCGTAACGTTTGACCGTATCCGCGAGCACGTGAAGCTTGAAAAGCCAAGTACACGTGAAAAGCTAGCTGATATCGTGAACCGAAGCATCCATGAAACACTGACAAGATCAATAAATACAGTAATGACAGTTGTTTTCGCTGCTCTCGCTATTTTAGTGTTCGGTAGCGAAACGATCCGTAATTTTTCTATAGCGCTCATGATCGGACTTACATTCGGAGCGTACTCATCGATCTTTATCGCTTCTCAGCTATGGTTCGTATGGAAATCCAGACAGCTGAAAAACAAACGGGTTAAGACTGCGGAAGCCGAAATTTAATACACGAACAAATTGTCACCTCTTGCCCGCTCTTGTATAATAGACGGGTTAAGAGGTGATTTTTTAATGCTGCAACCAAAGACGCGCTGGATAACATCACATGCGCCTAAAGACAAAATCGATGCGCTCGCATCAAGCATGAACCTTCCTGAAGCCGTTGCGCAGCTTCTGATTTCAAGAGGCATGGAGACGGAAGCAGCCGTGGAGAAATTTTTAAAAGGCGGCGTTGATGATTTTCACAATCCTTTTTTGATGGACGGAATGAAAGAAAGTGTAGATCGGATTATTTCTGCGATCGAAAATAATGAAAAAATACTCGTTTTCGGAGATTATGATGCTGACGGAGTGAGCAGCACTTCGGTAATGTGGTACACACTTAAAGAGCTCGGGGCGGACTTTGATTATTACATACCAAACCGCTTTACTGAAGGCTACGGTCCTAACGAGCCTGCCTTGAGAAAGGCGAAAGAAGACGGCTTTTCACTTGTTATTACGGTTGACACCGGAATTTCGGCCGTCGATCAGGCTGCAGCTGCTCGTGAGATGGGGCTGGATTTTATTATCACAGATCACCATGAAGCACCGCCGGTATTACCCGATGCCTACAGCATTATCAATCCGAAAAAGCCTGGATGTTCTTATCCGTTTAAAGGGCTTGCCGGTGTTGGAGTCGCACTGAAAGTAAGCCAGGCGCTGCTTGGCCGTGTGCCTGTTCACTTGTTTGATATTGGCTGCATCGGTACGATTGCAGACCTTGTCCCGCTCGTCGATGAAAACAGGCTGATTGCCAGAGAAGGCATCAAAGCTCTTTCGCGCACGAATAAAAAAGGCCTGATCGAACTGCTGAAAGTGTGCAACATTAAAGATAAAGAATTGACAGCTGAGCATATCGGCTTTGCCGTAGGACCAAGAGTGAACGCTGCGGGGAGACTTGATTCTGCTGACCCTGCAGTCGAGCTATTTATTACAGATGACAGCGAAACGGGAGAACGCCTCGCTAAGCAAATCGACAGCATCAACAAAGAGCGTCAGGCAATCGTCAATGAAATCACCGAAGAAGCAGTGAAAATAGTTGAAGAAGAGTTTCCGCCTGCCGAGCAGTCTGTGCTGGTTATTGCAAAAGAAGGATGGAATGCCGGCGTTATCGGAATTGTAGCTTCAAGGCTGGTTGAGAAATACTACAGACCGACAATCGTTTTGAGTATTGATCATGAAAAAGGGACAGCGAAAGGGTCAGCCCGAAGTATCGCTGGTTTTGATATGTTTGAAAACCTGTCCCTATCCCGAGATATCCTGCCGCATTTTGGAGGACATCCGATGGCAGCTGGTATGACCCTCTCGCTTCATGATGTAGATGAACTGCGAAACCGGCTGAACAAACAGGCAGAAGAACAGCTATCACCAGAAGATTTTCAGCCGATAACTGCAGTCGATCTCGAGCTTGAGCTTTCTGACATCTCACTCGAAACGGTCGAACTGATGGAGAGACTTGCGCCATTTGGCACGGGGAATCCAGCTCCAAAAGTTTGCTTGCGTAATGTACCGGTAAGGGAGATGAAGAAAATCGGCAGCCAGAGCAACCATCTGAAGATGCAGGTGGGTGATTCACCATCGAAGCTGCTCGACTGTATCGGTTTCTTTAAAGGAGCTGTGATTGACGAGATCGCTCCATACTCTCTTGTTTCCTTCGTTGGAGAGCTTAATGTGAATGAATGGAACGGATTCCGCAAGCCGCAGCTGATGGTACAGGATATTGCCGTAACCGACTGGCAGTTATTTGACTACCGCGGCCTTAGAGATATTGCTTCAAGGCTGGCTGATCTGCCGGAAAAAAGAACGGTGTATGTGAGATTTTCACAAACAGCACTTATCAAGCACGTTCAAGAAAAACCATTTGTATTTGAAGCAGAAGAAAATCAACTGCCTCCAAAAGGGCTGCTTGAAGGAAAATATGCCGTCTTTTTGGATGTCCCTTCTTCACTAGCTCACTTTAAAGAATGGCTGGAAGAGGCAGGACAGCCTGACAGGATCTATGCTGTTTTCCATCACGAATCAGATCACTTTTTCTCTACCATTCCTTCAAGAGACCAATTTAAATGGTATTATGCATTCCTGATGAAAAAGGGACTGTTTCATATCGATAAACAAGGTGAAGAGTTAGCAAGATGGAAGGGATGGTCAAAAGAGACAGTAGATTTTATGTCAAAGGTGTTTTTTGAACTTGATTTTGTTACAATAGAAAATGGTGTCATTACTGTTAAACATCAGCCGGTGAAAAAAGATCTAGAAAGTTCTGAGCTTTACCGGAGAAAACTCAATTTTGCTGAACTGGAAAGCGGTCTAGTCTACTCTTCCTACCAGCAGCTGAAGCAGTGGTTTACAGACATTAAACAGCATGAGAAGATCGTGTTTTAACAGATTTTCAGGAGGATTTATATAATGGATTATAAAAAGTACATTTCAGTAGTGTCTGATTTCCCGATCGAAGGAATTCGTTTTAAAGACATCACATCGCTTATGATGGACGGAGAAGTATATAAAAAAGCGATGGATGACATTGCAGAATATGCGAAAGATAAGCAAATCGACGTGATCGTCGGACCTGAAGCGAGAGGCTTTATTGTCGGCTGCCCAGTTGCTTACACACTCGGCCTCGGGTTTGTTCCTGTGCGCAAAGCAGGCAAGCTTCCGCGTGAAGTGATCAAAGTGGATTATGGCCTGGAATATGGAAAAGATGTGCTTACGATGCACAAGGACGCAATCAAGCCAGGTCAGCGAGTTCTCATCACAGATGACCTCCTCGCTACAGGAGGTACGATCGAAGCAACAATCAAGCTGGTTGAAGAGCTTGGAGGAGTTGTGGCAGGAATCGCGTTTATGATCGAGCTTACTTACTTAGATGGACGTAACAAGCTTTCAGGTTATGATATTTTCACATTGACACAATACTAAGACATAAAAGAAGTACCCTTTTTTGAGGGTGCTTTTTTTAAATAAGACTTCTTTCTAAAAGATGTTGCTTTAAAAAGTTCAGTGTAAGTGCCTCTGAGTGTAGGTTAAAATTTAATTTAACTATGAGGAAATCGATTGTATAATATTTCAACTGTTTTGCCTGACGCTTTTATCACTCGTCATCTTGAATCCATCATTGATAAAGTTGATCGGAGTGAAAGGTGCCGACTCCTACGTGCGATGTCTTGCTGCGTAGCCTTCCTTATCCAGCGGGATGAGTGAGACAGGTGAGACCTTCCAAAGGCGCGTGCGACGGAAGGGCTCACCTTGTCCAGCAGAAACGGCTAGCCCCTCGAGGTCAAATGAGAAAGTGCCCAATAAGTCAAAGACCGACTTACCGGTCCCTTTCTCATTTGCTTGTCGGGGCTGAACGAGCCATTCCTGCTTTTCGCCTCACCCCGCGGAAAGCGTGCACCTGAAACGGAGATCAACCACTTCTTTGAATTCTTAATTCTTAAAAAGTCACATAGATAACGAAAACAGCTTTATTTATAAAGGGAATTCGACATTTTTCTTATATTGCTTTACATGGGTGAAGTTTTTAAAGATAATAGAAGCAATATACATTGATAAACATTAGGTGATTCTATTGACGATCGAGCAAGTGCTGCAAAAAGCGGAGAGCTATCTTTCGGATAAAGACCTTGCTTTTATTAAAAAGGCATATGAATATGCGAGAGACGCACATGAAGGGCAGTTCCGCAAATCCGGAGAGCCTTATATCCACCATCCCGTGGCTGTTGCGGGTATTTTGGTAGGACTTCAAATGGATCCTGTAACGGTAGCGGCAGGGTTTCTTCACGATGTTGTTGAAGATACGTCTGTAACGCTGAAAGATATCAGCGAACAGTTTAATGAAGAAGTGGCCATGCTCGTTGATGGTGTGACCAAATTAAAGAAAATTAAATTTAAGTCCAAGGAAGAGCAGCAGGCAGAGAACCACCGCAAAATGTTCGTTGCGATGGCTCAGGATATACGCTGTATCTTAATCAAGCTTGCTGACCGCCTTCATAACATGAGAACGCTGAAGCATATGCCGAAAGAGAAGCAGATCCAAAAAGCGAATGAAACACTTGAGATTTTTTCTCCCCTCGCTCACAGGCTTGGTATCTCTACGATAAAGTGGGAGCTGGAAGACGTAGCTCTTCGCTACTTAAACCCGCAGCAATACTATCGTATCGTTAACCTGATGCAGCAGAAGCGGGCAGAACGTGAAGAATATGTACAGGAAGTCATGAACGAAATAAAAGACAAGCTTCAGGAAGTCCATATCAATGCGGAAATCTCGGGGCGTCCAAAGCATATTTACAGCATATATCGTAAGATGGCGATTCAGGGAAAGCAGTTTAACGAAATTTATGATCTGCTCGCTGTCCGTATTATCGTGAACAGCATAAAAGACTGTTATGCTGCGCTTGGCATCATCCATACATGCTTCAAGCCGATGCCTGGCCGCTTTAAGGACTATATTGCGATGCCGAAAGCGAATATGTACCAGTCTCTTCACACAACAGTGATCGGCCCGAAAGGTGATCCGCTGGAAGTTCAGATTAGAACTTCTGATATGCACCATATCGCCGAATACGGGATTGCCGCCCACTGGGCGTACAAAGAAGGGGCTCCTAAAGCTCCAGTCAATTCGTTCGAGGATAAACTTTCTTGGTTCAGGGAGATCATCGAATGGCAGAACGATGCCACAAACGCTGAAGAATTTATGGAATCGCTCAAGGTGGATTTGTTCTCTGATATGGTCTTCGTTTTCACACCAAAGGGTGATGTGATCGAGCTGCCAGCAGGTTCTGTACCCCTTGACTTTGCCTACCGCATCCATACAGAGATCGGAAACAAATGCATCGGTGCGAAAATAAACGGCAAGATGGTCACTCTGGACTATAAGCTGAAGACTGGGGATATCATTGAGATTCTCACAAGCAAACATTCATACGGGCCAAGCCAGGACTGGCTCAAGATCACTCAGAGCTCTCATGCCAAAAACAAGATCCGCCAATGGTTTAAGCGTGAGCGGCGTGAAGAGAACGTAGCAAAAGGCAAAGAGATGATTGAACGCGAGCTTAAGGATCGCGGCTTTGACCTGAAAGAAGTCTTTACGTCTGATAACCTGCAGACCGTTGCGCAGAAATACAATTTTTCCGGCGAGGAAGATATGTATGCTGCTGTCGGTTATAACGGCATCACAGCTGCTCAGGTCGCTACAAGGCTTACAGATAAGATACGGCGCAAAAAAGAACAAGAAGCGGATCCGTCCGCACTGCTTGATTCTATCAGAGAATCAAGACCGCCTGTCCCGAAAAAGAAAACCGACTCCGGCATCGTTGTTAAAGGCATTGATAACATGCTGATCCGCCTTTCTAAATGCTGCAATCCGGTTCCAGGAGACGATATTGTCGGCTATATTACAAAAGGCAGAGGGGTCTCAGTGCACCGGAAGGACTGTGTCAACGTCCTGACAGATGATGCACAGGTCAGGCTGCTTCCTGTTGAGTGGGAAGGCAGCGAAGAACAGCCTAAAAATTATAACGTAGATATCGAGATTAACGGATTTGACAGAAGAGGTCTTCTGAATGAAGTTCTCCATGCTGTTGCAGAGACAAAGACCAATATCACGGCAGTATCGGGGAGATCAGACAAGAACAAGATGGCGACCATCAATATGTCAGTATCTATTCAAAATGTTAACCATCTTCAGAAGGTAGTTGAAAGAATCAAGAGAATACCTGATATTTACGCGGTTAGACGTGTGATGCAATAAAACGGAGGTATCCATCATGAGAGTTGTTTTACAGCGCGTGAAAGACGCTTCTGTAACCGTCGAAGGCCAAGTCGCAGGAGAAATAGGCATGGGTCTCATGCTGCTTGTCGGCGTTACTCACGAGGATTGTGAAAAAGAAGCAGACTACCTTGCTGAAAAGATCGTAAACTTGAGAATTTTTGAAGATGACGAACAGAAGATGAACCTTTCTTTGAAAGATATCGGAGGGAGCATTCTTTCAGTTTCTCAGTTCACGCTATATGGAGACACGAAAAAAGGCAGGCGTCCAAATTTCATGAGTGCCGCCCGTCCAGACCATGCTGAACCTCTATACCATTATTTCAATGATGCTCTTCGGAAGCACGGGGCAGAGGTGCAGACAGGCGTTTTCGGTGCGATGATGGATGTTTCATTGACCAACTCAGGCCCAGTGACACTTATTTTAGAAACTTGAAATAAAACGATATTCTCTGGCTACACTAACTAAAAGATTATTTGGTTGTGAGCCGGAGGATGGTACATATGAAAAAAGACAGAAAAAGAAACATAGAACTGATGAGTGTCGATTTCCACCAGTTCCTTTTGAAAGAACAAAAAGCGAATTCGGTTGAACTCGCAGAAGAGTTCGGCCTTTCTCTTCAGCACATCAGAACTTTAAGAAAAAAGATGAAACGATAATAATTTAGGTTGACAATTATCACTATGCGGCAGTATTATAGAAAACAATTCTAACAAAGAAAACTGATGACGGGGAAAAGTACCATTGCTCCACAGGGATAGAGAGGGAACGCCGCGGCTGAAAGCGCTCCTGCCTGATGACACTGGGAAAGACACTCCTGAGGCTTAAATTCGAACGGTATTTTATACCCTGTAGAGTGAAACGTGGGCAATCGTTACTTGCAACAGAGCGGAAGCAGTCTTTAATACTGCTTCAACCAGGGTGGCACCGCGGGGTTATAACTTCCGTCCCTTTTGAACAAAGAAATTTGTTCAGGGGATGGGAGTTTTATTATTTTTATACAGTTGGAGGGTATGAGATGAACATTAATATACCTAGAGGAACGCAGGATATTCTTCCTGGCGAGGTAGAAAAGTGGCAGTACATCGAACAGAAAGCAAAGGACATCTGCGGGCGTTTCCGTTACAGCGAAATCCGAACGCCGATCTTTGAACATACTGATCTGTTTGCCAGAGGAGTAGGAGATACAACGGATATTGTGCAGAAGGAGATGTATACGTTTCAGGATCGCGGCGACCGCAGCCTGACGCTCAGACCGGAGGGAACAGCACCTGTCGCACGTTCGTACGTTGAAAATAAAATGTTCGGGCAGGTTTCGCAGCCTGTAAAGTTATTCTATATCGGGCCGATGTTCCGCTACGAGCGTCCTCAAGCTGGGAGGTACAGACAATTCGTCCAGTTCGGGATCGAGGCGATGGGATCTAATGACCCGTCCATCGATGCGGAAGTAATGGCTCTTGCTATGACGATGTATCAGGAACTTGGATTGAAAAGCATCAAGCTTGTACTGAACACCCTTGGTGATTTAGAAAGCCGCAAAGCGCACAGAGAAGCGCTGATCGCTCACTTTAAACCGCGCATCGAAGAATTTTGCAGTGACTGTCAGAACAGGCTTGAAACGAATCCGCTGAGAATTCTTGACTGCAAAAAAGACCGCGGACACGAGCTGATGGCGAATGCGCCTTCCATCCATGACTATTTAAACGAAGAGTCGAGCGCATATTTCAGCGCTGTTAAAGAGTCTCTTGATCTTATGGGCATCACTTATGTTGTCGATCCGACACTTGTCAGGGGCCTTGATTATTATAATCACACTGCCTTTGAGATCATGAGCGATGCAGAAGGGTTCGGTGCGATCACAACCCTAAGCGGCGGCGGCCGGTACAACGGACTAGTCGAGGATCTTGGAGGACCAGCCACACCTGGGATTGGTTTTGCGATGAGCCTTGAGCGGCTGCTGCTGGCACTCAAAGCGGAAGGCGTTGAGCTGCCGGTTACGAACAAGCTTGACTGCTATCTTGTAACGATGGGTGAGGAAGCTAAGAGCAAAGCACCTGGCATCCTTTTCGATCTTCGTAAAGCTGGGATATCTGCAGAAAAAGATTATCTTGATAAAAAAATGAAAGCACAATTTAAAGCAGCAGATCGAGAGAATGCCAAATTTGTGGCTGTTCTTGGAGATGATGAGCTGGCAAATGAACAGATTAACATTAAAGACTTGAGTACAGGGGAACAGGTTCAAGTTCCACTGGACGAAGCTGCACAATACATGAAAGACCGTTTATAGGAGGAAATAACATGGAGCTAAGAACACATCATTGTGGAAAAATTACAGAAAAGCTAACCGGAGAAAAAGTAACGATTAACGGATGGGTACAGAAGAGAAGAGACCTTGGCGGGCTGATCTTTATTGATCTGCGGGACCGTTCAGGCGTTGTGCAGGTTGTATTCTCTCCTGACGTTTCGGCTGAATCATTAGCTGCAGCAGAAAAGGTGCGCAGTGAATACGTTCTTTCTGTTTCTGGGACAGTTGTTGCACGCAGCGAGGGCACAGTGAACGAGAACATTGAAACGGGAAGAATTGAAATACACGGTGATTCTTTAGAGATAATAAATGCTTCTAAAACACCGCCATTCCAAATTGCAGAGGATTCTGATATCGCAGAAGACATCAGACTTAAATACCGTTATCTCGACCTTCGCCGTCCGATCATGCAGGAAACGCTGAAGATGAGATACGAAGTGACAAAATTCATGAGAAACTTCCTCGATTCTTACGAGTTTATGGAAATGGAAACACCAATGCTCACAAAAAGCACACCTGAAGGAGCGCGTGACTATCTTGTTCCAAGCCGTGTTCATCCAGGTGAATTTTACGCACTGCCGCAATCGCCGCAAATTTTCAAGCAGCTGCTTATGGTGTCTGGTTACGAGCGTTATTTCCAGATAGTCCGCTGTTTCCGTGACGAAGATCTTCGTGCAGACCGCCAGCCTGAGTTCACACAGGTCGATATTGAAACATCATTCATGAGCCAGGAAGAACTGCTGAACATGATGGAAGATATGATGTCGAGCTTAGTTCAGCAAGTAAAAGGAATGGAGATTCCAAAGCCATTCCCGCGCATGACGTATAAAGAAGCAATGGAACGGTATGGATCTGACAAGCCTGACACAAGATTCGGACTTGAGCTTACAGATGTTTCATCTCTCGTTCAGCAATCCGGATTTAAAGTCTTCGCCTCGGCGGTCGAAAACGGCGGTTATGTAAAAGGCCTTAACGTCAAAGGGAAGGCAGCAAACTATTCCCGCAAGGATATCGATACACTAGGTGAGTTTGCGGCACGCTACGGAGCAAAAGGGCTTGCTTGGCTGAAGGTTGAAGAAGGCGCGCTAAAAGGACCGATCGCAAAATTCTTCGATCAAGAAGAGGCAGAGGCACTTCTAAAAGCCTTTGATGCTGAAAACGGAGACTTGCTTCTATTTGTGGCCGACAAGCCGTCAGTTGTGGCTGACAGTTTAGGTGCACTTCGTCTTCATCTTGGAAAAGAGCTGGGCTTAATCGACGAAAGCAAATTTAATTTCCTTTGGGTTGTTGATTTCCCGCTCGTTGAGCATGACGAGGCAGCAGGACGCTATGTTGCGCTTCACCATCCGTTCACGATGCCAAAAGAAGAAGATCTGCATTTGCTTGAAACAGATCCCGCAAACGTCAGAGCTAAAGCGTATGACCTCGTTCTGAACGGCTATGAGCTTGGCGGCGGTTCTCAGCGTATCTATCAGCGAGATGTGCAGGAGCTGATGTTTAAAACTCTAGGCTTTACTGAGGAAGCTGCACGTAAGGAGTTTGGCTTCTTGATGGAGGCTTTTGAATACGGTACTCCGCCGCACGGCGGCATTGCGCTTGGGCTTGACCGTATAGTGATGCTCTTGGCAGGAAGAAGCAATCTAAGAGACACGATCGCCTTCCCGAAAACAGCTTCTGCAAGCTGTCTGCTGACAAACGCTCCATCAAGTGTAAGCAGCCAGCAGCTCGATGATCTGCACCTAAAAGTCAACATAAAAGAGACTGTTGAACAAAAATAGGTAAAAAGTTTGAAATGTTAGAATATTTCGCGAAAAGCTTGTTTCTGTATTGAATGGAGCAGCGTTCTGTGCTATTCTTTTCTTACAACAAAGTCCTAAGATGTTCGTTATGACCGAATGTTTTGAGCCAACATTTTTTACTAGGGAGTCTGCGTTTCTGCCTGGCGTACATGCCTCATACGAGGACTTACAAATTGCGGAACGGGGCACCCACCTGCTGAGCAGGTTCAAAACTTAGGGAAAGACGGCATTCTTGGGACTTTCCCAATTTAAATGAACAAAACCTCGCCAATTTTGGCGAGGTTTTTTTAGGGTGAAAATTTTATTGATCAAGCCGCAGCTTCTAGATTAATCTTTTAGAAAGTAAATCCTTGTAATTCCATATATAAAGTTGATTTTAGAATAAAAAGTGGCTATTCTTAATTAATGAACGTCAAGAGATACGAAGGGAGTTTCTTTTATGCTTCATCAATTTTCAAGAAACGAGCTTGCTATTGGCAAGGATGGATTACAGGCATTAAAAAACAGCACGGTCGCTGTATTAGGCATCGGGGGTGTCGGCTCCTTTTCAGCTGAAGCGCTAGCCCGTTCAGGTGTGGGCCGCTTGCTGCTCGTTGATAAAGATAATGTAGATATCACGAATGTGAACAGACAAATACATGCGCTCATTTCAACGGTTGGAGAACCGAAAGTTGATTTGATGAAGAAAAGGATTGCAGAGATCAACCCGGACTGTGAAGTGATTGCATTAAAAATGTTTTATACAGAAGAAACGTATGAGCAGTTTTTTGGTTACGGACTGGATTTTGTGGTTGATGCTTCTGACACGATCACTTACAAAATTCATCTTATGAAAGAGTGCTTGAAGAGAAAAATTCCGATCATCTCGAGCATGGGTGTGGCGAACAAACTGGACCCTACCAGACTCCGCATCACAGATATTTCTAAAACAAGCTACGATCCAATCGCTAAGGTGATCCGCCAGCGGCTGCGCAAAGAAGGGATACACAAAGGGATCCCTGTTGTGTTTTCTGACGAAAAGCCAGTTCAGATCCGTGAAGAAATTCGTTCCGAAATCGTTCCGGAAAATGCACCAGGTATCAGGAAGGCAAAGATGCCGCCATCGTCCAACGCGTTCGTTCCATCTGTTTCAGGTCTTTTTATGGCAGGCTATGTAATAAATAAGCTTCTCGAGAGCCATAACATCACAGTCGAACGTATACGCTAAAAGAAGCAGCAAAAAGCAGGAACCAGTGAGAGCACTGAAAAGTTTTTTACTAACAGGTATGAAGCGGTGATTTCCGCTCCAAGGTGCTGAGCTTTCCGCGGGGCGTGCGGTGAGCCCCTGCAGGAGTCTCGCACCCTTCCGCTTCACAACGAAATCTCATTACAAATGAATAGAAACAAACCTTAAAAATGCTCAAGATCAAGGGCTTCTCATGAACAATCACATGTGAAGCCCTTGATCTTTCTTTATTAAAAGTTTTTTAAAAAAGATGATTGTTTTGATCGATTTGTTTTTTTACAAGTTCAGCGGGGTGCTCTGAACAATTTTAATTGCTTTAGCTAATTCTTTCATTACGTTCGCTTAATCTTCTTGAATCCATCATTGATAAAGTTGATCGGAGTGTAAGGTGCCGACTCCTGCGGGACGAACGGTCAGGTGAGACCACTTAGGCGCATAGCGGCAAGGGGGCTCACCGCCCGCCCCGCGGAAAGCGTGCGCCTGAAACGGAGGTCAACCGCTTCTCTGATTTCTATCACTGCATGCAGAATACCTTACGAAAACAGTAATACATAAAGAAAAACCGGTGAAATTCTACCGATTTTTCAGTGGCTTCCGCTAAGGATCCTGCTCTTTATTTTGCAACTCTTTCAAGATTTCCGTTCTTGTCCATACGAAAGCTTTGGTTGGCAGGATCTGTTTCATCCTGCAGCAGCACCATTTTTCGGGCGCGGTCCATGATCTGTATTAAAGCCTGGTAATCTTCCTGAATGGTTTTGTATTCTTTTTCAAGAAGTAAGACTTGATCTCTCAAAGTCCGGTTTTCCTGCTTCAGTTCAATTAACTGCAGCTTCAGCTCTGAATTTTCTGCTGCAGCTTTTCCTGAAGAAAGGCCGTTGTGCTTGAGGTTCTCTAAGAAACTAATTACCTCATCCAATGAAGTAACGCTTGATTGCTCAGAGGAACCAGATGGCGTTTCATATACTGGCGCGGGTTCTTCCATACTGGAAGAAGAGTGCGCAGTATAAGCCGTTTTGAAAAATTCGTCCGGGTTGTATACCTCATCATCTAGCAGACGGCTTGGCACCATTTCACCGCCAAACATAGGTTGAGAGGAAGGTGCTGGCTGGACGACAGGCGGCGGGACCGTCTCATGTACATGCCTTGGCTTTTGCTGCTGCTTTGCAAGAGAACGCTGTCGTTCTTTACGCTGTTTTTTTGCTATTTTTAATGCCTGCTCATATCGTTTGCGAACGATTGCGTTCCATCGGAATCCGACCGCGGCCGATGTGCGCTCCAATTTATCTCCTACCTCTTCAAAAGCATGCAGCTGTGTGCTTCCCTCTCTGACGTGGCGGAGTACGGTTTCCGCAAGCAGTAGATCATCTTCTTCAGACCAGGCGTCCTGTCTTAGTTTTGACACTATCATCAACTCCTTGATTCGTTAATTTAGGATGATAGTGTCATTTTTGCCAGAGCGTTCTATTTATATACGTACTTATCACTAAACTTTACTAGTTTGAGAAAAAAGGATAAAAGAGTGATAGATTACTTTTCTTTCTTTTTACGGTCATTAAAATATTCAAGCCTTTTCTGCACGTTTTTTTCATATCCTCTGTCTGATGGCCGGTAGAAGGTTTTGTTTTTAAGTGAATCTGGCAAATATTGCTGAACAGCATAGCCATCGGGATAGTCGTGCGGATATTTATAGCCTTCACCATGACCGAGTGAGCTTGCGCCTTTATAATGAGCATCGCGAAGGTGAAGCGGAACTTCTCCCGTCTTTTCCTTTTCAACCGTTCTTAATGCAGCATCTATGCCTGAAATAACAGCGTTGCTTTTGGGTGCTGTTGCAAGATATAGAGCTGCTTCAGCGAGCGGTATCCTGGCTTCAGGCATGCCGATAAAATCTGCAGCATAGCTAGCTGCCTGAGCGACTAATAGTGCGTTCGGGTCCGCTAGCCCTATGTCTTCTGCTGCATGAACCATAAGACGTCGAGCGATAAAGCGAGGATCTTCACCCGCATAGATCATTTTTGCCAGCCAGTAAAGGGTAGCATCCGGATCCGAGCCGCGGATGCTTTTTATGAAGGCAGAGATCGTATCATAATGGTTGTCGCCTTTTTTATCATATTGAAGGACGCGCTTTTGAATGGATTCTTCGGCAGTTTGAAGAGTGATCTTAATGCTGCCGTCAGCATCCGGTTTTGTGGTGAGGACAGCCAGTTCGACCGCATTAAGAGCGGTCCGTGCATCTCCGTTCGCGACATTCACGATATGCTCCATTGCTTCGCCGTCGATTGAAACAGTGTGCTTTCCAAAGCCTTTCTCCTTGTCAGACAAGCTTCTATTGATCACATCTTTAATATCTTCATCCGTCAAAGGCTCGAAGCGAAAGAGACGGGAGCGGGAAAGCAGGGCTGGATTAATCTCAAACATCGGACTTTCTGTAGTTGCTCCGATCAAGATGACTGTTCCGTCTTCTACGAATGGGAGGAGTGCATCCTGCTGGCTTTTATTAAAACGGTGAATCTCATCAATGAACAAAACCGTTTTTTCTTCATCAAATTTCAGTCTGTCTTTTGCTTCTGATGTCAGCCGTTTAATATCCGCAACACCAGAAGTTACGGCATTCAGCTGTTCAAAATGAGCTGAAGTCGTATTGGCGATCACTCTTGCAAGTGTTGTCTTTCCAGTACCTGGCGGACCGAAAAAAATGATCGGTGTAAGCTGATCGGCCTCGATCGCGCGGCGAAGGAGCTTGCCTTCCCCGACAATATGCTTCTGCCCGAAAAATTCATCCAGTGTCTGCGGCCGGAGACGGCTTGCCAGCGGCTGGCCGGTATTACCGCCAGAACGAGTTTGATAATCAAATAAGTCCATAATTGTTCTCCTGTATCGTACGTCTGTTCTCTTATGCTCTGACATTACTATACAAGCACCCTAAATGCAAACAGCTGGTTTTTCATGCTATAATAAGCAAGATTTAAATAGAAAAGCTGACGGAGTGAACGCATAGATGACAGATAAAAATAGGTCCATGACCCGCAAGTCCATTCAATGGCTTGTGTTTTTTTCAGGACTGCTGATTATGGCGTTCGGTGTTGCTTTAATGATTTCAGCGGAGCTTGGAAGTGCTCCATGGGACGTACTGCATATCGGCTTATTCAAGCAGTTTGGGCTTAGCATCGGTTCATGGTCCGTTATAGTCGGCTTTGGGATTATTGCAGCGACGGCATTGATGGAACGGAAGCCTCCGATGGCAGGAGCGTTCTTGAATATGCTTTTCGTCGGTGTGTTTATCGATGGATGTTTATTACTTCCTTTTATGAAAACCCCTGACTCGCTTCTTTTGAAAATGACGATGCTGTCTGCAGGGATTATTATTTTGGGTTTTGGTATAGGACTTTACATAGCGTCTGACTGCGGTGCTGGACCGAGGGACCATTTTATGCTCGTCATGACTGAAAGAACGGGCGTGAAGGTTTCTAAAATCAGGCTATATATGGAGCTCGCTGTCCTTTTTCTTGGTTGGGTGATGGGCGGCCCTGTCTCTTACGGAACGATAATATTTTGTCTGGCGATCGGAAGCATCGTCGGTATCACCCTTCCATTTTGCAGAAAAAGAGTGAACGTAATTTTAGACTGGAGTGAACATGGTGAAAATATCAACAAAGGGAAGATACGGCTTGACCATCATGATGGCATTAGCGAAAAAGTCAGGTGAAGGGCCGATTGCATTAAAATCTATTGCTAAAGAACATAGCCTTTCTGAGCATTATCTGGAGCAGCTGATCGCACCGCTGCGGAATGCAGGACTCGTAAAAAGCATTAGAGGAGCTTATGGCGGCTACGTTCTTGCTAAAGAGGCAGCAGATATCACAGCCGGTGACATAATCCGTGTGTTAGAAGGGCCGATCACGCCTGTCGAGGTTTTGGATGACGAAGAGCCGGCAAAACGCAACCTTTGGATCAAAATCCGTGATGCCGTTAAAGATGTTCTGGATCATACGACATTAGAAGACCTTGCTGCTTATGAAGATGAAGGCGGCCAAGATTCGTACATGTTTTATATTTAGAGCTGGGAAGTAGGGATATTTCATGAATAGAATTTATTTAGACCACGCAGCGACGTCTCCTGTTCATCCAGAGGTCGTTGAAGCGATGCTTCCGTATTTTACGCAGCATTTTGGCAATCCTTCTAGCATTCACTTTTATGGAAGAGAAACAAGAAAGCTGCTGGATGACACGAGAGCTGCAGCCGCTAGAAGTATCGGCGCAAAACCGAATGAGATCATATTTACGAGCGGCGGAACAGAAGCTGATAACATGGCGGTCATCGGGACAGCGGAGGCAAGGAAGTCTGATGGTAATCATATTATAACGTCAGCAGCTGAGCATCATGCGGTGCTTCATGCATGTTATGAACTCGAGAAAAAAGGTTTCGAGGTGACGTACCTGAAGACCGATGAGGAAGGGCGTATTTCGTTAAGTGAGCTTAAGGAATCATTAAGAGAAGATACGATACTCGTTTCCATCATGTACGGGAACAATGAAACAGGAACGGTTCAGGATATACAAGAGATCGGTACGATTCTAGGCAGCCACAAAGCTTATTTTCATAGTGATGCGGTACAAGCTTATGGTCTTGCGAGCCTCGATGTAAACGAGTTGTCACTCGACCTTATGAGCGTTTCTGGACATAAGATCAATGCTCCGAACGGCACAGGCTTTTTATATGTGCGTGATGGAGTCAGATTATCTCCGCTTGCATTTGGAGGAGAGCAGGAAAGAAAGCGGCGAGCTGGTACAGAAAACGTCGCGGGTATCGCTGGCTTTAACAAAGCTGTTGAGCTGATGATTACCCAGAGAGAAAGCCGTGTAGAGCTATACCGCTCGTTCCGCATTAAGCTGCAGGATGTTTTAAAAGAAAACGATGTTGAATTTTTATATAATGGCAGCAGCGAACATTTCCTGCCGCATGTGCTGAACATCAGTTTTCCGGGAGTGAAAACAGAAGTACTCCTTGTGAACCTTGATATGGCAGGCATCGCTGTATCTAGCGGATCGGCATGCACTGCCGGAACGATGGAGCCTTCTCATGTGCTGACTTCCATGTTCGGCAAAGATGAGCGGACGCGTTCTGCCATCCGCTTCAGCTTCGGTTACGGAAACACAATGGAAGAAATCGAGAAGGCTGCAAATGAGACAGCAAAAATCGTGAAAAGACTGAAGAAATAATGTACACTGTTTCTCATATGCAGTTAACAGGGGGTGTTTTTATTGCATACAAGATTAAACGGAAAGACTCCTGAAGAAACAAGAGTCGTCATCGGCATGAGCGGAGGCGTGGATTCTTCAGTTGCAGCTTTAATGCTGAAAAAACAAGGATATGATGTGATCGGCATATTCATGAAGAACTGGGATGACACGGACGAGTTTGGCGTTTGCACCGCGACAGAGGATTATAACGATGTCATCGCGGTCTGCAACCAGATCGGCATACCGTATTATGCGGTTAACTTCGAAAAAGAGTACTGGGATAAAGTGTTCACTTATTTCCTGGATGAATATAAAGCAGGACGTACGCCTAACCCTGATGTAATGTGCAACAAGGAGATCAAGTTCAAAGCCTTTCTTGATCACGCTTTAGATCTAGGAGCTGATTTTGTAGCTACCGGACATTATGCCAGGGCGGCCTTCAACGGCGAAGAAGTGCAGATGCTGCGCGGCGTGGATAACAACAAAGATCAGACATATTTCCTGAACCAGCTGTCTCAAGAACAGATGGAAAAAGTAATGTTTCCGATCGGAGAGCTGACAAAGCCCGAACTTCGTAAAATCGCTCAGGAAGCAGGCTTGGCCACAGCTTCCAAAAAAGATTCTACAGGCATCTGTTTTATCGGAGAACGTGATTTTAAAGAGTTTTTAAGCAACTATCTGCCAGCTAAACCAGGCGAGATGCAGACGCTGGAAGGTGAAGTAAAGGGCAAACATGACGGCCTGATGTATTACACGATCGGGCAGCGCCACGGACTGGGCATCGGTGGTAGCGGTGAACCTTGGTTTGTTGTAGGGAAGAACCTTGAAGAAAACGTTCTTTATGTTGAACAAGGCTTTCATCATGACGCATTGTACTCGGAAAGCCTGACAGCGGTCAAAGCAAGCTGGATATCGGCAAAAAGTGTGCCTGGTCAGTTTACATGTACAGCAAAATTCAGATACCGCCAGCCGGATATGGGTGTGACTGTGAACGTAAAGGAAGACGGAACATTGAATGTCGTGTTTGATGAACCGCAGCGGGCAATCACGCCTGGACAAGCTGTCGTTTTCTATGACGGTGACGTCTGCCTTGGAGGCGCAACGATCGATACAGTCTTCAAGAACGGCGAGCCGATTTCTTATCTGTAACAAGAAGGGACAAGCGATAAGCTTGCCCTTTTTTTTGTATCAATTATGTTAAAATAAAGAATGAAAAAAAGGTCGGCTTTGTATGTATGACGATTGATGTATCTGGAGGTAAACATGGATAAAGGAATGGAGTATTTACAAAAAGGAAAGTATCAGGAAGCTGCTGCGGCGCTTGAAAAGAACATACAGGATGAACCATCCAACCCGGTTCATTATATTAATTTCGGCAATCTGCTTTCTTCCGTGCACGAGCATGATAAAGCGCTCGTTTTCTTTCAAAAAGCTCTAGAATTGGACCCTGGTGCTGCGGCGGCTTATTACGGTGCAGGTGTTTCCTGTTACAAAGCAGAAAAGTTCAAGGAAGCAGCATATTTGTTTCAGCAGTCTTTAGGACGCTTCCCTGATGATGCTGATACGCTTTTTATGGCTGGTATGAGCTATTTACAATGTGATGAACCGAGAAGGGCTCTGCCTTTTCTTATGCGATCGAGTGAACTGAACAGCGGTGATTCTGAAGCATTGTTTCAATACGGTCTGTGTCTGGCTCATCTGAATAATGTTGAAGAAGCATCAAAGATTTTTAAAAAGGTAACAGAACTACCAGAGGAGCACGCAGATGCGTTCTATAACCTTGGTGTATGTTATGCCTTTTTTGAAGAGTATGAGGAAGCACTGCAATGCTTTGAAAAAGCTCTAACAATACAGCCCGGGCATTTTTTGGCAGGCAACGGCAGAAAGAATATGCAGGAGAAATTAAACCGATAACGGAGGGCAATCCATGAACGAACAGCCTTCATTTCTTTTTGATGAAGAAGAAAGCAGCTATATTAGAGGCACCTTCATCCATAATATCTATTACAATACCGAGACATTGTACACTGTCGCTAAAATAAGGGTTCAAAAAACTAATGAAAATTATGATGAAAAAGAAGCGGTGATCACTGGTTTGCTTCCTCCGCTTTCGCAAGACGGACCGTATGTGTTTTTCGGAAAATTTAAAGAGCACGCCAAGTATGGTAAGCAGTACGAGATCACCCATTTCAGAAAAGAATATCCTAAAACAGCAGAAGGTGTGATCCAGTACCTGTCGAGTGACTTGTTCAAGGGCATCGGAAAAAAAACGGCCCAGCAAATTGTGGAGGCTCTTGGTGAGAATGCCATTGAATTGCTGCTCGAACGTCCGGAAAGGCTGAGTGATGTGCCTAAACTGTCAGAAGATCAGGCAAAGTCGCTCTACAGCTCACTCCTTGAAAATCAAGGTCTCGAACAAGTCATGATCCTTCTCCACCCTTATGGGATAGGCCCTCAGCTTTCATCAAAAATTTATCAGACATATAAGGAACAAGCTGTTCATGTACTGCAGAATGAGCCGTACCGCCTGATCACCGATGTGGACGGCATCGGCTTCCATAGAGCGGATGAAATCGGCAGAGGACTTGGAATGGGTCATGAGCATCCTGAACGTATTCAGGCTGCATGCTTATTTGTTTTAAAAGAAACGGGTAATGATGCAGGACATACTTATCTTCCCTCTGATATGCTGCTGCATGAAGTGAAAAAACTTCTTGCCTCAGGCAGCCATTCTGTAGATGAGATGGTCATATTCCGTGAGCTGCAGAACATGGAAGAAGAGAAGAAACTGATCATTAAAGAAGAAAGAGTGTACCATCCGGCACTTTATCATGCGGAAAGCGGAGTCGCTAAAAAAATCGCTGAACTCGCATGCGATAAACAATATGAGAAAGCATTTAAAAAGGGCGACTTTAAAAAAACACTGAAAGAGACGGAAAACAGGCTCGGAATTACATACGCACAGTCACAGAAACAAGCTGTCCATACTGCGCTGCACTCTTCTGTTATGGTTCTGACGGGCGGCCCTGGAACAGGAAAAACCACTGTTATTAAAGGGATCGTTGAAATGTACGGAGAACTGCATGGGGTGAGTCTTAATCCTGAGGATTACAGGCAAGGCAAGGTATACCCGATCGTCCTGGTCGCTCCTACAGGAAGGGCAGCGAAAAGAATGAAAGAATCGACCGGGATTCCGGCTACCACCATCCATCGCTTACTTGGCTGGAAAGGGTCGCATTTCGAAAAAAATGACGATGAGCCGATTGAGGGCAGACTGCTCATTATCGATGAAAGTTCCATGGTCGACATCTGGCTTGCTCACGCACTGTTAAAAGCCGTCCCAAAAGGAATGCAGCTCATTTTTGTAGGAGATGAGGATCAGCTGCCTTCAGTAGGTCCGGGACAGGTGCTGCGTGATGTATTGTCCTTGGATTTTATCCCGAAGGTTACGCTCGTGGACATTTACCGGCAGTCTCAGGATTCCTCCATCATCCAGCTCGCTCACAGTATGAAGCATGGTTCCGTTCCTAAAGATTTAATGGAGCCGAAAAAAGACCGCCGTTTTTTCAGCTGCAATGCTGAGCAGGCGGTTGAGGGCATCCTTCAAGTGTGCAGGGGTGCAATTAATAAAGGATATAAAGCAAAAGATGTACAGGTTCTTGCCCCGATGTACCGCGGCAGTGCGGGAATCGACCGGCTGAATAAAGAGCTGCAGAACTTATTCAATCCTGACGATGGACGAAAAAGAAAAATGCAGTTCGGAGATCATGAGTTTAGAACTGGAGATAAGGTCTTGCAGCTCATCAACCAGCCTGAAGACCAAATATACAATGGAGATATGGGCGAGATTGTCGCCATATTTTATGCTAAGGAAAATAAAGAAAAAGAAGATCAGGTGGTCATTGCTTTCGATGAGGTGGAAGTGACGTTTAAACGCAGTGAATTCTCCCACTTCACTCATGCTTATTGCTGTTCAATCCATAAATCACAGGGAAGCGAATATCCGATCGTTGTGCTTCCTGTCCTCAAAAGCTATTACCGAATGCTCAAACGAAATTTGATCTATACGGCTATCACAAGAAGCAAGGAATATCTGATTTTATGCGGAGAAGGAGAAGCATTTGAATGGGCGGTAACGAGGAGTGACGATGAACGCCGCTATTCAGGTCTGAAAGAAAATCTTGAAGCTGCCTATTTGGCAGAGGTGGAAAAGGTTTCTGTAATGAAAAAAAGCATATGAGTTACACTAAAAATGTTCGGAAAGGCGGGATGACTTTGCGGACATTTTCAGTTTTAGCAGGTTCACGAATCTTTGACCGTCACAGCGGGACGAACGTTATCATTAAAGATGTATTCTTTGATAATAGCGGCATCGTCCACGGCCTGCTGGCCAAACGCCATCCTTGGTCAAAGTGCCGATTTTTCCCCATCAGCGGATTCCTCAGCGAAGCTCCCAAAGTGGCAAATGCTGCAGTTCAGGAGCTATGGACGGTCTGTCATAAGCCTAAACATGTTCTCGGCCAGGCTGTTACGAAGCAAGCGGAAATGGACGCGATGATCACAGATGTATATTTCTCTGATAATCTGGACACGCTTGTAGCAGTTGAAACAACAGAAGGATTCTTCTCTGATATGCGGCATGGCCGACAGACGCTTTTTCATAATGCGTCATATGAGATCAATGGAGAATCGTTCTTCGGCCAATAGGGAGGAAACGGCGTGATTTGTCCGAACTGCAAACGCAAGGATATCGGAAAAATCGGTGTGAACCAATATTATTGCTGGAATTGCTTTATTGAACTCTCCATTCAGCAGGGAAAACTTGCACTGCATCAGGTGGAAGCTGACGGGACGTTAACTTCTTTAGATGACCTGTTTGAAGAGAGCGATTTGGCTTTTAAGGCGGAGGCGCCATAAACTAAGGCGGTGATGGTTTGAACCGATCATTTACTTCTTTACTTGCGCTCGGTATTGGAGCGGCTGCCATGGCTATGAACAAAAGACAGAGCCGCGGCAGGAGCTTAGGTATGATGATGGCGATGGACGACATGTGGAGATCCAGAACTATCCGAAAGATGCGTAAGAAAATCGCGAAAGCCATTTATTAAACAAGAGGCTGGCCGGAATTTCTCTGAGCCAGCCTTTTTTCTGTTTAATCTGGTAAAGAAAGCAGATTTCAGTCTGAAACTCAAGTTATGGCTTAATCTGGTTAATCATCAGAATGATATTCTCTTCTTTGCAAAAACTAGCTTGTAGAGGTGAGTTTCTTGCAGAAAGAAAAGATGCTTCGCTGGATGTACACCCTCCTGTTTCTGCTGCTGCTTTTTTTGTGCGGTTTTATGGTTATGAAGGTTTTTCCGCTGTTCAGCTCTCTGCTGACAGCTCTGAAAAATGTGCTGATCCCTTTTGTTTTAGCCGCTCTGATTACATATTTGCTGCATCCTGTCGTAGAATGGCTGCACAATAAAGGGCTGCCAAGGTTTCTGGCCATACTTATCATTTACGTTCTGTTTTTCGGCGGTACAGGGTGGGCTTTAGTAAAAGGTATCCCACATGTTCTTGCGCAGTTAAAGCAGCTTATGAAAAACCTTCCTGGGATTGCAGGATTATATAAGAACATGCTGATGGAAGTGGATCATCACACATCTAGGCTGCCTTATGCGATGCACGAAAGAATAGATGACACGATTTCAAATATGGAGAATAAAGCTCAGGAATCCCTCGCTGGTGCTATCCTCTCTGTAAGGCATCTAGTGGATTATTTTTTCGTCTTCCTCGTTACACCATTTTTAGTGTTCTATTTTCTTAACGACATCGAAAAAATTAAAAAAGGGCTTTGGTACATCACTCCGAAAAGATGGCGGGGAGAAGGCGGTTCACTGCTGCATGATATTAACTTGTCCCTTGGAGGGTATATTAGGGGACAGGTATTAGTCGGAGTCATCCTTGGTGCAGCAGCAACAATAGCTCTGTGGATCATGGGCATGCCATACCCTGTTCTTCTCGGCCTGTTTATTGCCGTGACCGATGTGATCCCTTATTTCGGGCCGATCATCGGTGCGGTACCTGTCCTGTTCCTGGCATTCACAGTTTCCTGGAAGATGCTCTGGATCGCAGCCGCGATCATGCTCGTACTTCAGTTTATCGAGGGGAACATACTCGGCCCTTTGATCGTTGGGAAAAACGTTCATATCCATCCTGCACTGATTATCTTCGCATTGCTGTTGGGAGGGGAGCTAGGGGGGATCGTCGGTATGATTACAGCCGTGCCCCTCTTGGCGGTTGCGAAGGTCATACTTCTTCATATTAGGGATTATCGTTCTCATCAAACCGTTGACAAGCTAAAATAGTTCATTTTATACTACAGGAGAATACATAAATTCGATGATGGAGAGAAGTAAGCCGAAACATCCTTGCATAGAGAAAGCGCCCTTGGCTGGAAGGCGCTCATGGATAACGGACTGAAAGCTACTCTTGAGTGCAGTTAATAACTGCCGTCTGCCGCGTTAAGGCAAAATCAAGGTGATGGCCGTTTTATGCCATAACCAGGGTGGTACCGCGTGAATGCTCTCTCTCGTCCCTGTTTTTCAGGGGCGGGAGTTTTTTGTTTTTTTAAAGACAGATAAAAGGAGATGTAATGATGAAACAGTTAACATCAGCTCAGGTCAGACAGCTTTTCTTAGACTTTTTTCAGCAAAAAGGCCATGACGTGGAGCCAAGTGCATCGCTTGTGCCTTATGAAGATCCTTCATTGCTTTGGATTAACAGCGGTGTTGCGACACTGAAAAAATATTTTGATGGACGTGTGATACCGGAAAATCCGCGCATCACGAACGCACAAAAATCGATCCGTACTAATGACATTGAAAACGTCGGAATCACAGCACGGCATCATACTTTTTTTGAGATGCTTGGCAACTTCTCGATAGGAGATTATTTTAAAGAGGAAGCGATCCTTTGGGCATGGGAGTTTTTGACGAGCCCGGATTGGATTGGATTTGACGCAGACAAACTATCTGTCACGATACATCCGGAAGATAACGAAGCGTTCGACATCTGGGTGCAGAAGGTCGGAATTCCGGAAGAGCGTATCATCCGTCTCGAAGGAAACTTCTGGGATATTGGCGAAGGCCCAAGCGGACCGAACACAGAAATTTTCTATGACAGGGGCGAATCATACGGCAATGATCCAGAGGACCCTGAACTTTACCCTGGCGGAGAGAATGAACGCTATCTTGAAATCTGGAATCTTGTGTTCTCCCAGTTCAACCATAACCCTGATGGAACATATACACCGCTGCCGAAGAAAAATATCGATACGGGCATGGGGCTTGAGCGAATGGTTTCTGTCATCCAGGATGCAAGAACGAACTTCGATACAGATTTGTTCATGCCGATCATCAAGGCGACAGAGAAAATTTCGGGTTCACAATACGGCAGCGATCTTGAAAAAGACACCGCATTTAAGGTGATCGCGGATCATATCCGTACCGTATCTTTTGCAGTCGGCGACAATGCTCTTCCTTCGAATGAAGGACGCGGCTATATCCTGCGCAGACTTATCCGCCGTGCTATCCGATTTGCGAAAAAAATAGGTCTCCACCGCCCGTTCATGTACGAGCTTGTGCCTGTGGTAGCTGAGATCATGAAGGATTTCTATCCTGAAGTGACAGAAAAAGTTCCGTTCATCCAAAAAGTAGTAAAAAATGAAGAAGAGCGATTCCATGAAACGATCAATGACGGTCTTGCTATTTTAGAAGAGGTTATCGCATCTGAACGCAAAAAAGGCAGCACTGTCATTTCAGGAGCTGACGCGTTCAAGCTTTATGATACGTTTGGCTTCCCGATTGAACTTACGGAAGAATACGCTCAGGAACACGAGATGACGGTCGATCTTGAAGGCTTTAAAAACGAGATGGAAGCACAGCGAGAGCGCGCACGATCTGCTAGGCAGGATGTCGGAAGCATGCAGGTGCAGGCGGGTGTACTCAGCGACGTAACGCTGAAAAGTGAATTCGTTGGATATGAAGCACTCGCAGCACAGGCAGAGATTATCGAAGTGTTTCAGAACGGAGAGCGCTCTGAGATGGTACAAGAAGGCGACGAAGCTCAAATCATGCTATCAAAGACGCCTTTCTATGCAGAAAGCGGAGGGCAGATCGCCGATCATGGAATTATTTCAAACGAAAACCTTACGCTGTTTGTTAAGGACGTACAAAAAGCTCCGAACGGCCAAAACCTTCACAGTGTAATCGTAAAGAGAGGCGTTCTTGAAAAGGGAGCTGCTGTAAGGGCAGAAGTTGATACTCAGTCACGTGCTGAAATCGTAAAGAACCATACGGCGACACACCTTCTTCATCAGGCTTTGAAAGATGTGCTTGGAACGCATGTTAACCAGGCGGGCTCACTAGTCGAAACAGGCCGTCTGCGTTTTGACTTCTCTCATTTTGGCTCAATTTCATCTGAAGAGCTTGAACAGATCGAGAATATCGTAAACGAAAAAATCTGGCAAAACATTACGGTAGACAAAATGCTCAAGCCGATCGCAGAAGCGAAAGAAATGGGTGCGATGGCTTTGTTCGGCGAAAAATACGGGGACATCGTTCGTGTTGTCAGAGTGGGCGATTACAGTCTTGAGCTTTGCGGCGGCTGCCATGTCAGCAATACGGCTGAAATCGGATTGTTTAAAATTGTTGCAGAATCAGGGATCGGTGCAGGAACAAGAAGGATTGAAGCCGTTACAGGAAAAAGCGCATACCGCATGATGAAGGACCAGATTCAGCTTTTGAAAGATGCAGCATCACTTCTTAAGTCCAACTTGAAAGATGTTCCGCAAAAAGTAGAATCACTGCAGAGCCAGCTGAAAGATGTACAAAAAGAAAAAGAATCGCTCTCCGCAAAAATCGGCAGCATGGAAGCAGGCAGCCTGCTTGATGAAAAGATGGAGATCAACGGCGTTTCAGTAATCGCTAAAGTGGTCAGCGCATCAGATATGAACAGTCTCCGCTCCATTTTAGATGATTTAAAAAACAAGCTAGAAAGCGGAATCGTAATCCTTGGTGCAGTAAATAATGAAAAAGTGAACATTGTCGCTGGCGTCACGAAGGATTTAATACCGCAGGGTTATCATGCGGGTAACCTTGTTAAAGAAGTGGCAACAAAGTGCGGCGGAGGCGGCGGAGGCCGTCCTGACATGGCTCAGGCTGGCGGAAAAGATCCTTCAAAACTTGAAAGTGGACTTCAATCTGCAGTCGAAATGATCAAAACCGTTTCCTAACATCACGTTCTTAAGGTACAATAAAGAAAATCAGCTTCCTGATGATTTTGCAAAAAGGGAGAACTTAGGAAAGAGGTGCTGGCAAATGAGTTCGATGGACAAGACGATGAAGTTCAGCTTTAACGATGACTCTTATGATACGAATGTGGAAAATGTTTTGTATTCTGTATATGATGCATTGCAGGAAAAGGGATACAATCCAATAAACCAGATCGTCGGTTATTTGCTTTCAGGTGATCCTGCCTATATCCCGCGTCATAATGATGCCAGATCGAAAATCCGCAAACTTGAGCGGGACGAGCTTATTGAAGAGCTAGTTAAATCTTATTTATCAAGGAAAAAAGAGAGGTCGCTTTAATGCCGCGAACGATGGGGCTTGACGTCGGCACGAAAACGGTTGGCGTTGCTCTAAGTGATGAACTTGGATGGACGGCACAAGGGGTCGAGACGGTCAAACGCCGCCCCGGCCGTCCTGATGATGAAGTGTTTGCAAGGCTTAAGGTGATCGCCGAAGAAAACGAGGTCACACTCGTTATCGTCGGTCTGCCAAAAAATATGAACGGGACCATCGGCCCAAGCGGAGAAGCATGCCAGCTGTTTGCCAAAGAAACAGAAGAAAAGCTGGAACTCCCCGTAAAGCTTTGGGATGAGCGTCTGACAACCGCAGCAGCAGAAAGAACGCTCATATCAGCCGATGTGAGCCGTAAGAAAAGAAAGAGCGTTATCGATAAAATGGCTGCAGCTCTGATACTGCAAGGCTATCTCGACAGCGTAAAATAAACCAGAGGTGATAAACATGGCAAAAGAAGAACGCGAACGTATTATTATTCCAGACGAGAACGGCGACGAAAACCTTTTTGAAGTATTGTTTAAATTCGACGTGGATTCCACAGGCAAATCATATATGGTGACAATTCCTGTTGCTGACTCAGAAGATGACGAGGACAGTGACGAAGTAGAAGTGTTCCCTTTCCGATACGAAGAAAATGAAGATGAAGATGATCTTGCTTTATTCCCGCTCGAAACAGATGAAGAATGGGACATCGTTGAAGAGATGCTTAACACATTTGATGACGAGGATTTTGGAAAAGAATCTTAATCACGCAACAAAAGCCGGGCGGCATAGCCCGGCTTTTTTCTATAGGAAATAAACTCACTAATATAATACATACCAAGGTTAAATTAGAATGACAGTTAAACCCTTGAGTGCAGCCTCAAGTCAGTATGTTTTCCTTTATTTGACATTTTCCCTTCCACTTCTCCAATTTTCTTCTTTTTATGTGAACAAAAGTAAGAATATAGTATACTAGTGGAAGTGAAGGAGGAGTCGAAATTGCTCCAGTTACATATGTCTTCTGTCAGTGGACCGGAAAACAAAAAGAAAAAAAAATCTGTGAAAAAAATTGTGCTTGCCATTTTACTGGTGCTTTTATTAGTTGTATCAGGATCAGCTTTAGGTCTGTACGTTTATGGCAAAAGCCTGCTTGAGGCAGCAGACCCTGACAGCACAAAGGAAGTTTCTATCGTCATCCCAATCGGTTCGTCACCGAAAGAGATCGGTCAGAAGCTGGAGGAAAACGGGCTTATAAAAAACGCACAGTTCTTTCATCTATATTCAAGGTTTATGAATGAGAGCAACTTTCAGGCGGGTTCTTACAGCCTTAATCCAGCAATGGATCTAAAAGCGATTATTAACGCGCTAAAAGAAGGAAAGCTATTCAAAAAACCTCAGTTCATGATCACGATACCCGAGGGATGGAATGTTCCTGAGACAGCTGCTCTTATAGCAGAAAAAACGGGAACGAAAAAAGAAGACGTGGTCAAGATCATGGCAGACAAAACATTTTTATCACAGCTTGAAAAAAAGTATTCAATACTTGGCAAGGACATTTATAAAAAAGATCTATATTATCCCCTTGAAGGATATTTGTTCCCTGCTACATATGAGTTTGAAGAAAAAAAGCCAGACGCAAAAAAAATCATTGATACAATGGTATCCAAAGCAAATGATGTATTTGGAAAATACAGCGCTGATATGGAAAATACTTCATACACGCCTTTTCAGATCGTAACACTCGCCTCGCTGATCGAGGAAGAATCACAGCGGGATGAAGACAGAGCTAAAATTGCCGGTGTTTTTTACAACCGTCTTTCAAAGGATATGAAACTCGACTCAGACCCTACGGTCAAATATGCTCGAAAAGATTTTTCAGTGCAAGTCCTTTATACAGACCTGGAATTTGATTCTCCGTATAATACATACCGTGTGAAAGGAATTCCGGCTGGTCCGATATCTTCACCTGGTGAAGAGTCGCTCAAGGCTGCCTTAAAACCGCAGAAGATGGAAGAGCTTTTCTTTTATGCACGTCCGAATGGTCAGGTCATTTATACCAAAACGCTTTCCGAACATAATGCAGTATATCAAAAGTACCGCCATGAATGGAAAAACTGGAATAAAAAGCAATAAAATGATAAGGCTGGCTGACGAGAGAATGATTCGTCACAGCCTTTTTTTTGCACTAAAAGAAAGTATAACTTTTTTACTAGAAGAGATTCGACTTCATTTAAGATTAGAGTTAAAAGCACGATCTACAGCTAAGGCTGACTTCAATAGATGCTTCAGCCAAGTTTTCTTTGAAGCTTTTTAGCAGCGATACCTTGAACAAAAAAAGGGAGAGCATAAAGGACTGTTTTTGTGTTACAATATACCGGTTAAGTAAAGGGGGATCTGGATTTTGGTCTCAAGCAGCAAAAAGGATGAGTACATCAGCGGCCTTATATCGCCTAGGCCGGAAAACATTGAAGAAATAGAGCAGTATGCGAAGGAGAATGATGTGCCGATCATGGACCTTGTCGGCATCGAATCCCTGCTGCAGCTTCTGAGAATTAAGCAGCCCAAACGCATCCTCGAAGTAGGGACCGCGATTGGATATTCAGCCATAAGAATGGCGTCGTCTCTTCCGGGGACAAACATCGTTACAATTGAAAAAGACGAAGAACGCTATCATATAGCATCAAAGAACATAGAAAAAGCCGGTTTAGAAGGTCGTATTACTGCACTGTTCGGCGACGCGAATGAACTTCATGATGATGTAAAGCATCACGGCCCGTTTGACGTTATTTTTATCGATGCAGCAAAGGGGCAATATCAGAAGTTTTTCGATGCATATACGGCAATGCTTGCCAGCAATGGCATGGTGATAACGGATAATGTGATGTTCAGAGGATATGTAGTTGATCAAACAGGCATTGAAAGCAGGAGACGGCGAGCTCTTGTCAGAAAAATCAGGGCGTTCAACGAATATATTATGAACCACTCCGATTATGATTCAGCGCTGCTGCCAATTGGGGACGGCATATTGGTCAGCATTAAAAAAGTTTAAAGTTGAAGGCTTCAAGTGTTTGGAAGGAGAAGGGATCATGGGAAAGAAACCAATTGTTATCGGAGTTGCAGGAGGATCAGGGTCAGGAAAGACAACGGTGGCAAAAGAAATTTACCGCCAGTTCGCTGACCAGTCTATCCTTATTATCGAACAGGACTCTTATTATAAAGATCAATCTGAAAAGTCGATGGAAGAGCGCCTAAACACGAATTATGACCATCCGCTCGCTTTTGACAACGACCTGCTTATTGAGCATATTAATGAACTGCAGCAATATCACGCGATTGAAAAGCCAGTCTATGACTATACAGCGCATACAAGAAGTGATAAAATTATCCCAGTTGATGCTAAAGATGTCATTATATTGGAAGGTATTCTTATTTTAGAAGATGAGCGCCTGCGTGATTTGATGGACATCAAAGTGTTTGTTGATACAGATGCAGATGTGCGGATCATCCGCCGTTTAGTTCGTGACATGCGTGACAGAGGCCGTACACTTGATTCTGTCATCGATCAGTATATCTCGGTCGTCCGTCCGATGCACAATCAATTCATCGAACCGACGAAAAGATATGCAGACATCATTATTCCAGAAGGCGGTCAGAATCGTGTCGCTATCGACTTGATGGTCACGAAGATCGGGACCATCTTAGAAGAAAAAGCACTGCTGTAATGAATGTGGGTAATACGAATGGACAATCCTGCCCTGACATTCTATGATGGGTTGAGGATGTCCATTTTGTATACATATCGTTTTACTTTGGTAAATATAACGTATTAAGGTACTGAATAACTGAAGGAGTGAATAAAATGTCAGACGAGAAAAAGCATTATATGACCCTTGAAGGGAAACAAAAGCTTGAAAATGAGCTTGAATATTTAAAAACAGAAAAACGCAAAGAAGTGGTAGAGCGCATTAAAGTGGCTCGCAGCTTCGGCGATCTTTCTGAGAACTCCGAATACGATGCAGCGAAAGACGAGCAGGCATTCGTAGAAGCTCGTATCGCTCAACTGGAAAAAATGGTACGCAACGCTGTGATCATCGAAGACAACAAAGACTCTTCCGGAACCGTTTCCATCGGTAAATCTGTCCGTTTTCTGGAGCTTCCAGACGGTGATGAAGAGACTTATATGATTGTCGGAAGTGCCGAAGCAGATCCGTTTGAAGGAAAAATCTCAAATGATTCTCCTATGGCGAAAAGCCTTCTTGGCAAGAAACCGGGAGATGAAGTAAACGTTCACACGCCTGGCGGTGAAATCAGCGTCAGGATCTTAGAAGTTAAATAATACAGCAAGCCCCGCTGCCGTCATGCAGCGGGGCTTTTTTTACACGCTGGCACCTGTTTACCGGTTCATCTCAACGGACAAAATGTAGATGGAGGTGAGGCTAGTGCCAAAGCGGATAAAGAGTACAGGAATAGTTATTTTGGTATTGATGATTCTGCTGGTCGCTCGGCTGGCACAGATCCAGCTCATATCACCGGGTTCGTTTTCCTCATACGATGTGAACCTTATTGAAGAAAGCGTAAGACAGCGCACGCATAGTTTTACTTTTCATGACGGCCGCGGGCTGCTTCTTGACAGCTCAGGCAACAGTCTTTCTGCAGATAAAAAACTTACAGTCGTCTTGTTTCCATTTTTAAAGAACGCTGATGCACCGATAAAAAAATTGAGTGCATTTTTAGGTGTGAATGAAAAAGAAATAATGCAGCAGCTGATAAAAGCAGAAAAACCTTTTGCGCTTGATTTAAACAAGGAAATATCCTTGGACGAAATGAAAGTTATCAATTCATGGAAGATCGAAGGATTGTATGCTCAATGGGTAAGCCTGCGAAAGCCACAGGTATTTGCCAATCATTTTATCGGGGCGGTCGGTGAGGACGAAAAATTACTGAAAGAAAATTATCCTGAGAAATGGGAAACAGGTACGATTAACAGGACAACTAGGACTGGGAAAAATGGAATTCAGGCTGCATTTGATCCTTTTCTTATATCGGAAGGGGAATCTCAGTATGTTTACCATGTGGACCGGTCAGGTGCTCCTTTATTCGGACTTGACGTCAAGCTCAGGACGCCTGAAAATCCGCTCTACCCTCTTCAGGTAAAGACGACCCTTAACAGCAGGATTCAGCAAATCATTGAAGACAGTATTACAGATGCAGGTATAAAAAGCGGAGGAGCAGTGCTTTTGGATACTGAATCAAGCAATGTTTTGGCGATGGCATCCCGACCAATCTTTACTGCCAAGAATGTGTTTGAACCGGAATATCAAAATCAAATGCTGAAAGCCCATCCTCCAGGTTCTGTGTTTAAAATAGTCACTGCAGCTGCTGCGCTCGAGTCAGGTACTGGACTGACAGAACGGTTTGATTGCAGCAAAAATATATATGGCAAAAAGGATGAACGTGACCTTGGTATGCTTGATCTGGAAGAAAGTTTTACTCAAAGCTGCAACTCAGCTTTTGCCTCATTGGCACAAAAACTGTATGCACATGACAGCGGTTTTTTTGACATCTACGCTCAAAAATTAGGCCTATTCCCAACAGCAGGATGGACAGGGGAGGTCTACCATTACTCGGATTTTCGCCATTTTCCGGAAGAGGATGATGCCCAGATCTGGGGAAAACTTAATAAACATGACAGAAACGCGCCGCTTGCTGTCTCCCAGACGGCAATAGGACAGCTGAATGTGAAAGTAACACCGCTGGCGGCAGCAAATATGATGGCTGCGATCGCCAGGGGAGGACAAGTAATGGAAGCAAGGGCGGCTGCGTCTGTGCTCTACTCAGATGGTGCCGAGATGGTCACATTTCCGCTGCATAAAAGAAAAGCCGCGGTTTCACCTTATACTATTATGAAACTTCAATCGATGCTAAGGCACGTTGTCACAGACGAAGCAGGAACTGGACAGGCTCTTGCCGCATTGCCGTATGCTGTGGCCGGAAAATCCGGCACTGCAGAAAAAGACGGTGTGACAGAAGACGTTAAATGGTTTGCCGGATACTTTCCTGCTCAAGCTCCGAAATATGCCCTTGTTGTACTGGATTTGAAGCACGATGATCAAAATAAAGTCCTGAAAGCTTTTTCTTCAATGGTAAAAGAAATATACATTCTTGACCGCGAAAGCTTGCCGCGCTAAAAAATTTTTAAAATAGGACGAAAAAGGGTCTCGTTTTGCCGAATTGTATAGGCGTGTTAAAATAGTTTAAACAGAACCGCCATATTTAGAGGAGGAGAACGATGGACCGTAACAAAAGATATGAAACGCGGACAGGAAAACGTAAACAAAACCGCTTTTTAAATATTGCCATTGGAGTCGTGGCTGTCCTTATACTCATTGTCACAGGAAATCTCTTATTTGGAGGAGACGATAAAGAACCGTCCACTTTTGTTCCAAATAATGAGACTCAAGATAAGAATGTTAAAGAAAAAGATGAAAAAGGCTCAATCGAAAGCGAAAGCAAGGAACAGGAAAAAAGCGAGCCTAAAGAAGAGCAAAAGCCTGTAGAAGAACAAAAACCTGAAGAAGAGCAAAAGCCTGAAGAGGAGCAAAAGCCTGAGGGTGAACAAAGCGAGGCAGAAGGCGGGGGACCAGCTGGACCGTGGGAGCCGATCGGAACCACGCAAAGTGAACCTCATCAAAAGTCTTATGATGATACCTCACAGGACTGGAAAGAAATGACTTCAGCTCTTTCTTATGCCACAGCTATACCTGAGAATGATATGACCATATTGTGGCTCGGGAACGGAGGCAGTGAAGATACTTCCGTCGGCAGAGTACTGTCAAAATCTAAAGGAACAAAATATGAAGTGATGCTGCAGTGGGTGCCTGAAAAAGGGTGGAAACCTACGAGCGTAACGCCAAACTAATAAAAAAACACGTCTGAGTCATTCATGCTCAGGCGTGTTTTTTTGCTTTGAAATGGACAATGGCGCTATATAGCAAAAACCCTTTTGGAGAGGATGCTACTTGGTATGAAATATGGTGTACTTCCAGCATAAGAGCTTTATTGATCTCAATCAGATCATTGATCTTTTTCTCCAGCTCAAGCAGCGAGACAGCCTCTGCAGCTTCTACCTTGTCATGGATCAATTCTGTTATAAAGTTCATATGATAAACCTCCAGTTGAATGCAGTGTTCTTTCTTCACATTATATCGCAATTTTGAGGATTTTTGATGTTTCTAAAATTGATATCAAAACTATTCTGTGATAAATTGGAACATGTAAGATTTTTAATTCATAGTATAACGATAGGAATTATATAATTTATATTGGAGTGACGATAATGGGCAGGGAATTTATTGATCTTTTCGATGAATGGGCATCCTCTTATGATGATACAGTTTCAGGGCATGATGTAGAATATAAGGAAGTTTTTGACCAGTATGAGGTGATTCTCGACACGGTTGCATTAAAGTCAGCAGGCAATGTTCTTGAATTTGGTGTTGGCACTGGCAACTTAACTGAAAAGCTGCGAAGCAAAGGCCTTTCTGTATTTGGGATCGAGCCTTCAACAGAAATGCGTAAGAAAACAGAAAGCCGTTTTCCTGACCTTTCTCTTTTTGATGGAGATTTTCTGAGCTTCCCGAAAATTGATGCGGAGATCAATACGATTGTCAGTACTTATGCGTTTCATCACCTGACAGATGAGGAAAAAGATAAAGCGATCGAGCTTTATAGCCATCTTCTCGGCCAAAATGGTAAAATTGTATTTGCGGATACAGCATATCTTCACGATGAAGACCGCCAGGCACGCCATGCAAAAGTAAAAGAACAAGGATTTCTTAACCTGCTCAAGGATTTGCAGACTGAGTATTATACGACACTCGAGGTACTTGAGAGCCTGTTTGCAAAACATGGTTTTTCTGTATCTTTTACAAAAATGAACGAATACGTGTGGCTGATGGAAGCTGTAAAAAAATAATATTGGAGTTTATACTTTATGAAAATTGGCATTATCGGAGCAATGGAAGAAGAAGTAGTTATTTTGCGTGACTTGATGGAGCAGCCGGAAGAGCAGAAGATCGCCGGCTGCGAGTTCCACAGCGGCATTCTTCACGGAAAAGAAGTCGTTCTGCTGAAATCCGGCATCGGAAAGGTAAACGCAGCGCTCGGAACAACACTAATGATTCAGATGTACGCACCGGATGTGATCATCAACACCGGTTCTGCAGGAGGGTTCAATACATCCCTTAATGTAGGGGATATTGTTATTTCAACTGACGTGACGCACCATGACGCGGATGCGACCATTTTTGGATACGCGTACGGTCAGATCCCGCAAATGCCAGCTTCTTACACGCCTGATGCTGAGCTTGTAAAAGCGGCTGAAAACGCTGCGTTAAAAGTAGAAGGCATCCAGGTTGCCAAAGGTCTTATCGCATCAGGCGATTCGTTCATGAGCGACCATGAACGTGTTGATTTTATCCGTACGAAGTTTCCAGAGCTTTATGCTGCGGAAATGGAAGCTGCTGCGATAGCGCAAGTGTGCTACCAGTTTAAGAAGCCATTCGTGATCATCCGTTCATTGTCAGATATTGCAGGCAAGGATGCTCGTTTATCGTATGACCAGTTCTTGGTGACGGCATCAAAAAACTCTGCTGAACTTGTTCAGCGGATCCTAGAGGAGCTGAATTAACATGACGAAGAAAATGAATGTAGAAAGCTTTAACCTTGACCATACAAAAGTGGCGGCGCCTTATATCCGTCTTGCAGGTACAACAACAGGAAAAAACGGCGACGTTATCCATAAGTATGACATCCGTTTTTGCCAGCCTAACAAAGAACATATGCCGATGGACGGGCTGCATTCTATTGAGCATCTGATGGCAGAAAATATCCGCAACCATCATGCTTCTGTAGTGGATATCAGTCCGATGGGCTGCCAGACAGGTTTCTACCTCTCTGTTATTAACCATGATAATTATGATGAAATCCTAGATGTTCTTGAAAAAACATTGAACGATGTGCTTAAGGCCGACGAAGTTCCGGCGTGCAACGAAGTTCAATGTGGATGGGCGGCAAACCACAGCCTTGAAGGAGCGAAGGAAATCGCTGAAAAGATGCTTTCCAAACGCGGCGAATGGCACGTTGTGTTTGCTGAGTAGGGAGGACAAGTATGGCTGTTTATCGCAACGTTCATGAGCTTGTCGGCAATACACCGCTCATGGAGATCACGCAGTTCGGATTGAAACGGGGAGTAAGATTGTTTGCCAAGCTTGAATTCATGAACCCTGGCGGCAGTGTTAAGGACCGTCTAGGCCGTGAGCTTCTTGATGAAGCTTTCCGTACAGGAAAGCTGGCTGAAGGCGGAACGCTGATCGAGCCAACTGCCGGAAACACCGGAATCGGCCTGGCGCTCGCCGCAATAAACGGAGGCATTTCTGTTATTTTTGTTATCCCTGAAAAGTTCAGCATCGAAAAGCAGGAGCTTATGAAAGCTCTTGGGGCTAAGATCGTTCATACACCTACAGCTCTCGGAATAAAGGGTGCGATTGAAAAAACGAAGGAACTGCTCGCTGAAATACCAGGATCTTATACACCCGCACAGTTTTCCAACCCTGCCAATCCGCTGACTTATTATAAGACGCTGGGTCCGGAAATATGGACTGACCTTGAAGGTAAGGTGGATATTTTTGTTGCCGGAGCCGGCACGGGCGGAACGTTTATGGGTACTGCTAACTATTTGAAAGAACAAAACGAGAAAGTGAAAACTGTCATCGTAGAGCCAGAGGGATCGATCTTGAATGGCGGAGAATCTGGACCGCACAAAACCGAAGGAATCGGCATGGAGTTTTTGCCTGAATATATGAACAAAGAGTATTTCAATGCTATTCATACCGTAATGGACGAAGATGCGTTCAGACGTGTGAAAGAACTTGCCGCAAAAGAAGGCTTACTGGTCGGAAGCTCTTCTGGAGCTGCACTGCATGCTGCCCTGATCGAGGCAGAGAACGCACCAGACGGAGCCACTGTCGTAACGGTTTTCCCGGACAGTTCTGAGCGGTACTTAAGCAAGAAAATTTATGAGGGAGGAATATGACGATGAAACGTAAAACAAAGCTTATTCACGGCGGAATCCCGTCAGATGCACAGACGGGAGCAGTATCCTTCCCAATCTATCAGGTAAGCACATACAAGCAGGAAGAAGTCGGCGTCCATAAAGGATTTGAATATTCCCGGACTGGAAACCCGACAAGGAATGCCCTTGAAGAACTGATCAAAGATCTTGAAGGCGGAAAACGAGGATTTGCGTTCGGTTCAGGAATGGCAGCTATCACAGCAGTCATGATGCTCTTCAATGCAGGTGACCACGTGATCCTGACGGACGATGTATACGGAGGCACATATCGTGTCATGACAAAAGTGCTGAACCGTCTTGGTATCGAGTCAACGTTTGTTGATACAACAGACCTAAATGAAGTTGAAAAAGCGCTTCAGCCGAACACGAAAGCATTATATGTTGAAACACCGACAAACCCGCTTCTTAAAGTTACAGATATTGAAGCTGCAGCACAGTGGGCAAAATCCAAAAACCTTCTGTTCGTGGTGGATAATACGTTTAACACGCCATATTGGCAGACACCGATCGAGCTTGGGGCGGATATCGTCCTTCACTCAGCAACAAAGTATATCGGCGGGCATAGTGATGTTGTCGCAGGACTTGTAGTCGTGAACGACGATAAGCTTGGTGAAGAATTCCACTTTGTCCAGAACTCAACGGGCGGAGTGCTAGGACCGCAGGATTCTTGGCTGCTGATGCGCGGTATAAAGACACTTGGTCTGCGTATGGAAGCTCACGAGAGCAGCACAAAAAAGATCGTTGAATTTTTAAGCAGCCATCCAGGTGTTGGAAAGATTTATTATCCTGGGCTTGAAACGCACCCGCAGCATGAAATCGCGAAAAAGCAATCAGGCGGTTTTGGCGGCATGGTTTCCTTTGATGTCGGCAGTGCAGAAAAAGCAGATCAGATGCTGAAGAAAGTAAAATACTTCACACTTGCTGAAAGCCTCGGTGCTGTAGAAAGCTTGATTTCAGTGCCGGCACGCATGACCCATGCGTCCATTCCTGCAGAGCGCCGTGCAGAGCTTGGCATCACAGACGGCTTGGTCCGCATCTCAGTAGGTATTGAAGACGTGGAAGACTTGATCGCCGATTTACAAAACGCGCTTGCTGAATAACATAAAAAAACTGACCGGAGCTTCTACGAAGGTACTGAAAAGCCCTTACTAACAAGTTTGGTGCAGTTGATTTCCGCTCCAGGGTGCTGAGCTTTCCGCGGGGCGTGCGGTGAGCCCCTTTGCCGCTACGCGCCCTAAAGGGTCTCACCTTCCCGCTCGTCCCGCAGGAGTCTCGCACCCTTCCGCTCCAATCACAACATGTTTTTATCACAATACAATAATAAATCACAAGAGGGTCATGCCAGTCGAAGTGGTGTGGCCCTTACTTTTTTATAATTATAACTGTTGGTTGTCTTAAGGTCTTATAAGCCTCTTAATGAAGAGTTGAAAACAAGGATTTGCATGAAATTCGGCGTGATTGCTCCTAAACAATCTAACGTCTAAACCTTGAGCTGTTAGCACTTCTTTCATTACATACGCCTGTTCATCTTGATTTCATCATTGAAAAAGTTGATCGGAGTGTAAGGTGCCGACTCCTGCGGGACAAGCAGGAAGGTGAGACCACTCAATGGCGCGTAGCGGCGAGGGGGCTCACCGCCTGCCCCGCGGAAAGCGTGCGCCTGAAACGGAGATCAACCTCTGCTATGATTTTCTTTAATATTTTCAGTGCCCTCAGCTGCTGATTGGGTCATTTTTTGAGTGCTAAAAACCTTTTTTTATGACTTGTGCATTCTGTCACAGAGTTGTAAACATTTGCTTGCTTAGCTGGCCGCTTTCATATGTTACTGTGTAAGTAGGGGTTAGGAGGTATAGAGATGACACAAAATGAAAAACAGGTTATTCAGCAGAAAGTTACGGATTATCAGCGTTTTGGCATCATTCTATTAAGCTTAAGCGCCTTTTTATATCTAGGACTTGTTCTTCCGATGGAGGGGCGGGACACGATGGATTCGATCTTTCTTGGTCTATCCACATTGTCTCTTTTAGCCATTACGTCTATCATGTATTTTGCCGCTAAAAAATATAAAGAAATTCTTCGCGATTCAGAATAAATAATACAATATATGGAACCAAACACACCGTTTCAGGCAGAGCCTGAAGCGGTGTTTCTTTTTGCACAATAGGGAATCCTATTAGTAACTGCTACAAAAAGGAGCTGCAACATGGGAATTATACTAGCACTTATCACCGCTGTATGCTGGGGCAGCATCGTGCTCGTCAGTGAAAAATTAGGCGGGGACGAACACAGCCAGACACTCGGAATGACGTTTGGCGCCCTTATTTTTGCAACAGCTGCATATTTTATCACACAGCCTAAGCTTGACAGCGAAACGTTTGCGGTTGGACTCGTGTCTGGACTGTTTTGGGTAATCGGGCAGCGCAATCAGTTTGCGAGCGTCGATTATCTTGGTGTTTCCAAGATTGTGCCGCTTTCGACCGGTATGCAGCTTTTCGGGACGACGTTATTTGGTGTCCTCATCTTCCGCGAATGGGAAACAAGCCAAGAGATTACGATTGGTTTGATTGCGATCAGCGCCATCATAGCCGGAGCGGTTTTCACCTCCATCAAAGACAAAAATGAAAAAGGGAAGGGAAATGATTATAAAAAAGGCCTGACTGTCCTTCTCGTTTCTACTGTCGGGTTTGTCGGCTATGTGATCTTGATCCGCTGGTTTGAGATCGACGGCTGGAAGGCGATTCTTCCACAGGCAATCGGAATGCTGCTTGGCGGCATTGTGCTGTCACTCGGACATTCAGCGTTCAACAAATATGCAGTGCGCAACATACTAACTGGCTTTCTATGGAGCACAGGTAACATCACGCTTCTTTTGAGCCTTTCAATGATCGGGGTGGCTACAAGCTTTTCGCTTTCACAGACGGGAATCGTTATTTCAACGCTAGGCGGAATTTTTATCCTGAAAGAAAAGAAGTCTAAACGGCAGAAAGTGTTCATAATGATTGGCCTTGTGTTAATTGTTGCCGGCGGTGTTCTGCTCGGTTATACGAAAAAATAAAAGGAGCGGTGGACGTGTATAAAGATCTACAAGGAAAAACAGTAATCATCACGGGTGCAGCAACAGGCCTTGGCAAAGCGTGTGCCCTAAGATTCGCGAGCGAAAAAGCAAATATCGTCATTAACTATTACGAGGAAAAACAAGAGAAAGATGTACATGATATAATCGATGAGATTAAGGATCTTGGTGCAGAAGCAATCGGTGTAAGAGGTGACGTGACACAGGAAGAAGATATCCGTGCCCTTGTAGAAGAAGCGGTCAGCACGTTCGGGAAGCTGGATGTGATGATCAACAACGCCGGCATCGAAAACGAAGTTCCGTCACATGAACTTTCTATGGAGGACTGGAACAAGGTTATTTCGACTAACCTCACCGGCCAGTTTATCGGCTGCCGAGAGGCGCTTGCTTATTTTGTTAAGAACCAGATACAAGGATGCATCATCAACATGTCCAGCGTGCACGAGATCATCCCGTGGCCGCACTTTGTTCACTATGCGGCGAGCAAAGGGGGCATCAAGCTCATGACGCAGACACTGGCACTTGAGTATGCACCAAAGCGTATCCGCATCAACAGCATAGCCCCTGGTGCGATCAATACACCGATCAATGAGGAAAAGTTCAAAGATCCTAAAAAGAAAAAGGGTGTAATTGATCTCATTCCGATGGGCTA
The DNA here is from genome assembly GCF_002245695.1 of Fictibacillus aquaticus. GTDB lineage: Bacteria > Bacillota > Bacilli > Bacillales > Fictibacillaceae > Fictibacillus > Fictibacillus aquaticus. Next base: position 202,664 of record NZ_NOII01000002.1, on the reverse strand, counting down.
TATCGGCAAACCAGAGGAGATTGCAGCTGCTGCAGCCTGGCTCGCATCCAGCGAGGCAAGCTATGTGACAGGGCTGACATTAATCGCAGACGGCGGCATGACACTTTACCCAGGTTTTCAGGCAGGTAAAGGATAATAATAATGTGATGGTGAGAGCGGCTGATTAAGTAATGTCAGGCGCTCTTTATTTCACTATCGGAAAGTATAATTTTTTAACAAAAAAGAGATACGACGTCGTCAAAAAGTCTAAGTGTATAGTATAAGGTCAACTAAGGCTGACTGAAAAAGCTTGGCATCAGCCAAGTTTTCTTTATGTTAAAATAGGAAATGCAATACATATTTATTACTTTATTGAAAAAGGCGGTTTGTTATGAAACAGATATTTAAAACGTACCGGTTCTCCATCCTGTTGCTTTTTGCCATCGTCGCAGGAGCACTGCTGGGATGGGTGATGAAAGAGGATGCGGCAAAACTGAAGCCTTTAGGGGACCTTTTCCTTAACCTGATGTTTACGGTTGTCATACCGCTCGTATTTTTTTCCATCAGTTCTGCTATCGCTTCGATGGGCAGCGCCAAACGGTTCGGTAAAATTCTAGGAAGCATGCTCGGCGTTTTCTTGTTCACGGGAATCATTACAGCCGTCATCACGATGGGGGCTGTAAAAGTTTTTGATCCGTCAGAAGGCGTGAAGATCAAGCTTGTGAAGCCTGAAGACACAGGTGAAGCGGTTTCAGTTGCTGAGCAGATTACAGCGACGCTGACAGTTCCAGACTTTATGGAGTTGTTCAGCCGGTCGAACATGCTCGCACTGATCGTGTTCTCTGTTCTTGTAGGGCTTGCAGCGTCAATGGCAGGTGAAAAAGGCCGGCCTTTCTCTGCGTTCCTGCTCGCAGGATCAGAAGTGATGATGAAGCTGGTTAAGATCATCATGTATTATGCCCCGATCGGATTGGGTGCATATTTTGCAGCATTGATCGGTGAATTCGGGCCGACTCTGATCGGTTCTTACCTGAAAGCAGTGCTGTTCTACTATCCACTGTCGATTTTCTATTTTGTCGTATTCTTTACACTTTATGCGATGCTTGCAAATGGAAAGAAAGGGGTATCACTGTTTTGGAAGAACATGCTGCCTCCTTCCATTACATCGCTCGCAACTTGCTCAAGCGCAGCATCCATTCCGGTTAATCTGGAAGCTACTAAGAAGATGGGCGTACCGGCGGATATTAGCGAGACGACGGTGCCGCTTGGCGCATCGCTTCACAAAGACGGTTCCGTCATGGGCGGAGTGCTCAAGATCACGTTCTTGTTCGGAGTTTTTGACATGAACTTCTCTGGTATCAGCACGTACATGATGGTCGGTTTCACTGCCATATTAGTCGGTATGGTTATGGGGGCAATACCGCAGGGCGGAATGATAGGTGAGATGCTCATTCTGTCACTGTTCGGCTTCCCTCCAGAAGCACTGCCAGTGATCGCGGCGATCAGCACGATCATCGATCCGCCAGCAACACTCTTGAACGCAACTGGAGACAATGTAGCGAGTATGATGACCGCACGTCTTGTTGAAGGAAAGCGCTGGGTAACAGAAAATGTTTTAAAGCAATCGGCATAACAAAAAAGGGTCTGCTCAAATAAATGAGCGGACCCTTTTGCCGTTTAAAACTGGATGCCAATTAATGTGCCGATGCAAAGCAATGCGCCGAATGATAAATGAAGCAAAGCCGTTAAGCCTAGCGCACCGTTTAATTTTACCGGTTCCCATGTTGAAGCGGCAATCTTGATAGCTTTCACTGCAACAGGAAGGGTAAGAAGAGCGAGTATGCTCCAAAACGGAAGGAGAGAATTCATGATAAGCATGCTTAAAATGATATATGGACCTATCATCAGAACGTAATACTCAAGGCGTGACCATTTCTTGCCTATCAGTCCCACGATTGTGATTTTATTTATCTTTTTATCGGTTTCCAGATCGCGGAGATTGTTCGCATGCAAAATCGCCATCACTAAAAACGCATTAGGCAATGCTGCAAGTGTGATCTCGCCGCTCAGCATGTGTGTCTGTGTATAATAGGAACCGACGACTGCCAGGACGCCGAGTGTAGAACCTGAAGCGATCTCACCGAGTCCGTTATATGCAAGAGCAAACCGGGTGGCTGTGTAAAAATAGCCGACCAGCAATGAAGGGATGCCGATATAAAGAACGATAGGACCTGTCAATGCAGTTAAATAGAGACCGGAAACGATACTGATGCCAAAGAATACGAGACCGGTAACGTATACCTGCTTCGGCGTCATCTCACCTCGGTCGATCACGCCTGAAGGGCTGAGGCTGCCCGGAAGATCGGCGCCTTTTGTATGGTCAAAATAATCGTTGACCAAGTTAGTCCCGCACTGTAAGCTGACGGCGCCAAGTAAGGTTAAGAAAAATACATAATAATTTATGTCCGTCCATTGTGAAGCTAGAATGGTACCGAAAAGGACGGGAATGATGGATGCCGTTAGTGAAAACGGCCTTGTAGATGCAAATATAACTTTTGGATGAAGCATGATGTGACCTCCTTTACAACACTATTATAATCAAAGATTGTGAAGGTGTACACATTCGAGTATTTTAACAAAAATGGGTGTCATCATTTTGCAGTATGTGCATATCTTAAAAAAGCAGTAAGATAAAAGATGTTTACAGAAGTTCCATTTATGGGTATAATTGGAACTGGATTAATATTAAGTAAAAGGAGGCTGTTTAACATGACTTATAAATTACAAAACAATAAATTTCATAATTGTAACCCATCGGCCTTCTGTGGATGCAGTACGTCTTTTTAATCTTTGTTAAAAAGCGCCGCAGGCTGATGTCCTGCGGCTTTTTTGTGCCCTTCGCCAAACGCCGCAGGAATCTCTGCGGCGTTTTTTATATTGAAATTTAATTAAACAAAGGAGGTTTTAACAATGTTGATCAGCATTGCGTTATTACAATGGCTCGTACTGGAGAAAGATACGGCATGAAGGGCAGAAAAACGAAAATCAAGGGAGAGATAAGAATATGTTTACATTAAATCTATTGTTTGTTTCCATCACGGTTTCTTTTAAGAAGAAAGAGATGACATACAGCGACTACAACGATCAGAAGCGAATTAAAGGCCTGTATGAAAGCATGAGAGACAAATCGGCAAATCACATATCGATGTTTTAAAATACAAGACTGTTTTGTAAACTATATTGCTTTTAAAGAATACAGAGAAGAGGTTGATCTCCGTTTCAGGCGCACGCTTTCCGCGGGGCGGGCGGTGAGCCCCCTCGCCCCGCTGGAGTCGGCGCCTTACACTCCAATCAACTTGTCAAAGATGTATTCAAGATGACTAAGTGAACGTAATGGAAGTGTCGTCTAATTAATTGGACGAAGAATAGGAACATTTCTCATATATAGGCGTTGAAGCTTAAGCGAAAACTCCGCTGAACTTTCTTATAAAAACAAACCGTTCAAAAGCAACAATCTTTTAGAAAAGAGTCCAAACAAAAACCGGCAGCGAAATACTAGCTGCCGGTTTTACCGTTTTGCTGACCTTGCTTTCTTGCCTCTAGCCGGAGTATATCCGTTGCTGTGAATGGTTCCCGCTTGCATGCTTAAGGCTGTATGTAAAGTATCAAAGCTAACTGTATTCGTGTCGTTGAAAATTTGCAACATCACTTGGGCAGCTGCTCTTGCGTCTTCTAATGCATCATGGTGGCTTAGAGGGATTTGAAGGATATTAGCAAGCAGGTTCAGCTTGTGGCTTACAAGGTTCGGCCATGCTGCTCTAGCGGCTAACAGGCTGCAAGAATAATCAAACGATGGAAATCCGAGATCATAATCGGTTAGAACATTCCTAAGAACACTCATATCGAAACTCGCATTATGGGCTACAACCATTTTGCCGGCCAGAAGCGGGAAGAGTTCATTCCATACTTCATCAAACTCTGGGCTGCTCATTACATCTTCCTTCGTGATGCCGTGAATGGATGTATGAAAAGGATCGAACCAGTTTTGCTTCGGTTTAATGAGCGAGTAGTAGGAATTCGTGATCCTGCCGTTCTCTACTTGCACCAGACCGATTGAACAGGCACTGCCTCTCATCTTGTTAGCTGTCTCAAAATCCAGCGCTATAAAATCCAAATATTTTCACCTCAGTCATGATTCAGCTTCATGTCAATTATACACTTATCCATAAATGAAAGGGTACTATTCAACGATTCAAAATAAATTAAACCAGCAGTACAGACACCTGCCAAGCCCAGCTCTGCATAGAGATAATGGAGATGATCCTAACAGGAGGTGTCTTATGTCAGGGATGCTTGCACTGCTGTCATATTTTTTCAAAGAGTTAATGTTCTTTGTATCGTACGTAAAAAACAACGCCTTCCCGCAGCCGCTGTCTGAGAGCGATGAAAAGAAATATTTAAAAGAAATGGCGGAAGGCGACGAACACGCGCGCAGCCTGCTGATCGAGCACAACCTTCGTTTAGTTGCACACATCTGCAAAAAGTTCGAGAACACCGGTGAAGATACAGAAGATTTGATCTCAATCGGAACAATCGGTCTGATCAAGGCGATAGAGAGCTATTCACGAGGCAAAGGGACGAAGCTTGCGACGTATGCGGCAAGATGTATTGAAAACGAAATACTGATGCATTTGAGGGCTTTAAAGAAGACAAAGAAAGATGTTTCTCTTCATGATCCTATAGGCACAGACAAAGAAGGAAATGAAATCACGCTGATCGATGTTTTAAAAGCGGATACAGAGGACGTCGCGGATGCGATCCAGCTGAAAATGCAGAAAAAGAAAATCTACGATTACATCCATGTGCTTGATGAGCGGGAGAAGGAAGTGATCGTCGGACGTTTCGGGCTTGATCTGAAAAAAGAAAAAACACAGCGCGAGATCGCCAAGCAGCTCGGAATCTCGAGAAGCTATGTTTCGCGCATTGAAAAACGCGCTCTCATGAAGCTGTTTCATGAGTTTTACCGCAGCAGGCAGCAAGGTGAAAGAAACAGATAAATAAAGAACAATCTTTTCATGATTGACTTCCTCACTCTTTTAAAGAATAGAGGAAGTTTTCTTTTGTTCTTTTTTGGCTTTTTTCATTATTTTTTAATTCAAGGGAGAAAATAAAGAAAAAAAGAAATGAGGAACTGCAATGGCAAGAAAAAGAAGACCGGTTGTACCAGAAGCAAGAGAAGCACTGGATCAGTTCAAAGCTGAGGTAATGAAAAAGGCGGGTTATAAAGTGGATCCGTCTAATCCTCATGCTGTTAAGTACGAAGTGGCAAAAGACGCAGGCATCCCGTTAAAAGATGACGGAAATGGCACACTGACTGCCAAAGAAGCAGGCATCATCGGGGGTGAGATCGGCGGACGGATGGTCAAAGAACTGATCAGAAGAGCGAAAGAAAATTTGTAGCCAGCTCATCAATCAGCGGTTCCCCCGTTTATCTCACTCTGTAAAAGGGCAAGAAGGATATATACGGACCTCTACAGAAATAATTTAAAGATGTATGAAGACGCGAGGGGGGAACCAAGTGGAAAGTACCGTAATGTATGTTTCGTTTGTGGTGATGCTCGCATACTTTGTTTTTCTCGCAGTAACAGATTGATTTTGTTGGCTTAAAGCGGAGCTCCTTTAGCAGGGGCTTCTTTTCATTTTATCTATTATTAAGAGTCCTTTATAAAGATTAATGCTTTTAACACACTTTTATTTTTATTTAAATAAACTTAATAGTCGATTTTTATTGGAAAATTTTTTATAATAAGAAAAGATAGAAAAATACGTGTCAGGGGGAATTAATGATGCTATTGCAAGGCCTAAAGCAAACATGGAATTTAGACACTGCTTTTAAAGGAGGCAGTTCTTCTCCTGAGTTATTGGAAAAAATCCAGTGGCTGCAGCAGACCGCCGCTGAAATTGAAGCAAATGCAGGGTCTTTTGAATTTTCGGAGGAAGCTTTTAAAACATTAACAGAAGAATTGCAGAACTTTTCAGCTGAACTTTCGACTGCTGGATCCTTTATTGGCTGTCTTATCGCCCAGAACGTGCATGACAAAGAAGCGATCTCGCTTCGCGGGAAGCTTGAAGCGGTTTATGCAATGTACTCGAACGCAATGTCAGCGCTTAGCATCAAATGGATGGAAACACCGGACGAAAAGTGGAGTGCTGTACTCGAAAAAGAGGACTACGGACACATAGGTTTTTATTTAAATGAAAAGCGAAATGCTGCAAAAGAAAAACTTTCTGCAGGAAAAGAAGCGCTTATAAATGATCTGGCTGTTGACGGCTATCATGCCTGGTCTACGCTTTACGACCAGGTCGTAGGGAAAATGGAAATTCCGGTTACATATGAAGGAAAAGACGAAAAGCTTTCTGTAGGTCAGGCAGAAAACCGCCTAGGACATGGTGACAGGAATGTTAGACGAGAAACATTTGAAAGCTATACAAAAGCGTGGGAGCAGGATGCTGATTTCTGTGCGAGCGCTCTAAACCATATCGCTGGATTCCGTAACTCAGTGTATAAGCATCGCGGCTGGGAATCTGTTTTGAAAGAGCCGCTGGCGATTAACCGCATGCAGCAGGAAACGCTTGATGCAATGTGGGGTGCAATTCAGTCGCAGAAGAACATTTTCGTTCAGTATCTGCAGCGCAAAGCAAAGATTCTTGGCGTCGACAAGCTTGCTTGGTATGATATTGATGCTCCGCTTTCAGAAGCAAACAGCAAAATGGACTATGATGAAGCAGCCAATTTTATCGTGGAACACTTCAAGAGTGTCGCACCGGTGATGAGTGCGTTTTCTGAAAAGGCGTTTATTGAAAGCTGGGTAGAGGCGGAGGACCGTCCTGGTAAACGTCCAGGAGGATTTTGCACAGGTTTTCCTACGAAAAAAGAAACGCGCATATTCATGACGTTCTCCGGCACACCGAGCAACGTATCTACACTTGCGCATGAGCTGGGTCACTCGTTCCACTCTGATGTATTGAAAGATCTTCCGTATTTCTCGACGAAATATGCGATGAATGTAGCCGAAACAGCTTCAACATTTGCTGAGCTGATCGTATCTGATGCGGCGGTGGATAACGCTAAAACGCAAGATGAGAAGATTGCGCTCTTAGAAGATAAAGCCCAGCGTGCAGTGGCGTTTTTCATGAACATTCATGCCAGATTCTTGTTTGAAACAAGGATGTATGAAGAAAGAAAGAGCGGCCAGCTTTCTGCAGCTAGACTGTGTGAGCTTATGGAAGAAGCACAGAAAGAAGCATATTGTGATGAACTGTCAGAGTATCATCCGTACTTCTGGGCTTCCAAGCTGCATTTCTATATTACGGATGTGCCATTCTACAACTTCCCGTACACGTTCGGCTTCTTGTTCTCTGCCGGCATCTACGCGGTTGCGAAGCAGGAAGGGCCATCATTTGAAGAAAAGTACATCAAGCTTCTCCGTGATACAGGAAAGATGCAAGTAGAGGAACTCGCACAAAAGCACCTTGGAGTAGATATCACAAAACAAGATTTCTGGTTAAAGGGGATCGAACTTGCATCACAAGATGTGGAGCAGTTCCTTGAACTCACAAAATAAATAAAATAAAAAAGCTGAAGTGACCGGCGGAGCTCTCCGTCGCCTTCAGCTTTTTTTGTTTTCTAACAAAGCAAATGAAACCCGCAGGAGCGGGTTTCATTTATTTTTTATCTCTTTTTTATGGATATCGTGCTGATCATAAAAAAAGACAGCGCGAGTATGAGGAACATGAATAGAAACCCAGGCATCAGGTTTACGGTCAAGTAGCTGATTCCAAGCAGACAGCCTGCAATCGTAATAGGCATGCCGACGAACGAACCGGTAAATTCCGTGATGTTAAATCGTGCGAGGCGGATTGCTCCGCAAACCATGAAAATAATGCTGAAAATGACACCTGGCACTCCAAATTGCTGAAGCACTGCTTCATGGATAAGAAGGGCTGGAGCGATACCGAATGAGATAAGGTCGCACAGCGAGTCAAGCTGCTTGCCGAAATCCGATTCAATATTCAGCTTTCTAGCGACCATGCCGTCAAACCTGTCAAACAATCCTGCAAGAAAAATGAGAATAAATCCGGTTTTTAAATTGTCCTGCACAATAAACATTAATGCCAGAGCACCCAGCGAAAGGTTGATCAGCGTCAAAAAATTAGCACTCTGGCTTTTTACTTTTTTCACTGTCGAATCAATTCGCTCTCTTTCAATCATAAACATGAAGACCACTCCCCCAACTTAAAAAGCGAATGCTGCGGAGTTTCAAGAGCTTTGCTTTTTAATGATTTTCTTCCATCAATTATATGTTATTTTAGAAAATTTAGGAAGGGGAGTTATAATTGGCCATCTTTTTTTTCTTTTTCTTCTAACTGGTTATATGCAGTTTTTTCCCATAGAGGAACACCGCTTCTATATGCAGCACGGGAGATCATATGGCCGCCGACAGGGGCGGTGAGGAGAACGAAAATGATCCCTAATATAAGCTTTCCGCTGAAAATGCCCATATCAAACAGAAAATATAAAAAAGTTGCGATCAGAACTCCTGACACACCAAGTGTTGCGCTTTTGGTCGCCGCATGAAGACGCGAATATACATCTGGAAAGCGAAGAACGCCGATCGTGCCAGAGAGTATAAAAAATGTGCCGGCGATAAGGAACAGGCTAATCACGGTCTCTTTCAATGATATCACCCTTCTCCAAAAATTTTGCTATAGCCACTGTCGCGATGAATGTCAGGATGCCGATCAGCAAGATAACATCGTTCAGGTGGATAGAGTCAAGTATAATCGCAATAATCCCCGTTATGGCGATCAAGTTAATGCCGATCGTATCAAGAGCAACAGCACGGTCAGGGTTAGACGGACCGGCAATAGCTCGATAGAGAAGAAAAAGAATGGATAAGCAGTTTATTACGAGACAGCCCCAAACGACCATTTCAAACCATTCACTCATCACGTCACCTCCCGGATTGCTTTTTCGAACGTTTCCTTAATTCCCATGATCGTATCGTTAACATCTGGAAGATCGATCGCATGAATGTATATATATCGCTGATCACGGGAGATATCGACACTAAGAGTTCCTGGTGTCAATGTGATCAAGTTCGCCAGCAGCGTGATCTCCCAGTTCTTTTTCAGGTCAATCGGCAAGGCAATGATTCCGGGCTGCATATCAAGCTTAGGCTTGTACACCCATTTCAGCACTTCTATGTTCGCTAAAATCAGTTCTTTTGCAAAGAGATAGATTAAATACATGATCGCGTTCACATAACGGAAGTAAAAAGAATCGGGAATAAACCGGTTCAATAAATACAGCAGGAAGACTCCTACAGCAAAACCGCACAGGAAACTGACAAACGTATAGCTTTCTGACAGGAACATCCAAACAATCCCTATGATGATATTGATGATCAGTTGAAATGTCATTCAGCTCCCTCCTTAAGCACAGTACTGATGTAGCCTGACGGATCATTTAGCCAGTCTCCGGCAATCTGAATCCAAGGGTAGACAGATTCCGCGCCGATACCCATGAAAACACCGATGGCAACAAGAGCGCCTGCAGAGGCAAGGGCTGTCTTCGGGATAGGATGTTTAGGTTCTTGATGCTCTCCCCAGAAAGCTCCGATAAAAATTCGGATAACTGAGAAGAGGATTAAAAGGCTTGAGAACAAGCCGATTCCTGTAACAGTATAATGACCTTCAAGCATCGCACTTTTTAGCAGTATCAGCTTTCCGATAAATCCGCTGAACGGCGGCAGTCCTGCGAGTACAAGGCAGGATAGGAAAAACAGCCAGCCGAGAACGGGAGCAGAATGAATGTAGCCGCTCATTTTTCTGAGATCTGATGTTCCTGCATGCATCGCGAGCAGACCTGCCAGGAAGAAGAGCGCAGCTTTGATGCCCATGTCATGCAAAAGATAATAAATCGTTCCTGCCAGAGAATCAGCAGAAAAAGTTCCAATCCCGATCATCATGAAGCCGATGGCAGGAAGAATGTTATAGGCGATGATCAGCTTTACATTATTTGTGGAGAGGGCACCGATCACGCCTGCCAGCATGGTAAGTGCGGCTAGAACAAGGAAAAATGAATGTGTCAGCTCGAGTTTATGAACGAAAATAAGAGAGAACACCCGCAATATTGAATAAATGCCGACCTTTGTCAGAAGCGCACCGAACAGTGCTGATATGACTGAAGGAGGGGCCGTGTACGATTTTGGCAGCCAGAAGTAAAGCGGGAAAAGTGCTCCTTTCGTTGCAAAAACAATGAACAGCAGAATACCGATCCCTGTAAGTACGCCTCTTTGTTCCACTTCGGCAACTCGCTCAGCAAGCTGAGCCATGTTGACCGTACCTGTGACAGAGTAAAGAAATGATACGGTCGTAACAAACAGGATAGAAGAAAACAAGTTTAGGATGATATATTTGAGTGATTCTCTGAACTGCTGCTTGCTTCCTCCCAGAATAATGAGCGCATAGGAAGCCATGAGAAGCACTTCAAAGAATACGAACAAGTTAAAAAGGTCGCCTGTCATAAACGCACCGCTCACCCCTGTCAGCAGCAGCAGCACGAGCGGATAAAAATAAAATTTCTGCAATCTTTGTTCGAGCGTATGAAACGCATATAGAATGGCTGCTGATGTTACGACATTAGCAGCAAGAACAAGCAGTACAGAAAGATAGTCGGCGACCAGTACGATTCCGTATGGCGCCTTCCATCCACCAGTTTCAAGAACGATCGGCCCCTGGCTGAAGACACGGTACACAAGAAATGCCGAATAGAATGTATTCAGCAGGAGAGCAGCAGCAGCAGCTTGCTTCGTTCTATTTAGATTGTATTTAAACAGAAGCATTAAAACCGCGGTAAACAGCGGCAGCAGTATAGGTATAATGACTAAATTACTCATCTTCCAATCCTTTCAGCTCATCCATCCTGTCGGTATGATTCGTCTGATAAGCGCGGTAGGCAAGGACGAGCAAAAAGCTGGTCACGCCAAAACTGATGACAATAGACGTTAATATGAGTGCCTGAGGAAGCGGGTCTGTATAGCTTTCAGCCGCTTTTTCCAGCACAGGCGGCGCTCCGCGGTTAAGCTTTCCCATCGTCAAGATAAAAAGATGGGCGCCGTGTGAGAGAAGTGCCGTACCGAGGATAACCCGAAGCAGCTGCTTTTGCAGCAGCATGTAGATGCCTGCTGCAAAAAGAGATCCTGCCAGGATGCACATTACTATTTCCATAGTGGTCTTCAGTCTCCTTTCGTGCGCAGCTTAATCATAATGTAGATTCCGATTGCGGCAAGGCCAAGAACAGTAATTTCAAAGAGTGTATCCAAGCCCCGCATGTCCACTAAAATGACGTTGACTATATTTTTTCCTCCGCCGAGTGTATAAGAGGTTTCCACAAAATAATGAGAAATCGTATCAAACCATTTTGAACTGTGGGCGGAAATGGCGATAAGCGTCAAAATTGTTCCTGTACTAAGCGAGACGATCAAGTCAAAAAACTTCTCTCCTGCTGTCTTGTTTAACGGCCAAAGCTTTGGCAGGTGCTTAAAGCAGAGCAGGAACAGTCCTACTGTAATGGTTTCGACGACAAGCTGTGTCAGTGCAAGGTCAGGTGCCCGGAAGAACACGAACAACAGGCTCAATCCGTATCCGACAACACCGACAACGAGGATCGCTGCGATGCGGTGTGTCATGAATACCGAAGCGATAGCTGCGATCAGCATGACCGCACCGATGATAAGTTCAGGGATCGTGACCGGAGCGAGGTCGCTAGTAGAAAATGCAAACCCGCCGGTACGCCACAGGAACCATCCTGCTGCACCTGTCAAAAAGGCAAGGATTATCATGGTATATAATCTCAGAGATCCTGTCATGTATCCGTTTGTGAGCTGCTTTGAGCCGTTTGTCAATACAGACAGCAAGCCATTATAAAATCGGTCAGCTGACGCATACGATGGAATCCTGCCATATAGAGGCTGCCATTTTTTCAGCGTTATAAATAATAAGGTGCCGGCAATGACAACTGCGAGTGACATATACAGCGGAATGTTAACTCCGTGCCAGAATTTGAGATGAACCAATGCTTTTTCACCAGTGACCGCTTCTGTCGCAGGTGCAAGCAAAGAACCGCTGATGAGATTTGGCATAAGACCGATAATAATCACTAATATGACAAGAATGGCAGGAGCTGCGAGCATCCCTTTCGGTGCCTCATGCGGCTTTTTCGGGAGATCTTTAACGTTTCCTTTGCCAGAAAATGTTCCAAATACAAGGTACATCGAGTAAACGAAGGTAAAGATGCTTCCAAATACGGCGAGAAATGGAACGAAATCAGCAAAGGCAGACGCAAGCGACGTTGTCTGGCTGATTTTAAGAGAAGCCGTAAAGAACATCTCCTTGCTTAAGAACCCGTTTAATATAGGAAGCGGTACACCGGCCATGGAAAAGGCTGCGATAAAAGCAAGAGTAGCTGACACCGGCATGAGTGACATGAGTCCGCCAAGCCTGCGAATGTCTCTCGTACCCGTTTCATGGTCGACGATACCTGCCACCATGAACAAACTTCCTTTAAATGTTGCATGATTGAAAATATGAAAAATCGCAGCGAGCACTGCTCCGCCGGTACCGAATCCCAGCATAGCCATGATCATGCCAAGCTGGCTGATCGTGGAATAAGCGAGAACACCTTTTAAATCAGTCTGCTTCACGGCAAGAAATGACCCTGCGCAAAGAGTGATAAGGCCGATTCCTGTTACAAGCAGGAAAAAGGCATCCGTACCGCTGAAGATCAATGAAAAACGTGCCGTCAAGTAAAGGCCGGCTTTTACCATTGTTGCGGAGTGCAGATATGCTGAGACAGGAGTTGGGGCTTCCATCGCGTCAGGCAGCCACGTATGAAACGGAAACTGCGCCGATTTGGTGAAAGCACCTGTCATCACTAAAAGCAGTGCCGGAATAAAAAGCCCGCTGTTCAAAATATCTTCCTGTGCGGCGATCATTCCGCGTATGCTCGTTGTATCTGTAATATTGGTCAGGATGATAAGACCGGCAAGCAGAGAGAGGCCTCCCATTACGGTGATAAGCATCGATTTCTGGGCGCCGTAAGCGGAGCGTTTCCTTTTATACCAAAACCCTATCAGCAAAAAGGACGAAATGCTCGTGAACTCCCAGAATGTGTACAGAACAAATACATTATCTGAAAGGACCACGCCAAGCATCGAACCCATAAAGAGAAGCAGATATACATAAAATTGCTTCAGCTGTTCAGTCCGATCAAGATAATAGATAGAGTAAAAAACGACGAGAGAGCCAATTCCAGTAATCAGAAGCACGAACAGCATACTCAAACCGTCCAGATAAAAATCAAGATTCACATCAAGCGATGGAATCCATCTGACGGTTTGCATAATAGTGTCACCTGAAATAAGGACAGACAGCTTCTGCAGCAGGATAATAAACAAGACAACAGGAACAGGCAGCACAAACCACCCAGCATGGAGACGCCGGCTGTCTGAATAAATAAACGGAAATATAGCAGCCGCCAAAAAGGGGGCGAGTATGTAGTAATGCAGCATTTCCGGGCAGACCTCCTTTTTTTAAACAATAGCCTAGAAACAAGCAATCTCTTTCATTTTAAGCAATATCGCCTGTTATAAGCAAATGAAAAAGGAAAGCAGGGGATAATCCTGTCTGAATATCATTCCCATTTTTTAGCTAACCTAAATAATAGGAGTGATGACAAAATGCGACAGACAATCGCGATCATGTGCTTGATCATAGCATGCGGGTGCGGCCGTACAGCTGCTGATGCAAAAAACGGACCTGAACCTTCATTTTTGCCAAGAGAATATTACAGAGTTCACCAGCCATATGAGCGTCCAAAAACAGCTCAATCCATAGCGGAGGATATAAGGAAGGAAGTCGCTGGAATGCCCTCTGTCAGACAAGCGGCTGTATTGAAGAAAAACGGAGAATATGTAATCGCAGTTAAACTCGATTCCTACAGCCGAAAGAGCCATGCCGCAATATGCCTCAATATCAAGCGGACGGTCGAGTCAAAGTGGGCCGAAAAAGCTGTAGTGTTCTCTTCGCCTAGAGAATTCAGGACGATAAGGAACGAGACGAAAAGGAAGGGATAAAAAAAATAAGCGGCATTAGCCGCTTTACATGAAAGGCATGATCACTCTTTTGTGCAGAGAGCGCCGTTCAATTTCTTTTTGTATTAACTTGATAAATTCAGTGCTCAATTTCAGTTCTTTCGCTTTAAAATAAGATTCAATTAAAAGCTCGTCCGATAATTTTTCCATAGGATCAGCCGGAAGCCGGCTCGTCCACCTCCTGTTCTTCTTTCACAACAAAAGATTACCGATTCGCTGTTCTTTTTTGCTGATTATATAAATACGATGTAGGTTGAAGTTATTTTGTATCCAAAGTCTACCATGAAACAAATTGTGGAACAACCGTTCGCTTATCCACAGTGTTTGGTGGATAAGTTGTGGGTAAGTTGTTCATATGTTCTTACTTTTCTGTCAATTGGGGTAGAATTATGTGAATAGAGTTATCCACACTTTTGAAAGGCGAACGTTTTGTCGAAAACTTTTTTTGATTTTACATATTGCCTCTCTTTTCATTTAAAAGAGATTGTGAACTCTCATTTTATTGGTATTATAGTAAGAGTGGAATTAGTAGGTGAAGAGGTGCTATGATGTTAAAACAATTTTTGCCGGCACAGCATGTTAAAAGCATATTTGATATTTCGCCGGATATGCTCGTGCAAAAAGGCGTAAAAGGAATCATTACTGATCTGGACAACACGCTTGTAGAGTGGGACAGGCCAGATGCGACACCAGAGCTTATCGAATGGTTCACTTCAGTAAAAGAAAAAGGAATCCTGATTACAATCGTATCTAACAATACCCAGCAGCGTGTCAGATCATTTTCTGACCCGGTTGGGATTCCGTTTATTTACAGTGCAAGAAAGCCGATGACCCGTGCCTTTAAGCGGGCGATTCAGGACATGAAACTAAAAAGAGAAGAAATTGTCGTGATCGGAGACCAGCTGCTTACTGATGTTCTAGGCGGCAACAGGCTTGGTCTTCATACTATTCTTGTCGTTCCGGTCGCCAGCACTGATGGGCTGTGGACTCGTGTTAATCGTAAAATGGAGCGAATGATACTTGGATGGATGAAAAAACGCGGCATGATACACTGGGAGGAATAGTTTTGGAAAACGTTAAATGTGCAGGCTGCGGCGTTCACATTCAAACAGAAAACAAGGAAGCGCTCGGTTATGCCCCTCCTTCTGCTTTAGAGAAGGAAACGGCCATATGCCAGCGCTGTTTTCGTTTAAAGCATTATAATGAAATTCAAGATGTGGCGCTGACAGATGATGATTACCGTAAGATTGTATCTTCTATCAGCAAGGAGAACGCGCTTGTTGTTATGATTGTCGACATATTCGATTTTAACGGGAGCTGGGTGCCAGGCATTCAAAAGCTAGTAGGGAACAACCCGATTCTCCTAGCTGGCAACAAACTGGACCTTCTGCCAAAATCGGTGAATCCAAGGAAAGTTGAGCTCTGGATGAACAAGGAAGCATCAGAGCGGGGTTTGAAGCCTGAAAAGGTTCACCTTATTTCAGCAGCTAAAGGCCACGGGATCGCAGAACTTGCTGATTCGATTGAAACACACCGCGGCGGACGTGATGTGTACGTTGTCGGGTGCACGAACACAGGAAAATCCACCTTTATCAATCGACTTTTAAAAGAGTTTGGAGAAGGCGGAAGCGACTTTATCACAACGTCATACTTCCCTGGCACAACTTTGGACATGATTGAGGTGCCTTTAGATGACAGGAGCGCACTTTTCGATACACCGGGAATCATTAACCCAGAACAGATGGCTCACTATGTCAGCCAGAGCGAATTGAAAATCATCACACCGAAAAAAGAGATCAAGCCGATGGTGTTCCAGCTCAACGAAGAGCAGACACTCTTTTTTGGCGGTCTTGCAAGGCTCGATTATATAAAAGGCGGGCGGCGTTCATTCATCTGCCATCTATCCAATGAAATGAACATCCACCGAACGAAGCTTGAAAACGCTGACGACTTATATGACAGGCAGCTTGGCGATCTGCTGCAGCCGCCTGGAGAAAGAGAAGGCTTCCCTCCTCTTGTAAAACACGAGTTTCTGATCAAAGAAGGAAAAACAGATGTTGTGTTTGCCGGATTAGGATGGGTTACCGTACCAGAGGCTGGTGCTAAAATTGCGGCATATGCTCCCGAAGGAACAGGAGTCAGCCTGCGTAAATCACTCATATAAAAGAGGGATAATATGAAGAAGCTCTTATTGATCGGCAATCCCGTTGAACAGTCTCTCTCCCCAGAGATGCATAATGCTGCAGCTGCTGGATTAGGTATTCCGTATCAATATGAAAAGCGGTGTGTGCAGCCCGATCAGCTGGAAAAAACAATAATGGAACTTCGAAACGGTGAGTATGAGGGTGCCAATGTTACGATTCCGTATAAATCGGCATGCATCCCCCTTTTAGACAAAGTAGACGAAAGCGCAGAGAAAATTGGTGCAGTCAACACGATTGTGAAGGAAGGGTCTAAGCTTGTCGGATATAATACAGACGGGACAGGCTTTGTCAGGGGCTTAAAAGAAATTTCCCCGTTTCCCATCGATCAATCTCATATCCTGATCGTTGGAGCAGGAGGAGCGGCTAGAGGAATCATCGCCGCCCTGCTCAGCGAAAAGGCTCTGTGTGTGACTGTGTGCAACCGCACAGAATCGAAGGCAATGGAGCTGGCACTCGAGTGGGAAAATGTGAAAACCGTCAGTATTGAACAAGCGGAAAAGAATTTGGACCAGTATAGCATCATCATCAACACAACAAGTTCAGGCATGTATCCTCATACAGAAAAAATGCCAATTTCTTTGGGTACATTAAAAGCAGGGACTATGGTTTCAGATATCATCTACAACCCTTTTAAAACCTTGTTGCTGAATGAAGCTCAAAAAAGAGGAGCTATAATCGACAACGGCATCTCGATGTTCGTTTACCAAGGTGCTCTTGCATTTGAGAAATGGACAGGATTGTTCCCGGATGTTGAACTAATGAAAGAAACCGTAGTAGAAAAATTAAGGAGGAAATTATGTTAACAGGCAAGCAAAAAAGATTTTTACGTTCAGAGGCTCATCATTTAACGCCGATTTTTCAAGTAGGAAAGGGCGGAGTCAACGACAACCTGATCAAACAGATCGGCGAAGCGCTGGAAGTCAGAGAACTGATCAAAGTCAGTGTCCTGCAAAACTGCGAACAGGATAAAGAAGAAGTCGCTCAGCTGCTTTCAAAAGGAGCAAAGGCTGAGCTTGTTCAGTTAATCGGGAGCACGATCGTCCTGTACAAAGAATCAGTGGAGCAGAAAAAAATCAGTCTTCCATAGGAGGTCCGATGAAAAAAACAGGTATTTTCGGAGGTTCGTTCAATCCGCCGCACACTGGCCACCTGCTTATCGCACAAGAAGCAATCATGCAGCTGAACCTGGATCGCATTGTTTGGATTCCAGCAAAAAAACCGCCGCACAAACTGCTTGACGGCAACGCGGGAGCTGCTGATCGTGCAGAAATGGTCAGACTCGCGATAGAAGATAACACGAATTTTCACATGTCGCTCATCGAATATGAACGGGAGGGCGCTTCTTATACCATCGATACGGTAAAGCAGCTATTGCAGCAGGATTCAGATCAGCAGCTTACGTTTATTATGGGCGGCGACATGGTCCATACATTGGAAACTTGGAAGGGTATCGAAGAGCTCCGTGAACTCGTATCTTTTGCAGGAGTTAAGCGGAAAGACAGCATTGTTGACGAAAGCTGGAAAGAATACAAAGTCAGCAAGATAGATGTTCCGCTGCTTGAGATCTCCTCTACTTTTATCAGAGAACGCAGGCAGAACGGTGGAAACATCCGTTATTATCTTCCGGAAAAAGTATTACAGTATATTGAGGAGAACGGGTTATATGGACAGAAACAAAGCTCTTGAACTAGTCAGGCCGCATTTGACGGAGCATCGGTATATCCATACACTCGGGGTGGAAAAAGCTGCAGTTGAGTTGGCTGGCAAGTATGGCGCAGATATCGAGAAAGCGAGGATTGCGGCAATCCTTCACGATTATGCGAAATTTCGTCCAAAAGAGGAAATGCAGGCAATCGTCAGGCAATCGAGCCTGCCGGATGACCTTCTTCTTTATGGTACTGAATTGCTGCACGCACCAGTAGGAGCCATGCTGTTAGAAAAAGAAGCCGGTATCAAAGACAAAGAAATTCTTTCAGCTGTCTCTTATCATACAACTGGACGGGACAGCATGACACTGCTGGAAAAAGTGATTTTTCTCGCGGACTACATCGAACCGAACCGAATTTTCCCCGGAGTTGATGAGGTGCGCGAGCTCGCTGAGACCAGCCTCGAAAAAGCATCATTAAAAGCACTGCAGAATACCATACTATTTTTAATGAAACAAAATCAGCTGATCTATCCGTTCACTATTCTTGCTTATAACGGATTGCTGAGAGAGATTAAAGGGAAGTAATATATAAAGGAGGTATGCTTTTTGAACGAAAAGAATTTAATGGAACTAGTGGTGAAAGCTGCTGATGATAAAAGAGCAGAGGATATCGTGGTACTTGATATGAAGGGGATTTCGCTTGTAGCCGATTATTTTGTTATCTGCCACGGCAATTCTGAGAAGCAGGTGCAGGCTATCGCTAAAGAGATCAAGGACTCTGCTGCTGAAAACGAACTTCACATAAAACGTATGGAAGGTTTTGACCAGGCAAGATGGGTATTGCTTGACCTTGGCAACGTAGTAGCGCACGTTTTCCATCGAGAGGAACGCACGTATTATAATCTTGAAAAGCTGTGGGGAGATGCTCCTTCAGTTAACGTGGATACAATTATTCCTACGCAAGGATAATCAGCCATGAGCTATCAACAGTTTGCGTATTATTACGATGAACTCATGGAGAGCGCACCGTATAGCCATTGGGTAGAATATTTTAAGAAAAAATCACTGAAGTATGAGTTTGAAGGAAACAGAGTGCTGGATCTTGGCTGCGGAACGGGGTCATTCAGTATTCGTCTGGCTAAAGAAGGATATGCGGTAACAGGTGTTGATCTTTCGAGCGAAATGCTCATGATCGCCAAAGTGAAAGCAGAAAAAGAAAACGTTATGCTTTCGCTGTTTGAACAGGATATGAGAAGTCTTGAAGGATTGGGTGAGTTTGACGCTGTTACTATTTTCTGTGATTCACTTAACTATCTGTTAACGGAAGAAGACGTCCTTGATGCCTTTCATAGTGCCCGATCACACTTGAAATCTGGCGGTCTGCTTTTTTTTGATGTTCATACCATTTATAAAATGCAGCATATTTTTTTAGGCAACACGTTTGGAAGCAACGAGGAGCACTTATCTTACATATGGCAGTGCTATGAAGGCGAATGGCCGGACAGTGTCGAGCATGATCTCTCTTTCTTTGTTCGCAATGGCACAATGTATGATCGATTCGATGAACTGCATATACAGCGTACGTTCTCTGCGGATACATTTGCTGAATTGCTGAAGAAAGCAGGCTTTCAACTGCTCGAAACAACCGCCGATTTTATCGATGGCGATATTTTGCCAGAATCCGAACGCCAATTTTTTATCGCACGCAAGACCTCCTGAACATAGGAGGTTTTTTGTTTTTATTTGGTACAGGTGATTGATAAGGTAAAATAGAATTAGCATTACAAGGAGGTGCTTACATGTTTGCGGCACATGAAAATGTGAAAAACTCCATACTCGAAGCGATTATTGACAGCGCTTACGAATGGATTGTCGTTGTCGATAAAGAAGGAATAATACAATACATGAACAGAACGTATGCAGAATTCTTAGGAGAAAATATTCACAGCGTTACAGGCAGACATGTGTGCGATGTGATTGAAAATACCCGGATGCACAAGGTGGTAGAAAGCGGAGTGCCGGAAATAGCTGACCTGCAATACATAAGGGGAAACTATATGATCGCCAACCGGATACCTGTCAAGGTTGACGATGAAGTTATCGGGGCGGTAGGAACCGTGATATTCCGCGATACAGGACAATGGAAGAAAATGAACAGTCATATAAAAAGTCTTCTTCATGAGCTCGAGTTTTACAAAAAAGACTGGCATGAAAAAAACGGCGCTAAATATTCGCTTCAAGATCTAGAAGGAAGATCTGAAAAAATGGTACATCTAAAAGGACAAGTGAAAAAGGCGGCAAGCAGCGATCTGCCCGTTCTGATCAGCGGTGAAAGCGGGACAGGTAAAGAGCTGATCGCACACAGCATTCACCAGCTGAGTGAACGCAGCGGCAAGCCTTTTATTAAGGTAAATTGCGGCGCAATACCAGAAACGCTATTTGAGTCGGAGCTTTTTGGCTATGAAGAAGGTGCGTTTACCGGTGCAAAAAAAGGCGGGAAAGCAGGTAAATTCGGTCTGGCTGACGGAGGGACAATCTTTCTCGATGAAATTGGCGATCTTCCCTCACATATGCAGATCAAACTGCTCCGTGTACTGCAGGAAAAAGAAATTGAAACGATCGGATCGACCGTTTCAAGAAAAGTAGATGTGCGGATTATTGCAGCGACAAACAGGCCGCTGCAGCAAATGATCGTTCAGCGGCAGTTTCGAGAAGATCTTTATTATCGAATAAACGTAATCCCGCTTAACGTTCCGCCGCTGCGAGATCGGAAGGAAGACATTCCAGGACTTGTTGCGAAGCTGCTTGACAAGATTACAAGCAGATCTGGCAAGCGGATTATAGGAGTAGAAAATGATGTAATGAACTGGTTCCTCTCTCATCAATGGCCAGGCAACATTCGGGAACTTGAGAACGTTCTTGAAGCTGCATCCCATTTTTCTCCTGGTGAGATCATTTTGGCTGATTTTGTTCCAGGTATTTCACACGAGAGGGTTACAGCTGTATCAGGGGAAAAAAGCTTAAAGGAAATTCTTCAGGAAACAGAAGAAAAGGTTCTTAGGGATACATTGAGAGATTGCAGCTTTGACAAGAAAAAAGCTGCTTCATTGCTAGGAATCGGAAAAACAGTGCTCTACGAAAAAATAAAAAAATACAATATTCAAGAAGTATAGAAGTTTCCGTTTTTCCGGAGTTTGAATTCCGGAAAAACGGAACAAACAAAACTTTATAAATATGAAAAGCTGATTATATTTTCCGGGAAACCGGATATATCAGAATCGTAAAGTCTGAATTTTGCGAATTAAAAGTTGGCATGCATCTTGCAAGTCTATAACAGGAGGCTATCAGCCTTTGCCGGTATCTGCCGGCTATTATAAAAGGAGGTCATAAAATGGACATCATTATTATTCTGCTTTCATTATTTTTTCTAATGTTCGTTGCTTACAGAGGCTTCAGTGTCATTTTGTTTGCGCCGATCGCCGCGCTTTTCGCAGTCCTTTTGACAGAGCCAGCGCATGTTCTTCCATTCTTTTCCGGGGTCTTTATGGAAAAAATGGTCGGCTTCATTAAACTTTATTTCCCGGTATTCCTTCTTGGGGCGATCTTCGGGAAAGTTATCGAGATGTCTGGATTTGCCAAGTCTATCACAAGAAGTGTCATCAAGCTGATCGGACCGTCCCGAGCGATGCTCGCGATCGTGCTGGTTGGCGCTATCCTGACGTATGGCGGCGTTTCACTGTTTGTTGTAGCATTCGCACTTTATCCATTTGCTGCCGAGCTATTTAAAGCAGCTGATATTCCAAAACGCCTCATCCCAGGAACGATCGCACTTGGTGCCTTCACGTTTACGATGGACGCCTTCCCAGGAAGTCCGCAGATTCAAAACATCATCCCAACATCGTTCTTTGGGACAGATACTTGGGCAGCACCATGGCTCGGATTCATTGGAGGGCTATTCGTTCTTGTTTTAGGGATGACGTATCTGGAATGGCGCCGCCGCCAGGCTGCTAACAAGGGTGAGGGGTACGGCACCGGTCATGAAAACGAACCAGAAAAGATCGATGACACTAACCTGCCAAATGCATTTATAGCCATCCTGCCGCTTCTTCTTGTCGGTGTGTTCAACAAAATTTTCACCGAGCTCATTCCAAAATATTATGGGAAAACGTTTGATTTCTCTGCACTTGGAATGAAGGATGTAGCTCCGATCGAAATCGCGAAGCTTTCAGCTGTCTGGGCTGTAGAAGGAGCTCTTATCATCGGAATTGTAACCGTATTCATTTTTGGATTCAAGAGAATGAAAGAGAACTTTAACAAAGGCTTGAACCTGTCGATCGGGGGAGCTTTGCTCGCTACGCTTAACACGGCTTCTGAATACGGCTTCGGTGGAGTTATCGCTGCTCTTCCAGGTTTTGCTGCGGTGAACAAGGCAATGTCTGATACAATCACAGACCCGCTCGTGAACGAAGCGGTAACGACGACAACGCTTGCTGGGATCACAGGTTCTGCATCCGGCGGGATGAGTATCGCGCTTGCCACAATGAGCGAACAGTACATTGAACAGGCTGAAAAGCTTGGAATCAGTCCAGAAGTATTGCATCGCGTAGCATCGATGGCTTCTGGCGGTATGGATACATTGCCGCATAACGGAGCGGTCATCACCCTTCTTGCTGTAACTGGATTGACACATAAACAGTCATATATCGATATTTTTGCTATGACTTTGATTAAAACTGCAGCGGTATTCGTTATCATTGCTCTTTACTATATGTTTGGCATCGTGTAAAAACCTGCTTTTAGAAAGGGGAATATTATGAACGGATTATTAGAAGGGAAATCTGCTTTTATTACAGGTGCGGCAAGCGGCATCGGAAAAGAGCTTGCTGCGGCATTTGCAGCAGAAGGCGCTGCAGTTGTTATCAGTGACTTGCAGGCGGAAAAAGCGGAAGAAACAGCTAGAGAACTGGAAGACCAAGGGTTTAAAGCGATTGCGATCCGCTGTGATGTAACGAAGGAAGATGAGATCGCTGCCGCATTGGATGAGGCCGTTACGGCATTTGGCAAGATCGATGTGCTCATCAATAACGCTGGTCTCCAATATGTGTCTCCGCTTGAGGAATTTCCGACTGATAAATTTGAACTGCTTGTGAAAATCATGCTCACTGCACCATTTATTGCAACAAAGCATATTTTTCCTCATATGAAAAAGCAGGGAAGCGGCCGGATCATCAATATGGCTTCCATCAACGGACTTGTGGGATTTGCTGGCAAAGCTGCTTATAACAGTTCCAAGCACGGCGTGATCGGTCTGACGAAAGTGTCGGCACTTGAAGGGGCTGAGCATGGTATCACTGTTAATGCAATCTGTCCTGGATATGTGGATACGCCTCTTGTCCGCGGCCAGCTCGAGGATCTCGCAAAAACACGCAGCGTGCCTCTTGAGAGTGTACTAGAGGAAGTCATCTATCCTCTAGTACCGCAGAAAAGACTTCTTGATGTAAAAGAAATCGCTGATTACGCCATCTATCTGTCGAGCGATAAGGCGAAAGGAATAACCGGTCAGGCGGTCGTCATCGACGGCGGCTATACTGCACAATAAGAAAATGAACTCCGCCAGATCAATGCATCTTGACGGAGTTCATTTTTTTCAGGTCATGGATAATTCGAAAAAAATTTTTTCTGTCTAACGCCTTTGTGTACCGCCATTTTACAAGTTTTGATATGATTCTAGCATCTTGACAATCACAATATTTAGTGTGAAAGTAGAGTTAATAAAACTACATATTGAATAAAAGGTGCCTTTTATAGGCTGAAAAGGGAATCCGGAGAAATGCCGGAGCTGTCCCCGCAACTGTAAATGTGGACGAAACGGAGATGCCACTGTGCTTTCATAGCATGGGAAGGTCCGGAGTAGGAAGAAGCAAAGCCAGTAGACCTGCCTTTTATTCTTATGCTTTAGTTCCCGGGGATTGGGACCGTAAAAAGCCTGTTTTTGCTATGCGGCAAATTGGTTTCTTGCGTCCTTCTTCCCGGAAGGGCTTTTTTTATGCCCAGAAAAATGAAGGAGGGAACTTATAATGACAACAGTAGCAAAAACAAGGCTCGGGGATTGGCTGAACACATTAAGCGAACGATTTCCCCGGCTCTCAATGGATAATTATTTAGAAAAAGCAGAAAAGCTGTTAAACAAAAATCAGAACGAAGAGGAAACGTTGAAAGAGTGCATTAGAAGAGCACTTGATGAAATGAGCACAAAAGAGCCGGACTGGACATTTGCTGCGGCAAGCCTGTTTCTTGAATCTTTATACGAAAAAGCCGCAAAAAACAGGGGATTGAAGGCTGCTGCGGAGTATCCGCCATTTTATGAGATGGTTGATCACATGACGGAAAACGGCATATATGACGCAGCGCTAATCCAAGCGTACTCAAAAAAAGAGATTGAGGAGCTTGGCGCTGTGCTGGATAAAGAAAAAGACAAGCTTTTTACATACATCGGAATTGTTACACTGGCAGAACGGTACCTTGCAAGAGATCATGAAGGAAACGTGATCGAGCTTCCGCAAGAAAGGTTTATGATCATCTCCATGGCTTTAATGCGAAATGAAGCAGCCGCAAATAGGATAGCTTTAGTCAAAGAAGCGTATTGGGCGCTGTCAAACTTGTATATGACAGTCGCTACACCGACACTCACGAATGCGGGGAAGGTGTCTGGCCAGTTGAGCTCTTGCTTTATTGATACGATGGACGATAGTTTACGAGGGATCTTTGAGAGCAATACGGATGCGGCAACCGTCTCGAAAAATGGAGGCGGGCTCGGTATCTATCTTGGCAAGATACGTTCACGTGGATCTGATATAAGAGGATTTAAAGGAAACTCTTCTGGCTGCCTGCCGTGGATGAAACAGCTGAACAATACGGCCGTTTCAGTCGACCAGCTTGGGCAACGGCAAGGAGCGATCGCGGTTTATCAGGATATTTGGAACAAGGACATCATCGAATTTTTGGACGCCAAGCTTAATAACGGAGATGAGCGGAAACGAACACACGATTTATTTACGGGTGTGTGCATTCCTGACCTTTTCATGGAGGCAGTTGAAAAAAGAGAGATGTGGTGTCTGTTCGATCCGCATGAAATCCGCCAGGTGATGGGATTTTCACTGGAAGATTCGTATGATGAAAAAAAGGGCGGCGGCACATTCCGAAGACGATATGAACAGTGTGTCAGAAATAGCCGCCTTTCCAGAGTGGACATATCAGCGATTGAAATTATGAAACGTATCATGAAATCGCAGCTGGAGACGGGGACACCGTTCATGTTTTACCGCGACACGGTCAACAGGATGAATCCAAACAAGCACGCCGGAATGATTTATTGCAGCAATCTTTGTACAGAAATCACACAGAACCAGTCGGTAACAAGAGTTGTTTCAGAAACGACAGAGGACGGCAAGATCATCATCAAGAAAGAACCTGGAGATTTTGTTGTCTGTAATTTATCATCCATCTCTCTAGCCAGGACCGTTAGTGATGACTGCCTTGAGAGGCTGATCATGATCCAAGTCAGAATGCTGGATAATGTCATAGATGTGAACACACTTGACGTACCGCAAGCTGAGATGACAAATAAAAAATATCGGGCGATAGGGCTTGGGACGTTTGGCTGGCACCATCTTCTCGCTTTGAAGAAACTGTCATGGGAATCAGAGGAAGCGGTCAAGTATGCAGACGAGCTTTATGAGACGATCAACTATCTTGTGATTAAAGCGAGCGCTGCTCTGGCAGAAGAAAAAGGTGCATACCCGGCATGTTCCGGATCCGAATGGGATACAGGCGGTTATTTTGAATCCCGGGGCTATAGTAGTGAAAGATGGAAGAAGCTAAAGTACAAAGCGGCAAAGTCAGGCATGCGAAACGGCTATCTGATGGCGGTTGCGCCTAACGCTTCTACCTCCATTATCGCCAACTCCACACCGAGCATTGATCCCGTTTTTAATAAAATGTATTCGGAAGAGAAGAAAAATTACAGAATTCCTGTTACGGCGCCTGACTTGTCGCCTTCAACATTTTGGTATTACAAATCAGCTTTTGTTATCGACCAGCATTGGAGCATAAGACAGAACAGCGCGAGACAGCGGCATGTGGACCAGTCGATCTCCTTTAACCTGTACGTGACGAACAGCATCAAAGCGAAGGAATTGCTTGGCCTTCATCTGGATGCGTGGCAGAGCGGCTTGAAGACCACCTATTATACACGGTCAACTTCGTCCGAACTGGAAGGATGTGAAAGCTGTGAGAGCTGAGTCAGTGAACAGCCCATTAACGCTTCGCCGCCTGTATGACCCTGGGGCGCCGAATGCATCAACAGGCATCATTAACGGAAGTAGCAGCAATGTGCTGAACTGGGATGATGTCCGCTATCCGTGGGCATATCCGCTGTATAAAAATATGCTGTCAAACTTTTGGACACCTTTTGAGATCAACATGTCTAGCGACGTGAAGCAGTTTCCGCAGCTGTCTGAAGAAGAAAGAGAGGCGTTTAATAAAATTATCGGGCTGCTGGCTTTTCTTGACAGCATTCAGACCGATTACACGGGCAGGGCTGCACAGTATCTGACCGATTCAAGCCTTGTAGCGCTCATGACCACCCTCTCTTTTCAGGAGGTTGTCCATAACCAGTCATATTCGTATATCCTTTCTAGTCTTGTTCCAAAAAGAAAACAGGATGAAGTGTTTGAATACTGGAAAACAGATGAGATATTAAGGGAGCGCAACGATTTTATCGCGGAGGTTTATGATGATTTTGCGGCAAATCCATCACCGCTTACCTTTATGAAATCAATCGTCTTTGATGTAATACTAGAGGGGCTGAACTTTTATTCGGGATTTTGCTATTTCTATGGTATGGCAAGGAATCAGAAAATGATCTCGACTTCTACGATGATCAATTATATTAACCGTGATGAACAGCTGCATGTACACTTGTTCTGCAGGATATTTCACGAATTGCTGGAAGAGTTTCCGTCGCTGAACAATGAGCGGACAGAAGCGTTTGTACAGCAATCGTTCATAAGAGCAGCTGAGCTCGAAGTAAACTGGGGCAAACATGTTCTTGGGTCTGCCATGCCGGGCATCGATCATGATGAATTGGAGCATTATATCAAGTTTATGGCGAACAAGCGGGTTAACGAACTTGGCTTTGGGCGCCCGTTTGAAAATTACAGGACCAATCCTTTTCCTTGGATAAAAGCCTATTCTGATGTAAATTCAGGAAAAAGCGATTTTTTTGAACAGAAATCGAGACAGTATACGAAGGTTTCTGACGAAAATGGCTTCGATGAACTGTGAAAGCCGGGATTTCCCGGCTTTTTTTCTTTGCTGAAATCAGCTACATTAAGTTTGTTAGGCTTCGGGAAGCTCTTCTTTCACTTCAAACTGTGAGGATATTTTCTCGATATCCTCATGATATTTTTCATGCGTTTTGCGAATGACTGCATCAAACAACTCTTCATGCCCTTTTAAGATCTTAATTCCTTCTCCTGTGATTCCGCCTTTTACACATACCTTTTGAATGAGCGCCGGCAGTGTATAAACTTCTTTTTCAAGCAGCTTGCCCATGCCGATGATCATCTCAGTTGCCAGTGTAGTCGCCTGTGCTCTTGAAATTTCCGTCTCGTTCACCGCACTGTTGATGAAGCACTGCAGCAAGAATCCTATAAATGCCGGACCGCAGCTCGCAAGGTCGGAAGACACCCTTGTCGTGTTTTCCTCGATGAGCACAGGCTTTGAAATATACGACATGATCTCAAGCAGCTTTTCTCGGTATTCGGTATGGCAGCGGACGCCGAACGAGATGAGCGAAGAGCCGGAAAGCGCCCGGTTGGTGATGCTAGGGATGGCCCTTGCAACGTTGCAGTCAACAAGTGATTCCAGCTGCTCGCACGAAATAGGACTGGTGATAGAAACGATAAGCTTATGTTTAGCGATCGCTGACTTGTTCTCAAAAAGCAAATTGAAAAATTCATGAGGTTTTACACAGATAAATATGATATCAGAAAACTGAAACACTTCCTGAGCTGATCCGGCAACCCGCAGCTTTGGATAAGCATTTTTAAGACGTTCTGCTTTAGATATTGTCCTGTTTGTGACCATCAGCCTTGACTGCGGAATCGCGGAAGATTCTATGAATGATGCCGCAAGGACACTGCCCATATTGCCGGTACCGATTATCCCGATCTTCATACGCATTCCTCCTTTCCCTGCATTTAAATTTATGCGGAAGATGAATAGAATATGAGTTTCGGAAATTCGAGTCCAATAGAGGAGGAATAAAATTGGTCAATTATTTTAGGGAACACATGAAAAAAGCGGGTATTGCAGGGCTGCTTCTGCTGCTGTTCGCCATTTATTTATACAGTGGACATACTGATAAAAAAGAAGAAGTTCAAGAGGATGTGATGCCAATTTCTCAAAAGCTAGCGGAGGATGATGCTAAAGCCGAAAAAGGTGAGCTGAAAACAAAAATCCCCGCTGCAGTATGGGTGGATGTAAAAGGAGAAGTAGGAAAGCCGGGAGTGTATCAAGGAAAACCAGGGGAACGGGTGATGCACTTCATCCAAATGGCAGGAGGGTTCACAAAAAACGCCGATCCCAAATCTGTGAATCTGGCAGCTGTTGCTGTCGACGAGATGGTCATTTATGCGGCAAAAAAAGGGGAGCAGCTCCCGCCATCTTCTATAGGAACTTCAGTAAGCACGGGAGGATCTAAGGGTATCAGCATCATCATCAATTCAGCGACAAAAGAAGAGCTGATGGAGCTGCCGGGAGTAGGACCCGCTAAGGCGGATGCGATTATAAGCTATCGTGATGCGAACGGTCCTTTTTCTACTTTTGAAGATTTGCTTGAAGTAAGAGGGATTGGAGAAAAGACAGCAGAACAATGGAAAGAAATGATCATCTTCACTCATTGACGGAGATAAGAACGTAAGTCTACACTTAGTATCAGACAGGAGGGACGAGTATGAACCGTATTTCATGGAACGACTATTTTTTGGCTCAAAGCTATCTTCTTGCATTGAGAAGCACATGCACCCGGCTTGCTGTCGGAGCCACGATCGTACGAGATAACAGAATCATAGCTGGCGGCTATAATGGATCAATTTCCGGCGGTGTCCATTGTATTGATGAAGGATGCTATGTAATAGACAACCATTGCGTCCGCACCGTCCATGCTGAAGTGAACGCCATCTTGCAATGTGCAAAATTTGGCGTGCCGACAAACGGAGCATCCATGTATGTGACACACTTTCCGTGCCTTAACTGCTGCAGGATTATCATACAGAGCGGCATCAAAACACTGTATTATGGCGAGGATTATAAAAATCATCCATACGCTGTTGAACAATTCCGTGAAGCAGGCGTCATCACAGAAAAAATAGAATTTCAGGAGCCGCCAAACATATTCGGCAAACAAATGATCACGAAAGAGTGAGGCCGTATGTTGTTCCACTGTTTTGTGTCAGTGTCATCGCCGGCGTCTTAAGTTATGAACATCATCTTAAGACCGCAGCCTTTATTGCATCGGCGGCCAGCGCTGTTTTATTTTGGAAGAATGTGCGGTGGCTCGCTGCCGCCCTCCTCGCGCTGCCCGTCTTTTATCTTTATTCACATGTTTACGCTTCCGTAGTATTCCCTACTTATAACACTCCTCCGCACAACTCATACAAAGTTCTTTATACGGTTTCCTCTGCACCTGACATCGACGGCGACAAGATTACTTTTTGGGCTGCTGACTCAAACGATAGAAATCGCGTATATGTCAGCTACAAAGCACGAAGTGAACAAGAAGTGATGTTTTTCAAGAAGCTGAAATCTGGCGAGAAATGCTACATGAGAGGCGATTTGGAAATTCCTGAACCAAAGAGAAATGAGTTTGGCATGGATTTTCCCAGCTTTTTAAAGCAGAACGGGGCAGCATTTATAATGAAGCTGAAGAGTGTCCCGGACGGATGCCTTTCTCCCAGTACAAGCGTAATCAATTCACTGGCAAATGCGCGTCTTGCAGGCATAAAGCATGTGACTTCCAGGTATCCTGAGGATGCATCCGGACTGCTTAATGCTTTGCTTTTTGGAGATAGAAACGGAATCGCTCCTTCTATAACGAAAGCATACCAAGAGCTCGGACTGACGCATTTGCTTGCAGTTTCGGGCTATAATGTGGCTGTGCTGATCGGGTTAATATTTCTGCTGTTAGGTACGTTCGGGATGAGCAAAGAAAGAATATATGTTTGTCTTCTTTTCCTTATTCCTTCCTACACCGTTTTAACAGGCGGGGAAAGCTCGATTATCAGAGCGGGGATCATGGGGTGTGCTGCCGTCTTTTTTCTATTGTTAAAAAGAAGGGTAACGCCGGCCAGTATAATCGGGACCGCGTTTATTCTCATGCTGTTCGCGAATCCTTTTGAGATTTACAGCCTCGGATTTCAGCTTTCATTTTATATGACATTCGTCCTCATCTGCTCCAAGAAAATTCTCCTGCTGCCTGGCAGCAGCATCATCGTTATGCTTCGTGCCACTTTGATCTGCCAGCTTACTTCTCTTCCTTTTATTTTGTATCATTTTTATGAAATTTCCATCTGGTCTCTCCCGCTCAATGCTGTATACATCCCCTTCATATCGCTGCTGCTGTTTCCATTAACGGTCCTTATCGTTCCTTTAGGTGCCATGTTTCCTGCCCTTGGGTCTTTTTGTGATGTTTTCCTGATCATTCTAACAGAGGCATCATCAGATTTGCTTCAGCTCGCTGCCGGCCATACAAAGCCATTCATCTTAGGGAGGCCGAATATCGCTTTCTTATCAGGATATACGGCGGCATCTTTCTATTTATTGACTTACTGGGAACAAAAGAGGAAGCTTGCTCCAGCTGCTTTTATGCCTTTTGCTGCTGTTATTCTGCTGCATGCATCTGTACCTTATTTACGGGGTGAGGCGCGGATTACCTTCTTGGATGTCGGCCAAGGTGACAGCATCGTTATTGAACTTCCCCGAAGAGATGGTGTTTACTTATTGGATACAGGCGGTACATTGAATTTTGGAAGCCAAAAAGAAGACTGGAAGCAAAGAAAAAAAGAGTTCGATATTACTGAGGCTGCCGTTATCCCAGCATTGAAAGGTATGGGGATAAGAAAGATCGACGGTCTCATCCTATCACACAGCGACGCTGATCATGCAGGAGGAGCTCACCTTATTTTAAAAGAGTTTTCTGTTAAAAAACTTTATGTGCCTTTTCATACGCAGATGGTAACTCAACTTGAACGAAGCATATTACAAAATGCTGTGAAGAAAAAAACAGAGGTGATCAGGTTAAAGAAAGGGATGACATGGAACGTTGGGGAAAGCTTGTTTTCAGTTCTGTCTCCATTAGGAACAGAGGAGGAAAGCAATGACCAGTCAATCGTACTATGGTCGAGAATTGAAAGTGCGAAGTTTATGTTTACAGGAGATATAGGGGCGGAAGGAGAAAGCAGGATATTGAAGCAGTTTAAAGCCATTAAAGCAAATGTATTAAAGGTTGGCCATCATGGCAGCCTTACTTCTTCAACAGAGGAGTTTCTTGATGCCGTCACGCCTGACATCTCTATAATAAGTGCTGGACGCAATAACCGGTACGGACATCCGGCACCTGAAATTCTTCAGAGGCTGAATAGTAATCACACGAAAGTTCTGCGAACCGACATAAATGGTGATATACGGGTCACAGTGAAAAACGGAACCATTATAACGAAAACAATGATAAAAAAAGAAAACCGCTGATGTCTCAGCGGTTTTCTTTTATGTATTATACAAAAAGTTTCATGATAACGCCGATAGCAAAAATCAACGCAAAGAACCCAAAGGACCAGATAAACCCTACTCCGGAGTCAATTAAATCGTTGCGTTTGCTCTGAACATCCTTTTCAAAACGATTCATTCGGCAACCCTCCTAATCCATCCTTAGTATAAGACAAATATTCGCAAAAATCCATACTGAAAATGCTTTCTTTTCAGATGCAAGCAGAAATAGTCTGGTGCCCAAATTTCTCCGCACCTGTAAAGCATTGTCACAGATAGCAACGAAGCGCATAGGATATCATAATTAATGCCGACTCGTTAACTGCCTGGAAA
Source organism: Fictibacillus aquaticus (assembly GCF_002245695.1). GTDB lineage: Bacteria > Bacillota > Bacilli > Bacillales > Fictibacillaceae > Fictibacillus > Fictibacillus aquaticus. The sequence goes on along the minus strand of NZ_NOII01000002.1, from coordinate 170,457 downwards.
CCCGGGGTCTTGGCGGTTGGCGTTCTATATAAATGAGAGGGCGGTCTATAGGCTGTTCTCTTTTTTGTGTTTATTATTGCAATCTCCCTCTAAAGAACATACGATGAGAAGGAAGAGGTGGACACATGGTAACAATTGATGCTTTGAAAAAACAGATCAAACAGCGCAGTCTGTCACCGCTGTATCTGATTGCGGGTACAGAACAGCATATTATAAACGAGGCGCTACAGGCGTTCTCCTCCAGTTTTGAAGAAGGCGAGAAGGACTTTAATTACAGTGTGTATGATTATCAGGAGAGCCCGATTCAGACAGCTGTTGAAGATGCTGAAACGATGCCGTTTATCGGAGAACGGCGCATCGTCATTTTAAAGAACGCAGTGTTTCTTACGGGAGCAAAGGACAAGAGCAAGGCAGACCATAACCTTGCATCTTTTGAAGCATACATAAAAGAACCAGTTGACTATACGGTTTTTGTGATCGTGGCGCCTTACGAAAAGCTTGATGAACGAAAAAAAATTGTCAAGCTGCTGAAAAAAGAAGCGCAAGTAATTCCTGCCGCTCCGTTGAGTCATGATGAAGCAAGAAAGTGGCTGATGGAAAGGACCAGAGACCTCTCTTTGAAGATGGAAGATGAAGCGGCGGAATTGCTTTTGGCGCGGCTCGGAGCAAACCTTGCTTCGCTAAGGTCTGAGATCGAAAAAATTTCTCTTTATACAGGAGAGGGAACCGTCACAAAAGAAACGGTAGAAAAACTTGTGCCTAAAACACTGGACGATGACATCTTCGCACTTGTTGACGATGTCGTGAAAGGACGAAATGAACAGGCTCTCCGGACAATGTATGATCTGCTCAAGCAAAATTACGAGCCGATTCAGATTCTGGCTTTAATCTCCAGACAGTTCCGCATCATTTTTGGTGTTAAAGAGCTCTCCAAGAAGGGTTACGGTGAAAAGCAGATCGCATCAGCGCTGAAAGTTCACCCGTATGCAGCGAAGCTCGCCGGCAGGCAAGCCAGCCGATTCAGTGAGAAGTCGTTGAAATGGATGATTGACAGGTTTGCTGAATGTGACTATGAGATGAAAACAGGGAAAATGGATAAAGTGCTGATTCTCGAGCTGCTAATCGTACAGATTGCTTCTCTTCGATAAATAAATAACAAAAAGTCTGCCAGAGAGGGCAGGCTTTTTGTTATTGTGCTGATGTGGCAAAATTGTATGGCGAAGTGTCTAGAAAAGATGTCGGAAGTTCTATAATGTTTGTCGAAACATCTAAATTATATGTCGAAGCATCTAGAATAATTGTCGAATCGGCTAAATTCCAGCTATTGTGTTTATTAAGGGTATATTTGATGGTTAATTTAATGGGATTTTGTATTTTCGGCCTTTTGTATGTCCAGATGCGGGTAACTTCAGGCGTAAAAGCATCTTTGAAGCAACATGAATGGACTGGATATGAAGAAAGTCCCTGAACTCAAAGTTCGTAATCATCGGACTGATTAATAGCCCATAATCTTGCAATGCTTCCTTGTAAGCTTCTTTATCCAAGCATTTGCACTTTGGGCATATCCAGTTTTTAACCATCTTTTTCATTGGGATTTTTTCACACTGGGGACATAGAACTCCTGAAATTAGCGAGGAACGATGGATTTTATAACGAGATAGTATATCTGATTCGCCGGGATCGTGATGTTTTAATAACAGGGTGCAAATTCGACGTATAGATTTTTTCTCTAAAACAGGTGCGTGATTTTTATAAAGTTCAAAAATTTTTTCAACAGCAAACGGCAAATTATCTGCACGTGTAATTTCTTGCAGAGGAACACTTGCCAGATAATCTAGTTGGCTTTTGGATTGGCCATTACTAATAAGGTTTTAATTGGGATACCGGTAATCTTCTGTGCAGTAAGCCATAACTCCAGCTGTGTTTTCTGCCTTCGTACTTGTGAGAGAGGGTCTGGAAATACGTCCAGCTGGCCAAGGGTGTTTAGACGGGTCATCTGCTGATGCCGAGGATCAATTGTGATTTTGCCAGAGAGGTTCTTTACTTCTAATATGAGAAAATACGATGGGGTAAGGATGAGGATATCAATCTGAAAAGAACCGATATGGTTGGTGAGCCTCAAATCGTGAAAAATAAAATTCTTTATTTTTCGTCTAAAAAACGAAGGTAATATTCTAGAGATTTTTCCCCGAGATAACCGTTTTTCCACCGGGCAAGGTCAACCTCAATTAACTGTCTTCCCTCAAATTCAAAAGGAAGCCGCCGCAATAGTGCCTCTAGTTGCATCAACTTAAGTGGAAGTGCTTTTTCTTTTTCAATCAATCACATCAACTCCTTCAAAATGAAAAAGTCCAGAAAAAAGAAAAAACGACCCATTTACATGTGGCCGTTTCGTGCAGATCCAATAATTTACGCGTTGATTCCGTTAAGAGTCTTTGCAAGACGAGACTTTTGACGAGATGCTGCATTCTTATGGATAAGTCCTTTAGTAGCTGCTTTGTCAAGTTTCTTAGTAGCTACAGCAAATGCTGCTGTTGCTGCTTCAGCATCTTTGTTAGCTGCTAAAGTTTCGAAGTTCTTTACTGCAGTACGCATAGCAGATTTTAGTGAAGCGTTGTGTGCACGACGCTTATCGTTTGTTTTTACGCGCTTAATCGCTGATTTAATGTTTGCCAATCCGTTCACCTCCCTATGTAATATCGCAACCGTTCGTTGCAAAAAATAGGACACAAGGTATTTTATCAAAGTAAATTATTAATTGCAATACAAGAATGAAAAGCGGTGCAGAAGGAAAAAATAATACGCAGAAAGAGGTGGGTTTTTATGGGAAAAGATATCGATCTGAGCCGTTTTTCTGTAAGGACGGATCTGGCAGTTGAAGCGACTGATATGCTGCTGAAAGAGCAGGAAATCGTCAATAAAAGCAGCATAGAAGGAGTAATTATTAAGGAAAAAGATGATGACGGCATAAAACTCGTCCGCGTCGAGATAGATGAAAAAGGAGCCGAATCAACGGGAAAAAAAGCAGGAATCTATTTGACTTTTGAGGTGCAGGGCATCCGTGAGAAAGACTCTAAGCTGCAGGAAAGAGTACAAGAAGTGTTCGCGAGGGATTTTCACAGTTTTTTAGAAGAACAAGGCATACAAAAAGACGATACGTGCCTGGTAGTCGGACTTGGCAACTGGAATGTAACGCCGGATTCCCTAGGACCGCTAGTACTCGAAAATCTCCTTATCACGAAACACTTGTTTGAGCTGTCGCCAGAAAATGTTCAGGAAGGGTTCCGGCCAGTATGTGCGATATCGCCTGGTGTAATGGGCATTACAGGGATTGAGACAAGCGATATCATTGACGGGATCGTCAAGCGTGTGAAGCCTGATTTTATCATCGCGATAGACGCTCTTGCCTCTCGCTCACTCGAACGGATCAATACGACGATACAAGTTTCCAATACAGGAATTCATCCCGGTTCAGGGGTCGGCAATAAAAGAAAGGAATTAAGCATAGAAACGCTTGGCATTCCGGTGATCTCGATCGGCATTCCGACTGTTGTAGATGCGGCGACGATCACAAGCGATACGATCGATTTTATTCTGAAGCATTTCGGCCGGGAGATGAACGAAGGAGATAAGCCTTCTAAGGCGCTGACTCCTGCAGGTATGAGTTTCGGGACGGTAAAAAAGCTTACGGATGATGACTTGCCCGAAGATGAGCACAGAAAAAACTTTCTTGGCATTATCGGAACGCTCGAGGAGGATGAGAAACTGCGGCTAATACGTGAAGTGTTATCTCCGATCGGACATAACCTTATGGTTACTCCTAAGGAAGTCGATGTGTTTATTGAAGACATGGCGAATGTTCTTGCCAACGGGTTAAATACGGCCTTGCATAAACAAGTAGATAAAAATAATGCATCTTCATATACTCATTAAGAATAAAGTTATAGGACAAGCATAAAATTATAAAAATAGCCTTTGCGGGAGGCGCTTCACATGGCGAAATTTATGCTGAAAAGTTTGCTGCTCGGAGTTCTGCTGTTCCTAGGAATTCTCTTTGGCATGCAAAAAGCGCATGATGAGATGAGAGAGATGAAAGGAACAGACGGGAAGCAGACCATCGAAGCGCCATTATTCGAAAAACACACAGAGGTGGAGGCTTCATCGCCGTCAGGTGAACCTCAATTTGAGACTGAGAAAAAACAGCTGCAGCAAGAAAAGTCATTTAATTTCTTTTCTTTTCTCGGGCAAAAAGCGACAGCTCTTGTTACAGTGTTCTTTCAGGCAATCATTTCAGCGGTATCTTTTGTGATAGAAGAACTGATCGGATTACTATCACTGTAAGCCTTTCCTAAGGAAGGGCTTTTTCACATTCTGCTGCAAAAGCAGGGGGCCATCGCAGGATAGTGATTGAATAACATTTTCTGTATTGATATAATTGAACTTAGTGACTTTTCCTAAATGTGCAGGAGTGAACGAAAACATGAACCGAGAAGAAAAATTACAACGCCAGTCAAGAATCCGCAACTTTTCAATTATCGCCCATATCGATCATGGGAAATCAACGCTTGCGGACCGAATATTAGAAAAAACGAGCGCGCTGTCACAGCGTGAGATGAAAGAGCAGCTCTTAGATTCAATGGATCTTGAGCGTGAGCGCGGAATTACCATTAAGTTAAACGCAGTGCAGCTTCAGTATAAAGCGAGGGACGGGGAGACATACATCTTCCACCTTATTGACACACCGGGGCACGTCGACTTTACATACGAAGTTTCCCGAAGCCTTGCTGCATGTGAAGGGGCACTGCTTATCGTGGATGCAGCGCAAGGAATCGAGGCGCAGACACTTGCCAACGTATATCTGGCACTTGAGAACGATCTCGAGATTCTGCCTGTCATTAATAAGATCGATCTTCCGAGTGCGGAGCCTGAACGAGTCCGCCAGGAAGTTGAAGATGTGATCGGACTTGATGCCTCTGAAGCAGTTCTTGCATCCGCAAAAGCTGGCATCGGAATTGAAGAAATTCTTGAGCAGGTAGTTGAAAAGGTACCTGCTCCTGCAGGAGATCCGGATAATCCGCTTCAAGCTCTGATTTTCGATTCCCTATACGATCCATACCGCGGAGTTGTGACATATATCCGTATCGCAGAAGGTACTGTAAAAGTTGGCGATAAAATCAAGATGATGGCTACAGGTGCAGAATTTGAGGTGCTTGAGCTGGGAGTCTTCACGCCTAAATCCGTAAAGAAGGATTTTCTTACAGTAGGTGATGTAGGTTTCCTTGCAGCTTCTATTAAAAATGTAGGAGACACTCAGGTTGGTGACACGATTACAAGCGCGGTCAAGCCGGCTGCAGCACCTCTTCCTGGTTACCGCAAGATGAATCCAATGGTATATTGCGGATTGTATCCGGTTGATACTGCGAAATACAACGACCTGCGTGAAGCGCTCGAGCGCCTTGTGCTGAATGATTCTGCGCTTCAGTACGAGCCGGAAACTTCACAGGCACTCGGATTCGGCTTCCGCTGCGGCTTCCTCGGCCTGCTTCACATGGAGATCATCCAGGAGCGGATCGAGCGTGAATTCAATATTGATCTGATCGCTACAGCACCAAGCGTTATTTACAATGTAACGATGACAAACGGAGAAAGCATCGTAGTCGATAATCCGGCTAACATGCCTGAAGCGCAGTCGATCAGCACGGTTGAAGAGCCGTATGTGAAAGCATCGATCATGACACCGAACGATTACGTGGGTGTGATCATGGAAATCTGCCAGAAAAAGCGCGGGGTGTTCCAGACGATGGACTATTTGGAAAACAACCGTGTTAATGTACTGTATGAGATCCCGCTTTCAGAAATCGTTTATGATTTCTTTGATCAGCTGAAATCAAGTACGAAAGGATACGCCTCCCTTGATTACGAGCTGATTGGCTATAAACCATCCAAGCTTGTGAAGATGGAAATTCTATTGAATAACGAAAAAATCGACGCACTTTCTGTTATCGTTCATAAAGACTTTGCTTATGAACGAGGAAAAGCGGTCGTTGAAAAATTAAAAGAACTTATACCGCGCCAGCAGTTTGAAGTGCCGATTCAAGCGGCGATTGGGCAAAAAATCATCGCCCGTTCCAATATTAAAGCCCTGCGCAAGAACGTTTTGGCTAAATGCTATGGCGGTGACATCTCGCGTAAAAGGAAATTGCTTGAGAAGCAAAAAGAAGGTAAGAAGCGCATGAAAACAATCGGACGAGTGGATGTGCCTCAGGAAGCATTTATGGCCGTTCTCCGCATGGACGATAACTAAACCAAAAAACGAACAAAGACCGCTGGTGAAACTCAGGCGGTCTTTGCATCGTTAAGAGAACAGAAAGGAAGGTGATTTCTTTGCCTAAAGCTGCTTATTTTCATATACCGTTCTGTGTGAATATCTGTCATTATTGCGACTTTAATAAAGTTTTTTTAAAAGGCCAGCCGGTGATGGAGTATCTGGCTTGCATGGATACAGAAATGGAGCGCACGATTCAAAAGTTTCCTTATGAAAAAATGGATACTCTTTTTATTGGCGGAGGAACACCGACTGCTCTCAGTGCAGAGCAGCTGGATATATTTCTTGCGGCGGTGGCCAGACACTTTCCTGTTTCTGATGTGAAGGAATATACGGTAGAAGCCAATCCAGAGCAAACGACGAAGGAAAAGCTAGAAGTGCTTAAAAAACATGGAGTGAACCGCTTGAGCATCGGCGCGCAGGCGTTCCAGCCATCACTGCTCAAAGAACTGGGACGGACTCATCACGCAGGCCATGTGGAACAGACTGTTTCTGAAGCGAAGGCAATCGGCATCGATAACCTGTCAATCGATCTGATGTTTGGGCTTCCAGGTCAGACAATGGATATGTTTAAAGAAACCATCGCTGCTGCATTGGCATTAAATGTTCCTCATATTTCTTCTTATTCTTTACAGGTAGAGCCGAAAACCATCTTTTATATCCGTTCGCAAAAAGGCGATTTGAAGCTTCCTCCTCAGGAACTTGAAGCGGAAATGTTTGAATACCTTATGACAGAGCTCGAACGCAATGGTTATCATCAATATGAAATCAGTAATTTTGCAAAACCAGGTTATGAAAGCCTTCATAATCTGCAATACTGGGACAATAACGAATACTATGGAATCGGAGCCGGGGCGCACAGCTACATGAACGGTGTGAGAAGAGTAAATGCCGGCCCCCTTAAGAAATATATGAATCTTGTTCAGGAGAACGGCTTTCCTTATACAGAAGAAAACAAGCTGACTGAAGCAGAAAGAATGGAAGAAGAACTGTTCATGGGGCTCCGTAAACGTAAGGGGATCTCATCCAGGACATTTGAAGCGCGTTACGGCAAGCCGCTGTGCGATGTTTTCGGACGCCAAATAGAGATGCTTATCGACAGAGGACTGTTAGAGAAAGACGGGGATTGGATCCGCCTTACACACTCTGGAATACTTCTTGGCAATGAAGTTTTCAGTGAATTTATTAGTGCGGTATAAATGATTGACAATAGCACTTTACTTTTGGTAATTTATATTTAGAATTTAGCACTCGCTTCAAATGAGTGCTAATAAAAAGTTAAAAGCAAATATTTGCAGAGAGGTGAGGGCAATGCTGACAGACCGTCAATTGTTTATTTTGCAGGTTTTAATCGATGATTATATCCTTCATGTTGAACCGGTCGGCTCCCGTACCATCTCAAAAAGAGAAGATGTATCTTTTAGTCCCGCTACGATCCGCAATGAACTCGCAGATCTTGAAGAACTAGGTTTTATTGAAAAAACACACACTTCATCCGGACGTATTCCTTCAGAAAAGGGATACCGCTTCTATGTTGACAATCTGCTTCCTAAAACTCCGCTCCTTCGGGAAGATCTTGAACGGCTGCAAAGCATGTTCACGGATAAAGTGGAAGAAACTGAAAAGCTTTTCGATGAATCAGCCCGTATTTTGTCAGAACTGACAAACTATACGGCTGTAATCCTTGGTCCTCAGGCTTACGATATGACGTTGAAGCATCTGCAGATCGTTCCGATCACAGGGAACATGGCTGTAGCCATATTCATTACTAATACTGGCCATGTGGAGAACAGGCATATTATGCTTCCTGATGCTGTTGAACCAGGGGATCTTGAAAAGCTTGTCAACATACTGAACGAAAGATTATCCGGTGTCCCTCTCGTTGAACTGGACAGCCGATTGAAAAGTGAAATCAGCAGTGTCTTGCATTCTCATGTCAGAAGCTTTGAAAATATGCAGGATGCACTTTCTAAAATGCTGCGATGGTCGAAGAAAGATAAACTGTTTTTCGGCGGAAAGACTAATATTCTTTCTCAACCCGAATTCAAAGACGTAGAGAAAGTTCGCGCCGTGCTGGAAATGCTCGAAACAAAAGACCTGATCCGTCACCTTGTGGCAGAGCCATCTGACGGTATTACGGTTAAAATTGGACGAGAAAACCAGCTTGAAGCTGCGCATAACTGCAGCATCATCAATGCTTCATATTCGGTGCACGGCAAGCATCTGGGGTCTATCTCATTGATCGGCCCGACACGCATGGATTACAAACGCGTCATCATGATGCTCGATATGCTGTCGAGTGAAATCTCAGCCAGGCTGACAAACCGTTTTAGCCAGTGGTAGAACGCGCTTATCTTTTTGGGGAGGTGACAAAGCATGAAACACGAAGATCAAATCAACCAGCAGACAGAAGAAGAAGTATCTAATTTAGACACAGAATCTGATGATAGCGTGGAATTTGAGGCAGAAAACTCTGGATTTGAACCAGAAGTCACTGCAGAAGAGGCACGTATCGCGGAACTTGAAAAGCAGCTTGAAGAAAGCAGCCAGCGTCTCCTCCGCGTGCAGGCGGACTATGATAATTTCCGCCGCCGAACGAGAGAAGAACAAGCGGCAAGCTTGAAATATAAGTCGATGAGTCTGATCGAGCAGCTATTGCCTGCTCTGGATAACTTTGAACGTGCGCTGCAGTTTGAATCTGATAATGAGCAGACCGCAAACCTTCTTTCAGGAATGAGTATGGTCTACCGCCAGATTCAAGAAGCATGCAAGAATGAAGGTCTTGAACAGATCGACACCATCGGACAGACATTCGACCCTAATCTTCACCAAGCTGTAATGCAGGTAGAAGATGAATCGTTCGAAAAGAACACCGTAGTTGAAGAACTGCAAAAAGGCTACCGCCTGAAAGACCGAGTCGTAAGGCCGGCAATGGTAAAAGTCAACGCATAAAAAGGCGGGGGCTACATAATGAATTGGAGGGTATTTCAATGAGCAAAATTATTGGTATTGACCTTGGAACAACAAACTCCTGTATCGCTGTAATGGAAGGCGGAGAAGCTGTCGTTATCCCGAACCCTGAAGGAAACAGAACAACTCCATCTGTTGTTGCGTTTAAAGACGGAGAACGTTCAGTGGGGGAAGTGGCTAAGCGCCAGGCAGTAACGAACCCTAACACGATCATGTCTATCAAGCGTCACATGGGGACGGATTATAAAGTAGAAGCAGAAGGAAAAGAGTATACTCCGCAGGAAGTTTCTGCAATCATCCTTCAAAAATTGAAGTCATACGCTGAAGACTATCTTGGTGAGAAAGTTGAGCGTGCGGTTATTACAGTTCCCGCATACTTTAATGATGCACAGCGCCAGGCTACAAAAGATGCCGGCCAGATCGCAGGTCTTACTGTTGAACGTATCGTTAACGAGCCGACAGCAGCAGCTCTTGCTTATGGACTTGAAAAAGACGAAGATCAGACGATTCTTGTATTCGACCTTGGGGGCGGAACGTTTGACGTATCCATCCTTGAGCTTGGAGACGGGTTCTTCGAAGTTAAAGCAACTCACGGAGATAACAAGCTAGGCGGAGATGATTTTGACCAAGTTATTATCGATTACCTTGTAGCTGAATTCAAGAAAGAAAACGGCATTGACCTTTCAAAAGACAAAATGGCTCTTCAGCGTTTGAAAGATGCTGCTGAAAAAGCGAAGAAAGATCTCTCTGGTGTAACAACGACACAGATTTCTCTTCCTTTCATCACAGCTGATGCTTCAGGACCTAAGCACTTGGAAGTGTCATTATCGCGTGCAAAGTTTGAAGACCTTTCTGCAGAATTGGTAGAGCGTACAATGGGGCCGACACGCCAAGCGCTTAACGATGCCGGCATGTCTCCATCTGATATTGATAAGGTAATCCTTGTCGGCGGTTCTACTCGTATTCCTGCTGTACAGGAAGCGATCAAGAAATTTACAGGCAAAGATCCTCATAAAGGCGTTAACCCGGATGAAGTGGTAGCACTTGGTGCTGCTATTCAAGGCGGAGTCCTTGCTGGTGATGTGAAAGACGTCGTTCTATTAGATGTAACACCGCTATCACTTGGAATCGAAACAATGGGAGGCGTGTTTACTCGTCTGATCGACCGCAACACTACGATTCCTACGTCCAAATCACAAGTGTTCTCAACAGCAGCAGACAACCAGACTTCTGTAGACATTCATGTCCTCCAGGGTGAGCGCGAGATGGCAGCACACAATAAAACGCTTGGACGTTTCCAATTGTCAGACATTCCTCCTGCTCCGCGGGGAATTCCGCAGATCGAAGTCAGCTTTGACATCGATGCGAATGGTATCGTAAACGTTCGTGCGAAAGACATGGGGACAAATAAAGAACAATCGATCACAATTAAATCTTCATCAGGTCTATCTGATGACGAGATCGAACGCATGGTAAAAGACGCGGAAGAGAACGCTGAAGCAGATAAGAAAAAGCGTGAAGAAGTTGAAACACGCAACGAAGCGGATCAGCTGATCTTTACTGTAGAGAAGACGCTGAAAGACCTTGAAGGAAAAGTGGACGAAGCTGAAGTTGCTAAAGCTCAGGAAGCGAAAGAAACATTGAAGAAAGAACTTGAAGGCGGAGATATCGAAGCTATCAAGACTGCGAAAGACGCACTTAACGAAATCGTTCAGCAGCTTTCTGTTAAGCTTTATGAAGATGCAGCAAAGCAGGCGCAAGCTGCTCAAGGTGAAGAAGGCCAAGCGAAAAAAGATGACAACGTAGTCGATGCTGAGTTTGAAGAAGTAGACGACAGCGAAAAGAAGTAATTAAAGTGATGAAAAGTCAAAGTCAGGCATATCTTGGCTTTGGCTTTTTTTACTGACAAGAGAGCTTTATAGTCCTTGAGTCTCTTGGTTTATGATGGTAAGATAATTTTTATGTGAAATGAGCGGGAGTTGATTTCTTTTGAGTAAACGAGATTATTATGAAGTTCTTGGTTTAGGAAAAGATGCATCAAGTGATGAGATCAAGAAAGCTTATCGTAAACTGGCACGACAGTATCATCCCGATGTTAATAAAGAGGCGGATGCTGAGGAAAAGTTTAAAGAGGTAAAAGAAGCATACGAAACGCTGAGCGACAGCCAGAAAAAGGCGCATTACGACCAGTTTGGCCATACTGACCCGAATCAGGGCTTTGGCGGAGGCGGGGATTTTGGCGGCTTTGGCGACATTTTTGATATGTTCTTTGGCGGCGGCGGAGGACGCAGCCGCAACCCGAACGCACCTCGTCAAGGGAATGACCTTCAATATTCCATGAGGCTGTCGTTTGAAGAAGCGGTTTTTGGTAAGGAAACAGAAATTCAGATACCAAAAGAAGAAGACTGCGGCACTTGCCACGGTTCAGGAGCAAAGCCTGGCACAAAGCCGGACACATGCTCTCATTGCGGTGGCTCAGGACAGCTTAACGTGGAGCAAAACACGCCGTTCGGCCGCATCGTAAACCGCAGAGTGTGTCAATACTGCTCTGGTAAAGGGAAGATTATTAAAGAAAAGTGCGGCACTTGTCATGGAGCCGGAAAAGTCCGCAAAACGAAAAAAATATCAGTCAAGGTCCCTGCAGGTGTCGACAACGGCCAGCAGATCAGGATGTCAGGCCATGGCGAGCCAGGAGTCAATGGAGGTCCTTCAGGAGATCTTTATGTTGTGTTCCAAGTTGCTCAACATGAATTTTTCGAGCGTGATGGAGATGATATCTATTGCGATATGCCGATCACGTTTGCTCAGGCAGCACTCGGCGATGAAATCGAAGTGCCTACTTTATATGGAAAAGTGAAACTGAAAGTACCTGCGGGCACACAGTCGGGTACTCACTTCAGGCTTCGAGGAAAAGGCGTGAAAAATGTTCACGGCCGAGGTCAGGGTGATCAGCATATTCAGATCAAGGTCATCACACCAACTAAGCTGACGGAAAAACAAAAACAGCTTCTCCGCGACTTTGCTGAGATCAGCGGATCGACGCCGGATGAACACAATGACAGTTTTTTCGATAAAGTTAAGCGTGCTTTCAAGTGAGAATAACCTGCTAATTCAAGGGATGGAGTGATTGGATGAAATGGTCTGAAATCAGTATTCACACAACACAAGAAGCTGTCGAGCCTGTGTCTAATATATTGCACGAGGCAGGAGCGAGCGGAGTCGTGATCGAGGACGTCGCTGACTTAATGAAAGAAAGAAATTCTGTTTTCGGTGAGATCTATCATCTCAATCCAAACGACTATCCGGCAGAAGGTGTTATCTTGAAAGCTTATTTGCCGGTAAACAGCTTTTTGGGAGAAACAGTGGAAGAGATCAAGCAGGCTGTCAACAACCTTATTACTTTTGATATCGACCTTGGGGCAAACATGGTGTCTATTTCAGAAGTGAATGAAGAAGAATGGGCGACTGCTTGGAAAAAATACTATAAGCCAGTTAAAGTTTCTGAGAAAATCACTATTACCCCGACTTGGGAAGACTATAGCCCTGTAAGTTCAGACGAACTGATCATTGAACTTGATCCGGGAATGGCGTTTGGCACAGGTACTCATCCAACAACAGTGATGAGTCTTCAAGCACTCGAGAAATACTTGAAAACTGAAGATAAAGTAGCCGATGTTGGGACAGGTTCCGGAGTTTTAAGCATCGCAGCTGCTTTGCTCGGTGCCTCCTCTGTTGATGCCTTTGACCTTGACGAAGTGGCTGTAAACAGCGCCAGACTGAACATTAAATTAAACAAAGTTCAGCAGACTGCACATGCTAAACAGAATGATCTGCTAAAAGGAGTAGAAGGACCATACGATGTAGTGGTCGCAAACATCCTTGCAGAGATTATCCTTCGTTTCACTGACGATGCTGCCAATGTTTTAAAGCCTGGGGGATACTTCATCACCTCGGGCATTATTCAAGGGAAAAAGCAGGATGTAAAAGATGATATGGCAAGAGCAGGGTTTACTATCGTAGAAGTGCTCGAGATGGAAGACTGGGTTGCTATCATCTCACGAAAAAACAGTTAAGAAAGTTGGTACAGTCATGCAGCGCTATTTTATAAAACCGGAGCAGAAAACAGGGGTGCACATCACGATCACTGGGGATGATGCGTCACATATAGCTAGAGTGATGAGGATGGCACCAGGAGATAAGGTCGTTTGCAGCGACAATTCAGGGATGTCCATGGTGTGCGAACTTATTGATGTCACTCCTCAACAAGCGGAATGCAAGGTTCTCGAAACTTATGAGGACCGTTCCAGTCTGCCGGTAAGCGTCTGCATCGCGCAAGGTCTTCCTAAGGGAGACAAGCTCGATATGATTGTCCAAAAAGGCACTGAGCTTGGGGCTTCATCATTTTTTCCTTTTTCATCTTCCCGGGCTATCGTTAAATGGGATGAAAAAAAGGGCGCAAAAAAAATAGAACGTCTTGGAAAAATTGCTAAGGAAGCAGCGGAACAAGCACACCGCTCGGTCGTCCCGGCCGTGCATTCCCCAGGTTCTTTTCAAGATTTGCTAAATATGGCGGAACAGTATACTATTAAAATCGCTGCATATGAGGAAAGCGCCAAAAGCAGTGAACATTCATTGTTTGCTGCTGCTCTCAGCAATGCCAGCCCAGGAGACTCTATTTTATGTGCAGTCGGTCCTGAAGGCGGCTTGTCAGAAAGAGAGGCTGCTGCTCTCGAGTCGCACGGTTTTCTGCTGTGCGGTCTCGGTCCAAGGATTTTAAGGACCGAAACAGCATCTTTGTATATGCTTTCTGCTATTTCTTATCATTTTGAATTAATGGGGTGAGGTTTATGCCATCCGTTGCATTTCATACATTAGGGTGTAAAGTTAATCATTACGAAACTGAAGCCATCTGGCAGCTTTTTAAGGCAGAAGGCTATGAAAGAGCAGAGTTTGAACACTCTGCCGATGTTTATGTAATCAACACGTGTACTGTAACCAATACTGGAGATAAAAAGAGCCGTCAGGTTATCCGCAGAGCGATCCGTTCTAATCCGGATGCTGTTATCTGTGTGACAGGATGTTATGCCCAGACTTCTCCTGCGGAAATCATGGCCATTCCTGGCGTTGACGTGGTTGTAGGAACACAGGACCGGTCGAAGATGCTCTCTTATATCGAGCAATATAAAGAAGAACGGATGCCGATCAACGGCGTCAGCAACATCATGAAGGCACGCCTTTATGAAGAACTCGATGTTCCTGCTTTCACGGACAGGACGAGAGCGTCCTTGAAAATACAGGAAGGCTGTAACAACTTCTGTACCTTCTGCATAATCCCATGGGCTCGCGGTCTTCTTCGTTCACGCAAGCCCGAAGAAGTTCTTGCTCAGGCTCAGCAGCTGGTTGATGCCGGCTATAAAGAAATTGTCCTGACAGGAATTCACACTGCCGGCTACGGCGAAGATATGAAGGATTACAATTTTGCGATGCTGCTTTCAGATCTGGATGAAAAAGTTCATGGACTTAAGCGAATCCGTATCTCGTCCATCGAAGCTAGCCAGATCTCAGACGAAGTGATCGATGTTATCAGGCGTTCAGATAAGGTTGTGCCTCATCTTCATATTCCGCTTCAGTCTGGCTCCAATACTGTTCTTCAGCGTATGAGAAGAAAATACAGTATGGAAATGTTCGGAGAGCGTCTGGACCGCTTGAAGGAGGCTTTGCCTGGATTAGCCGTCACATCAGATGTGATTGTAGGGTTCCCAGGCGAAACAGAAGAAGAATTTATGGAAACATATGATTTTATCCGTGATCATCAGTTTATGGAGCTTCATGTTTTCCCTTATTCAAAGCGTACAGGGACTCCTGCTGCCAAAATGGATGATCAGGTTCCTGAGGATGTTAAAAATGAACGCGTGCATCGATTGATCGCTCTTTCAGATCAGCTTGCCAAGGAATATGCCTCTGCATACGAAGATCAAGTTGTTGAGGTAATTCCTGAAGAAGAGTCGAAAGAGATGCCCGGTTATTTTGTCGGCTATACACCGAACTATCTTAAAGTCGTGTTCCGCGGCAGTGAAGACATGATCGGCAAATTGGCAAAAGTAAAAATCACAAAAGCTGGATACCCTTATAGTGAGGGTCAATTTGTGAAAATTGAAGACGAGTTATTCCTTCAGCAAGCCTCCCAGGCTTAATTTCAGTTCAATCCCGGCCCAATGCCGGGTTTGTTTTATGTGGCATCCATTATTTTCTCGATTTTTGTCGAAAGTTTTGTTATGATACGAAAGTAAAAATTTTATTTGAAAGAAAGGATGGTTTGCATGACTAATGTAAACATCGCAAAAATGATCGACCACACAGCTTTAAAAGCTGAAACAACTAAAGAACAAATCCTCACTCTTTGCCAAGAAGCAAAAGAGTATAACTTTTTTTCTGTCTGCGTAAATCCTACTTGGGTATATACTGCATTTGAAGAATTAAAAGGTTCCGATGTAGCTGTTTGTACAGTTATCGGGTTCCCTCTTGGAGCGAACACTCCTGAAGTAAAAGCATTCGAAACAAAGAATGCGATTGAAAACGGAGCAACAGAAGTGGATATGGTCATCAACATCGGCGCACTCAAAGACGGCAACTATGAGCTTGTTGAAAAAGACGTGCTTGCTGTAGTTGAAGCAGCGAAAGGAAAAGCATTAACTAAAGCAATCATCGAAACTTCACTTCTTACGGATGAAGAAAAAGTTAAAGCGTGTGAGATTGCCGTTAAAGCAGGAATCGATTATGTTAAAACATCTACTGGCTTCTCTACTGGCGGAGCAACAGTTGAAGACATTCGCTTGATGCGCAAGACAGTAGGTCCTGACATCGGTGTTAAAGCTTCTGGAGGCGTGCGTGACCGTGCAGGCGTTGAAGCAATGATCGAAGCAGGTGCTACACGTATTGGAGCAAGTGCAGGCGTTTCTATCGTAAAAGGCGAAACAGCAAAAACAGATTACTAAAAAAGATCGAAATCAGGAGAAATTATTCTTTCTCCTGATTTTTTTGTTTTCTTACAAATGAGTTTTGGTACCATCTAGTCGATATATAATGACTGCTTAGAATGCTTTAAAGCATGATCTCAAAATTTTTCACAAAAAAAATTTATGCAAACCTTGCTCCAGATCAATGATTACATAATATTTTTATTAAGACATTAGACGGGTTACAGTGCCTGCATTTTATATCCTGCAAACTCAGCTGCACACGTAAAACGAGATCAGCATAAAGGATGAAAACAACATCTTGTCATCTCAAAAAAGGAAGTTGACCGTCTGGGCAGGATATATTATAATATCCTAAGATATGTGACGCATTCTTACTTATTCTGTAAGGGTGGTCTGGAGGGAGGGATATACAATGTCAGAAACTCGTGTTCGCAAGAACGAATCCATTGAAGATGCTCTTCGTCGTTTTAAAAGATCCGTTTCCAAAGATGGAACTTTGGCTGAAGTTAAAAAGCGCAAACATTACGAAAAGCCTAGCGTAAAGCGTAAGAAGAAGGCTGAGGCAGCTCGAAAGCGCAAGTTCTAAGAGAGGGTGTTACAGCCTATGAGTCTTCTTGATCAACTCAATCAAGATATGAAGCAAGCGATGAAAGACAAGAATAAGCAAAAGCTTTCTGTAATCCGTATGGTGAAAGCATCCATTCAAAACGAAGCCATAAAGACTGGCCGCGATTTGAACGAGGAGGAAGAGCTTAATGTCTTGACTCGCGAAATGAAACAAAGAAAAGACTCCCTCCAGGAATTTGAAAAAGCAGGCCGCGACGATTTAGCGTCCAGCTTAAAAGAAGAGATTGTTGTTCTGACTGATTATATGCCGGCACAGCTTTCCGAAGATGAGCTAAACGAGATTGTAACATCAACCATTGCGGAAGTTGGGGCATCCTCCAAAGCTGACATGGGAAAAGTGATGGGCGCCCTTATGCCGAAGGTAAAAGGGAAAGCAGACGGCGGACTTGTCAATCGTCTCGTCCAGCAGCATTTATCTTAATAACA
The DNA here is from genome assembly GCF_002245695.1 of Fictibacillus aquaticus. Lineage (GTDB taxonomy): Bacteria > Bacillota > Bacilli > Bacillales > Fictibacillaceae > Fictibacillus > Fictibacillus aquaticus. Next base: position 153,129 of record NZ_NOII01000002.1, on the reverse strand, counting down.
ACGAAACAGCGCCTTGCGGATAATCCGCAGGGCGTTTTTATATGTTCTTTTCTCTTTGTTTTCACTTCTAAATGTGATAGTTTACCCCCTTCGCTCATAAAAATGAATGAGAAGGGGGTTTTTTTATGTCAAAGTGGCGGCAGCAGGTCAGTAAATGGATGATGCAGAAAATGGACCTCCCGGCTGATGTAGTCATGGACTTGCCGAGAATTACGATGATTGGCCAGCTGCATATATACATTGAAAATCATAGAGGTGTGCTCGCTTTTTCCAACGAAGAGCTGAAGCTGAAACTAAAGCAGGGCGTACTGGTAATAGAAGGGGAGGGCTTCTTGATAAAGACAGTAATGCCGGAAGAGATATTGCTTGAAGGCAAAATATCTGGTGTGCGCTTTTCGGATCAGCAAGTGCAGGAAAGAGGAAAGGGGGCGAGCAGATGAAAGCAGGGTGGAATGAGAAGCTTGGCGGTTATGTGAAGATTGCGGTAGTCGGTCCTGGAGGGAACCAGTTTTTGAATGACTGCATGGAAAAGCGGCTCCCTGTCTGGGACATAAGAAGGGTATCAGAATCTTCCTTCACCTGCAGTCTTCCGTTATCACGGGTAAAAGAGGCTAGGGCAATACTTAAAGGCACGAAAACGAAAATAAGGTTCATTGAAAAGAAAGGAACACCATTTCTTGTTAAAAAGCTTTGGAAAAGGAACGGCATCATTATAGGACTAACTTCATTTTTGGCTATCTTGCTTCTTTTATCAAATATGGTCTGGAATATTAATGTGACAGGAGCAAATGCTAAGACGGAATACGAGCTTCGTAAAGCAGCAGCAGCTATAGGGGTGAAAAAAGGAAAGCTGATTTTTTTCCTTCCGGATGCAAGGCAGCTGCAAAAAAAGCTGACCGATCAGATGGATAACGTTACGTGGATTGGTGTTACCCAAAAGGGGACAGCCTATCATTTTCAGGTAGTTGAAAAAGAACTGCCGTACAAGCCTCCTGTCCACGGTCCGCAGCACCTTGTCGCTGCAAAGGATGCTGTCATACACGATCTGTTCGTTGAGAAGGGACAGCCTCTTATCAGGGTAAATGATTCTGTTAAAAAAGGATCGCTGCTCGTATCAGGATACATCGGAAAAGACAAGCATGCGAAGCTTGTCAGTGCAAAAGGCAAAGTGATGGGAGAAGTATGGTATCAGTCTCAGGTGGAGATCCCTCTTTCCACAACATTCAGCACTTATACAGGCAAGAAAACGGATCATCATTTTATTTCTTTCGGAAAATTGCCTGTTCCAGTTTGGGGGTTTTCTAAGGATGATTATAAACATTCCACAAAAAGCAGGGATGAAAAAAATGTGCGTTTTCTGAAATGGGAGATACCTGTTTCTTACGTAAAAGAGCAGGTCAGGGAAACGGATGGAGTAAAAAGAGAATACTCTGCTGAGGAAGCGGAAAAAGTGGCAAGGCACATGGCTTCGCAGGATCTTCTTAAAAAGCTGCCTGAAGGAGCAGAGATATTGGAAGAAAAGGTTTGGCGCAAATCCCTTTCAGATGGTAAAGTTAAACTAACGATGCTGTATCTGGTAATTGAAAACATTGCATCTGTACAACCTATACCTATCCAACAAGGAGAATGAGTAGTTTGTCAGAAACGAAAAAGCTAAATCGTTTACATCTGGAAAATCCAAGTGAAGCACTTGCCCTTTTCGGACCGAACGATGCCTACTTAAAAGTGATTGAAGAAAAACTTGGTGTGGCTATTTTCACTAGAGGAGAAGCTGTTTCCATCTCTTCTGCCGATGAAAGAAAGATGGCGCAGATTGAAGATGTTCTTCTCGTCCTTTTAGGGCTGATCCGTAAAGGAATACATATTTCTGAACGGGATATCGTGTATGCCATCCAGCTGTCTGAAAAGGACCTGCTCGAGGAACTTACAGAGCTATATGAAGAGGAAATCACACAGACTGCAAAAGGAAAATCCATTCGTGCCAAGACGCTCGGACAGAGGCATTATGTGTCTGCATTGAAAAAAAGAGACATGGTGTTCGGGATTGGACCGGCAGGAACAGGGAAAACCTATCTTGCTGTCGTGATGGCAGTATCGGCTCTAAAGGAAGGCAGGATAAAGAAGATCGTCCTCACCCGGCCGGCAGTAGAAGCCGGTGAAAGCTTGGGCTTCCTTCCTGGTGACCTTAAAGAAAAGGTCGATCCATACTTGCGTCCTCTCTATGATGCCCTGCATGACCTTCTAGGAGCTGAACATACGGAGAGACTCATCGAACGCGGGATTATTGAAATAGCGCCATTAGCCTATATGAGGGGCCGTACGCTTGATGAATGCTTCGTCATCCTCGATGAAGCCCAAAATACGACGCCTGAACAGATGAAAATGTTCCTGACCCGTCTCGGCTTCGGCTCGAAAATGGTGGTGACGGGGGACACGACACAAATTGATCTGCCAAAAGGAAAGCAGTCCGGCTTAAAAGTAGCAGAAAAAACTCTTTCTCTTGTTCCTGGCATCGCTTTCATTCAACTGAGGCAGCTGGACGTAGTAAGACACCCGCTCGTGCAAAAAATTATTTCTGCTTATGAACAAGAAGAGTCTTCGGTTTAAACATTGCGGAAAAATTATTTAAGGCTGTCCTGCGTTATCGCCAGGGCAGCCTTTCTTTTGCATAAAGGTGAATTAGATACCAAGAATGTCCACTTTTTGTTAAAATGTTCAAAAGAAGGTTTTTGTAGGGGGAACCGTAATTGAAACAATGGCGTCAATACCTTAATTCAGTCAGAATAAATATGTTACTCGCATGGTTTTTTATAGTAGGAGCTGTTATGTTTACAGTCATGTTCAGCAATGTTACCCCAGAAAAAGTGGATGTTACTTTGCTTGAGCCTTCACCTGCGGATATACGTTCTCCTAAGGCGGTTATTCTTGAAAACGAGACAGAAGAAAGAAAACGCAAAGCAGAAACAGCTGTTGAAGACATTTATTATTATGATAAAGGCGCTGGGTTGGAACAGGCGCGGAAGCTTACAGAGTTATTGGATGCAATCCAAAAAATAAACGAAGTAGAAGCAAAAAAGAAAAAAGATGAAGCGAAGCTGACCATGGATGAAAAGATTTCACAGATCAATGATGTGAAAGGAGATGCTCAGGTCTCTCCTGCATCCCTCGGTGTTTTGTTCAATGCTTCAAGTGACAGGCTGGAATCGGTTAAGACTCTTTCAACGTCGGTCATCAGCTCTTTGATGAACGAGGAAATTGAGCTGAGCAAGGTGCAGACTGCAAGAGAAAACGCTGAACAGATTATCAGCCAGAACGCCTCATACCCAGATGATCTGAAGGATGCAGCAGTAGAGCTGACCCAGTCTTTCATTATCCACAACAAAGTGCTTGATTATGAAAAAACGAGGGTAAAACGAAAAGAAGCGAGAGACAGTGTTCAGCAGGCAGAGATTAAGGAAGGTGAGGTCATTGTATCTGAAGGAGACCTTGTAACTGCTGAAGTGTACAAGCGGCTCGAACTAGCAGGATTGACAAGCAAGAAAATCAGCTACAAACCTTTTATCGGCCTTCTCCTTTTTATCATCCTTTTACTAGCTGGCTTATATTATTTTGTGAAAGACAGCTTTAATAAAGATAACAATAAGAAGCATGCTGTCATATACGTGATTTTGTTCCTTTTTTCTCTTATCATGATGAAGGTCGTCAGCCTTGCGGGGATTTCCGGCCACATGTATCTTTATTTTATCGTTCCGATCGCAGCAGGGACCATGATGCTGAAGATGCTTTTCAGCGAACAGCTGGCGCTTGTGACGAATATCGTTCTATCTCTTTGTGCAGCTCTGATCTTTAATGAAAATTCGGCAAGCAGCTTTAATTTTGTGATGGCACTTTATATATTAATAAGCGGCATTGCCGGAGTGGTTTACCTAGGAAAGAAGCATATTAAGAATAAAATTATCAGAGCAGGTTTTTTTGTATCATTCGTAAACATCTGCAGTGTTCTTTTTATCCTTCTTGTTCAGGATGGCACGTACTCTGCTGCAGAAACAGGGGCTGAACTTGGTGCCGCTTTTATATCCGGCTTTTTGTCATCAGTTCTTACACTCGGGCTGCTTCCAGTGATCGAATCATGGTTTGGGATTCTCTCGACAGCAAAATTAATTGAGCTATCCAACCCGAACCACCCACTCCTGAGAAAAGTGCTGATGGAAGCACCAGGCACTTACCACCACAGCATCATGGTGGCCAACTTGTCTGAGGCGGCCTGTGAATCAGTCGGAGCGAACGGTCTCCTGGCCAGAGTTGGATCGTATTATCACGATGTCGGCAAGGCTAAACGGCCTCATTTTTTTATCGAGAATCAGATGAACATGGAGAATCCTCATGACAAGATCGCACCTCATTTGAGCAAGACGATCATCACTGCTCATCCTTATGATGGTGCCGACATGATACGAGAGTTTAAACTGCCCAAAGAGATCGTTGATATTGCTGAACAGCATCATGGCACGACATTGCTTAAATATTTCTACCATAAAGCGTGCCAGCAGTCTGACAAAGAAATCAGCGAGAGCGAATTCAGATATCCCGGTCCGAAAGCACAGACGAAAGAGACGGCTATCATTGGTGTTTCTGATGCAGTCGAAGCGGCTGTCCGGTCTCTGAGCAGGCCAACGCCTGTGAAAATCGAACAGATCATCAAAAAAATCATCGCTGAACGGCTAGAAGACGGGCAGTTCGATGAATGTGACATCACACTGAAAGAACTGGATACAGTTGCAACGACGCTGAGTAATACGCTAAAAGGGATCTTTCATTCCCGAATCGAATATCCTGAAGAAATGAAGAAGGTGGAACCGAAATGATTTTGCATATCGATTTTTTAGATGAGACAGATAAACTGACAGACAAAGATAAGGAATTCATATCAACTGTTTTAGAGAAAGCGGCTGTTATAGAAAATACAGGAGCTGCAGAGGTATCTGTCACGTTTGTTACCCGTGAACGAATTCAGGAAATTAATTCTGAATATCGAGGGAAAGATAAGCCGACAGATGTTATTTCCTTCGCGATGGAAGAAGGAGATGAAGAACTTCATATCAAGGGTGCTGATCTGCAAAGAATGCTGGGCGACATTATAATCTGCCATGACGTTGCGAAGGATCAGGCTGAAGACTATGGGCATTCAATCGACCGCGAGCTAGGTTTTCTGGCAGTACACGGATTCCTTCACCTGCTTGGTTATGACCATATGACAGATGAGGAGGAAAAAATCATGTTTTCAAGGCAAGAGGAGATTCTTTCCTCTCTGAAACTGGAGCGGTAAAATGAGGTTTTCTGTTGGGAAACTGTTTAAAAGCTTCGCGTATGCAGCGTCAGGAATACGATATGCCTTCAGTTCAGAGCAAAATTTCAGGATTCACTGCATTGTCAGCATCGCGGTCATTACAGCAGCCGCGGTGCTTGATTTTTCGTTATGGAAATTTTGTCTGCTGTTATTCATAATTGGTGCTGTACTGGCGTTAGAGCTTGTCAATACGGCGATAGAAAAGGCTGTAGACCTTGTCACGAAGGAGCTTCACCCAACAGCCAAAATAGCAAAGGATGCTGCAGCAGGCGCAGTTTTGGTTTTTTCGCTTTTTGCTGTTATAATCGGTTTACTGCTATTTTTTCCGCCGGCAGTAGAAATCATAAAGCAATGGAACGCTGGAAGGTGATATCATGGATAAAAAACAATTGATGGAAGAAGCGAAGCGCGCACGCGAACTTGCTTATGTCCCGTATTCAAAGTTTAAAGTAGGGGCAGCCCTTTTAACTGCAGATGATAAAGTGTATATTGGCTCTAATATTGAAAACGCTGCCTACAGCCTGTGCAACTGTGCTGAACGCACCGCTTTATTTAAAGCGTATTCAGAAGGCGACAAAAATTATAAAGCGATGGCAGTTGTCGCAGATACAAAGCGCCCAGTTCCGCCGTGCGGAGCGTGCAGGCAAGTTATATCTGAGCTTTGTCCTCCTGAGATGATAGTTTATTTGACTAACCTGAACGGAGATGTGCAGGAAATTACTGTAAAAGAACTGCTGCCAGGAGCTTTTTCCGCGGAGGATTTAAATGATTAAAGAGAATTACAAATCCGGTTTTGTCACGATAATCGGCAGGCCGAATGTCGGTAAATCGACATTGCTCAATAAGGTGATAGGCCAGAAAATCGCCATTATGAGCGACAAGCCTCAGACAACAAGAAATAAAATCCAGGCGGTGTATACGAGAGAAGACGCGCAAGTGGTTTTTATCGATACACCGGGTATTCACAAGCCGAAGCACAAGCTAGGTGACTTCATGACGAAGATCGCCCAGCAGACTTTGAACGAAGTGGATCTGATTCTATTTGTCATCAATGCGGATGAAGGATACGGGCGCGGTGACCAGTTCATCATCGATCGTCTTGAAAATGTTCAAAGTCCCATATTCCTAGTAGTGAACAAGATTGATCTTGTTCACCCTGACAAGCTTCTTCCGCTCATAGATGATTACCGGAAAAAGCTAAATGTTGCCGAGGTCATCCCTATTTCTGCTCTTCAAGGAAACAACGTTAGCACATTGATGGATCAGATTCTTTCGTATATGGAAGAAGGACCGCAATATTATCCGGAAGACCAAGTGACAGATCATCCTGAAAGGTTCATCACTGCTGAGCTGATCAGAGAAAAAGCATTGCACTTGACTCGCGAGGAGGTTCCTCATTCTATCGCCGTTGTGATCGAACAGATGAAAGAACGAGAGGGAGGACGCGCCGTTTTTGTCCAGGCTGCCATCATTGTCGAACGCGATTCACAAAAAGGCATCGTCATCGGCAAGGGTGGGAAGATGCTCAAGGAAATCGGGCAGAGAGCAAGGAAGGACATTGAGACCTTGCTTGGCACAAAAGTATTTCTTGAACTGTTCGTTAAAGTGCAGACCGACTGGCGCAATAAGCAAAAACAGCTGAGAGAGTTCGGTTTCAGCCAAGACGAATATTAAAGAAAAATTGGGAAATTTTCCATCACATGTTAAACGGCAATAACGGCAACCTATATATAACAGAGTGAACAAAACAATGCAGAAGGGTGTGGCTTGTCCATGAAGGATTTTACCTGGAAAGTGTTTTGCGAAACAGGTAACATTGATACCTATTTATTGTTTAAAGAGCTCGAAGGCGAAGGCGATTTTTCTTTTACATTCAAAGCTGAAGAAAGTGAAGATCTGCCTTTGCAGTAATAGGATGCCTCATCCCTATGGGTGGGAGTGATTGATTTGATTATCAAGGCGGAAGGAATCGTGATTAAAACGGTTCCATACGGCGAATCAAATGTCATCGTTACATTATTTACAAGAGAAGCTGGGAAAATAGGCGTAATGGCGAGAGGGGCTAAAAAAACAAAAAGCCGCCTCTCTTCTGTTGTGCAGCTTTTTACATATGGAATGTACGTTTTTCAAAAGGGATCAGGCCTTGGCACATTGAATCAGGGAGAAGTGCTTGAAAGTTTTCGATCGATTCGGGAAGATCTTATTAAAACTTCTTATAGTGCTTATATTTCGGAACTGCTCGATAAAGTGGCTGAAGGAAATAAGAAAAACCCCTATTTGTTTGAACATTTTTATCAATCTCTTCGATTCATTGATGAAGGAACGGACCCTGAAATCATTACCCTGCTCTTTGAAATGAAGATGCTGATGATAGGCGGGGTCAAACCGCAAGTTTCACAATGCGTACAGTGCGGAACGCAGGAAGGGGACTTTGTCTTCTCAGTAAGGGAAGGCGGTTTCCTTTGCAGCCGGTGCATGCATCAGGATCCTTACCATCTGAAGCTGTCAGCTGGGGCTGTCAAAATTTTATACCTGTTCTCTAACCTCGATATCAGCAGACTTGGAAATGTATCTGTAAAAAAGGAAACAAAAAAAGAGCTTCGTGCCGTAATGGATGCGTATATGGAAGAGTACCTTGGCGTTTTTTTGAAGTCAAAAAAGTTTTTAAACCAGCTGAATCAGTTTGAACTTTGACCTGCACATGATTGCAGGTTTATTTTTTTCCCATTTTGACAGGTAAATAGGTTATAATATTTCGTAAGAGTATAACACATTTGAAGAAGCCAGGGTGGTGTTAACGATCGAACTCAATAAAAGGCAGGAAAAGATACTAAGCATTGTAAAAGACCGCGGCCCTATCACAGGCGAGCAGATTGCCGAAAAGCTAGAGCTCACACGCGCGACTTTAAGACCGGATCTAGCAATTTTAACGATGGCTGGATATCTTGACGCGCGGCCGAGAGTCGGCTATTTTTATACAGGAAAGACAGGTTCTCAGCTTCTGACCGAAAAAGTGAAAAAGATTAAAGTTGGCGAGTATTCCTCTATGCCAGTCGTCATACAAGAATCAGCCACCGTGTATGAAGCGATAGTGACGATGTTCCTTGAAGATGTTGGAACGCTGTACATCAGCAATAAAAGCGGACAGCTTGCCGGAGTCGTATCACGGAAGGATTTGCTTCGCGCGAGTATGGGAAAGCAGGACATGAACACGATCCCCATCAATATTATCATGACAAGAATGCCTAACATCACGTACTGTTTCAAAGAAGATTATTTGCTTGAAGTCGCGCATAAGCTGATTGACAAGCAGATCGACGGCCTTCCTGTAGTTAAGCAAGCTGAAGATGGAAAAGGTCTAGAGGTAGTTGGAAGGGTAACGAAAACAAACATCACAAAAGCGTTTGTTGAGCTTGCCAGAGATGAAATTATATAAAGCAAAAGGAGGCAGTTATGGTTTCTGATCGCCCCATTGTATACGTCGTTTCCGATTCTGTAGGCGAAACGGCTGAATTAGTTGTTAAAGCGGCAGCAAGCCAATTCAATTCCGGCGGGATTGAAATTAAGCGTGTGCCCTATGTAGAAGATACTCAAACAATCGAGGAAGTGATCTCGCTAGCTTCGGAATGCAGCGGAATCATCGCTTATACACTCGTTGTTCCTGCGATGAAGCAGCATCTTGAAAGAAGGGCGGCAGAAGCTGGCGTATCGGCTGTTGACATCATGGGCCCAATGATGAATCAGCTTCAAATCAGGCTGAAGCAGACGCCCAGGTACGAGCCAGGTGTAGTCCATAAGCTTGACGATGATTATTTTAGAAAAGTAGAAGCGATTGAGTTTGCAGTTAAATACGATGATGGCCGCGATCCGCGGGGAATCCTCAAAGCGGATGTCATACTTATCGGAGTTTCCCGTACATCTAAAACTCCGCTGTCTCAATATTTGGCTCATAAGAGATTGAAAGTAGCCAACGTGCCGATCGTCCCAGAAGTGGAACCTCCTGAAGAACTCTTTACGGTCCCTTCTCATCGCTGCTTTGGTCTTAGAATCACACCGGAAAAGCTGAACGATATTCGAATAGAAAGACTGAAGGCGCTTGGACTGAATGCAGAGGCAAACTACGCCAACATTAGCAGGATTAAGCAAGAACTGGACTATTTTAATAAAACCATTGACAAGATCGGATGCCGAGTTGTTGATGTTTCAAACAAAGCGGTGGAAGAATCAGCGAATCTCATATACAATCTATATCAGGGAAAAACGTATAAATAAACGCGGAAAGCAGTCCGCGTTTTTTTATTTGGCTGTTTTCGCAAGTTATATTGAAATGAAAGAATTCAGAGAAGTAGTTGATCTCCGTTTCAGGTGCACGCTTTCCGCGGGGCGGGCGGTGAGCCCCTTTGCCGCTACGCGCCCTAAAGGGTCTCACCTGTCCCACTAGTCCCGCTGGAGTCGGCACCTTACACTCCGATCAACTTTATCGATGATGTATTCGAGAGGATCAAGCGAATATGCCAGCCACAGCGATTAATCCTCAAATTGAAAAAGCCATGAATTAGGTGTTGAAGATACACTTCAGTGGCAACTCCGCTGAACTTTCTACGAATAAACCGTTTAATAGCAACACTCTTTTTGAAAAGAGTCTTTTTTTATGATTTCCTTGGCTGCGCTTCAGCGAGAAATCTTTAAATTTTTTTCGGTAGTTTTTGCTGGTATTTAGCCTGATGGTTGCTTATAATATAATATTGTGATTAAAAGTGCGAATTTTGTCCTAAAATAAAGATTAATAGCATTATCAGGACAGCAAAATGTGTTTTTCTTCGACAAAATAGAATGAATGAAGGATTCTGGAGAAGTTTGTAGAACTTAACACTATGAAAAATTCAAACAAAAAGCGAATGATAATAGATGCCGATGCATGTCCGGTTTCTGTAAAAAAAGCCGTATTGGACATATGCCGCCAATCTCATGCTGATCTCATCTTTGTTGCTTCACTCGCTCATGCTGGTTCTGAGCGGTTAGGCGGGAAATGGGTTTTTGTCGATGCAGTTAAAGAAGAGGCAGATATGTACATTATCAACCATTCTGCAAAGCATGATATTGTTGTCACGCAGGATTATGGACTTGCCAGTCTGCTTCTTCCGAAGGGTGTGCATGTGCTTTCACCAAGAGGAAGAATTTATACTGAATTTAATATCGGCAATCTCCTTCAAGACCGCTACCTGTCAGCGAAAGCGAGAAAGGCGGGAAGCAGGACGAAGGGACCTCCAAGATTTACCGAAGAGGATTTAATGAGTTTTACTTCTTCACTGAAAAAAATATTGTCGAATGACGAAGGAATTGACAGCTGAAGCACGAATTCTTATAAGCTGTCAGAAAAGAAGAAGAAGCGAGTTAGCGGTGAAAACATTGGAACGAATACCTGAAGAAACGATTGAACAAATTAGGACTTCGAATGACATTGTTGATGTCGTGAGCGAATATGTCTCTTTAAAGAAGCAGGGCCGGAATTACTTTGGCCTTTGCCCCTTTCATGGTGAAAAATCGCCATCTTTTTCAGTCTCGCCCGACAAACAGATTTATCATTGCTTTGGATGCGGATCTGGAGGAAACGTTTATTCGTTTCTAATGAACATAGAAGGGTATACATTTATCGAGGCTGTTTCACAGCTTGCCCAGAAAACGGGGATAGAACTCCCGAACGCAGCAAGCCGCACCGAGAGAAATGGACAGAAAGATGAGAAGAAAGAGATGGCTGGCATTCACGAACTGCTGTCTAAGCTCTACCACCATCTGCTCACGAAAACGGCTCATGGGAAACAGGCACTCGAATATTTGGTCAAGCGCGGCTTTACAGAGGACGTGATTACCAGATTTCAGATCGGGTATGCTCCTCCTGCGTGGGATACTGCGGTATCTTTTCTGCAAAAACGGGAGCAATCTCTGCTGCTTGCTGAACAGGCTGGATTGCTGGCAAAAAGACAGTTTGACGGAAAGCATTTTGACAGGTTCCGAGACAGAATCATGTTTCCGATCCATGACCGTAACGGCACAGTTATCGCGTTTGGCGGAAGGGTTCTTGGCGATGATGAGCCGAAATATTTAAACAGCCCGGAAACAAAAATCTTTCAAAAGGGCAAAAACCTTTATAACCTGCATGCCGCCCGGCCGGAAATCAGAAAGACTCAGCATGCTGTTGTTTTTGAAGGCTATGTTGATACGATCGCTGCATATCGGGCGGGAGTGCTGAACGGAGTGGCCACACTCGGTACATCATTGACCGAAGAACAGGCAGCAGTTTTAAAACGGAATGCTCAAACAGTCACAATATGCTATGATTCTGATCGCGCTGGTGTAGAAGCCGCTTTTCGTGCTTCTCAAATCCTCGAAAAAGCAGACTGTGCGGTGAAGATCGCACAAATGCCCGATGGGATGGATCCTGATGACTATATCCAGAAATATGGCTCTGACAAATTTGTCACGGATATAATAGGGGCGAGCATGACGGTTATGGGATTTAAGATTCGATATTATCGAAGGGGCAAAAATCTCCGGGATGAAGGAGAACGGATGCTCTATATCGAAGAAATCATTAAGGAGATATCCGCGCTGCCTAAGGCGGTTGAACGGGACCATTATCTCCGTCAGATAGCATCTGAATTTAACCTTTCTCTCGACGCGCTTAAGCAGCAGCAAGGTCAAATGCAGCGGCAGTTTAAAAAGCAGCAGGATAGCAGCCCTAAAAACAGGGATAATAAATTTAAAGTACAGACCCTTATGCAGAAGCCGCTGCTGCCAAAACACCATAACGCTGAACGTATGCTCTTGGCATACATGCTTAAAAGCGCGGAATATGCCCAAAGGATTCAAGAGGAGCTTGAAGAGGGGTTCAACCTTGAAGAGCATCAGGCACTGGCTGCCTATCTGTATGCTTTTTACGAGGAAGGCCATGCTCCTGACATCGGGCTGTTCGTGCAGAGAGTGCATGATGAGAAACTCAGAAAAATCGTGACAGAATTGGCCATGCTGACCATCAGCGATGAAATGAGTGATCAAGCATTTTATGATTATATTAAAAGAGTTTCTTCCTATCCTTTACATGTAAAGGTTCAGGAAATGGAAAGCCGGAGAAAAGAAGCGGAACGGCAGCAGGATTGGGCCGGTGCCGCCAGGATTGCAGTAGAAATTCTTGAACTCAAAAAATTATTATAGAGCGTTTCAGCTTTTTGCGATGCAGTGGAAGGAGGGGATCGAATGGCTGAAAAACCAAACCGTCAGGCGGCGGAAGGCGAATTAACCATCGATCAAGTTAAAGAACAGTTAGTTGAAGCAGGTAAAAAAAGAGGCGGCTTAACATTTAAGGAAATCACGAATAAACTTGCCCCGTTTGATCAGGATTCTGAACAGATGGATGAGTTTTTCCATTACCTTGAAGAGCAAGGTGTAGAAGTTAATGATGAGACCGATTCTGATGATGACGAAGATGAAGATCCTAAATTTGTCATCGGAAAAGAAGAAGAGGAATTCGATCTGAACGACCTCAGCGTTCCTCCAGGGGTAAAGATTAACGACCCTGTACGGATGTATCTTAAGGAAATCGGGCGAGTAGACCTGCTATCTGCTGAGGAAGAAATTGAGCTTGCTAACCGGATTGAAGATGGTGACGAAGAAGCGAAAAGAAGGCTCGCTGAAGCAAACTTACGTCTCGTAGTAAGTATTGCAAAGCGCTATGTCGGACGTGGAATGCTGTTTCTTGATCTGATTCAAGAAGGTAACATGGGTCTCATTAAAGCGGTAGAAAAATTTGATTACCGCAAAGGATTCAAGTTCAGCACATATGCAACATGGTGGATCCGCCAGGCTATCACTCGTGCGATTGCCGATCAGGCTCGTACGATTCGTATACCGGTTCACATGGTAGAGACGATCAACAAGCTGATTCGTGTTCAGCGCCAGCTTCTGCAAGACTTAGGAAGAGAGCCTTCTCCAGAAGAGATCGGTGCAGAGATGGAGCTCACGCCGGATAAAGTCAGGGAAATCCTGAAGATTGCACAAGAGCCAGTTTCTTTGGAAACTCCAATTGGGGAAGAAGACGATTCTCATCTTGGTGATTTTATTGAAGACCAGGACGCTCTTGCCCCTTCTGAAGCTGCTGCTTATGAACTGCTTAAAGAACAGCTGGAAGATGTACTTGATACACTGACAGACCGTGAGGAAAATGTTCTCCGTCTGCGTTTCGGACTTGATGACGGGCGGACGCGTACACTGGAGGAAGTCGGGAAAGTCTTCGGCGTCACCCGCGAGCGTATCCGTCAGATAGAAGCAAAAGCCCTCAGAAAACTGCGCCATCCAAGCCGCAGCAAACGTTTAAAAGACTTTTTAGAATAAAAATATTTGCTATGCAGAGGCCTGCCGGTTCCGGCAGGCTTTTTTATTTTGTTTTTTATAGCAAAAACTCGATTTGCCGTCATTTACTTTATTTTACTTATTATCCAGTTTTAATGCAAACAGCGTTTTTTTATTTTGTATTAAAAGTAATATATCACAGAGGGTGGCTGGATAAGAAGTCAGAAAGGAATAAATAGTTTTAATCTTGTAAAAATTAGTCTCGTGTATCTATAATTATATATGAAAGCGGATACAAAAATGAAGCAGACAAAGGTGGGTTAACAGCGATGAACTTTACATTGACAGAAGAACAAACGATGATTCAAAAAATGATCAGAGAATTTGCAGAGGAAGAAGTGGCTCCAGGTGCGGAGCAGAGGGATAAAGAGAAGCGCTTTCCTAAAGAGATTTTCGAAAAGCTCTCAAAGCTGGGGATGATGGGGCTGCCGTTTCCGGAAGAGTATGGGGGAGCCGGAGCAGATACGATGAGTTTTGCGATAGCTGTAGAAGAACTCAGCCGTGCATGCGGTTCAACAGGAATCACTTATTCAGCGCACGTCTCGCTTGGCGGTGCGCCGATTAATTTATTCGGCACAAAAGAACAGAAAGAAAAGTATCTTGTTCCGATTTGTACTGGTGAGTCTATGGGGGCGTTCGGTCTAACTGAGCCTGGAGCAGGTTCTGATGCAGGAGGAACTGAAACAACAGCAGCAGAGCGTGACGGAGAATGGCTAATCAATGGAAGCAAGTGCTACATCACGAATGCCAGTTATGCTAAGCATCTTGCCCTTACAGCCGTTACGGGCAGGAGCGGGCAGGATAAAGAAATTTCTGCGATCATTGTTCCGACGGATGCATCTGGCTTTAAAGTCATCGATAACTATGAAAAAATGGGACTTCATTCTTCCAACACGACTGAGCTAGTTTTAGAGGATGTAGCGGTTCCATATGAAAACCTTTTAGGCAAAAAAGGAGAAGGATTCAAGCAATTCCTCGTAACTCTTGACGGAGGCCGTATCGGTATCGGCGCGATGGCTGTAGGAATAGCACAGGCTGCCTACGAGAAGGCGCTTTCTTATGCTCATGAGAGAAAGCAGTTCGGGCGATCCATCTCTAAATTCCAGGCTATCCAGTTTAAGCTTGCTGACATGGCGATGAAAATTGAGCTGGCAAGGCTGATGGTCTATAAAGCAGCGTGGCTGAAGGATCAAGGGAAAAAGTTCTCTAAAGAAGCTTCGATGGCTAAATTATATGCTTCTGAAGCATGTATGCAAATTTGTTCAGAGTCTGTACAGATTCACGGCGGTAACGGTTATATGAGAGATTATCATGTTGAACGTTATTTCCGTGATGCAAAGCTTCTTGAAATCGGAGAAGGCACATCTGAAGTGCAGCGCATCGTCATCGCGCGTGAGATTGGCTGTTAAATTCAAAAAATGATGGGGGTGTCGTTTTGGCGGATTTGATGGAAGTGACGGTGGGAGAATGCTTGAGACAGCAGGCCATGACTTTTAAGGACCAGGAAGCGGCCGTGTACAGCTCGCTTGGCATCCGCTGGACATATGAGGAGTTCTGGGATTTGACGGCAAAGGCAGCTAAAGGGCTGATCGCTATGGGGATAGAAAAGGGAGATCATATTGCGGTATGGGCGACCAATGTGCCAGAATGGCTTATCCTTCAATTTGCTTCGGCGAGGGCTGGCGCAGTTCTCGTAACAGTCAATACCAACTATCAGAGCGCAGAACTGGAATACTTGCTCAAACAGTCTGATTCAAAGGCAATCTTTTTCATTGAATCATTTCGTGATACATCGTATAAGACCATCATTGACGGCATAAGAAAAGATTTGAAGAGGTTTCCTAAACTGAAGCATTTTGTCGCCTTGGATTTCCATAACTCTGTATACAGCAGCTGGGAAGAAATGCTCGAATCCGGGAATAGAATCGAAGACAGCGAACTTGAACAAATAGAGATGTCACTCTCGTGTGATGAAGTCATCAACATGCAGTATACTTCGGGAACGACAGGGTTTCCGAAGGGTGTTATGCTGACACATCGAAATATCGTGAATAATGCCAGACAGATCGCGGCCGCTATGAACCTTACAAATGAAGACACCCTCTGTATTCCTGTGCCATTTTTTCATTGTTTCGGATGTGTGCTTGGCGTTCTGGCAGCAGTCTCTGTCGGGGCAAAGATGGTGCCGCTCGTCCAGTTCGATCCGCTTGAAGTGCTAGAAACAGTCGAAGTGGAAAAATGCACAGCGCTCCACGGTGTTCCTACCATGTTCATCGCGGAACTCAACCACCCGCGTTTTGCAGACTTTGATTTATCGTCACTTCGAACAGGTATTATGGCGGGTTCGCCATGTCCGGTCGAGGTGATGAAGAAAGTCATCAGCGATATGGGAATGAATGAAGTGACAATCGCCTACGGTCAGACTGAAGCATCTCCCGTTATCACCCAGACTACTACAACAGATACACTTGAGCGTAAAGTGGAAACTGTCGGGAAGAAACACCCTCAGGTTGAAGTGAAAATTGTTGACCCATCAACCGGAAATGAAGTACCGCCTAATTCCCAAGGAGAACTATGCACGAGAGGCTATCATGTGATGAAGGGCTACTACAATATGCCTGAAGCTACTGCTGAAGCCATAGATGATGGCGGATGGCTGCATACGGGCGATCTTGCGACAATGGATGAAGAGGGTTATATCAGAATCACAGGCCGTTTGAAAGATATGATTATCAGAGGCGGAGAAAATGTTTATCCAAGAGAGATCGAAGAGTTCCTGTATTCACATCCAGCTGTAATGGATGTGCAAGTTATCGGTGTGCCAGATGAAAAATTCGGCGAAAGAGTAGCAGCATGCATCAAACTTAAAGAAAACATGAAACTGACAAAAGAGGAACTGGTCAGCTATTGCAGAGGCAAAATTTCCCGCCATAAAATTCCTGAACATATCCTTTTTGTAGAGAATTATCCGATGACAGCATCGGGTAAAATTCAAAAATATAAACTCAGAGAACAGGCAGTGCACAGCTTTTCGGAGGGACAGAAGGTCTAAATAAAACCGCGCTTCATGCGCGGTTTTATTCGTGCTGTAAGACAGATACACCTGAAGAATAATGACGGAGCATATATTCTGGCAGAATAAAACCGCACGATGATTATGAATAAATGATGAAAAGTTTACTTCCCCCTTTTCTTCCAACTTTTTTTAAAGTAAAATAAGAAATGGATTGTTAGCACTTACATAATGTTTGCTATTAAGACAACAAATGCGGGAACAGAAGAAGGAGGAAGTCATTTCATGAAACGTAATCCACTTTTGCCATTTTCAATTATCGGTGTGATTGGAATTATTTTGATTATTACTTTGTCATCCATCGGTATCCATAATGCAGATCAGGCGAAAAAGGATAAAGAACAGGCTGCAATGGACCCAGAAGCGATCTTCAAACAAAACTGCTCGTCATGCCACGGACAAAACCTAGAAGGCGGAGCTGGGCCTGCTCTTGACAAGATCGGCGGAAAGTATGACAAGGCGCAAATCGCTGATATCATCCGCAACGGTAAAGGTTCAGGAATGCCTGCTGGTGTAGTAAAAGGTGAAGAGGCAAAAATCATCACTGAATGGCTTGCTGAGAAAAAATAATCGACAAAAGCTTCTTGTGAGTCTGCAAGAGGCTTTTTTCATTTATAATGGTTAAAATAAATTGGAATGAAGACGATGGAGGATGCAACTTGAACGAACAAAATTTATCAATTAGGCTGACGGCTGTGGCCAACCATGTAGAACAAGGGATGAAAGTAGCGGATATCGGTTCTGATCATGCTTATCTGCCATGCTATCTGGCCATTCATAAAAAGATTCCGTTTGCTGTCGCTGGGGAAATAACGGACGGACCGCTTATGTCGGCGAAAGAACAGGTAAAGAGTCTTGGCTTCGATAATATGATAGATGTAAGAAAGGGAGACGGCTTAGAGGTCATCGAACCTGGAGAAGTACATGCGGTGACCATATGCGGAATGGGAGGTATCCTCATCGCATCCATTTTAGAAAACGGAAAAGAAAAGCTTGAAGGCGTTTCTAAACTAATCCTGCAGCCGAACGTTGCTGCTCGATGGGTGCGGGCATGGCTGGATAAGGAAGGATGGGTTCTTTCGGCCGAAGAAATCTTGAAAGAGGATGGCAAGATTTATGAAGTGCTTGTTGCAGAAAGATCAGGTAACAGCCCATACTCACAGGATGAAAAAGAGAAAGAATTGCTGTTCGGTCCATATTTATTAAAAGAAAGAAGCGGCGTTTTCAAGGAAAAGTGGACGGGTGAACTGAATCAGTGGAAAAAGATTTTAAGCCAGATGAACAATAGCGGTTCACCTGAAACAGAACAAAGGAAAAAAGAACTTCAAGATAAAATTAAGATGGCTGAGGAGCTTTTATCATGACAAAATGGGCGAGTGTACAGCATTGCATCTCAATACTCGAGTCGTTCGCCCCAAAGCGCTATGCTTATGAGGGCGATCCAATTGGGCTGCAGGTTGGCACGTTACAGAAAAAGACAACAAAAGTTATGATTGCGCTGGACGTTTTAGAAGAAGTAGTAGATGAAGCGATTGAAAAAAAGGCAGATCTGATCATCGCGCATCATCCTCTTATGTATATTCCTCTAAAAAGAATAGATACGTCTACAGCTAAAGGAAGAACCATTCAAAAGCTGCTGCAGCATGATATTACGGTATATGCTGCTCACACTAACCTGGATGTGGCAGAAGGAGGGGTTAACGACTGGCTAGCGGATGCTTTAAAGCTGCAAAATCGTGCCGTCCTGCAGTCATCATACGAAGAAGAACTTCTAAAACTCGCTGTATTTGTGCCTGCTTCTCACGCTGAACGTGTACGTGAAGCGTTAGGAAATGCGGGTGCTGGACATATCGGACAATATAGCCACTGTTCGTTTACAACAAACGGCACAGGAAATTTCATGCCCCTTGAAGGATCTTCGCCGTTTATTGGCAAACAAGGAATTATGGAATCGGTGGAAGAGGTCAAAATTGAAACCATTTTGCCTGCAAGTATCCTTAATAAAGCAGTAAGCGCGATGCTTAATGCACATCCATACGAAGAAGCGGCTTATGACATTTATCCTGTTAACAACCCAGGTCAAAAGCTCGGTATTGGCCAGATAGGCACCTTGCCATCGCCTATGAACCTGGAAGAACTGGCTGCTCACGTAAAAAACGCCTTCAGCCTTAAAGCTGTCCGCGCCGTCAAAGGCCATGACCGCCCTATTCAAAAAATAGCGGTCGTTGGAGGAGATGGGAACAAGTTTATTAAAGGTGCCATCAGCAAAGGGGCAGATGCTCTGATTACTGGCGATATTTATTACCACAACGCGCATGATGCAATGGAAGAAGGACTTACTGTTATTGACGCAGGTCACAATATTGAAAAGATCATGAAACACGGTCTTCAGCGAGTGATCGATGAAGGGCTGAAAAAAGATCATTATTCCACAGAGGTCATCGTATCAGAAATTCATACAGATCCGTTTACATTTGTATAAAGAGAAAAAACGCCTGACAGACTGAAACCTGTCAGGCGTTCTCATTTAATACGAGCAATAGATTAAGGCTTAGTTTTTACTTTTGGAAGAATTTTTTCAAGAGCCACTTTTCTCTCGCGAAGCCACGTTTCTGGCTGCTCATGGTCAAACTTCTGCAAGAAGTCGATTACTTCCTTCGTAATCGGAGTAGGAGTGGATGCACCAGAAGTTACGCCTACTTTTTTTACGTTCTGAAGCCATTCGAGCTGTATTTCAGATACGTCAGCGATCCGATAGGCTGGAGTACCGGCGATTTCTTCTGAAACTTGGGCAAGACGGTTAGAGTTATTGCTTCGTGGATCTCCGACGACCAGCACTAGATCGCATTCCTTAGCCTGCTCGGCCACCGCTTCCTGTCTGACTTGAGTTGCAAGACAGATTTCTTTGTGCACTTCAGCATGCGGGTATTTTACGAGCAGCTGCTTGATGATCTCTGCTACATCCCACTGGCTCATTGTCGTCTGGTTGGTGATGAGAATTTTATCAGATGCCAAGTTCAGTGATTGAATGTCATCGGGAGATTCAATCAGGTGAACAATGTGCGGAGCGATCCCGATGGCACCTTCAGGTTCGGGGTGTCCTTTTTTTCCAATGTAAATAACCTCATATCCTTGCTGTTCTTTTTCCCGGATCAGGTCGTGTGTCTTGGTCACATCTGGACAGGTTGCATCAATCTCGTGCAGCCCTTTTTCATGAGCGATTCTGCGGACTTCCGGAGAAACGCCGTGAGCAGTATATATGACAGTTCCTGTTTCGATCTCACGTATAATATCGAGGCGGCTCGTGCCGTCCAAGGTGATGATGCCTTCTTCTTCAAACGCGTCGGTGACATGTTTATTGTGGACGATCATTCCTAAAATATATATTGGTCTTGGCAAGTCAGGATTCTTGGCAGCCTGCCGGGCTAGAACCATCGCATCCACTACACCGTAACAATAGCCTCTAGGGGATATCTTTAACACTTCCATTGTTTTTTCTCTCCTTTGAATAAAATGTAAAGACAGCAGAATCTGCTGCCTTAGGAGAATGTTTATCCATTTATATTATAAAGGAGAGAGAGCATTTACTCAAATAAGCGATTTTTAAATATAAAGCTTGGGCTTTGAGGAAAGAGTTCCTTTGTTAGGATTCTTTTTTGGACGGGGTCGTAAAGGCTTTACTTCTCCTATTGTAAAGTCTTCATTTTTGGGTTTTTCGGTAATGTCTTTGTTTGATTCAGCTGTGATTTCTGGGGCTGATATAGGTTTTTCTTCTTTTGCTGTTTTTACGGCAGCCTCTAGTTCTTCTTTGAATTTTTGCTTCTTAAATAGGGACCGCGATTTTCCGGAAGCAGCCAGTTTATTTTTCTTAAAAGATGGCCGAGTATCTTCTTCCTCTGCTTGTTCAATGGATTCAGCTGCAGCAGTCTTTATAGATTTCTTGTTTTTATGCGCGGCTGCCGGTCCGGCAATCACGGTTTTTTCAGCAGCTTTTTCCTGTCCTGGTTCTTCATTATTATCAGCAGGTTCGGCGGAAGTTTCGGAATCGGGTTCTTGAACTGCTTCTGTTTCAGCTGCCTCTTCTTTGCCCGCGGTACCGTTTTGATAATCTTTTAGCATCGTCATGAGTGAAGGCAGATTTCTCATCATCGGTCCGTACTGCTTTACCATCGGGCCCATCGTTTCGGCAACCTTTAGGACTTTCTGCACATTGTCAAGCATGGAAAAAACGCTGGTTCGTGCAGGAATCCCCCCTGTGCCGATTGCGCCGAACATCCGGTTTAACGGATCATGGTGTGTTTGCATGCCTGGAATTGGCGTCCTGAAGGGGGCATGCATGCCGTGTGGCGGCTGAAAAGAGGAAAACGGGCTGCGGGAAGGGGGATATGGCGGAAACGGGTGCATAATTCACCCTCCTTTCAAAAATATTAAGCTCATAATAGCATATGATGAAAACGCCCGCGGGTGAGTCATTAACAATGGGCACTGAAAAATAACCGTCTATGTATAGGATTTATTTGAACTTAAATGGCGGAAATGCAAAAGTTACTCTATAATACTAAAAGTGGGTTTAAGAAAAAAAGAAGTCAGGTGAATAATATGAAATCAGCCTTCGAACGGCTAAAAATAAACAGTGATTTACAGAATTCGCTAGAGAAGATCGGCTTTAAAAGTCCAACAGACATCCAGGAGCGTGTGGTTCCGGCTATTATCAACGGGTTTGACATTATCGGCCAATCACAGACGGGCTCTGGTAAGACGATGGCCTTTCTGCTTCCGATACTCGAAAAAATCAATATCGATAAAGAAGAAGTGCAGGCGGTCATTACAGCACCGACAAGAGAGCTCGCCCAGCAGATCTACAATGAACTGGACAAGGTGATCGCGTTTCTTCCTGAAGAAAAACAGCCGGATGCCCGGCTTCTAGTAGGCGGTACAGACCGCAAACGAATGGCGGACAAGCTGAAGAACGTCCCCCATCTTGTTGTCGGAACTCCCGGTAGAATCAAAGATCTCATTTCTAACCAGCAGCTGAACGTTTTTACTGCCAACATCCTTGTTGTGGATGAAGCGGATCAGATGCTCGACATGGGCTTTATCGAGGATGTAGACCAGCTCGCTTCACGTATGGCGGCAGACCTGCAGATGCTTGTTTTCTCAGCAACGATTCCTGAGAAACTGCAGCCTTTCTTGAAAAAATATATGGAAAATCCTCGCCACGTGCATGTTGATCCGGCACAGACTACAGCGAGTGATATCAAGCATGTACTGCTGCCGGTAAAACATAAGGAAAAGCTTTCGTATCTGATTAAGGCAGCGAAAGACTTTAATCCTTATTTTGCGATCGTGTTTGTGAACACGAAGAAGATGGCCGATGAGGTGGCCGATGCGATGCTAGCAGCTGGATTGAACGCAGAAAGGCTTCACGGCGATGTTCAGGCCAGAACGCGAAAGAATATCATGAAGCGGGTTCAGAACGTTGAGTTTCAGTTTCTAGTGGCGACAGATCTTGCGGCACGCGGTATCGACATTAAAGGTGTCAGTCATGTTATTAACTACGAGCTTCCGAAGGATCTGGACTTTTATATCCACCGTTCAGGAAGGACTGGACGAGCAGGTATGTCAGGTATCAGTGCAACGCTAGTTGAGCCTTCTGATCAGTTTGCTATCCAGAAGCTTGAAGCGCGCAACATCTCTTTCTCTCAAGAAGAGTACAAAAACGGCGAGTGGGTAGAAGTGAAGCGCAAATCCTCTAAGAAGCCGGCTGCAAAAGCAGAAGACGGAGTATTCGTACCAAGGCCGAAGAAAGTAAAGCCTGGATATAAAAAGAAAATGGAAGCAGAAAAGAAACGAATCGTGAAGAAAATTAACCGCAAAAAGAAATAAAAGCTTTAAAAACAGGGGGAATGATCATGCTTCGACTAGGATCACATGTTTCAATGAGCGGGAAGAAGATGATGCTTGCAGCAAGTGAAGAGGCACTTTCGTATGGCGCCAATACATTCATGGTCTATACAGGCGCTCCTCAAAATACGAGAAGAAAACCGATTGAAGAGCTTAACATCGAGTCAGGACTTCGTCATATGCAGGAAAACGGCATTGCGGATATCGTCGTTCATGCTCCGTATATCATCAATATCGGAAATGCCGTAAAGCCTGAAACATTTGAACTTGGGGTTGATTTCCTGCGCCGCGAGATTGAAAGAACCGATGCGATCGGCTCTAAGCAGATTGTTCTTCATCCAGGAGCTCATGTGGGAGAGGGTACGGAAACTGGCATAAAGAAAATTATCGAAGGTCTTAACGAGGTTCTCACTAACGAGCAGTCAGTTCAAATCGCTTTAGAGACGATGGCAGGAAAAGGTTCGGAGTGCGGCCGGTCATTTGAAGAGATCGCGGCCATTATCTCAGGCGTTACTCATAATGAGAAACTTTCCGTCTGCTTTGACACTTGCCACGTTCATGACAGCGGCTATGACGTTGTTAACGACTTTGACGGAGTGCTGGATCAGTTTGATAAGATCGTTGGGATCGACCGACTGAAGGTCCTTCATATCAACGATTCTAAGAACGAAAAAGGCGCAGCAAAAGACCGGCACGAAAACATCGGTTTCGGCCATATCGGCTTTGATGCGCTGAGTTATATCGTCCATCATCCTCAGCTGCAGAGCGTGCCGAAAATACTGGAGACACCTTACGTGGGTACGGATAAAAATAATAAAAAGCCGCCTTATAAGCTTGAGATCGAGATGCTGAAGGCGAAGACCTTTGATCCGGAACTGCAGCAGAAGCTGCTTGGCGATACGGTCAGCTTATAATAAACAGAGGCAGACTCCAAATAAACGGGGGCCTGCCTCTTTATTATTTTTCCTTTATCAATCAGTCGCCGCTGAAAACGTCAAAAATGCCTTTTGCCAGACTGCCTTCATCTTTTGCGCCAAGCCTGCTCGGTGCAGCTGCGAACACACGGCTCGCCAGACGGCTGAACGGAAGGGATTGTATCCATACAGTTCCTGGTCCGCGAAGGGTTGCGAAGAATAAGCCTTCTCCGCCGAACAGTGCTGTTTTAACGCCTTTCACCATTTCAATGTCATACGATATTTCGCTCGTCATCGCGACAAGACATCCAGTATCGACACGCAGTACTTCTCCGTGTGAAAGCTCTTTTTTATGGATAGTCCCGCCCGCATGGACGAAGCTCATTCCATCGCCTTCAAGCTTCTGCATAATAAATCCTTCGCCCCCGAAGAATCCTGCGCCAAT
The DNA here is from genome assembly GCF_002245695.1 of Fictibacillus aquaticus. Taxonomy (GTDB): domain Bacteria; phylum Bacillota; class Bacilli; order Bacillales; family Fictibacillaceae; genus Fictibacillus; species Fictibacillus aquaticus. The sequence goes on along the minus strand of NZ_NOII01000002.1, from coordinate 129,040 downwards.
TTTTCTTTGCAGTTCGATTCCGACGGATACTCCTTTCGCTGCTGCAAGGAAGGAGTCTTTCTGGCAGATAATTTTACCGTTATACTCGCTCAAATCCATAGGAATAATCTTGCCTGGATAAGGAGAAGCGAATGAAACATGCTTCTTTTCATGGGAAGTATTCGTGAACGTAGTCATAAACAGACTCTCTCCAGTTAGTACACGTTTCCCGGCACTAAAGAGCTTACCCATAAGGCCGCCGCCTGCTGCAGCTGATCCATCGCCGAATATCGTTTCCATATGAATGCCGTCTTCCATCATCATCAAGCTGCCGGCTTCCGCTACTACGGTCTCGTCCGGATCTAGCTCAACTTCAACAAACTGCATGTCATCGCCGTAAATTTTGTAATCAATTTCATGATTGTTCATTACTAAAGCCCCCCATTGTAATTACATCTCATAGTATATATTAAAATATAGATGTTTTTTTAGCGAATATTAGCGGATGAAAAGTGAATGAGGGAGTTTCGTTAATTGCAGCAAAAAAAATGCAGCAAGCTGCATTTTAAGGGGCTATTTCCTATCTAAGTATGAGTTGATCAAGTATTGAATATAGTTAGCTTTTTCCTGGCTGACTTCTCTGGCGATGGTGGCGATGATCTGCTGCCGCTGGGCGGCATTTGAAATATCGATCCGCTGTCTTCTAAGTATTAATACGACTTGCTCAGCTTCTGCTCTGGATAATGGAAACTGGTAATCAGAAGCAAGAGTCATCAGTTCCTGCGGAGTTATGCTGTTTAATTTCTGGTTGATAAAATGAAGCATGATTGGATTCATTTTTCTCCCTCCCGTCATTTTCTAGCGTATGAAGCGGACAGCGAGAAAGTGCCTAGTAATTTATTTCACTTTTAAAAAGTCCAGATTTTAAACTAAGAGGAGATACGACGGCAGCAAAAGTTTTGGTGAATAGTATAGGGGCAGCTAATTGACTTCGCGAGTCATTTAAGTTTTATTTAGTTCGATTTATGAAAAAAACGCCCTTTGATGACATCATCAAAAGGGCGTTTCGTTTTTCAAACCATGCTGTGAAACACAAAATTGATAAAGAACAAGACTGCGATCACAACTAAAGGAATCGGAACTTGTTTATGCTTTCCTGCAGCAAGTTTCAGGAGAGGATAAGCGATGAACCCAAATGCCAGCCCGTCAACAATGCTGTAAGTGAGCGGAATAAGCGCTATGATCAGAAAAGCAGGGAACCCTTCCGAAAAGTCGGAAAGCGGGATGTGCTGTATCTGCTGGACCATAAGTCCTCCGATTATAATAAGAACTGGCGCGATCGCTCCATCTGGAATATATGCCAAGTATGGAGCAGTAAAGATTGCAAGCAAGAACATCAGACCAGCGACAAGACTTGTTACGCCGGTTCTGCCGCCTTCTGCGATGCCGGCAGCACTTTCTACAGTGGAAATGGTCGGACTTGTTCCAAACACACCGGATACAACTGTAGAAGCAGCATTTGCCTGAAATGCTTTTGGAAACTTCTCTTTATCAGGCAGCAGCCCATGAAGAAGACCCATGTTCTCGAACGTGATGATCATCGTAAGCGAAAACGTCGCAATCCAGAATGGCAGCTGCAGGATACCGCTAAAATCTGCCGCCATGAACAGTTCTCCGAACGGCTTCAGTGATAATGAACCGGAAGACTGCCCAGATGGGCCAGCAATTCCGAACAAATATCCGATCGCTGTAGTAGCTGCGATGCCAATAATAAATCCGCCTTTAATATTTCTTAGAAACAGAAACATCATCAGCACAAGACCAATCACCGTCAGGATGGCGTCAGGTTCGTTTAAATGACCCAGCTTAACGAACGTGGAATCACTTTTTTCAATGATGCCGCCTTTTTGCAGTCCGATGAACGCCAAGAATAATCCGATTCCGACTGTGATGCTGTGCTTCAGAGATTCTGGTATGCTTTTTGATAATATGTCTTTGATTCTAGTTCCTGCTGCAATCATGAAGAAAACACCAGACAAGACTACGGCTGCAAGCGCCTCCTGCCAAGAAAGATTCATTCCCTGCACGATTGTATAGGTGAAAAACGCATTAACTCCCATCCCTGGGGTCAGTATAATCGGGGCGTTCGCATAAAAAGCCATCATAAGACATCCGGCAACTGAAGTGAAGATGGTCGCTAGCAGGACACCTTCATACGGAATGCCGGCATCCGCCAATATCATCGGATTAACGATGATAATGTATGCAATCGTAAAAAATGATGTAAATCCTGCAAGTATCTCCTGCTTCAAAGAATGCCCGTCTAAACGTATGCCTTTCATAATTTCCCTTCTTTTTTTCTTATCCCTCACCCACCCAGCGGAATTTAAGCCGCCAATAACAGATTATAAAACACAATAAGAAATTTGGCTATAAAAAATCATTTACAAATTTGACTCTGGCTTATATACTTTGATTAACAAAAAAAAGTTGCGCGAAGGAAACATTTGTTGTCACGTTCATGCTCTAAGGAGCATACATTAGACCATCTGTTTTATTTTTTAGGAAAATGTTGCCCTTGCGCAATAATCGTGGACACGGAAAAGAGAGGGGCTATTTAAAATGAGTGACGCACTTCAAGTCGACCAGATGTATGTCTCTTATCAGGGAAATCAGGTTGTCAAAGATGTTACCTTTTCAGTTGGAAACGGCACGATCGTAGGTATTATTGGGCCGAACGGAGCCGGGAAATCTACATTAATGAAAGCGGCACTTGGATTGATCCCGAAAGACAAGGGAGAAGTACTGGTGAACGGAAAGCCGCTGAAGCAGTCACAGAAAAAGATCGCGTATGTTCCACAGCGCAGTGATATCGACTGGGATTTTCCGATCACGGTCATAGATGTTGTTCTGCTCGGAACATATCCTACCCTAGGGCTATTCAAGCGCCCAGGGAAATCGGAGCGTGCATGGGCAGCAGAATGTCTCAAAAAAGTGGGCATGCAGAATTTTGCCACAAGACAGATCGGGGAATTATCAGGAGGACAACAGCAAAGGGTGTTCCTTGCAAGAGCTCTAGCTCAGAAAGCGGAACTGTTTCTTCTAGATGAACCGTTTGTTGGAATCGATGTGGCGAGTGAGGAAACCATCATTCAAATATTAAGGGAGCTTAAACGGGAAGGAAAAACGATTATCGTCGTTCACCACGACCTAAGTAAGGCGGAATCGTATTTTGATCATCTCCTTCTGCTTAACCAGGAACTTATTCATTTCGGCACCTCTAGTGACGTGTTGAAGCCGGAAGTGATCACTAAAGCATACAGCAATCAGTTTTCATTCTTAAATAAAAGCGGGCAGGTGAATTGCACATGAGTTTTATGGCATTTTTAGAAGCGCTGTTTCAATATGAGTTCCTTCAGAAGGCATTGTGGACGTCTGTCATGGTGGGCATTATCTGCGGTGTTCTCGGATGTTTCATCATCTTAAGGGGAATGGCTCTGATGGGGGATGCCATCTCTCATGCTGTTCTGCCTGGTGTTGCCATCAGTTACATGTTCGGCGTGAACTTCTTTTTTGGAGCCGTGCTTACTGGGGTTCTGACGGCTATCGGGATTGGATTCGTAAGCCAGAACAGCAGGATCAAGCATGATATGGCGATCGGAATCATGTTTACTTCCGTTTTTGCCGTAGGAATTATCATTATTACGCTGATGAAGAGCAGTGCAGATCTTTATCATATCCTGTTTGGAAACGTGCTTGCTGTCAGAACGAGTGATATGTGGATGACGCTCAGTATCGGGCTGCTTGTCATAACGCTTGTTACCTTGTTTTATAAAGAACTTCTCGTTTCAACGTTTGATCCGACAATGGCACAGAGTTACGGGCTTCCGAACAAGTGGATCCATTATATTTTAATGGTCGTCCTTACGATGGTAACGGTAGCTTCACTTCAGACGGTCGGGATCGTTCTGGTCGTTGCCATGCTCATCACGCCGGCTGCTACAGCATATCTGCTCACAAACCGTTTGTGGGTAATGATATACATGGCTGCAGGATTTGGAGTCATTTCATCTGTACTCGGACTGTATTTCAGTTTTACTTATAACCTTGCATCTGGGGCGACGATCGTTTTAGTTTCAGCATTCTTCTTTGCTGCCGCTTTTTTCTTTTCACCGTCACAGGGGCTTTTGTGGAAATCATTTAAAGCGAGAAAAAACCGCGCTTCATTGTCATAGGAAAATTATGTTCATAAAAATTCTAAGGGGGATACTTCATGATTAAAAAACTTGGAAGCACTATTCTGCTGGCAGCAGCACTGTTACTATCAGCATGCAGCAGTGAAAAGAGTGACAACGACAAAGTTGAGGTTGTCGCTACTTACTCAATTATCTATGATCTTGTAAAAAATGTCGGCGGGGATAAAGTAGAGATTCACAGCCTTGTTCCTATTGGATCTAACCCGCATGAATACGATCCCCTGCCTGAAGACGTTATGAAGGCAACAGATGCAGACGCGGTCTTCTATAATGGGCTTAATCTAGAAGAAGGTAACTCCTGGTTCGAAAAACTGATGAAGAGTGCAGATAAATCAGGTGAAGATGCACCTGTTTTCCGCGTAAGCGAAGGAGTTGAACCGATCCATCTTGAATCAAAAGGGCTTGAAAAGCAGATGGACCCGCACGCGTGGCTGGATATTAAGAATGGCATTAAATATGTAGAGAACATTAGAGACGCATTATCAGAGGTTGATCCCGAAAACAAGGAGTATTATAAAAAGAACGCAGACGCTTATATAAAAGAGCTGAACGCACTGCATGAAAAAACAATAACAGAGCTTGAAAAGATACCGAAAGAAAAGCGTATCTTGATTACGAGCGAAGGTGCCTTTAAATATTTCGGGAATGCTTACAACATGGATACCGGCTATATCTGGGAAATCAATTCAGACAGCCAGGGTTCCCCGCAGCAAATAAAGAATGTTGTAGATTACATCGGTCAGACAAAAGTTCCAGGATTATTTGTTGAAACAAGTGTCGATCCAAGAAGCATGGAGACTGTTTCTAAAGAAACCGGAATCCCGATTAAAGGAAAAGTGTTCACTGACTCTCTAGGCAAAAAAGGAGAAGACGGCGACACGTATATCGAGATGATGAAATGGAACACAGAAACCATCATCAAAGGTCTTCAATAATAGCATTACGTTGGAAAAACGCGCACAAAGGTGCGCGTTTTTTCTTTGCTATTTTACAGCCAAACCCATCCCCGATCATCTCGGGTTGTACGAGAAAACCTTTCTTGATTGCTATATAATAAAGTGGGATGGAGTGATGGATGAAATGAAGATTAAAGCAGTTTGTTTTGATATGGATGGAGTCATCGTGGACACTATGCCTTATCATGTAGAAGCATGGCAGCATGCTTTTCATGCAGAAGGGCATACTCTACACGGGCATCTGTTTTATGAAAGAGAAGGAATGCCGGGTATGAAAACGATAGGTGATATTGACAGTCTGCGTTCATTGTCTCTAACGAAAAGCCAGATGGAGAGAATCTATCATGAAAAAAGAAAATACTTTAAACAAAATGCACGCTATGAGTTTATATCTGCGGCGGTTAGCGCTGCGTCTTTCTTGAAGAAGGCTGGGATATCGATTGCGCTTGCCACTGGAAGCAGGCGTGAATTTGTGGAAGAGATTATTGAACAGCTTCCCTTTTCATTTGATGCCATCATCACAGGGGACGATGTAACGGAAGGAAAACCCGCACCTGAGCCCTACTTGAAAATTTCAGAAAAATTCACTTATAAGCCAGATGAATGGCTCGTTATTGAGAACGCACCGCTTGGCATCCTGTCAGCTAAACGCGCAGGTATGAAAGTCTGGGCGATTGAAACGACATTAGACCGTGAGTATCTGGCTGAAGCGGATGAAATATTATCGCCAGATAAACTGATGACTGCCATCGAAAGGGTAATTGAGGAGGATCGAGCTTGAAAAAACAGCATAAAAAAGAAAGTGTGTCCCATTTCATCTACCGGATTATTTTTATCCTGATTGGAGCGGGGCTCGCAGCGACAGCGATCGAACTATTTCTGATTCCAAACAAGATTATTGATGGGGGAATCATCGGTGTATCTCTTATTTTGGACTATCTAACACCCGCTAACTTTGCTGTTCTCGTGTTCCTTTTAAACCTTCCTTTCATGTATTCAGGCTACAAACAGATCGGGAAAACGTTTGTCATCTCTTCACTTATCGGCATAGCAGGATTGGGTATCATTGAGACAATGCTTCATGGTGCGGAGCCATTCACTGACCAGCCGATACTTGCGACTGTATTTGGTGGAGTGATATTGGGCGCGGGAGTCGGGCTTGTAATCCGCCATGGGGGATCTCTTGATGGAGCGGAAATATTAGGAATTCTTTTGAGTAAAAAGCTGCCGTTTTCTATCGGAGAGATCGTCATGTTTCTTAATATCTTTGTTTTTTCATGGGCTGGTTTTGTGTTTGGCTGGGAACAAGCTATGTATTCGGCCATGACGTACTATATTGCCTTTAAGACGATTGATACGGTCATACAGGGGCTTGAAGAAACAAAAGCGGTCATTATTGTTTCTGATCAGTATGAGGAAGTGTCCGATGCGATCCTTGACAGGCTTGGCCGCGGAACGACGAAACTGAAAGGCAAAGGCGGCTATACGGATGAAGAGAAAGAAGTCATCTATGCCGTCATTACCCGGCTAGAAGTTACAAAGCTGAAAAATATAGTGTATGAAATAGACAATAACGCTTTTATCACCATTATGAATACGCAGGAAACAAAAGGCGGCAAGTTTAAGTCTCCAATTCATTAAAGGCGGCATGTTCCGTCTTTTTTTATTGAATAATGCCCGCATAGGACAAAACATAATTGTTTAAATTCTATTCTCTGGCGTGTATACTAAAATACAGCTTAAATCGTACTCATTACTAAAACTAAGGGTGTTTAATGATGGAACAATCAAGGCTGAAAGAGCCCATTATTTCGATAAAAAATTTATATTACCATTACGGTCAGGCGAATGTACTGGAAAACATCAATCTTGATGTAAAAAAAGGGGATTTTCTCGGACTGGTCGGCCCAAACGGATCTGGAAAGTCCACGCTTATTAAATGCATTCTAGGTCTCCAGCAGGCTCAAAAAGGGGAAGTACTTCTCTTTGGGGAGCAGGCGGCAAAGTTCCGCCGCTGGGACAAGATCGGTTATGTGTCTCAAAAAGCGAGCAGTTTTAACACATCTTTTCCAGCTACTGTGTTTGAGGTCGTATCGATGGGTCTTTTCGGCAAAGTCGGATTATTCCGATTCTTAAAACGAGAACACCGCATTAAAGTGAAAGAAGCGTTGGAAGCGGTTGGGATGGATGCCTACAGCAGCAGGAATATTGGAGAACTTTCGGGAGGACAGCAGCAAAGAGTCTTTATTGCCCGAGCCCTTGTAAGCGAACCAGAACTCCTGATTCTTGATGAACCGACTGTTGGTGTGGACGCTCTTTCTGCGGATACATTCTATCAGATGCTTAAGGATCTGCACCGTGAAAGGAACATGACACTCTTGCTTGTCACTCATGATGTAGGTGTAATGTCTGATTATGTGACAAACGTTGCATGCCTGAACAAAACGCTGCATTTTCATGGAAAAACGGACGAGTTCGAAAAGGTCTCCAAAGAAAAACTATCCTCTTTCTACGGGCATAAGGTGCATGTTCTTGATCACACTCATTAATGGAAGGAACGTTAAAGATGGCTTTTTTTCAGTTTGAATTTTTGCAGAACGCGTTAATGACCGGCCTGATGATCGGGCTAATCGCACCTGTGCTCGGCGTTTTTATTGTAGTGAGGAAACAGGCGTTAATTGCCGATGCATTGTCACATATCACATTAGCTGGCATTGCGGCCAACCTGCTGCTCGGCAAGTGGTCAACCGTGTTCGCTGGGGTAAATCCTGTTTATATGGGAATGGTGTTCTCTGTTTCCGGCGCCTTGCTGATTGAACGTCTTCGGAAAGTGTACAAGCACTATGAAGAACTGGCTATACCGATCATTATGTCAGCAGGAATCGGGCTCAGTGTTATATTCATTTCGTTGGCTGACGGCTTTAACACGGATTTGTTCAACTATCTTTTCGGCAGCATCATCTCAGTTACACGGTCAGATGTCTGGACAATATTTGTTGTGATGGTCGTGGTCCTGGCTGTGATCTGGGCATTGTATAAAGAACTTTTCGTCCTTTCCTTTGATGAAGAACAGGCAAAGCTGAGCGGGATTAAAGGCAGCGGGATTTTGCTTGTTTTCATGGCGATGACGGCGTTAGTCATCGCAGCATCAATGAAAATTGTCGGCATCCTGCTCGTCTCGAGTTTGATGACACTTCCGGTTGCTGCAAGCATCAGGGTCGCCAGAGGCTTTAAGCAGGCCTTTATCTTATCGGTGATATTTGGCGAAACAGCCGTTATATCAGGACTTATTTTATCTTATTATCTTGACCTTGCATCTGGTGGAACAATCGTTATTTGTTCCGTCATCATCCTGCTGTTAGCGATAAGTTACAAAAAGTGGAAAATGACAGGGGAGGAGAAGATTTATGGGCCAAAATCCTATGACCGTTAATCAGGCTATCGCGAAATTAAAGGAAAAAGGGTATAAAAATACAGACAAACGAAGAGATTTGCTTGAAGTGTTTGCAGATGAAAAACGCTATCTGTCTGCAAAAGATGTTCAAGAAGCGTTGAAAAATAAATATCCCGGTCTTTCGTTTGATACGATATATCGTAATTTATCTGTTTTTGCAGAGCATGGACTTCTAGAAGAAACAGAATGGGAAGGCGAGAAGAAGTTTCGTTTTACCTGTTCTGCAGGACACCATCATCATCACATCATCTGCCTCACATGCGGAGTTACAAGGTCAGTGGATGCATGCCCGATGGATTCCGTTTCAACGAACATGGAAGGATTTGAAATTACAGGCCATAAATTCGAAATATACGGCTATTGCACTTCTTGCAAAAAAGCATGATCAGAAGTATGAAACTCCTTTAAGTCAGAAAAGCTAAAGATAAAGGAGGAGTATGATTATGCCAGATGTGAAATGTAATGTTGCAAACTGCACGTATTGGGCTGAAGGAAACAACTGCGCTGCCGATGCCATTTTGGTGGAGATCGACAGGCATGCAAACAGTTCATTCGATATGAGTGCAGACGGAGAACTGTCTGGACAAGCAGCCCATAAAGATTCCGCACACAATGCAGAAGAGACGTGCTGCCATACATTCCGTCCTAAGCACTAGTGACGCTGCAAAAACCCGCTGTTTAATGAGCGGGTTTTTTGCATTTCTACGCTCGCCAATTGTTTACATCAATAACGTATAGACCGTAGTGCATACTAATAGCGCTCCGACTTCTAAACAAAGCGAGGGATGCATCATGGATGAAAGAAGAAACAGGATGGATGATGCGCGGTTTGATGAAGAAATAGCAGCCGAGGTGCTGCCGCTTAACCGCGATTTGACACTTCCTGAAAACGAAAAGCCGAGAACAGGCCGTGAGGAAGAAGCTCATATTCATGAACGAAAACAGGATTATGCTGGCATAGGAAAAGTTACAGGGATAGCTGCCGTTATCTTAGCCGCATTGTCATTGTTTATCCTGCCAGTCTTTTTCGGCGGGGCTGCTGTAGTCCTTGGATTTATCGCACGAAGGCTCGGAGCACGATCGCTTGGAAACTGGGCAATTGGTCTAGGCGCTGTTTCCATCATTATCTCGCTCATCTTTGCCCCTTTCTTTTAGTCGCGGAAAGATGATGAGATAGCCCAGCGGGGGTACGGTACTTTAATAAAAAAACGAGCAAACACGGCTTGAATTGCAAAAAAGTACCGTACCCCCACACTTTAAATAACAAAAGTAAAGCCCTCCACTGAAGGCGGAGGGCTTTTTCTGGTCCAGCTGATATCAGCTGGATCGATTTATGCGTTCTGGGCTTCGGCTTCTTCAGCCAGCTTTTTTTTATGGGCTTCTGCGAGGATGTCGATTTCCTTCTTCAGTTCATCGAGAAGCTGATCTTCTGGAATCTTGCGGACGATCTCGCCATGGCGGAACAACAGTCCTTCACCGCGAGCGCCGGCGATGCCGATATCAGCTTCGCGTGCTTCTCCAGGACCGTTAACGGCGCAGCCTAAAACCGCCACTTTAATCGGCGCTTTCACTTTTGAAATATATTCTTCTACTTCGTTTGCGATTGAAATCAAATCGATCTCGATTCTCCCGCAAGTAGGACATGAAATCAAGGTGGCTGCATCAGACAGCAGGCCAAATGACTTTAGCAGCTCGCGGGCGACTTTCACTTCTTCCACAGGATCTGCACTTAAAGATACCCTTAACGTGTTCCCGATTCCTTTGCTCAGGATAACACCAAGCCCTGCAGCACTTTTTACCGTACCAGCAAATAGTGTGCCTGATTCAGTAATCCCAAGATGGAGCGGATAATTAAAAGCTTTAGAAGCTTTTTCATATGCCTCAATTGCTAAGTTAATATCCGAAGCTTTCATAGAAACGATAATATCGTGGAAATCGAGGTCTTCCAGGATCTTAATATGATCCAGTGCGCTTTCTACCATTCCATCTGCAGTTGGATATCCATATTTCTCTAGATATTTCTTCTCGAGAGACCCGGCATTGACACCGATACGGATAGGAATTCCTTTTTCTTTTGCGGCTTTTACTACGGCTTCTACCTTCTCGCGTCGGCCGATGTTGCCAGGGTTGATCCGGATTTTATCCGCACCGCCCTCGATCGCCTTCAAAGCCAGTTTATAATCAAAATGAATATCTACAACAAGAGGTATGTTAATTTGTTTTTTTATATCAGCTATCGCTTCTGCAGCTCTCATATCCGGACAGGCAACTCGGACAACCTGACAGCCTGCTTCTTCCAGCCGTTTGATTTCCGCAACTGTAGCTTCTACGTCATGAGTTTTCGTTGTCGTCATACTTTGTACGATGACCTGGTTGTTGCCTCCGATCGTAAGAGGTCCCACTTTAACAGGCCGTGTGCGCGAACGATGATTGATTTCACTCATTGGTGAATCGCTCCTTTATGATAAGTTGACAGGTAATGCATGTCATCTGTTCATTTTAGCAAGTATTAATTTACTTTGGCAAGGAATCTTAACGTTTATCTTTGGCGTATAGCGGGAACTTATACGTTTTTCCAGGAATAATGCGGTCTGGATTGACGGAAGGATTGAGTCGTTTGAAATCTTTCACCATCGTGACCATGTTGAACTTTTTGCTGCCGCTGCTTTTTTCCATAATTGAAAGGACGGTGTCTCCGGGCTTTATAGTTATTAAGGAATATCTCTCATTGTTCTTCTCACTCTTTACCTGCTGAGGAAGAGCAGCCGCAGGCAATGTTCCGATTTTCAGGTCATATACAATGACATATAACACAAGCAAGATCAGCATACCGGATATAAATTTTTTCATGGCGACTCCCCCTTTAAGGAAACCATATGCTTGTCCATTTTTTTTATTCCAAATTTTTACCGAAATTGTGTTATGGTGTAAAATGGCAGTATATACGACGTGCAGGAAATCGTGTACAGCCGCGTATGGTATAACTTAATCCTTATTTTGAGGTGATATTTGTGAAAGCAATAAAAGCAATCTGCCTTTTCGCATTAATGGCAGGCATGTTTATGGCTGCGCCGTTTAAAGCATCTGCGGATGCAGCTCCTGGTGATGTGATCGTTACACTTGGCGAGAACCTTACAGAAGAGCAAAAAACAGCGGTGCTTGAAGAAATGGGTGTTGATGCGAACGTCCAGACGGTTACAGTGTCTAATAAAGAAGAACATGAATATCTGGGAGATTATATGTCTAAAGCCCAGATCGGTACAAAAGCTATCTCATCAGCTAAGATTACGATAGCGGAGGAAGGAAAAGGGTTAAGTGTCAAAACAAACAACATTAACCATGTAACAGAGGAAATGTACATGAACGCTCTGACAACTGCTGGAGTAAAAGACGCTGAAATTTTCGTCACCGCTCCATTTGCGGTTTCGGGCACAGCCGCACTTACGGGGATTTTAAAAGCATATGAAACAACGGCGCAGATCGAGATACCTGAGGAGCAGAAGCAGGTTGCCAATGAAGAAATGGTAAAAACTTCAGAGCTTGGTCAGCGGATCGGAGCTGAAAAAGCGTCCGAGCTGGTAACGAAGGTGAAAGAAGAAGTCTCTCAAAACCCATCCATGTCTGAAGAAGAGCTTAAAACGCTCATCCAGAAAACTGCGAAGGATCTAGGCATTGAACTGACGGATGAAGAGCTTAACGGTCTGACATCTCTTTTCAACCGAATGAAAGATTTAAACATTGACTGGGATCAAGTACAAACGCAGCTTAAAGACATAAAAGATAACGTTGGCGAGATCTTGAACAGCGAAGAAACAAAGTCGTTCCTTCAAAAGCTTTTGGATTTCTTTATCGCGATTATTGAAGCTATCAAAAATTTATTTAAATAATATGATCGCATAAACTGCTCTGTAGACGCTGATCGCCGGTTTTCGGCTTAAGATTAAAAAACTGCATGAAAGATTAACAGAGCAAAAGTAAAAGGGCCTCTTCGGAGGCCCTTTTACTTTTGCTGTGGAACTTCTTTTATAGAAAGATAAAGCATGATCATCGATACCCCTGTAAATATAAAGAACGAAAACGGCACGCTCGTTTTCAGCAGTGACATGACGGTGAAAAATGCGACAGGCAATGTGATGCTGTAGATCGACATAACCCAAAGCTGTTTGTATTGAAGACGGCGTCGGAGGGAGTTCTTCATTCCTAAACCGATTACCGCAAGAAGTGATACACCAGTGAAAGCCGCGCCTGCAATCAAAATGTAAGAAATGACATATAACACTGGGAGCAGGATCGGGAGCATTCCATCGAAAGACTGAAGAGCAGATAAAAGATCTTCTTTCGTCAGGTTATCAGCTCCAAGCGATGTATACGTGACAGCATCCTCGCTGCCGTTAGAACGAACAACAGCACGGTCGCTGTCAAATGAGATAACATCATCGTACTCGCGGGTTTTATCCTGGCTGATTTGATCATGCGGATCAAAAATAAAATAAAACCCATCTCCTTCAGTCACGACCGGTTTTTTTTCGGGAGATTGAAGAACACCATTTTCCAGCTTGAAGGACGGAAGGTTATCTTTCATGGACTCTTCAAATCCGCTGACAGCGCTGGAAAAGGACTGGCCGAGCATAATAGCGGACGGCAGAGTGGAAAGAAGCATCAATAGAAAGACATAAAGAATAGCGCTGCCCACTCCTGTGAACCGCAGCTTTGCGATGGATTCAGGGGAGTAAAGGCTGTGAAGCAATCGTTTAAACAAGTTCAAGTTGCAGTTCTCCTTTAGGTTATTAACGGTTATATTGTATCTTAATAGTATCTGTTCAGACAATGAACGTTTTAACAAACCTTTACAAAAAAACAACAAATAGAGATAATGTTTTTTAGCTAAGGAATCTACCAGGCAAACATATTCAAGGAGCTGTTCGTTTGGGAATACAGGAAATGATATTTCATTTTGCCGGAGGACTCGGCATTTTTTTATTCGGTATAAAATATATGGGAGAAGGTCTGCAGAACACGGCAGGTGACCGGCTGCGCGATATACTTGATAAGTTCACTGCCAATCCGTTCATGGGCGTTCTGGCTGGTATATTTGTCACGATTTTGATCCAGTCAAGCTCAGGCACAACGGTACTTACTGTTGGTCTTGTAAATGCTGGCTTCATGACGCTCAGGCAGTCAATAGGCGTTATCATGGGGGCTAATATTGGAACAACGATCACTTCCTTTATCATAGGGGTGGATATCGGAGAATACGCCCTTCCGATTATGGCCGCTGGAGCAATACTTGTTTTCTTCTTTACAAAAGCGCTTTGGACGCATATCGGTCAGATATTATTTGGCTTTGGAAGCCTGTTCTTAGGCCTCGAACTTATGGGTAAAGGTGTAGAACCGCTGCAATATTCACAAGCTTTTAAGGAAATGACCTTATCGATGGGCAGCAATCCTGTACTGGGAATTCTAGCCGGTACGATCATCACGTTAGTGGTACAGTCTTCTTCAGCGACAATCGGCATCCTGCAGGAATTATACTCGCAGGATCTCTTAGACCTTAAAACGGCGGTTCCTATTTTGTTCGGTGACAACATCGGAACAACCGCTACAGCAGTACTGGCTTCTATCGGTGCCAGTGTAGCTGCAAGGCGGGCAGCTATGACACATGTGCTGTTCAACGTTGCCGGGACGGTCCTTTTTATGCTGCTATTAAGTCCATACATAGCATTTGTTCAGTACATTACTGAACTCTGGGGGCTAATGCCTGCCATGCAGATTGCAGTGGCACACGGCACGTTTAATGTGACAAACGTCCTCATCCAGTTTCCATTAATCGGCCTGCTCGCTTATACGGTGACAAAGCTCATTAAAGGGGAAGACCATACAATTGAGTATAAGGCAAAGCATCTTGACATGATGGTACTTGAAACAGCGCCTGTACTTGCGCTCCGTCAAGCGAGGCTGGAGATACTCCGCATGGCCGAATTCTCAAAAAGCGGTTTATTAGAAACTGCTGAATATTTAAACAGCAAAAAATTAAAAAATGCCGACAGAGCGCTTAATTATGAAGAAGCAATCAACCACCTGGACAAGCAGGTCACCGGCTATCTCGTAAAACTCTCGACTCATCCTCTCACAAAGTCAGAGTCTGGCGAGCATACGATGCTCCTCGAGGCTGCCCGAGACATTGAACGCATCGGAGATCATATGGAAAATATCGTCGAGCTTGTAGAATATCAGATGCGCAATAACATAACTCTTACCAGCCAGGCGATGGACGATCTTAACACGATGATTACATTAACCGTTAATACGCTTGAAAAAGCGATTCTCTCAATAAAGGATCAAGACAGAAAAACAGCTGAAGAAGTTCTCGCACTGGAAGAAAAAATAGACCAGATGGAACGCGACCTCAGAAAACAGCATATTATCAGGGTGAACGAGGGGATTTGCGAAGTATCTGCAGGGATTGTCTTCGTTGATATTGTAAGTAACCTGGAGAGAATCGGCGACCATTCAGTCAATTTGGCAGAAGCTGTTCTTTCCCATTAAAAGAAGACGGAACTTTATCCGTCTTCTTTTCGTATGTTTACCAACACGTAAAATCAGGAGAGTGAATACATGGATACATTTTATTGGATCTTGATCGGCCTCAGTTTCTTGCTGGCATTTGCCGCATTAGTGTTCCCTATATTGCCTGGAGCCCTATTTCTTGCCCTTGGATTCGTGATCTACGGCCTTGCTTTTTCGTTTGAACCCTTCAGTATCCTTTTCTGGATTGTACAGGGTATTCTCTTCGCCTCGCTGTTCGCAGCCGATTATGCGGGTAACGCGTATGGAGTGAAAAGGCAGGGAGGATCAAAAGCTGCGATTTGGGGCAGCACTATTGGGCTGATCGCAGGTCCCTTTGTCATACCTATCCCGTTTATCGGTATCCTGATCGGACCGTTTCTCGGTGCTGCACTCGCTGAGATGATCATCCATAAGAAAGGTTTTAAAACATCAGCGAAAGTGGGAATCGGGTCTCTCGTAGGCTTTATCGGAAGTTCACTAATAAAAGGCATTGCCCAGGCAATGATGATCGCTTACTTCCTTTGGACAGTTCTTTAGCTATGATTGATATTTACAAACCATCGTGCTATAGTTATCTTGTTTCCCAAAAAAGTGAAAACATTGGCAAGAAAAAAGTGTTTGACACTTAGCAAGCAAACATGATATAGTAATTCTTGTCCTTAACAGGAGAAACAAGATATTCCACAGTAGCTCAGTGGTAGAGCTATCGGCTGTTAACCGATCGGTCGCAGGTTCGAGTCCTGCCTGTGGAGCCATTATGGCGGTGTAGCTCAGCTGGCTAGAGCGTACGGTTCATACCCGTGAGGTCGTGGGTTCGACTCCCTCCGCCGCTACCATAATGTTTTTAGATCCAACACTAAAACAAAAAATAGAATTATGGCGGTCGTGGCGAAGTGGTTAACGCATCGGATTGTGGTTCCGACATTCGGGGGTTCGATTCCCCTCGATCGCCCCATAAAAATTACATAACGTTTTGCATGGACCCTTAGCTCAGTTGGTCAGAGCGGTCGGCTCATAACCGATTGGTCGTAGGTTCGAGTCCTACAGGGTCCACCATTCATAAGTTGGAGGTATACCCAAGTCCGGCTGAAGGGATCGGTCTTGAAAACCGACAGGGGCTTAACGGCTCGCGGGGGTTCGAATCCCTCTACCTCCTCCATTTTCACTTAACCCACACCTCATAGCAGGGGTGGAGCAACGAGCGTTACGTCATGAGTAAGCTGCGAGTTGTTTCGACGCATAAGCCTCTAAGATTAATCTTGTAGAG
Organism: Fictibacillus aquaticus; assembly: GCF_002245695.1. GTDB lineage: Bacteria > Bacillota > Bacilli > Bacillales > Fictibacillaceae > Fictibacillus > Fictibacillus aquaticus. Next base: position 112,561 of record NZ_NOII01000002.1, on the reverse strand, counting down.
GAAGAAACAGTCAAAGCTACGGAGGAATAACATCATCCGTAAGCTATATAATCATCGCGGGGTGGAGCAGTCTGGTAGCTCGTCGGGCTCATAACCCGAAGGTCGCAGGTTCAAATCCTGTCCCCGCAACCAATTTTATTTCATGAATTGCGTCGATTAACCATCTCGCTCATGAAATATCAGTAGTGCCTGTATGCAACCAAATGGCTCGGTAGCTCAGTCGGTAGAGCAGAGGACTGAAAATCCTCGTGTCGGCGGTTCGATTCCGTCCCGAGCCACCATAATATTAATCAAGTAAACCTCTCAGAGAAAATGAGAAGGTTTTTTTAATTTGCTTTGAACTCCTTTGCAGGGTGGAGCAACGAGCGTTACATCATGAGTAATCTACGAGTTGTTTCGACGCATCCGCTTCTTAGATTAATCATGTAGAGGAAGAAACAGAGGACATCGAAGCCTGGGTAGCTCGTCGGGCTCATAACCCGAAGGTCGCAGGTTCAAATCCTGTCCCCGCAACCAATTTCGTTTCATGAACTGCGTCGATTAACCATCTTGCTCATGAAAAATCAGTAGTGCCTGTAGGTGCAAATCAAATGGCTCGGTAGCAACTAGCAAAACAGCATGAATGAACGGCGAGCTGTCTCGACGCATACACAACTTAGATGTACTTGCAGAGGAAGAGACACAGTCAATGAGGACTGAAAATCCTCGTGTCGGCGGTTCGATTCCGTCCCGAGCCACCATAATATTAATCAAGTAAACCTCTCAGAGAAAATGAGAAGGTTTTTTAATTTGTTTTGAACTCCTTTGCAGGGTGGAGCAACGAGCGTTACATCATGAATGATCAGCGAGTTGTTTCGACGCACCCGCTTCTTAGATTAATCATGTAGAGGAAGAAACAGAGAACCTCGAAGCTAAGGTAGCTCGTCGGGCTCATAACCCGAAGGTTTCTGTAATTTAAAAAATAATAATTAATTTTAATCAAATTAATTTGTGAAACGCTTCTTCCCGAGGGGTATTATTTATATGTCTTTAAGGTTTATTCATTGAAAATTGAGGATATATTTGATACGGTATGATTGTAATCCAAACAAACATTTTCAGTTTTTGGGAAACCGAAAATGAAAATAAAAAAACTTACATATTAAAGGGAGGAAATGAACATGGCAACATTTGAACTGCCTGCATTACCTTACGCTGCGGACGCACTAGAGCCGCACATTGACAAAGCGACAATGGAGATCCACCACGGGCGCCACCACAAGACTTACGTTGACAACTTGAACGCTGCTCTTGAAGGGCAAGCGGAGTTTGCTTCTAAAAGTCTTGAAGACCTATTAACAAACCTTGACTCTCTTCCTGAAAACATCCGTACAGCTGTACGCAACAACGGCGGCGGACATGCTAACCACAGCTTGTTCTGGGAGCTTCTTAAGCCAGGCGGAGCAAACGCTCCATCAGGAGAGCTTGCTGAAAAAATCAACAGCAAATTTGGCAGCCTTGATTCTTTCAAAGAAGAATTCGCGAACGCGGCTAAAGGCCGTTTCGGATCTGGCTGGGCATGGCTTGTTGTGAACAACGGTGAGCTTGAACTAACAAGCACTCCTAACCAGGACACTCCTGTTATGGAAGGCAAGACACCTGTTCTTGGTCTTGATGTTTGGGAGCATGCTTATTACTTGAACTATCAAAACAAGCGTCCTGATTACATCAATGCGTTCTGGAACGTAGTAAACTGGGATGAAGTTGAAAAGCGCTATAACGAAGCAAAATAACATCTTAATATCTAAAGAGGCTCTGTTCAAATTGGACGGAGCTTTTTATTATTGATTTACCCATTTTTCCATTATGACAAATTTTTGCTGAAGCTCCTCCAATAGAGAATCCAGTTTTTCATTGCCTTCCAAATAAACTTCTGTAGAACAAATAATGATAAAATCACTATTTTCAAGCATGGTTACAATACTGCCGTCAAACTTATAAATCGTTTGTGTCAATTCTCCGAATGTCTCACTTACACTCAAGCTGCAGATTTGAGTTTGCTTACTTGCTGTAAACTTCTTGCCTGCTTTATAGCACCAATACTCAAGTATGATACCTCACCCCTTTACAATATCATCCATTTATTCCGTTTCTGAATATCCCCCTATGAGATGAATTAAACTACATTTGTCAGATTTAAAGGGGCGGTTCAGCATGAGATACAAGCAGCTTAAGCAAGAAGGGCACATTACCAGATCATTAATACTGTTACTCGTTATCGGCGGATTATTTGCCATGAGCACAGCGCTGTCCAATACGTTTGTGAATATATATCTATGGCGCCAGTCAGGGGAGATCATGGATATTGCTTTTTATAATCTGTCCATTGTGGTGGCACAGCCGGTCGCTTTTGTATTATCAGGAAAACTTGCCAAAATAGTGGATAGGGTAGTGATCATCCGGATCGGTATTGTTATTTTCTCAATGTTTTATGTCTCTGTGCTTGCACTTGGCACTCATTCCGCAGACTTCTTGCTTCTGCTTGGCTTTTTGCTAGGTACAGGACTCGGGTTTTATTGGCTCGCGTTTAATGTATTGACGTTTGAGGTGACTGAACCGGAGAACCGTGATTTTTTTAATGGATTTCTTGGCATATTGACCAGTTTAAGCGGCATGCTTGGCCCCTTTTCTGCTGGATGGATTATTACAAGAATGGACAAAAGCCACGGATATCAAACCATCTTCAGCATCTCTCTGCTGCTGTTTCTGTGCGGTGTGGTTATCAGCTTTTTTCTTACTCGGAGAAAGGCGGAAGGACGATATGATCTGGCGGCTGCTTTTTCTGTAAGAAAGGAAAACAAAGATTGGAAAAGGCTGCTTTCCGCTCATTTCTTTCAGGGTCTCAGGGAAGGAACTTTTGTTTTTATCATTGTTATCTGGGTGTTTCTATCAGGAGATGGTGAGCTCGGACTAGGATTTTTCGGCTTCGCTCAATCTGCCGTTTCATTCGCTGGCTATTACATCGTATCCAGATTTTTGCGGAGAGAATGGAGGATGAAAGGCATATTTTATGGAGGAATGATCCTCTTTCTGTCCCCCTTTTTACTGCTCACGCCGTTATCTTTTCCTGTACTGCTTGGATATGGAATGCTTGTGTCTATAGCGTATCCGCTGCTGCTCGTCCCTTACGTTTCAGTAACGTATGATATTATCGGCCGGTGCCGTGATGCAGGTGAAAAGCGGGTTGAATATATTGTTGTGCGGGAGTTTTTTCTGAACGGGGGAAGGATTACTTCCATTGTAATTTTTCTTCTTTTTTTAAGTGTAATGCCGGAGGGGAGGCTCCCGCTATTGCTCCCGTTATTAGGGTCTGGACATTTCCTTATCTATTTTTGCCTGAAAAAAATATCGCTGAATCATTTCGGGAAGTGTAATGCAGCTGAAGGGCCAGTGCTGGAACTGGATGAGAATGCTGATAATAACAAGTAAGCCCTTTTTTGACAGCAAGTGAACTTCACGTTAAAATCGTTATACGCAAATAATGTTGAATGTGCTGTGTTTTTAACGATGAAAAGGTGAGATTGTCCAAATGAAAAGTAAAAAGAAAAAGAATCATGTTCCATTAAGACTTAATGCACTATTTTTATCTGTGTTTTTCCTTTTTTCGATACTTATACTCCGTCTTGGTTACGTACAGATCGTAAAAGGTGAGGAATATAAGCGGACAGCTTATATGACGGAAAACGTGACAACTAAGCTCGATTCTCCTCGGGGGAAAATGTATGACAGCAAATTTCGTGTGGCTGTAGACAATGAGCCTGTGTTCTCGATCACATATACAAGAACGAGAGGGAGCAGTGCAGAGGACAGGCTGGAATCTGCAAGAAAGCTGGCACTATACATCGAAAAAGAAGCTGGAGAAATTACAGAACGGGATCGAAAGGATTTTTACATACTTTTGCACCCAAAAAAAGCAGCAGCAAAAATAACAGACAGCGAAAAGAAAAAGCTGTCCGATGAAGAGTATTATCAGCTGATGCTCAGCCGCATCACAGAGGAAGAAATCTCACTCTTTTCAGACCAAGATCTTGAAGCGCTGGCTATAAAGCGGGAAATGGACAGGGGTTATGCGCTAACTCCGCAAAGAATTAAGGTTGGAGCTACGCTTGAGGAAGTGGCGAAAGTCAGTGAACACCTGCCTGAGCTTGAGGGGGTTGATATCAAATCAGATGCTCAGCGCTCTTATCCGTTCGGCGACTCGTTCCGCGATATTTTTGGGCAGGTAAAACAAATTCCGAAAACACGTATGGATTATTACACTTCTAGAGGTAATGAACGCAATGACCTTGTAGGCACAAGTTTCCTTGAAGAACAGTATGAATCACTGCTGCGCGGACAGAAAACAAAAATTAAATACGTGACGGACAAGTCAGGCAATCCGGTAGGAGAGCCGACTGAAAAGGATGGATCAAGAGGTAACGACCTTGTTCTCACTGTCGATATGCAATTACAGAAACAAGTAGAAAAGGTCATCGAGAATGAGTTGAAAGAATCGATTACAGGCAAAGATGCTTATGACAACAGGCAGCTTAAATCGGCATACGTGGTTATGATGAATCCGAAGACAGGCGAGGTGCTCTCGCTTGCAGGGAAAGAATATGACCGAAAAACAAAGAAATTTAAAAATGCTCCTTTCGGAAACATTTATAATTCTTATGCAATGGGGTCGACGGTAAAAGGTGCTACTGTTCTTACTGGACTTCAGCAAGGAGTAATTGATTCATCAACGATCTTCAATGATGCCCCTCTGACGTTTGGTGACGGACGCCAGATGAAATCTCATGAGTACATGGGTCCGATCGGTCCAGTGACCGCTCTTGAGCGTTCATCAAACGTATATATGTGGCATATTGCGATGAAGCTTTCTGGATATGAGTATTCCCAGAAACGATTTACAGATCATAATGTTGAACAGGCATTTCAAATTTTAAGGAACTCATACAGCCAGTTCGGTCTCGGTATCCAGACGGGAATTGATTTGCCTTCAGAAGCGACAGGCTATCATACTGGAATGAGCAGCGAACTGGCGCAGGCGATGTTCTTCTCAATAGGCCAGTTTGATACGTATACGCCGCTTCAGATGGCTCAATATGTTTCGACCATCGCTAATGACGGTTATCGCATGAAGCCGCATTTATTAAAAGAAGTGCGCCAGCCAGCCGATCACCCTGGACAGCTAGGAAAGCTCCTTTATCGAAACGAGCCTGAGGTAATGAACCGTCTTGAAATGAAGCAAGAATATCTTGATGTCGTTCAGCAAGGATTCCGCCAGGTCATGGCAGGAAGCAATGGTACTGCAGCTTGGATCTTTAAAAACAAGGATTATCAGCCAGCAGGGAAAACAGGTACCGCTGAAATCGATAAAAAGACAGGTCTTTACAATAAGACGCTGGTCGGATACGCACCATATAATAACCCGGAGGTTGCATTTGCTGTAGTGGTTCCGGAAATAAGAGAAGATTTCACAAATAACGAAATAGGTGAAGGGATACTAGATGCCTATTTTGATCTAAAGAAAGAGTCAATTTCGAAGAAGCCGCTTAAGGCTGAAGATGCAGTTGAAGAATAAATCGGAAAACCTTGCTGGTGCAAATGCACTGGCAAGGTTTTTTGTATCCCCTGTATTTTTCCTTTCATTTGGCAAAAGATAAGGAATAAAGAAGTATTCCATTCCTACGCTCTTAACAATTTCTTTACATTGGATTAAAACCGCATTAATAATCAGGTTTTATGATAGAGCATGTAAGATACTTAAGAGCTTTAAGGGATGCTGAGGCAGCAAGCTGTAATGGCAGCTGCAGCGGCGGTACTTAAACAAAAATTAGGGGGACCTAGACAAATGAAGAACATGAAGTCGGTTTATCTTTTGGCAGTAATGGCAATGCTCCTTGTGTTCAGCGCAGCTTGCGGGAACAAAAGTGAGAACGGTGCTGGAGGCGGAAAAGAAGTAAGCGGAAGCATCAAGATCGACGGCTCATCCACAGTATTCCCGATCATGGAAGCTGTATCTGAAGAATTTCAAGCACAAAACCCTGATGTTAAAGCTCCTGTAGGTGTTTCTGGAACAGGCGGTGGATTTGAAAAGTTTGTACGAGGCGAACTTGATCTTGCGAATGCATCTCGTCCGATCAAAGACGAAGAAAAAGCAGAAGCAAAAAAGGGCAAAGTCGACTATACAGAATTCCAGCTTGCATATGACGGTCTTTCTGTTGTAGTAAGCAAAGAAAATGACTTTATCGACCACTTGACTGTTGATGAATTAAAGAAAATTTTCCTTGAAGACGGCGCGGCAAAAACATGGGCTGATGTTCGTGAAGGCTGGCCAAAAGAAAAAATTGATGTGTTTGCTCCAGGAACAGATTCTGGAACTTACGATTACTTTGATGAAGTAATTCTTGAAGAAAAGCCTATGCGCCGTGATGCGCAGCTTTCTGAAGACGATAACGTACTAGTCCAAGGTGTAACGGGATCTGACAAAGCGATCGGATTCTTTGGATATGCTTATTACCAGGCAAATAAAGACAAGCTAAAAGCTGTACCGATCGATGGCGGTAAAGGCCCTGTAGAGCCTACTGCTAAAACAATTGAATCAGGCGAATATGCACCTCTATCTCGTCCGCTGTTCACTTATGCAAGCAACAAGGCTGTGAAAGAGAACGAAGCGGTTTACGAATACATGAAGTTTACTCTTGAAAACGCTGGAGAGCTTGCGGCTTCTGACACGATCGGATATGTTGCTCTTCCAGAAGAAGAGTACAAGAAGCAGCTTGACAAGCTGGATGAAATTGCTGGAAAGTAAACTGTCAGAAGAGTTATACTATTCTTAAAATAATGAGGTGAGGGGCATCCCCCTCACCTTTCACCTGTTATATGTGTTTAAAATAGGGAGGTACTGACAATGGATGGGAACAGAAATAACTCATCTTCGATACGCCAGATGATCAAGGATAATAAATCAAAGAGAAGCCGCAGTGCGCTTACTGAAAAAACGATGCCAAAGCTATTCCTCGCTTGTGCTATCATTTCAATTCTTACAACAGTCGGTATTGTTTTTACGCTGCTTGCGGAAACGTTCACGTTTTTTGAACGAGTATCAATCGTTGAATTTGTGACCAATAAACACTGGTTCCCGTTTACTGGTGAAGAACATGCAGACTATGGAATCATTGCACTTGTTGCCGGAACGCTTACCGTTACGGCTATCGCAATGGCTGTAGCCATCCCGGTAGGACTTGCTGCCGCTATCTACCTTAGTGAGTATGCATCGGCAAAAACGAGAAAGATCATCAAGCCGATTCTTGAGGTTCTAGCAGGGGTCCCGACTATCGTTTACGGATTTTTTGCACTGACATTTGTTACACCGCTTTTAAAAGAGTTTATTCCAACATTGAAAATATTCAATGCCTTGAGCCCAGGAATCGTAGTTGGAATTATGATAATTCCGATGATTGCTTCCTTATCAGAAGATGCGATGAATGCTGTCCCGAACTCAATGAGAGAAGGAGCACTGGCCCTTGGTGCAACCAAGTTTGAAGTTGCCATAAAAGTAGTTCTTCCTGCCGCGCTGTCAGGTGTAATTGCCTCGTTTGTACTCGGCATTTCCAGGGCTATTGGAGAGACGATGATCGTAACGATCGCTGGGGGCTCTCGGCCGACTTCAGATATCAATGTTACAGAATCGATCCAGACAATGACAGCTTATATCGTACAAGTCAGCCAGGGAGACGCTGGTTTCGGTACGACGATCTACTACAGCATTTATGCAGTCGGTATGACACTATTCCTGTTTACGCTGATTATGAACCTGCTTGCGCAATTTATTTCCCGCAGGTTTAGGGAGGAATACTAATGGCTTTAATAAAAAAAGAAACTGTCCGTAAAAGAATGGGTCGCCGTATTGCGGCAAACAGTACTGCAAAAGGTATTTTTATCGCAGCAACGATGTTTGCACTTGTTGTCCTGGCTGTTCTTCTTTACAGAATCGGATCAGAAGGCATGGAATATTTAAGCCTGGAATTCATCACGAACTTTGCTTCCCGCATGCCAGAAAGAGCGGGAATCTGGGCTGCGCTTATCGGAACATTATGGGTGATGGCCGTTACCGCACCTGTATCGTTCATTCTAGGTGTCGGAACAGCCATATATTTGGAAGAATATGCAAAGAAAAATGCATTTACCCGATTTATACAAATCAATATCTCAAACTTGGCAGGAGTTCCATCCATCGTTTTTGGACTGCTCGGATTAACCATATTTGTGCGATTGCTCGAATTGCAGCGAAGCGTGCTTGCAGGCGGATTGACCATGGCATTATTAATCCTGCCAGTAATTGTTGTGGCTTCTCAGGAAGCTCTTAGAACTGTGCCGAGAGATTTACGTGAAGCATCTTATGGCATGGGCGCAACGAAATGGCAGACGATCAGAAGAATTGTTTTTCCGGCGGCTCTGCCGGGAATATTGACTGGAACGATCCTTGCACTTTCCCGTGCGATTGGTGAAACTGCACCTCTTCTCGTTGTAGGGGCACTAGCCTACGTGGCATTTGTACCGGAGAACTTGTTTTCACAGTTTACGGTGCTGCCGATACAGCTTTATAACTGGACTAGCAGGCCGCAGGAAGATTTCCATATGCTCGCGGCATCGGGGATTATCGTGCTGCTGATCATCCTGCTGATCATGAACTCAATTGCTGTCTACATCCGCAACAAGTTTCATAAACGTTTCTAAACTGGTGTACTGAAGGAGGATATGATGATGGAAGTAACAATCAATCATAAAAATGTAAAGAAAGAAAATGTAAAGAAAGAAAATGTACAGGATGCTCCAGCGGCTTTTAAAGTAAACAATCTTAATCTTTGGTACGGACAGGATCATGCATTGAAGGATATCAAGTTCGATATTCCTGAAAAGCAAGTAACTGCGATCATTGGGCCGTCAGGATGCGGTAAATCAACGTTTATTAAAACATTAAACCGAATGGTCGAGATGGTACCGATCGTACGCATGTCTGGTGAGATCATCTATCGCGACCGTAACATTTTTGATTCTAAGTACAGTGTTGAAGAACTGCGTACTCAAGTAGGGATGGTTTTCCAGAAACCGAATCCTTTCCCGAAATCTATTTATGAGAATATTGCTTATGGTCCGAAAATCCATGGCATTAAAAATAAAAAGGTCCTTGACGAAGTGGTGGAGAAGAGCTTAAGAGGAGCAGCAATCTGGGATGAAGTAAAAGACCGTCTGCACGAAAACGCCTTTGGTCTTTCCGGCGGTCAGCAGCAGCGTATCTGTATCGCCCGCTGTCTTGCAATCGAACCTGACGTTATCCTCATGGATGAGCCGACATCTGCCCTTGATCCGATTTCTACGTTAAAAGTAGAGGAGCTCGTTCAAGAATTAAAGAAGGAATACAGTATCGTTATCGTAACGCACAACATGCAGCAAGCAGCTCGTATTTCTGACCGGACAGCCTTTTTCCTTAATGGAGAAGTTGTAGAGTATACGGATACAAGCACATTATTCTCCAATCCTTCCGATAAGCGAACGGAAGATTATATTACAGGACGTTTCGGATAAAAATTAGAACGGAGTGGGATCAATGGTTGTTCGCGAAAATTTTCAGCATCAGCTGGATGAACTGAAGGAATCAATCGTTAAGCTTGCAAAAATGACGGAACATGCGTTAATGGAGTCTGTAATAGCTTTGAAAAATCAGGATTTAGAAAAAGCTCTTGAGATTATTGAGAATGACCAAAGGATCAACATACTAGAAGATGAAATCAATGATGCTGCGATCCTTCTCATCGCTAAGCAGGCACCGGTTGCCACTGATTTAAGAAGAATTATTGCGGCGATTAAAATTTCTTCTGATGTAGAGCGCATGGCGGACTTTGCAGTAAACATAGCAAAGTCAACAATCCGTATAGGGTCAACGCCGCTTATTAAGCCAATGGAAGAAATCCCTAAAATGGCAGGCATCGCGATTGATATGCTGTCAAAATCAATTACTGCTTATGTAGACGAAGATGTTGTGCTGGCTAAAGAACTGGCAGATATTGATGACCAGGTTGACGAACTTTACGGGAAAATCATACAAGAGCTCCTAGGAATGATGGCGCAGAACCCGGATTATCTGGCTCAGATTACGCAGCTTTCATTCGTGTGCCGCTATATAGAGCGTACTGCAGACCATGCTACGAATATTGCAGAAAGCATTATTTTTCTCGTGAAGGGTAAACGATACGGTTTAAACGAATAGACTTGAAAAATGAACAAACAAAAAAGCAGCGGATTTCCGCTGCTTTTTTTATTTAAGGAGAAGTAATGATGTTCGCCACAACTTCTGCGCTCATTTTGCTGTTTACATTATATGAACCGAAACGGACCGCTCCTTCACGATTGGTTGAACGAAGATATTTCAAAAACTCACTGCTGCTCTTAATGATCTTTCCTCGTTCAAGTTCATCGCATACTTCACCGGTACTCATCCCTTGAGTAACAGACAATGTCATACGGTAGATTTCTTCAGATGGTTTATCGTCTTTTACAGGCTGCTTGACAGCTGATTTTTTCTCTGTGCCAGGCTTGATGGAAGCCGTTTTCAGGCTCGCGTATTCCTCGTTGGAAATGGCAGTCTTCTCCTGCTCTGCAAGATAAGAGTCTATTTGTTCCTGTGTTACAGCAGGTTCGCTGGATTCAGGAGATATGTAATAGTAGGAGACGGCAAAAATGCCGGTTGAAAGGATCAACCCCGCTGAAAAGGCACGGAGGCTTTTGTTTGACATGTTTTAATACCTCTCATTTGTATATTAATTTTTATCGTTAATCATGATTTCATCTTCCAGTACTTTCAGCTTTTTCTTGATCTGATAAATTTCTTTCATCAGCTGAATAGAAAAATTCTCTAACTGTGTCTCAACATTTGCACCGCGTTCCTTCTTGTAAGAAAGAAGTAAAAGGACAAGGCCGGCTGCAAGCATCCCAAAAATAATAAATTCCATGTTAACCTCCTGTTCAAATACAGTTGCACATTACTTTTATAACATAGTATTACGTTCGGGGATAGCTTTTTTGACGTCGATTCGCCACGATTCGCATTTATCCTGAATAAAAAAACCATATAAATCCAGCAGAATAAAGAATTTGTCGAAATTTATTACATTTTTTGCAATAGTTTGTAAAGCAAACGTTTTCAGAAAATTTACAATCTGGAAATTTCCAGTGGTGGTGCGGAACCGCAAAATTAGTCAATTTTCGCTGGTTGTTAGGGGTTTATTACAATGTTACGATTACCTAAATTCTACTTTTTCGGGATATTTTTGGCTGTTCTAACCCATTTATACAAAGAGGTGAAATCATGATTGAAGAGATCGTCAAATGGAAAAATGAAGGGCTGACGCTGTATGAAATTGCAGAAAAAATGAACATGTCAGTCGGCAAAGTTCAATACAGGTGGAGGCAGTACAGAAAACAGTCATCGGTGACGGAAACAGCACACGAAGCTGAATACGTGGAAAACAATGAGGTGACATGGGTCATGCCATCGGAATATGAGGAAGATATCTTATACATGATGCCGCAAGGACCACAGACCATGTTTGTTTACTGGAGTCTTTCTGAGGGGACCCGAAAGATGGCTGAGCATCATTTCCGTACGGCATGGAGCGACCTGCCCAAAGTCATTAAAATGTATGACGTTACAGATATTGTTTTTCATGGTCATAACGCTCATAAAGCATTCGAGATGGATGTGCCGGAAATGACGAATAACTGGTTTTTGCATAATCTTGAGCCTGGAAGGACGTACATTGCTGATATAGGGACAAGAACCTTTGACGGAAGCTTTTTCACGCTGCTGCGCGGGAATGCGGCTGAAACGAGCTTTTTGAAAGAAGACGAAAGAATGTCAGAGAAGGTCCGGCGATGGAAAACTGAAAATCAATCGGAGCCGGAGTGGCTTGAGAATTATTCAGTCTACTCATATTATCAAAAAATCAGATAGGGGACAGAAGTATGGCACATGGATATATCGCATTTGTATTGCACGCTCACCTTCCTTATGTCAGACACAGAGAAGCAAACAGACTTGAGGAAAGATGGCTGTTCGAGGCAATCACAGAAACTTACATTCCTCTTTTATGGATTCTTGAAGAGAAGAAAGCTGCAAATTTCAGTATTTCGTTCTCGCCTCCACTATTAGAGATGCTTGCTGATCCTGTGCTTCAGCGGCGCTACGCTGAACATCTGGATTCACTAAGGAATCTTGCCAAAAAAGAAGAAAGAAGGCAGGAGCCTGATGATGCACAGCTTGTCAGGCATTATAAAGACCGGTTCGACAGGGTGTACGATACATTCTTAAAGTATGATTCAAGTATTCTGAAGGCATTCAAGCATTACGATAAAGAGGGTGTTATTGAATGCTTCACATCGGCAGCGACGCATGCCTTCTTGCCGTATATTCAAACTGAGCAAGCGCTCAGGTGCCAGATTTCCTCTGGTATATCCGCTTTTGAGAAGCATTTTGGAAGGAAGCCAGAAGGATTTTGGCTCCCGGAATGCGCATTCACTCCTGGTGTGGATAAAATTCTTGCAGAAGAGGGTATCCGTTATACGTTCGTAGATGAACATACCATCCGTTCATCTAGCCCGGGACCGCGCTATGATATCGGCGCCCCTTGCTATTCACCTCATGGTGTGGCGCTTTTTCCGCGCAATCAGGAAATGTCTTCAAAAATCTGGAGCTCATCCACTGGTTATCCTGGAGACTTTGAATACCGGGAATTTTATCGGGATATTGCTTATGAGCGGGAATGGAACTACATAAAACCGCATATGCATCCTGAGGGGTTTCGGATCGATTCGGGATTTAAGCATAAACGGATAACCGGTCACGCAGAAGAGAAAGAGGCGTATGTTCCGCTGGCTGCACAGCAGAAAGCAAAAATGCATGCCGCACATTTTGCTGCATCAGCTGATGAAATCAGTGCTGAAAATGATGCGCAATGCTATCCTCCTCATCTCATCACAGCGCCGTTCGATGCTGAACTTTTTGGCCATTGGTGGTATGAAGGACCTGATTTTCTCTCAGCGCTTTTTAGAGAACAAATGACTAAAACGGAATGGACGACTCCTCAAGAATACCTTCAAAGACATTATAGAGACCTCGATACCGTTCACGCTTCCTTTTCTACATGGGGAAGGGACGGATATGGGGATGTTTGGCTGAACCACAAAAATGCGTGGATGTACCGGCATCTTCATAAATGTGAAAGAGAATTGATTAAATGCGCTGCCGGACTGCAGCACGCTTATAAACCTCTTAAACAGCGATGTTTTGATCAGATGGTGAGAGAGTGGATGCTCGCTGCCTCCTCTGACTGGGCGTTTATCATCGATGGAGGAACTGCTGCACAATACGCAGGAGAAAGGTTTAACCAGCATGTTGCACACTTCAATGAACTCTTGATTCATTTTTATTCACAGCATCTCTCAAACTCCACGATCCAGCATTATGAAAAAGAATTTCCTTTCCTAACAGAAATAAATTTTAAAGAGTTTTACAGTCTTCATGATGAATATGTAGAGCAGCACTACTCAGAACCTAAGACAGATGGGAAAAACATATTGATGCTTTCCTGGGAATACCCGCCGATGGTCGTTGGCGGCCTTTCTCGCCATGTGTATGATTTATCCCGCAAACTGGCAGAACAAGGACACAATGTTTATGTGATTACTTCCTTTGTTGACGGATACCCTGAACACGAAATCAACGAGAAAGTCCACGTTTACCGTGTAAGAGGAGCTCAGCCGCATTTTAATGATTTCTTCCATTGGACGGGAAGCCTGAACGCAGCGATAGCAGCCCAGGGAACCGAGCTCGGAAAAAAGATTACATTCGATTGCATCCATGCTCATGACTGGCTTGTCAGTGTAGCCGCCGCACGTTTGAAACAGGACTTAAACATTCCGCTTATCGCAACGATCCATGCGACTGAGAGCGGGAGGAACAAAGGGATCTTCTCTCCTATGCAGCATGAAATCCACCAGAAAGAAGCCGACCTCGCCTTTCATGCGGATAAGGTGATTGTATGCAGCGAGTATATGCGAAAAGAGGTACAGAGTCTTTTTGGACTGCAAGATGAGAAACTCTCAGTGCTGCCGAACGGGATTGACCCCAACTTAGTTAAAAAGCCTGAACACGGCCACATTCCTGCTGCGAGCCATCATGAAGCTACCATTTTTTCGGTTGGCAGAGCCGTCCGGGAAAAAGGGTTTCAGACAATCATCGATGCTTCAGCAATCTTCCGGGCAAAGGGCAGAAGCATCCGATTTGTGATAGCTGGGAAAGGACCGATGCTCGAGGAACTTAGGCAGGCTGCTAAAGATCGAGGTGTGGAAGAAGATGTGTGGTTTACAGGGTTCGTATCAGATGAAGAAAGGAACCAATGGCTTTTCTCCTGTGACGCAGCTTTGTTTCCAAGCCATTATGAACCATTCGGCATCGTAGCGCTTGAGGGAATGGCAGCAGGAAAACTGACCATCGTTTCTGATACGGGCGGTTTGAGCGAGATTATCGATCATGAACAGAACGGATTGAAGATCATTCCTCAGGATCCAGCCTCGATAGTATGGGCAATAGAATACATGCTGTCAGACAGAGACAGAGCGAAACAAATCGCTGCTGCGGGACATGAAGCGGCACTGACCGTTTTTAACTGGGAGAAAATTGCGGATGCAACCGTAGACGTTTATGAAAGCTGCTTGAAAAAACTGATTTATACAGGAGGTCTTGCTAAATGAAGGGCGTCATCATGGCTGGAGGAAAAGGAACACGATTAAGACCTTTAACATGCAATCTGCCAAAACCGATGGTACCGATGCTTCATAAGCCGGTAATGGAATACGGGATAGAGCTGCTGAAAAAGCATGGTATTACAGACATTGCTGTAACGGTTCATTATCTGCCGGACGCCATTCGCAACTATTTCGGCGACGGAAGCGAGTTTGGCGTAAACCTTCACTATTTCGAGGAGACTGTTCCGCTCGGTACAGCTGGAGCGATCAAAGCTGCTGAAGACTTTCTCGATGAAACGTTCGTAGTGGTGAGCGGTGATGCGCTCACTGACTTCGACCTTGAGCAAGGCATCTCTTATCATGAAGAAAAAGGGGCAGCCGTCACCATCTTTATGAAACAGGTGGAATCACCTCTTGAATATGGCGTCATCATGACGAATGAAGACGGCAAGATCATCCGGTTTCTCGAAAAGCCAAGCTGGAACGAGGTGTTCAGCGACACGGTAAACACGGGCATATATGTGGTCGATCCGATTGTTTTCTCTTACATGGAAAAAAACGTTCCTTTTGATTTCAGTAAAGATCTTTTCCCGCTTCTCATGAAAGAAGAAAGACACTTGTACGGATACAGCGCAGAAGGCTATTGGTCAGATATTGGAAACCTTCAGCAATATAGGCAGTCTCACTATGATATGCTGAGCGGGCTTGTGGAGCTTCCTATGTACGGACAAGAAATCAAGCCAGGCATTTGGGCAGGCGAGAACTGTTTCATTGAAGACGGTGCAATAATCGAAGGTCCGGCCAGCATCGGAGAAGGAACGGTTATCCGCAAAGGGGCAAGAGTGGAGAGGCTGAGTGTAATCGGCAAGAACAGCGTGCTCTCTTCAAAAAGCTCTGTAAAGAAAAGTGTGCTCTGGAACGATGTTTATATCGGCACAGAAGCTGAGCTTCGCGGAGCCACCGTCGCGAACGGTACAAAAGTCGAGAACGGAGCATCGATCTATGAACATGCAGTAGTAGGCAACCATTGCGTGATCGGACGGAAGGCAACATTAAAGCCTGAAGTGAAAATATGGCCAGAAAAAGAAATATATGAAGAAGCACTTGTGCATACTTCCCTTATTTGGGGGAGAAAAGCAAGTAAATCATTATTTGGTGCAAGAGGTATCAATGGGATCGCGAATGTGGAAATCACACCTGATTATGTTGCAAGGCTTGCAGCGGCCTACGGTGCTGTGCTGCCGCACGGGTCCAAGATAGGCGTTGCTTCCGATTCAAACCACTTTTCAATCATGATCAAACAAGCGTTCATGCAGGGGCTTCACTCATCCGGAGTTAACACCTATGATATCAGTCCAACTGTTTCACCGGTCGTGCGCTTTACGATCAAAAATGAAAAGCTGCAGGGAGGCATTTATTTCCGCTTTTCGAACCGCAATGACGAGAAACAGCTCACGATTGAATTTTATGACGAAAAAGGACTTCCGATCCATCCTGATATTGAACGTAAGATCGAAAATGCCTATTGGCAGGAAGATTACCGCCGTGCAGCATTTGACCGGATCGGAAAAGGTACAGCGAACTCCGCCAAAAGCGAGGATTATATTGAAGCTCTAATGAAGACGGTCGATGTTAAATTAATTAAGAACGTGAAATTCAGAGTAGTGGTCAACTATCGTCATCAGCCTTATTTAAGTTTTATTCCAGAGCTTTACAATCGCTTGAATTGCGAGATCCTGACGGTTCCATACCAGACAAGCGCCGAAGAACTTACCTCCTTTGTAAGAGCGACAAACGCCCATGTAGGGATCCTTGTTGGTGAAGAAGGTGAGACAATGCGTCTCGTCACGGAAACCGGGCAGGTGCTAGACGATGAAACAATGCTTGCGCTGTATGTATTCACAGCCTTTTACGATCAAAAAATAAAAGAGATGGCAATACCGGTTTATGGTTCATCAGGACTTGAAGCGATTGCCGCAGCACTTGATGGTAAGCTCATACGTACAAAAGCAAATCCTCGTTCTTTGCTAGAAGTAGGGGAAGGTGAAATGAATTACCTGTTTGATGCACAGTACGCTTTTATTCAGATTCTCGAGCTGCTCGCCAAAAAGAATGCTACAATCAGCGGACTGCTGGAAATGCTTCCAGATGTTCAGCTGCTCAGAGAGCTCGTGCCGTGTCCGAAAGATAAAAAAGGGCAGGTGATGAGGAAGCTGATGGAAGATATCAAAGGAAGCAACGTGGAGCTTCTTGACGGAATCAAAGTGTTTCATCCGGACGGGGGCTGGACTCTCATACTCCCTGATTCTGAACACCCTGTGTTCACGGTATATTCTCAAGGCATGGATGAGAAGAAAGCCAAAGAGTTCGCAAGTAATTACATTAATAAAATCCGTCAATATCAGCAGGTGTAGGAATGCCTAGGCATCTGGCAGTCGGTAACGGAAATCTGCTTGTTAATATCGATGATTTTATGCAGATAAGAGATATTTATTATCCGTACGTTGGTCAACAGAACCACGTCCAAGGCCATGCGAACAAAGTCGGTATATGGGTGAACGGTGTATTTTCTTGGCTTACTTCGCCCGAATGGGAGATCAAACCTGGTTACCACACGGATTCACTCGTCACTAAAAGCGAAGTGCGGCAGAAAAACGGCTGCATTTCGCTTACTTTTGAAGATGGTGTGCATCAGCGGGAGAACATGTTTGTAAGGCGTATCACAGTAAAGAACAATGGTGAAGAACAAGCGGAAGTCCGCTTGTTTTTTCATCAGGATTTAAACATCTATGAAACTGAAGTCGGGGATACGGCTTATTTCGATCCGGAGTCGCGTACTGTGATCCATTATAAAAAGAACAGATATTTTCTTTTTAACGGAATGATGAACAATCGGGGCATCCAACAATATACAACAGGCATCAAACGGTTTCAAAGTGCAGAAGGTACTTGGCGAGACGCAGAAGACGGTATATTAAACATCAACCCGATTGCGCAGGGATCGGTCGACAGCACGTTCTCATTGAGCGGAACGATTTCCCCTGGGGAGGATTGCACAGCATTTTATTGGATGACAGCAGGGCGAAACCGTGAAGATGTTCTGGGACTGAACGATTATATGATCGAGATCGGTCCTTCATTGACCGTGGATAAGATTGATGTCTATTGGCGGCGCTGGGTGAACAAAGCTCCAATCGGACATGGCGGGCTAGAACAGGAACTGATCGATCTTTATAAAAGGAGTCTCCTTATCATAAGAACCCAGACAAATGAGAATGGATACATCATGGCTGCGAATGATTCAGACATTCAGCAGTATAATCGTGACCACTACAGCTATATGTGGCCGCGTGACGGGGCTCTCGTGGCTGCGGCAGTAACAAAGGCGGGGTACCATGGCATGGTGAAAAATTTTTACCGCCGCTGTTCAGATCTTCTGACCAAAGATGGATATTTGCATCACAAGTATAATCCTGACGGTTCTATCGGTTCGAGCTGGCATCCATTCGTAGACAGTCAAGGAAACAGTCAGCTTGCCATTCAGGAAGATGAAACCGCACTCGTCCTGTGGGCATTCTGGCAGCATTACGAGGAGACTGGGGATATTGAATTCGCACAGTCACTGTACCGCTCGCTTGTCCGCCCGAGCGCGCGTTTCCTGCTCTCGTTCATGAACGAACAGCTCGATTTGCCTCAGCCATCATACGACCTTTGGGAAGAACGCCGCGGCATCTTTTCGTTTACCGCAGCCGCTGTATATGGTGGTCTTATGGCAGCCTGTTCTTTCGCCTCTCTTTTTGGTGAAGACGACCGTGCGTTAAGGTACAGAAAAGGCGCCGAGCGGGTCAAAAAAGGGATTGAGACGCACTTGTATGATAATGCGCAGAACCGCTTTATAAGAGGAATCTATCCGAATGCTGATGGCACCTATATCAAGGACATTACGATGGAATCCAGTATGTACGCTCTGTTTGCATTCGGAGTGTTTGAGGCTTCAGATGAACGAATAAGAAGCACTATGGAAGCGATCGAAACGGAACTGACTGTCAAGACAGAAACAGGCGGTGTCGCACGTTATTTTAATGATTATTATTTTCAGCAAACCCATGATTTAAGGCGTGTGCCTGGCAACCCATGGATAATCTGCTCTCTATGGCTTGCCAAGTGGAAGATTGCAGCAGCACCGTCATTAGAAGAACTGCATGAAGCGAAAAAGTGGCTGCACTGGACGCTGTCGCATAGCTTTTCTACAGGTGTACTGCCTGAACAGATGAATCCACTGAACGGAGAACCGTTAAGTGTGGCACCACTAACTTGGTCTCATGCAACTTTCATTGATGTGGTTCAGGATTATCTGCTTAAGGAGCGCAAACTTTTTTAAAACCGCTTGATAGAAGTTTTTTGTTCTGTTATTATGTTAAAGTATGGTTTTATAACTATCTGAAACGTTAGTTAACGATTTTTGTATGGTTTGGAGGGAAACAACAATGCGTGTAAACATTACTCTAGCTTGCACTGAAACTGGTGACCGTAACTACATCACAACTAAGAACAAGCGTACGAACCCTGAGCGTCTTGAGCTTAAAAAGTACAGCCCGCGTCTTAAGAAATACACAGTTCACCGTGAAACGAAATAAGTAAAAATGAGAACGCCCGAACCCCTTGTATATCAAGGGTTTCGGGCGTTTTTGTGGTCGTGAAAAGCGACCACTGACCACGAATTGACCACATTGCTCATTAAAGTACGGTTTGAATCTTGGAAATAGCCGTCTCTAGGTTCGTCACCATTTCCTCTTGCATAGCCGGCAATACATGAGAGTAGGTATCCAATGTAATGACGATGCTGGTATGGCCTAATCGTTCTGAGACGATTTTAGGGTTAACTCCTAACGATAGCAGCATGGTCGCATGAGTATGCCGTAGATCGTGAAAGCGAATAGGGGAGAGTTCCAATTCCTTGCACAACTTAACCAGGGCTTTGTTCAGCACTTGAGGATAGATGAAGTTACCTTTGCTCGTAGTGAACACATATTTTTCAGCCAAAGCGTTATCGTATCCTGTACCGAGTTTCAACTTAATCTCTTTTTGTCGCAATCGGTGCTTCTTCAGTTCTTGCAAAACATGAACGGGTGTTAAGATCGCGCGCTTGGATGACTTTGTTTTGGGTTCGCTGATCCGCAGCTCTTTTAACGAGTACGTCAAACTCTGGTTTACATAGATAGTCTTTGCTTCAAAGTCAATATCGTCCCATCTCAAACCTAATATCTCACCTTTACGCATACCGGTGTATAGTGCAACAAGAAAAATTAAATAATAAGAGCTGACTCCTTTTGCATGCTGCAAAAACATCTCCGACTCTTCATGACTCCAAACGGAAATAGTGTGTTGCTGCTGTTTAGGCGGCTTAGCACGGCGAGCCGGGTTGTTCGGCAAGAGTTCCCAGGTGACCGCCATCTCCATTGCTGTTACTAGAAACGTGTGCATTCCTTTAATCGTACCTGGAGAAAGACCGGCCTCGGACTTTTCCGCATAGAACCTTTGGAAATGTAGCGGCTTTAGGTTCTTCATCATGGCATGACCGAAAGCAGGGGTAATGTGGTTCTTTAACATGTGTTCTGCGCGTTCCAATGTGCCAGGGCGAACAGAAGAGCGGTAATGCACGCTCATATAATCCCCAAGAAATTCATTAACCGTAACTTTGGAAGGCTCGACATACTGTCCTTGCTCGAATTTGGCGATTAGATCTGCGGCAGCTGCCTGTGCTTCCTTCTTTGTAGAAAATCCTGATACTGTTTTTTGCTTTCGCTTACCTGTCTTTTCGTCACGACCAATATCTAATGTAAACGACCACCTGGCACCACGTTTTCTAAAATATCCTTTCATCCAAACATCCCCTTCCATAATTCGAACACTTGTTCTAAGTTTTGTTACAAAAAAAGACTGAAACCTCAGCCTTTATAGATTGTAAAAAAATTAAAAAATTAATTTTTATAAGTAATTATTGGATCTGGTAATGCTTCAGCAATTAAATTTGCTATTTCTTCAACAGAGTGCTTATCAGTTGATAGTGAAAATTTATCCAGCAGAGTTGGATTAAACTGACTAACTTCTTCTTTTGTTATGTCGTGCCAAATTGGCAAAATTACTTTCTTATTCTCGCTCATTTCTCTCATTAAAAATCCAGTGAACTCATAAGTTGCCCAAGCACTTTTAATAAAAGATGGTGATAACACAACAACACCAAATTTTGAATGAATGATACCATCATTAATCTTACGAGATATGCTATCTCCAATTTTGAAGACTTTAACATCTTCAAATACTGTATATCCTTTGGACTCTAGCAGATTAGATAATTCACTCACAATGCTTTCTTTATCATTAGTGGAATGAGAAATGAAAACATCGTATTGAATTTTTTCTGTTTCTTGATCAATAATTTTTTGAGTTTTTTGTCTTAAAATAGAAAGCTCTTGACTTATTTGATCTTGTATTGCGTCAGATTGTTTGATTCGACTATCAATCACTCGTGATAATTTCTTTGTCTCTTTTTCTTGTGCTTTATAAAAATCTTCCTCATACTTTGTAAGAAGCTTTTCTTCAGTAAGCAGTTTTTTGTTTAAGGAACTTTGTTCTTTTAATGATTTTTCCAGTTCAACATTTAATTTGTCGCTTTTGGATAATTTGTTTTTCAACATTGTTACAGAAGTATTTTTAGTTATACTTTTTTTGATTTTAATAAGTTCCTTACGAGCTTTAGATTCGTTTTCTTGCTCTTTTGATAATTTCTTTTTTAAATCACTTATTTTTAATCGTGTTCTTTTAATTTGAGTTTGTAATGTTGAAGTTGACATTAAGAAACCTCCGAACAAATTTTATTTAATCCACTCAACCGCCCCTATCTTACCTCCAACACTAGTCAGCACATCTACCTTCCGGCCAAATGCCAACTGCAGGCGGTATTGTGCAAACTCTTCGGTGACGAGGAAGTGATCCGCGATGTCTGAGATGCAAACAGCTTGATCTTCAGCAACAAGGTAGACTTCATTTAGAAAGTTGCCTGGCATGAGCAGGTATGCAGCCATTCGCTTTGCCTGGGCTTCGAGCTTACCGATATAGGACTTGTCCATTGTGAGCTGATTTGTGTGATGTGCGTAGATATGGCAGAATTCCTCAGCGAGGATCAGTTTCTTCTCGACCGGATCCAGCCCTGGCTGTATGTATATAATGCCGCGTCGGCCGGAGGAGGGGAGGGAGAATGCTTTTAAACCGTCTTCCACGTCCCCTTCATAAAAATGAACATCCAGCGGCAGCAGTTTAATACCGTAGCGCTTGCAGATCATGGCCATATCGATTTCATCCGCAAAGCTGAATGAGAAGTGGGAGAGCACCTTTTCAGCGCGTTCTTCCCAATAGTCTGAATGTGTATTTATGATTAGTTGACTTAGCTGCATGTTGTCACACCTTATTGAATGTCATTCTTGAATACGAGTATTTTTTTCCCAAACGTTTATTGCAAACATTCCCATGTCTGCTAATTTTGTTAATTTGACTTTGTATTTACCGTTTTTTATTACTTTGGTGGCAGAAGTACTCATAAGAAAATCGTCAATTCCAGATTCCTGTATATCTAATGCATTTAAGAGAATTACTGAAGACATAATGCCCTTTTCAGAGAATTCCATTTGGTTAGAATCAAGGCCAATTGACAGTAAATAGACTCCAACCAAAATTTTATCTTCATTGAAAACAGCTTTGAGTTCAAATTTATGACTTCCGTCATCTTCAGTTTCATTTTGTATGCTTTGAGTAAAAAAGTTCGGATTGTCTTCGAATTCTGCAGGTTCTAATGGAGGCAGGCTTTCATATTCAATATGAGAAATCCCTGGGTTATTTCCATTTTGATTTAAGTGATCAACTATTTTGTTATAATCATGAATTATTAATCCAAGTGGCTTGGGGAAGTCCTTGTAGTAGTCACCCTTTTTTTCAGCTTTAGCTTTATTTGTTTTAGGTTCAATGTTACTTTGGCACCCAGTAACAACAAGTGAAAGGGTTAAAGCTAATAAGGCTTTTTTTAACATGTTATAATACCCCTTTAATGGTCAATAAAACCAATTGATGTTAAAAGAAAACACGCAGAAGCGTGTATATTATGTAAAGGCATTCATTTAATCTTCAATAATGTCCTCGTCTTCATCTTCTTCAAGATCCTTTTTTATGAACTCCCACATTTTGATTAGCTGCTTAATCTTCTTCTCAGGCGCATTTGCGAGATCATGAAATAGCACAGGATGTTTTTTGATTTCTTCTAATAATCTTATTTCAACATCAGTAAAATTGATGACATCGTCGGTAACTACAGGTGATAGTTTTTTTGAAGGAAGCTTAGGATTTTTAACAATATCAGAACCAATTAAAAGATAATCAGTGGAAACTCCAAATAAATTTGCCATCTTTTGAAGGGTTTCATGATCTGGTTCACTTCTTCCAGTTTCATAATGCGAGTACCTCGGTCTAGATATACCGATCATTTGCGCAATATCTTCTTGAGTACGTTTACCTCTTAATTTCTTCAAACGCTGCCCTAACATCCCTTTCCTCCCCTCGCTATTTATATTTAATTTACTTATATTATAGATACACTTTGTATCGGAAATAAATAGATGATAAGAAATGTATCAAAAATGATTGACGATACAAAATGTATCATTTATAATCGGATTATCGAGATACATATCGTATCAAAGTGAGGTGGGATTATGAGAAAAAAACTGGTTAATCTTCGTACTTCTAAAGATTTAACTCAAAAACAGGTAGCAGAAATTTTAGAAATCTCTGAAGTATATGTAAGGAAAATAGAAAAGGGTGAAAGAAACCCCGGAAGAGAAACAATGCTAAAGTTTGAACAACTTTACGGAATAAGGGATCGCGAACTCTTTCCAGACCTTTTTCAGGTTGATTTTGATACAAAATGTATCGATGTTAATTCTGCTTAAATGAAACTTTCCTCCACTACTCACACAGCAACGATTGAAAGGTGGTGAAAACATGTATCTAAAAAGCGAAGAAGATGTAAAAAACCTAATTCAGAAGCAACCAGCCACCGCGGCAACGGCAGCTGGACAAGAGAATAAACTTGTTGCAGGCATACGAGTGAATCCAATAGCTTTTGAAAAAATATTGAATGATGCACCAGTTGTTAATCAAGTTGGTGAGCCAGAAGAGCTTAAGCCTGTTTCCGCTTCCAAGGTAGACGGCGATGATCAATCCTAGAAAGAAACTTAACTATATCTTTTCTACCATGGTATGTTGGGACACCACGTAAATCTTGAGCCATCAATATGATAGGGACGCCAGGGAAATAAGGTCTGTAACTAGCTCTGACTTCCTCAACGTCATCACTTTTAAGCACATAGGATTTAACAACAACAACAGCAAATGTGACACCTTGTTCCTTAACTAATGCATAATCCATAGAACTACACCTCCTTCCTGTATTTACCATAATTCGACAGGAGAAGAAATTTTCCTCCACAACTGCATAGAGCACCGATCTACTTGGTCGATGCTGTGTGCAGTTGTTGGAAATCAATCAAGAGACTCTATTTTTTTGAACTTTTTTACTGGTAATATTTCACTCTATTTCATGGTTTTACATTTTAAGTGTGAGTAATCACCTAGTGGCAGCCTCTATTGAAGTCTTTCGCACTACTTAATAACGAAAGGAGATGAAGAAGCATGAAAAAAAACAAATTCCCCCAGGTGGAGGATTACCCATTGATCCTAGACAGCAGGCATGTTGCCGAGATTTTAAAAATCTCACGCCGCGTGGCTTACGAGGTGATGGAGTATAAAGACTTCCCACTCGTCCGCGTCGGCCGCCAGAAACGTGTGTCCCGCGAAGCGTTCTTTAACTGGCTGAACCGTTCCGATCTTAGTCCGATAAGCGCAGGTGATCGTTATGCAGCGATGTGATGCAAAAAGATGTGTAAAGTCAAGAGGACAAGCTATCTATCTACTACATTACACGGTTATACATGAACAGTTGGTAAAAGGAGGAACAACCGAATATGGGAGTTGGTAAGTACATTAAGGAGAATCGGGGGAAGCAATCGCAGCTGAGGCTGTCGATGGACCTGAACGTCTCGAGGGAAAGTGTTTCGGCTTATGAGACCGAACGAGCAAGGGTTCCGATGGATATCTCTCAAACACTCATGGATAAGTGGGATGACCCGTTCTATGCGATGGAAGTGGCGCATGATTATACGGCAGGCGGCTGGGTGAAGCGACTTGACGGGAACGCAGTGGATCTGCACAGAGCAAGTGTTGCGGCGAAAGCAAGGGAAGAGCTACAGGAAGCACTCGAAGCGATCAGCGCGGTATGCCTCGCCAATCAACCGGTTAGCATGAACGAACACGACCGGCATCAGCTGAAAGAAACGGTAGACCAGGCGATCGATGGGATCTACGCACTCAGCCATTACGTCGCCGTAATCTGCACAGAATACGGAGTGAGCTGGAACGACAGCTGGAAACATCATACGCAAAAGCTTATTGCAAACGGATACATGCAGAGAGGAAGCAGTAGGATATGAGCATGGAAGGCAAGGTTTTCAATCGGGATTTATGGTGGGCAAACAGGCTTCATAAGTTCATTCAGGTTTGCTCCAGAAGACAGAACCTTTACATGGAATCCGGTGACATGAAGAAAGCACTGTGGTGGCTGGAAGAACAGAAAAGAGCGCTCGTAGAACTCGATCAGCTAATTCAAGCAAAAGATGAACAGGATAACATCATCAAGATGGTTCGCGGGATGCAGCATAAAGGATTGGATATTCACAAGCTCATCATAACTTTAGAGATTGAGAGGGAAGCACAATGAAGGAAAAGATCGCACTGATTCGCACTGACTTGGCCATGATTAAGAACGCTATGTCTCGCTATCGTAAAGGACTGGAGGGCTTTAACCGCAAGCTGTTTGATATCTCTTTCAACAAAGTCCTTGCTGCTAAGCATTCCGTTGAGATGGACGGCATGGAGATGATCATGATGCACCGGTCGCTGAACATGTATGCACACGCCTTGAGCAAAGCAGGCAAACGCATTGAAGCTGAGCATTACTACAGGCTCTCCAAATGGATTGACCAAACACGCGCACGCTTCCAGCAAACATACGGCCCGAAAATAGAAAAAGCAGCAAGCGCTGCAACGCTTACTGCTTAAATGAGTCACATATAAAAGGTTTGATAACGTCATTTTAGCATGGCCACTTGCCAAGAGCAAGTTGGTCCCTGCTGACAGGGTCCGGACCCGAGGCGCCTCCCTTCGCCATCCCCCTTCTCCGGACTCTGCCAGTGCGGATCAGCACTAGGAAGAGAGGTGTACACAATGAACAGAATGGAGAAAAAGGCAGCTCGCATGAAGCTTCTTCGGCTGCTGGATAGGAAAGAAGATTACAGCAAGGAAACGGAGCAGAAGATCAAAGAACTTGGTTTCGCTCTTGCTCCTGATGAAGTACAGAAGAAAGGGAACCGGCTGACGGCAGAAGAGGTGTTTTATCTTAAACACCACGTACCCGTCATCGGTGTGGATGAGACAGCTGACCGTCTTTCTCGGCCCCCAGGAATGATCTTAAAAGCGTATGAAGAACAAAAAGTGCTCGCCCCGGCAGGACGAGCACATGAAAAACAACTCAAGCGTAGTGTAGCACACTGCAAAGTCTGATTCAAACAGGAGGCCGCATGAGCGACCCGATTCGGTATTTTGTGCAGCTGCCACTCTTTTATTGGACAGTGTTGGCCAAGAACGAAAAACGCTTTATGGGTTACGTCCATGGCTACTTGGCTAAGGCCTATCCTGAGTTTTCAGCAGTAAAAGTGATCAGGAATAAACATGTCATTTGTATGAGGAGAAACGATTATGAAAAATGGAAAACGGCCAACGCGAGCGCAGCGGATACTGATGGCGGAAAAGGGACTCAACCCGAATAATTGGCTGATTACAAAGAACGTCAGCGGGCAGGTACATCTGGTGAACCGAACATCAGGTAAGCAGCGTATCGTCACAGCAGGGTAAGAATCAAGCAGGCACTAAAGGGAAGGGGATACAGGGGTATGAAAGAAGCGTTCTATTTTTCGCATGACAGCAACGCCAGGCACGATCCGAAGATATCAGCCATGAGAAGCGTGTATGGCACGGAAGGATACGGCATGTACTGGATGCTCATCGAGATTCTCAGAGAGCAGGAAGACTTCAAATTGAAGAAGGGTAAACATTTGTTTAATGCACTTGCAATGCAAATGCAATGCAAATCTGATTTTGCACAAAAGTTTGTAGAAGATTGCATTCATGAGTTTGATCTCCTCGTTGAAGATGACGAAAATATTTGGTCACTTTCGCTCATAAAACGGATGGAATTGAAAGAAACCATCAGCGAAAAGCGAAGAAAGGCTGCCAAGAAGCGTTGGGAGAAATCCAGTAATGACGCGGATTCTGAGAATTTGGGCATGCAAGAGGAATGTAAAAGCAATGCAAATGCAATGCAAATGCAAACCAAAAGCAATGCAATAAAAGAAAAGAAAGTAAAAGAAAGTAAAGATTTAAAAGATATACGTCGCAAACACGTTTACGACCCTGCGTCTATCCCTTTCCAGCTTGCCAAACGCTTGTACGAACGAATTCTGGCTAACAACCCTGCACACAAAGAACCTGATCTGCAGAAATGGGCAGACGATATGCGGAAGCTGATCGATATCGATGGCAAGGATCCTAGAGTCATAGCGAAGATGATTGACTGGGTGCAGCAAAACACTTTCTGGCACAAAAACATCCTCTCTGGAGCCAAGCTGCGTGATCAATACGATCGCTTGCATCTTGAAATCCAAGAAAAGCAAAACAAAGTAAAACCGTTTAAGCCCAGGGAAGAACCTGTTGTAAAACCCTTGGAACATATTAACGCAAACAATTTATTCGGCGGTGAAGGTTGATGGATCAGAAGATTAATAGGCTGGTGAAAAACGAGCAGAAGGTCTTAGGAATCATTTTGAATGACCCTACATACCTCGAGGAAACCAAGCTGAATACCAAGCATTTTTACAGCGTGGAGCACAGAGCACTTTTCAAAGCATTGCTTGATTTAAGCAGTAAAGGCACAGAGATTGATATCCTCTCGCTCGAAGATCTTGGACACACGGCAATTATCAGTTTCGGCGGTCCTGAATACTTGCGGAACTTGTTCGCATACGCGCCAGATGGAGAAACATTCAAGCGGCATCAGAACCTAATCTTGGAGTATTGGACGATCGAGACAGCTGAAAGGTTAGCACACTCGTTCTTGGATGGCGTGAGAGAACAGAACGACATGACGAAGCTGACCCTGTTCATCGACCAGATGACAAAGCTAGAGGGAAACACGGTTGAGGACAAGCAGTCATTTAAGGATATGCTTCTGAACCGTGCAAGAGAACACGCAGATACACCAGAAAAAGGATTGAGTGGTGTGAATACCGGTTACATGAGTCTGAACTTGCTGACCGATGGATGGCAGGACGGAGACTTGATCGTTATAGGTGCCAGACCATCGATGGGAAAGACAGCGCTTGTTCTTAATTGCGCGCTAGAAGGGTCAAAGAAAGACAAGATCATGCCTACCATCTTCAGCATCGAGATGAGCGAAGGTGCGGTAATCGACCGACTGATCGCAACAGAAGGCCGGATCAACCTCATGAAGATGCGCAACCCGAACAAATACTTCGAGGCATCTGACTGGAACAAATATCATAACGCCATGTCGGTGCTGGAGAAGCTGAAATTCAGCATCCGCCGCGAGAATACAGTGAACGAAATGCGAGCAGTGGTGAGGCGGAACATGAAAGAAAACCCTGACTTCAAGCATGTGGTGATGATTGACTTCTTAACGCTCATGAAAACAATCGAGAACAAAGCCAGCCGACATCATGAGATCGAGGACATCATTCTTGCGCTCAAGCATATGGCTGCTGAATTCAACATACCGGTGATCATCCTGTCTCAGCTGAGCCGTGGTCTTGAGCAGAGGCAAGATAAACGACCGATGATGTCAGACTTAAGGGAATCAGGTGCGATCGAACAAACGGCAGACTTGATCCTGTTTCTTTACAGGGATGATTACTACTATGCCGATTCGCAAACACCAGGCATAACAGAAATCTTATTCTCCAAGAACCGCCAGGGAAGGACGGGTATGGTGAACATGAAATTTGTGAAAGAGACCAATACGTTTCACGATATTACGCCGTAAAGGGGTGCCACCGCATGATGACGGTGAAAGAAGTATACGCTGCAGCTGTGAAGGACAAGCAGCCTTTGCTCATCA
Source organism: Fictibacillus aquaticus (assembly GCF_002245695.1). Taxonomy (GTDB): domain Bacteria; phylum Bacillota; class Bacilli; order Bacillales; family Fictibacillaceae; genus Fictibacillus; species Fictibacillus aquaticus. The sequence goes on along the minus strand of NZ_NOII01000002.1, from coordinate 83,373 downwards.
CAGCGATAGAGTATCTGGTTAAAGACCGGAGAGCCATCACATTCCAAGACACCTCAGAAAAGCTCAAACAGCTACTCGATGCTCAGAAAAACGAAGAAATGATCATGCATACCAGATTTACCTCGTACAGGAGGAATGTAAACATGCAACAGCAGATAGCACTGGCCATAGATAAGGCAGCCGGAAACGTCACATTACAGTCGTTAAAGCAGCAGTTTCCGTCAGCAACTAAAGAGCAGTTGTCCCGAGCCATTTACAACTGGCTGGCAGATCAGGAGATAAAACAATGATCGCGGCAGCGCCTAACAGACTGCGTACCGCACTTGATTTATACCGTAAGCAACTGATCAGCGAGCTCATCAAGTGCGGCATCTTCAAAGACCAGCACGGCCGGCAGCTGTTCGAGCTCACACTAACAGAACTTGAAGACGAAATGCGCTGGGTAAACCTGCAGCGTGAAGGAGATGTGATTTATTAATGCTTAATCGAGTCGTTTTAGTCGGGCGTCTGACAAAGGATCCTGAACTCAAATACACACCAAATGGAGTAGCAGTGGCAAACTTTACTCTTGCAGTGAACCGGCCTTTCAGCAATCAACAAGGAGAACGAGAAGCTGATTTCATCAACTGCGTTGTATGGAGAAAGCCAGCGGAAAACGTCGCCAACTTCTTGAGCAAAGGATCTTTAGCCGGAGTGGATGGCCGCATGCAAACACGCAGCTACGACAACAACCAAGGACAGCGCGTTTACGTCACTGAAGTTATGGGCGAGAGCGTGCAGTTCCTGGAGCCGAAGAAAAACGGTAGTCAGCAGCAGGCGCCGCAAAACAACTACCAGCACCAAGAACTGCCGCCAAGCTACGGACAAGATCCATTCGCAGGCGGGCAGCCATTAGATATCTCGGATGATGATTTGCCATTTTAAACCCATGGAGGAATAACCATGAACACAAAGATGTTAATCGAGATACAAAACACTTTCCGCGAGCGCATCAACTACCAAGGTGAAGACCGAGCCGAAAAGTCGTTCCTCGCTCTCAACGTGGAAATTGGAGAGTGCGCGAACGAATGGCGAGGGTTTAAGTTTTGGAGTAAGGATCAGGAGCCAAGGACAAGCGTTTATCATCCGCCACCATTTAATATCGGTGATGGGCAATTTAAAAACCCACTCCTAGAAGAATACGTCGATGGCTTACACTGCGTTCTGGATGTCGGCATTGAATTAGGATACCAGCACTTGCTACCGAACATCAAAAGCATGCATCCTTCCATCACGAAGCAGTTCAACCATCTGTTTTACCTTGTCGGGGAGATGCAGGAGATCTACGACGATCGGGAGGATGACGAGGAACGGTATCACGAGCTGGAATCTTATTATGATGATCTGTTTAGTTGTTATCTGGGTCTAGGTGACATGCTCGGTTTTACCACAAAACAGATCGAGCAGGCGTATCTGGAAAAGAACTTGGTCAACCATCAGAGGCAGGAGAGTAATTACTGATGCAGGACTACACGAAAATGCCTCTTCTTAAATTGATTCACCTGATTAAAAGGAATAATGATCAGCAGGCACTGCGGGAATGGAGACGGCGGTGGGAAGATGATTACCCGCGAATCCGCACAGTGAAAAAAGTGTGAAGGGGTTTTAAGATGACTCTGTATCTATATGATCCAAGAATCAACACCCTTACTGAAACCACTTATGACTATTTGGAAGAACTGACTGGAAAATCGCAAACGGTGTTGAGGACGAATAAATCAATAAAGCGCAAAGTGACTAGTATTAATTGCTACATTACCGATCAAAAAGTAACGCTGCGGCAAAGGAAAGCATGGTACGAAAAAGAGAAGTTCTTTAACGAAACGTGGAAACCCATCGAGGGATCGGACGGCAAGTTCCTCATTTCAAACTATGGACGCTTCAAACGGATTTATCAAAATCACGAAGGTTTATTGCTGCCTTTTATTCACAAGCGGACTGGCAATCTTCATATCAAAGTGAAGTTTAGAGGGAAGTATGCAGCTTATAAGGTTGCCAACCTGGTCGCACATCATTTCGTTGGAAAGCCTAAACCTGGAGAAGTCCTCCATCATAAGAATTTCATAAAGACGGACAACTTTCATGGCAATCTGGAATACATCACTTCAAAGAAACTTGGAGAAAAAACCGGATCCAGAGCAAAAAGTAAACCAGTCGTGCAGCTAAACTCCATAACGAATGAAGTGATTGATGAGTACCGATCAGCAAGGGATGCTGGCCGAAAATGCCACATTTCCTATCAATCGGTCATAGATAATTGCAACCATAAGACAAAAAGCAGCTGTGGACTACACTTCATGTGGGCGGAAGAGTATGAGGTTTTGGAAGAAGCATTATTGACTTAAATAGTACTGCGAAAAAAAGAGACCCCAAAAGAGATCTCTAACATCTACTATTCAATTTCAATATTGTGAGGGTTAATTTCTAAACAAGCCGCAATATCATTCTTTAAATCTTCTGCTGTTTGGTAATCAAAATTAAAAAAACCGGACCATTTAGCATCATCAAAATCAATTTTTTTACCTTTTTCATCAAAGTATTCTAATGAATCAATTCTAAATAAGCCATCAAAATAATCCGGATCATCACCATCATGTTCAAGTAAGTACACTTTTACAGTGGAAAGCATAATAGAATCCTCCTTCAACAATTCATATTGCTATCTTATAGTAATAGTCAATTAGCAACAACACCAAATAAAAAAACAGCCCAGGTGCTGTTTCCCGGACTGAAGGTGGTCACCTTTAATTATACAGGAAACAGGGGGCGTGGGGCTTTGAAAACGGCAGTGATTCCAGTAAATGTTTCGACAATGACAGCTGAAATTAATGCAGCAGAGTCAGGCAAGGTGTACATCGTTTCGAATGGTAAAGTGACGGCCCTCGAGCTGCCGAAGTTCGGGGAAACAAGTTTCATTACACACGACGGAAAAATCGATCGTGTGGAAACGAATGAGAAATTTAAAATTTAGTCCGACCGAAAACCGGAGGACACCCATTACGACATGCAGTGGCTGCTGCGTTGTCTTGGGTGTCCTCTTTTGTTTTCTGTATGGTACTCAGGGGGCAATCATATGATTCGGAAACCATTCGACATTCGTGGGAGGTACTCTCATGAATAATTTCAAACAGCAGCTAAAGAACTGGAAGCATAAGCATCAGCCGGCAAAGAAAAAGGTTGAAAACGAACTGACCGAGCGCGATCTGAAAGAACTGATGGGAATGAACCGACCTACTTACACCCGTGGCCGCGGCGGCGCCATGAAACAAAAATAAAAAGGAGGCAGTTGAATATGAGTCAGATGAATTTTAATATGCCAAAAGTGAACACGAAAGCCACTAGAAAAGCTGTGGAGCAAGCGCTTGAAACGTACCGGGACTATCTCGTCACACTGCCAGTCACCTCAATGCCGACCATCACGACATCATATTCAATTATCCCTCCAACCAACACGAACACGTTCTCCAGCAAAACAGAAGATGCCGCGATTGAGCGTGCCGACTACGAAATGGCTCGAAATCAATACATGGAACAGATTCACCAGGCCGTCAACTCACTTAAACACGACGAACGATACATCATCTTCCATAAATACATGCAGGACATCAAAGGGTATGATCCAGACATCTGGCTGGAGCTCGGTATCAGCAAGACCAAATACTACGAACTCACATTTAAAGCGATGTTGCGGCTCGCCTTCTCGTTGAAAATCGAAGTCTATATGAAAAGGAATGAGGTGAGGAGCGCGTGAATATCGTCCAACCGATTAGGGATGCAGAGGTAATAAAAGAAATTAAAGCCTATTTGAAGGAAACGAATGAGCGTAACTACATTCTTTTCCTTCTGGGCATCAACACCGGGTTGCGTATTAAAGACATTCTGAAACTTCGGGTACGAGATGTAGAAGGGTGGAGCATTCACTTAAGAGAAGGAAAAACGAAAAAAATAAAAGAGGTGTGGATGCCAAGCGAGCTCAAGAAAGAAATCCGCGCCTACTGCAAAGACAAGCATAAAAACGAGTTTCTTTTCAAAAGCAGGCAAGGGAAGAATAAAGCGATATCGGTAAGTATGGCTTATTACATCTTAAGAGACATTGGAGAAGAATTCGGACAAGAAAGAATCGGCTGCCATTCTCTTCGAAAGACTTACGGCTATCATTTTTACAAGCAGCATGGAGACGTGGTAGCTCTCCAGGAGATGTTAAATCACTCCGATCAAAAGATTACATTGCGCTATATCGGCATAAGACAAGACGACCTCAACAAGCTGCAGAAGAAGTTCAAAATCTAGCTTTCTTTTTTTATTATATTTTTCAGTTCGCTACAAAAAGAAACGTTCAAACTCATTTGGTGAACAAGGCAAGAATTCAGATGGCTGTAAGAGAAGTAGTTAGGTAATGAGTTGGCTTCCCTATAGTTTGTAGTGAACTCATGCTAATAAATATTCGGTGCTTATTCACTTAAAACTCTTCCGTTTGAAATCAAAAACGCGAACTATTTGCGAACTTTTCGCGGAGGATTTGCGAACGATTTACGGACGAAATGAATTTGAGGGCATGGTAAATTGATAGTATAGAAAAAACGGCGGCCAACTCGGCTGCCGTTTTTATATATGTAAAAAGGATATTTTTTAGCATATTTTACTTTTATGTGTTGTGCCCAAAGGCACCACACTCCTTGAAGTCAGCTAGATTAAAGACCTAAATGACTTAATATTTTCAATATAATCTCCACGATCAGCGCAATTAATATTTGATCAATGAAGGTCACTTAATCACCTCCTTCGAGGTTCCTTGAAAGTATATGACTCTTTCGCCTATTTATTCTTAAGGAGATGATCTGAATGAAGCGGTTCTGCATTGAGTGCAGCGAGATCATCATCAAGAGACCACACTCACATTATTGTTTGGCCTGCTTTCTAAATGCATTGAAGGAGAAAGTAAATGAGGATGCTTAAATGGTTGTCTAAGCCACGCTATAAATGCGTCACGCATACAGACCACATCTTCACTAACGGACTGAACAACTGCTGCCGGTGTGGGTACTGGATGAGGAAGGGCGACAAGCAGCATGGTCGTTAAGTCCAAGAAGCCATGCTCACAGCCAGGCTGCATCTCACTCACAAGAGAACGCTTCTGCGATCAGCACAAGCAAGATGCAGCGAAGCAATACGATCTATACCAGCGAGACAGTGTGACCACACGCTTCTACAAGAGCATGCCATGGAGAAAGCTGCGTGCCTCTGCCTTGAACCGTGACAACTACCTGTGCCAGGACTGCATGAAGAAGAAGCGTCTCACACCTGCTGAGATGGTTCACCATGAGGTTGAAGTGAAGGAAGACTGGAGCAGAAGGCTAGACATCACTAACCTAACCAGTCTCTGCAACAGCTGCCACAACAAGCGGCACACCGAGAAGGGCGGCAGCCATTAGAGGAGCATCCCCCCTATTCGCTTTACTGCGCTAAAGTTTTGGAGACCGGTGCCCCCCTTCGTGCACACCGCGATCAATTTTCCTAAGGGGGGAAATCCCGAAAAAAGGGTCCTTTTTGAACAAAAGAGGCTCTTTTTTTATGCGTTTTTTTAAGTGAGGTGAACGAACGTGCTTAACGAGAAGGAACTGAAGAAAAAATACAAGCCGCCGGTGAAGCTCGACAAGATCGGAAAGAAGGAATGGTTCCGTGTTTGGGCCGTGTTGGAGAAGGAGAACAAGGCTGAGGTGAACGATCCTTTTGTCGTCGAGCTAATCGCTCACTCCTACCAGGTGTACACACAGCTGGATAAGCTCGCATCAGAGGATGGTTTTATCGTCGAATATACCAACAAGGCGGGCGCGACCAATCCGACCAAGCATCCTGCCATATCAGAACTGCCAAAATACGCTGCAGTAATGATGAAAGGACTGAGCGAACTCGGGCTGACTGGAGCCAGCCGTAAGAAACTGCAGGAACAGATGGGTAAGGGACCGGACGATGGTTTCGATGACTTCTAAAACGATCGACACAGCTGATTATGCTGCTGAGTATGCAGAGAAGATCCTGAGCGGTGAAATTGTTGCCAGCAAGAAAGTGAAGCTTCTCTGTCAACGGCATCTAAACGATTTAGAGAAATCAAAGGACCCTGATTACCCTTACGAATACAGCATTGAAAAAGCAAACCGGCCGATCATGTTTATCGAACGGTTCTGTAAGCATTCCATTGGTAAATTTGCCGGCTTGCCACTGATTCTCGCACTCTGGCAGAAGTTTATCATCTGCTGCATTTTCGGTTGGGTCCATAAAGAGACGGGCTACAGACGATTCCGAACCATCCTGGTCATGATTGCTCGTAAAAACGGAAAGAGTACGCTCGCCAGTGCCATTGCTCTCTATCTACTAATGAAGGATAAGGAGTATGGTGCGCGGGTGTATACGCTGGCCAACAAACGAGATCAAGCGAAACTGGTCTTTGAGGAATCAAAACGGATGGTACGGCAGTCGCCGGCACTGCGGAAGCGGACCCGAATCATTAGGGACAAGATCTACTTTGACCGGATGAACGCGGAACTGGAACCTCTGGCGAGTGATTCCAAGAAGCTGGACGGTCTGAACACACACGGAGCCATCTTTGATGAAATACACGAATACAAAGACAGCAAGCTTATGAACGTTATCGAGTCATCTATAGATGCGCGTGAGCAACCGATTATCTTTGACATCACGACAGCGGGCTTTGTGATGGACGGTCCGTTAATGAACCTTTACGAGACGGCTGATAAGCTGCTAAACAACACGATTGAATACGATGATTTCTTTCCTTACATCGCTGAAATCGATAAAGAGGATGATTGGGAGGAAGAGAGCTGCTGGATCAAAGCGAATCCGAACCTCGGCGAGTCCTTAAGCATTGAAAAACTGCGGACTTCCATCCACGGTATGAAGATGAAGAAGGAAATCAACGAGATCAAGACAAAGCGTTTCAACATCTTTGTTAATTCTGCAGAAAAATGGTTGGAATGGGACATCATCAAGCGGAACAATGGGACGTTTGACGAAAGCGAGCTGCAGGGGCAGATGTGCATCGGAGGCGCAGATTTGTCGAGCACAACGGACATCACGTCTGTCAATCTAGAGTTTCCGCAAGAAGATGGTAGCATCAAGGTCATTCATCACAGCTTTATTCCAGAAGCCAAGCTATTAAACAACGAAGATCGCGCCAATTATGAACGGTGGAGAGACATGGGTCTCCTGACCGTCCTAGATGGTGAGGTCATTGACTATGACTTTATCACGCAATGGTTCGTGAAACACGCAGCAACGTACCATATTCAAGAGATTTGCTATGACCCTTACAATGCCACTCAATGGTATACGCAAATGGCAGGGCTGGGGTTTGAAATGGTGAAGGTGCAGCAAGGATTTAAGAGCATGAACCAGTCGATGAAAGATTACGAGCGGCTGTTGATTCAAGGCAAAGTAAACTACAACTATGATTTGATGTTCCAGTGGTACTTGAGCAACACGAAAACGCTCAAAGATAGCACAGGAAACATTAAGCCTGAGAAGGCGAACCGTTATGCACGTATTGACGGTGTGGCAGCTGCGCTGACCGCACATTTCCGAGCCATGGTCTACATGAACCAAGCTGACTTGAATGAACGCATCCTGAACGACGAATTTACATTGTAGGTGATGAATATGAAACGTTTTTTGCATCTTCTAGGAGAGTTCCTTGAGGATTTTTTTATTTTTGCAGGCATTATTGTAGCGATTTTGACCACATATGCGCTGAGTCCGATCATCGGAAACTATCTTTTGGCCTCATGCTTAATCGTAACCGGAGGAGCACTTGCCAGAAGGAGGTGAGAATAATTGTTATTTCGTCGACTGTTTAACAGTTTGCAAGAATGGGAGCAGCCATTAGGCAGCCTTTTTCCGGGCCCGACGATGAGTGGCGAGCTGGTAACAAACGAGGGATCACTTACCGTAGGAGCCATTTATGCGTGCGTGAACATCAAAGCAAATGCCATCGCCAAGCTTCCACTGCAGGTTTTCAAGAAAACCAAGAGCGGAAGAGAGCGGGAGACGGCACACCAGGCGGCTAAGCTGTTGGAGAAGCGCCCGAATCCGTATATGACACCTTTTGTGTTCAAGCACACCGCATCTGTGTACCGCAACTTGTGGGGAAAGGCTTATATCGCCATGATCACGGACCGTACAGGTAACGTCACCGAGCTCAAGCTGTTGGATCCCGCGAAAGTGCAGCATGCGAAAGATTCTTCTGGAGACTTGTGGTTCGTGTTTTCAGAAAAGGGCACGCAGCAAAAGTACCACCATTCGGAAGTGATTTATCTACCTTATGGACCAGGCGGCAAGTCGCCGATCGAAATCGCACGAGAAACAGCCGGCACGATGAAGGCAGCACAGAAGTTCCTTGGATCATTCTATAAAAACGGAACGACCACTCGGGGGATTATTGAAACGCCAGGCTCATTAAATAAAGATGCGAAGACCGTTTTAAGAGATCATTGGGCTGAAGCTGCAGGCGGCTTGGACAACGCGCACAAGGTAGCGATCCTTGACGCAGGCATGAAATGGGTGAACATCTCGATGCCACTTCAGGACGCAGAGTTCATTGCTTCGCAGAAGTTCAATATTGCGGAGATCGCCCGTATCTTTAACGTGCCATTGCACATGCTGAACGAGCTCGATCGCAGCACCTTCTCGAACATTGAGCACCAGGCAATGGAATTCATCCAGAACACCATCCAACCGGAACTTGTCGCATGGGAAGAAGAATTCAATTACAAATTCTTCACAGATAACGAGCAGAAGCGGCTGTATGTGAAGTTTAACCTGACAAGCGCATTGCGTGGAGACAGCCAGAGTCGTGCTCAGTACTACAAAGAAATGCTTTCGTCGGGTGTATACAACATAAATGAAGTGCGAGCACTTGAAGAGGAGGATTCGATCGAACATGGTGATAAACACCGTGTGGACTTGAATCATATCTCCATTGATATAGCTGATGAGTACCAGATGACCAAAGCGAGGGCGAAAGGGGGTGAAAAGGATGAAAAATAAGTTCATGGAGATCAAAAATCAAACCTCTTCCTCAGCGGATTTATATTTTTATGGCGATATCGTCAGTTCTGAATGGGGCAAATGGGATAACTCAGACACTTGTCCAGAAGACATTCGCTCTTTTCTGAAAGATATCGAGGGTGTGAAGAACCTAAACATCTACGTGAACAGCGGCGGCGGATCGGTGTTTGCAGGATTGGCCATCTATAACATGCTGAAGCGCAATCAAGCCCACAAAACGGTTTACGTTGACGGTTTAGCAGGTTCCATTGCATCAGTTATTGCACTGGCCGGTGACCGCGTAATAATGCCATCCAATGCCTTCATGATGATTCATAAGCCTTGGAGCGGCATGTGGGGTAACTCGAACGATTTCCGCAAGGTGGCGGACGATCTGGATGCCATCGAAGGCGGAATCTTGAACGTATATGCAGAGAATCTGGCAGAAGGCGCGGACATCGAAGAGATCAAGCAGATGGTGAACGAAGAAACATGGCTGAACGGTAACGAAGCAGCCAAGTATTTCAATATAGAAGTTGCCGCAGAGAATCAGGCGGTAGCATGTGTGAGTGATTGCTTCAAGAATTACCGCAACACGCCGGAAGCATTCAAGGAAAAAGCAGTAGAACCGGAGCAGCCGAAAGCACAGGCAGCCGAACCAGCAATGCCAGATCAAGAAGAACTAAAAAATCAGTTACTGCTGGAGCTAGATCTTATCTAAGCTCTATTTTTATTTCCCTAAGGAGGAATTATCGTGAACAAAGAACTACGTGAATTGTTAGAGAAGATCAACAACAAAAAGACAGAAGCGCGCAACCTGCTTGCAGCAAACAAGTTGGATGAAGCGAAGAACCTTACCGATGAAGTGAAGAACCTGCAGAAAGAATTCGATGTGAAGTCAGCGCTTTATGAAGCAGAGAAGGATGCTGTGGCGGTAACGATTGAAAACAAAGGTAACGTGGACGAAGTAAAGACCTTCTTTAAAGCCCTTCGCGGTGAGCAGCTGACAGAAGCGGAGAACGCGCTTGTGACTGGTGGTGCAAACGGTGAGAACTTGATTGTTCCCCAAGACATCCAGACTCAAATTAAGGAGCTGCGTCGTCAATACAAATCTGCTAAGCCGTTGGTTGGTTACTATCCAACAACAACTTTGACAGGTTCGTTTGTATATGAGGATGCCTCAACAGCGACAGAACTCACCAATTTCACAGATGGTGATGATATTCCAGACTCCAATGAACCAAAGTTTGTGAATGTGCCATACACCGTAAAAGATTATGGGGGAACGCTTCCGGTTTCTAATCGACTTCTGCAAAATGAAGACGGTGGATTAGTTGCTTACCTTGGAAAATGGTTTAACCGTAAAGCGGTTCGAACGGAAAACAAAAAGATTTTTGAGAAATTGAAGGCAGGAAAGACTGTGAAAAGCCTTGCTGACTGGAAAGCATTAAAAAAATCTTTAAACATTGATTTGGATCCTGCGTTCGTTGATATTGTGATTATTACGAACCAAGATGGTTTTGACCATTTGGATGAAGCTGTTGATGAGCAAGGGCGCCCAATTCTCCAACCGAATCCAGCTGATGCAACGAAGAAAATGTTCAAAGGATATTCGATTGAGGTATTCTCGAACACTGAGCTACCAACTGTTGTTGACAAAGCACCAATTATTTATGGCAGCACACAGGACGGTGTTACATTCGTCGATCGAAATACACTTCAAATCGATTCTTCTGAACATGCAGCATTTAAGAAGAATCAAACAATGATGCGCGTGATTGAGCAATTTGACGTAATTGATGCTGACAAGGCAGCATATGTCTATGGCGAGATGACTGTAACGCCAACTGTTTAAATAAGAGGTGATTCCCGTGGTGGAACACGTAAAGCAATTTCTGCGAATTGACGGAAGTGAGGACGATATGCTCCTCACTTCTTTAATTGCAGCAGCAAAAGAATATGTAAAAAACGCAACAGGATTGACGGTGGACGAGGAAAATGAACTGCAGATACTTGCCGTTACGATGTTGGTTACCCACTGGTATGAAAATCGAGAACCATTAGGTCAAGCGAACATGCTGGAATTCAGCTTGAACAGCATCTTCTTGCAGTTGTCTTACTGCTACCCTCCACCACCAGACCCTGTTGACATATAAAACGAGGTGATTGTTTTGAAACAGTATCCAGTTCGAAATCATTTCCGTGATAAGAATACGGGTGAATACCATTCTGTTGGATCGTATTACGAAACGGCAGACGAAGAACGAGCGGTGGAACTTCAACAAGGCGGCTATCTAGCGCCAGCTGAGACAGAATTGCCTCCAAATCAAACGATTGTAACTTCCACACTCGGAGAGTTACTAAAACAGAACGTGGACAATGTGGTGGATTCCATCACTGACACATTCACTGCTGAAGAATTAACAGAACTAAAAGAGTTAGAAACAGCAGGCAAGAACCGCAAGACTGTGCTCGAGCATATTGACTCTCTCTTAGGTGCTGGAGATGGGCAACTATAATTATTATTCCGGCCAAAGGACTTGGAAGAAAAGCAAAGCTTCTGACTTTCGCAACCGCCTAAGCTTTCAGAAGAAAGGTACGCCAATTCGTGACACTGAGGGAAACAACGTCCCATCCTATACCACTGCTTTCACCGTCTGGGGCAGCATGGAAGGAATCAGAGGACGTGAAATGGTTGCGTCGGGCGCTTTATCTGGCGAGGTCACCTATCGCATCAGGATTCGGTATCGGAAAGACATTCAAACGGACATGCGCATCCAGCAAGGCGACCGTTTCTTTGAGATCGAATCGGCTATTGACATGAACGAGGAGCATAAGGAAATTGAAATTATGTGCAAGGAGTTGAACGTCAATGGCTAGGTTGGATTTCGAAGGATTCGATGAGTTGGAGAAGTTTTTTGATGAAGTGGGCAAGGACGTAGAGAAGACGGACAAGGTCGCGTTGAAAGCTGGCGGCGAAATCATAGCAGAGGCGCAGCGTGAGCTCGTTAACCGAAGCGGCAAGGATCAAGACCATATTCAAGATAACATCCGCGTTTCGGGTCCCACTGAGAGCTCAGACGGGGAGAAATTTGTTTCGATTGGGCCGAACAAGAAGGTTGCTTGGCGAGCGCATTTCCTGGAGTATGGGACAGTCAACATGCCGGCTTACCCTTTTATTGAAAAAGGCGCAGATGTGGCAGGCGACCGCGCCACAGAGAAGATGGCCGAGATTTACATGGAGGCGATCAAGGAATGAGTTTCGATGCCAAAGCTGAACTGCTGCAGGCGCTGGAATCAAATGAGCCACTCGTTGAGCTAGTAACGGGTGGCTTTCATAATATTATCGCGCCTAGTGCCGTGGCATTCCCAAGGGTCGTTTATACAGAGATACAGAACGCAGATGACGAGTACTCTGACAATAACACGATCTCTGCAGAAGTCGCCTTTCAATTGAGCATTTATACCAAAATAGATACTCAGAGCAAACAAACACCGATAGCCAAAGCATTAGATCAAGTCATGAAAGAAGCGGGATACACTCGTTACGATTCTACTGATCTATATGAAAAAGATACCCAGGTCTTTCACAAGCCGATGAGGTATCGCAAAAACACATTCACTGGAGGTGCCTAATCAATGGGCAAATTAATTCACGGGTTGGACATGTTTCATATTGCAGAACTGACGGCCGATACAATCGCTGCAGCCACTTATGAGACGCCGGAAAAGCTTGATGGAGCGGTTAACGTAAAAGTGGATCCTAAGACAGACTCCGAAACGCATTATGCGGATAATGGCGCATATGAAGTTCTTAACAGCATGGGTGACATTGATGTTGAGCTTGAAGCAACAGATCTGCCATTAGAATTGCAAAAGAAACTGTTTGGCCATACAGAAGAAAATGGTGTTCAGTTCGCAAGCATTGACGATGTTGCTATTGAACTCGCTCTCGGATTTCGCGCGAAAATCTCCACAGGCGGATATCGTTACTACTGGTTGTTAAAAGGAAAACCAGAATTGCTGCCAACGGAACACAAGACGGATGAAGCCAAAAAGAACGTTCAAACATCCAAGCTGAAAATGAAGTTCATGCCACTGAAGCATAACGGCCGTTGGAAAGGGCAGGTCGAGGATAGCGCAACATTCACACAAGGCGCAGACTGGTTTAAGCAAGTCGTATACAAAGGCGAAGCGTTACCGCCAACCGTTTAATCATTATTGATGATCATGAAAGAGAGGAGCGAATCCTCTCTTTTTTAATTTTGAGAGGAGCATGGACATGAATTCATTAACACTGACATTGGTTATTGATGGAGAAGAAAAGAAGTTTACCTCACCGGCATTTATTCCTGGGAAGATGTTTCGCCAGGCGTCAGAAATCGCACTTGAATTTGAGAAAGGCAGCGAGGAACCTGATTTGGATAAGCATATTGATTTCGTTTGCAGGGTGTTTGAAAACAAATTCTCTCATGAACAGTTTGAGGATGGAACGGATTCAAGAAACTTGATGAAGACGATTTATGGCGTTGTCCATTTTGTGGTCGGAAACGTCGCCCAGGCTAGCAAACTGCTAAACGACGGTAAAGAAGAAGACGGTGGCCAGGGAAACTAACGATGCAGGAAGCTGTGATGGACATGTACAACGCGCTCATGGACATCGGCTTCTCACAAAATCAGATTGATGAGATGGACATTGTCTATCACCTGCAGCTTCTTGCCAGAAGAAAAGCGGACAAGGTAAAGAAAGCGGATGAAGACGTGTTGTATATTGACCAGGTCATCGGATAGGAGGTGACGTTGTGGCAAAAGAAGTCAAAGTAAGACTGTATTCCAACTCAACTGAATTCAGGAACGAGATGAGCGCGGTTTCTCGGCAGATGCAGATCGTAAAGTCTGAGTTTGCAGCGAACAAAACGAGTGTGGAAAACTGGGGCGACGAGCTGAAGCAAGCTCAGACCAAAGCGGATTTTTTAAACAAACAGATCGAACTGCAGAAAAAGAAAGTAGAACAGCTGACGAAAGCACACAAAGATTCCGTGGATACCATGGGAGCCGAATCGAAGGAAGCAGAGAAGTATACGAAGAGTCTCAACTACGCCAACGCCGAACTAAACAAAATGCAGAACGAGCTGAACCAGACCACCGGTAAAATGGATCGAATGCGCGCTGAGACAGAAAAGCAAATCTCGTCTGTCGATCGCTTCGGTTCCAAGATGAACGCAGTCGGTGAAAGGATGGCCGGTTTAGGTGCCACAGTCGGCATCACATTGGGTGCAGGTGTTGCTGCAGGCACGCTCGCCATGAAAAATGCAGTAGAAGTTGGAATGGAATTCGGCCGGCAGGTTAGCCGCGTTGGAGCCATATCAGAAGCCACTGCAGATCAGATGAAGCAATTAAAGGATCAAGCGCTAGAACTTGGTGCTGCAACAAGCAAATCCGCAAGTGAGATCGCAGTCGGTCAAGAAAACTTAGCAGCTTCAGGTTTTAAAGTGAATGAAATCATATCTGCTATGCCAGGCGTTATATCTGCAGCTGAAGCATCTGGTGAGGACATGGCGATGGTCTCTGAAATAATGGCCTCGGCCATTAAAGGATTCGGGCTTGAAGCGGATAAGTCCACCCATGTTGCAGATGTGTTTGCCATGGCAGCTAACCGTTCAAATGCTTCAATCATGGACATGGGTTATTCGTTTAAGTATGCAGCACCTATCGCCAAGCTGTTAGGCTACTCCGTAGAAGACCTCGCTGCTGTAACGGGGATATTACGAGACCGGGGCATGGCAGCAGAGCAAGTCGGAACATCCATGCGCATGGGTCTCACTCGCTTAGTATCACCAACAAAAGCCGGGGAAAAAGTACTCGAGAAATACAATATACAATTAAAAGATTCTAAAGGTAATATGCTGCCGTTGGTCGATGTCATCGCTGAACTGCAAGATGAAACAAAGGACTTAACTCAAGAACAGAAGCTCTCAGCCTTCCAAACTCTTTTTGGCACGGAAGCTATGACTGGCTTTATCAATCTAGTTGAAGCCGGACCAGAAGAGTTGGAGAAACTAACCGAGTCTCTTGAAGATTCTACCGGTGCATCAAAGAAGACAGCAGATGTCATGAAAGACAACCTTGCTGGTGCAGTTGAAGAAATGAATGGAGCTATTGAAACGGCCAAGATCAAGTTTACAGAAGCACTCACTCCAGCCATTCGTGGTGCCGTTGATATTGCTAAAAGTTTGATAGAAAAATGGAATGACTTGGATGAAGGAACTCAAGACACAATAGCGTCAACGGGGGCTCTGGCATTGGCAATGGCGGGTGTCGTTACAGGCATCGCCGTACTCACAGGCGCAGTTGGGGCATTCATGGCATTTACAGGGCCGGTTGGACTGGCGGTAGTGGGAGTAACGGCGTTAATTGCCGGACTAACACTTGCAGTCTATGGAAGTGAAAAAGCACACGAAAACCTGCGGAAGAAGCAGGAGGAAGCAAGAGAAACTGCTCTTCTTTACGGGGAAGGTGTTTCAGAATCAACACAGAAAGCTGCAGGATCGTACGTGACCCTACGTGAAAAAGCGGAGAAGCAGCTGTTTGAGCTGAACCAATCAACAGGTAAGGCTGCAGAAGAAATGTCGAAAAAAGTAATTGAAACATATAGCAAAATGACAGAAGAAGTAATTACTGAACTCGAATCTTTCAAGAAAGAAATAGCTGTTGTTCTAGAACAAACTTTCGCAGATACTGGTGAGAAGTTTGTTGATCAGCAAAAGGATATTCAAGATCAAGCATTAAAGTCGGTAGATGAAGAAATAGCGACTGTGAAAAAATCTCTGGACGGGATGAAAGCTCTCAGAGAGAAATACAAAGGCGATCTTTCAAAAATGTCTTCTGAGGATCAAAAAACTTTCTCGGAATATGCCAATACTTTTGCGCAGATGACTTCTACTTTTGCCAAGAATCAAAAAGAGGCAATGGCTATTCAAGCGAGTGTTGCTTCACAAACGAACAAGCTCTCATATGCTCAAGCAAAAGAATATAACAATCGCATGAAAGAGATATATGAGGCTGGACAGAAGGCAGCAAAGAAAGATTACGAGCATCGCAAGGACATTATATCCAAGATGGATATTGACGAAAAATCACGGCAAGCTCTTATGGCTAAAAACACAGCAGACTATAATGAGGCTCTTGCGAAAAACAGCGAGAGCTATAGATCAAATATGGATGCTTTGTTCAACCAAATGTCTAAGGATGGAAAGTTATTAGACATCGAAACGGGGAAACAGTTTAAGCGGCACCAAAAAATGGACCATGAAAATAAAATAATGGTTTATGAAAGTGAAGCAGAATACCAAAAGCGCTGGGCAGCTTCACAGATGAAATTTTTAGAAGGTTTGGGTAAAAGCAAAGAAGAGGCAATGAAAAAGACCCAGCAGGCACTTGAGGAATTTTACAAGGGCATGGGGCTGACTGAAATAGAAGCCAAAGCTGAAGCAGCTAAGGTTGTAAACGGCGTGAAAGATGAATTGAAAAAAGGTGGTCCAGAAGCTGCGGAAGCCGGTAAGGATAAAGGTAAAAAGCATAGTGAAGGGCTTAATTCAACAGAACCAGTAAACAAAGCTGTGGCAGCAGCTTTGGGATTAACAGTTGAGAAAACATTGGGACAAACTACAGATGGTGGCGGAGGCAATAAAGCAGGGGCTCAATTCGCTCGTGATCTCGAAGCTAAAAAAGATGAAGCATTTAAAAGCGGAAGCACCATTGCTAATTACGGGATGAATGGTTTAAAAAGTGTAGACACGTCTGGAGCCGGATCAGGTTTTGTTTCTGGATTTATTAATTCCCTTTGGGCCGGTTCAAAAAGCGGGTCTCTTTTTAATGCAGCATGGGCGATTGGAAAATCAGCATTGAGCGCATTGAAAAAATCCATCAACTCCAACTCTCCCTCTAAGAAAACCGAAGAGGAAGGGAATAACTACACGGATGGTTTTGCGCTTGGAATTAGAAAGAAAACGGTGCTTGCTGCTAAAACGGCTACTCAAATGGCAAAGGAAACACATGGAGCTTTCCAAGCTGAAATGAATCGAAATGCATTTGTCATTGGTGCTGCGGCTCAGTCACTATCTAGTTCCCGTTCAGAACTGTTAGTCCGAAATGAAGTAGAGAGCCCAGGCATGAACAAACGGTTAGATCAGCTGTTGATCGCACTAAACCTTCTGCTAACACAAAACCATTCAAAACAGCAGCGTTCTTCAAGTCTAGAAAGCGGAGGCGTCATAGAAGTCCCTGTACATCTGGACAGCTATCAAATCGCCAAAGCCATCGCACCATTAATGGATATAATTCAAAGCAATCAGTTAGGCGCTGATCTCAGGGTGAAGGGGTTGAAACGATGAGCCTTCTGCTAATAAAAAATGGCGTCACATACGATCTAGAAGCGGAGGGCATCGAGACCCTGCGCTTTTTCTATGAGTCACTTAACCCGCAAAATGAAACAGATAACATCGAAAACGAAGATGGAAGCGAGGATCTCGGTACGACATATGGTCCTCGGATTCTTACCGCCTACTGTAAATTTGCCGCAGCAGATTATTACGACTACTCGTTAAAACGGAGCGAGGTATACAGGTTACTCACTAGCAAAGAACCGTATTATTTAATCCATTATTCGGAACCCTGGAAACGCTGGAAGGTAAAGCTGAACAAGTCATTTCTGCCGGAGAAGAAGAAGAATCACGGCATCTTCACCCTCGAATTCATCGCCCACAACCCTTACGCGGAATCGGCCGGCACGACGCTGGATCCGTTCACGTTTGATTCGGAACTGTGGGGGATGGGGCAGGGGCTGACGGAGGAGGATGCGGTTTACGCGCATAGCACGTCCGGCTTCACCATTTTTAACGCGGGCGATGTGGCCATTAACCCGCGGCGGCGGCCGTTGAAGATTACGTTCACGGGCGCCTCCACCAACCTCACCATCACGAACAACACCACCGGCGAAACATGGAGCTACACCGGAACGACAACAGCCGGTCAGACCCTGACCCTCGACGGCGTACGCTCGCTCAAGAACGGCGCATCTGTGTTCGGTGACACCAACAGAAAACTAATCACACTACAACCGGGACCAAACGACTTTACGGTAACAGGCGCCACAGGCACCTTCACCATAACGTTCGACTTCCGGTTTTATTATGTATAGGAGGGCGATCCCATGGGACGATACCGAAAACTAGGCACGCTCTTTAACCGCGTGTTCCGCAACGACTACAACGCCAACGTCGATGATATGGAGAGGGATATCGATAAATTTTTGGCGGATGCTGCGGAGGCGAAGACGACGGCTACAGCTTCTGACAGCAAAGCTGACAGTGCAGTAACAACTGCCAATAACGCAAAATCCAAAGCAGAAACGGTTCAAACACAATTTGATCAAGTAATCGCCCAAGCGGGGTCTAACAATCCAGAAGTTGTGCAAGCACGCGGAACAGCTGTGAATTTGAATGCCAGATTAAATGGTGTTGATGCACAGTTGGCGGAGAATTTGACATTTCAAAACCAAATTGATTTTGTAGAAACATTAAAAAAACTTAGCAGCTTGAAAAAAAATATGACCCTTGAAGTAGTATATGGAACACAAAGACAATTTCGAGTTCATACCAAACATAGCGAAACCCACGCTTCTACAAGAACATTTATAAAAGATGCTAATGACGATTTTATTATTGATTACGGCACTTACTATGGAGCCGTTACGAAACTAGATGCACAAACGAATGCGTTCAACTATTTATCTAGTACTGGAGCTTTTACTACTACATCTGCTCCCCATTATTGGACTGCGGAAATCGGTGCGACAATTTCGGGTACATTTACTGGCAAGAGGATTGATTTTACTTCGTGGGAGGAAAATCGAGGGGGCATTTGGGAATTTGTACTTGATGAGGGAAAACCGTCAGAACAAAGAAAAACTATAAGTGTTTGGGCAGCAACAGCGATTGTAAAACAGAAAACTTTATTTGATAATCTCCAAGAAACAACGCATACCATTAAAGGTATATTTAAAGGCGCAGATCCTTTAAATCCTCCATCCGTGGCTCCTGCAAGAGGTTGGGTTTACTTCGGCAACACACGACCACAAGATACTTTGCGAACTTTTTACGAATATAATGAGAGCTTCACTGTAAATAAGTTGCATGACGTTGAATATAGTGCGTCAAATAAAGAATTTGCCATAGAGCTAAAACCAGAAGGAAGCGCGGCTTTACACCAATTTGTTCCCGAACACAATGCCACAGGCACCGCATTTAAAGTGATGGAGCCAATTTTAATGGCGGACGGTAAAGTCGTTGAATGGCTAAGTAATTCTTTCTTTCGCAATGTTGAAGTAATTCAGTTGATACAAAAAGTAAGAGGATATCACACATCCGATATGGTTAATGCGTTAGTGGAAATCACACAGTATCACACCATTAAAGAAGGTGTATGTGTTCACGATACCAAAATAGAGTTTTTGCGAAATACAGAAGTGAAATATGGTTACGGTGTTATGATTCCGTATTGGACAACGTTTGGCAAAAAAGTAGTGAGCAGTACTGACAAAGTATACACAGTTAAAACGGATAACAGTAAAGAATACTGGTCAGAGTCAAATACGAAATCGTTTGCAATTGTGAATGATGTAGATTCAGATGAAAGAAAAGATTTAGCCATAGCTGTGACAATAGAATATTTCTCAAAATCTATGAGAAAAGGTGAAGTCGGTATTGGAAACCCTTTTACCTGGATTGAACATAATCCAACTCGTGGCAAATTATATTTTGCAAGTATGCAGAACGTTATAGTTCCCGCAGGATATATTTGGCGCATAAAATCCAAACGACTTACTACCTATTTACCGGAAGTGAGTAAAAATATTATGTAATTTTCCGCAGTTGTACAAATAGAGACTATTGTTCAACAACCAATCAACAAAAAAACCGAGGTGACTCATGCAAATAACCTCCATAACCGGCAGCACGGAGCTGTTAACCGACTACAAAGGTTTAACCCGCAAAAGGAGAGTGAACGGTGATCGTTCGCTCTCTTTTTTGTTGTACGAAACAGAGCGCAACAAACACGCTTTTCCTTTGGTAGTCGAAGAATCCATTGTGGAACAAGACGGCGTAAAATACCGGATTAAGGCGATGGAAGAAAGACTTGCAGGCAAGACTCCTGTGAAATCTGTTCAGGCATCCCATGTCTTTTTCGATATCGTTGAAGACTTTCAGTACGCCACATTGGACAAAGGTGAGTATTCCATCAACCAAGCTCTTTCCATCGCTCTGAATAATACTGGTTACACCTTTTCAGTCATCGATTCATTCGGTACGGCTGACCTCGAGAATTTCGGCAACGATACGGCACTTTCGCTCTTTCAGAAAATACTAGAGTTGTACCAAGCGGAATTCGATCTTAACGGGAATGAAGTGGTTATCCGCAGCAAGATTGGCGGAAGCCCTGATTATCAGTTTCGATTTGGTCACAACATAAAAACACTCTCCAGGTCGGTAAACACAAACAACCTTTCAACTTACATCAAAGGGTACGGAAAAGAAGTGGAAGGGGTCACGGATAAATTGTCCGGAGTATCCATGAACTATGATTCTCGTACAGGCACTTGGCTGGATGTTGATGATCCTTACCATTACACCAAGCAAGTAGGTGCCACCTTCACGTTCAGCTTTACAGGAACGGGGTTTAAATTCCGTTTTTACGGCAGCGATGATGGCGGTGTGTGGGAGTTTGCGACAGGGGATAAAAAGGCGAAGGTAAGTACGTGGTCTGCAACATCCGGCACTAAGGGAGCAGAGGTGTTTCGAGGGCTTGAATCAAAGACTCACGTAGTCACAGCGACTTTTAAAGGCGATGATCCGAAGCACACCCCTTCCACAGGGAAGAACACGGCGAAAGGCTGGGTAGCGCACGATACTGCCGGAAACGTAAAAACGGTGGATTTATACCGGGCGTTAGAAGGCGATGAGCTGTATACGTGCGTGGCCGAATACACTTCTCCTGAAGCGTCCAAATATAAAGACGAGAATGGAAACACGAAGCTGCGGCATGCACCGCCTGTGTATTCGGATTCCATCACTTCACAAACAAAGCTGCTGGCAGAGTTGAAGAAGTACTTGAAAGATAAGCCGGAAGTTTCCATCACACTTGAGTTCGTAGAGTTACTAAAAGGGGGATTTGCTGTAGCGAGTCCAGGGCTTGGCGACACGGTGCCGACGATCTATGAGCCTTTAAATATCGACTTAGACCTGCGGGTTCTTGAAATCGAGGATTATCCAGAAACCACTCAGTCACCAAAAGTTACACTTTCTAATTTAAAAAAGTCTTTTGCAGATGTGCAGTTTGACCGAGCAAAGGCAATCTTGGATAAAATTTGGGATGAAAACAGCGGGAAGATCCGGAATAATGTGTATACAGAAGCGGTAAAGAAGGCGACCGAGGCGCTAAACAATTCAATGACTGAGCTGGAGTATCCTGTCGGCATGGGAATCATTGCCCGAGACCCGAATGATGCTTCTCGCTTTACGATCTTCCGATCAGGTGGTATCGGAATTACTACGAATGGCGGAGAAACATATGACAATGCCATTACTCCAGACGGAATTGTGACCAACCTCCTCACAGCGGGACAAATAAAAACAAACAACATTCAGATCATCGGTGAAGATGATCTTTTTTATTGGGATGGCAATTATCTAATCGCGATTGATGCAGCTGATCCGAACAAGTGGGTGAGGTTGAACAGTGACGGGTTGTATGCAAAGAAAGGCACGTTGACTGTTGAAAGGAAAGATGGATACAAAGCAATCATCGATGGCACTCTCAACTATGACCTGGATATTCAGGGGGCAGAGCCGGCGTTCACGTCAGGTTCTGTGGATATTTATCGGCTGGGATACGGTCAATGGTGGGGAACCATGCTAACGACAAGTGCTGACTGCCAGTATTACTCATACGAGCATAAAGCACGATATTTAAAGCTGCAGGTGCGTGTTGCTTCAGAGGGAGGCAACACAGCTTATCTAACGGTCGAATCAGGAGGGTCCGATAACACAACCTTAGCTGTGGCCACGACAACGGAAACAAATATAAACGCGCCGGAAATTTACAATACTCGGATACTCACCATTGATCTTGGCGTACCGACTGGAGAGCGCCGCACCTTTTACGTCCGTATAAAGTCATCAGACCCAACGAAAAAAGCATACGGACATGTGATACGGAAATGGCTGGAGGGATAACCGTGATAATTTACGTGAACACAGACGGAACAGGACACATCATTGAAACCTTCGGTGGCAGCGAGAACGTCATTCCAGACCGCGAATATGAATATGAATTCGCGGTGAGCTTGGATGTGCTGTTGAACATTCATCTTTACAAAGTGGAAAATGAACTATTAACACTGAAATAAGGGCCATAACTGGCTCTTTTTTTTATATACAAAAAGAGAGGAGAAAAAAAAATGAAAACAGACACACTCTGGGCAAGTATTGTGGGGGGCAGCGGGTTGACCATTTCTTATTTAGTGGGGGGGTTGGACAAGGCGATTTCCTGTCTGGCAATTTTAATGGTGATTGATTTTGTGACGGGCTGGATCATCGGCTACAAAAAAAGCGAGGTCTCCAGCAAAAGAGCCTATGAAGGAATCAAGAAAAAGCTCGTGATGATCTGCATGGTCATCGCTGCCACGCAAGCGGATTACATGACCGGAAACAATGTGTTTCGCAACATGATCGTGTTTTACTTAATCGGGATTGAGTTTACATCGCTCATCGAAAATGCTTCTAAACTAGGCTTGCAGTTTCCTGATCAGTTTAAAGAGCGCTTTACACAGCTGCAGCCGCAGCATAAAGACGTCATTCCGATCGAACCAAAATTAGAAGAAAAGAAAGATGAGGTGCTGTAAATGGGGTACTCATTTGAAAAACTACCGCAGCTGGTCGATATGCGAGGCAAGCTGCCGAGTAATGGGAGCTACGTAAATGTTGGGGTCAACGCTAAAACGACCCGTGTCTGGCACCACTCTCTCACAAATTCGGATCTCGCCGGATCCACAGCGGAAGCTTTCGCCCGGTTTCACGTCACCGGAAACGGTTGGCCAGGAATCGGGTATCATTTTGTCGTCGAGCCGAAGAACCTGATTAAAGGACCTGACGGACGCATGAGAGCTCGCATCGTGTGGGCGCATGATCCGGGTGTGAAATCGTATCACGTCGGCAACAGCAACAAGCAGGCGGTCGGCATCTGCGTGGCTGGGGACTACCGATCAGAGAAACTGGCAGAAGCCACACTGCTCACGATCTCGGAGCTGCATGCAGCATTCATCCGTGACGGAATCGGGAAGGAAGACAAAGCGCATAATGAGATGCCAGGCTACTCCTGGAAACCGTGCTGTGTGTTCGACTACAGGGCGGCTTTTTACTTTAACCCGCCAGTAAAAGTTGTTCAGCCGGCACCTCTGCCTGGGGAGTATGTCATTCAAGAAGGAGATACATTCTTCTCCATCGCAGGCCAAGATGGTCCAGCCGGCATTACGACCGAGGATCTGATCGCGGCTAACCCTGACGTTGATCCAAGAAAACTAAAAGTTGGACAAGTTATCAAGCTCGGTAAAGCTAAGAACGCGCATACACCTGTGCCAGGAACTCCAAAGAAACCGCAGGAAACATACAAGTACCCGTTGCCAGCTGGTGTTCTAAAGTCAGGAGCAAAAGGTGAGGCGGTCAAACAGCTACAGCGAGCACTTGATGCGGTGTATTTCAAGTCAGGCGTGAACGACGGCAGCTATGGCCCTAAGACAGTAGATGCTGTGAAACGGTTCCAGATGGTCTACCTTCCATATGAGGTAGACGGTGTGTATGGCCCGAACACGAGGAAGAGATTGCAGGCTGTTTTGAAATCGAAAGGATATTAAGCGAAGGCCCTGATTCCAATATTGGAGTCAGGGCTTATTTGCGTTCTCCAAAAAAAATCACACTATTTTTAAGAAAAAAAAGGAAAATGTTTAATATTGGAGAAATTAGTGGTATTGTATATGGTGCAAGATGATTTCTGGTATCAAATGCGGTGCAAATGAATAGAATATGGGAGAGGGGTAAATGTCAAGAATACGAAAACGGTTTGAAAAAATAATGAATAATCCCAAAGATGTAAAGTGGGATTTATTTGTCACAGTCATTGAACATTATGGAATAACTGTTGACAACCCTTCAGGCGGTAGCCATTTCATCGTCTATAGTGATGACGATGATGAAATGATCCCAGTTCCTGTTCATAATAATCGTATTAAAACTGTGTACGCAAAGAAAATCATTGCGTTAATTGAAAAGTTAAATTCCGAGGAGGAATAACCTTGGCTAAAGAACTAAGTTATTATCAAGAGTTAGAGTATAAGATCGAAATTAATCCATTATCTGAAGAAGATGGTGGCGGATGGCTAGCTAGCCATCCTGATTTGAATGGGTGCATAGCAGATGGGGAGAGTCCTGAAGAAGCAATAAACAATCTTAAGGACGCCAAAACAATTTGGCTAATGACTGCGATCAAAAGAGGCATTGAAATTCCTGTGCCTAAGCATACTGTAGAAGAATACAGTGGGAAGTTTACTTTAAGACTTCCAAAGTCTCTGCACAGGGAATTAGCAGAAACTTCTCGTGAAGAAGGTATAAGCTTAAATCAATACTTATTGAGTGTGATTTCACAAAGATTCAGTCAGAAAAACCTTCTTAATGAGGTCCAAAAGATGATCTCTAATAACGTCAACAATTCAATTCATGTAATAGTTGATAGCTCGCATCACAAAGGAATGGATATCCCTGTAAGAATTGATAGTTATGATGATTGGGAACCATTCATTCAACAATCATATAAAAAAAATCAACCCCATTTCGGGAGGCAATAGCATATGAATGAAAAAATGAACGAAGGAAATTCTATAGACTTGAATGTAAAAGTCAATGATATCAATCTCCATTCATTAATGGTTAATTCTAATGATGATGACATTACTGGTGGTACTATTAGTCGTGAAAACAATGTTGAAATAATCTCGTTAACAAAATCCGAAATTGTATTAGAGACAGTTGAAAAAATTTATATTGATGACCTAAAAATAATTGAGTTAAAAATGCGTGCAGATCTTACAATTGAAACCAATTATAATGGATCAGAAGACGAACTTAAACTTCACTTTAAAGAGAATATAAATCAAATTTCATACCCATTATTAGCAGAAGCATCTTTAACAATATCTTTTATCACTGGAAAAAAATTCGGTACACCTTATATTGTTCCTCCAATAATAAAGAGTAGTAAAAAATAATAGGAGGCTTAAATGGATGGTGAATTTATTTCAAAAAGTCGGTATCATTATTATTGCATCTGGGATACTAGCAGGACTCTATATCGGTACTTCTCTAGAAGTAGTAACCCCAGGTCTTACTGCCGGTTATGAGAACAATGATCCACACCCTTTAAGATTGATTTATGCCTTTTTCTGCATGATTACATCATTGTTCTTCGGCTGTACATTAATAGCCGTAACCGAGATTCTGCATCGTTTAGAGCCTAAGGACGTAAAAAAGAGCAGAACATTACAAGAACAGCAGCATACGACTACATAAAAAAACGAGACCACTTGGCCTCGTTTTTTACTTTTTAAAAGGATAATCCACCGTATACCCATACTCCTGCACCCACGGAAGCTCCTTAATCTCAGCCTCCACGATCCGCAGGCATTGCGGGCAATAAAACCTTTCAACGTTTCGCCCCATGTGCACATCATACCCAACAATCAAACGCGCCAGATTCTTCCTTCGACCAGTGCGCAGGCAGTAATCACAATCAGCTAATTCTTCTTTATCCATATATCCTCAATCCTTAATTCAAGTACTTCAGCTATTTTAAAAGCAACAGGTAGTGATGGCAATTGTTTTCCTTGTACAAGAAGGCTCATCGTTGAAACACCAATATTTGCTTTTGCTGCAACAAAACCTTTCTTAAGCCCGCGGACACGCAAGATTTCCTCTAACCGACACGTTAGCTCCATATTATCACCCATAAATAAAATTCGATGAATAATTGCTCGTCCCTGCAAAGAATTTTTTTAAGGACAGACAAATGACAAGCCCGCCGCCCATATTCTTTACTATTCCCGAACAAAATTCCTGACGAATGCCCAATATGTCATAGCAAGCGGGAAGCTTGTCATCCTGCATGGCATCAGTAAATAACACAGGATGCAAAGCTTCCCGATTGCTGAAGGTATTCTCTCTGAGAATTATCAAAGACGGTGGCGCACAGGAGGATCCGTTCGAACTTGGTGAGAGGAGATGGTGGTTGATGATTTTCGAGGTTGCTTCTTCCCTGCTTTTCGGATCGATCGCGGTTTATGCTCATGCACAAAAAGATGGAGGGATGAGCGATGCCCAGAAACTGCAGAAGATTTTTGCAAACTGTGGATTGAATAAAAAAGAGGACGGAAGGGTTGTGACAAACAGGCTGCTACGTAAAAGACGGCACAGCTGGGGAACGGAATACATTTACCGGATCCCACTTGGCAATTCCCTCGAGGACTATGAGAAAAAAATAGGCGCAATTCAAGATGGTCTGAACAACAAAAGACGTCAGCTGGAGGTCAATCTCAAAGCGTTCCCTCATATGAAACAAATGCTGACGAAAAAGAAGATCCACCAAAAGCAAGTGGAACTGTCGTATGACGGAACGCTGCATGTGAAGGTTTACAACCACTCTATTCCATCAAGCTTCAATTATTCGGAGATTTCCGAGAACCTTCATGGGTGGACCGTGCCGATCGGAATGGACCGAGAGAACATGACGTTTCATAACTTCGATAAGATCTATCACATGCTGGTCGGCGGAGCGACTGGCGGCGGCAAATCTTCTTTCCTTGATATGATGATCAGCCACTTGATGCAGCAGCATCCAGAAGATGTGCGATTCACGCTGATTGACCTGAAAGGCGGCATCGAGTTTGACAGGTTCCGTGATTGCCGGCAAGTGGTCAATTATGCGGATGAGCCGGAGGATGCGCTGACAGTACTTCAGAACGTCGTGGAAGAGATGAAGAAAACCCTTGGTCGTTTAAAGGAGATGAAAGCCAGGGACGTGATTGCTGCCAACATAAAAGAACGACACTTCATCGTCATCGATGAGATCGGCGAGCTTGCCAGCCATAAAGAAGTGTCAAAAGAGCTGAGGGCGATTAAAGAGGAATGCGAGTATCTGCTTTCCAACATCGCTCGCCTCGGCCGGTCACAAGGTATACGCGTCGTGACAGCGACGCAGCATCCAACTGTTGACGTGGTTCCTGTGCAATTAAAGCGTAACTCCGATGCCAGGCTATGCTTTCGAGTAGATACCACAAGCGCGAGCATGGTGATCCTAGACGCACCAGGAGCCGATCAGCTGCCAGAGATCACCGGCAGAGCCATCTACAAAAGAGGGTCAGTCAGAACCGTTCTGCAGACACCTTGGATGACTGAGAAAGAAATGGATGAAGTAATTTTACAGAATTACATCGAGAAAACAGAGGAGGCTGCCGCCGATGAACCACCGTCAAGAAATGATTTTGCTCTCTTTGAAGAAACTTCATTATCTCACTAGAGATCAGCTGCAGGTCCTCCATCAATTGAAAAGCAAGAGGAATACGAACCGTGTATTAAAAGACATGAACATCTATCTCTCTTCCTTTCGAGAGGGCAGTGACACCGTTTATTATCTTAGCAAAGAAGGCCGCGAAATGATTGGGTATGAAAAAGTCCGTAAGAAAACACCTCAAGCCTTGCACTTCATCATGCGTAATCAATTCTACATTTTTGCTGGAAAGCCAGCTGACTGGAAGAACGAGATGAAGATCGGCGGCTCTGTGATCTGTGACGCGCTTTTCCGACAAGGCGGCAAGTGGCACTTTCTTGAGGTGGATAACCAGAACACCATGACAGATAACAAAAAGAAAATTGAAAAGTACAGAAAGCTGTTTGAAAGCAGAATGTTTCAAAAGAATAAAGACTTTGGCTACTTCCCTGCTTTACTTTGGGTAACAGGCAACGACTACAGGCAAAAAAAGCTGACAGAGTATTGTTCAGGAATGCCAGGCAACGTGTTCGTTTACGACGACATTAAATAAGAGGAGAGTGAAGAAGATGGCAGCGTTCGGCTTTAGAAAGACAGAGACAATAAGTTTCAGAGATTTTATGAGTGGTGATTATAAGCAAGAGAATAAAAAAGCGACCACAAAATTCAAAGCTGCAGCTGCGGGATCATTAATTCCACTCGCGTTTGCACCAAAAGCGTTTGCAGCCGAACCTGTCAGCCAATGCAGTGAAATTATCTCAGTAGCCTCTCAGCCCATTCCTGCTGGATTTATCACAGACGGCATGCAGAAAGGAGCACATGAAGTTGGAAAAGCGGTAGGAGGGGAAATGCTTGCAGCCATCGGGACTCTGTTCGACCCGTTGATTTCCATCCTAATCAGTATTTCGTTCCCAGTAGCCAGCGCTATGATTCTATGGAAAATTTTCATGTCCTACTTTAGAGACAGCGGGGACACTTGGGAAGGAGTCGGTAAGATCGCGATGACCCACCTGCTGATTCAGATGTCACCAATCTTCTTTAAGATTTTAAAGCAGTTGTCATCAATAGCCATCGGAGCTTAAATGACCACATGACCACACAAATGACCACGCAATAAAATGAAAAAGAATAAAACACAAGAAAAAGGAGGGGCTGCCAAACTATGAAAACCCTGATTTCATAAGGGTTTTCGTGAATAGCGTTAAAAGCTGATAGACAGAAAAATCTTGTCCAATGGTCCACCGTGAAACGAAGTAATTAAGCTAAACCGTCTGAAAGCCCCTATAGGGATTTCAGACGGTTTTTGTTTTTGTAAATATGTTGTTTTTCAAGAAATCAGAGAAGCAGTTGATCTCCGTTTCAGGCGCACGCTTCTCGCTCGTCCCGCAGGATAAGGAAGGCAGCGCAGCAAGACATCGCACGAAGAAAATGCAACCTTCATTTTCGAGGAGTCGGCACCTTTCACTCCGATCAACTTTGTCAATGATGTATTCAAGTTGACTAAGTAAATGATTTTAAGTGACGACAAAACAATTTAATGAATGATAGAATCATCCTTCATGTAAAGGCATTAAAGCTTAACTTGTACCTTAGATGCAACACCGCTGAACTTCCATATAGAACAAAGCATTCAAAAGCAACCTTCATTTAGAAAGAGACTTTTTTAAGAGCACGTCTATTTTCATTTTCCCTTCATATAGTGAGTAATAAAATGAGAGGGGCTGAATAGATGATTTCTTTTGCGGCGTATGCCGTACTATCCGCTTTGATCGCGGCTATTCGCGAAACAGAAAAGATACCGAACCGCTACATCCCGATCACAGCCATCTTTCTTGGCATATTGTATGCATATATTGATGAAAAAGCGCTGAACAGCCAGACATTGCTTCACGGCGTTCAGTATGCACTGTATGCAACAGGATCTGTTGCAGGATTTAAATATTTTACCCAAAAGGCTATGCCGTCAGGGAAGTAGAAACTTTCAGGAGCCTTCCTAGGAGGCTCTTTTTACTATTTTGTAAGCGTATTCAAAAAACGCTTGCTATCTGTTAAAAGGGATGATAGTGTAAAAGCCAAGAATAAAATCTAAACGTTTACATTTTAGGAGCATGGAAATGGAGACAAAACCAAATATTCAAGCTGTTGCCAGACTTGCCAATGTTTCTATCGCGACGGTGTCGCGGGTCATAAACGGCCAGGGAGGTGTCCGGAAGAAAACAGAAGATAGGATTCTCAAGGCTATAGATGAACTTGGGTATATCCGGAATGCGGCGGCAAGAACAATGAAGAAGAAGGAAACAAAGACGGTCGGTGTCATCGTGCCTGATATCAAGAACCCTTTTTTTCCGATCGTGATGGCAGGAATTGAGCAAAAAGCCCGTGAGAAAGGATATTTTACTATTCTCAGCAGCACGAACGAATCACAGGCTATGGAAGAAAACATCGTCAAGAACTTCATCGAGCGGGGTGTAGATGGTGTCATCATCACAACGGCTAATGAGAACAGTGACCATTTAAAGGTGCTTCAGGTGCAGGGGATTCCGATAGTAGCTGTCGACCGCAGTATCAAGCAATTAGAGGCAGACACCGTATTGGTGGATAATGAAAAAGGAACATATGAAGCTGTCAGCCACTTAATTTCTGAAGGCCATGAAAAAATAGCCATCATCTGCGGACCGCTCGAGACAACACCGGCTTACAGGCGGCTGAAAGGATACAAGAGGGCACTGAATGACCACAATATCATGGCAGATGAAAGGTATATTATTAAAGGGAACTTTCAGGAAAGCAGCGGATACAAAGGTACAAGGGACTTGTTTTTATTAGATGAGCGGCCGACTGCTATCTTTTCATCCAATAACTTGATGAGTTTAGGATGCATAAAAGCGATGCAGGATCTGAACTGGAAGCTTGGGAATGAGGTCTCGTTCATCGGGTTCGATGATATCGATATCGCTACATTGGTAAACCCGAAACTGACTGTTGTGTCACGTCCTATGAATCTGCTTGGAGAGCTCGCTTTTCAGCTGCTGCACGAGCGCATGTCGGTCAAAGATGACTTACCGAAGCGAGAGTATATTTTATCGCCAGAATTGAAAATCAGGGATTCTTGCAGGCTGATATGAGTCTGCACTACTGCGTCTAATTATCTAAACGTTTACATTTCTAAATATTCTGAAACTAATTCCGGAAGCGCTTTAATTAAAGGAGATGAAAATTATGAAAAATATTACCCAGCTGCAGGATGGCTATTTAAACAAAACACCTATTTTTCAGTTTATCTTATTATCTTTTCTTTTTCCGTTATGGGCTGCTGCAGCAAGTTTGAATGATATTTTAATCACGCAGTTCAAGCATGTTTTTGAACTGAGTGACTTTGCAAGCGCGCTCGTTCAAAGCGCGTTTTATGGAGGATATTTTCTTATTGCCATTCCTGCTTCGATCGTGATAAGGAAGACAACTTACAAATTCGGCATTATCATTGGTCTCATCTTTTATATTGCAGGGTGCTCATTATTTTTCCCAGCTTCCCATATTGCGACATACACGATGTTCTTGTTCGCTCTTTTTTCAATTGCGATAGGACTTGGTTTTTTAGAAACGGCGGCGAATACGTACAGCTCGATGATCGGGCCGCGGAAGTATTCTATTTTAAGGCTGAACATCAGCCAGACGTTCCACCCGATCGGTGCAATTTCCGGCATTTTGCTAGGAAAGTACCTTGTTTTTCAAGAAGGAGTCAATATCGAGGCGAAGATGGCAAGCATGTCGCCTGATGAAGCGAAAGCATTCGGTCTTGAGATGCTGCAGCATACTTTACAGCCATATAAATACATGATCTTTGTACTAGTAGCAGTTCTGATTTTATTTATCATCACGAAGTTTCCTTCCTGTAAGCCGCTCGACAGCACAGGGGCAAAGGAAAAGCCGCCCGGTGCTCTGGATACACTGAAGCATCTGGCTTCTAATGCACGGTACCGAAAAGGGATCGCAGCACAGTTCCTTTACGTGGGAATGCAGGTCACAATCTGGTCATTCACTATCCGCCTAGCATTGAACTTGGACAGCTCTTTGGACGAACGCACTGCATCCAATTTCATGGTTTACAGCTTTATCGCTTACTTTATAGGGAAATTCATCGCCAACTTCTTGATGACGCGCTATTCGCCGTCTAAAGTTTTGTTCGTCTACTCGATAATCGGAACAATTACACTTCTGTACGTTTCATTTGTACCAAATATCACTGCAGTATATGGAGCGATCGCTATCAGTGTCCTTCTTGGACCATGCTGGCCGACGATTTATGCAGAAACACTTGAAACCGTCAAAGATAAAAAATATACCGAGATGGCCGGAGCGATTCTCGTGATGTCCATCATTGGAGGGGCAGTTATTCCAGCAGTGCATGGAGTTGTGTCGGATATGCTCGGGTCTCTTCAGACAGCGTTTATCGTTCCGGCAGCATGCTTCGTCTATATCGCTTATTACTTTTTCAAAGAGATGAAAACACAGGACAGACAAGTGCATGACGTGCATGGAGCAGTGAATAAAGAAGCATTGTAAAAAAATTGGGCAGGCGGGAAGATTCAGCCTCCTGTCTGCCATTATAAGAAAGGATGTTTACATGACAAGCAGAATACATCTTCAGAGAGAATATTTTCATGAAAATAAAAGAGTGTTTTTTCAAAATGAAGAGTTCACAGTCACCCTGTTTAAATATTCGAGCGGTATTGAAGGGGCGGAGATCAAAAATTCTCGCGGAAGAATGGTCGTTCTCCCATATTATGGTCAGATGGTATGGGATCTTGAGTTTGACGGTGTCGATTTAAAAATGAAAAATATGTTTAAAGAGCCAAAAAAGGCTGATGATATTATCGGCACATACGGGTGTTTTGCTTTCCATTCAGGGCTCGTCAGAAATGGCTGCCCATCTCCGGAAGATGACCACCCGCTTCACGGTGAAATGCCATGCGCACAAATGGATCGTACGTGGCTCGAAGTAACAGATAGAAGCGTTAAAGTATGCGGTTCTTTCGAATATGTAAAAGGGTTCGGCCACCATTACAATGCAAAGCCAACTGCCGCGATGTTCGATTCTGAAACGTACATTGAACTGAATATGGAAGTAGTGAACATGGCTTCCACACAAATGCCGCTGCAATACATGTGCCATACCAATTATGCGTATTTAGAAAATGCTGCATTCAAGCAGAGTATTCCAGAGGGCGCTTTTGTACTTAGGGAATCGATTCCAGAGCATGTAAAACCGACAGATAAATGGCTCGTATTCAACGAGGCATTGAAAACGGGTGGAACAATGCTTGAAAAGCTTGATCAGCCTGAAATGTATGACCCTGAAATCGTCTTTTTCGCAGATAAACTGGATAAGTATGGAGACGAAGCTGAATTTGAGATGATCACGCCTGATGGAACTGTGTTCTTTACTAAATTCGCGACTGCAGAATTTAATTATGCGACAAGATGGATCCTGCACAATCCTGATCAGCAAGTGGGAGCATTTGTCCTGCCGGCTACATGCAGGCCAGAAGGCTTTGTTGCCGCTGAAAAATCTGGGACGCTGATCATGCTTGGAGCAGGAGAGAAAAAATCATTTACTGTCATCACAGGAAAAAAATAAGGAGGAAACAACATGGATATCGCAGTGATCGGATCCAACATGGTGGATCTTATATCCTATATTGATAGAATGCCGAAAGAAGGTGAGACACTTGAAGCACCTGATTTTGAGATCGGCTGCGGCGGGAAAGGAGCTAACCAGGCTGTAGCTGCTGCAAAAATGGGCTCTGATGTCATGATGGTCACGAAGGTAGGCGATGATTTATTTGCAGACAATACGATTCTTAACCTTGAAAAATATGGTATTGATACAGAATTTGCAGTGAATGTCCCTGGAACTTCGAGCGGCGTTGCTCCCATATTCGTTGATCCTGAATCGAAGAACCGCATTTTAATCATTAAAGGCGCAAACAAGCATCTTAAGCCAGAGGATGTAGATCAGGCTTCAGAAAAATTAAAACAATGTTCGAGTATTGTTCTGCAGCTTGAAGTGCCGCTTGAAACCGTGTACCGTTCGATTGAATTTGGAAACGAACACAAGATTCCTGTCATCTTAAACCCGGCACCTGCAACTAAAGATTTAGACTTTGATTATGTCTGCAAGAGCGACTATTTTATCCCAAATGAATCTGAGCTTGAAATCTTGACTGATATGCCTGTTGAAACAGAAGATCAGATCGCCGAAGCGGCCAGGTCCCTTGTTCATAAAGGTGTGAAGAATGTGATTGTGACGATGGGGAGCCGCGGTGTGATGTGGGTGACAAAGGAAAGCATTCAAACCGTTCCTTCACATACAGTAAACGCGGTGGATACGACGGGAGCCGGAGATGCCTTTATCGGCTGCTTCGCGCATTTCCTCGTAAAGGATGGGAACGTGCTGGAGGCTATGAAGATGGCATCAGCTTTTGCGGCATTAAGCGTTACGATGCGCGGAACTCAAACATCTTATCCGCAAGCTTCAGAACTTGAAAATTTTTTGTCATCGAAAATAAAATAAGAACAGCTGGTTAAAAGGAGGTTTCTATTGAAATCTCCTTTTCATTTTTTCTTCAAATATTTCCCTTCTTTCCTTTTTACTCTGTTAAGATGAAGAAAAGTAAAAAGGAGGGGAAAAAGCGACATGTGGTTTGTATTCAGGTTTTGGGCAAGAATTTCGCGTTTGAACTTCGGCGCGATTGTATTGTCAGCACTATCTGTCATCATTTTAAGTTCTATTATCATTTATGCGATTGAACCCGAAACATTTGAGAAGCCGTCAGATGCGGCATGGCTTGTCATGACAACGGTTTACACTGTCGGTTACGGCGACCTTTCGCCAAAAACGTTTGAAGGGCGCATGTTTTTTATGCTGTTCGTCTATCCAATCGGATACGGAACGGTAGCATTATTTGTAGCAAAGCTGTTTGATGTGATCACTTCGTTTAGAAGGCTAAGGGAGGAAGGTAAGTTGAATTTCAAAGGATCAGGGCATTATGTACTGATAGGCTGGTCAAAAAAGACAGAAACAGCGATTGAGGAAATATTAGAAGCAGAGTCTGGTGCGCAAATCGTGCTGATAGATGAAAGAGAGACGGCTCCTCTTCATCACCACAATGTTCATTACATAAAAGGAGATGCATCTGAGGAAGACACACTTCACAGGGCCAATGTACTTCAGTCGCGTTCAGTGTCGATTTTCTCTGATGAAAAGATGGATGCTCTGGCTGCAGACGGAAAGTCATTGCTGATCGCTTCAGCCGTTGAGAGCATGTCCAGCCTCCATAATCAATCTATTTATACGATTGTGGAAATAATGAAAGAGACACATTTAGCCAAATTTAAACACGCCAAAGTGAACGAACCAGTATTGTCCACAGACAGTGTGTCGCGTCTGATGGCACAGGCATTGCTTCATAACGGTTCGAGTGAATTCTTTTATGAGCTGATGAGCAAAAAAGAAGGCGAGAACTTATATGAGGTTACGAGCCGGCCAGAATGGAAGACCTACCGTGAAGCCTTTTTAGCGTTAATGGAAGAAGGGGCGATTCTTGTGTGGGATACACAAAAAAAGGCTGTGAACAACAAGTTGAACGAGACAATCCCTGCCGGATCCCGCCTGTTTGTTATATGTGACAGCACGGTTTATGAGCGGATCAGAAACTGATTTTTATTCGTATAGATGAAAAACCCGCTGTCAGTTGACAGCGGGTTTTTCAGTACAGTAATAGGAGGCTATTGAATAGCAGCTTCCAATGCCATCACAATCATGTCGTTGAAAGTAGTCTGGCGTTCTTCAGCCGTTGTTTCTTCACCGGTGAAAATATGATCGCTCACCGTAAGGATAGAAAGTGCGTTTCGGCCATATTTTGCAGCAAGAGTGTATAATGCTGTTGTTTCCATCTCAACGGCAAGTACGCCGTATTCCCCAAGTTTCTTGACCGGTTCCATGCTTTCACGGTAAAACACATCTGCCGTCAGCACGTTGCCGACACGGACGCTTAATCCTTTTTCAAGACCAGCTTCATAAGCCTTTTTCAAGAGGTCAAAATCAGCACAAGGTGCAAAATCGAATCCAGGGAATGTCAGGTGGTTCATTCGCGAGTCAGTACAAGCGGTCATAGCGATGATCACATCACGGACCTTTACATCTTTCTGAATCGCTCCGCATGTCCCGACACGGATTAAATTTTTAACGCCATACTCGTTCATCAGCTCGTTAACATAGATCGAGATCGATGGCACGCCCATGCCTGTTCCTTGAACTGAAACACGCTTACCTTTATATGTTCCTGTAAAGCCGAGCATTCCACGTACTTCATTGTAGCAAGTTACATCTTCTAAAAATGTTTCTGCAATGTATTTTGCACGCAGCGGGTCACCCGGGAGCAGGATGGTTTCTGCGATGTCTCCTTGTTTTGCATTAATATGTATACTCATTTTCTTGCCGCTGTCTATTCTTCAGACAGACGGCGTTCACCTCCAGCGATTTATTTGAAAAAAGGTTCTCCTATACAATACAACTTCTTACTCAGTATGTAAAAGACCGAACAATAAAATTCATGAAAGAAAGCATCCGAAAAGCCGGATGCTTTCTTTATTCAGGTTTATCTTCCTTCAGCCGGCCTGCTTTTTTTGCCGCTTCTTTTAAGAGTATTTCGATCTGGGCGTTCACACTCCGCAGTTCGTCATCCGCCCATTTTTCAAGAGCTTCATAAAGCTTCGGGTTGATCCGGAGCGGAAAAGCCTTGCGCTTTGACATATCTGCACATCCTTAATGTATGGTCCCGGCATTGATGATCGGCTGGCTTCCTTTTTCAGAAACAAGAGCAACGAGGAGATTATTGACCATCTGCGCCTTTTTCTCTTCATCCAGATCTACAACGCCTTCTTCTGAAAGCTGTTCGATGGCCGACTTTACTAAGCCGACCGCGC
Source organism: Fictibacillus aquaticus (assembly GCF_002245695.1). GTDB lineage: Bacteria > Bacillota > Bacilli > Bacillales > Fictibacillaceae > Fictibacillus > Fictibacillus aquaticus. Next base: position 46,638 of record NZ_NOII01000002.1, on the reverse strand, counting down.
CATCAACGATCACTTTACGTGCAGAGAGTACAGCCTGAGCCTGCTGGCGCTGCAGCATGGCTGAAGCGATCTCAGAAGAGTACGCTAAGTGCATGATACGTGCTTCAAGCACCTGCACTCCAGCTACATTAAGGCGTTTCTGCAGGTCATTTGCCAGCTGTTCAGCGATCTCGTCACTGTGCTGCCTCAAGCTCATCGTTTCTTCATCGCCATGAACGTCATATGGGTATTGGCTGGCAATATGGCGGATTCCTGTTTCACTCTGGATGTGAACGAACCTTCCATAGTCTTCTACATCAAATATCGCTTTCGCAGAATCCGAGACTTTATATACGACGACAGCGGCAATCTGTATCGGGTTTCCCTGCAGATCATTTACCTTTAATTTTTCACTCGTAAAGTTAGACACACGCAGAGAAACGTTTTTCTTGAGTGTCAAAGGAACTGTCACCCAGAAGCCTTGATCCCTGATGACTCCGACGTAAGTTCCGAAAAATGTTAGGACCTTTGCGGAATTGGGCGGAACAATCGTTAAGCTAGACAGTATTAAAAGGGCTAATAAACCACATAGAGCAGCAGCTAAGAGGTATACAGGTCCATTCTCAGGTATGTTTAAAACGAAATAAAGACCTGCAGCACCGAGCAACAATGCAGCCAAAGTTCCAAGAAATCCATTCATTTTCCAAACGTTCTTTTCCATTTACATCCCCCTCATATCAAAGTGATATCACATTGATATTATATCATGAAATAAATGGAAAAATGCATCTTTTCAATAAAAAAAGAGCGGAAGTTTACCGCTCTATAGTTTCCCCAATATGCTTAAACAGCTGATTTAAAAGAGTGAGTGATTCTAAGGTTTTTCCAGGATATTCTAGACTGTGGTCGGCTCCTTCAATCAAACGGAATGTAATATGTTCATTGCTTGCCGTCTCATAATACTTCTCAGCGGAATAGTGGCGGTCTTGGCTGCCGATGAGGCACAAACCTTTTTGTGGGCTCTCCTTGATAGCTTGATACACACTTGCGACATTCAGTAGAGGAGTCAGCCATACGGCTTTGGCATCATGAAAGACATCCTTTTTTAATAATGAACTCATAGCGATCGTGCCGATTGATTTGCCGATGAGATAGAAGTTTTCATAGGAACGCTCTTCAAGGACAGAGGCGACAACGATTTCGGAATCGAACTCGATCGCCTTGTCCAGTTCTTCAACACTGAACTCGTCGTATGCTTCATCAAAGTATTGATAATTCACTTGCAGTACATCGTGTCCGTCATTTAAAAACATGCCAGTTGAATAATGAAACAATGGACCTTCTGTTGTATAACCAAGACCAGGAAGCATGATCGCCAGCGTGCTGGCATTTTCGTTCTTAGACAAAAGGGTGTAAGGCACATTCATCTCGTTATAGCCTTTAATTTTGCCTCTAAACGCTTTCATTAAAATTCCTTCTTTCGTTTGTTTTTTTCAGTAGATGCTCTTCCATTTTCTGAAGGACTGAGATGTAGAAGCTAGCATCGTGAGGAGCGAATTCGTTTCTAAGAGCCATTTTGTCAATGCAGATTCTTTTTCCGGCTGCATCAAACATAAATCCTTCAACATGTATCGCAGCAACTCTGTCCAGCCATAAATCATAAAAATCTTGATATTTCGTCTTGACGATTCCAGAGACTTCTTCGTTAGGAAGCAAGAATTCATCCCAAGAAATTGGAAGATCGTACAAGTGAACATGTGCAAATTCGCGGTCGGTAAACCCTGGCCGAACGCAGTTATACGTAAATATCCCTAAATTCACGAGATCATCATAAATCACTGATAGGCCGAGTTCTTCTTTTAATTCCCTGACCCCGTCAGCTGCCGATTCATCAGCGGTCAGATGGCCAGCTGCAGAGATATCCAGAAGCCCGGGAAAATCTTTCTTATTCTCACTGCGAATTTGCAGATAAATGTATGCTGTACCGGCCACTTCTTCCACTAGCCAGCAATGGAAAGCTTCATGCCAGAGACCGAGCTTATGAACATCTTCTCTAGTAGCAGTTCCAATCTGCTTGTGCTGCTCGTCAAATGTCTTTACTACTTCGATTTTCATGCCGCCTCCCAAATTTCACGTATACTCATTCATTCTGTTTTCGTTAACAATTATCCTCCTAAAGTCGTACAACATTTCAGGAGTATGACCGAGGTCAAAAAACAGTTAAAACAGATAGAATAAAAGAAAAGGGCTCTTTTCTAAAAGATTGTTGCTTTTGAACGGTTCGTTTTTTTTTAGGAATTTCAGCGAAGTTGTTACTGAAGTGGAAGCATCAACGCAAAATCCATGTTGAATATTTCGATTTTAGATTCAATTGTTTGGCTGGCACTTTTATCACATGCGCTTACGCGTCTTGAATCCATCATTGAGAAAGTTAATCGGAGTGTAAGGCGCCGACTCCTGCGGGACGAGCGGGAAGGTGAGACCTCTCAATGGCGCGTTGCGACGAGAGGGCTCACCGCCCGCCCCGCGGAAAGCGTGCGCCTGAAACGGAGATTAACCACTTCTCTGAGTCCATAAATTTCAAAAAAGGGGAGATCATCAGCATGAAAAATTTCATTTGTGCGACTTGCGGTGTGCAGTATGAACGAACGGTTACAGCTCCAGACAGATGTATCATTTGTGAAGACGAGAGACAGTACGTTGGACGCGATGGACAGGAATGGACAGATCTCTTGACCATGACAATGAGCGGGAAGTATCAGAATAAAATAATGTCTCATGAAGATGGTTTGTTCAGCATCACGACCACGCCTGAATTCGCTATCGGGCAGTCGGCTTATTTAGTGCAGGTGAATGGGTTCAGCTTGCTTTGGGACTGTATTACATATATCGATGAAGAAACGGTATCAGCACTGAAGGATCTTGGTGGAATTAACGGTATTGCACTGTCGCATCCTCATTATTATTCCTCACAGGCAGAATGGGCAGAAAGGTTTGAGGTACCTCTTTATATCCATGAAGACGACAAAGAGTGGGTGACGAGGGGAAGCAGCCGGATCGTGTTCTGGGGCGGAGAGAAACTGGAGATTGCAGACGGGCTGACTCTCATCCGGCTTGGCGGTCATTTTAAAGGCGGTTCTGTGCTGCACTGGCGCGGCGGTGACAGCGGAGCGGGAATATTGCTCAGCGGAGACATCATTACTGTTGCCGCTGACCGTAAACATGTGAGTTTTATGTACAGCTACCCGAACATGATTCCGCTGCCGGCTGCGACCGTAAAACGCATGGCAGAGAAAATAAAGCCTTATCCGTTTGGCAGGCTATACAATGCATTTTTAAGAATCATTGAAGAAAATGCAGATGAAAGAGTGCAGTGCTCTGCAGAACGGTATATCCAGGCGCTGAACGGAAGCTATTTCAGCACGTGATTTTTTTAGAGTTACTTTTCCTATATACTGTCTTGTATAGAGACAAATAGGGAGGACTGCATCTTGGATAAAAAGGAATGGCGCAGACTAATGAAGCAGAAACTGCAGGCGATGGATCAAGACGAACGGAACCGTGCATCATCAGCTGTTCATCGTGAGCTTTTTGAGTCGCAGATATGGAACCGAGCAAAAAGCATCGCTATTACGGTTTCGCGTGAATTCGAACTGCCGACCAGGCCGGTCATAGAAAGAGCTTGGATCGAAGGGAAAAATGTATCGGTTCCAAAATGTGATCCGATTTCTAGAAGCATGCAATTCCGTTCGATCACATCATTTGATGAACTCGAAATTGTTTATATGGACCTTTGCGAACCAATTGAGTCGCTGACGTATGAAGTGGACAGATCAGAAGTAGACTTGATGTTCGTTCCTGGTCTCGTTTTCAGCCGCGATGGGTACAGGATCGGCTATGGCGGAGGTTATTATGACCGCTATCTAGAACATTTTAAAAATAAAACCGCAGCGATGGCCTTTTCATTTCAAGTCGAGGAATCACTTCCTACAGAACCTTTTGATATACCGGTCGCTGCGATTCTGACAGAGAATGGCTGGATCGAAAGATAATGGCTGTATTCGCAGCTGGGGCAGCGATCGCCTTATTTTGTTTTATTGTTTATCGGTTAAAACTTCTTACAGCTGGAGGATCATCAGCGGCCTTTGTGCTCGGCATCACAGCTTATGCTGCCTTTGACTGGCATGCGCTTGTACTGATCGGAGCTTTCTTCGCCTCATCTGTCATTTGGACAAAGTTCGGAAAACGAAGAAAAATTGCGTCTGAGGTGCTGCGCCACGAATCAGGAGGAAGAACAGCAGGACAGGTTTTGGCAAATGGAGGAGCAGGCCTCGCCGCGGCAGCCGTCCATCTTTTTATGCCTTCGCCTGTATGGCTTGCTGCGTTTGCTGCTTCTTTCGCAGAAGCAGCAGCAGATACGTGGGCTTCTGAACTCGGTTTTTTGTCAAAAGAGAAGCCTTATCATCTTAAGCTGCGCAAAAAAGTAGAGCCTGGCCTTTCAGGGGCGGTATCATGGCTTGGGTCGACTGCATCAGCAGCAGGAGCGATTTGTATTGCAGTGGCAGCTTTTCTGCTTTACAACGAGATCTCTTTGGCAGTTGCTGCGATTATAGCAGCCAGTGCAGTTGCTGGCTGTTTTGCAGACACTATCTTCGGCGCATGGGTTGAACCGGCATGCCAATGCCGCAGATGCGGAATACAAACAGAATCAGAGTTGCATTGCGGTGAGAAGACTGTAACGACTCGAGGTGCTGTGTGGATGACGAATAATATGGTCAATTTTCTTTCTTCTTTTTTCTCAGCATGTCTTGCAGCCGCACTGACAGCTCTGCTGTTATGAATAAATAAACGCAGGATAGCGAAAAGTATGAAAAAGAAAGGGGCATGTACGTATGATTCGTTTTATGATTAAAGTCTTATTTCTTCTTGCAGCTGGCATGAGTTTATATAAGTACCGATACCGGCTGATGAACATGATGCTAGGTGTTCCTGCATTGAGGCGTTTTGCAGTCGGAAGTGCGATGTCATTTCCGGGAGTCCGTTCCAAGGTGATGGATGATATCTTTGAATAATAACACATGCTTTTTCTTCGACCTCGACGACACATTGATTGATTACGAAGCCGCTTTCGAGCAGGCTTCTTTCTTTATTTTTACTCAGATGCATCCTGAATGTGACGTTCGGAAATGGTTCAGGAAGTTTAAATTTTACTGTGATGAATACTGGAAGCTCTTAGAGAACGGAAAAGTCTGCCGCACGTTGTATCAGAAAATGAGATATGAGCAGGCGCTGACCGATCTTGGCTTGGCAGCCGGAAAGGGGGAATCAGAAGTTTTTCACGAAAACCTCGCAAAGGTTATTCCTCGGTTTTGTGTGCCTTTTTCTTGGGTCAGCAAGCTTTTGTCTTATTTTTTTGAAAGAGACATTGCCTGGGGAATCATCAGCAATGGGTTTTCCAGAGTTCAGCGGTCAAAACTGAAAGTCCTCCCTGTAAAAGTGGATGAATCTCTGCTATTTATTTCAGAAGAAACTGGATTCGAGAAGCCTGATATACGTTATTTTCACTTTGTCCAAGAAAAAACGGGTTTCAGCAACTTGGTGTATGTTGGAAATTCTTACGAACAGGATGTTGCTCCCGCAGCAGCAGCCGGCTGGAAAACAATCTGGCTGAACTCTTCTCAGGGCGGTGTTACGGCTGTAACTGCAGAGATGGCAGAAGCCTGCTTTATTATGTGAAATCCTGTATAATGAACGTGGATATATGATGAAATAAAGGGGGAGAAATTGATGTCAGCTATCACAGACGGACAGAAGATAGTGGATCATTTAAAAGAGCTAGTACATATTCCGAGCCCATCAGGTTTTGCCGAAAAAGCGATTACTTTCATGAAGGAATTTTTTGAGAAGAACGGGGTGGCGTATACTGTCACAAACAAAGGTGCGATCATTGCGACCATTAAGGGAAAAAACGACAGCCGCCACCGTATGCTGACTGCTCATGTGGACACTCTCGGCGCGATGGTGAAGGAAGTAAAATCCAGCGGGAGACTGAGCCTTTCAATGATCGGCGGCTATTACTGGAACACTGTGGAAGGAGAATATTGCACGATTCACACCGCTTCGGGCAAAACGATTTCGGGTACCGTTTTGATGCACGAAACAGCAGGTCATGTTTATAAAGGGATGAACGAGCTGAAGCGCGATGAAAAACATATGGAAGTACGGGTTGATGGGGTATTCCGATCAAAAGAGGATGCTCTCAGTGCAGGAATTTCAGTCGGCGATTTCGTCTCATTTTCCCCTCGCTTTGAAGAAACGGAAAATGGTTTCATTAAATCGCGCCATCTTGACGATAAGGCGAGTGTAGCGATTCTTATGCATATTATTGAAAAAGTAAAAGATGAAAACGTCCAGCTGCCTTACACGACCCATTTCCTGATCAGCAATAATGAAGAAATCGGCTATGGCGGGAATTCAAACATTCCAGAGCAGACGGTGGAATACTTAGCAGTTGACATGGGAGCGATCGGAGACGGTCAGGAGACAGACGAATTTACCGTTTCCATCTGTGCGAAAGACTCAAGCGGGCCGTATCATCTTGGACTCCGAAACAAGCTTGTTCAGCTGGCTGAAGAAAACAGCATAAAATACAAAATCGATATTTATCCGTATTATTCTTCAGATGCTTCGGCAGCAATAAAGGCAGGATATGATATCGTTCATGGGCTGATCGGACCGGGCATCGATGCCTCTCACGCATTTGAACGGACTCACCGCACTTCATTGCTGCACACAGCAAACCTGCTGTATGTGTATTTACAGTCAGATATGTCCTAAACCCGCGATACGCGGGTTTTTTTTTTATGGCTTCTTTACAACTGGCAAACAGACATAGGTGTGCTGTATGTGAGCTGTCAAATGAATGCAATATACTAAGTGTCAATATACATAATAAGATTATAGTAAACTTAACGATTGAATCTCATCATGTATGTTTTAATGGTTCTTCGACAAGGATGATAACAGGAGGGATTTGTTTGAGTTATTATCCTAAGAAGAAGCATATGTCACGGTCGTTTGATGAAAACGTCGCATATTTAAAAAAACAGCTTGGAATTGATATTAGTTTTGACTGCCTTTATCTGGATCTGGAATACGCCGGGCGCCGCATGGCGTTTTTTATGATTGACGGATTCGTAAAAGACGATATCCTGCACTATCTTATGAAACTACTTTCGCAGCTTGAGCCGTCTGATCTAGATCCTGATCCGCTCATGAAACTGCTGAAAACACATATACCGTATATAGAGGTCGGAAAGTCAGAAGATTTAAACCAAGGAGTGGACTGGGTGCTGAGCGGCCCGGCGATCCTTCTCGCGGAAGGGGTGGATGCAATCATTTCCATCGACGCGAGAACGTATCCTGTCAGGGGGCCGGAAGAGCCAGACGTGGAGAGGGTAGTGCGCGGAGCTAGAGACGGATTTGTTGAAACGATTATTTTCAACACAGCATTGACGAGAAGAAGAGTGCGTGACAGATCGCTGCGTATGGAATACATGAGCATCGGCCGGCGATCAAAAACGGATGTCTGTGTTTCATACATCGAGGATATTGCCGATCCGCATATCGTGAAAGAAATCAAAGAAGCACTGAAAAGAATTGATACAGACGGGCTGCCGATGGGAGAGAAAACGGTGGAAGAGTTTGTATGCGGACAGCATTGGAACCCCTATCCGCTCGTACGTTACACAGAGAGGCCAGATACGGCTGCAGTCCATCTGTTAGAAGGGCATGTACTCGTTTATGTTGATGGATCCCCAGCCGTCCTGATCACACCGACGACGTTCTGGCATCACCTTCAGCATGCAGAAGAATACAGGCAGAAGCCGGTCGTAGGCGCTTATTTACGGCTTGTACGTTTTCTTGCCGTATGGGTTTCGATTTTCTTGCTCCCACTGTGGTACTTGCTTGCTGTTAATCAAGGGCTTTTGCCTGCTGAGCTTGGGTTCATCGGACCTGAAAAAGACGCGGCGATTCCGCTGCTGATACAATTCATCCTTATTGAACTTGGAATGGATATGCTCCGTATGGCGACCATCCATACGCCGTCAGCCGTTTCAACTGCTCTCGGACTTGTGGCTGCCATTTTAATCGGCTCAGTAGCGGTTGAAGTAGGGATGTTCATAAACGAGGTCATATTGTATATCGCCATTGCTGCGATCGGTACTTTTGCGACGCCAACTTATGAATTGAGTCTAGCGAACCGTATAGTCAGGCTTGTCCTTTTGCTTATAACTGCTCTGCTGGGGGTGCCGGGGTATGTGGCCGGCTCTGCACTGCTCATTATTTTTTTTACAACATTCAAGTCTTTTCATATCCCTTATTTGTGGCCGTTCATCCCGTTCAACTACAGAGCATTGCGCGATGTAATCGTACGTTCGCCGATCCCGCTGAAAAACAGGCGCCCCGTTGTGCTGCACCCTAAAGATCCGGATAGATAATGATGAAAAACAGGATATTTTCCTGTTTTTTTTATTTTGTAAATGCAGATTCAATACTTTTCATAACTTTTGTGCAAAGGCTTGCATTCATTTGTTATAATATGAACGGTGATGACTATGAAAACGTTTTATGATGTACAGCAGCTTCTCAAACGGTTCGGATCATTTATTTATACAGGGCACCGATTAGGGGATCTTGAACTGATGATGGAAGAAGTTAGACAGCTATATAAAGACAGGCTTATTATGGCGGAGGAATTTCAGAAAGCTATGCTTATTCTCCGTGCCGAACAGAACAAATATCAATAATAAGAAGGGGAATACAACAATGGCAGAACAATGGCTAACAGGAATAGATGTCGGCGGTACGACGATAAAAATGGCGTTCGTTTCTATGGACGGCGAGCTTATTCATAAATGGGAGATTCCCACTGATGTATCAGAGGGCGGTCTTCATATCACGAAGCATATCAGCAGTTCATTGCGCCATACGCTGTCAGTGCTTGGACAAGAGGAAAGTGTTCTGAAAGGAATCGGTCTTGGTGCTCCAGGATTTATTGAGATGAAAACAGGGTTCATCCACCATGCCGTAAACATCGGCTGGAAGAACTACCCGCTGAAAGACGAACTCGAAAAAGAAACGGGTCTTCCTGTTACAGTAGAAAATGATGCGAATATGGCTGCGATAGGAGAAATGTGGAAAGGTGCCGGAAACGGTGAAAGCGATCTTTTATGCGTAACCCTAGGAACGGGAGTAGGCGGAGGAATCATCTTAAACGGCCAGATCGTACATGGTGTGAACGGGATGGCTGGAGAAATCGGGCATATCACCTCTATTCCTGAAGGCGGAGCTGCATGCAACTGCGGAAAAACCGGCTGTATCGAGACGATTGCCTCTGCAACGGGGATTTCCCGGATTGCTGCCCTTCATATAGAGAGTAACAAGGATTCCTCTTTATATAAAGTTTGGAACGATACAAAAACGATCACCGCTAAAGATGTAGCAATATCAGCGGCAGACGGGGATGAATTTGCATCAGAAGTGCTCGAGAAAGTTACGTTTCACCTCGGCCTCGTGATCGCTAACCTGTCTAACTCTATCAATCCTGGGATGATCGTGATCGGGGGCGGTGTTTCTAGTGCAGGAGAAACACTGTTAATGCCGCTGCGCCGTCATTTTGAAAAGTTTGCTCTTCCTCGTGTTGCAGAAGGGGCACAGTTTGCCATCGCCACTCTCGGAAATGATGCCGGAGTGATTGGCGGGGCATGGCTTGCTAAACAGAATATGAGATAATGCATGACAGTTAAAAGCCTTCCTGATATTTTTTCAGGAGGCTTTTTTTTTGCTATATAGGAAGAACTTACTAATATGTACAAAACTGAAACTTTTCTATAGCTGAACCGTCTAAAGATTTGGCAGAAACAAGAGAGAATGATAGACAAACACCAAGTGCGGAATTGTCAGAATCTTGAAATAGGCCTTTGGGGTATTGTAATACAGTATGAAACGCTATATTATAACCTTTATGTGAAGCATTGTTAAGATTTTGTTAAGAAGATTTAACAGTGTACGGACGGAATAAAAATAGTTTTGAAATTAAGAAAGCTAGGAGGTAACAGGACGTCATGAAGTTAAAGATTAAACAGTCTTTTTTCGAGTATAGATTCTTTTTTATCGCGAGCGCGTTTTTGTGGTTCAAGACATACTTCATTTATAAAACGGCATTTGAAATACCAATGGACAATGTGATGCAGCAAGTCATTCTTTTCATCAATCCTCTTAGTTCTACGCTGCTGTTTTTAATGTTCAGTCTGTATTTTTCTGGTAAAAACCATAGGCGTATGATCGTACTGATCAGTGCCGTTTCAACGTTTGTCATGTATGCCAATATGGTGTTCTACCGGTTTTTTAATGACTTTATCACGATTCCGGTTCTTTTTCAGACGAGCAATATGGGTGATCTTGGCGACAGCATTTTTTCTTTGATCGAGCCTCTTGACTTGCTTGTCTTCGCAGACATCATCGTTCTTGCTGTATGGATGAACCGCAGGAATTATGCTCCGAAACGGGCATCAAGAAAACAGATCGGCATCACCTTTGCCGCGGCTATCGCGATCTTTATCATCAATGTAGGCATCGCAGAAACAGAAAGGCCGCAGCTGTTGACCCGTTCATTTGACAGGGAGATGCTGATCAAAAATATTGGAACGTACAATTACCATATTTATGATGCGGTTATCCAGTCAAAAGCAAAAGCTCAAAGAGCCTTTGCTGATGGAAGCGAAATAACGGATGTGGAAAACTATGTAAGAGCAAATTACAAAAACCCTGATCCAAAAATGTTCGGAAAAGCAAAAGGCAAAAATGTTTTCTTGATTTCCGTTGAATCGACTCAAAACTTTGTGATAAATGAGACGGTAAACGGAAAAGAAATCACGCCTTTTTTGAACGATCTTATTAGCGACAGCTATTATTTCCCGAACTTTTACCATCAGACAGGGCAGGGGAAAACGTCTGATTCCGAATTCCTGCTCGATAATTCCCTTTATCCGCTTCCAAGCGGGGCGGTGTTCTTCACACACGCTCAGAACCAGTTCAATGCTACACCTGAACTGATCAAGAAGCATGGCTATGAATCTGCGGTGCTTCATGCGAATAACAAAAGCTTCTGGAACCGTGACATCATGTATGATTCTCTTGGTTATGATAAATTCTTTTCATTGAAAGACTATGAAGTCACTCCCGAGAATTCTATCGGGTGGGGGCTGAAAGACAAAGAATTTTTGCAGCAGTCTATCCCGCACATCCAATCAATGAAAAAACCTTTTTACGCCAAGTTCATTACTCTTACGAACCACTTCCCGTTCACTCTGGATGAAGAAGACGAGTACATCCCGGAATGGACATCTGATGATGGCACTGTCAACCGTTATTTCACGACTGTGCGCTACACAGATGAGGCACTAAAGGAATTTTTCGAATCTGTAAAACAAGCGGGTCTTTATAAAGATTCTATCTTTATCCTTTACGGTGACCATTACGGTATCTCTGAAAACCATAATCCTGCCATGTCACAGTTTCTCGGTAAAGAGATCACACCGTTCGAATCCGTCCAGCTCCAAAAAGTGCCGCTGATCATTCATATGCCGGGACAAAAAGGAAAAGTGATGGAAACTGTCGGCGGACAGATAGATCTTAAGCCTACCATTATGCACCTGCTCGGTATTGAAACAAAGAACGATATTCAATTCGGTACCGACTTATTTGCGAAAGGACGCCAGGATTTCGCGGTGCTTCGTGACAGCTCGTTTATCACGAAAGATCACGTGTTTACCGGAAGTGTTTGCTATGATAAAACTACTGGCGAAAAAACAGACAGCAAAGCATGTGAAGCTCTCGGGGAACGCGCGAAAGCAGAGCTTGGTTTTTCCGATAAAATTATCTATGGTGATCTTTTGAGATTTTTTGATAAAAATGTTCATACAGAAAAAATGAAACAATAATCCTTTCAGCCGGAGCTTTTAAAAAAGCTCCGGCTGTTTTTGTCATATACGCTACTCGGACTCATACACTTTTACGAGCAGAGAGGAGGGGGATTTCTGTGAGAGTTCAATCTCGAAAAGGAGATACGATTGGTTATTTCAGCAAGCTGTTTTCAATCCCACCATATATGCTGTCCTTCAAAAAGGTGGAGGAAGAGCTGAAACCTGGCACGATGGTTACAATACCAGGATATGAATCGAAACGGTATCATGCACAAAAAGGGGAAACCCTATTAACGATCAGCGAAAAACTTTCCATTCCCGTAGATATGCTTTATTTGATGAATAACGGTAACAAGAAGCAGGAAGGGAGTATATGGAGCATACCATCCAAAAATCGTAGTCCTCTTTTCAGCGGGAAAAAAGAATACACCTCATTTGAACTAGAAAGAGACTTAAGGCTTCTGTTGGATGCTTATCCGTTTATACGATGTCAAACAATAGGCAGATCTGTACTCAAAAAACCGATTTACATGCTGACTGTCGGTTCGGGACCAAAAAAAGTCCACATCAATGCTTCTTTTCATGCTAATGAATGGATAACTTCGGGAATCTTGATGGATTTTATTCATCAATATGTAACAGCTGCAGTTTTTGATGATGATATAAAAGGGTTCAGTGCTCGTCAGCTGATGAAAGAGGTCACTCTTTATGCGGTGCCGATGGTCGATCCAGACGGCGTGGATCTTGTACTGGAAGGACCACCTGATCATCCTGTATACGGTGCATACGCATTGAAACTGAACCGCGGGAGTCTGGATTTTTCCAACTGGAAAGCAAACATACGCGGTGTCGATCTTAACAATCAGTTTCCGGCATTATGGGAAATTGAGAAGGCGAGAAAGCCACAGCAGCCGTCGCCGCGGGATTATCCAGGCAGCTATCCTTTATCTGAGCCGGAAGCAGCGGCGCTGGCGGCAGCAGCAGATCAATTGGAGTTCGACCGTGTGATCGCTCTTCATACGCAAGGTCAGGAAATCTATTGGGGGTTCGAGGGCAGGGAACCACGGGAGTCAGAAGCCATCGTCAGACGAATGGAGGCAGACAGCGGGTATAAGGCGATACAATATTTGGACAGCTACGCTGGCTATAAAGACTGGTTTATTTATAAACATCGTAAAGCGGGGTTTACAGTTGAACTTGGGTATGGGGTGAATCCTTTGCCTCTCAGTCAGTATGATGATATTTACCGGCAGTCGCTTGGAATATTTCTTGCCTGTATGACGATGTAAAATAAAAACCACCAGTTTCTTTTCGCAAGAAACTGGTGGTTTTTTGTTGGTTTGTTCGTGGGAATCAGTGGCCTGATGAGCCTCCGCCGCCAAGAAAAACGTCTAGAACCGTCATGACTGTAAACCAGCCAAATACGGCAAACGTCAGAAAAGCAAAGCCTGCGGCAAACAGATTCTTAATTTTCAGTGTGCGCAATAACCCAAAAGCAGCCAGGATGGCTACTAAGCCTGTAATAATTGCTAATCCCATTTTTAATGCCCCCTTGCTGTGGAGTGATCCGTTACTATGTAAAAAATATGACTGACACTGTATTATTTTACTTGTTTTAAAAGTATTTGTACAGTAGTCAATTATGAAGAAATGAAGGCGATTACAACCTTGTAGGCATCGGCGGTACGGCAGATAAGTTCTTTATCCGTTATCGTCCCGACATACAGCGTGTCTGTTCCAGGAACTTCTGCTACCTTATGTTCATCAAACTGATACAGGAACATTACAATGCTTTCGGGATCTCCTGACACTACTTTAAACATGACAATGTTTTCTTTCAGGACAGCAAATTTTCCGGAATCAAGCCGAAAGCCGTTATCATAAAAATGTTCTCCAAGGGAGAGGGAATCAAAGACATGAACCTGAAAAAAGAGGTCTTCTTCTAGCGAAAGGCTGTTTTTATGGAGAAAACTGTTAAGACGGACTTCATCGCGGAAGAGAAGAGCATGCTCCGACTGGTCGCAAGCAGCAGCGGTATCGAGCAGATCGAAATTCTCTGCAAAAAAAAGGTCTACACAAAGACAAGTATCCATTCGGTGCCTCCATTTTTTATTTAGTGTAAAATAAAAGCAGAAAGAAAACAATGAAGGAGGCAAACAATGAAATACAGCATGATGACCGTGGGGCCGGTCCAAGAAAATACATATATCTTGTATAACGAAAAAAAGGAAGCATTGATTATAGATCCTGGTGCAGAAGGGAAGAGGATCAATAAAAAGATAGAAGCGCTAGAGCTGAAACCTCTTGCCATCCTGCTTACCCATGCTCATTTTGATCACATTGGAGCAGTTGATGATGTAAGAGAAAAATGGGGTATACCTGTCTACATTCATGAAAACGAAGAAAGCTGGCTGCAGGATATCAAAAGAAATGGATCTTCCTTTTTTCACCAGCACATTCAGGCAAAGCCTGCTGAAAAGATCATCCGCAAAGAAGAAAAACTCGTAATCGGAGGATTCAGCATCGATGTTTTTGAAACACCCGGCCATTCTCCGGGCAGCGTATCTTACTATTTCCGTGGAGAAAATATTGTCTTCAGCGGGGATGCTCTGTTCTCGGGAAGCATCGGCAGAACTGACTTGTACGGCGGCAGCCAGCGCATACTGCTCGAGAGCATCCATAGCCGCCTGATGACACTGCCAGAAGAAACGGTCGTTGCATCTGGACATGGGCCAGTCACAACGATAGGGGACGAAATGGACAGCAACCCGTTTTTAACAGGATTTTAACATGGAGATGCACCCTGTTATTTCTGAGATAATGAGTTCTCCTGACGGCTGCATCTCCTTCGAAAAATATATGGAGCTTTGTCTTTATCATCCAGAGAAAGGCTACTATTCCAGAGCAAAACAAAAAATTGGCAGACAAGGGGACTTTTATACGAGCAGTTCCATCTCTCCTGTATACGGCTATGTATGGTGTGATGTATTCAGGGAGACATTGAACAGCAGCAGACTCCCGGCAAACATTATAGAGGCCGGGGCAGGAAACGGTGACTTTGCGTGCCATGTATTGTCACGATGGATGCAAGAGGATCCTGCCGGGTACAGAGACCTCAATTATTATATCGTGGAGGGCAGTGCCTATCACCGGGAAGAACTGAAGCGGAAGTTAAATGAGCATAAAAACGTGAGTGTGCATGATTCGTTTGATTCGCTCATGAAATGTACAGATAACTTTAAAGGGATCGTCTTTGCAAATGAGCTGCTCGATGCTCTGCCTGTAAAGGTGATCAGAAATAAAAACGGGCTGCTGGAAGAAATGTTTATAAAATTAACAGATGGAGCGCCTGCAGCATGCTGGAAAAACGGTGAAAGCCTTGCTGCTACAACAGCAGGCATGCGGCTTATGCAAAGTGGTGATGGCTGGAAAGGCGAAGTGCCCGTACAGATGGAAAAGTGGCTAAGAAGCTTATATGCTTGGCTTAGAAAAGATTCTGTCGTCTATTTTGCTGATTATGGCTATCACGCAGAAGAATGGCATGCACCGCAGCTGCGCGATGGAAGTATCCGGGGCTACCGCAGCCATCGGCTAGAGACGGATGTTCTTGCTTATCCAGGAGACATGGACTTAACTTCGCATGTAGATTGGGAAACAGTTGTGCATACCGGCAAGCAGGCTGGTATGGAAAATGACGTCCTCATTGGCCAAGGACGGTTTTTGATGGAAAATGGCATACTGCGTTATTTAGCGGAGCATGATGGGAAAAATCCTTTTTCTAAAGAATCAAGAACAAACCGGGCGATCCGTTCTTTCCTTCTTAACAGCGGCCTGGACGAAGGATTTCAAGTTGCAAAGTTTGTTAAGCAGCGATCTTAATATCCATTTCTTATATCGCAAGAGAAAAAGAGCCCTGCTGAATTACAGCAGGGCTCTTTCATCTTATGTATAAGTAAAGCTGATGCAATGAAACTTAGTGTCCGCCTGCACCTGGAGTCATCATGAACGTTGTCCAATAAGTAAAGCCTACGAAAAACACCGTTAAATATGCTCCGAAAATATAAATATACATACGTTCTGATAAATTTAAATAACTGAGTGAAACGAACATGATCGTCTGTCCGAGGAAAAGCAGCGCCATCTCTTCCATGTGGCCGAGATAAGCCATAACGGCGATGATTCCTGTCCAGAATCCAAGCACTTTGTACATTCTTGGCATATGTATCCCTCCTTTGCGTCCGTAAAGCTGTTCCTTTTGTATTATATATGAGTATTCACAAATTTGTAAATGCCATTGTTACGAGTGCAGTTGGCAAAAATGTGTCAAATGAAAGGGTTTTCCCGAAAATATGGGAACTTTTTTCTTCTTATAGGTAAAAATGTTTAGTTTTCCTGATTTTCGGAAATTAAACTATTAGCAGTAGCAAGAAAGGAGAGGCCGGAAGTGGAAGACCAAAAACTGATTTTTTTCACATATCCAAGCTGTACCTCGTGCCGCAAAGCCAAATCATGGCTGAAGAAAAATGATGTGCCTTTTGAGGAGAGGCACCTGTTTAGAGAGACGCCAACTATAGATGAACTCCGTGACATCATGAAGATGACTAAAAACGGTACAGAAGAAATTTTGGCCAAAAGAAGCCGAAGCTACCAGGCACTTAATATGGATATAAATGATTTGACAGTCAACGAACTTCTAGAGCTGCTTCATGAAAATCCTCGTCTTCTGAAACGACCGCTCCTTACTGACGGACGACGCCTTGTTGCAGGGTACAGCCCAGGTGAGTTGTCAAAACTGGCAAAAGGAATAGAAAAAGAACACATTTTCCATGTGTCCTGAAACTCAAGCACTCTTATTCTAGAGTGTTATTTTTTTTGGCTGGGCTAGCTGGATTCGAACCAACGCATGACGGAGTCAAAGTCCGTTGCCTTACCGCTTGGCTATAGCCCACCAATAATAGATAGTATGGTTAGATGAAAAAAAAATATACCTTTTGTTAGACAATTTTTTGCAGGAACAAACAATATCTGCGTCAAATTATCCCCACAGAGAGGAGGAATATATATTGTCCATTGAAACAGTTTGCAATGCTCTGATTGACTCAGCAATGGAACTAAAAGCGTCCGATATTCACTTTGTCCCGAAAAAACAAGAAGGACTTATCCAATTTAGGGTAGATGACCGGTTGATTGAGGTAAAAAGGTATCCTTATCCTTTTTTTCGGCGGATGCTGTCACATTTTAAGTTTAAAGCTCGGATGGATGTAGGCGAAGTGCGGCGGCCACAGAGCGGTGCAATGGATTTGAATTCCTTTTTTGGCACGGTTCATCTGCGGCTCTCGGCTATACCCTCTGCTTATCATGAATCACTTGTTATCCGGATTCTACCGCAAAACGATTTTTTCTCCATGAATGAACTCTCCTTATTTTCCAGCCAAATAAACATCCTCTCTCGCCTGATCAAACGTGCAAGCGGTCTGATATTGTTCACAGGACCCACCGGATCAGGAAAAACCACTATGCTTTACTCGCTTCTTCACCACTTGCAGCACCAGATGAACCGCCAGATCGTGACGCTGGAAGACCCAGTAGAAAGGAAAGTGGAAACATTTCTTCAAATGGAAATCAACGAAAAGGCTGGTGTAACGTATGGCGAAGGCTTTAAATCTATTTTAAGGCACGATCCGGATGTGATCATGATAGGAGAGATCAGGGACAGCAGTACTGCGGAACTGGTTGTAAATGCGAGCCTGTCTGGCCATCTTGTGCTCTCTACGCTTCATGCGTCTGACTGCTGCGGAGCCCTCATGAGACTGAAGGAATTTGGGATCGGGGATGCAGAATTGAAGCAGACGTTGCTTGCGGTTGCCTCACAAAGGCTTGTTTCCCTCGTATGCCCATATTGTGAAGAACAATGTTCCGGTTTTTGCTTTAAACGAAGAAAGAATAGGCGGGCAGGTGTTTACGAAATTTTATCAGGCTTTGAACTTGAAAAATGCTGGAGGGCGATCTCCAATAATGAACAGCTTCTATCGGGAGCTTTTCGACGGCTTCCGTTTTATTTGCGCCATGGGAATGCGATGGGGTTTATTCAAGATGAAAGCTACGTAAGGTGGACGGGGGCTGCGAGATGACTGGCAAGCGAAGCTGGAGCCGCCAAGAACAAGGTGAGTTTTTGCTAAAGCTAGGTCAGCTTACATCTACAGGCTACCCTCTCATAAGGGCGATCGAATTAATACAGCATCGATATAAAGATAAACAGAAACGATCGATTTTAAGAATGATGGAACAGCTGAAAGATGGATATGCAGTTCATATTGTCTTATCCAACAGCAAATTTCCGCAAGACGTTTTAGCCATCATAGAATTCTCGAATTCAAACGGGAACCTTTCAGCAGCCTTGCTGAACAGCGGGAATCTAATGCTTAAAAAATCTCACTTTCAAAAACGGTTCGCTTCCGTTATGCGCTACCCTCTGCTTCTTCTGTTCCTTACATTTTGGATTGCTTTCATTTTTGTGAAATTCATCTTTCCGCAGTTTCAGACACTTTACGCCTCCTTACAGCTTCAAATGCCCTTTATGACCAGAATGGCATTGTCGTTCCTTCTGTATTTGCCATATGTTTTTATTTTTACTGCTGCAGCAGCTGTCATCGTGACGGCGGCCTCTCTGTATTTTAAGAAAAAAATGACAGCGACAGAAAAAATTATGATCCTGCTGAAGATTCCTATACTCAAAAAATTGCTCCCATTGTATACCACACATTACTTTTGCCTGCAGATCGGCGAACTGCTGAAAAACGGGTTCTCACTTGCCGATGCCCTTTTTAGGATGGAGGGGAGCGGGTATATGCATTTTTATTCTGAAGAAGCCGGCCGGCTCCGCTGGGCGCTCACGGAAGGTATTCCGTTATATCAAGCTGTTGAAGGACTTGGTTATTTTACAGAGGAGATGCCGCTTCTAATCAAACATTCCCAAGACTGCGGCACTTTAGGCGACGACCTGGCCGCGTATGGTGAATGGCTTTTTGAAGCTTTGGAAGAAAGGTGTACATGTATCATACAAAAGATCCAGCCTTTATTGTTCGCTGCAATTGGTGCGGCGGTATTATTTTTGTTTGCTGCTATGTTTTACCCTGTGCTTAAAATTATGGAAGCCATTTAGGAGGCTGTATATGAAAAATGAAAAAGGATTTACGCTGATTGAGATGATGATCGTGCTGCTTATCATTTCAGTGCTTATGCTGATCGCGATTCCGAGCATAACAAAAAACAATGAAGTATCAAGAAAGCTTGGCTGCGAAGCAACGATTGACCTTCTGCAAGGGCAGGTAGGTGCGTACGAAGCTGAGAACAATGCGACTCCTACTTTGCAGGATCTATTGGATGATGATTACGTTGATACGATCACGTGTCCGGATGGAACAGGATTGGTTCTCACCAGCGGAGTAGTAGAGAAAGCTCCATGAAACGGATAAGAATGCAAGCGGGAGAGGACGGATTTACGTTAGCAGAGGTGATGATCGTTCTCCTTGCTCTGTCTTTATTAACAGGTGCTGGCTGGTATTCATTTCAATCGTTTCATAAGAGCGTTCAGACAAAAGCTTTTCTGAAGTCATTAAAAAAAGATCTTTATTTCACCCAGCAGACTGCAGCAGTAAATGAATCTTTTGTTACCTTTGTCTTTCATCAAGATCATACTTATAGTGTTCGCATGGGTGCAGCAAAAGTTTACAAAAAAGTAGTCTATCCAGAGTTTATCACTGTAGAGCCGATCACGATGCCGCTCAGCATCGTTTATAATCCGAGGGGAAACATCAGTCAGGGAGGGATGCTGATGATCCGCGCAGGGAAAAAAAGGTTTCACCTTGTGTTCCAGATCGGGAAGGGCAGGTTTTATGTTGAAGAACGATAGAGGCTACCTGATGATGGAAGCCATATCATCGCTTCTTCTGCTTTCTTGCATCGCTGCAGCTGGACTTCCTGCTCTGAATCTATTGTACGAGGAGGCCGAGACAACGCGGGAGCTAAGGCAAAGCATTGAAGTGCTGGAAAATGTACTTTTAATGGAGATAACCGAAGAATCTGAGCCTGTCAAACTAAATGGAACAGAATTCATAGTGGAGCGGGATACACTCAGTAACGGCTTTACCGAAGTGTGTGTCCGTTTTTCAGGTTCAAATGGCAGGGAGTATAAAAAATGCGGATTAAAGCACGATGGAATGAAAAAGGGATAACTTTGATTGAGCTGATCATCTCGCTTGCCATAATTTTAGCTATTGCGGCCCTAGTGCCGCTGCTAATCAAAGCAATAACTTTTGCAGGGAAAGAAAGTAAGGGAACGACTATTGAAGAGACGGAGATGTTTTTTACCGATATCGGAAAGGAAATACGAGCTGCAAAGGAAGTAGTGGTATCACAGCAACAGCTCGTATTAAAAGCGAAGAATGGCGATATTCTCGTGTTTTCTTTTTATCAAGGGCGGATAAGGAAACAGGTTAACGGGACCGGTCACGAAATATGGCTCCAAAACACCGCTTCATTTACAGCAGAAAATAACGGAAGATGGATTATCCTGAAAATTGTAGATTTTGCGGGAAAAAAGGCGGAACGTTCTTACTTGCCGCTGCAATGGGGAATATGAAAA
Source organism: Fictibacillus aquaticus (assembly GCF_002245695.1). Classification (GTDB taxonomy): domain Bacteria; phylum Bacillota; class Bacilli; order Bacillales; family Fictibacillaceae; genus Fictibacillus; species Fictibacillus aquaticus. The sequence goes on along the minus strand of NZ_NOII01000002.1, from coordinate 26,028 downwards.
AGACGGATGAGAGAGGCTTTGTCTATCCGGTTATCTTAATCATCTGTTTCGGACTTTTTTACACCATAATGTCAGCATCTGAAATGATGGTATCAGAAAGAAAGTTTCTTCAGCAGGAGGGAAGTGTTAAAGAAGACGGCACTCTTCTAATGGCTGGCGCCCGTTACGCGGTCTTCCATATTAATAGTGACAAAGAATACGTTTATCCAGCCGAACTTCAGTTTCATCATGATAATCGTTCTGTGGTGTGCTATATTGATACCACCGACAGCTTGACGTTTCATGTGATCCTCGAAACATCAAGCAGCAGCGGGAGAAAGAAAAAAGCAGCCTTCTTTTATTTGAAGGAATCAAATAACATTACAGATTGGACAGAAGAAAAAGGATGAAAACGATATATTTAACAGGATTTATGGGAAGCGGAAAATCGTCAGCAGGCACGATTCTCTCAAGACTGCTCGGTGTCCCGTATTATGATATGGATTCAGAGATTGAAGTGCAGACCGGAAAGAACATCTCTTCGATTTTTGCTGAAGAGGGTGAGCGTGCGTTTCGAGAACTTGAAACAGAAATGCTGAAGAAAATGCCGGAATATGACTGTGTAGTCATTACAGGAGGAGGGCTTCCTGTTTCTGAAGCGAACAGAAACTATATGAAGAACACAGGGTATGTGGTTTATTTAAAAACAAGCTTTGGACACATTCTTTCCAGACTTGACAGTAAAGAAGAGAGAGAGAAGCGGCCTGTGCTCAGCCAAAAAAGCGAAGAAGATATCCGGCAGCTGCTTGAACAAAGAGTCCAATACTATGAGGACTGCGATGTTTTTGTACTAACGGACAAGAAAAGCCCTCATGACGTAGCGGAAGAGATTTTGAGCACTCTCCGTTTAAACATGACTTAATCCGGTCATCATAGTTGTAAAACGAGGTGATCTGCAGATGGCTTCAGGAGACGAGCTTGTTAAAGTCGTAACGAAAAAAATCGTACAGTATATGGATGAGCCGGCAACGACAAGAAGAGAGCGGAGGATGCAGCGCAAACAGGAAAAACAGCCTGTGTCTGTCGAACTTTTTGGCATTTTACCGATGGCGCTGAAGTATTTCTTCAAACGAAAATAAATCCCCGGCAGTTATGCCGGGGGTTTATTTATGTTCTACTGAAGATAAAACAAGCCGCCATTGATGATTTCGACCGATACAGCAGGATCATACTGAGTTTTCAGTGCTTCTTTTTCAACATGATAGGATTCCGGTTTATCGCTTTCGCCTTCATAAAAGCTCTCCAATAAATCTTCATCCTCTTTCCAGCGCAGCCGGGCGTCGGCCGCCCAGCTGTGGTCGTCCTGTTCAATGTATTCTGTGATCACATTCTCGATCCTTTTTATGCCGGATACAGGCTTGATAAGAGGAGAAAGTGTATAGCAAAAATCAGGGATGCGCTTTGTGAGCAGCAGTGTCTTGAGCCTGTCGTGAAACTGGCTTTGTATTTCTCCGTTAATCAAATGCAGCCCGTATGATAGAATCATGTCCTTCTTGCGATCGCACCGGTAAGAAACTTTAACGTTCAGACAGAGCCAAGGGCTGAGCGGGATATGATGTGCGCCTTGACGGGGAACACTCTCGTACATTCTGATAAAAGATGCCAGCTTTTTTGCTGACGAGAAAATCTGGTGCAGTCGGGGAGAGCCGAAATGAATAAACTCTCCTTTCCCGTCTGGAGGATGCTGCTGTCCTGTAACGAGCGTGAGTGCCATCGGGTTCGGCGGAGCGCCGGTTTTTTCTTGATAGTGCCAATAGAACGGTCTGTTCATGAGCACTTTATCAAGTTCAATCGTTAGCTGAACCTTCATGTAACTGAAGTTTTTCTCTACCATCTCGCATTCGTTCGCGATAAAATACCGTTCAAGAAAGCGATGAATCTCGTGCTGCTGCATGCTCTTCCCACCCTTTCCGCTGAATGCCGCCTTCAAGGTTGATGAGAGAAGCGAGATTGTCCATCTTCAGCCTGATCTCGCCTTCGCTCTCTGAACTTGCCAAAATATCTGAAATATAGTTTTCTATATTTTTCATTTCAAACTTTGTCAGAATTTCATCAAGTTCCCCGATCACACTTTCGAACAAATTAATCTTGTTATAAAGAAGGTTCAGGATATGCTCTTCAATGGTATTCTCCGTTGCAAAGTTATAGATATAAACATCCCCTTGCTGGCCGATACGGTGTACACGGCCGATTCTCTGTTCGATCCTCATCGGATTCCATGGGAGGTCATAGTTGATGATGTTTTGGCAGAACTGCAGGTTGATCCCTTCACCGCCGGCTTCTGTCGCGATAAGAACCTGTGCGTGGTTCTTAAATAAATGGGTCATCCAGTCTTTTTTGCTCCTTTTAAAGCCTCCCCGGAACGGAACAGAAGAGATGCCGTTCTGCTGAAGAAACCATTGCAGATAAAGCTGTGTTGCCCGGTATTCTGTAAAAATGATCACCTTAGAATCAATGGACTGGATCAGCTCCAGTGCTTTCATCGCCTTCGAATTCTGAGTGACGAGTTCCACCTTTTTCATCTGTGATGCGATCAGCTGCTGTGCATACGGACTATTCTCAAGTTTCTGCAGCATGTTGCGGAGAGTGATGAAAGCCGCTTCTCTTGAACTGCAAACTTCACGCAGCAGCGTAAGAACAGCGAACTTGCTGCGCTGGAAATAAGGTTCGCTCTTTAGCTCGCTGATGCTGTCGTATAAATTGCGTTCACTTTCAGAGAGCTGAATGGGTATAGTTTTGACGATTCGTTTCGGCCACTTCAGACCTGTTTCTTCTCGGCGGTTGCGAACCATCACTTTGTTGACGAGCTGCTTCAGTTTTTCTTCGTTTTTAAGCGAATGGCGGTCATTTCGGAAGTCTTTATCAAAGTTTTCCTGGTTCCCAAGGTGTCCCGGTTTTAACAGAGTGACAAGGTTGAAGATTTCTTCCACTCGGTTTTGAACAGGAGTGGCTGTCAGGAGCAGGCAGAACTTTTTTTTCAGAAGCTGCACAAATTCATAGTTTTTTGTTCTCTTATTCTTTAGTTTATGCGCCTCATCAATGACGACGATGTCATAATCCTGGTTCAGAACTATATCACGGTGCGGGCTGCGCTTCGCCGTATCTATGCTTGAGACGACCACTTCGCACTGCTCCCAAACATAAGATTTTCTTTGGGCGACGGCAGGAATAAAAAATTTCTGGTTCAGTTCCTGTTCCCACTGTATGACAAGGGAAGCAGGCACTAAGATCAGCACCTTTTTTGCCAGGCCCCGAATCATATATTCTTTTAGAATCAAGCCAGCCTCAATTGTTTTTCCGAGCCCTACTTCATCTGCTAAGATCGCTTTTCCGTTCATTTCTTCTATTACGGTTTTAGCGACATTAAGCTGATGAGGCAGGAATGTCATATGAGGAAGGTGGTTTGGAGACTGGAGACCTAAAAAGTCTGGAGAACAAGTATGGCTCTCTGCTTCGAGTGCCAGATTATATAGCTCCCAGTTCGCCCATGGGCCGTCGTCTTCTATTCTTTTTAAAAATTCGTCATGCCAGTCTCTTTGAAACTGAATGGGAGTATTCATAGGCGGCAGGAATTCCTTTCCTTATATGATAAGAGGTAATCTGCGTCAGCAATGCACAAACAAAGCCACAAAAGGCATTGCCTTATAAAAGATAAAAATGATAGGATAATAATGTACCAACCAAATTAATTCTAGTATGGACGTTCTGGAATAATTACATACCCGCGAATGAAAGCAGGAGGAGAGATCGCCGGACGGCGACGCCGAAGGAGCAAGCGGAAGTGAAACTCTCAGGCAAAAAGACTCTTGTTTGACGCATCTCTGGAGAGCGCTCTATTTTATGAGCCACCAACGAAGAAACTCGTATTTTGAGAAACTTACCGGTTGCAGGACAGAGGATACCCCGATTAACGGGATTCCTCTGTCCTTTTTTACGTCCGAAATGGTTAGAAAATTTGCGCTAGCTTGAAAGGGAGGAATATTCAATGACGGTATTACAGCGGACTTCGCTCTTTGACCTATACAAGTCGTATGGCGGAAAAGTGATCGATTTCGGAGGATGGGAGCTGCCTGTGCAGTTTTCAAGCATTAAAGAAGAACACGAAGCAGTAAGAACACGTGCTGGTTTATTTGACGTTTCCCACATGGGAGAGTTTGAAGTGAAAGGGCCGGAAGCTTTGTCTTTCTTGCAGCTCACGATGACAAACGATGTTTCTAAACTATCAGATGGACAAGCTCAATACACGGCAATGTGCTATGAAGACGGCGGGACAGTCGATGATCTACTGATTTATCGCCGTGCCGAGAACGATTACTTGCTCGTTGTAAACGCTTCTAACATTGAAAAGGATTTTGACTGGCTGAAATCTCATGTAACAGAAGGCGTGGAATTGATTAACATCTCCGATCATATCGGCCAGCTGGCGCTTCAGGGACCGCTGTCAGAAAAGGTGCTGCAAAAGCTGACAGATACAGACCTTTCAAAGATCGGATTCTTCCGTTTTGAAGAAAATGTAGACTTGAACGGGCTGAGTGCTCTTGTATCCCGTACAGGCTACACAGGCGAAGACGGCTTTGAGATCTATCTTGACGAAAAGGATGCGCCTGAACTGTGGGCAAAAATTCTCGAAGCAGGAGAGCCTGAAGGAATCCTTCCATGCGGCCTCGGGGCACGTGATACACTCCGTTTTGAAGCCCGTCTTGCTCTTTACGGACAGGAGCTTACAAAAGATATAACGCCGATTGAAGCCGGAATCGGTTTTGTTGTCAAAACAGATAAAGAAACTCCGTTTATCGGACAGGAAGTTCTTGCCCGCCAGAAAGCAGAAGGCGCGCCGCGTAAGCTTGTCGGCATCGAGATGATCGATAAGGGCATTCCGCGCAGTCATTACGAAGTGCTGAAAAACGGTGAGAAAATCGGGGAAGTTACGACAGGAACACAGTCTCCTACATTGAAAAAGAATCTGGGCCTTGCGCTCATAGAGACTGAATATGCCGAGCTTGGCACTGAGGTAGAAGTTCAGATCCGCCAGAAAACATTAAAAGCGGTCGTCGTAAAGGCGCCGTTTTATAAAAAAGGCTAACGGAGGGGAAAACATCATGACATTTCGTTATCTTCCAATGACAGATCAAGATAAGAAAGCGATGCTTGAAGCCATCGGTATTGAAACGACGGAGGAGCTTTTTCAGGATATTCCTGAGAAAGTAAGGTTCAGAGGAAGACTTCAGATTGAAGAGGCACTGTCTGAGCCGGAACTTTTGAAAGAAATGGGAAGGCTTGCTGCAAAAAACGTTAACACGAAGGAATATTCGTCATTTCTAGGCGCAGGAGTATATGACCACTATACGTCGTCAGTCGTTAACCATATGCTGCTCCGTTCAGAATTCTATACGGCCTATACGCCTTATCAGCCGGAAATCTCGCAAGGAGAACTTCAGGCAATCTTTGAATTTCAAAGCATGATCTGCGAGCTTACCGGAATGGATGTAGCGAACTCTTCCATGTATGATGGAGGAACTTCATTGGCTGAAGCGGCATTGCTGTCAGCAGCCCAGACGAAACGCAAAAAAATAATCGTTTCGAAATCCGTTCATCCGGAATCTCGTGATGTACTGAAAACGTACGCGTACGGTCAGAACTTTGAGGTGGTAGAAGTGGATACCGAAAACGGTCTTACCTCTCTATCTGCATTGAAAGAAGCTGTAGACGGAGAAACAGCATGTGTGCTCGTTCAATATCCTAACTTTTTTGGACAGATCGAGCCGCTGAAAGAGATCGAGAGTATCACACATGATGCTAAGGCGATGTTTGTCGTTTCCTCGAATCCTCTAGCACTTGGGGCGCTTACTCCGCCGGGCAAATTTGGTGCGGATATCGTTGTCGGCGATGCGCAGCCGTTCGGCATCGCGCAAGGATTCGGCGGACCGCACTGCGGATATTTTGCTGTATCATCAAAGCTTATGAGAAAAGTACCTGGCAGATTAGTCGGACAGACAGTCGATGAGAACGGCAAACGCGGATTCGTTCTCACACTGCAGGCTCGCGAGCAGCACATCCGCCGTGACAAGGCAACGAGCAACATCTGCTCTAACCAGGCATTAAACGCACTTGCTGCTTCGATCGCGATGACTACTCTTGGCAAACAAGGTGTAAAAGAAGTAGCGATGCAAAACATTCAAAAGGCGCACTATGCGAAAAAAGTATTGCAGGAAAAAGGTTTGAAAACAGCATTTGACGGCCCATTCTTCAATGAGTTTGTGGTGGAGCTTGCCGTGCCGGTAAAAGATGCAAAGCAAAAGCTGCTTGAAGAAGGCATCATCGGAGGTTATGACCTCGGTCTTTCTTATCCTGAACTTTCCGGTCATATGCTGATTGCCGTAACCGAAATGAGAACAAAAGCAGAGATCGACAGGCTAGCAAATGTATTGGAGGGACTTTCATGCGCACAGAACATCAGCCGTTAATTTTTGAACTATCCACAGAAGGCCGAGTCGGATACAGCATCCCGTCACTTGATGTGCCGGAAATTCCGGTCGAGACGCTATTGCCGTCAGAATACCTCCGTCAAGAAGCGGCGGAACTGCCTGAAGTGTCAGAGCTGCAGATCGTCCGTCACTATACAGCCCTGTCAAACCGAAACCACGGTGTAGATTCAGGCTTCTACCCTTTAGGTTCTTGCACGATGAAATACAATCCGAAGATCAATGAAGATGTAGCACGTTTTCCTGGTTTCTCTTCCATCCACCCGCTGCAGGATGAAGAAACTGTGCAAGGCGCGATGGAGATGATGTACCGCTTGCAGACGTCTCTTGCTGAGATCACAGGGATGGACGAAGTGACGCTTCAGCCGGCAGCAGGGGCACACGGTGAATGGACAGGTCTTATGATGATCCGCGCATACCATGAAGCAAACGGTGATTTTAACCGGACGAAAGTGATCGTTCCCGATTCTGCACATGGAACGAACCCAGCATCCGCTACAGTCGCAGGTTTTGATTCGATCACGGTAAAATCAGATGAGCGCGGCCTCGTAGACCTTGAGGACTTAAAGCGCGTCGTCGGACCAGACACGGCAGCTCTTATGCTCACGAATCCTAACACGCTTGGGCTTTTTGAAGAAAACATTCTCGAGATGGCCGCGATCATTCACGAAGCCGGCGGAAAGCTCTATTATGACGGAGCGAACGCCAACGCGATCCTTGGATTCGCACGACCTGGCGACATGGGCTTCGATGTGGTCCATCTTAACCTGCATAAAACTTTCACAGGACCGCACGGCGGCGGCGGGCCAGGTTCCGGCCCTGTCGGGGTCAAGAAGGATCTGATCCCATTTTTGCCGAAACCTGTCCTGATTAAAGAAGACGATGTATACCGCTTTGAATATAACCGTCCTCAATCCATCGGACGAGTCAAGCCTTATTATGGAAACTTCGGGATCAATGTCCGCGCGTTCACTTACATCATGACGATGGGACCGGATGGACTTCACCAGGTTTCTGAAAACGCGGTACTGAACGCGAACTATATCATGCGCAAGCTCGAGCCTTATTTTGAGCTGCCGTACAAACAGCATTGCAAGCACGAGTTCGTTCTTTCTGGCAGCCGTCAGAAAAAACTCGGCGTGCGCACGCTCGATATGGCGAAGCGTCTGCTTGATTTTGGCTATCATCCGCCAACGATTTACTTCCCGCTCAGCGTAGAAGAGGCGATCATGATCGAGCCAACAGAAACAGAATCAAAAGAAACATTGGATGAGTTTATCGAAAAGATGATCCAGATCGCGAAAGAAGCTGAAGAAACACCTGAAATCGTGCAGGAAGCACCTCATACGACAGTCGTTAAACGGTTGGATGAAGCGACCGCTGCACGAAAGCCGATCCTCCGTTACCAAAAAGCATAAGTTTTCAGCTCCCTATATAAAGGGAGCTGTTTTATTAGTGATAGATTCATAATTTGGCAAAGATAGAATACTCCTTTTATAAAGGAGGGAAATTAATGCTGTTTGAATATATGGATGCAACGGAAAAAGACCATTACTGCAGGCTGGAAAGATTGCTTTATGCTGGAAAAGCGAAAGACGATCACGTATTGACGGATGTGAGGGACAAGCTGCTGATGACCGTAAAAGAGAGAGTCATTCATAATTTGTCATGGATGAAAGTGAAGGAAGAGATAGACGAAGCAGCGAAGAGGGAGAGTTTGCTGACAGAGTGGGAAAATAAAGAGAATAGAGAATAAAACAAAAAAGAAGGCTTTATCAGCCTTCTTTTTTTAAGCTTTCTTGACTTTACCTGTCCACTTTTTAAATCCGCCTTGCAGATGATGCAGACCGCTGTACTTTTTCTTGCGCAGGAACTGGGCCGCGCGTACACTGCGGAATCCGCTTTCGCAGTAGAGATAGACAGGCTGGTCGCTGCGAACCTCGCCGATGCGCTGGCGCAGCTGAGAAAGCGGGATATTTCTTGCTCCAAGGATATGACCGTTCTTAAACTCATCGGGTTCGCGCACATCGATCAGCTGAGCTTTTCTGTATCCAGCTTTAAACTCTTCTTCGTTCAGCGTCTTTAAATACTTTTTCTGTGACAAGGCCTTAAAAGTGACAAACGCTACTAAAGCGGCGGCGATTGCCGCCAAAATAATCCATTCCATGCATTCTGCTCCTTTAAACAAATCTATCTTTCATTATAGCGGGACAGCCGGCACTTTTCAAAAGAAAAGTTCAGCTGCAGTTTCCTTTGACACTTGCTCTCTCTTTGTTAAACTAGGGAGGATTGCAAAGCATGGGGGAGAACAGAATGGAAAAAGAAAAATGGCTGTTTGTCGACTCTGGGAATTGTGACCCGGCATTTAACATGGCGATGGATGAAGCGCTCTTAAACTGGCACAGCGAGGGAAAGATTCCGCCCGTTATCAGATTTTACGGCTGGAACCCGGCAACACTCTCCATCGGTTATTTTCAAAAAGTAGAAAAGGAAATTGATATGGATGCTGTGAAAAAGCATCAGCTCGGATTTGTCCGCCGGCCGACCGGAGGCAGAGGTGTGCTTCATGATCAGGAGCTGACCTACAGTGTTATTGTTTCAGAAGAACACCCAGATATGCCTGCTTCTGTTACAGAAGCGTACCGTGTCATCTCAGAGGGCATCAAAGATGGATTCAATTTTCTTGGGCTGGAAACATACTTTGCCATTCCTCGGACAGAAGAAGAAAAAGAAGGGCTTAAAAATCCTCGTTCAGCGGTTTGTTTCGATGCGCCTTCATGGTACGAGCTTGTCGTAGAAGGGCGTAAAGTAGCAGGAAGCGCCCAGACAAGGCAGAAGGGCGTGATCCTGCAGCATGGATCGATTCTGCTTGAGATCGATGAGGACAAGCTGTTTGATGTGTTCAAGTATCCGAGTGACCGTGTACGCGAAAGGATGCAGCAGAACTTCCGCAAAAAAGCGGTAGCCGTGAATGCCCTCCGAAAAGAGCCGGTAACGATAGATGAAGCGAAGACAGCGTTCAAGGCAGGGTTTGAGAAAGGGCTCAACATCGAACTCGTGCCGTACGAGCTATCACCTGAACAGTTAGGTGAAGTTAATAAACTTGCCGAAAATCGGTACCGTAATGACGAATGGACATTTAAACGATAAGACCTGGACCTATTAGGTTCTGGTTTTTTCTTTTTCTGAATCACCAGAAAAAGAGTCAAGTACAAAATATTTTTTTGGTAAAAAGAAGGAGAATTTGTGAAATAGCGAGATTATTGACCTGAGGACACATCCAATTTTTACAAACTCTAAATTCAGCCGAATGGCAGAATAAACGTGTCTTTTATTCTCATTTCCTTTGTTTTTCAATCGTTTTGTGCGGTTTTCATTTTTGACAATTTTTTTTCTTTGACAAGGCGTTTACCTATATATAGTATAAGGGTAGATAATTTGCATACTAGATATAGGAATATAGAGGAGGAAACGTATGGATTTACTAGTAAAGGAAAAGAAGGGGATTTGCGTGGAATCTCTGAACAAGGATATCGAACTGTTTCCGCAGGTGCATCCTGTCACTTCAGATATGAAGACAACGCATAAAGGTGTATCCAAGCTCGTCATGCTCGATCGCTACAGCTTTAAGGATACAGAAAAAAAGACATTGAAGGATGGAGATTTTGTTGTCCTGACGGTCAAAGAAGATCCGAAGTTTCCAGCACGAGGCCTTGGCTATATCCAAAGCATCAACTGGGATGATAAAACAGCGGTCGTTTTAGTAGAGGATGAGTTCAAGGGAGTGCTGGACAAGCCGGAAGAAGCGGAGTCAGGATTGATCACCCGGTCGCTGGATGTGATGGACAAGCCGCTCGAAGTGTATTACGAGCAGATCGCCAAACGTAATGCGACTGGCCTCGCATCAGTAGAAACGACACCGGAAAAGCAGCAAGAGTCGTTCGAGAAGTTTTATAAAGAGCTTTCCGAGATGAACTTTGTTCCAGCCGGGCGTGTACTGTACGGTGCAGGCGCACAGACAGATGTAACGTACTTTAACTGTTATGTGATGCCGTATGTGAAGGATTCGCGCGAAGGCATATCTGACCACCGCAAGCAAGTGATGGAAATCATGAGCCGCGGCGGCGGGGTGGGGACGAACGGTTCGACGCTAAGGCCGAAAAATGCACTTGCACGAGGCGTGAACGGAAAATCATCCGGGTCGGTTTCCTGGCTCGATGATATCGCGAAGCTGACGCACCTGGTTGAGCAGGGCGGAAGCCGCAGAGGCGCGCAAATGATCATGCTGGCGGATTGGCACCCTGACATCATTGATTTCATTATTTCTAAAATGCAGAATCCAAGAATCCTCCGGTATCTGATCGAGAATACCGAAGATGAAAAGATCAAACAGGTGGCAAAGGACAAGCTGAAGTTCACTCCGCTTACACCGACAGAGCGCGCTCTCTACGAGGGCATCCTGCGCTATAAGGATTTCCCGGGAATGGGCGGCTTCGACAATGATGTCGTGAAAGAAGCGGAAAGAATGCTGAGAGACGGTGGAACGTACACCGTGCACAACTCGGAGTTTCTGACTGGAGCTAATATTTCTGTCACGATTACAAAAGAGTTCATGGAAGCTGTCGAACAAGACGGCGACTACCATTTACGTTTTCCGAGCGTGGAAACATACACACCGGAAGAGATGGAAGCTTATAACAGTGAGTGGCATGAAGTCGGCGATGTTCGCGAGTGGGAAGAAAAAGGGTACGGCATCCGTGTCTATAAACGCATCAAGGCACGCGAGCTGTGGAACTTGATCAACATCTGCGCCACTTATTCCGCTGAACCGGGAATCTTCTTTATCGACAACGCAAACGACATGACAAACGCTAAAGCTTATGGACAGAAAGTTGTTGCGACAAATCCATGCGGTGAACAGCCTCTTGCACCATATAGTGTGTGCAACCTTGCTGCTGTAAACCTTGGAAACATGGCAGACAAAGAGAACAAGACCGTTGATTTTGAAAAGCTGAAACAGACCGTTGAGACTGGCGTACGCATGCAGGATAACGTAATCGATGCGACACCGTATTTCCTTGAACCAAACCGTGTGCAGGCACTAGGTGAACGCCGCGTCGGACTTGGCGTGATGGGGCTTCACGATCTGCTTATCTATTGTGAGACCGTGTACGGATCAGAGGAAGGCAATCAGCTTGTTGACGAAATCTTCGAGACAATTGCCGTGACGGCATACCGGACGTCAATCGAGCTAGCTAAAGAAAAAGGAAGCTTTCCTTTCCTTGTAGGTGCAGATGAGAATGAAACGATGAAGCTTCGCAGCCGGTTCACAGAGACAGGGTACATGAAAAAGATGCCGGATGATGTGCTTGAAGGCATTAAGGAATACGGTATCCGCAACTCTCACTTACTGACTGTCGCACCTACTGGATCTACAGGGACGATGGTCGGAGTCTCCACTGGACTAGAACCTTATTTCTCTTTCTCTTACTTCCGCAGCGGCCGACTCGGAAAATTTATCGAGGTGAAAGCCGATATCGTCAAAGAATATTTGGACCGCACACCAGAAGCAAAAGAAGACGAACTGCCGGACTGGTTCGTTTCTGCGATGGAGCTTTCGCCTGAGGCGCATGCAGACACACAATGCGTCATCCAGCGCTGGGTGGACAGTTCGATTTCGAAAACCGTAAACGCGCCTAAAGGCTATAACGTCGATCAAGTGCAAAAGGTGTACGAGCGATTGTATAGAGGAGGCGCAAAAGGCGGAACAGTCTATGTTGATGGAAGCCGCGACGCACAGGTGCTCACGCTTAAAGCTGAAGAAACATTCGAGCAGACGGAGATCGATCTTGGCATTGAGGAAGCGAAGCAAAAGATCGTGCTCGTTGATACGATCACTGACCTTCGATCCACAGATGTGACAGTCGGCAACGAAGTCGGCAACACATGCCCGGTCTGCCGCAAAGGCAAGATCAAAGAGATCGGCGGATGCAACACCTGTACGAACTGCAACACGCAGTTGAAATGCGGACTTTAAATTTCATATTAATACCTTAGCAGGAAAGGAGCGGACCGCCGCACCTTTCCTGTTTCTTTTTATAAAGTTGAGCATACTAACCACATTAAAGAATGTTAGGGAGTGTATGTGTTGGCGAAAGAAAACAAACCATTCATGCCGCAGCTCGTGTACTTTGAACCAAGGGCTTTGGAGTATCCGCTCGGCAAAGAACTTTTTGAAAAGTTCAGCCAAATGGAAGTCGAGATCAGAGAGACTACCTCTCACAATCAAATCAGAGACCTTCCTGGGGACAACGATTTTCAGAAATACCGCACGGCAAAATCAACGCTCGTTGTCGGTATCCGCAAAACCCTGAAGTTTGATTCCTCAAAGCCTTCAGCTGAGTATGCGATCCCGCTCGCAACCGGGTGTATGGGACATTGCCACTACTGCTACTTGCAGACAACGCTCGGCAGCAAACCTTATTTGCGTACATATGTAAATCTTGAAGATATTTTCGGACAGGCTGAAAAATACATGTACGAGCGCGCTCCGGAAATCACTCGCTTTGAAGCATCGTGTACGTCTGATATCGTCGGAATCGACCACCTGACACATTCTCTGAAAAAAGCGGTCGAGTTTTTCGGACAAAGCGAACACGGTCTGCTCCGCTTCACGACGAAATATCACCATGTAGATCATCTTCTGGATGCGGCGCATAACGGACATACCCGTTTCCGGTTCAGCGTGAACTCTCATTATGTGATCAAAAACTTTGAACTTGGCACGAGTCCTCTTGAAAAAAGGATCGAAGCCGCCATCAAGGTTGCGGAGGCTGGGTATCCGCTCGGATTTATCGTGGCTCCGCTATATCTGCATAAAGACTGGGAAGCGGGCTATCGTGAGCTATTTGAGATCCTTGAATCAAGCATACCTAAGCATCTGACAGAGAACATGACGTTTGAGCTCATACAGCACCGTTTTACGAAACCTGCTAAAAAAGTCATCGAAAAAAATTATCCGAAATCGAAGCTTGAGATGAACGAAGAAGAACGCAAATACAAATGGGGACGCTATGGTATCGGAAAATATGTATATCAGGACGACCAGGCGACGAGACTGCGTGAGACGGTTGAAGAGTACATCGAGACCATGTTCCCTAAAGCAAAGGTAGAGTATTTTACGTAAGCAGACAGACAGGCTTTCTTGTCACCCGCGGGTTTCTATAGTAAAATTCAAAATAGACTAAGAAGGCCGGGAGTGAACATTTTGCCGCCAACGCCGAGCATGGAAGATTATATTGAACGCATCTACGCGCTGATTGAAGAAAAGGGATATGCAAGAGTTTCAGACCTTGCGGAAAACCTCGAAGTTCATCCCTCCTCTGTGACGAAAATGATTCAGAAGCTGGATAAAGGGAAATACGTCGTTTATGAAAAATACCGCGGATTTGTACTGACACCTAACGGAAAAAAACTAGGTAAACGCCTCGTTTACCGTCACGAACTGCTTGAAGGATTCTTGAAAGTAATCGGAGTAGATGAAGAAAACATCTATCAAGATGTAGAAGGCATCGAGCATCATCTGAGCTGGAACGCGATCGACCGCGTCGGCGACCTTGTACAGTTCTTTGAGGAAAACCCGGAAGCTGTAAAGGAACTCCGGAACATACAGCAAAAAAACGAACAGGAGCAATCATAGCTATAAGCTATGGTTGTTTTTTTTATGGTGAGCGGCTATAGCCTGCAAATTACTTCATTGGTTTTGTTCTTCCGGTGCTGCTGCAGCTGTGCACCTGCGATTACTCGGTGCAACTCGCAGATAAAATGAAAGTATTGCTCGTCACTCCGCTCCTCAGAACTTCACCGCCTCGAACTTCTTAACTCTAGCCGCTCACCGAAATATGCTGCTATAGCCTGCGAATTCCTTCGTTGGTCTTGTTCTTCCGGTGCTCATACGTTCACCGCCGCGAAATCCCTTGGCTGATAGCTGAGAATAGCTGATGGATTTCCTTTGTCATAAGGACATCCATCCCTGGATTAGGATAGTAGGGGAGGAGATCGGAACATGATAATAGATGGTGTTTTTTCAGGCGGAGGAATAAAAGCACTTGCGCTGATCGGTGCCCTTGAAGCTGCCGAGAAGAGGGGACTTATCTTTGAACGGGTGGCGGGAACGAGCGCAGGTGCGCTTCTTGCGGCTCTAGCAAAAGCCGGGTACCGGGCGGATGAAATGAAGCAGATCGTTGATAGTGCGGATTTCAGACTTTTTCTGGACAGCAAAAAAACGTGGCTGCCAGTTCCGTTCATGAACTGGATCAAACTGTATTGGAAGCTTGGACTTTATAAGGGTGATTATCTGGAGAGGTGGATTGGCGGGCTGCTTGCAGCGAAGGGCATCGTGACGTTCAGTGATTTACCTCCGGGTACACTGAAAATCATCGCTTCAGACATTTCGCGCGGCAGGCTCGTTGTGCTTCCTGATGATCTCGAAGAATACGGCATCCTGCCTGAACGTTTTTCTGTTGCTAGAGCGGTCAGGATGAGCTGCAGTCTTCCCTATTTTTTTTATCCGATTTCGCTTTATAACCGGCTTGGCCAAAAAAGCTATATTGTAGACGGAGGAGTCCTGAGCAACTTTCCAATCTGGCTGTTTCAGCGCAAAGACCGGACCTCGGTCAGGCCAGTCCTTGGATTCCAGCTTAGCTCTAACTTTGACCACATGCCTCAGCATAACATTAAAAACGCGGCAGTTCTTTTTAAAGCGCTGTTCGAGACGATGATGCAGGCGCATGATAACCGTCATATTGATAAGCAGGATGCTCAGAACATCATCTTCATGCCTGTCAAGCAAGTGTCGGTCGTCGATTTTCAGCTGCCGCAGGAGGCTAAGCAGGAACTGTATGATTATGGAGCGGAAAGGGCAGAAGAGTTTTTGAGCCGGTGGGTTGCTGGAGGAAGACCGCCTTATCCGAATTGGGCACAAAGAAACCGGGCAAAAGCTTAAAAGCTTGCCCGGTTTTTCTTTTTATTCTTTTTTCCTTCGATAACTGTCAGGTTATGTTCTTTTTTACGCTTCTTGCTGCTTGATGTTTTAGGTTTGGAACTGAGCAGGGAAGGCTTTTTGGCGGGAGCCGGCTGGCTGCCGTAACGCTTTTTAGACTGCCGCACCGCTTTTTGGTACTTTCCGCTGTCGGGTGAATTCATACCCGGTGAAAAACGTTTAAACAGAAAATATAGGACCGCAATGATTCCAGCGGTTATGAGCAGCGTGGTGAACAGTTCTTGAGGTGAAGATATGAGCTTATACAAGAACCCTACAACGGCCAGTAAAATGATTCCCCAAAGCACAGGATGGATTTTTCGTCGATTCTGCAACAGGTTCACCTCCTATTATTAGACGATCTGACTTTCCTCTTCCTTGTCATAAGCTGCATCCCGTTTTAGCAGTTCTTGAAAAGAAGCAATGGCTACCTCGATTTGCCTGTCCTCGGGTTCTTTAGTGGTAAGAAGCTGAAGCCACAGTCCGGGATAGCCTAGATATTTTAAGAGCGGCAGTTCTCTTGCTTTGTTCGTCAGCTGCAGTACTTCAAATGAAACGCCCAGTACGACCGGGATCAATGCAATTCGGTAAAGCACTCGCTGCCAAAGGGGATCGGACGGAACGAGCAGGTAGATGAACACTCCTACAAGTACAGTGAAAAGAATAAAACTGCTGCCGCATCTGTAGTGGAGGCGTGTCTGTTTTCTGACGTTCTCAACTGTCAGTGCTTCATTTGCTTCAAAAGTGCTTATCACCTTGTGCTCCGCACCGTGGTACTGAAACACCTGCCTGATCGCGGGTGTGAAAGAAACAATATAAATGTACGATAAGAGCAAGATGAATTTGAAAAAACCTTCCAGCAGATTGGTGCCTAGATGGCTGTCAACGGCAAAACGGAACAGCTCAGCCAGGAAAACCGGTACCAATGTGAAGATGAATTTTCCAAAAAGGAACGATAAGACACCGACTACGGCGAGGCTGAGATAAAAGGTGCCCTTAGATGGCTTTTCTTCCACTTTCAGTTCTTCGCCTGGATCCACGCCGTAACGTTCAGCAGAAAAATTCAGATGTTTAGTGCCGTTTGCGCTAGCTTCAATGATGGCAGCAAAGCCCCTGATAAATGGGATCTTTTTTAATCTGCCAAGCAGGCGGTTTGACTGTTTCTTAACTTCGAAGAATTCGAGGCTGCCGTCATTTCGCCTGACGGCTGTCACGGCTGTATGCTTGCCTGCGAACATTACCCCTTCAAGGACCGCTTGACCTCCATATACTTGCTGTTTATTACTCATAGTTACCCCCAGGTGATTGATATAAGAGCATTTTCTGATCGGCCTGATCTCAGCAAGCTCGAAAGGCTCTTTTGCAGTTGTTATATATATTGTACAGCAAACATCCACAATCCTCTAGGAAGCACTATTTAATTGTATTTTTCCCATTTTATACAGATATTACACAGAATATTAGTAGATGAAGTAACAATATGAAAGAAACAGAGTGAATGTGGATATGCTTTTAATGGAGGTGTCGTAATGGACCAAAATAAACTAGAACAAAACAAAAGAGAAGAGCCGGTGTCTTTTGCCGGACGTGTGGCGGGAGTAGGATTTTTCGGAGGGCTTCTCTGGCCTCTGTTGGGTTATATGGCATACTATTTAAATTTTACAAAGGTAGGGCCAGCACTCATACTTGCACCATGGGCGTTTGGAGATTGGAAAAACGGATGGCTCGGACAAGTGATTGGGATCATCGCGATCGCTTTGCTGTCTATAGCTGTAGCTTTTGCTTATCGATACACCCTTGCGAGAATGAAAGGCATGATTCCGGCCATTCTGTTTGGAGCAGCACTATGGGGTCTAGTCTTTTTTATCCTGCGGCCGATGTTTCCGGACCTCGAGCCTGTCAGTAAGCTTGGGATCAATACAATCTCAACAACACTTTGTCTGTATATCCTTTATGGATTGTTCATCGGCTATTCGATTTCCTTTGAATACCAGGAGCGGACAAGCCAGCAGAACGAGAACGCGGCTGAATCTGGCGGGCAAAGTACCTAACTATTCAAACAATATCCGCTGTGATAGAATGTTTCTTGAAACATTCTATTTTTTTTTTGAAAAAGGGGATACATATGCAGACGACGATCGCTGTAATAAACGGTCCCAACCTGAACAGGCTTGGGCTTAGGGAACCGCACATATATGGCAAAGGGACACTTTCTGGCCTGGAAGGCAATCTGAAAAAGATGGAAAGTGAGATGGATGTGAGGCTTTATTTTGGCCAGTCCAATCATGAGGGGGATTTGATCGACTGGATCCATGAAGCCGCTTCCAAAGCCGATGGTATCGTGCTGAACGCAGGAGCCTTCACACATTATAGTTATGCAATACGCGATGCGATTGCAAGTGTGGATATCCCGGTAATCGAAGTACATATTTCAAATGTTTTTGCTAGAGAGTCTTTCAGAGAGAAATCCGTTATCGCTCCTGTTGTGAAGGGCCATATCTCAGGACTCGGTCTAGAAGGCTATGAACTGGCTGTACGTGCTCTTTACGCAATAAAAAACAGGGGGAATGAAGATGAACAGAGTTGAACGGGCAAGGGAACTCTTTCGTGATTACGGGGTTGACGGCCTGCTTGTCACCTCTAAAACAAACCGTTATTATTTAAGCGGGTTTTCAGGAAGTTCTGGCAATCTTGTCATCTCAGAAAAAGAAGCACTGCTTGTCACTGATTTCCGCTATGTCGACCAAGCCAGCGAACAGGCGAAGGACTTTCAAATCGTTGAGCATACTTCGCCGATTACGGAAGAAGCTGCCAAAGCTGCTCACTCTGCGGGGATTAAAAAGCTTGGATTTGAACAAGATGCACTTACGTATGCCTTGCATAAAACGTATGAAAAGGCTTTGGAAGGTACTGAGGTTGAACTTGTGCCAGTAAGCGGGCTGGTCGAAAAATTACGCTTGATAAAGGATACTTCAGAGATTAAGATGATAAAGGACGCCGCGGGAATAGCCGATGCGGCATTTGCCCATATTACACGATTCATCAAGCCAGGAATGAAAGAAATTGAGGTTTCTAATGAGCTTGAATTCTTTATGAGAAAAAGCGGTGCCTCTTCTTCATCATTTGATATTATCGTCGCTTCTGGATGGCGTTCAGCGCTGCCTCATGGTGTCGCCTCAGAGAAGGTGATCGAGACAGGTGAATTCGTGACACTTGATTTTGGGGCATATTATAAAGGGTATGTGTCAGATCTGACGAGAACGGTCGCAATAGGTGATGTATCTGATGAACTGAAGAACATTTATCAGACCGTATTAGATGCTCAGATGAAAGGAATGGCGGGAATTAAACCGGGTATAACGGGCAAGGAAGCAGATGCCCTGACGCGCGATCATATCGCAGCTAAAGGGTACGGCAAGTATTTCGGCCATTCTACCGGACATGGAATCGGTCTTGAAGTGCATGAAGGTCCTGCGCTCTCGGTTAAAAGTGATACTGTCCTTGAGCCGGGCATGATCGTTACTGTCGAGCCTGGAATTTATGTATCAGGACTTGGCGGTGTCCGGATTGAAGACGACGCACTCATCACACAAAACGGCAATGAATCCCTGACACACTCTGATAAGTCATTGATAGTAATAGGGTAATAGAACAGAAACAGGAGGAAATGAACATGATTTCAGTAAACGATTTTAAGACAGGTTTGACAATTGAAGTAGATAACGGTATTTGGCAGGTTCTTGAGTTTCAGCACGTTAAACCAGGAAAAGGCGCTGCGTTCGTACGCTCTAAGCTTCGCAACCTTCGTACAGGCGGCATTCAGGAAAAGACGTTCCGAGGCGGAGAGAAAGTAGCGAAAGCGCACATCGAGAACCGCCGTATGCAGTATTTGTATAATTCCGGGGACACGTATACGTTTATGGACACAGAATCATACGAGCAGATCGAACTCTCTGCAGCACAGATCGAGTATGAGCTAAAGTTCTTGCTTGAAAATATGAACGTACAGATCATGACTTATCAAGGGGAAACGATCGGGGTAGAGCTTCCGAACACAGTTGAACTTGAAGTTACAGAAACAGAGCCAGGCATTAAAGGAGATACATCTTCTGGCGGGTCAAAAACTGCCGTACTTGAAACTGGCCTTTCTGTTCAAGTTCCTTTCTTCATTAACCAGGGAGACAAGCTGGTTATCGATACAAGAAACGGGGATTACGTTTCCCGAGCATAATCTTCAATTTGGCACCTCAAGCAGCATGCTGCTTGAGGTGTTTTTTTGTTAGAACTCCTCCGCAGAGATACAGCCGTATCACCTCCCTTACAGCATTTCAATGAGCCCCAGCTTGTCATATTCCACCGATTACAGCCATAACTTAGAATACAAATCTCTTTTTAGGAGAATCCGTTATGGAAGAAATCAAGGCAGTACTGCCAGATACAGTATTGAATATCCTGAAGCTGGTTCCAGACCACACACAACAATTTATAGAAGAAATCAGGCTGAGAATCGGACAGCCTGCTGAGTTTATTATCGATGGGAAACCGTATTATCCGGACCTTTATCATTCTTTTTCTTCAGAAGAAGGTGTCACACTTTTAAGCAGGATCAGCCGCCATTCTCTCTATGCCCTTGAAGAAGAACTGAAAAGAGGATATATCACAATCAGCGGCGGGCACCGCATTGGTATAGCTGGAAGGGTGATCACAGAAAAAGGTTCAGTTAAAGCGGTCCGCGACATCAGCTCCTACAATATTAGAGTTGCCAGAGAAAAAATCGGGATAGCAGGCGAAATCTCCCGTTTCCTCTATCAAGGAAAGTGGCTGAATACATTGATCATCGGCCCTCCCCAGACAGGAAAAACAACCATACTGAGAGATCTGGCACGAGTGATAAGCGCAGGGTGGCCGAAGCATAGCATCCCTCCTTCAAAAATAGGCATTGTGGACGAGCGGTCTGAAATTGCAGGCTGTGTCAAAGGTGTACCTCAGCATCAATTTGGCAGGAGGGTCGATGTGCTGGATGCATGTCCCAAGGCAGAAGGAATTATGATGCTAATCCGCTCTATGAGCCCAGAGGTTATCATCGCTGACGAGATCGGCAGAAAAGAAGACAGCGAGGCGATCTATGAAGCGGTCAACGCTGGTGTTCAGATGATCTTCTCTGCACATGGCCGGTCGATCCAAGAGGTAATGAGACGGCCTGCGATGCTTCAGCTATCTTCTGAACCTGTATTTCAGCGATATGTTATTTTATCGAGAAATAACGGTCCAGGTACGGTTGAAGGAGTGTATGGACATGACCGGACCCGCCTGGCGATGGGGCTGATGGCATGAGCTGGACGGGTGCATTATTCGTCATTATCGCTACGACTGTTTTTGGGTTTGACCGGGCAGCCAGGATAAGGAACAGGCTGAAACAGCTGAGACACATCAAAGTCTGTCTTCAGTCGCTTGAGGCAGAGATTGTATATGCCTTGATGCCGCTCGATGATGCATTTTATCACTTATCAGGACAGACGGACGGGGCACTTTCGCGTTTTTTTCTCTCACTCTCACAAAAGATGAAGCAAGGCGACAAAAGTGCCGGCGAGATCTGGCAGGAAGAAGTGGAAGCTCTTGCAGACGAATCTGATCTGGAAAAAAAGGAAACAGAGATTCTTCATCAATTTGGCTTGTCGCTCGGCCGTCATGACAGAGATAACCAGCAGCGCCAGATACAGCTGGCTCTTGCGCACTTAGGAAGAGAAGAGCAAGAAGCGAGGGACCTTCAGGAACGGTATGAAAAAATGTACAAGAGCGTTGGTTTTCTGGCAGGAGTACTGATCGTGATTCTTTTACTGTGAAAGGAGGTTTGTTGTGATGGGATTTGAAGTGAATATCGTATTTCAGATAGCGGGGCTGGGAATAGTCGTTGCCATGCTTCATACCGTTCTTAAAATGATTGGGAAGGAAGATTACGCCCATTGGGTTACACTTCTTGGTTTTATTTTCGCTCTTCTCCTTGTCGTGTCGATGCTTGATGATCTTTTTCAAAAGGTTAAGGGCGTCTTCTGGTTTCAGAATTAGGAGGTGGGGCGGTTGGAGATCATCCAAATTGTAGGCTTCGGGTTTATCGCCACATTCCTAGCAATCGTCTTGAAAGAACAAAAAGCCAACTTCGCGTTTATTCTAACCTTGGCGGCAGGCATCATTATATTTATCTTTCTTATCGACCGGATCGGCCAGATTTTATCCATGCTGCAGAAGCTTGCGGACAATGCGGGATTGAATATGGTATACGTCGGAACGATCATGAAGATCATCGGCATTGCTTATATTGCAGAATTTGGTGCGCATATCATCCGGGACGCTGGACAGGCAGCGATTGCCGCTAAAGTAGAACTGGCAGGAAAAGTCCTGATTCTTGTGATGGCTATACCGATCATGACGGTCATTATTGAAACGGTTATTGCTCTCATCCCTTGAGTGATCGATTGCTTAGAGGTGTATGCACGACAGAATAAAAAGGAGGCTGGTTAAAACGGGACAGGCGTCTTTCCGCACATTCATATTATTTGCAGTGCTTTTTAATATTCTCTGCCTATTTAAACCGGCCCCTGTCTCTGCTGAAGGGCAGGCATCTCCGGTCCAGTCGATCGCGGACAGCCAGATTGAGAGTTTAGGGATAGATGAAATAAAAGAGTATTGGGAGAAGGTCGCAAGCGAATACGGGGGCTTTTTGCCTGAAAGCCAAAAGGGAAGCTTCATGGAATTTGTAAAAGGAGAAAAAAATTTCGATTTGAAGCAATGGGCTGGTGGCTTTGTAAGGTATATGTTTCATGAGCTGTTTGTTCACACTAAACTTCTTGGCACACTTATTCTCCTGACTGTTTTCAGCATGCTCCTGCAGACGATGCAGAACGCGTTTAATCAGCCTGCAGTTTCCAAAGCAGCATACGGAGTCATCTACCTTGTGCTCGTGATACTTGCGCTGAATTCCTTTCATGTAGCCATGACCTATGCACAAGAAACAATCGATGAAATGATGGGCTTTATGATCGCCCTTCTCCCTCTTCTTCTGGCACTGATGGCAAGCGTCGGCAGCATCGCTGCTGCAGCTTTCTTCCATCCTGTAATCGTTTTCCTCGTCAGCACGTCAGGGCTGCTCGTGAAAAACTTTGTTCTTCCTCTGCTTTTTCTGTCCGCACTGCTGAGCATCGTGTCCACCATGTCCGAGCATCATAAAGTCTCCCAGCTCGCCTCGCTTCTAAGAAAAGTGGCCGCGGGAACTCTCGCCTTATTTTTCACCGTGTTTCTGACAGTTATGAGTGTTCAAGGAGCGGCAACCGCAGTAACCGACGGTGTTACTATAAAAGCTGCCAAATTCGTGACAGGAAACTTTATTCCGGTAGTGGGACGCATGTTTACCGATGCAGCCGATACGGTCATGAGTGCTTCTGTTCTTCTGAAAAATACGGTCGGGATCGTAGGCATGGCCATGCTCTTGATCATGGCGGCTTTTCCGGCGATCAAAGTACTGGCGTTAGCATTCATTTACAGTCTGGCTGCCGCCATTCTTCAGCCGCTCGGGGGCGGATCAATCATCGAGTGTCTAAGCATTATCGGTAAAAGTGTCCTTTATATTTTTGCTTCGCTCGCAACGGTATGTATCATGTTTTTCCTTGCGGTCACATTGATCGTGGCTGCAGGAAACATTACCTTGATGGTCAGATAGGAGGGCGGTCAAAATGGAGCTGCTCACTGGTTGGGTATCCAACATCATTCTTCTAATCTTGCTGGCCGGAATCATCGAAATGCTACTTCCAGACAGTTCGTTTCAGAAATATATACGGCTTGTGATCGGACTGCTTTTGATACTGGCCATGTTAACGCCGCTTCTGCAGATTATGAAAACAGACATGAATTCTGTGCTTGCTGCGATGAATCTCGCAGATGAAAAAAAAGAAGAAAAAATAAAAAACTCGATCGAGAACAAGAAAACAGAAATACAAGCCTCTCAAGCTGCATATATATTAGAGCAAATGGCTGTCCCATTAAAAAATAAGGTGAAAGAGGAGTTGAAGTCGTCATATGGTCTAACGATTACGAGCCTGCGGCTGCAAGCCAATCCGAAAAAAGATGGCCGTCCGTTCAGTTATGAGGATATCACGGCGGCTAGAGTCGTTTTAGGAAAGGCGGATGGACAGACAGCGATTGAAGGTGTGGAGGAAGTGAACATCACGGTTTCAGGCAGTGCCAAGGATCAAGGGAGCGATGACGGCTTTCTGCCTCAAGAACTCGCATCCTGGCTGGCCGGCCAATGGCAGATGGAAAAAAAGCAAATCATACTCATCGAGGAAGGAGGGGAATAGCGATCAAGCATAAGCCGCACTCTCTCAGCCGTCTGGCAGATTTACTGAAAGGCGGCAAATTAAAAGGAAGCAAGCAAAAATACATGCTGTTGCTGTTTGTTCTCGGAGTTGTCCTTCTTGCTGGGAATAAGATGCTATCCCCTCCAAAGGTTCCATCTCAAACGGCCATGGCAGAAGGTGAAGTGCAGAATTCCCAGCCTGTGTTCAAACAGGCAAAAAAACTGACGCCAAAAAACATACAAGAGTTTGAGAATCGGTATAAAGAAGACCTGAAGGAGATCCTCGAACAAATCCGAGGTGTCGGCAGCGTGAGTGTGATGGTTGAGCTTGACACTTCTGAAACAAGACATTTTATCACGGATGAAGGCATACAAGAGCAGACCACTGTCGAGAAGGATCCTAAAGGCGGCGAGCGTACAATTTCAGACAAGAAAACAGACAGCAAAACCGTCATTATACGAAACGGCAGCAATGAAGAACCGATTATCGTGACAACGGAGAAACCGAGAGTAAGAGGGGTCATCGTTGTCGCGGAAGGAGCCGGCAGCCTGAAAACAAAAGCCGTCATTATAGATGCTGTCACAAAAGTATTTGATATCGGCAGCAACCGTGTCTCGGTCCTGCCCAAAAACGCTAAGGGGGAATAATCCATGTTATTAAAAAAGCAAACTGTATGGCTATTAACGATGCTGAGCCTTATTATCGTCCTGTCTGTCTATTACATTACAGCACCAGGAGGAACGGACAGCACAGCGTTCCTGGATAATGGCAAAAAGGAAGCAGAAAAGAAGAACGCAGCAGTATCAGGAACTGAGGACGCTGATATGTTCACGGCACTTCGTTTACAGCGTGATGAGCACCGTGATGAGATGAGTGAAGAGTACACAGCTGTCGTCGCTTCGCCAACAGCAAGCGCGGAAATTCAGGCGGAAGCGTGGGCAAAGATCTCAGAGCTGCAGTCATTGGGCATGAAGGAAGCGACTCTTGAGACGCTGATTAAAGCGATGGGGTTTGATGATGCACTTGTTAACACGATGGAAAGAGAAGTAAGAGTAATCGTAAAAGCTGATAAAAAGCTATCCAAAAAGCAGGTTGTTTCCATTATGGGCAAGGCGAGGGAACACCTTGGAAAGGACAAGACAGTTGCGGTTGAATTCCAAACAGCAACAGCGAAAAAATAAAGCTGGGATTCTTGATGGATCTGAAAAAGTCATTAAAAATCACAAGTTTGGTGCGGTGATTTCCGCTCCAGGGTGCTGAGCTTTCCGCGGGGCGTGCGGTGAGCCCCTTTGCCGCTACGCGCCCTAAAGGGTCTCACCTTCCCGCTCGTCCCGCAGGACAAGGAAGGGTACGGCAGTGTTATATCGCACGAAGAAAATGTGCAGTTCATTTTCGAGGAGTCTCGCACCCTTCCGCTCCAATCACTACATGTTTTCATCACAAATTATAAAAACCTCAAGAGGGTCATGCCAACTCGTAAATTAGAAGCGGTATGACCGTTTCTACATTATGTAACAACATTCAATTGTTTTCATTCTTTATATGCATGCATCTTAATGAATTGTTAAAAAACAAGGCTTCGCATGAATCACTCATGCGAAGCCTTGTTTTGTGAATATAATGTGTAAGCAGTTTCGGCATGATTGCCTCTAATTAATCTTACGTCGGGTGTTTCCTCGTTCTTTCACTACATACGCCAGTTCATCTTTAATCCATCTATAAGAAAGTTGATTGGAGTGTAAGGTGCCGACTCCTCGAAAATGAAATTCGCATTTTCTTCGTGCGATGTCTTGCTACGTTGCCTTCCTTATCCTGCGGGACAAGCAGGAAGGGGAGACCACTCAATGGCGCATAGCGGCGAGGGGGCTCACCTGTCCAGCATAAACGGCTAGCCCCTCGAGGTCAAAAGGGCAAGTGTCCAATAAGTCAGAGACCGACTTACCGGCCCCTTTCCCTTTTGCTTGTCGGGGCTGAACGAGCCGTTTCTGCTTTTCGCCACGCCCCGCGGAAAGCGTGCGCCTGAAACGGAGATCAACGACTTCTCTGAATTCTGTCAATCTCTTATGTGACAGGGGAGCTTTACATTCTTTATTTAAGCACCGTGATAAGTTGTTGA
>NZ_NOII01000019.1 GCF_002245695.1 Fictibacillus aquaticus | reverse complement strand
AAGATGGCTAAGAATACCCCTACGAGCAAGAGTGTTACGGTTACCGCACTTACTGACGCGAAAGTCATCCATCCGTTTCGGACAAGACTTTTTCCTGACTCTTTGAAGTGGCGTTTAAGGGTTCTAATCTTCATAGCCGTAGTCCCCCTTTGCCTCATCGCGAACGATTCTTCCGCCTTCGATGGCAATTACGCGATGCTTGATTGTATTAACGATCTCTTTGTTGTGTGTCGCCATCACGACTGTAGTGCCGCGTTCGTTGATTTCTTTGAAAATATCCATGATCTCCCACGCTGTTTCCGGGTCAAGGTTACCTGTCGGCTCATCCGCAATAATTACCGGCGGCCGGTTCACGATTGACCTGGCGATGGATACACGCTGCTGCTCTCCACCCGACAGCTCGTCTGGGAACATGCGAGCCTTGCTTTTCAGCTTAACAAGATCCAGTACCTCCATCACCCTTTGTCGGATGACTTTCGGAGATTCTTCAATAACTTCAAGCGCGAATGCGACGTTTTCATAAACCGTCAGTTTCGGCAAAAGCTTGAAATCCTGGAACACGACGCCGATTTTGCGGCGTACTTTTGGAATCTGGCGTTCTTTTACTTTTGCAAGGTTCGTACCATTAATCATGATAGCGCCCTTTGTCGGCCTTTCCTCGCGGTACATGCATTTAATGAAAGTAGACTTTCCTGCTCCGCTCGGCCCTACTACATAAACAAAATCACCTTTTTCAATAAAAACATCTATTCCGTTCAATGCCATAACACCGTTCGGATAGGTCTTCCATACGTCAATCATTTCGATCAAACGTCTCACATCCTAACTGCTAGCTATTTCCCTATCTCCCCTGATAAGGGATGAGATTTCATCAATAATTCTATACTGGAAAACCGCGAAACAAGACAGCGGTTTTGCAAGAATTGTCATTTTTTCCGTAATTCCTATTATAACATCGGAATACGTGTTTTTTATTACAGTTTTGTTTCATCTTCCGTCAGCAAGTGACAATAGGCGCATATTATAGGAATTCTTTTAACTAAACATTACGACACAATTCGAGTAAATCCTTTATACATCGGGGTAAACGACGCTAAAAGTTTTCGACAATCTCCTCCAAAACGGGGGGTTATGATTGTAAAATAGTAAAAAAGTCACCAAAAGCGTCCCGAAAGCCTATGGCTGAGCAATCTTAAGATAATCACATTAAGGGGTATATGATATTTTTGCAAGAGAAAAGGTGCTGACGATGTGTTTGAACTGCAGTTATAAAGGGTATTAGCTCTCACCTATTAGCCCGCACAGCATTGTTGCTACTAATGAAGACGATGATACCGCTTTAGAAACAGTCTTTTAAAAATGAGCATTTAAAACAAGAAAAAGAAAAAACCTCAAACAGTCGTATACATGACTTTTTGAGGCCGTTTTATGATTATTGGCGTTTAAACCCTTCTCCGAGCACCTCGTGAGCGTTCACGACGATGATAAAGGCGGATGGATCAATATCACGCACATATTGTTTAAGTTTGGTTACTTCATGCTGTGCCACAACGCACATGAGCATCGGACGTTCGTCCTCTGTATACCCGCCGAACGCGCTTATTTTTGTTACACCGCGGTATATATCAGTGAGAATGCCCTTCCTAAGCTCATCCTCGTGATCTGAGATAATAAGAGCCATTTTAGATGTTCCAAGGCCCATCTGAACGACGTCAATCGTTTTTGCTGTTAAAAACATAGCGATAAGTGCGTAAAGCGCCTGTTCAATGCCAAATATGACGGCAGATGACAGCACAATAGTACCATCAATTAACAAAATGATTGTTCCGAGTGAAATGCCGATGTACTTATGAATAATCTGTGCCAGCAGATCGACACCGCCTGTTGAAGCTTTCCCGCGAAAAACAATCCCGAGACCCGCTCCGATCCCAAGGCCGCCAAATAATGCTCCTAGCAGAGGATCCTTAGTAGCTGCTCCCCAGTCTTCGAACACGTACACAAATAACGGAAGAACGATCGTGCCTACGAGCGTTTTGAGGCCGAACCTCCTGCCAAGAAACACAAGCCCTGCGATAAACAGCGGAATGTTGAACGCCCATTGTACATACGAAGGTTTCCATTTAAACAGACCATACAATATAGTACTGATACCGCTGACACCGCCAGACGCGATGGCGTTAGGAAGCAAAAAAACTGAAAATGCCAATGCCACAAAGGCTGATCCAATCACTACATATATATATTCAAGCACTGTCTCCGCCCATGGCGGGAGAATTGCTTTTCTTCTTCTGATAGCCATCATCATGCTTTTCTTCACTGCCTGTCTATGTTATTTATGAGGTGTGGCTTTAGTTGGTTTAGTCCGGGGGTACGGTACTCATTCTCTGCACCCTTGATAAATCAGGGTTTTAGCAGAATGGGTACCGTACCCCCTACATCGAAATGCTCTGCCTCATTACTTTCCCTGAAGAATTATATCAGCCTGTTATTTTAGTGTAAACGAAACCAGACTGCCGCGCTAAAGGATTACACAATTAAAAGATCTTCTATTTAAAGTATCTCTATACGTGCTTTTAATACGGGGCTTCTTTACTAGCAGCAAGTTTGTCGAACCCTTTTTTCCCTATTCACCAATATTCGTGATAAAATGATATCTAACGCAAAATTCATCAGGAATTTGCACTCACGGCTGATTATTGCATGCACATGCAGGTTGTCATCAGAATCATCTATAACGGATTGGGAGGATGATCTTTTTGAAAAAGAAGCAAGACATGAACCCTCTGCTTTTGGATAAACTTGATGAAACACTGGCTAGGCTCGACAGATTTCAAGCTAAGCTAGATATTGTTGAACGCAATTTCGATATTATGGAAAATGAAATGGGACGCTATCATTCTGCAGTCGTTGTGAAGTTTGAAGAAATGCAGGAACGGATTAAGTTTCTCGAAGCCCAAATTGAATATCTTTTAGATAACAAGACGGTTGACGAGCATCCTATCACCCTTCAGTAAACATTGTGGTAACGAAACCTCGGAAACATTTAAGCCTGGCTGAATAGCCAGGCTTTTTGTTTGTCTTAACTCCTTTCTTAATGTCCATGTCAGATAGACAGTAACGGAGAAATGTCTTTTTAGAGTACCGTACCCCACCGAATTTCACCTTTTTTGAATTTTTATTCACATAATGTATAATCATGTAATTGTTTCCATGTGTGTTTTTTCAGACTATTGAAAACGGTTCATTGTTATAATTTCTTTAAACATCTGTTTGTAAAAGGGGTATTTTAAACGTGGCATCTATTCTTATCATTCATCAAAACGCCTTCTTAAGAGAAGGGATAAAACAATTCATTGAAAAAGAACATCCTCGATTTAACGTGACAACTAGCGGCGTTTTAGCTGATCATAGCCTGGATGGTTTAACAGAAGAGGATTTGGTGATGATTGACGGCTCATCTGCTCAGCCGGAGGTACGGGTAATAATTGAACGTCTTCTAAAAAGTAATATCCGTACAGCAGTCTGGCTTCCATCTGAAAACGAAGAATTCTGCCGGATCATGCTTGAGAAGAAGTGCAGCGGCTATCTTTCTGCTGATACAGACTATGATGACCTTAAATATGCCTTTTCAGTTCTATTAAAGAATAAGACATATGTTCATCATGATTTAATCCCCT
>NZ_NOII01000018.1 GCF_002245695.1 Fictibacillus aquaticus | reverse complement strand
CAGGCGCTTCATAACATGAACATCATGATGGATCTCGACGAAACAGCTGGGCTGCAGCTGATCCCTCAGTTTCCTTAGGAGGATAAAATGATTGTATCTGAAAACGTTATTCAAAAAGTGAACGGACATAACATCGCCGCGCCAAAAGGATTCAGTGCCGGCGGGATTCATTGCGGCATCAAGCATAAGAAGCTTGATCTCGGCCTGATCGTCAGTGATGTTCAAGCATCAGCTGCAGCAGTATATACGACGAACCAGATCCAGGCAGCCCCGCTGACTGTAACAAAAGAGAGCATCTCAAAAGAGCAGCTGCTTCAGACTGTTATCGTCAATTCCGGAAACGCGAACGCATGCACAGGTACTCAAGGCATGGCGGATGCGTATGAGATGAGAAGTCTTGTTTCACAAAAGCTCGGGATCAGTGACCATCTTACCGCAGTTGCTTCAACAGGTGTAATCGGAGAAATGCTGCCGATGGACACTGTTAGAAGTGGAATTCAATCTATTCAAGCTGATTCTACTCTCAAAAGCTCGATCGACTTTTCACAAAGCATCTTAACGACTGATAAGGTGATGAAAAATACGACGTATCGATTCGAAGTGGATGGAAAAGAAGTGACCATTTCAGGGACTGCTAAAGGTTCAGGAATGATACACCCAAACATGGCCACGATGCTTGGATTTGTTACGACGGACGCATCTATAGAACCCGAGGCTCTGCATGAAGCCTTGAAAAATGCGGTAGACCGTACGTTTAATTGCATCACGGTTGACGGAGATACATCGACGAACGACATGGTGCTCATCCTTGCCAATGGATGTGCAGAGAACAGCACGCTTAAGCCGGGACACAAAGATTGGGGAGTTTTTCAGGAAGCTTTGCGGATCGTCTGTGAAGATCTTGGGAAGATGATCGCCAAGGATGGAGAAGGCGCGACAAAGCTTATAGAGACAAAGGTCACTGGCACAGCAACAGACGAAGATGCAAGAAAGATAGCGAAAACAATTGTCGGATCTCCTCTCGTCAAAACAGCGGTGTTTGGCTGTGATGCCAACTGGGGCAGGGTAATGGCTGCCGTCGGCTACAGCGGTGTTCCGATTGACATCGGCAGCTTGGAAATTTATATCGGTCCAGTATGTGTGGTGAAGGAAGGCATGCCTGTTTCTTTTTCAGAGCAGGATGTGATCGATTACTTAAAACATCATGAAATTTTGATCGAAGTTAAAGCAGGAAATCTTGAGGGGTACGGCACTGCTTGGGGCTGTGACCTCACATACGACTACGTGCAGATCAATGCGAGCTACCGCACGTAAGGAAGGAGCGATATTCAGTGAGACATGTGATAAAAGCAGGTGGCAGCGTGCTTTCTGATTTGAATGACCACTTTTATGAAGCACTGGCACACCTTAAGTCGATCGGGCAGGATATTATCATTGTCCATGGGGGCGGCCCTCATATCTCAGCAAAGCTTGATTCTTGCGGCATTCCCTTTGAAAAAGTAGACGGCATCAGAGTGACGAGCAAACAGGCGATGAAAGCTGTGGAGGAGACGCTCGCTGGCAGTGTCAACACTTCTTTTGTCCGCCGGCTGAACAAGGCAGGATTTGACGCAGTTGGTTTATCGGGAAGCGATGCTGAATTGCTCCAATGTTCCCTTCTAGATGAAAGCAGATACGGGATGGTCGGAAAAGTGGAAAAGACGAATGGCCGGCTTCTGAGGCATATGCTGCAAGGCGGCTTCATCCCGGTCATCTCATCGATCGGTATGAACGAAAATGGCGATGCCGTCAACATTAACGCTGATGTTGCCGCAGAAGCTGTAGCACTTGCAGTTGTTGCTGACCAGATCACATTCATCTCAGATGTAGAAGGGCTGATGGAAAATAAACAGCTTATCAAAAAAGCGACAAGACAGGAAATACAAAATTGGATCCAAGATGGTACGATATACGGCGGCATGATACCGAAAGTAGAGGCTGCTCTTAACTGCCTGGACAATGGAATTAAGAGCGTCAGTATTGCGGGAACTGCTCTTAATGGAACAACGATACAAAAGGA
Source organism: Fictibacillus aquaticus (assembly GCF_002245695.1). Lineage (GTDB taxonomy): Bacteria > Bacillota > Bacilli > Bacillales > Fictibacillaceae > Fictibacillus > Fictibacillus aquaticus. The sequence continues at coordinate 5,269 of NZ_NOII01000018.1, read as the reverse complement.
GGGCATTGCGGTATGAGTTCATTATTTCCAACATACGCGAGAAAGCCGGTTTCTTTTGCTGAGGGGAAAGGCACAACACTGATCGATGAGAACGGCAAGTCTTACTTGGACTTTACGAGCGGCATCGCAGTTGTTAACCTCGGACACGGACACGAAGCGCCGCTGAACGCTTTAAAAGAGCAGGGAGAAAAGCTTTGGCACGTTTCCAATCTGTTTGAAAACACACTGCAGGAGGAGCTTGCCGCAATTTTAACCCAAAACACCCCGTTCGATCTTGCTTTTTTCTGCAACAGCGGAGCGGAAGCAAACGAGGCAGCGATCAAGCTGGCCAAAAAGCATACAGGAAAAAATAAAATCATTACGTTTCAGCAGTCATTTCACGGGCGCACGTTTGCCGCGATGTCAGCGACAGGCCAGGAAAAAATTAAAGCTGGATACGGTCCGATGGTTTCTGAGTTCGCCATCCTTCCGTTTAATGACAGCGAAGCTTTACTAAACGAAGCTGATGAAAACACAGCGGCTGTCATGCTGGAGGTCATTCAGGGTGAAGGCGGAATCATACCGGCAGAGCCTGCGTTTTTAGAGGCGGTCCAGGAAGTGTGTGATGAAAAAGGCATTCTTCTTATAGTCGATGAAATCCAGACAGGAATAGGGCGGACAGGAAAAAGGTATGCTTATGAGCACACAATCTTGACTCCGGATATTGCAACTGTCGCGAAAGGACTTGGCAATGGCTATCCGATCGGTGCCATGCTCGGAAAATCCTATCTTAGGGAAACATTCGGTCCAGGAAGCCACGGGACGACCTTCGGCGGAAGTCCGCTTGCGAGTGCGGTCGGCAAGGCTGTAGTACAGACGATCTTTCAGGAAGGTTTCCTTTCTAATACAGAAAACATAGGAAACTTGCTCATGAATATGCTGCAGGAAGAATTGGCAGACAATCCTGTAGTAAGGGAAATCAGGGGAAAAGGGCTGCTGATTGGTATAGAGTGCACCATCAGTGCATCTGCCATAGCTGATGAACTTCTGAATAGCGGTCTGCTTGTAGTACCGGCTGGAACGAACGTTATCCGCCTGCTGCCTCCGCTTACGGTGACGATAGAAGAGATCAAGCAGGCTGTTGAAACGATAAAAATGGTTTTGGAGAAGCAGAGGACATTACAACAAACAACGTGATTTTTTTTGCGAACGAATGAATAAAAATTCAATAATATGTTTTTTTATAAACGAAAGGAGCAGCACACCATGAAAGGTTTACTGACCTTGGCCAACGGCACCGTGTTCACCGGGCAGTGGGAAGGCGGACATGAAAGCGTGGAAGGCGAGACCGTATTTTTTACCGGAATGACAGGATATGAGGAAGTGTTGTCAGATCCGTCTTATAAAGGACAGATTGTTGTGTTTTCATATCCGCTGATCGGTAATTATGGGATATCAGAAGAAAACATGGAATCAAAAAAGATTCAGCCGGCGGGCGTCATTGTTGCTGAGGGATACAGCGGATATATCAATGACGGGAAAACGCCTTTTCTCTCGTATTTAAATAAAGCTGAAGTCCCTGTTATGACAGGGGTCGATACACGCACTCTTATACAGTCTATCCGAACGGAAGGGTCTATGAAGGCTGTCATGCATAAGCAATCTAGCAGTCCTGTTCAAACTTCAAATACTGTTCCGTTTAAAGTGAAGCAGGCAGCTTCCTCTACTTTTTCAGCTAGCGGAAAAGGAAATTTTCATGTTGTGCTTATTGATTTCGGATACAAAAAATCAATCTTGCAATCATTGGTTGATCATCAATGCAAAGTAACAGTAGTGCCGTATGACACACCGTTTCACCAGATCGAAAAACTGCAGCCGGACGGCCTGTTGTTCTCGAACGGTCCAGGAGATCCGAAAGAATTAATATCATGGTTTCCGGTATACAAAAAGCTTGCAGAAAGGTATCCGTGTTTCGGTATTTGCCTAGGGCACCAGATTCTTGCTCTGGCTTTTGGCGGCAACACAAAAAAGCTTAAGTTCGGACACCGCGGCGCAAACCACCCGGTGATGAACATGAAAACGGGAAAGGTGAGCATGAGCTCGCAAAACCATAGCTATGTTGTAGAGAAAGACAGCTTAATTGAAACAGGGTTTGATGTTCTCTTCCGCAATGTGAACGATGACAGTGTAGAAGGTCTGACTCACCGTAATTTGCCGGTATTTTCCGTACAGTTCCACCCAGAAGCCGCTCCTGGCCCAAGAGAGCATCAGCAGCTTTTTGAGCAATTTATAACATCTATTCAAAACAGCAAGAAGAAGGTGAAACAGTATGCCTAAACAGCATGACATTCATAAAGTGCTCGTGATTGGTTCAGGGCCGATCGTTATCGGTCAGGCCGCAGAGTTTGATTACTCTGGTACGCAGGCGTGCAAGGCGCTGAAGGAAGAGGGTCTTTCTGTTGTACTGATCAACAATAACCCGGCTACGATCATGACCGATAAGACGTTTGCTGATGAAGTGTATTTTGAACCCATGACAGTAGAAAGTGTGGAAGAAATCATCAAAAAAGAAAAGCCTGATGGGATTCTTGCTTCTGTAGGGGGACAGACCGGTCTGAACCTGGCGATGGAGCTGCATCAAAAAGGTGTGCTTTCTAAATATAATGTTAAGCTTCTCGGCACGAGTGTAGAGTCGATCATGCAAGCGGAAGACCGNNTGAGCCTGTACCGGAAAGTGAGATCGTCCACTCTGAAAACGAAGCGCTCCATTTCGGACAATATGCAGGCTATCCAATTATCGTCCGCCCGGCATACACACTAGGCGGCTTTGGCGGCGGAATCGCGGAAAATGAAGAAAAGCTTTCTTCTCTTATCCGTCAGGGACTGTCTGCCAGCCCGATCTCGCAATGCCTCGTAGAAAAGAGTATCGCAGGCTTTAAAGAAATCGAATATGAAGTTATGCGAGACTTTAGCGGTACGTGCATCACCGTGTGCAACATGGAAAACTTGGATCCAGTCGGTGTTCATACCGGCGACTCTGTTGTTGTCGCACCGAGCCAGACGCTTGATGATCAGCAATATCACATGCTGCGCTCTGCTTCTATTAAAATCATCGAAGAGCTGAAAATTATCGGGGGATGCAACATTCAGTTCGCCCTGCATCCAACGACAAACGAATATTATTTGATCGAAGTGAACCCGAGAGTGAGCCGCTCATCTGCCCTTGCTTCAAAGGCGACGGGATATCCTATCGCTAAAATTGCAGCAAAGCTTGCAGCAGGCTATCAGCTTTATGAGCTGAAAAATCCTGTTACGGGAACGACATATGCTAGTTTTGAGCCGGCTCTCGACTATGTGACTGTAAAGATTCCAAGATGGCCTTTTGATAAGTTTCCCGAAGCAGACCGAAAGCTTGGCACACAGATGAAAGCAACCGGTGAAGTGATGGCGATCGAGCGGTCGATGGAAGGCGCTTTTCAAAAAGCGATCCGTTCGCTCGAGCTGAAAACAGACGGGATGTTTCTCAAACGGCTTAAATTGCTGCCGGAAGAAGAGTTGCTTTCAATCGCATTAGAACCAACAGAGGAAAGGCTGTTTGCTCTCCTTCAGCTTTTGCGAAACGGGTACGATGTACAGAAGCTGATCAGCCAGACCGGTATCACGCCTTATTTTCTGTTCGTTCTGAATCGTCTTATCACAGCACAAATAGAACTCGAGAAGCTGACATTGCCTGAAGCGGATGAAGAAATCTTAGCACGAGCTAAACAGCTTGGTTTCAGTGACAAACAGCTTTCAGCGATGTGGAACTGCACCGAGAACGATGTGCGCAGCAAGCGAAAAGAATGCAAAGTTTTGCCATCATATAAGATGGTTGACACCTGTGCGGCGGAGTTTGAAGCAAGAACGTCCTACTATTATTCTTCTTGGTCAGGTAACAGCGACAAAGCGCCGAAAAGAGGCAAGAAAGTGGCGGTGATCGGATCGGGGCCGATCCGTATCGGGCAGGGGGTAGAGTTTGACTATTGCTGTGTTCATAGTGTGATCGCAGCCCAGAATATGGGCTATGAAACCATCATGATCAATAACAATCCAGAGACTGTCAGCACCGATTATGAGATCGCGGATGCCCTTTATTTTGAACCGCTGACTGCGGAAGACGTGTTGAATGTGCTTGAGTTTGAAGGCATAGATAAAGTGATCCTGCAGTTTGGCGGTCAAACGTCTATCAATCTGGCAAAAGAACTCGAAGAAGCCGGAATCGCCGTACTTGGTGCAGGTGCGGATATTGTTGACCAGATGGAGGACCGCGAACGGTTTTATGCATTTTTAGAAAAGTGCAGGATCGACAGGGTGCCTGGCAAGACGGCTGCAAAAAAGTCTGATGTCCTGCCTTGTGCCGAAGAAGTCGGATTCCCTGTTCTCCTCCGCCCATCCTACGTGATCGGCGGCAGCGGAATGAAGGTGTTTGAGGATGCCGAAGCTCTGGCTGCTTATGTCAATGATGAACAAATAGAATACCCGGTCCTTGTCGACCATTTCTTGATAGGATTAGAGGCAGAAGTGGATTGCCTGACTGACGGGAGTGCCATTTTTATTCCGGGAATCTTTGAACATCTGGAAGGTACAGGTGTTCATTCAGGCGACAGCATTTCGGCCACTCCGCCCGTCACGCTTTCAGAGGACGTTCAGAAAAAAATCCGCGGCATGTCGGAAATCATCGCACGCAACATGGATTATAAAGGTTTGTTCAACATTCAATTTGCGATAGAAGGAAGCCGGATTTATGTGCTTGAAATCAATCCACGAGCATCGCGAACAGTGCCGATCATCAGCAAAGTGACGGATGTACCTCTTGTTCAGCGAGCGACACAGCTGCTGTTAGGCAGTGAGTTTTGTTCACTGTCACTATATGAGGAATACAACGAGCAGCCGTATTTTACGGTAAAAGCACCTGTCTATTCACACATTAAACTGCCTGGTCTTTCCCCGGCTCTTTCTCCTGTCATGACGTCTACAGGGGAAGTGATCGGCACATCAAGCGAATGGAAAGAGGCCTTATATAAGTCGTTAAAAGGAGCCTCTCCTCAGCTGGCAGATCTTTTTACAGAGGCCGGAAGCATTTACGTAGAAGGAACGCCAGAAAGCCTTGATGATGCAGAAGTATGGGAAGAACTCGGCTTTACACTCGCATACAGCAGCACTTCAGATTTTAATGAATGGATGCAGAATGAAAGCAGCAAAAAAGCGGTTATTTCCCTGAAAAAGAGTGACGATAAGATCGTGAAAGAGG
>NZ_NOII01000017.1 GCF_002245695.1 Fictibacillus aquaticus | reverse complement strand
AACTGTTTCCTTGGTTATTTACTATTATCATTCTGAGATTTTCTGTCATCTTCATCCATGATACCTTTTGTGGATTGTTTAAATTCTCTGAGGGTTGATCCAACTGCACGACCTAACTCGGGGAGCTTTTTAGGTCCGAAAATGATAATGGCTGCAGCTCCAACTAATACCCAACTTCCTGGTCCTAACATACGTATCCCTCCTTAATATTTTACAAAAAACGCTGTAAAGTACATGATGAGCATGCCAATGGCAAATCCTGATAAGTTCAGCCACGACACAGACGGCTCTTTATGCTTTAGGTGATCTTGAACCAGCATTTTCGTTATTACATAGATGACTTGAAGGATAGCCCCTGCACCGATGCCTAGGAACAGTGCGCCCCATATCGGCGAGAAGACAAATCCGCCGAACCAGGTACCTAGAATAGCAGGTGCCCCAGCTACGGTTCCTAACAGTACAAAGTCTCTGAACCGTGGCTTGGTTTTTAATAAAGGAGCTGCGATTCCAATTCCTTCTGTGATGTTATGCAGGGTGAATCCGATGATTAAAAACGTGCCGAGTGCGGCTTCACCGAGTGCAAAAGATGAACCGATGGCGAGCCCTTCACCGAAGTTATGAAGCCCGATTCCTGTTGCCATTAAAAGCGCGAGCGCAAACGGAGAATAACCTTTTGCCTCTTGTTTTTTATGCTGATATTGATCAAAGCCGATTAGAAGCAGGAACGTGAGAGCTGCGCCAATTATGACGACCATATTACCTTGGAAAACAGACGGAGCCTCAGCGCCAATTTCAAAGCCGTCCGCTAACGTACCGACAAACAAGAACAACAGCAAGCCTACTGTTAAGGCTAAAATAGCGTTAATCCAGCGGCGGCTGAACCGTTTCATGAACGGATACCATAACAACCCTAAGGTGATCGGAACGATTCCCACATAAAATCCGATAAAACCATATTTCAAAAAGTTTTCCCATGTCGGTTCGGGTGTTAGGGTAGCAGCGGGTATGTCTCCTTCCACGATAATGCCGTTTTCGGTGATCAGCTTGATGGCATGCGGATCTCCTTCTACCCATGGGTAGTTGATCTTAACGGTTCCTTCATCAAACCGTTTGAGAGTTTGCCCAGGTGTGACGTCAAAATTCCAAACAGAGTCATCCACCATGACCTGTGAAATTTTCAGTGTTTCAGGCCCCGTGTTACTGACGGATAATTCAAAACCTGAAACGGTCACCTTGATTCTTTCAATGTTTAATACTTCGATCGGTGCAGCTGGATCTTGTTCCACACCCGCACCGTTTTTTAACACCCATCCTAACACCACGACCAATAGAATGAGTGGGATAAGCCCCGCAATGATCCATTTTGTTTTCATCTTGCCCCTCCTTTATTCCACTTCAAAGAATCCCATCCACCCAAGTTCAGCAAATTCACTTACATGAGCATGAAACATATATTGTCCTTTATAAGGGAATCGGACTTCAAGGATGCCTCGTTCACCCTGGCATTGCATGATGGTGTCTGTGAATTGTGAAGGGTTATCGTTTCGTCCTGTTGGATAATACTTAAAATAATTGGCATGAAGATGAAAGGAGTTCAACAAATCAAACTCGGTGAGATTGCTTAAATAAATGCGAACCAATTCATCTTTTTTCACTTTGATCGGATGGTTCATGAACGCGAACGCATACCCGTTAACGGTATAAAATTCGTTCTCGCCATCGAGGTCCAGATCAAAGCCATTCATCACCATGTTAAATTCTTTTGCGGGTTCTCTAGGGGTTTTCGGATCAATGATAAAGTTCCCGTAGAGCCCTTTATGAATATGCCGAGCCAGAGGCAGAACGTGGCAGTGATAGACCTGTAACCCATAAGGCTGTGCTTCAAACTCATAGGTGAATGACTGTCCAGGATAGATGGATTCCAAACCGTCCATATTCGGCGGGTGAATGCCATGAAAATGAATGGAGTGGGGATGGCTTCCTTTGTTCGTAAATCGGAACTTGAGCATATCGCCTTCTGTACAGCGGAAGGTAGGACCAGGAATCGTTCCGTTATATGTCCAGCCTGGAAACTTGATTCCTTTAGCGATCTCTATTTCCTTATCAATAGCCACGATTTCATACTCTCTGAGCGTCTGGCCATTAGGCAGGGTACTCACTTTTCCATAATCAAATTCGGTGAGCAGCCGTTCTGCCATCTTATACCCGTTCGTTTTGGATTTGTCCTTCATGTTGGCATGATTAGCATGGTTTTGTTTTTTATGGGTGTTGTGCCCTGATGCTTTAACGACATTTGAAAACTGAGCAAATTTGTCTAAATAATAACTGCCCGCAATTCCGATGACACCAGCCGAACCCATTTTTAAAATATCGCGGCGGGAAATCTTATCGTGTTCCTCAGACATGCTTGACCTCCTCTTAAAAAGTTTCCTATATGCAACTTTTATGATTAATACCTACACTTTATTCCTAATGCAAGCTGTCTGTCAACAAAAAATTCAAGAAAAACAGGTTATAGAATCTTTAAAAGGAACAATGAAAAAAAGGAAGGTTGGCGATTGAAAAAAGAAATTATGGAAACATATTGAAAGCGAAAAATCTATTTGGTATCATGTTTATATGAACATATACTCATATATAAGGAGTGTTAAATTTGGGACATTCTCATATCCACGGTCAGGATCATGATCATCACCATGGCAGCAATAATAAAAAGGCATTGAAATGGTCGTTCCTTTTAATTTCTACGTTTATGGTGGTTGAGGTTATCGGAGGATTAATGACGAACAGCTTGGCTCTTCTATCTGATGCGGGGCATATGCTAAGTGATGCTGCTGCTTTGGGACTAAGTTTTCTAGCGTTAACGTTCGGTCAAAAAAAAGCAACGGCTTCTAAAACATTCGGATATAAGCGTTTTGAAATCCTGGCTGCGTTTATGAACGGTATCACGCTTGTTTTGATCTCGCTCTATATTTTTTGGGAGGCGTACCAGCGAATCCTCAATCCTCCAGATGTCATCAGTAAGGGGATGCTGATTGTTTCGGTGTTAGGTCTGTTGGTGAATATTGCGGCAGCCTATATTTTAATGAGAGGCGATAAAGATGAGAACTTGAACGTGAGAAGCGCTTTCCTTCATGTTTTGGGTGATATGCTTGGATCTGTTGGGGCCATTGTGGCAGCGCTGCTGATCATGTTCTTCGGTTGGGGCATCGCTGACCCTATCGCAAGTATTATTGTCGCCATCTTAATCATCATCAGCGGCTGGCGGGTTACAAAAGATTCTTTTCATATATTAATGGAGGGGTCACCTGGAAATGTTGATGTAGAAAAGGTAAAAGGGGCGTTAATGAAAATTTCGGGTGTGAAGGATGTTCATGATCTGCATATCTGGTCAATCACATCTGATTTTCCTGCTCTTAGCTGTCACTTGGTATCAGAATCAGGTGTTCCTTATCAGGATTTGCTCAAAACGGCTA
>NZ_NOII01000016.1:1300-4095 GCF_002245695.1 Fictibacillus aquaticus | reverse complement strand
CGAAGCTGTTTTTTTCGATTGTTTGGTAAACAATCCAGTTTTGAGCTTCTTCTGAATATCGCATTTTATAAATAAAATAATAGGATTTCTTTACGGATTCAGGCTCTTCAGCCGCATCAGCCTTCATCCAGGCGCTGCTGTAATTTTCCTGAACGGACGCCTCTGCAAAAAACTGCCCGTTTTCTTCTGTGGTGGTAACCGCTGAAGCATCGAATACCATGTTAAGGATCCTGCCCCTGTATACGGTATTCCGCCTCATCAGGTCTTCAATAGTCTTGATCGTTTCACTGCGTTTTGGGTCTTCCACATTTTGAAGGTAGCTTGAATCTAAGTAAGTGATCGCATTTACATAGGATTGGTTGAATTCGAAAATGCTTTCAAAGATTTCATTATGGACGGCATTCTCCTGATCAGGAAATTCAAGCGTAACGCGGTCATCTGCTCTAGCAGTCGCTTCTTCTGAAAGGATACTGCCCCAAGGATAATGAATTTCACCTTGAATGGTTAATTCAGTTTCTTCTGGAAGAGGTCCGATTTTAATTTCCTTCTCTTGCACTTGTTCTGCATAAAGTTCTTCATTTACATATAAGTCCATACCAACTTGAGGTACGCTGACGGTTACATATTTATCAGTAAAAGCCAAGGAAAAGTTATCGGCAGGCGAACTCCACACAGTGATTGTTTGATCAGTCTCAAATGAGCCGAAACTGTTGCTTTTTTCTGCTCTTAAAACGAATATGCCAGGAAGCACATTTTTCACTTCCATTTTTCCATCTTCACCTGCAGCCACTTCGTTACCGTTAACGAACAGCTTAGCCTCCTTGTCGGCTGTCACAAAAAATGCGACAGGATGGATGACCATTTCATATTGATCGATAAACTTCCACTTTTTTTCTTTTAATCTTTTAATTTCAAAAATAAAAGGCGCTGTACGGCTCCCTTTAAGCAATGCTTTCTCTTGTTTTTCAATATTTCTGTACACTTTGTTTAAAATGTCGGGCGATGATTTCAGGTGCTCTGACAGTGTTCTTGCTTCTGATTCCGTCAGTGCAGTATGTGTAACTGAGTTAACTGTGATTTTGGAAAGTGTTTTGGCATCATTTTCTTTTAATGCATTGAGAAACGGCTCTGAAACTCGAGTTGGATTGGATTCCTTCTCGATATAAAACCAAGCTCCTGCAATGCAGGCTGAAAGGATAAGAAGCAATAAACCAAGAGACACAAAAAGAGGTTTTTTTCTTCTGGTTTTTGTCCTTTTTGATTCTTGTTGGATGTTGACAAGAGTGCAGTTATGGCCAGGGAAATCTTGCTGTCCGCATATTTTGCAATAGGAGGAGATAGATAAAGGGTTGGCTGTTTCGGGAAGTTCTTGTTCAGATTGATCAATCTCTGCTATGTGGAGAGGACGGACTTCCGCGCATACGTGCTCTTCGGATGAGAATATTTCCATCCCGCATCCTTTGCAGAAAAAGGTTGATTCCTGATTATTGGGCTCTGCCGTCGGTACTGTTTTTATTCCGCAGTTTTTACAGAATGATGAATTGCTGCCGATGGTATTTCCACAATGCTTGCAATATCTCAAGCTCTCACCTCACATTCATTTCGTTTACTGACTATGTCCTCCTTTCTCATCTTTACGATTTTATTCCTTGCTGCAGTTAATTAGTACAACCTTTGGGCCATGCAATGAACGGAAATAGTTTGTCTTTGTTCAAAGTTAAAATTCTTCGACTAAGTCACTGTCTGTTACAATAATAGTTAGAAAGGCTAGGAGGAAAGCTCATGCTCTATATCGCGAAAGCTTTGTTATATGTAGTGTTTGCCGTGATGGCAGGCACATTTGTTCTGTATTCTGTTTCACCTGAAAAAAGGCCAGGTATATCGGTTCCTAAAAATATCATCCTTGCATGCATCATACTCGTTCCGGTACTTGCAATTGGCCCGCTGGTTCAGACGGCTTTAATGCTTAGTGAGGATTTCGGCTTTTATGAATCGTTCTCCAGCATCTTGACCACTTTTGAAGTCGGACATGGATGGATGATCGTAACGGGTGTCTCTTTTCTGCTCTTTTTTCTTAATGTGTTTAATGATGTGCGTGAAGACAGGTTTTTTGCTGTTTTATCCCTTTTCTTGATGGCGGTAATAGGTGCCGCTCAAGGATACGCAAGCCATGCGGCATCCTTAAACGATGCCGGCGGGATGGCCGCGCATACGCTCCATTTTCTTGCAGTCTCCGTATGGACAGGTGTCCTCCTCGTTGCAGGATGGTCAGCGAAAAACGAGGAACGGTTTACCGCTTTTTATAAATGGTTTACACCACTGGCGATCATATGCCTTGCAGTCGTCATCGGTGCCGGATTATGGCTCATGAAATACATAGTTCCGGAGTATTATAATTCATGGATTCTGTCATACGGACAAGCATTGCTCATAAAACATGTCTTGCTCGTCTCCGTCGTTTTTTACAGTCTCATCAATGGTGTCTGGATAGCACGAAAGCTGAAAAACGGCAGCGAGTTCAGACCGCTGAAGTGGATAAAAGCAGAAAGCGTCGTCATGGTTCTTATCTTCGCGGCAACCGCAGTTATGGGTCAGCAGATTCCGCCTCATTCCATCGAAGAAACGTTAAAGACGACAAAGCCTTCACCACTGTTCACGTTCTTTTATGAAGGGGCCGTCACGCCGCAGACCGATCTTTTCTTGAAATCATCACCTGCAGCCATCGGCTTGGCAGCACTTGCGGCAGCTTGGTTTATGTTTGCTTTTTACATGATCAGAAAAAATAGATCCTGGCC
>NZ_NOII01000016.1:0-1240 GCF_002245695.1 Fictibacillus aquaticus | reverse complement strand
TTATTAAGCAAAATGATGACATAACAAGAAGAAAAATCTAAATATTTCAAAAGTGTAGCAATTTGTCGAATGCGTGATATTATTAAAGCGGATACATTATAGAATCTTAAAAGTTTTTAGATAATAAGTGTTAAGGTTATAGGGGGATTACGGTAATGGAACAAATGATGAGGGACTTTTTCTTGTTTATGGCGAAGAACAAAACGTTCACAAGTCTGGCAAAAAGATACGGGCTTCGTTTTGGTGCGAGCCGTTTCGTTGCGGGGGCCTCGCTTAAAAGCTCAATCAGCGCTATCAAGCGTTTGAACGATAAAGGGATGCCAGTCACGATCGACCACCTTGGCGAATTCGTTGACAACGAAGCAGAAGCCAACGACATGACTAACCATTGTATTGAAGCGATCGAGGCAATCGCGAAAGAGAAGCTAGATTCTCAGCTTTCCTTAAAAATGACGTCGATGGGTCTTGATATTAGCGATGAGCTTGTTATGAGGAACATGCGCCGCATCATGGATGCAGCTGTAAGACATAACGTTTTCATTACAATCGATATGGAAGATTACACTCGATGCGAGAAAACACTTAAGGTATTCAAGCAGCTGAAAAGCGAATATGATAACATCTCCACCGTTATTCAGGCGTATTTATACCGCTCACTGCAGGATGTTAAGGATCTGAATGAGTACCAGCCAAACCTGCGTCTCGTAAAAGGTGCATATAAAGAGCCGGCTGAAGTGGCGTATCCTGACAAAAAAGATGTGGATGACAACTTCAAAAAGCTGATCGAAACGCATATGCTAAACGGAAACTATACAGCGGTTGCGACTCATGATGATGAAATCATTCGTTTCACAAAAGAACTCGTTGAAAAGCACAGCATTCCGTATGACCAATTCGAATTCCAGATGCTTTATGGAATCCGCACAGAGCGTCAGGACCAGTTGATGAAGGAAGGCTACAAAATGCGCATCTACGTGCCATACGGAAACGACTGGTACGGATATTTCATGCGTCGTCTTGCAGAACGCCCGGCAAACGTGATGTTTGTGTTAAAAGGTGTATTCGGAAAATAAAAAAGTGCAGCAATATTAAAGGCAGAATCGCTATAGATTCTGCCTTTTTTTAAACTTAAATATTATCTGAAAATTCATTGTTGTCAAACTTATATCCTTGCAGTATGATAAAGGTAGAACTGATAAATGATTTTAGTCATTTATTTTTTGCCATAAAAATGAATGAG
>NZ_NOII01000015.1 GCF_002245695.1 Fictibacillus aquaticus | reverse complement strand
AACCCGGAATCCATAGCCTGGTCAAGACCAAGACCCATTTCAAAAGCAACGTTCATAAAACAGAAAAAAGCAGGTTACCGGACAGAACACCGCCTGATTAAGAAACAGCCTGCAAAAGTCATTGCCTTACATAGATAAGGTAATCTGATGTTAAGAGAACCGATCCAAAGGTGACAAGGCTTTTTGGATCGGTTCTTTTTTAATGCTACAAAAACGGTAGGAAGCAGAGGAAATCGGGAATAGAAACCTTAAGAAGAAATATGATGGTAAATGCAGATGAAAAACAGATATATCATGAAAGGTATGATGTTATGGATAATTTCCGCATTGCAAAAGACACACTTGGAGAAGTGAAGGTGTCAAAAGACGCTTATTATGGTGCACAGACTCAAAGAGCTGTAGAAAATTTTCCGATAAGCGGCCAGAAGCTTCCTCCTGTTTTTATTAAAGCACAGGGTATCGTCAAGTACAGTGCAGCCTTTGCTAATATGACCTGCGGGATGCTGGATCGCAAAAAAGGGGAGGCGATCATGGCTGCTGCGATGGAAGTGATAGAAGGGAAATGGGACAATCAGTTTGTCGTGGATGCTTATCAGGCAGGAGCGGGAACATCACAGAACATGAACGCCAATGAAGTGATCGCGAGCATCGCGGCCGAAAAGCTTGGTGGTCAAAAAGGGGACTGGCATATCGTTCATCCTAACGACGATGTGAACATGGCGCAGTCCACTAATGATACGATTCCAACATCTATTTATATTTCTACAGCTATAGCGCTGCATGAAGAATTGATTCCTGCACTCGAAAAGACCATCAAGGCATTGCGTGATAAAGAGCAGGAGTTTCATGATGTTATTAAAGCAGGAAGGACTCATCTGCAGGATGCTGTCCCGATCCGTCTTGGCAGCGAATTTGCTGGATATAGAGGCTCGCTGGAGCAAATGCTTAATCAATTTAATGCCGCATCCGAGGAGCTGTACGCCCTGGGGTTAGGCGGAAACGCAGTTGGAACGGGTATTAATGCACATAAAGATTATTCCGAAACCGCGATTAACCAAATCAAAAAAGTGACCGGTCTTCCTTTCTTTAAGACCGAACATCCGTATACGTTCATGCAGAACCCAAACGGAGCAGTCAGAGTTAGTTCAGTGCTCAAAGAGACAGCGATTTACCTTATTAAAATATCGAGCGACCTGAGGCTGCTGAGCAGCGGTCCGCAGACTGGTCTTGCTGAACTAATCTTGCCTGCTGTGCAGCCAGGTTCTTCGATCATGCCGGGAAAAGTGAATCCTGTCATTCTTGAGAATATGTATATGATCTGCTCACAGGTTATCGGAAATGATGCTTGTGTTGTTCATGCTGCTGCAGGAAGCCAGCTCGAGATCAACGCGATGATGCCTGTTATGGGTCTGAATGTGCTTCAATCGATAAAAATACTTAGCAGTGGCCTGAAGGTATTTACAGATAAATGCCTGATCGGTCTTGATGTAAACAGGAAGATGACCGATTACTGGCTCGAGAGAAGTGTATCCTTAGTTACTGCGCTCAATCCTCATATTGGATACGAAAAAGCAGCGGAAGTGGCAAAAGAAAGTGTCCGGACAGGCCGAACACTGAAAGAAATCGTGATAGAGAAGGGCTGGATGACGATAGAAGAGGCTGATGAAATATTGAATCCTGCAAATATGCTATAAAAATCTTGTAACGGTTATCCCCCTTAAAACGACAAAACTAGTACACAATGTTTGTTTTTACTTTTTTTATAGAAAAGTGTAGTTATACCCTTTGAACGGGTTTATAATGAAATTTGTTATTACAGAAAATTAAGGTAAGAGTGCCTTGTGATGGAAGATTACGACACAAATTACCATCAGAATTGTTTTATACGGGAGGAACCGAAATGTGCGGTTTTATTGGATATATGATGAACGCTCCGGAAACAGCAGAGCAGAATGACATACAGCAGCTGAAAAATATGACTAACCTGATCACTCACCGCGGGCCGGACGACAGCGGGTTCTTTGTTGATGAATATGTCCGCTTTGGATTCAGGCGTTTGAGCATCATCGACCTTGAAGCAGGCAAGCAGCCGCTTTCTTATGAAGATGACAGATATTGGATTATTTTTAATGGTGAGATCTACAATTATGTTGAAATCCGCCAAGACCTTGAAGAAAAAGGATTTACGTTCAAGACGCATTCTGACACAGAGGTTATCCTTGCACTATACAGCGCCAAAAAAGAAGATGCTGTAAAAGAACTAAGAGGAATGTTCGGTTTTCTGATCTGGGATAAAGAAGAACGTAAATTATTCGGGGCAAGAGATCCATTCGGGATCAAACCGTTCTTTTACCTTGAAG
>NZ_NOII01000014.1:4037-5094 GCF_002245695.1 Fictibacillus aquaticus | reverse complement strand
TTCATGCCTTCTGTCAAGAGCTGGTCCGACTGGCGGATCTTCATCTGTCCGCTGAAATACAAAATAATGATCCCAGACAGCGCACCGAAAATCATAGAATCGGTCTGAATCTGTACCGCGATAACTGCAATAATTGCAGCGATTGCAGCTGCGATTGAGCGTTTAGTATATTCAGCGGTCGTTCCAGTTAAAGAAATCGGTTTATCATCGTATTCTCTTGGCTTACGGTACGTGAAAAATACTGCGACTAACAGACCTGCAATCATGCCAAGAGACGGAATTGTCATGGCTGCAGGAATACTGTCCATGGAGATGCTCATACCGCTTGCCTTCATGTTTGTCTGAATGATTTCATGGAAAATGCCGCCGAAGCCTACCGGAAACCACATGTAAGGTGTAATTAAACCGAACGTGATAATTGCTGCTGTCATCCTTCTGTCGATTTTCATAGAATTTAAAACCAGCAATAACGGCGGTATAAAAATCGGGATGATCGCGATGTGGATCGGGATGACATTTTGTGAGAATGACGAAAGCATTAGGATCACGAACAAAATAATAACTTTAGATCCTGTCTTTTTCGCAGATTCTCCTTCTTTCCCTACGAGATTTATCGCCTTGTTGACCATAAGATCTGGAAGCCCTGTTTTCGACAAAGCGACCGCAAAGCTTCCGAGCAGTGCATAGCTTAAGGCTACAACGGCATTTGATCCGAGCCCTTCACTGAACACTTCGATGGTCTTTTCGATGCCAAGACCGCCGATAAGCCCACCTGTCAGTGCTCCGACAACAAGAGCAAGTACTACATGTATGCGCAATAAGCTTAAAATAAGCATGGCTAAAATTGCAATGATGACTGAATTCATGATGTTTCCTCCAATATGCTTTACTACACTAAAACACTAATATGGTAAACCTATAATAAACTACCATGACAATGTTTCCTTGTCAACACTTTGGAGCGGAAAGGCTTTTTCGTTAATTATGATGGCATGTAAGAACTCAGAGAAGAGGTTGATCTCCGTTTCAGGTGCACGCTTTCCGCGGGGCGGGCGGT
>NZ_NOII01000014.1:0-4029 GCF_002245695.1 Fictibacillus aquaticus | reverse complement strand
CTGGAGTCGGCACCTTACACTCCGATCAACTTATCAATGATGTAGTCAAGAAGCTTAAGTGAGCAATCGCAATAAAAGAATCAGCCAAAGAAATTCATTGATTTGTCGTACGAAAAAAACTTTCTCATGGATTAGGCGTTGATGTTTTAAAAAAAACCTTAACTAAAGAAAAAAAATCAAAAACTGCCTCAAATGATCACGATACGTGTCCTTTGAGGCAGTTTTTTAGGCAATGTTCTTTATTTCTGAAATTCTCTCGCCAGGGTGCAAAGGGTACGGACCATTACTCCGGTCGCTCCTTTAGGGCCTAGGTCTGAGCTTTTTCCGGAATAGGCAGTTCCTGCGATATCGAGGTGGACCCATGGTGTTTCGCCTGCAAACTCTCCGACAAACAGACCGCCTGTTATCATCTGTGCTAGTCTGCCGGGAGAATTGTTCAGATCAGCGACATCGCTCGATTTCAGCATGTCTTTGTACGGCTGAAAGCTAGGCATGAGCCAGATCAGCTCTTCTTCCTCTTCTGCTGCTTCTTTCACTTTGCTGAACAATGTGTCATTATTCGTTAATGCCCCTGTAGTGCAGTCCCCGAGAGCAATCGATACTCCGGCTGTAAGGGTAGCTATATCGACAATATAGGAAGCGCCTTGTTCTTTAGCGTAAGTAACAGCATCAGCCAGGATCAGTCTGCCTTCTGCATCGGTATTTCTGACTTCGATCGTTTTTCCGCTTAACGATGTGATCACGTCACCTGGCTTCATAGCTGATCCATTGATTAAATTTTCGCTCGAAGGGATGATGAACATGATGTTCGCTTTTGGCTTCAGTCTCCCGATTGCTTCCATCGCGCCGATAACAGAGGCGCTTCCTCCCATATCGCTCTTCATTTCAGGCATACTGGCGGCTGGCTTGATCGAGTAACCTCCAGAATCAAACGTCAGCCCTTTACCGACAAAACATAAGACATTTTCCCATCTTTCCGTCCCTTTGTATTTTACGGTTATAAGTTTAGGCGGCTGTGAAGAACCCTGGCTGACCGCAAGGATCGCGCCCATCCCAAGCTTCTCCATGTCTTCCTGCTCAAGCACTTCGTAATCCATCCCATATTCGAGTGCTATATCAATTGCCTCGGCTGCTAAATCAGCCGGAGTCATAAGGTTGGCAGGCGTGTTCACAAGGTTGCGGGCTTTTTCAATACCTTTTCCGTAGGCATAACCAGTCAACAAGCCTGTTTGCGCTTCTTGCTGTGCATAGACGGTGACATTTTCCAGCCTTTTTTCAGGTTCATTGGTTTTTTGTTTATAATCGGCAAAAGAATAAGTAGCGCAAACCGCGGCATCACCAAGCGCATGGGCGATCCGGTCTTGGGTTAGCGTACCGTTATCAAACGTTTCCAT
Organism: Fictibacillus aquaticus; assembly: GCF_002245695.1. Lineage (GTDB taxonomy): Bacteria > Bacillota > Bacilli > Bacillales > Fictibacillaceae > Fictibacillus > Fictibacillus aquaticus. The sequence goes on along the minus strand of NZ_NOII01000014.1, from coordinate 2,635 downwards.
TACGATGCCGGCAGACGTTCTTTTTTCGTTTTTCAGTTGCTGAAACGCTTTACCCAACGAGCTCCTTAACATCCCGTATGTCAAACTTTCCTTTTTTCCAAGTCCGATGAAAAAGATTCGCTTAGCGCCGATCTTCCCTAAAGTATGAAGCTTACTTACCGTTTTGGCTTTACTGGAAATATCGCCGCTCCTCATCAGTTCTGTTATGAGGCCTCCGAGCTTTTCATCAATTTCCTTTGCTGGACCTGTAATCTTCGGCTCCTTAAACAAACCGACAAGCAGCACTTCTTCTGCTGACTCCGGTGTATACGGCTGCTTCAATTCAAACATCATGAAAACCTCCTAAGGCTTTTCGTTAATATTTAGCTTATTAATCATAGCTCTATTCTAGAAGATTGTTGATATTAAAAGGTTTGTTTTCTATGAACGTTCAGCTGAACTGTCTTTGAGAACTAAATTAGCATCAAAGCCTAATTCAATAGGGCTGCTTCTATTCTTTGTTCACTTGCATTGGTTGTTACTTTCATCACATATGCTTGATCATCTTGAATACATCATTGAAAAAGTTGATCGGAGTGTAGGGTGCCGACTCCTGCGGGATCAGTGGGACAGGTGAGACCACTGATGGCGCGTAGCGGCGAGGGGGCTCACCGCCCACCCCGCGGAAAGCGTGCGCCTGANNCCTTAATCATACAAAACAGTCTATTCCAAATATAAATAAAGGACCGGAAGCGGCGGCAAGCTTTTTACTTGTTCAAAAGGCACCGTATCCATTCTCTTAGGAAGAATAGATTGGCATCTTTTTATGTATTCAAGCACTTCCGATACGTTCAAGTCCCAGAAGACAGGCGCATAATCTTTTAAATATTCATATCCCGCCTCAAACATCAGCCTAGCTCCTTTTATATTTCCATAGCTGTAATGATAAAGAGCGACACTCATCTGCAGGAGGCCTTTCAGAAAAAGGTTGCTTTTATCCGTCAGCCACATCTCTTCAAGCAGGTCATGACATGTGTAGTAATCGCCTTCATTAAAAGAGATAAAAAACTCGTAATACTCTTCCGGATAGCTTTCCATTTTCATTATGTCCCTCCTTTCATACACTATATCAAAAGATTATGGCAAGCAGAAATCGGGTAACCTGCCTGTATAACAGCTATTCTAAAATAATCTGAAAACAGGAGTCCATGCTTATGACCGCACTTTTGACCAATTTCCCTCTGATTGCTGCATTGCTCGGAGTATTTACCGCACAGTTCCTGAAAATACCGATCGCTTTTATTAAAACCCGCACGCTGAAATTGAATCTGTTTTTTAGCACAGGCGGCATGCCCAGCTCCCATTCAGCTTCCGTCACGTCTCTTGCGACAGCTATCGGAGTTCAGGAAGGACTTGATACAGCAGCGTTTGCTGTATCAGTGATGTTTGCCATCATCGTCATGTACGACGCTAAAGGAATCCGCTGGCATGCAGGAGAACAGGCAACTGTATTGAATGATTTAGTAGAGGATTTTAAAAAGCACGTAAAAGAAACCGAACAGCTGCAGGAAGATAGTGAGAAGACAAAAGAGCTGAAAGAGATGCTCGGTCACAGGCCAAGCGAAGTTTTTTTCGGCGCACTTCTCGGCATCATGCAGACTCTTATAATTTCGTGGGTTTTCTTTTCATAAGGAGTGAAGAACCATCCGCATTGTTTCACTTTGCCCAAGCAATACTGAACTCGTTCACTATCTTGGTCTGGCTCATCTTCTTAAGGGGGTGGACGACTTTTCAGATTTTCCGGAGAGTGTGAACGTCCTTCCCCGACTCGGTCCAGATTTATCAATCGATATGGATGCTGTCGAAAAGCTGCAGCCTGACCTCATCCTGGCAAGTTTGAGCGTACCTGGTATGGAAAAGAACATCGATGAACTAAACAGGCGAAAGCTGCCATATGTTATGTACAATCCTCAGTCAGTCGGTGACATTTTAGACGATCTGCTGGATTTAGGGATGCGCTGCGGTGTGTCAGAACGCGCCAAGCAGACAGTACAGTACGCATATAAAATGATGGATGATTACAAGGACGCTTCATCTATGCTGCAAGAGCGGCCTTCCATATATTTCGAATGGTGGCCAAAGCCCGTGTTCACACCAGGAAAGACGAACTGGCTGACTGAAATCGCTTTTTTAGCTGGGGGCGTGAACTGTTTCGCTGACAAAGAATCTGCAAACTATCAGACGAATTGGGATGAAGTTAAACAAAAAAACCCAGATCACATTTGCATGGTCTGGGTCGGTGTTCAAACCGCGAAAATGAAACCTGAGCTGTTACACAAGCGCCCGGGATGGAACGGGATGAAAGCGTTAGTGCAAAATCATATTCACATTTTGGATGAAGATTTATTCTGCCGTCCCTCTCCAAGACTTTTTACTGGGCTGCAGAAGCTGGCATCGATCCTCCATCCTGAACAATTTCCTGCTTATACTGGATTAGATCCGCTTATGGTGCAGACAGGTAGCAAGTAATAAACCAGCTTCCCAAAAAAACCGTTCACAAAGGGCCGCTTTTACAGCCTTAAGAACGGTTTTTTACTGTTTATTGCATCTGCTGTCTAAATACCTGTACTGTTTTATTTTCATTCAGCGCTTTTAG
>NZ_NOII01000013.1 GCF_002245695.1 Fictibacillus aquaticus | reverse complement strand
CCCTGTAAGAGTAGGACGTGGCCGGGCAAGGATAGAAGATAACCGCAATTGGTTATCTTCTTTTTTGTGTTTTATAACAATGATTTGGGAGTTAAAGAGCAGAAACAAGGTGGAAGATAACCAAAAACCGGTTATCTTCTTTTTAGTATTAGGCGAAGAAGCTATTTTCTTAGTATCATACTCCCGGAGAAACACCCTCTGAACGATTTGCGGGTCTAAATGGAAATTTGCGAGTCTAAATTATGAAATTATGGGTCGAAATCGAGATTTACGGGTCAATATCCAAATTTGCGGGTCCAGCACCTTACCGGACTCTCATCATAGTCATTTTCCGCAGATCGAGCTGCCACAAAAACTCTATCGAATAATTTTACAAGCAAAAAATCATAATTACAGACAAATAATCCAATAACACAGGCGAAAATCCAGATTTACGGGCAAAGCCCCGACCCTAATGCCCCAATCCCGTCCCCGACCCCAAACTAGGCCACCCGTATCCCTTCCAAATACCATCATGTTTAACCCCCAACCCAAAGGGAACTACTTGAATATGCTTTACGAAATTTTACAACAAGGAGGGATTTTATTGCTGAAAAAGACTATTCTAACTCTTGGACTGATTTTATCAGTTGCTGGGTGTTCTTCTGGTGATAAAGAGGAGAGCAGCGGCCGTGACTCGGCGGGTGCAGAAGCAATATACAAGCAGAATTGTGCGAGTTGTCATGGACAGAACCTTGAAGGATCTAGTGGACCTGCTTTAAAGGAGGTCGGTAAGGAATACAGCAAGGATGAGATTTTGGAGCAGATTAAAGACGGCGGAGGCGGAATGCCAGCAGGACTTATAGGCGGTAAAGAAGCTGAAAATGTGGCCTCGTGGCTCTCAGATAAAAAGTAAAGCAGAAGATCGCTATCGGCGATCTTCTTTATGTTACACTTGATAAAACCAAAAATGGGGGCGGTATAGATGGATTCACTTCATTTTGACACAAAAACAGTACATACATCAGCAAACAAGCCGAAATCAGTCAGTAAGATTACACCTATCTATCAAACATCAGCGTTTGCTTTTAAGGATCTGGACGATCTTGAGGACTATTTCAGAGGAAAGAATGATTACCTTTACACTCGTATGAACAACCCGAACAACAATGATTTTGCGGAGCGTGTTGCCGCTCTAGAGGGTGCTCCTGCAGCAGTTGTAACGTCTTCGGGTATTTCCGCAATTTTAGTTGGCGTTTTGGCAGCAGTTAAAAATGGCGATCACATTGTCGCGTGTGAGGATCTATATGGCGGGACATACCAGCTGCTCGCACATGAACTTACAGAGTTCGGAATCGATACGAGCTTTGTTGATTTTTCTGATCCTGAAGCGATACGAAAGGCGATACAGCCGAACACGAAGCTTTTATATTCTGAGTCTGTTACAAATCCTTTGTTGCGTGTTGAAAACATTGCAGAACTTACGGCGATTGCAAAAGAGCACAGCCTCTTAACGATGATCGATAACACGTTTGCGACGCCATATGTGCTCCAGCCGTACAGCAGCGGTGTGGACTTAATCGTGCATAGTGCGACGAAGTATATAAACGGCCATGGTGACGTGACGGCAGGAGTCGTTGCGGGCGGAGAGGAACTCATCGCTAAAGCGAAAGCGAAAATGATTCATCTTGGCTGCAACCTTGGACCGTTTGACGCTTGGCTTGCTTCACGCGGGATCAAGACGCTCGGATTAAGGATGCAGCGTCACCTGGAGAATGCACAGGCACTTGCGGACAGCCTTCGCGGCTTAGAGGGGGTAAAGAAGGTTTATTACCCTGAGTTTGTAAGCGAGCGTGGAAATGGTGCAATTGTAACGATTGAGCTTGCAGAAAACAGTATTGTGGAGCAATTCTTTAAGTCGCTCTCATGGGTGAAAATCGTTCCGTCGCTTGCCGGAGTGGAAACTACCGTCTCATATCCGCTTGGCACATCGCATCGTTCTGTGCCGCCAAAAACGCTTGAAAAGCTTGGGATCAATCAAAATGTTGTACGAATCTCAGTCGGAATTGAGGAAAAAAGAGACATATGCGCTTTGTTTAAGAACGCGGTAAAAGAATCACTTAGAAAGTAAGTTTGTCAGCGTATGTCGAATCGTGGTAATATATCTATGTTGAAAGCGCTTCATTTTAAACACATCAAGGGAGGACATACGTATATGAAGCCGAATGAGCAATTACACCGTGGCTTGGAAGAGCGCCACATAACACTGATGTCACTTGGCGCGGCCATTGGCGTCGGGCTTTTTTTAGGATCAGCATCTGCCATTAAGATGGCGGGGCCAGCGATCCTTCTTGCTTACGCATTAGGCGGAGCTGTTATGTTTATTATTATGAGAGCATTGGGTGAAATGGCGATACATAAGCCAGTCGCCGGATCTTTCAGCAGATATGCAAAAGATTACCTCGGACCGCTAGCAGGGTACATTACTGGATGGAACTACTGGTTCCTTTGGGTCGTAACTTGTATGGCCGAAATTACAGCCGTCGGTATCTACATGGAGATGTGGTATCCAGACACGCCGCGTTGGATTTGGGCGCTTGCTGCACTCGTGATCATGGCAAGCATAAACCTTATCGCGATCAAAGCGTATGGAGAGTTTGAATTCTGGTTTGCTTTAATTAAAATCGTTGCGATTGTCGTGATGATTGCAACTGGTTTAGCAATTATTTTATTCGGATTTGGAAATGGCGGAGTAGCAACAGGAATCAGCAACCTTTGGGAGAACGGCGGATTCGCGCCGAACGGGTTCCAAGGAATTCTGATGTCCATGCAGATGGTCATGTTCGCGTTCCTAGGAATTGAAATGATCGGGGTAACAGCCGGAGAGGTTAAGAACCCAGAAAAGTCATTGTCGCGCGCGATCAACACTGTTTTCTGGCGTATCCTTATCTTCTATGTTGGTGCACTATTCGTTATCATGGCGATCTACCCTTGGGATCAGATCGGAACGACTGGAAGCCCATTCGTACTAACATTTGAAAAAATCGGCATCGGACAAGCTGCCGGAATCATAAACTTTGTCGTTATTACAGCAGCTCTTTCAAGCTGCAACAGCGGTATCTTCAGCACAGGACGCATGCTGTTCAACCTTGCACAGCAGAAACAAGCGCCGGCTGGATTGAAAAAAGTCAGCAAAAGCGGAGTACCTTCCGTTGCTGTTCTAACTTCTGCAGCCGTTCTTTTGATCGGTGTTGCACTGAACTACTTGTTCCCGGAAAGCGAAGTATTCGTCTGGATCACAAGTATCTCAACGTTCGGTGCAGTATGGACATGGGCGATGATCTTGTTATCACAGCTTAAGTTCAGAAAGAGCTTATCGCCGGCTGAAAAAGCGTCATTGAAATTCAAGGCGCCATTCTACCCATACGGCTCGTACATTGCACTAGCATTCCTAGGCCTCGTAGTCGGCCTGATGGCATACTTCCCAGAAACACGCATCGCCCTACTAGTCGGCCCACTTTGGCTAGCAGGATTAACAGCCGTCTACTACGCAAAAGGCTTCAACAAAACAGCACCAACAGACAACCAAAAAGCAGCATAAAACAAGAGCACCAGGTCAATACTAACCTGGTGCTCATCTCTGTTTTCAGGAGAAGTATTAACTAAAAACACTCAACTTAATAAAAACACTTGCAAACCTATGGAAGAGTATGCTATATTTAATATTGTCCTTAAGACCTCTTCGAAAGCATCATTGCAGGGGTGGAGCAACGAGCGTTACATCATGTATACGCTGCGAGTTGTTTCGACGCATAAACCTCTAAGAGTAATCTTGTAGAGGAAGAAACAGTCCGCTTCGGAGGAGTAACATCATCCGTAAGCTATATCATTGTCGCGGGGTGGAGCAGTCTGGTAGCTCGTCGGGCTCATAACCCGAAGGTCGCAGGTTCAAATCCTGTCCCCGCAACCAAATTTATTTCATGAACTGCGTCGGATAATCATCTGGCTCATGAAATATCAGTAGTGCCGTTTAGGTGCAACCAATTATTTTTCACGGATCCGTGGTGTAGTGGTTAACATGCCTGCCTGTCACGCAGGAGATCGCCGGTTCGACCCCGGTCGGGTCCGCCATTTATATTTACTTTCAGATACGAAACAGTGGTTTCGTGTTTTTTTATGTCCAGACTTGTTATAAACTATATGATAGAACGAAAACCTTAGGACAGCATAAACCTAAGGCTTTTTTATTATGAGATACTTATTGAAATGAGGGCGCCGCGATGGAGGACGAGTTCGGTTTTATCCGTAAGATCACCCCTAAACAGCATCATCAAGAATCCCTGCAAGAAGGAATCGGCGATGATGCGGCCATTTGGCGCCCTATAAAAGACAGCGAACAGGTTGTGTGCCTCGATACGATGACAGAAGGCGTTCATTTTACACGTCGGACGATGAGCCCAGCACAGGTTGGGCATAAGGCGCTGGCTGCGAATTTAAGCGATTTGGCGGCGATGGGAGCTGTCCCTGAGTTTTATCTCGTATCGATCGCTATACCGCCTTCATGGAATGAAAATGAACTGCGGGAAATCTATGAGGGAATGGACAGTCTTGCCTTGCAATATAGCGTAGATCTGATCGGCGGGGATACGGTTTCGACAGAAGGTCCGCTCGTGGTTTCGGTCACTGTTATCGGAAGGGTCGAGAACGGTGTCAGGCTGCTCAGGAAAAATGCCCGAGCGGGAGATGTTGTGTTCATTACTGGCGTACTCGGGGAATCGGCGGCAGGGCTGTCGCTTCTGCTGAATAACAAATTATCAGATGACGTTAAACCGCTTTTAGCTGCTCACCAAACGCCGATGCCTCATATAAAAGAAGGCCGGCTGCTTGCGGGGTTGAAGCAACGCATTGCGCTCAACGATGTCAGTGACGGGCTGGCTAGCGAGCTGCATGAAATCGCCGAACCAAGCGCTGTATCCATTGAAATAGAACGGGATAAACTGCCAGTCAGCGAGCACCTTGAAAAGTTCAACTCTGAACAGCAGCTGAACTGGATGCTGTATGGCGGAGAGGATTATAAGCTGGCTGGTACAGCTTCACTTGAAACATTTGAAGCAATGAAACAGCAGTTTGAGGAATGTGATCTGCAGATTTTTCAGATCGGAAGAGTAACAGAAAAACAGTCTGCTTTTGTTTACATAACAGACAGCAACGGGAAAAGAGCACTTGAAAAGAAGGGCTACAATCATTTTAAAAAGTAAGGAGGAAGAGCCTTGGAGACTTATACGATAAAGACGGATTCGGCTGAGGAGACAAACCAGCTTTCGTTTAAGCTTGGAACGCTCGTCCAGCCTGGCGATGTGCTGACGCTTGAAGGCGATCTTGGCGCTGGGAAGACAACGTTTACCCAGGGGCTTGCCAAAGGGCTTGGTGTGAAGCGCAACGTGAATTCGCCGACTTTTACGATCATGAAGGAATACAACGGGCGTCTTCCTCTCTATCATATGGACGTGTACAGGCTCGAGAATTCAGATGAGGATCTCGGGTTTGATGAATACATTTACGGCGAAGGAGTCTGTGTCGTCGAGTGGGCACAGTTTATCGGTGAGTATTTGCCGGACGACAGGCTTGCGATTGTGATCCGCCATAAAGGGGACACAGCGCGGGAAATCGAACTGCAGCCTGTTGGCGAGCGGTACATCAAGTTATGTAAGGAGCTTTTATCATGAACGTTTTGGCGATTGACACATCGAACCTTGTGATGGGTATCTCGGTCTTGAAGGACGGGATCGTGACAGGGGAAATCATCACGAATTTAAAAAAGAACCATTCGATCCGGCTCATGCGAGCGGTGGACGAGCTGATGAAGGAAACGGGTACAGCGCCGGCTGATTTAGACCGAATCGCTGTGGCGCAGGGACCGGGTTCATATACAGGAGTCAGAATTGGTGTGACAGTGGCCAAAACACTTGCCTGGACGTTGAAAAAGGAGCTTGTCGGTGTTTCAAGCCTTGAGGTGCTGGCACAGAACGGGAAGTACTTTGACGGTCTTGTCGTGCCGCTTTTCGATGCACGCCGCACGCAGCTGTTTACAGGACTTTACGGACGCGAAGATGGCGAGTTTAAGAACTTGGCTGCAGACCGCATTATCCTGCGCGCCGAATGGCTTGAGGTGTTGAAGACGTATAATCGCCGTGTGCTTTTTATCGGAACCGATCTGCCGCTGCATCAAGAAGCGATTGCGGATGCGATGGGTGATCTCGCGGTGTTCGGGACTGCAGGAGACAATATTCCGAAGCCATCAGAGCTTGCCCGTTTAGGCATGGAAAAAGACCCTGAGGCCGACGTGCATGCATTTGTGCCGAGCTACTTGCAGCTGGCTGAAGCTGAAGTAAACTGGCTCAAGGCGCAGAATAAGCAGGTTTGATATGAGTGTGAACATGGAAAACATCACGTATCGAATGGCGAAAATATCGGATATTGAAGATATAGTCGGGATCGAGCAATGCTCGTTTGCAACACCTTGGACGGCAGAAGCATTTCATAACGAGATCGTTGGCAACCAGTTTGCGCATTATATGCTTATTGAAGAGAACTTCCAGACGATCGGCTATTGCGGCGTATGGGTCGTCATGGACGAAGCGCATATCACGAATATCGCGATACTGCCGGAACACCGCGGCAGAAAGCTCGGAGTGGCGCTGCTTGAGCAGGTGATGAAGCTTGCGAAGCGATACGGTGCGGCGACGATGACATTGGAAGTTCGGCTAACCAACACGCCGGCAAGAAAACTGTATGAAAAGCTCGGCTTTCAAAACGGGGGCATACGAAAAAACTATTACAGTGACAACGGAGAAGATGCACTGGTCATGTGGGTGGAATTATGATGGATGAACTGATACTGGCGATCGAAACGAGCTGTGATGAAACAGCCGCTGCGGTCATTAAAAACGGAAGAGAAATCGTCTCGAATGTCGTATCTTCACAGATTGAGAGCCACAAACGCTTTGGCGGCGTCGTTCCTGAAGTAGCGTCACGACATCATGTGGAGCAGATGACACTTGTACTTGAGGAAGCTCTAGCGCAGGCAGGCTTGGAGCCAAGTGACCTGACGGCTGTTGCAGTGACAGAAGGACCAGGACTTGTCGGCGCGCTGCTGATCGGTGTTAATGCGGCAAAAGCTTTTGCGTTCGCACACGGCTTGCCGCTTGTACCGGTGCATCATATCGCTGGCCATATATACGCGAACAGACTTCTGACAGAGATGGAGTTTCCATTGCTGACGCTGATCGTGTCCGGCGGCCATACGGAGCTTGTATATATGAAAGAACACGGCTCGTATGAAGTAATCGGGGAGACACGGGACGATGCAGCGGGCGAGGCGTATGATAAAGTGGCACGCACCTTGAACATGCCTTATCCAGGCGGTCCACATATCGACCGTCTAGCGCAGGAAGGCGAGCCGGTTATCGACTTGCCGCGTTCCTGGCTCGAACCGGGAAGCTATGATTTCAGCTTCAGCGGCTTGAAGTCCGCAGTTATCAACACTGTGCATAACGCCACTCAGCGCGGCGAAACGATCAAGCCGGAAGATCTGGCAGCGAGCTTTCAAGCGAGTGTAGTAGAAGTGCTTGTGGAAAAAACGTTCCGTGCAGCTCAAGAGTACGGCGTGAAGCAAGTGCTGCTTGCTGGAGGCGTTGCCGCGAACAAAGGACTGCGTGCAGGATTAGAAGCACGGTTTGCCGGCTCACAGTATGAGCTGATCATCCCGCCATTATCGCTATGCACGGACAATGCAGCGATGATCGGAGCAGCTGCGAGCATTGAGTATAAAAAAGGCAAGAGAGCTGATCTGGCGCTGAATGGCGTACCAGGATTGGATTTAGAGGCTCAATAAAATAGAGAAGAGCGGTTCCTTTAAGAGTAGGAATCGCTCTTTTTATTTAATGTGGATAAGTTATCAGCAAGTCTGTGGATAATGTGGAAAACGAAAAGAAAGACAGCAACCGCAAAGATTTGAAGTTGTGCACAAAATCCACAGTTTCACGTGTTAATTCTGTGGATAAAGTGGATAACTCATGTATAACTCACAAAAAGCTAAGTTTTTTCCGTGTTTTGGTTGTGGATAAGTTTTTTTGAGATAAATTTGGGGATTTTTTAAAGGGGGGTCCGGTACGCGGTGCAAGGCGTACCGCGTGTACCGGACCCCAGCTAGCCGAGACCTGGCACGAGGGATCAGGACCCGCAAATGGTTATTTTCGACCCGCGCATTTCTTTAAGGCTTTTTTCGAAAAAAATTATTGCTTTTAAATAAACCTAAGTTAAATTCCCTTTTTATGGTATTGTAGTTACAGTAGCATATTACAGCGGTTTATTTATTAGGAGGAAGCATGATGCAGAAAAAAGCTTTAGTAATCATTGATATTCAAAATGACATAACTAAGAATTACAAAGATATCATTGACAATATTAACAAATCGATTGATTGGGCGGTTGAAAATAATATTCATGTTGTTTATATAAGACATGAGAATTTATCACCTGGTACGAGAACTTTTAAAACAGATACACGAGGTGCCGAATTAGTTCCAGATTTGAAAATAGTATCAGAAAATGTTTTTACAAAATATAAAGGAAACGCATTAACAAGTGAAGGATTCGCAGACTTTATTCGTATAAATGAAATAGACGACTTTTACATCACTGGAGCAGATGCTGTTGCTTGTGTTAAGTCAACTTGCTATAACTTACGTAAATCAAACTATGGGGTTAGTGTGCTATCAGATTGCATTACCAGTTATGATAAAAAGAAAATTGATGATATGGTGGACTATTATGAAAGTAAAGGATGCAAGATCATTTGTTTGAATGACTTATTGATTCAAGATCCAGAATTAGTATAGTTCAATTAATATTAAGGTAATGTTCCAATTATTTAATGCTACTCCTTGAAATGATCCAAATAGCAACATCTATACGAAAAGAGCCTTCTACAAAAACCCCGCAAACTAAAAAACCATCAGGAGACTTGGCACCGAAGTACCGGACCCCCTGAGGGTTTTCCTTGTTATTGCTGCAGTTCTTCCCATTCTTCCATCAACTGCTCGATTTTCACGTTAACAGCATCCAGTTTACTCTGGAAATCGGCTGTTTTTTCATAGTCTTGGAATACTTCTGGGTCGCATAGGGCTTCTTCATAGGAAGCGGCTTGCTCCTCAAGTCCTTCCAGCTCGGATTCGATCTCTTCAATGCGGCGCTGGCGCTTGCGGTCGGCTTTTTTGCTTTCCTTGTCGATCGCGTGCTTTCCAGAACCAGGTGCCGGAGCAGAAGTAGAGACACCCGTGGTCGAGCTTTCCTGCTTTTCGATCTCTTCGCGCGCTTTCATCTCGGCTTTTTTCTCTACATAATAATCGTAATCCCCAAGGTAGCCGGTTATGCCTTCTTTAGACAGCTCAGCTACTTTTGTCGCGATACGGTTGATGAAGTAACGGTCATGCGATACGAAAATAATCGTGCCTGGATAGTTGATGAGTGCATTCTCGAGCACTTCCTTGCTGTCGAGGTCCAAGTGGTTCGTCGGCTCGTCTAGCAGCAGGACATTGGATTTCTGCATCATTAGCTTCGCGAGCGCAAGCCGTGCTTTCTGTCCGCCGCTCAGCTCGTTCACGTACTTCTGTACATCATCACCGCTGAACAGGAACTGCCCGAGGATCGAGCGGATCTCATTCTCCGTTTTTAGCGGGTAGTCATCCCATAGCTCTTTCAGAAGTGTTTTGTTAGAAGTCAGGTTAGCCTGCTCCTGATCATAATGGCCGATCTTTACGTTCGTTCCGTATTGGATATCGCCTGTGAGAAGCGGCAGCTCTTTGCGTATCGCTTTTAACAGAGTGGACTTCCCGATCCCATTCGGACCGACGATTGCGACGCTGTCCTGACGGGATATATGATAGTTAACCGGCTTGAACAGCGGTTCATTCGGACTGTATCCAGTCGATACGTTGTTCAGCTTAAGTACATCGTTTCCGCTTTGGCGGTCGATATCAAACGAGAAGTAAGCCGATTTCTCTGTGCCCGCCGGACGGTCGAGAACTTCAATGGATTCCAGCTGCTTGCGGCGGCTCTGCGCCCGCTTGGTCGTAGAAGCACGGGCGATGTTGCGCTGCACGAAATCCTGCAGCTTCGCAATCTGATCCTGCTGCTTTTCGAATTCGCGCATTTCCTGTTCAAAGCGCTCTGCCTTCAGCTCGAGGTACTTGGAATAGTTCCCCACATAGCGAGCGGAACGGAGCCTCGAGATCTCGTAGACCGTTGTGACGATTTTGTCTAAGAAATAACGGTCGTGGGAAACGATTAGGATTCCGCCGGGATACGACTGTAAATATTGCTCAAGCCACGTGAGCGTCTTAATGTCCAAATGGTTGGTCGGCTCATCCAGTATGAGAAGGTCTGGCTTTGTTAATAAAAGTTTAGCGAGCGCAAGGCGTGTTTTCTGTCCGCCGCTCAGCGTGTGGACAGGCGTCTCGCGGTCGAACTCGCTGAACTGAAATCCGTGGAGCACGTTGCGGATGTCTGCTTCATATTGATAGCCGCCGAGGTCCTTAAATGTCACCTGAAGCTCATCGTATTCTTTTAAAACACGGCTGTATTCCGCTTCGTTGGCGAGAACAACCGGATCACCCATCTGTTCTTCCATCTGCCGCAGACGGCGCTCCATCTGGCGAAGATGGTCAAACACGCTCAGCATCTCGTTCCAGATCGATTTCTCAGAGTCGAGACCGGCATCCTGAGACAGATAGCCGACCTGTACATCTTTCGGAATCATGATATGGCCAGTGTCATGAGACAATTCCCCAGTCACCATGCGGAGAAGGGTGGACTTTCCGGCACCGTTTCTTCCGACAAGGGCGATACGCTCACCCTTTTGTACTTCAAGCTTAATATTCTTTAAAATCGGTTCAGCACCATATGATTTGCTGACATCATTCACCTGTAAAATAATCATCGCTGTTCACCTCTATGGAAAAGGGGAATTATACCCCATACCGCTTCTATTTATATAACTCTAGTGTAGCCCACTCGTTTCCTGCGTGGCAACTAGGAGACAGTGAGTGGGTGGTTGGGGGTCCGGTACCTTTGGTACCGGACCCCCAACCCGTAACGCCGGCACCGCGCCTTTCCTTTGAAGCGCGAGTACCGTACCCCAAAACAAACCACCAAACAACGAATTGTTCAAGATTTCGTTATATTTATGAAGGGATGGATGAGGACAGGGGCGGGGTAGTTATTGTATATTCTAGGAAAGGAGGGCGAGTCATGGATAAGTTAACTCATTTTAATGAAGAAGGCCGCGCCCGGATGGTGGATATTTCTGAGAAAGAAACGACGCTGCGAACGGCTGTGGCGAAAAGCGCCGTTACGGTCAACAAGACCATTTATAATAAAATACGAGAAGGCGGCTTTTCAAAAGGCGATGTTCTGGCAGTCGCGCAGGTTGCGGGGATCATGGCGGCGAAGAAGACATCTGAGTGGATTCCGATGTGCCACCCGTTATCACTGTCGGGTGTAGACTTGTCTTTTTCATGGGATCTGAGTGAGGAATCTTACATATTAAACATACAGTGTGAAGTGCGGACGAAGGGATCGACGGGCGTGGAAATGGAAGCGCTGACGGCGGTTTCGGCTGCGGCATTGACCGTATATGATATGTGCAAGTCGGCAGACAAAGGCATGATCATCGGGCCAACATCGCTCGTCCTCAAGACTGGCGGGAAAAATGGAGATTTTCACCGGGAAGAATAACCGGAAAAAATATGCTACAATAGATGGGACAAGCTTTCTCATGCTGGAGGGCTAAAATGAGCCAAGAACAATTGAAAATACCGCAGGCAACAGCCAAGAGGCTTCCACTATATTACCGGTTTTTAAAAAACCTTTCCGTATCGGGCAAACAGCGTGTATCATCCGCTGAACTGGCCGAGGCGGTGAAGGTCGATTCGGCAACCATCAGGCGCGACTTTTCCTATTTCGGCGCACTTGGAAAAAAGGGATATGGCTATAACGTCAATTATTTGCTTTCCTTTTTCGCCAAAACGCTGAGCCAGGATGAAACAACACCTGTGGCACTGATCGGTGTCGGTAATTTAGGTACCGCTTTCTTGCATTACAATTTTACAAAGAACAACAACACAATGATACAGCTGGCGTTTGATGTTGATCCCAACAAGATCGGGACCGAGATCGCGGATGTGCCGATCTACCATATCAACGACATTAAAAAAGAGCTGGCGACAAGAGAGATCGATGTCGCGATCTTAACCGTTCCAGTCGGCGCCGCACAGCCAATCGCTGATGATCTGGCGGAAGCGGGGATAAAAGGCATATTGAATTTCACGCCTGCGAGGCTGACGGTTCCACCGCACATTCGGGTCCATCACATCGACCTTGCCGTAGAGCTGCAGTCACTCGTTTATTTTATGAAGCAATATCCTGTTGAACAACAATAAAACAGTCTAATAGGAGGTGTAAGAATGATCGGATTAGTAGGAAGTTCACTTGTTATCGGTTGGATTGGGCCAGGAAGTGCCGTTGTAATCGGACTTGCAGCACTTATCATCTTCGGACCGAAAAAGCTGCCAGAGCTTGGACGTGCAGCAGGCAAGACGCTGAAAGAATTCAAGAGTGCAACTCAAGGCATCATGGACGAGCACGATAAGGATGACAAAAAGGACAGCGACGTGAAAAAGTAAGGATGTTAAAGATATGACACAAGATAAAAACATGTCTGTATATGATCATATCGGTGAATTAAGAAAGCGGCTCATCATCATCAGTGCCGTCTTTCTTTTGTTCATGGTCGCAGGATTCTTTCTATCGCGGCCCGTTATTGTGTATTTGCAGAACGATTCGATCGCGCAGAATATACAGATGAACGCGTTTGATCTGACCGACCCGTTAAAAGTATATATTTCGTTTGCCTTTATTATTGGCTTAGTCATGACGGCGCCGGTCGCGCTCTACCAGCTATGGGCGTTCATCAGCCCCGGTCTGTATGAGAACGAACGAAGAGTCACGCTCATGTACATTCCTATTTCCTTTGCTCTTTTCCTTGCTGGAATTGCATTTTCATACTTGCTGCTGTTTCCATTCGTTGTCACATTTATGAGCAACATTGCGGAAACGCTGAAGGTAGAAGGGGAATACGGCATTCAGGAGTACTTTTCGTTTCTGTTCAGCATGACATTGCCGTTCGGACTCATCTTCCAGTTTCCGATACTCGTGATGTTCCTGACGAGACTCGGACTGGTCACACCGATGCTACTGAAGAATATCCGTAAATTCTCTTACTTTGCCATTCTCGTTATCGCTGGCATGATCACACCGCCGGAGCTCGTGTCGCATCTTATGGTCACACTCCCGCTGATCGTCCTGTACGAGATCAGCATCTTTATCTCAGGCTTTGCGTACCGCAAGAGACTGCAGGCTGAGGAAGACGCGCTGCTCGAGGAAGAGATCACTTCATAGTTATAAAGAAACCGGGGTACGGTACCTCTATCGCCATTGGCTTTAGAGGTACCGTACCCCGGTTTTTAATTTCTGGGATATAGCGCGAAATAATTAAAATGGGGTCCGGTACCTCCACTGCTAAATCAGTGATGGTACCGGACCCCAAAAACTAGGTTATTTTCTTTTCTTCTTCAAATGCCTATGAAACGCGAAGTAGCGGATCGCGTTGGCGAAGTCGAATGTGGCGACGACCATCGTGATAATCGTCCAGATGCTTGTCAGTCCATAATCCTGCGCATAGTGGATTGCCAGATAAGTGAAGACAACTCCGATTACAGTGTACAGAAAGCCCATGAAGAGCGGTGATGTTCTCATGATAAAAATCCTCCAAAGATGAATTGCATCGTATCCATTTGTTTCTCATATTCTCGGATTTGGTCCGCAAACACGAACTGTACGAGCAGGACGAGAGAGTTCATAGACATATGCGCGATGATTGGGACGAGCAGGCGTTTTGTTTTTACATATAGATAAGCGAAGGTGAATCCGATCGCTGAATAAATAAGAAGATGTGAAAAATCCATGTGCACGGCTGCGAAAACAAGAGAGCTGATAAGCGCCGCGAGGAAAAATCCGAAGCGGCCGTACAGTCTGCCGAACAGAATCTTACGGAATACGATTTCTTCTAAAATCGGTCCGATCAGAGCGGCAACGACCATAAAGTATGGTGTGTGCTTTGTGATCTCAACAAGATCCTTCGTGTTCTGTGAGCCAGTTGGGACGCCGAAAATTTTTGATTCAATCGTAATCGCGATAATTTGAGCGGCATACGCCATGAAAATACCACCGATCGCCCACAATACGGCACTGCCGCGCGAAACGCGTCCGCCGCGCTGGTGGCGGTCACGGATATCCGGTCGCAGCAAGATCAAAATCAGGATGAGAGCGAGCGCGAAGCTGTACGTTCCCCACAGTCCAGCCCATTCCGTTCGCGGTATATCAAGCGCCGTAAGAATTGGCTTTGCTAAAATGCCAGAAAACTGCATGGCAAAGTAAATAAAGATAATCCACCAGTACCGTTTTTCCAAAATGTTATTCTCCTTTTTATATAAAAGACAGAAACTCTTCCTGTCATTCATTCTTTCCTACATACCCTTCATTTTAACACACATGTTTTCATGTAAGCGAGAAACACACTTTGTCGTTTTTTGCATAAAGTTACTGCTTGCATTGTGAAAAAGAATTATTTATTATAGAAAATGGAGTTAGCACTCAGTTTAATTGAGTGCTAATAAATAAAACTATTCAATATATTAGGAGGGTGTTTCACTTGTTAAAGCCACTAGGTGATCGTATTGTTATCGAGCTTGTTGCAAGCGAGGAGAAAACGGCAAGCGGAATCGTGCTGCCAGATACAGCAAAGGAAAAGCCTCAAGAAGGCAAAGTTGTCGCTGTTGGAACTGGCCGTGTAGCTGACAATGGTGAGCGTATCGCTTTAGAAGTTTCTGAGGGAGATACTGTAATCTACTCCAAATATGCCGGAACAGAAGTAAAGTACGAAGGCAAAGAATACTTAATCCTGCGCGAGACAGACGTTCTTGCAATCGTAGGCTAATCAAACAAAATAGCTCGCAGAATAAGAGCTGCATAGAAAATAACTTTTTAAAATAATAGGAGGGTTTTACTCATGGCTAAAGACATTAAGTTCAG
This sequence comes from Fictibacillus aquaticus, assembly GCF_002245695.1. Classification (GTDB taxonomy): domain Bacteria; phylum Bacillota; class Bacilli; order Bacillales; family Fictibacillaceae; genus Fictibacillus; species Fictibacillus aquaticus. The sequence continues at coordinate 43,097 of NZ_NOII01000013.1, read as the reverse complement.
TGAAGACGCTCGCCGTTCCATGCTTCGCGGTGTGGACGCACTTGCAAACGCGGTAAAAGTAACACTTGGGCCAAAAGGGCGCAACGTGGTTCTTGAAAAGAAATTCGGTTCACCGCTTATCACGAATGACGGTGTAACGATCGCGAAAGAAATCGAGTTGGAAGATGCTTTCGAAAACATGGGTGCAAAGCTTGTTGCTGAAGTTGCTTCAAAGACAAACGATGTAGCTGGTGACGGAACAACGACTGCAACGGTTCTTGCTCAGGCAATGATCCGTGAAGGTCTAAAGAACGTAACATCTGGCGCTAACCCAATGGTACTTCGCAAAGGAATTGAAAAAGCGACTGCTGCTGCTGTAGCTGAGCTTAAAGCAATCTCTAAGCCAATCGAAGGCAAAGAGTCTATCGCACAGGTTGCATCCATTTCTGCTGCTGATGAAGAAGTAGGACAATTGATTGCTGAAGCGATGGAGCGCGTTGGAAACGACGGCGTTATCACAATCGAAGAATCTAAAGGATTCACAACTGAGCTTGAAGTGGTAGAAGGAATGCAATTCGACCGCGGATACGCTTCTCCTTACATGGTAACAAACCCTGACAAGATGGAAGCTGAGCTCGACAACCCTTACATCTTGATTACAGATAAGAAAATCACGAACATCCAGGAAATCCTTCCTGTTCTTGAGCAGGTTGTTCAGCAAGGCAAGCCATTGCTTTTGATCGCTGAAGACGTAGAAGGTGAAGCTCTTGCTACATTAGTAGTTAACAAGCTTCGCGGAACGTTCAACGCAGTTGCAGTTAAGGCGCCAGGCTTCGGTGACCGCCGTAAAGCAATGCTTGAAGACATCGCAGTTCTTACTGGCGGTGAAGTGATCACTGAAGAGCTAGGCCTAGACCTTAAATCTGCAAGCATCATGCAGCTAGGTACAGCTTCTAAAGTTGTTGTTACAAAAGAAAACACAACAATCGTTGAAGGTGCAGGCGAGTCTGCTAAAATCGCAGCACGCGTAAACCAAATCAAAGCACAACTCGAAGAAACAACTTCTGAGTTCGATAAAGAAAAGCTTCAAGAGCGCCTTGCTAAACTTGCTGGCGGCGTAGCCGTTATCAAGGTTGGTGCAGCTACTGAAACAGAATTGAAAGAGCGTAAACTTCGCATTGAAGACGCACTGAACTCAACTCGTGCAGCAGTTGAAGAGGGTATCGTATCCGGTGGTGGTACAGCTCTAGTTAACGTGCTAAAAGCAATCTCTCAAGTGCAAGCAGCTGGAGACGAATTGACTGGCGTGAAGCTAGTACTTCGTGCACTAGAAGAGCCAGTTCGCCAGATCGCACACAACGCAGGTCTTGAAGGATCCGTTGTTGTTGAGCGCCTGAAGAACGAAGAAATCGGAATCGGATTTAATGCAGCAACGGGCGAGTGGGTAAACATGTTCGAAGCTGGTATCGTTGACCCGACTAAGGTAACACGCTCTGCGCTTCAAAACGCAGCATCCGTATCTGCAATGTTCCTAACAACAGAAGCAGTTATCGCCGACAAGCCTGAAGAAAACAAAAACGGCGGCATGCCAGACATGGGCGGCATGGGAATGGGTGGAATGGGCGGCATGATGTAATTCTTTGCTCAAAACACTTTATTAATGTGTTTTCAAGCACAATAAATAGGCAAGGGTAACAATCGAGAAACATTTTAAAATTCATGTTAAATTTAGAGGTTTTCTATTAGTTATTTAAACTTTTGGAAAGCCTCTTTTTTCATTTGTAATATACATACTTATTGAGGAATCATAGTGTTCTAAGAGTTCTAACATGAAATTTACCATATTAAATTATTAAAGTATGGGAGATGATTTTTGAAGGGATTGTATTCTTATTAAAGAATAGGTATTTACATAAAATTTAAAAATAGGTAAAGTTTAGTTGAGGTGTGATTAAGTGGGTAAATTTTATGCTGTTAAAGTAGGTAGAAAAATTGGTGTTTTCAGTACTTGGTCAGAATGTGAAAAGCAAGTTAAGGGATTTAGTGGAGCAAGTTATAAATCTTTCCTTACAAAAGAAGAAGCAGAAAAGTTTTTGAAGAGTAACGTTTCCTCGAAAGAAGCGGTTAAAAGTGGTGATCTTCTAATATATGTAGATGGAAGCTATTCAAAAGCGAAAGATAAAGCAGGATTCGGTTGTGTTTTTGTTAAGGATGATGAAGTAATTCATAAAGTTTCAAAACAATCACCTATTGATAAAAATGAAGACTTATGGAATGTATCTGCTGAGATAGCTGGGGTACTACATGCTGTTGAATGGAGTGTTAACAATGATTACCGTAAAGTTAACATTTTTTACGATTATGAAGGACTTGAAAAGTGGTATATAGGTGATTGGAAAGCGAATAAGAGAACTACTAAAGAATATGTAGAAAAAATGAATAATTTTAAAAAACATATTAATATAAATTTCTTTAAAGTAAAAGCTCATTCTGGTGATATATTTAATGAACAAGCTGATCAATTGGCAAAAAGTGCGGTCGAAAAAATTGACGAAACACATGATACAAGTCATTACAATGCAGATTCACCAGAGCAAATAATTACTTTAAAAGATTTTAATAAAATTGTAGGTAATACAAATAAAGAAAAAATTAAAATTGAATTAAATGGTTTTGTTTGGAATGATAATGCTGTTATTAAAATAGCTAAACACTTTTGGAAAGAAGAAAATAGAAAAGTAGGAGACTTAAATATTAAGGCATTTTTAAATTTAAATAACTCACTTTTAGAATTAGAATTAAGTGATAAAAACAATGAATACAAGATTGACAAAGTGGTAAAAATAAAAGGGGAATAAAGAGATGAGGACTAAAACTAAATACGGTCAATTACATTTATATAGAGACCAAATTGAAACTACTGTTATAGCATTTTTATCATCAAAAGAAGAAGAGTTTACATGCAGTGAATTAAACAATGTAAATGGAAATAGACACAGAATTGAATTTACATATGGTTTTGATGCAAATAAAGTGGATTTTCATTACAACATGGATGGAACTACTACAATAGATTTGACTCCTGGTGGAGTAAATGAAATTAAAGAAGAAATGGCTGAGTTTATTAAAAATTCCTCTATCTGCCAAGAAAAAGAAATTAGCGGATTTGATAAACCATTTTTTGTATTTAAAAATGTAGAATATGAAGATTTCACTACTGTATTAAATTTAGTAAAAGAACTTGACGGTGTATCGGAAAATTCTAATCGAGTAGTTCCGGGTGGAAACCAATGGGTTCTTAAATCATCAGTAAATAATGAAACTGTTACAATAAGTTACTTCTTAAAAACTAAAAAAGCTATGGTACAAGGGAAACCTTTAAAGTTATTTACTGAGACATATACTTATTTACTTAATTTAATGGATGTCGAAGAGATTCCAAAAATAATGAACCAACAACTAAGTATAGCTCATAATATAACTAAAGAAACGATTGTAAATGAGCTTGATATTTATTTACCTGATGCCATTGAAAAAATAAGTGAAAAATTGAAGCGATTGAGTTATCAAGCCTTAATGAATTTAAAAGTAAATGATGACATGTTTGACTATGCTTTCTTAGCATATCCTTCATTTAGATTAATTGAAGGTCATTTAAAGTATGTAATGCATGAAAAAACAATCCCTCTTGAATCTGGGAATTTTAGTATGTTCACTAAACTAATTCCTGGCCATTTAAGTAGGTATACATTGCAACCCACATATGATGTGAAGTTCACATCTCAACAAAAGAAAAGTGTAGAAGACGCATATAATTTTTATAAATATAATAGAAATCCCTTATTCCATTGGGATTGTTTAGATGGTCCACTAAAAGTCGATAGAACTCGAATGATTGAACGTTTAGATGAGGCCCAAGGTTATATTCAGGATGTTTTTAGTATTATGAACGATTATTACAAATAATTGATTTTGTATTCCTATTGTGTTATTTTAAATTTCAGTTTATCTAAGGAGGGGAAATAGCCATGCAAAGATATACTTTATTACAGTTAAATGGAAAAGTGAATCACTATGCAGGCATGGTTGTTGCTATTTCCTATTTAGATCCTTTAGAAAATATGGAACAAATTTCGCGGTTAGAGAGTGATTTGAAACATTATTCAATGAGTGGAAAGATACTTTTTGATTTGTTGTCTTATGTAGGCAATAATTCCGAAAGATATCTCACACTAGAATTTAATGGGGAAAGATTTGACTTGAATTCATGTGAATTTGTTCAGTTCCCTATTGAAAGTGACATTCGAAAAAAATCTATGGAAGTTTTCAAACAATTAAATGAAGGGATCTTCAATACAGTTTTGAATTCTAATCAGATTAAATTATTGCTACATGGTGTAGTTATATAAAAGAAATAATTTCAACCTAGCTAAAATTGAGCTAGGTTGATTTTTTTGGAGAAAGGGGACGGTTCTCGCGTTAACTGTGTAACCTAAAGTCTAAATCACTTGCCCTGCACTGAGCATAAAAAAGAAGCATGAGAACCGTCCCCATGCTCCCCCCCATGCTCCCAACAATATAATATTTACTTCCTAAAGGCTTTTCAATAGTTAGGCAGAGGGCTGGATGAAAGTGACGAGTCCCCAAACGTATTATTCATCAGTTGGTTGAGCCTTCGTATTTTATCAATAATGAGCTCTTACTTTTAAAAAATATTTTTTTTACTTATAGTTCCGACCAATTTGCTATTTTTTCAATAAATGCCCACACGTCTCCATCAAAAGGTCTTATGTAATCTGTATCCTCGGGGTCACTACCCATTCTTTCGAACATAGACATTAACCAGGCAGGTCCATGACCTGGAATGCCAAAATTTTTCATCCAAGATTCAAGTTCGCCATTGGGTACAATAAATATACCGTAATTTTTTAATTGTTCAAATAAATTTTGGCAAGCCGCTTTTTCATCATCTTCTAACAGTTGAATACCGCCATCTCTCTTCATGTTACTTCCAGTATTTTCAAAGTATTGTTTTACGTTATGACGAAGGTTATTTAAAGGTTCAATAAGGGTAGAAGGAATGTTTGCAGATCTGAGCAAATTTGCCCAAACTTGTCCCCCTTCTTTTACAACATCTATGTCTACTATTGCAGCAGCTTTTATTCCTAGATTGCGCAGTGGACCTAAAATACGATGTATAGTTTGCTTATTTTGTGCATTTAAGAATAAGCAACTGTTAATACCTTTTTGCCCTGAAGAAATTAATCTCTCATTAATTTCTTGATAGAATGCTCGGTCCGCATCTGATTCTGTAATTATAACCGTGTCATGAAAAAGAGAACTTAGAACTCCCGATGATCTTAATAAGGGGTCTTTCATTAAATTGGTTAAATCAGAGGAGGACAATAGTTTTGCAGATGATGCACCATCTTGATACGTTAACCTAATAATATTTATTTCTTTTCCTGATTGAATACATCCCATAATAAAATCCGAACTATGGGTAGCTGCAATAAGTGTAGCGTTCCTTTCAGGAGCGAGTTGGGCTAATCTTAAACCTAATTTTCTGGCTAGAGGTGGATGAAGGAAAGCTTCTGGTTCATCTATAAGGAGAATTTTAGAATCTCCACTAAATACGGATGTAATAATTCCTGTAAAGGCTTTTATACCATCACTTAAATCTTTGATATCAGTTGCTTCACTGTGGAATTTTCTTGCTCTAAAGTCTAGTGCTTGTTCTTCACTTTTATCAACTGGCGGAACATCCGATAGTTTTATTCGTAAAGTCAACATACTTGTTGGATCAATAACGAAATATTTACCAAAAGCATCTGCTATAATTTCTCTAATCCTTAATCTTGATTCATCATTAATAAATAAATCCATTAGTATATTAGTGGGAGAAGCACTTAAATCACCGCCTTCCTGAGGGGAGGTTAGGTGAAACCTTGTACTTCCATCCAATCTTAATAAAAACATTCCATAATAATTTTGAAGAAAATATTGAAAATAGTTTTGATCTCCTTGTAACCCTTGGTCCATTGTCGCTTTATGTATATGAACGGGTTCAATTTTTCCGTTGACAGTTCTTTTCTTAAGATATACATAATTTGAATCTGTTATTAAATGGGGATCATTAATTTTATAGTTATTATAATAATCACTTAACTCTTCTAGACTAGGTGTTTTAAGCATAATACCTTCAAGCAATTTAAAATCTTGGTTGGCATTCGTGAAATATTCTTCAACTTCTCTTAAAACAAGACTTTTACCGGAGTTATTGGGTCCTACAAAAATAGTTATCTTGTCACCCTCTACAGGTAATATTTTTTGATCAGTAGTTTCACCATGTTTTATGGAAAAATTAATTATCAAATCATGACCCTCCAAAAAAAGTAAATTAGTGTACAAACAGTAGTATAATTTATAAAAGAAGTATTTTAAAGTAACTTTAATTTTTGAAGCACGGGGACGGTACATTTTCTGTTCATGAAAACTTTTTTTAGCATTTTCCCTTCGTTTGTCTTAATATGGAAGTAGAATAAGTGTTTTCGAGTTAACTGGGTAATTATTTGCAACAAAATGTGCACTCATAATTTAAACTGTTTAATCGAATTAATCGTTTGGACTTTTACTGAGCATTAGTTAAGGAGCATGAGAACCGTCCCCATGCTTCTCGTTAACTGCATCTTATCGGTTATGGATTGGTTAAACACACCCTCCCAAGCATTTTTGTCTTTATTGAATTGATAAACCCGGATAATGTTAATTGTAAAATCGCCTTCAGTGACACTATCAGGCCGATAAAGTGCATAGACTTCTGGAGTTTTCTGTCCAGTGAAGTGATAGGGTTTATGTTCAATCAATTTATAATCGGTTGGCGTTTCTTTCTTAATTACTGAAACGGCGTCTTCAATCTTTGCAGCCTTAACTTCAGGCGCTTTAGCAGCTTGTGGTTTTTCTGTTTGTGGTGATCCACAGCTTACCAAAATACATGCTAGACTCACCAGAAGAATGAGGTTTTTAATTTTATTCACTTTCTACAATTCCTTTCCTTTACGCTTGTCCCCAGAGTAAGTACATATTACATAGTAGCACATTTTTCCATTTATTGAACCGCCCAGAAGCACGGAAGCACGGGGACGGTTCTAGCGCTTCATTTCCTGTTTAAGCAGCCCGTCGGTTAACTGTGTAACCTAAAGTCTAAATCATTTACACCTGCAGTGAGCATGCCAAAAGAAACATGGGACCGTCCCCATGCTTATTGGTAAAATGTTAAAATAAGGTTATCAAAAATAGGATGTGATCTATTACTATGAATAAAATTTTTAAAAATATTAAAGATAACGGTCCTAAAGCTTTAAAATTCATGAAAGATAATGGAAAGGATATTGTAGCGGGAGCTAGTGCTTTTCATTCCGCAGGTAAATTTGTGAAAAACGTATTTAATCGAGAAGGTGATGTTCACTTTAGGAAAGCTAGATATCGTGTTTATAATTTGGAGATTTTGCCTAATATGAATGAAAAATCAAGGCATGAGCTCTTTTCTTATAAGTTAGAGGTTGAAGGTTATATTGAACAAATAGAAAAAGAAGAAAATATAAAATTAGTGGTAACAAAACCATTACATTTAAAACGAACTCGTAATTGGGAAAATATACTTCTTCAAATTCAAGATAAAATTAGATTATTAGATTATCAAGAGTATTTAAGAATATTTAATAATACTAACTATAACAGCAATTACTTTAAAGGTTTTGAAAGCAATGTGACGAGATTTAAACAGAAATTAGAACAAGGAAACTACGATGAATTATACGAATTTATAGAGCAGCAAACTCAAAAGAGAAAAGAATATATAAAGAAACATTTTTGTTAAATTAGTTGGTTGTATAAATCTCTTATCCCGCAAAAAGAAACACGGGGACGGTTCTCGCGCTCCTCTACGGACTGAAAGATAACAAAAAGAGTGTCCCGTGTACTTTAAATGTCCCAGGGGCACTTTTTTTTTAAAACCCATTCATTTTAGGGAGCAAGGGAACGGTAACAATTTGTAAGCATTCGTCAATGTCAATTAGCCTGAGCTTAAGCACCGTATTGTCCCACAACCCAAACATTTCCCAAAAAACCACCAACATGTTACCCTTATCCCAAATACTTTTTTCGAGGTGATTGGATGAAGTACAGACGGCTAGGGAAAACCAATCTAGATATTTCCGTTGTTGGGATTGGAACATGGCAGTACGGTGGAGAATGGGGAAAGGATTTTACCCAGCTGGAAGTGGACTCTATTTTGGATAAGGCGAAGGAAATGGGCATTAATTTTATTGATACCGCTGAATGCTATGGTGATCATCTGTCAGAGAGCCTGATTGGTGGTTATCTTAGCGGAAGCAACAGGGAGGATTGGATTGTTGCCACAAAATTTGGCCACCACTTCCATGGTAATTTTGAGCGGACTAGGCAATGGAGTGCCGAGGATGTCTTGAAGCAGCTGGATTCTTCTCTTAAATCACTGAAAACGGAGTACATCGATTTATACCAAGCGCATTCTTGCTCGGACGAGGAATTTAATAATGACGAGCTATGGACGATGCTTGATAAGCAGGTACAAGCCGGCAAAATACGGCACTTAGGTGTTTCACTTAAGACAAATGATGAGAGCTATCAAACAGACAAGGCGACAGAGGTAAATGTCGGTGCCATTCAGGTCGTGTACAATCGTTTGGACCGAAAACCGGAAGAAATGATTTTTCCATCAAGCGTAAAACAAGACCTGGGCGTTCTTGCACGTGTTCCGCTCGCTAGCGGTTATTTAAGCGGGAAGTATAAGCCAGGAGCCGTCTTCAGCACTGACGATGTCCGTTCCAAGCATGACAGAGAAGAAACGGCACGACTATTGAACGAAGTGGAGAAGATTCGTGCTGCCGAAGTTCCTGAAGGTGTTCCGATGTCTACTTGGGCATTAGCATGGTGTCTGAAGCATCCTGCCGTTACCTCAGTCATCCCCGGCTGTAAAAATCCAGAACAAGTGGAACTCAACGCAAAAGCCGCAGACTTTGTAGAAAATAACCATGCTCAGAGTGTGGATCGGTCATAATTAAGTAAGCCCCAGCTATCATGGCTGGGGTTAGTTTTTGTTCCATTTTTAATTGCATGATAAAAATGGGGAGAAGCAGCTCCCGGGAGCACAGTGAGGGTCTCATGCTTCACCTTGTAATTGAAAGCTATTTAGCTTTTGAAGATAGATGCACTCTATCGTTTATGAAGACGAACCACAATTTCGGTGCATTAAAATGTGCTTATTGACCAGCCTTTCTATTTTCTTTTCCACTAATCTCTAATACATGTAAACCCTCAGAAGCTTCCGGAGTTTCAAAAAATGCAGTAACTTGATGAAACACCGCTTCGGTGTCAAAGGCAGCTCTTTCTGGCTGTTCGATTCGCCTTTGTGCAACCTGACGTAAGCATTGCTCATTCGTTAGATTAAGGAAAATGAGCTGGTGGTTTGCATGAATCTCTGACGCAATATCTAAGAACCACTTTCGCAGTTTTTGAGTGTTTGCTGGAAAGTCCATTACGACATCTGCACCGACACTTAATATGTTTTGGACATGCTTTTTCATTAACGGCTTAAGCTGCGCTGAGAATTTTAAATAGTCCTCAAATGATGCAATCTGATTGGGATAGAGAGAGGAAAGCCATTCATCCTCTGACAACAATACCGCCTGTTTATCTGCTGCCAATTGTTTTGAAGTAGTAGATTTCCCTGCGCCCATTTTTCCGCAGAGAAAGTATAGCGTCCCTAGTTGCGGCATACATTTAACCTCCTTGCGCTCATTTTAGTGGTTGTTGAACTCTTTACTCTAGGTTATTGCATGCACATGCATTGAGCAATCATAAAGAAGCATGAGTATGGTGAAGAGAAGTGTGGGGAGGGTTCTCGTGCGTCAAAGAAACACCACCCTTTGGCTGAAGGGTGGTGTTTGCATCCGGTCAGGTTTTGTAAGCAACAGATGAAGTATGCCTAGTATAGAAACTTTTGTATCGATAATTAATTTCCATGGTTAGATCGAATGCCAATAGATCGAATAGATAGAATGTCTGTGTGGTCGAAGAGTGTTTGGAATAAGCAATTTGCATGTTAAGAGCAGAGGTTTCAATAAAACCTTCCAGTTCTTTTTTGCGGATGAGGGGCGGGGTGCCATTTAAAGCGTCATCATGGTGTTTTTCAATAAAATCTTTTAAGGCAGAAAGCAGCCGTTCCTTAGCAAGAATCAATGCACTTCCTCCTTTTTTTATATAGAATGGCAATAAAAAAGTCAGGAAAGAAACGTATTACGCTTCTTTCCTGACTTATGTTTGGTCCATCTATATAGAATGTCCATCCATTACCATCAGCACACTATTAAATTCATACGATATCACTTTAAACTATACCATGTATTTACATGGAAAACAATTCCTATTCCTGTTTTAATACGAATAATATATAGCTTTTGTCTTCGCTAAAGTTCCAAACAACAAAGAAATCGATGATCTTGGCACTTAAGAGTTGTTCAATGATCGTCTTGTATTCTTCTATAAGCCTCTTTTCAAGACGCCTCTTCCCCAAAACGAGCGTTTCTTCAAAGCCTAAAGTCAGTAATTCTTTTTCAAGATTGACTAAAAGTCCTTCTCTAAAAACTAAAAGATGCTTCGTGTTTAATCTTCTTGACTGAACGATGTCAGGTAATCTTTGTGCTTCATAGGTGATTTTTGAGATCACGTCATGCAGCTTTTCTTGATTAGAGTAAAAGTCATCATAAACAGCATCCTTATTAAAGATAAAAATCAGCATCCCTGTATGAAAATCAAGGTTCCAATCGTAAAAAAACTCGTTCACCTCTAGATGCATTTTCAATTCAATAAACATCATCATTTCTTCTTTCAGTGTATGCATTAATAAGTCTCCTGTTTTTTCTACGAATAAATTTTGCTGTATATTCATCAATGAAAGTTCTACAGGAGATGCGAAATTCGTGATATATGTTACGAGGACAGAATCAGATAAAGAACAAATAACATTCCCAGGCCCTTTTCCAAAGTTGTCGCGTAGCACCTTTCCAATGACACTTGCTGCTTCTCTTTCTAGAACTTTACTATTCTCCATAGAACGCTCCTTGGAATCTGTAGTGGTTAGTGCCGCAACTGTTATAATAAATAGGAAGATTATAGTAATAATACCCATCGGTGGGGAGATTGAATCAAAAGCAAGCAAGCGAGTGTTCTATAGAAAGGAAAGATTGGATGACAAGCATGGGGACGGTTCTCGCACTTCTTAAACAAGGAGAAACATCCCTCTGTTTACAACAAACAAAATATTAAACTCCAAGAGGCTTTTCACTAGTTATCCAAACTTTTGAAAAGCCTTTTCTTAATTAAATTACATGCAGTCTGTACGGAAATATCATCACAATTGATTAATGAAACACCGTGCTTTTTCATAACTTACTATAGGTCATACGATTTCCCTTTGAAATAAAAGTAAATATTAAATTGGAGGCGCCATATGGATAAGAAGGTTGATAAAAAGCCAAGTATTACGGGGCAGCGTTTCATGCGAGTAGCAGGTGTTTTTGCACTGTTGGCAGGGATTTTGTATATCGGGATTCAGTTTGTTCACCCAGCGGATCAGCTATCCTCTGTTAACACAAGCTTATGGGTGGCCGTTGCATGTGCGACGAGTCTCATGTCTCTTTTCAGTCTCATCGGCCTATCAGGTATCTACAGCAGGCAGGCGGAAGAAGCTGGCTGGCTGGGGCTGATTGGTTTTATCTTCTTTAGTCTATTCTGGCTGCTTTCAATGAATTTTAGTTTCATCGAGGCATTTGTGCTGCCGCTGCTGACAACAGATGCTCCTGAGTTTGTAAAAGGGATCGCAGGGCTCTTTAGCGGAACAACAAGCACGGCGGATCTGGGGATTTTCCCAGTACTAGCCCCCATTGCGGGAATTCTGTATGGTTTTGGCGGGCTTCTGTTTGGAATCGCTACGTATCGTGCAAGAGTCTTCCCGCGCATGGCAGGTGCCTTGCTTGCTTTCGCCGCGGTCGTCACCTTTGCTGCCGCCGTCATTCCACACCCATTCGATCGTGTGCTGGCCATACCGATGGGAGCAGCTCTCATTTGGCTGGGGTATACTCTTTGGGCAGAGCCTAAGAGACTAAGGACGCATGATGTAATAACTGCTCGTTTATAAGCAAATGAGATCAATGAAAAAGTGTTATATAAGCGATCAAGTATGTAAGAGCTGTCGTTATGAAAACGGCGGCTCTTTTTCTTCTCCTACATCCCCAAATACCACGGCAGCCCTGTTTTCGAAATTTTTGCCCAAACATTCTCTATCCAATTCACATAAACTTTTGGAAAGGAGTGAAGCATCTTATGTCAATGTCTAATAATGACCGGATTATTAAAGCCGTCAACATACCCAACCCTTTATATCAATCCTTGCAGGGGAGATATTTTGTTGGGCAAACCGAACACATTCTTTTTGGAAAAGGGAAAAATGGGTGGGGCGGCTTATTTAATCCGTTTAAATCAGATGTCAATTTATTTGTAAATGCATTTACCATCACCAATCATTCTGAGCAGCCGTTTGAAGCTGAAATTTGGTTTAATCCGGTTTCTCCTGGGAAGCCGAAAGTTTCTAAAAACGTGACACCGGCAAACACAGCTCTTACCCCGCTTCCAAAGCCCGAAGTTAAAATCGCATATGCTGAATTTGTTGATGGAACTCCGAAAGAAGGAGTAATGGCATTCAGACGGATTGTACCGCCGCAAAGCACTTTAACCAGTGATGAAGATGGAAAATATATCTTCCCTCCAGGCGGATCATTTATTATTTTTTTAACCTCACCAAATAATGAAATCATTCAGGCGGAAGTTGCGTTCGGGTGGTTTGAAAAAAATAAAAAGATGTAGCATGATATAAAAAAGCTTCTCACCAGCCCAAAACCTGATGAGAAGCTTTCACTATATTATTTCTCAACCTTCTCCCCAAAAGCCTCTGGAATCATAGTAAACCCTTCAATCACCGTATCTTCATCCACTTCAATCATGAGGTACCGTTTGCCGTTCAGATGAACCTGCTTCACATACTTCAAATCCTGCGGGCTTATCGAAATGTTCGCTAACTTTGTGTTGATTTTAATGGATTTAGATGTGTATTTTGGTACAACGCTGTTTGCTTTGATCTCGTATGATTTGTCGTCGATCACGTTGTGGAAGGCGGCTTCTACTTTTTGGGTGTCCACATCTTCCAGGCCGCTTATCTTCAGTACGCGTTCGACGTCCTTGGCATCCAGCTTCGGAAGTTCTTCTTCTTCATTTTCCTCGATCATGCGGTGAATCTCTTCATATACGTTCGATAGGGTAGAAGTATTTAACGAATCTCCCGTAACGTTTTTGATGATTTCTTCAAACACGATCTTGTCATCTTTAGCTGTCATCGTTTCTTCGCCGTTTAGCACTTGCTCGATGAACAGGTGATCGGGTTCATGTACTTTACCTGCGGCATACAGAATGTGGTTCACATCTGCTGCGTTGTCGGTAAAGCAAGGGAACAGAAACCCGCCGAGCGGAGCGTGCAGGTTGATAACGGGATCAAGAATGAAATTGTATTTGAACTCTTTTGAAGCATAGTCGAAGAGCAGTTCTTTTTTCGGTTCCTGCGTGTTATTGATGCTGCAGAGAATGAAGGGATTAGAGTAGACGGTTTCACTCCCGCTTTCCTCCGTCTCATCATTTCGGCGCTTTGCCGGCTTCATATATTCGCCACGGATAAAAGTGATGACGATATCCTTCTCGTATTGGCGGTGTAAAAGCATCTTGCCGACCATCTGGAGCATACGCTCTTTCCAGTCCTCCGTATCACTGCTGAGCAGTCCTTGATGCAGGATAAGCTGGCTGCTGTTTTCTGCATTTCTCTGAAACTTTAATTCAAACAGTTTTTCATCGATATTCCCGCCAAGCAGCTTTTTAAAGTTGTTCAAAAACAGTTCCTGCTGATCCGGATCCAGCATTTCGAAGTGCTGGCTCTGGTGATGATAGATGTCACTCGATTCCTTCATAATATAAACGTTAAAAATGCTGGAAATTTTCAGTAGATCATTATCTTTTTTAAATTGTCTGCGGATTTGTGAGATATCTTTTTTGTTCATGCTTACATACACTCCTAAATGAACCTGATTTGAGTTTGAAGCAGGATTAATTTTACCATACATGGTGTTATGTACTTAGGCGAAGTTATAAAAAACACCTAATTGAACAATCTGCTCAATTAGGTGTATGAAAACTAAATCACTCTTTTCTTAATACGCGCCACAAGCGGCACAACAATAATTCCCGCTATAGCCACCTGCAAAATGTTGCCTGGAATAGACCCGAATGGCTGAATCCAGTTGCTGTATAGGATTACTTCGGCAAAATAATAGCCCACAACTTTTATGATCAGTGCAGCGGCTACTGCCATTGTGTTGACGAGAAGTCGATTCCCAGGGGCTTTTTCAGAAATCAAACCTGCCACATAACCCATTGTTCCTACAATAAAGAAGGTGAATGGCGCCCATACGGTCCAGCCTGAAATGATATCAAACAAGCCCATTCCAAAAGCGCCTGCAACGAAACCTGTTCTTCTGCCGAAAACAAATGCGGCTATTAATAGCGGAACGTTTCCAAGGTGGATCAGCCCGCCGTTACCTATTGTCGGAAGCCTTAAGTTGATGAACATAGTTGCAACAAGTGTCAATGCAATGAAAAGGGCATTGATGACTAATGCTTTTGTTTTCGTCGTTTCTAATGAGTATGCTGTATTCATAAGATGACCTCTTTCATAATTATTTCCTGTTCATCTATTATATCTGCCACTAGCGCTTTAGAAAATAGGAAATGAAGAATTGAAGTTGGTAAAAACTAGCTACACGTGTGGATTGTTTGAAAATGATGGGAATTAGAGACTTGCAAGTTAATCGTTCACCTGGTCAAGGTGATAAAAAAACACCCTATAAAGCAGAAGCTACTTTATAGGGTGCACTATTTTACGGTTTCATTTATAAGGTCTCCGACTATCATTCAGCTCTTGCTGACGGCGTTCCTCAACGCGAGCCATGAATTCAGCAACACGCTTCTTCAAGATGCGGTAATGGCGGAAGGTGCTGGCTGTTTCAAGCAGCTCTTTAATCTGGTGATACTCGATAACCTCTTCATCGGTCAAAGCGAATTCCGGTTCTGGAAACGGAATGATCTTAGCCATGATTACCGCTCCTTTTGTCTTTTTAATCACAGTATATCTTTAATTGGTAACTTCGTGATATGTGCTTTGTCGCCATATGATTTAACTCGCCAGCCCCCGATTAGGCTCCACTTTAATCGCTGACTCAGCAGGCAGTACAGATCCTAAAAAGCCCATAACTAATGGGATGAGCGAACAACCAAGCATCAAACCGAACTGTGACAGTGTCAAACCGCCATACAGCAAATACATGACACAGCTGCTTAACAGGACACTTATTAAGCTAGCCAACCCGCCTGAGTATAAGCCTTCTAGCCAGATGAGCCTGCGTACCGTCGAGCTTCTCCAGCCGATGGCTTTTAACAGGGCGATCTCGTTCCGCCGCTCTGCGATGTTCTGCCAGAGTATTTCGGATGTGGTGAGGATGCTGATGCAAAATGCGATGCCCATGGCGATGTAGTGGACTTTGCCGATCTCTACGGATATATATTGTCCGAGCCATGTGGTGTACATGATGCCTTGCAGTCTAAGTGTGATGGAGACAAATATGGACAGCAGTGTTGCTGGAATCGCGATGGAAAGGACCGATAAGAAGTTACGGTTCCATTTTCCAAGAAAGTGACTGAGTGCAAGCGACCATAAATTTTTGGTACGCATGACGCGCTTGGAACTCACTGTGATTTCCCCGGTTCGCATCGCTTCATAAGGCTTGATTTTTCGGACGAGCATTGCAGGCCAGATAGAACCTAACAAGTAGATCGTAATTCCTGTAAAACCGATCAACATGAGTTTTACTAATGAAATTTCTGCTGGTGCTGTTATGGCTGTAATACTCCAGGCGATGATCGCCGTTACACAGCCTAAGATGATCGATTCCATCATAATCATCCGGCTCAGCTGTGATGGACGCCAGCCGAGTGACAGCAGGACGGCCATTTGCTTTCTTCGTGATAATAAGGAAACAAGGCAGCTCGCGAATACATAGACTACGGCTACTAATAGAACGAAAACAATGACGGCAGAGTAGCCAAGCTTCGTTTCTCTAAACAGTGTGATGGAGGATTGCAGCTTGCTCCAAGGCTGTTCGATCCAGCCTAATGCTTGTGTATTGCCGTTTTTCGGAATCTCCAAGATGAGTGGCTGCGGCGATGAACCGAGCGTAATATCGGTTAACAGCCCTGTTTTGCTTTCGATTTCTTTTGCGATTGCTTCAAGCTTATTCTGACTTTCCTCACTAAGTGAAGTGACCCCTGCCACTTTTATTCGTACGGAAGAAATAGGCTTGTCCCCGTTGATGGCAGCGGCTGCTTCAATTGTTGTTAGCAGGGTAGGGGGAGCTGTCAGGTATCCCAATGGATTGCTCGTCGGCTGGACGGTTACTTGCGGATTAACGGGCTTGCCTTTCCCGTCCAGTACAAGATGAGCGGTAGCAGGGCGGTATGTTTCCATCGGTAATTCATTTAATGGGTCTTTTGAGAGCTTCAGCTTGTTTGGATCATAAAATCCGACAAAGTTATAGCTTACTCCCGGCACTCCTCCGTCTGGCAGCTCGTAATAATCGAGCGGCCTGAACGCGTTATGGATCTTGCCGCCCCATGGAAATTCTGCTTTTTGCGGCTCCGCTTTAAACGCATATGCCCAACGCTCACCAAAAGGGCTAGTTACACTTTTTACTGATAAAGCCGTTGATTTCAAAGCGACATGGGACTCCGTAATGTTGGACTGTCCGTCTAAAAGACTCACTTTTTTTCCTGTAGCAGGGTCAAGGCCAGTCAGAGAGCCGAATAACGTTTTGTACAGCTTTTCAGAAGATATGTCATACGTTTTTTTAGCGTCATTGTTTGTTGCAAGGCTATTCAAATACTTCTTGCCGCCGTTCTCTTTAATCTTTGCTAATGTTTGTGCAGCTTCGTTAATGTCCTGAAACGGAAGATCGAGCGGTTCGACCGTGTATGTGATCGTTTCGTCTACGAAAGGAGCACTGCTTATTAATACAGGAATAGCGGTGCTCACGTCACTTGTCTTCGTGACGTCTGAGTTTTGTGGGGAAAAATATTGACTCCCGTTTTGCTGCAGCACCGCGGCATCCAATCCAACCAATTTCGCTTCTTCCACCGGATCGATGCCAACAAGAAGCTGCTGGCTAGAAGCTCGGAGGATCCAGTCATATTGATCCATCAATCCGAAATCTTTTCCGAATTGAATGCCGTTCTGGCCGCCATATCCTTCAGGCATATTCCATTTGCCAAGCGGTACGTAAAGGGTGTCGCGGTCCTCAATCGTATGGCGGACACCGTCAAACGCTCTATTCTGGATTTTAATACGATAGATGCCAAACTCTTTTGGCATGATTTGTGTTTTAAATTCAGCCTCTAACGGTGAATATCCAAGCACCGCAACAGGTGCTGCAACTTCAACGTCTGTGATGGCTTTAATATCCGAGAGCTGTTTTTGACTGATACCGCCAGCAATGCCGCTTAAGTAGTTAGGTTCGAGCAGTCCTTTTTCTTCTGTCACGCTCCTGGATCCTTGAGGGCGCACGACGATATGGTAAGAAGATTCCCACCTTTTTTGCAGGTTCTCGACAACCGTTCCTTTATTTCCTTCAGATAGATTTAGCAAATAGCTTAGACCGCCGCTGATCATAACCGCTCCGGCAAGTAAAAGCAGGAACCGTTCACGCTGACGGCGCCAGTTTTGAAGTATAAACTTAATCATTGGCGTTCACCGGCAAAGAACGCGCAATCTTTACAAGCTCTTCTTTTGTCACATTCGTACCATGCACCTCGTAATAGGCTTCTTTAAATGAAAATGAGACGACGTTGTTCGTGTCGGCCGGAGCACCCAGCTTAATAAAGGCCCCGGGTATTCCATTTACATCGACTTCTTCTTGCTTCCCTTTGTCCATCGGTGCTTCATTCGTCATCTCAATGTAAATAAACTTGTCAGACGATTCGTAGTACATCGTCATCTTGTATGATGCCTGATCGCCGTAATAGTGAACAAAGGCTTCGCGCTCTTTATATGCAAATCCTGACGGCAAGTAAGAGGGCTTTACGATCGGAAAAGGAATCACCTTTTCAATCATGTTATCCTCTATCTGTCCTGCAGGGTATTTTGGTTTTGCTGGAGGGGTTGAGGCCTCAACAGGGTTTGGAGTTGTTTTGTTAACGGTTGTTGTATCCACGGGTTTAGGTCCATCGGTAATCATTTCTACAGACGAGATCATGTAAATTCCAGCTGCACCTATAATGAACAAAAAGACAATGATAATGATGGACATTCTGTTCATATGGCCACCTCATTTGTATCCGACACAAGCTGGCCGTCGACCATTTTAATGACGCGGTCTGTCCGCTGAGCTAGCTTCATATCGTGTGTCACAAGAATAATGCCGCAATTATGGTTTTGGTTTAGCTGTTTTAATAGGCTGAAGATCACTTCACCGGATTCGGTGTCCAGGTTACCCGTTGGCTCATCCGCCAACAGCCATTCCGGAGAGTGAATGAGGGCGCGTGCAACTGCCACTCGTTGCTGCTGTCCGCCAGAAAGTTGAGAAGGGAAGGAGTGCAGCTTATCTTTCAATCCAACTTGTTCCAGCAGTTCTTTGGCCCGCTTCTCTTTATGGTAATTCACCTTGCGCGAAAAGAGCGGTGCCAGAACATTTTCAAGAGCTGTTAACGTCGGAAGAAGATGAAATTGCTGAAAGACAAATCCGATCTTTTCAAAGCGGAAATCAGCAAGCTGGTTATTTTTAAGAGAGGTTACATTCGTATCATCGTAAAAAATCTGACCGGAACTCGGCTGATCCAGCGTGCCGATCAAACTTAGCAGAGTAGATTTGCCTGAACCTGATGGTCCAACAATGGAAGTGAAATCTTTCTGATGAAATGAAAGAGTAATATTTTCGACCGCGCTTGTTAAAACGCCATCACCGCTAAACACTTTAGACACGTTCTTTGTGATTATATGTGTCATTTTGACCTCTCCTTATTAATTCGAGTACAAGGTGCAAGCTCTAGGATTTAAATAATGATAACATTTACCAAATGGAAAAAAGTATGTTTTTTCCATTTTTATTCAGTTCTATTAAAATACAAAAAAACCTTTCGCAGCGAGAGGTTTCTTCAAGAACTCTTTTAGCCAGCATAGACGAACAACGAATGTTACCTTCGAATGTTATAGAACATAGCGAATCAGCGATTAAAGTTTCGTATCGCCGGGCGATATAAACTTGTATAATTAAGGTATTAGAATAGGAGGTCCGATATGCGGCGTGATATACAACAAAATGAACGAGCATTCTCCTCTAAGGAAGTGGCTGAAGAAGTAGGGATTGCCACACCTACTGTCCGAAAGTATGGACAGATTTTAGAGCGGAACGGTTATGAGTTTTTGAAAGACGGCGACCGCCGGATTTTTGTACAGTCTGACATCACAGCGCTTACAGCGCTGCGCGATACAGACAAGCAGCTAGACGATGCAGCAAAAGACCTTGCCTCACAGCAAAGCGAAAGATTAACAGATTCCATTGAAACAGACGTAGCGATATTCGATACATATGAAAGTCTTCCTCAAGATCCGAACCAATTAAAAGAGTTCTTAATGCTGTTAGGCAACGAACTCGCAGCTGCACGTGAAATGAACGTTAAGCTGGCAAGCGATATGTCAGAGCTTAAACAAACGGTTTCCCGTCTCCAGCAGGATCATCATGTGATCAGCTCTGCAATTGGAAATGCATCGCAGAAAACGACAGCTAGAATTGAAAGATTAACAGAACAGCAAAAAGATCATTACGAAGCATTGCTGCAGCAAGAGCAAGAAAAAAGTGAACTTTTGCAGAAAGAATTACAAGAGCTGCGCGAAGAACAGATTAAAGAATGGCGTGCGCAGAATGATTTTAATACGCGATTGGAAGAAGCGATGCAAAATCGGCCAGAAGAAAAACGGCGGGGTTTTTTCGGGTTGTTCCGAAAATAAGCAGCTTCTGTATCGCAGGGCGATATAGAAAAGTAAAGCACAACAATCTCCATTTCCCGAGAAATATCTACAAATTCCGAGTAAAATATCGACATAATAAATGCCCTGCAGAGAACCGCTCTGCAGGGCATTTCGTTTATCTACTTAAAATCCAAAATAACCCCGCAGCAAATAAGAAACCCACTTGCAATGCGGATGATTTCGTATATTCTCCAATAACCCTTTCACAATGGCAGGGCTTAAGGAAGGTTCAATCAGCTGCTGCTTGAGCAATGTTAACGATTCCTTTTCAATCGGCTCTTCAATTTCCTCTATTGTTTGTCCCAAGAGTTCAATAAGCTGTTCAGCTGTTACTTCTTCATAACTCTGTTCAGTAGTAAACGTCTGAAACAACTCTTCTGTAATAAAAGGAATCGTAGAATGCTTCGCGAGTACATTAGTTTTTTGCGCCAGTGAACGGCAAAGGCTATCCAGATCAAATGGCAGATTAAAAAATAAAAATAAATGAGAGTACACATGAATGAAGCCTTTGATGCAATAAATCAAATCATATTTTACCTTGCGAGCTTCTTCTCCATACAGACGGTCAATCATACTTAAGATGATTTTATCGGTAAGCTTGTCGTAATGGCGCATTTTTGAGATAAGCTCTTCGTTAGGTGTCTGTGACTGCTCTTTTATAAAAATCTTGGCAAAGTCCGAATGCTTTTGAAACGAAGCAAAGGCTGCATTATAAAAATCATACAACAGTTCCGTATCATTATTCGAGTTTTTGACTACCCAGTCAATATCGGATGTGAACTGCATCATAAAGTGATCGATCAAGGCGATGATCAGTTCATCCTTTGACTTGAAGGATAAGTAAAAAGCGCCTTTGGAAATACCGGCATGATCGGTTATTTGTTGAACGGAAGTGGCTTCGAATCCTTGTTTAGCAAAGAGTTCTAACGCACTTTCCATGATTAATTGTTTTTTGCTCATGTTATCGCTCCTAATGGTTTTCATTGACAAATGACCAACCAGTCATTAGTATAAGTAATTGAGTTTCATAAGTCAATTAGGGGTTGGTGTACGAGTGAAGGGTTTAGTTAATTTTGTTCTGCAGAATAAGCTGGCTGTTTGGCTGCTTACTCTAATTATAACGGTATCAGGTATTTACTCAGGAACACGTATGAATATGGAGACTATACCAGATGTTTCGATTCCATACTTGATGGTCATGGACGTCTATCCTGGAGCAACTCCTGAAAAAGTGATGGAAGATGTGTCCATTCCAATAGAAAAAGCGGTTGAAGGACTTGAAGATGTTAAAACCGTCAATTCAAATTCGTATTCGAACATGTCGAATCTTCAAATCGAATATGAGTATGGCATAGATATGGATGAAGCGAAACGTGCCTTACAATCTGCGCTGGACACTGTTACTTTGCCAGAAGGTGCAGAAAAGCCGACCGTTACAGCAATCAGCATGAACATGATGCCTGTTGCGGCACTCAGTGTGAGCAGTTCGAAAGAAGATATCGTTGAATTAACTTCAACTGTAGAAGATATTATCCTGCCGAAGATCGAAAAAATCGACGGTGTGGCGTCAGCCAAGATTACAGGTCAGCATATTGAAGAAGTGGACCTTACATATAATCAGGCAAAAATGGCGGAACTGAAATTAACCGAAGATAAAGTAAAAGAAATGATTCAGGCGAGCAATCTGTCTGTTTCATTAGGGCTATATGAGTTTAAAGAGGGCGAAGAAGCTGTAGCTGTGGACGGAAAGTTCATGACGGCTGATGAGTTAAAGAACATGCTCATTCCTGTCACGCCTTCTGCACAAAATCCATCGCCGTTCGTGAAACTCAGCGACATCGCTGACATTAAAACGGTCGGTAAGGTAGAATCCGTATCGCGCACAAATGGCGATGAAGCGATTGCGATTCAAATCGTCAAAGAACAGCAAGCAAACACGGTTGATGTCGTTAACGGTGTGAAGAAGTTGATTAAAGAGGAAAAAGCGAAAATTGATGGCCTAGTCATTGATGTATCGCTCGATCAAGGTAAGCCGATCGAAGAGTCTGTTTCAACGATGATTGAAAAAGCGTTGTTCGGCGGATTGATCGCCGTATTAATCATCCTGCTGTTTTTGCGTGATTTTAAATCAACGATTATTTCGATCGTGTCCATTCCAGTTTCAATCTTCATGGCACTATTGCTGTTGAACTGGATGGATATTACGCTTAATATCATGACGCTTGGTGCGGTTACGGTCGCGATCGGCCGTGTAATCGATGACTCCATTGTCGTCGTAGAGAATATTTATCGCAGACTGCATTTAAAAGAAGAAAAGCTGTCAGGACGCGCGCTTATCCGCGAAGCGACGATTGAAATGTTCAAGCCGATCCTTTCATCAACGTTAGTAACCGTTGCGGTATTCGCTCCGCTTATCTTTGTCGGCGGCATGGTAGGGGAGCTGTTCACGCCTTTCGCCTTAACGATGACGTTCGCGCTAGGTGCTTCACTTATTGTGGCGATTACAATCGTGCCGGCATTATCTCACTTCTTGTTCAAAAAGAAGCTGTATGGTGAAAAAACGGAGAGCAGCCATAAAGAGACTGGCAAGCTATCAAATTGGTATAAAGGAATTCTTAACAAATCTCTTAATCATAAAATCATCACGTCTGTCCTGGCCGTTCTTTTATTAGCCGGCAGCTTAGCGTTAACACCGATCATCGGATTCAGCTTTATGGGCAGCGAAGAAGATAAGGTCATGTATCTGACTTACACGCCAGAAGCAGGCGAGCTTAAAGAAGAGACGTTAAAGAATGTTGAAGCAGTAGAAGAAAAGATGCTTAAACGCAAGGATATTGATATCGTTCAGGTTTCTGTTTCGGATACGGTCGATCCGATGATGGCGATGTCGGGCGGAGCAAGCGGTGCCATGATGTATCTGATTTTTGACCCAGAAATGGAGAACTTCCCTGAAGTTCGTGAAGACATCGAAAAGTATGTAGGTGATATCGGCCAATCCGGCGAATGGAAAAGCCAGAACTTCTCAGCATCTTCCATGGCTCCTAATGAGCTTAGCTACACATTTTACAGTGAAGATTTAAATAAACTGAATGAAGCTGTAAAAATGGTTGAAGGCGAACTGAAAAAGAATGACGGCTTAAAAGATGTTTCATCTAGTGCAGAGGATGCTTTTGTCGAGCACACGTTTAGAGTCGAACAGGATGAACTGCTGAAATACGGCTTAACAGCTGGACAGATTGTCATGATGCTCAACCCGATGAAGGCAGAAGATGTATTAACAACCGTTGAGAAAAATGGGGAATCACTCGATGTAATTGTGCAGCAGGAGCAGTCGAAACAGCCGGAATCCATCGATGATATTCTTGCAACACAGGTGCCGACAGCTCTTGGTACGAAAATGCCTCTTTCTGAGCTTGTAAAAGTTGAAAAAGGGACAACATTAAATACGCTTGCCCGCAGCAAAGGGGAATACCACGCGACCGTTTCAGGAACGGTCGAAGGGAAGGACATTTCAAAAGCAACATCTGAAGCGGATAAAGCGATTGAAAAACTAGACCTACCTAAAGGTGTGACGATGAATGTTGCCGGTGTAGCGGCCGATATGCAGGAAACCTTTACACAGCTTGGCCTGGCGATGCTTGCAGCGATCGCAATCGTGTACTTTATTCTAGTGGTCACGTTCCGTGAAGGTGTAGCGCCATTTGCGATTCTGTTCTCGCTTCCGTTTGCGGTGATCGGTTCGTTTGTCGGTCTATTAATCGCGGATGAAACGATCTCTGTATCGGTCATGATGGGGTTATTGATGCTAATAGGTATTGTCGTTACAAACGCGATTGTACTAGTAGATCGTATCATCCACATGGAACGCGATGGAATGAGTATGCGTGAAGCGATACTCGAGGCTGGCGCAACCCGTCTTCGTCCGATCCTTATGACAGCTATCGCAACAGTCGGTGCATTGATTCCGTTAGCAATCGGCTCCGGCGGCGGAGGATTGATTTCAAAAGGACTTGGCATCACAGTAATCGGCGGCTTGACGAGTTCGACGTTATTAACGCTGATCATCGTTCCGATCGTTTACGAAGTACTTTCTAAAGTCTTTAAGAAAAACCGTAGAGAAGTAGAAGAGAACTAAAAAGCTAAAATCAAAACCTCTCGACTCGAGAGGTTTTTTGATTCGTTCATTCTTTTTCCGTAATTAGAGCAGTTTTATATGTCATAAGTGGATTTTCTTGAAAAATATACACTGTAAAACGAATGATTGGCGGATATTATAAAAAAATGTTCGCTTTTTACGATGGTTTTTGTTACGGTATTAAAGTAAACAACAATTTAATAGTTGCTGCTCGTATATGCTCGGTAATATGGTCTGAGTGTTTCTACCTGGTTCCCAATGAAAGAACCGGACTACGGGTTAAAGTATCGGTTTTGCGTGTGTTTGGCGTAAATTCGTGTCTGATTGGGCATTCTTTTCGATTGTTCTGATCTTATATACTTTGACTCTATTTAGGTCTGGAAGGTAGAAGTTATTCTGCTTTTCAGGCTTTTTTATATGCGATATACGGGTGAAAACTTACAACGAGGAGAGAACAGTATGTTTAAAAAAGCAGGACTCATTACGATCATGGCTGCACTCGTCTTATCTGTGTTAGCTGGTTGGAACGCAATATCTGAAAAAGAAATGGTGGCACATGCCAAGAATAAAAGACCAATTATCATTCAAGGGCCAATGCCGATTGAAGCAGAAAACTTTGCAAAAAGGCTGGATAACGTAAAAGTAGAAAAATCAGGAACGTTCGTGTTTTATAAAGGAACCCTTAATGGTTATCCGGTAATCGTTGCAAAAACAGGGAAAGGCATGGAAAACACTGCTGCAGCGACCGCTATTGCGATTGAAAAGTACAAACCGGCAGCCATCATCAATCAAGGAACGTCTGGCGGCCATGACGCTGATTTGAACGTATATGACATTGTACTGGGGAAAAGAACGGTCAATTTAGGTGCACTGAAAACGACGAGTAAGCTGGAAAACGAAGGCATCGACCCAACAACTTGGATCCCAATGGACTTGATGGCGAGCGAAGGAAGTGCCGGCGAGGATCCAAATGCTGAAAAGGCGCGTTATTATGAAGGTGACGCGGAGCTTCTTGCAGCGGCAAATGCTGTCAAGAACACGTACAAAAAAGGCAAGATAGTAGAAGGGACGATTGGGTCCGCAGATGTGTGGAACAACGAAGTCGACCGCATTAACTGGTTTCACGAGAAATTTGGCAGCTCGGTAGAAGAAATGGAAGGTGCGGCTGCAGCTCAAATGGCAAAAGGCTATGACGTTCCTTTCCTAGGCATTCGTATTTTATCAAACAACAAAGTAAACGGCGGAAAGTATGATCCGAATACAGCAGCTGCAAATCAAGAGTATGTATACGAAGTAGTGAAGAAGTATATTGCTGAAAAGAAAAAATAATAAAAAACCCCCTCAACACGACAGTTCACTGAAGTGTAGGGGGTTTTGATCATTTTTGAAAGTCTTATTTCTTTAAATCTTCTATTATGGCACTGATCTCTGCTACTTTTTCGAGAATGTCTTTTTCAATGTCGCGGTGCTTGGAGTATTCGTCCTGCATGAGTTCAACTAGGGATTTGTTATTTACTAAATTTTGCTGGCATTTCATGATTTCATTGTGTATAGCCCATAAATCTTTAGATAATTGATCATATTTGTCCAGCAGCTCTTCCATGTTTTTCTGTGAATATTCTTCACGGCTTCGAGCCCAGTTAAGTGTATAAATCAGTCCGCCTACAAACAAAACAGCCCAAGGACCTTGTGTTGAGAAATAGTGCAGCAAGTCGACATTCATCAATCTCACCTCCCACTATTTAGTCCACTTAATATGGACATGCTCTATTTTATGCAGTGCTTGTCTTACTTGATTGTGTAATTTGCAAGCTTACGCAGGTTATTTCCAAATGATAGATTATACAATTCTGTTTCTTCGTTTATATAGCAATCCATCCGAGCTATTATTCCATCCTGTAACAAAATCCTTCATATGATAAGAAAGATACTTTCCGTATTGGCAGTTTGGCTGGAGCAGCAGCTCATCCACATAATGAGCACCGTTCGGAACCGAATCAAGCAGCAGACTTGCGATTCCGCCGTAAAGCCCGCATGCTACCTGAAAGTATGTGGCATTTGTTTTGTACTTTGGATAGATTTCTTTCGTGTTCATCACGTTGTAGATGTATTCTTCATGATTCTCAAAAACTAGCAGTACACCGACGAGATCCTCGCCAGTAACGTCTCTTATTTCCGGGTCAATTAGCTGGTGTTCCCAATCCCACAGCTCGTCTGTCTGGTGCAGGTTGTCGCGGATCAGTTTTGTCGTGTGTTCGTTGACGCGGTAGATAAAGCCGAACTCCATGTCGTACAGCTTTCCGAGTGACAGCACTTCTTCATGCGGCATTAAGCATCCCTGAAACGTGACATCTCCAAGATTTACAGTGTACTCGTCCCGGTACACATCATCGTACATGTAAAGCGGTGTTTGATGTGATACGTACATAGGATAGCTTAATATCGCTTCATCCAAAAAACATTCAACTGACCATGAAGTGTAGATCGTATCTTTTTTCACGATGGCAGGATCGGCGAAAAACGAGGTATCATGCTCGACGATGTAGCAGGCGAGCGGTTTGGAGCCGCGGTGCTTATGGATCAGTTCATGCGCCATCCATTGAACGACGCCGGGGTTCATGCCGGAGCCTATGACGGCTTTCGTGTTGGTGAACTGTCCTTTCTTGTCTTCAAATCTGCTGAATCGTTCAGACAGCGGGAATCCATACAACGTCGGATCCTCATCGACAGCCGTGTTTTCAAGGGCAGAGTTTACATAAGAAACGCCGAGCTCATTGCAGCACGTGAGCATCTCAATCGTATCGGCCCACGATACGTCGATCACAATTTCGGTTTTTGTTGTTCTAAGGTGATTCCGGAAAACGTCCAGATCGTTTAAATTAAATTGGTAAAGCCTTATATGGTTATTAAGGTTTGGAAACAGATTCTCATAGTAATCTAATGTTTTTTGCTGCATATCTATTAAATGCAGTGTGGAGTTTTTAAGCCGGTTAAAGAGAGGGTCATTCGGATCCTGAACTGCTTGGTTGATGATCGAAAGAATGGCCTTCGCCACGCCGCCCCCGCTTCCGAGGATTGTAAGCTGAGTGTTCATTAGGGAGATCATCCCATCCTTCCTAGCGGTTGATACAATAGTTTATGAGAATTAACCCGCATTGGTGTGGTTGGATGGCATAGGACAACCGTCTAAGTTTTGTTTTATAGATTTTAGAGGGAGTACGAGGACTCGGTACCGTACCCCAAAACATTGAGCGGTTTTTTGAAGGGAATTATTCAAAAGCTGTAAGATTTTGAGGAAATGCTGTGAGAAATTGATAAAATACTTTGAGAATTTCTTGAAAAGCTTTAAAAAATTCCAGAAATGATGTAAGAATCCTCAGAACTGTTGTGATAAGGCAATACTCCATACTGGCAGGATAATAAAAGCTGAAGTAAATTGCTTAAATGAGGAGTAGATTAGCCTTAATGTAAGAAATTCAATAAAAAATGGGAAAAAATCTAATTTTTACTTTAAAATATCGACTAATATGATGGAGCTTCTTCCTATCAGCTTTCATAAGAAAAAGGGTGTCCCTCTAGGGACACCCTTTTTCTTCTCTTCTTAAGGCACATACACCGACTTCAAATGATTGAGCTTATGGTACAACGTTTCCCCTTTTGTCGTCACCAGCTCAACTGCGCTGCCGTCGATTTTTTTAAGCATGCCGACTTTATCGGAATCGGTCCCTAAATCAAATACGACGAGACGGCCTTCGAACTTTTTCAGCTGCTCTTCCCACGAACGGCTGAGCGGTGCTGGTGCAGCCGCCTCCTCAAGCGTCAAAGGGATATTATCCTCATTACAAAGAGTCAGCCATTTTAAGTGAAAGAGCGGAATATAGATCGTCTTGTATATAGGAGAATAGAAAACGAAGTAGTCACTCATAACGTGTGTAATATAGCCGCGCAAATCTTGTTTTCCTGACACGTGTATCTGTGTGAGCAAGCCCTTAGCCTGCGTCAAAATGGAGCGATAGGAGATAGCTTTTTCTTTTTCGGCTGATGAGATCAGCGGGCCAGAAGTGCTGAATGCCTCACTTTTACTAGAGTTTACACGGATCTTGTGAATATGAAGCAGCGGGATATAGTAATACTGATCGCTGCTCAACAATACTAAAATATCATTTCCGACATCAGCCAGAATGCCCTCGAGCACTTTACCTCCTGTCATCTTTAAGATGATGTGCTTTTTAAGCAAATGCTTCATTTGAAACAAAAGTATCCTCTCCTGAAAAATTCTTTGAACGTTTTATAAAACATAAATAAATTGTATCCAGACATACAGCAGCAGCAGTGTTATAACCAGTGTGAGCGGGACAGCAAAGAGCGACACGCTTAAATAATCTTTCCATTTAATCTTAATCTTGTTTTGCCGCAAAATATGCATCCAGATGAGGGAAGCCAGTGTCCCGATCGGCAGCAGCAGGGAGCCGATATCGCTTCCGATGATGCTCGCAAGATACATTGTTTTAAGCGTAACAGGATCGAGATGCATTTCAGTCAGCGTGATGGTTCCGATGAGCAGTGCTGGATGGTTGTTAAAGAAGTTTGACAGCAAAGTAACAAGTGCTCCCATCAGGAAGGTCGCGTGAAACAGTCCTTGTGCGACGATCGGTTCACAGATCTTCAGCAGCAGATCGGTTAAGCCGGAGTTGTGCAGGCCGTAAATGATTACGTACATAGAGAATGCGAATATGAGAATGTGCCACGGTGTCTTTTTCAGGATGTCTGCAGGGTTCGTGCGAAGTTTAATCCAGCGCCATACGAGCAGGATAACCGAACCTAATACGGCTACCAGCTCGATTGGAATCGAGAAGTAGGATGCCACAAAGAGAGAGCAGCGTATGCCGAGAATAAACAGAAGGATTTTCATCATAAAGGCTGTGCGCTGTCTTCGGGCCTCGTCTGATATTCCTCCTTTAAGCGGGTGGTGGTTCTTCGTGAAGAATTGCTGTTCAATATCCTGTGCGGAGTGCGGGAGCTGTACAGGGAGCTTTTTCCTTACTAAGACATACATGATCCAAGACATGAACCCTAATCCCAGCATAGCAGGCACAAACATCATCGCCGTGTATTCGAAAAGGGTCATGTTGACGATTTTCAACGCGATTAAGTTAACGATATTGCTCACGCCGATCGGGGTGCTCGATGCAGTGGCAATCAGCGCCCCCGTTAATAGGTATGGTACTTTCTGATGCGGCTTCAATCGGAGGTTTTTCAGAAGTAATATGAGAATTGGAGTCGTGATTAGAATGCTTCCATCATTATTAAACAATAGTGTCATCAAAAAACATAGCAGCTGAATGTACCAATACAGGCGGTGTCCTGACCTTTTAGCTAATACGGCTAGCTTTGCTGCGGTCCAGTGAAAGAATCCGAAGCTCTCCAATATAACGGCCATGACGATGGTCGAAATGATTGTGATCGAGGCCCCGCCGATTTTATGAAGTATGTCATATATATCCCCTTGTGAAACTACGCCTGTAATTAAAATAATGGCCGCTCCAAACGTCGCTGGCCAGGCTTCGTTTATATCCTTAGGTCTCCAGAGGATGATAAAGGTGGTTATAAGGAATACAAAAACTGATATAAAGATGTGAATGTTCATGTTGTTCCTTTCTTCGTTGCAAAAAATCTAAAGCTTGTTTTACTTGTCCGTTTATTCTATTCAAATAAACGAAGAGTGCGTGGGTAGCAGACTAGCAAATTAAATTTGGTTAAATAACTAGAGAGAAAAAGCTAGGTAAGTGCGTATCAAATTGGCGGGAAATGAGGACAGCTGCCCCTGCGATTTATCTGCTTAAATTTGGCAAGTAAACTTTCCGACTATTTTTTACAAAAAACAAGGAAAAAAGAGGAATGGTTGAGAAAGTAACAAGGATGCAATTTTTTTGAAATTCTGTCCGAGTTTTGGGCAGCTGTTATATAGATAAGGGGGAGTCAGACGTGAAAATCGTGAAGCATGAGGTGACAGAATACCATCCTAAATTAAACGAAGTTATTAAAAACGTGGAGCGGGTGATGGTCGGCAAGAAAAAGATAACCGAGCTGAGCCTTGTTTCGCTCATTGCGGGCGGCCATGTTCTGCTCGAGGACGTGCCAGGTGTCGGAAAAACAATGATGGTGCGCTCAATCGCGAAATCTCTCGGACTGAAGTTCAGCCGTATCCAATTTACCCCGGATCTGCTGCCGTCCGATATCACAGGTGTGTCGATCTTTAACCAAAAAGAGATGGAATTCGAGTTCCGTCCAGGTCCACTTTTAGGAAACGTGATACTAGCGGATGAAATCAACCGAACATCGCCTAAAACACAGTCGGCGCTGCTTGAGTCTATGGAAGAAAAAAGCATGACAGTGGATGGCCAGACATATACGCTGCCAGAGCCTTTCCTAGTCATGGCAACACAGAACCCGCTTGAATATGAAGGGACGTACCCGCTTCCGGAAGCGCAGCTTGACCGTTTCTTAATGAAGCTTTCGATGGGCTATCCAACAGTAGAAGAAGAATTGAACGTGCTGGACCTTATCGGAAAAGAGCACCCGATCGAGTTCATCGACTCAGTCATTACAGTGGAAGAACTGCTGCAGCTTAAAGAGGATATGAAGGCTGTTCATGTTTCCGAGCCGGTTAAACGTTACATTGTTGAGCTCATAAGCCGCACCCGCAACCATCGTTCGATTTACCTTGGCGTGAGTCCCCGTGGATCGCTTGCACTCATGAAGGCGGCACAGGCTTATGCATTGCTTATGAACCGTGATTTTGTCATCCCTGACGACATTAAATACCTAGCTCCGTTCGTGCTGACACACCGCATCATTTTGAAGCCGGAAGCCCGTTTTGAAGGAACGACGCCTGCTGAAGTCGTGAAGGAACTGATGGCAAGGGTGCCGGTTCCGATTAATAAGGAACAAAGTGTGTGATGAAAAAGAAATGGATGTCCTTGAGAAGCAAGTATAAAGCGCCTCTCGGTTTTGCGGGAATCCTTCTTCTTCTGGGGCTGGCTTTTTCATATGCGATGTTTCAGGGCGGCTTTGTCAGCTGGTTTTTGTTTTACAGTGTGCTTCCGTTTGTTCTTTATTCGATCATGATGGCTTTTTATCCGGCCGACCGGCTTAGTGCGAGGCGCACCATCAGCAAGGAAATGCTGATGGCGGGTGAAGAGCTGACCGTGACGATTTCAATCAAGAAAAAAAGCAACTTTCCGCTGTTTTACATGGTGATCGAAGACTTGATTCCAGACGCGCTGCAAAAAGTGGCGCATACGGCTGGAAACGCTCATCAGCAGCAGTCGCGTGTGCTGCTGTTTCCGCTGTTTAAGAAAGAGATGACGTTTACGTATAAGATTGAACCGGCGCCGCGCGGAGTGTTCGAGCTCGATGCGATCGCCCTAAAGACGGGTGACCTTTTCGGTTTCGTGCACCGCAAAGCGGTTGTGAAAACACTCGATAAAGTGTTCGTTTACCCGCGTTATCAGGAAATTGAGCGCTGGGAAGTCGGGAAGATGCTGCAAAGCGGCTCCAAGCAGGCAGGCAGGCGTTCGATGACCGACTACACGTCAACGGTCAGTGTGCGGGAGTATGCTCCTGGCGACAGGATGGCTTGGCTTCACTGGAAAGCGAGTGCCCGTTCCAATAAGCTGCTGACAAAAGTGTTCGAGCATCAGCGAAATGATGATTTTTGCATCGTTCTCGACCAAAGTGCGAAAAGCTATGGCCGCCACACGTGGCTGTTTGAAAGAGCGGTATCATTTGCGGCTTCTCTAAGCCATTACTCGATCTCCAAAGGCGGGGCGATCGGGCTCGAGAATCTCGAAGGCGGCGACGGCATCGCGATCAGCAGCGGTGTCGAGCAGCAGTGGAGAATTTTGCATGCATTAGCGAAGGTCGAGCCAGAAATGAAGGATACGTTCGATGAAGTGCTGAAGCGCCATTTTCTTTCCGGCAGCTTAGAAGGAAAGACGGCAGTAATCATCTCATCGCGTCTTGATGAAGTAATGGTCAGGATACTTGAGATGGCGGCGGTGCGAAACGCCAATATACTATTCTTTTTTATCGCCGCCGATATGAAGCTGTCTGCTCTCGATCTGACCCTCCTGAACAGGCTCAACCACGCTTCAATTCCGGCGACAGCGATCATTGGACCTGATTTCAGTGAGTCGTTAAAGGCAGGTGTAACGTATGCGACAGTCTAAAAGTTCTGGTGAAGCTTCAACTTTTCATACGATTGTGCTTTATGCCCTCGGCTTTTTGCTGCTGTGGGAATGGCTGCGGCCGATTGAAGTTCTGACCGATACGTCGGACGTCCAGATATTTGTGATGTATACTGCGTTTCTTTTTATCGTCACGTATTTTCAGTTCCCGTTTTACATCTCATTTCCGGTAAAACTTTTGGCACTGCTGTACGCACTGCACTCCATGTATTTTCCGGATGTGTTCTTGTCGTTCAGATGGTTCCCTTATTTTATGGAAGATGTAAAAACCAATATCGGGTTCATCGCGGACCGTGACTGGGACAGCATGACGTCTCTCAGCCGATCGTTTTTGTTCTTTATACTGCTCTGGATCGTCAGCTATTTGATGCACTATTGGCTCGTTCAGACGAAGCGAATTTTCTTCTTTTTCTTTTTGACGATTCTCTACATTACGGTTCTTGATACGTTCGCCGGATATGACGCGACTGTCGCGATCGTCCGTGTCGTTTTTATCGGTCTCGTACTGACAGGGATCCTGCGCATGATGAAGATCATCGAGGCAGAAGGTTTTTCACTGCTCAAAGGCAAGTTTCCGATACTTTGGATGATGCCTCTGACCGTTGTTATCGCGTTTTCCTCCTTTTTAGGATACATCGCGCCAAAAGCAGAGCCGCAATGGCCGGATCCGGTATCTTTTATTACAAAATCAGGTGAAGGTGAAGATGAAGGCGAAGGTCTTGGCGGAAAAGGGGTCTCGAAAATCGGCTACGGCACGAATGACAGCCGTCTTGGCGGTCCGTTCGAGTTCGACTATACGCCTGTTTTTACTGTAAAAGACACCGGCCGCCACTATTGGAAAGTCGAAACGAAAGAAACGTATACAGGCAAAGGGTGGGAAACATCAAAAGGACAGCAGCAGATTCAGATCATAGAATCGCGGTATGAACCGTCCTCCCAGCTTGTTCAGCAGCTTGAAGACGGTGTGAAGACAGAAGACCACAAGGCACTCGTGACCGGGGAAAAAATTAAATATCCGTTTGTTCTAAATCCTGGAAAGTTACAAAGCGTGGATATCGGCGATGAAAACGACCTTTACGAAAATATCATCTCAGGCAAGCTTTACACGAAAAATGGCGATGTAGAAGTATTGATGGATCAATATGAATTGAATTATCAGCTGCCTGTTTTAAAGGAAGAAGAGGTCAAAAAGAGCGGGAATGCCTATCCTGCGTATATAAAGGATAATTATCTCCAGCTGCCATCCACGCTGCCGAACCGTGTAAAAACGCTGGCACAGTCGATCATGAAGGACAAGCCGACGATTTATGACAAAGTAAAAGCGGTGGAGGGTTATTTTGAGTTAGAAGGCTATGGCTACAACACAGTAGATGTGAAAGTGCCGAAAAAAGACGAGGACTATGTCGACCAGTTCTTGTTCGAAACACGCATAGGCTATTGCGATAACTTTTCCTCATCCATGGTTGTCATGCTGCGTTCTGCCGGCATTCCGGCTCGCTGGGCAAAAGGCTTTACGCAGGGAGAAATCGAGGAAGTTCTGGAAGATGGCATGAGAGAGTTTACGGTAACGAATGCCAATGCCCATTCATGGGTTGAAGTGTATTTCCAGGGCATCGGGTGGCTTCCGTTTGAACCTACTCGCGGATTCAGCAACCCGTCAAGGTTTGAAACAGACACTTCAAGCACTCCGGCAGCTGCTGTTCCGAAACCAGAGAAAAAGCCAGAAAAAGTGGATACAGAAACCGATACGCCTGATGAGAAGAGCAGCAATGTTGATATGGCAGAACTCGGCCGAAAAATCGCGATGTTTGCCGGCTCAACAATCCTTGCAGGTCTTGCGCTCGGATTTTTGTTCCGAAAGAAATGGATGAGGGAGTACGTCCTTTGGCGTTTTAAACGCAAAAAAGGTGCGGACACGTTCCCACAGGCGTTTGAAAAACTCGTTTGGCTGCTGAATTTTTACGGAATCAAGCGCCAGCCGGCCTACACGCTAAGAGAGTATGCACTTCATGTAGACCGGGCGCTCGATACGAAGGACATGAAAATCCTCGCCAAAGCATATGAAAATCTGCAATACAGCGGACGGGAAAATCATAAAGATTATTGGACCGAAACAAACCGCAAATTGTGGGAAAATTTAATTAAAAGAATCCGCCCTTGACCGCTATAGAGCGCATTGTTAGAATGGCTTTAAGATTATAGCGTCAGAATAATTTTCTCCTTCGTATATCCTCGAAAATAAGGTTCGAGAGTCTCTACCGGGTTACCGTAAACAACCTGACTATGAAGGCAGGATTCTTTATATTTGTTATAAAAGAATTCTGCCTTTGTTTTTATTGCGAAAACAGAGGCAGGATTCTTTTTATTTTTATAAAGTTCGGCATACTGACGGATACTATATGAAGAATTTTTAGATGGGGTGAGCACATGGACGTAACAAGCGAAATGATCGTCGTACTCGACTTTGGCGGTCAATACAACCAGCTGATTGCAAGACGTATACGTGATTTAGGGGTATACAGCGAACTGCATCCGCACACGACTACAGCGGAAGATATTAAGAAGATGAATCCTAAAGGCATCATTTTCTCAGGCGGACCGAACTCTGTATATGCAGAAGGATCGCCGGCATGTGACGAAGCGATCTTTGAGCTGGGTATTCCTGTTCTCGGCATTTGCTACGGCATGCAGCTGATGACCCACCATTTTGGCGGGAAAGTAGAACGTGCGAGCCACCGCGAGTACGGCAAGGCTCAGATTAATGTTTCAAACAAAAACAAGCTGTACGATGAGCTTCCGGACTCTCAAGTTGTCTGGATGAGCCACTCTGACCTTGTTGTCGCACCTCCACAAGGGTTCGTGACGGACGTAACGAGCATCTCCTGCCCGGTCGCAGGGATGAGCGATGTATCACGCAAGCTTTACGGTGTTCAGTTCCATCCGGAAGTGCGCCATTCTGAGTATGGTATCGAGCTGCTGAAAAACTTTGTGTTTGCTGTCTGTGAATGTGAAGGCAACTGGACGATGGAAAACTGGATCGAAGACGAAGTGCAGAAAATCCGCGATGTTGTCGGCGACAAGAAAGTATTGTGCGCGATGTCCGGCGGTGTTGATTCATCTGTCGTAGCTGTGCTTGTTCACAAAGCGATCGGCGACCAGCTGACATGTATCTTTGTTGATCACGGACTTCTTCGTAAAGATGAAGCCGACCAGGTTATGAAAACATTCAGCGAAGGCTTTAACATCAACATCATCAAAGTTGATGCGAAGGACCGTTTCTTAACGAAGCTTGCGGGCATCTCAGATCCTGAGCAGAAGCGTAAGATTATCGGGAACGAGTTTATCTATGTATTTGATGAAGAAGCGTCTAAGCTAGATGGCATCGAATTCTTGGCGCAGGGCACGCTCTACACAGACATCGTTGAGAGCGGCACGGCTATGGCACAGACGATCAAGTCTCACCATAACGTAGGAGGTCTTCCTGAAGACATGCAGTTCAAGCTGATCGAGCCTTTGAACACGCTCTTTAAAGACGAAGTTC
Organism: Fictibacillus aquaticus; assembly: GCF_002245695.1. GTDB lineage: Bacteria > Bacillota > Bacilli > Bacillales > Fictibacillaceae > Fictibacillus > Fictibacillus aquaticus. Next base: position 6,921 of record NZ_NOII01000013.1, on the reverse strand, counting down.
GCATCGTTGGTACTGAGCTGGGCATTCCTGAACACATCGTTTGGCGCCAGCCGTTCCCAGGTCCAGGACTCGGAATCCGTGTCCTTGGTGCAATCACAGAAGAGAAGCTTGAGATCGTACGCGAATCTGACTTCATTCTTCGTGAAGAAATCGCCAACGCCGGCCTAGAGCGCGACGTGTGGCAATATTTCACTGTTCTTCCGGACATCCGCAGTGTCGGTGTTATGGGAGACGCGCGTACGTACGATTACACAATCGGTATCCGTGCGGTTACTTCTATCGACGGCATGACGTCCGACTGGGCGCGCATCCCGTTTGATGTACTCGAGAAAATCTCGACACGCATAGTAAACGAAGTCGACCACATCAATCGTGTTGTGTACGACATTACGTCCAAGCCGCCAGCAACAATCGAGTGGGAATAGACTAAACACGAACAATAAACATTATTTTAATTTTAATATTCGTGAATTATGTTGACGGGTGTCGAAAGTCCCGTTATACTAAAAACGAGTTAATAATTGCATATCACGTTCTTCATATAATCTTGGGGATATGGCCCAAAAGTTTCTACCGGACTGCCGTAAATGGTCTGACTATGAAGGAATGTTTTTAGCAGATGCGTTCGGCCTTTTTCAGGACCGAAAATGTGTCCTGCTGTATTCCTTTATATGTTCAGGCTCTTGGCACTCCGCCAAGAGCCTTTTCTTTTGGTTCATCTCTTAAGGGCTGTTGTTATTGAAGGGTTTGTTTTATCGGAAGTTCAGCGGAGTATTCTCTAGGGTATAAGTTGTGCTTCAATGACTAAGCTATGTTGTTATGTCCTATTACTTTGCTGACAATCACACTTCTTAAATCATCTTGAATCCTTCATTGATAAAGTTGATCGGAGTGTAAGGCGCCGACTCCTGCGGGACGAGCGGGAAGGTGAGACCTCTCAATGGCGCGTAGCGACGAGAGGGCTCACCGCCCGCCCCGCGGAAAGCGTGCGCCTGAAACGGAGATCAACCACATCTCCGAATACCTAAAAAGCAACATAGTATCGGCCTTGATGAAGAAAAACGTATAGGGGGATTTACATTGCAACGTTATTTCGGCTTTAAAGAATTCAACACAACTTATAAAAAAGAAGCAGTAGCTGGCTTGACGACGTTTTTGTCGATGGCATACATTTTATTCGTTAACCCGATGGTCCTAGGCGACGCTGGCATGGACAAAGGCGCGGTCTTTACCGCAACAGCTCTTGCTGCGGCACTCGGAACGCTCATCATGGGAATCGTGGCCAAGTATCCGATCGCACTCGCTCCGGGTATGGGACTGAACGCGTTCTTCGCATATTCAGTCGTGCTCGTCATGGGCATCCCGTGGCAGACGGCCCTTGCGGGTGTTTTAATGTCAGGTATCATTTTCATCTTTATTACACTGTTTAAAATCCGCGAAACAATCATTAACGCCATCCCGCAAGATCTAAAGTTTGCGGCGGCATCTGGTATTGGACTATTTATCGCTTTTATTGGTTTGAAAAATGCGGGCATAATCGCAGCAAATAAAGCAACACTCGTTTCGTTGGGAGATCTTACAAAAGGACCTGCGCTGCTTGCTATCTTTGGTTTTATCGTCACGATTTTAATGATGGTTCGCAACATTCGCGGAGGCATCTTCTACGGTATGGTGATCACAGCAGTCGTCGGTATCGCGGTCGGCCAGATCGATGCACCTGATAAAATCGTTGGTGCGATTCCAAGCCTTGAGCCAACGTTCGGTCAGGCGTTCAGCCACTTTGATGAAATTTTCACCGTGAAAATGATGATTGTCGTTCTTACATTCTTTATCGTCGATTTCTTTGATACAGCAGGAACACTGATGGCTGTCGCCTCACAGGCTGGCATCATGAAGGACAACAAACTGCCGCGCGCAGGAAAAGCTCTACTTGCAGATTCATCAGCTATCGCAGTAGGTGCTGTACTTGGAACGTCTTCTACAACAGCGTACATCGAGTCTGCATCAGGCGTAGCTGCCGGCGGAAGAACGGGCTTCACATCTGTTGTGACAGGCGGGTTGTTCTTGCTCGCACTATTCTTCTCGCCATTATTAGTTGTCGTAACACCAGCCGTTACTGCACCGGCACTGATCATCGTCGGCGTATTAATGGTAACAGTGCTCCGCAAGATCGAATGGGAGAAACTTGAGATTGCCGTACCGGCATTCTTAACTTTGATCGCGATGCCGCTCACATATAGCATCGCAACAGGAATCGCCCTCGGTTTCGTCATGTACCCAGTGACAATGGCAGTAAAAGGACGCGCCAAAGAAGTTCACCCGATCATGTACGTACTGTTCGCTATCTTTGTCTGCTACTTTGTGTTTTTGGTTGAATAGATTATGAGAAAAAAACGTCCCCGCATGCGGTGGCGTTTTTTTTTATGCGCGAAATGCGACTGTGGAGATTCCTTCTTCTATTGAACTTAAAAAAATTCGAAAACAGAGTAGATGGATGCATTTGTTAAAAATGAGGGTATATTTTACCGCGATAAGATTTGAACAATGAATACAAATGTGTCGAAACAAGTCGAAGAGGATTGATAATAGTAAAAAAGCCTTTAAACAGCCTCTTTTCCCTTTCGCACCAAGGGCTGACGGGCTGTTGACTATCATGAAAAATCTGTGATAGTTTTGGCATAGTTATTTATCAAGAAATAACATTTTACATAAATTGCATGGCGGGATTTGTTTATATTTGTATTTATTTGGGAAAAAATCAATGGTTTATTAAACGAGTGATAGGAGAGAAGGAATGAAGAGATTAAGAGTTGGTGCGGTACTAATCCTTCTTATGGTGTTTCTGGCAGCATGTTCTTCTGAGAAACCAGAAACTAAAGCGGAAGCAGAGAAAAAAGAGCCTAAGAAAGAAACCATAGCACAAGCTCCGGACGAGCCAAAGGAAATGGTAGAACAAGGTCCAGGTGAGCACTATGACGAGGTGAAGGATCTTGAAGGGGATGCACTTGAAAGTGAACTGCAGAAGCTGACGAAGGATTTTCCGAAAAAATTAAGCGCAGATGAAGCATTTAACCGAATTGTGGCGGGATTCTCTTACGATTACCGTCCTGCATTCAAAAAGGTTGAGGACTTCGATATTACGTTTGAAGAGGTAGAAGCGTACGAGAAGTATAAAGAAGAAGGTGGCGAGGACAAGAAGGAAGGTCCTCTTAATGTAGCGATTCTTCTGGACGCGAGCGGGAGTATGGCGGCAAAAGCTGGCGGGACGGATAAGATGACGGCTGCGAAAGAGGCGCTGAAAAAGTTCGCGGGCAGCATGCCGAAGGACGCGAACGTGATGCTGCGCGTTTACGGCCATAAAGGAAGCAACGACGATAAGGATAAGAAGTTGTCATGCAGCAGCACTGAGATGATGTACCCGCTTGGGAAGTATGATGCAGCGGCATTTGAAAAATCGCTTGCTGCTTTTAAACCGACAGGCTGGACACCTCTCGCCGCATCAATTGCAGCAGCAGAAAAGGACCTTCAAGGAAAAGAAGGCAACAATGTCGTGTATATCGTGAGTGACGGTATTGAAACGTGCGACGGCAATCCGGTAGAAGCGGCGAAAAAGCTCCATGAATCCAACATCCAGGCAGAAGTGAATATCATCGGTTTTGATGTGGATAACGAAGGCCAGCAGCAGCTGAAAGCCGTGGCTGAAGCAGGCGGAGGAAAGTTTGAATCAGTTTCCTCGCAGAAAGAACTTTTTGATGAGGTGGAGTCAAACTGTCGAAAGCGATGCATGACGCACGTGTAAACTGGTCATCGGCTATGGATGCGTCTAGTGTGAACTGGAGCAGTTCAGGGAAAGGCCACGATTTAAGACAATTGCAAGGAGACATTTTTGACATCATCCAAGACGAGTGGTCAGTTATGAAAGATGTTCATGCAGAATTAAATGAACAAGAAAAACTTTCAAGCGAGGAAAGCACTAAGCTCTCTGAACTAATTCAAGCCAGATACGAAGCGATCCACAATTATAACAGGTCGGTGAATAATGAAAAGCAAGAGGCACTCAATGCCGAGACAGAGCGAGTACTTAAGCTGATCAATGATTATGCGGAGAACGCGAGAACAGAATAAGGATTTCAATAGAGGAGATATTTTCATGAAAAGAAACGTGTTATTATTTGCAGCTGTCTTAACGGTTTTGCTGCTTAGTGCTTGTGGTGAGGATGAAAAGAAGGCGGATTCTAAGCCAGCTGCTGCGGAAAATAAAGAAAGCAGCGAAAAAGAAACAGTAGAAGTGACAGATAAAGCGAAAGGTGCACCCGAAGACCAGGGGGATGCAAAGGTATGGTTCAAGGGGGAAGCTGAGAGAATAGGAAAAAAGATTTCTGTTAAAGGAAAGACGAACCTCCAGCCTGATTCGAGGCTTACCTACTATATTGATAGCATCGAAGGCAGCATCGTCGGCGGCACTAACGTGGCACAGGTCCAAAATAACGGGAGCTTTCAATTAGATGCTGAAATCCCGAAAGAGTATGACGGGCTATCAATACTGACCATGAAGTTTGAGCCTGCAACAGATAACGCACCAATCATCGAGCATTATGGCAAGAACGGTGAGAAGCTTGAAGGTTCTTTCGTTCGTCTTTCCGAAGATTCCGGCACACCGAACAATCAGGCTATTTTGAAGCTTGATATCCCGCAAGAGGGGGGAAAGACCACGGTAGAGATTGAGGAACCTGCTTGGCAAAAGCCCGAAGACTATGGTGATGTAAATATCCGCATCGATGACCCGAAGATAACAAAAGACGAACGATATATTTATATAGAAGGAACGAGCAATTTTCTGGAAGGTACACATATCGAAGCAAAGGCAGAAATTCCTGGTTACGTCACTTCCGGCTTTAAGGGAGTGACAGAGGTAAATCCAGATGGTTCATACCGAATCATTTTTGAAAATCCTGCAAACGATAAAAGAATCAAAAACCTGAAAGACTATGAAATCTTTATACGCATGTACCCTGACGCTAACTTTTGGAACAGCATCAAGACAACATACGGCGAAAAAGGGCAGAAATTTAAAGGGAATTATATAAAAGAACAATACGAAGGATCGTATTATCTCGAAAAAAAGCTGAATGTCAGCGAATAATGTATGAGCCCGGCAATGTGAAACCGGGCTTTTTACTTACACAAATTAAGGGGATAATAGTAATAGACCGAGGAAGAAAGGTGAGTATAAATGAGCTACGAAGATCTCGCACTGCACACAGACAAGTATCAGATCAATATGATGTACGCACATTGGAAAAATGAAACTCATAACAATATCCGCGTTTTTGAAGCATTTTTCAGGAAAAACCCATTTAAGAGCGGCTATGCCGTTTTCGCCGGCCTCGAGCGCATCATCACTTACATAGAAAGACTCCGATTTTCAGAGGAAGATATTAATTATTTAAAAGAGCAGGAAGAAAACTATGAGGAAGGCTTTTTTGAAGAACTGAGGAACTTTAAGTTTTCAGGTGAGCTTTATGCTGTTAAAGAAGGAACTGTCGTTTTTCAGAACGAACCTCTTATTCGGATAAAAGCGCGTGTATTTGAAGCACAGCTCATCGAAACAGCGCTGCTAAACTTCATGAACTACCAGACTCTTATCGCGTCCAAGGCATCCCGCATCAGGCAGGCTGCTCCAAAAGATGTGCTGATGGAGTTCGGAACACGCCGCGCTCAGGAAGCGGATGCAGCCATCTGGGGTGCGCGGGCGGCCTATATCGCTGGCTTTGACGCGACTTCCAACATGAGAGCGGGCAAGCTGTTCGGCATCCCGACTAAGGGTACGCATGCACACTCATGGGTACAGGACCATGATACAGAGGAAGAATCCTTCGAACGTTTCGCGAACGCACTCCCTGATCAGAGCGTTTTCCTCGTAGATACGTACGATACATTGAAAAGCGGTGTGCCGAACGCGATAAAAGTCGGTCTGAAAATGAAAGAGCAGGGCAAGTCGCTGAAAGGCATCCGTCTCGACAGCGGCGACCTTGCCTATCTGTCTATACAAGCGAGAAAGATGCTGGATGAAGCCGGTCTGAAGGATGTTGTAATTGTTGCCAGCAACGATCTGGACGATGATGTGATTGTAGACTTAAAGCGCCAAGGAGCGGAGATTACTTCGTGGGGCATCGGCACACAGCTCATAACAGCCGCAGACCAGCCGGCACTCGGCGGAGTTTATAAAGTTGTGGCAAAATACAACGGCAAGGAATTTGAGCCGACGATCAAGATTTCCGGGAACGTTGAAAAGATTACAACACCGGGCTATAAAACGGTTTACCGTATCCTTAATAAAGAAGGTAAGGCAGAAGCGGACTATATCGCAATGGTCGATGAAAAAGTGCCGACAGATGAGCTGAAGCTTTTCGATCCCGTTCACACGTATAAGAACAAAGTGGTTAAAGATATAGAAGCGGTCGAGCTGCAGCAGCCGATTTTTGTTGATGGGAAGCGGGTTTATGAGCTTCCTTCATTAGAAGAAATAAAATCGTATCATCAGGAGCAGCTAAGCCTTTTCTGGCCGGAGCATCTGCGCCGTCTTAACCCGCAGGAATACTATATCGACTTATCAGAACGCGTCTGGCAGACAAAGATGGATTTGCTTGAAAAGCATACAAAATAACGAGTCTAGGTCCCCCTTTTAAAAAAAGGGGGATTTATTTAGCAAAAAAGCATTGACGGGTTTTAAGCAGGCTGGTATATTAGTAAACGTTGCTGCTTTAGACGAGCGGCACACGCAAAACCGGCTTCAATAATTAATGAAAATTAAGTGTTGACTTAGCAGGTTGAAACATGATAAGATACTTCTTGTCGCTGCTTTAAAGCGATAAAGAAAAAAGTTCTTTGAAAACTGAACAAAAGCATAGGTAAGGAATT
>NZ_NOII01000012.1 GCF_002245695.1 Fictibacillus aquaticus | reverse complement strand
CCTGTTCGATCGCTTTCATCTGGGTAGTCACGTGAGCAAGCACACAATTTTGCGTTGGCACCTTCCACCTGTCCATAAAATCTTTCGTCGCATGCAGCAGGCGCTTCACACTTTCTACTGAATCATCCACTGGGTTGATTCCGATGACAGCGTCTCCTACTCCGTACGACAGCCCTTCTTTTAAAGAGGCGAGCATCCCGTCCACGTTATCTGTCGGATGGTTAGGCTGAAGCCTCGAAGACAGTGTTCCTTTTCGGCCAAGTTCAATGTTGCACTTCGTCACGACCTCGATCTTATTGGCACCGTGAACAAGGTCGAGGTTGGACATCAGTTTCGTCACAGCCGCTATCATTTCACTGTTCATCCCTCTGCTGGCGCGGAGGATGTCACTCCCAGAAGTCTCATCTGACAGGATGTATTCTCTTAATTCCAGAACTGACCAGTTTTTGATAGTGCCGTATATTTTTTCGTTGACCTGTTCTTCAATGATTCTTGAAACTTCATCCTCTTCCGGTGCAAGAAGGGGATTTTCCCGGATCTGCTGAAGCGTCAATTCGCTTAGCACCTGCTTGGCAGCGATTCTTTCCTGAACCGTGTCTGCTGCGACTCCAGCGAGGCGGTCGCCGGACTTCTCTTCATTCGCCTTTGCCATCACTTCTTTTAACGATCCAAATTGATATACTTGGCCTAATAACTTGCTAGAAAGTTTCATAACCCCTCACCTCACTTATTACTGAAACGCTAATGTTTTGATCACTACAGGCACAACACCCGAATCGAGCATCCTGCCGATATCAACGTAATCTCCGTTTACGACATTCAGCTGATCGATGCAGATAATCGAACGCTCAGGGGTAAATGCCATGATTGACTGTCCGAGCACTTTCGCCATATCATTTTTCACTACCGCGACGATCGGCGCATCGCTCTTTCTCTGCCGATAAGCGCTGCATATGACCGATGCCAGGTGCTGCACATTCTTAAATGACAGCTGCGGCAAATCTGAAAAATATAGTGCAAAATTGTTTCCTTCTGCCTGCGGATCATACAGTGCGATAGCCTGCTCTATTTTTTGCGATACGCTTCTCTCAGCTTCGTTCATATCGGCGATCGGCACTTCAATGACGGGAAGGTTTTTAAGCGGCAATACGGATTTGTCGATTTGAATGGTCGCTCCGCTTATTTCTGTCGTTTGCATTCCCGCTCCGCATACCGTCGCTCTTACCGTCTCTTCCGGAGTGACCCATTCCCAGTTCCGCAGCTCCCCAGAGCTGTTCAGCTTTTCAGCCAATATCCGTCCGATATCGCTGTATACGGAAGGGTCATCATGTTCCGGATAATACACACATTCACTGACTCCGCCGGAGAACATGACCGCATCGATTGGTGCATTTCCCCATCCAGCTGATTGACTGAGGAAGAGCGGGTGTTCGGCTGCCGACTGATCTCCGTTCAGGACGGAAACGAGCACCGACACCATCTCTTCCAAAATCTTGTCTGTTCCGCTGCCGTTCTTCTGTCCTTTGTTCAGTTCAATACCTAGCATTTCGGCCGTGCTGGCGACTGGTGGCGAAATCTTTGTTACTGTGTCACCGTCAAACTCCATCAGTCTTCCGCCGACATGAAGTGTGCACGTTCCGAGGAGTGAGCCATTTTTATATACGGCGATATTAGCGGTTCCTCCGCCGATATCGATGTTGGCTATCGTTTTTCCATGTTTTTGCGACCAAGCATGAGCGCCGGATCCTTTTGCTGCGATGATACCTTCCAGGTCCGGGCCTGCTGTCGCAACTAGAAACTCACCCGCTTCATCTGAAAGGTATTGAATCACTTGTCTGGCATTGCTTTTGATGGCACTTTCGCCAGTGATGATGACGGCTCCGGTCTGAATTTCCGACTTATCTACACCTGCTGCAGCATATTCCTGTTTTACGATGGCAAAGACCGCTTCAATGTCTATCAAATAGTCATTGTCTAAAAGAGGAGTCCGATAGATTGGGCTTTTATGCAGAATCTGTTTATCGATGATTTCGATCTTTGGCACGTGGGTGCTGCCTGCCATGTTCAGGAGACTGAAACGGCTGATGATAATCTTTGTCGTACTCGTGCCGATGTCTATGCCTGCACTGATAATCGTTTCTACTTTTCTGTCGTTCCCAATCATCGTATTCCTCCTTTCCTTAATGAAAAAGACGCCTGATAAACCAACAGATTTGGTCTGTTGATTTAGCAGGCGCCTTTGCCTTTTATTCTTTTACACATGCATTATTTCAGCACTGTTTTTATCAATGAGAGTTCGAGCCAGATCCTTAAGCACGATACGATTCTTCATGCAGAAGCTTCGCATTTGTTTATACGCCTGGTCCTCGTTAAGCGACATATGTTCCATGACAATGCCCTTTGCTTTCTCGACAATCTTCCGTTCTTCGAGTTTCTGCTCAAGTGCCGTTACTTCGCCTTTGATCTGGTTGATTCGGGTGACTTGCGAAAGTGCCACTTCAACAGCTGGTATGAGCTGCTTTTCTGTGACGGGCTTAACGATAAAACCAAGTACCCCTGCTTCTTTCGCCTCGTTGATGATCTCAGTCTGGCTGTAAGCTGTCAGCAGCAGAACAGGAATCTTAAAGGTATTGCCGACGATTTTGGCCGCTTTAATGCCGTTCATCTTCGGCATCTTCACATCCATGATGATCAGATCAGGCTTATGCTTAGCTGCGAGCTCTACTGCCTTCTCTCCATTGTTCGCTTCTGCAACAACGTTATACCCATTCTCCAAAAGCATCTCTTTCAAGTCCATCCTTAAGATCGATTCATCGTCCACTACCATGATGTTAGGCTTTATCATAAAGATCCTCCTGCTCTAAAAAAAATTGAACGGCTGCTGTCGTCCCTCTTTCTTTATTCGGATAGATTAAGAACTCGCCCGAAAGATCAAACTCTGTTAAGTTCCTTACAATCTCAAGTCCTAGCTGATCTTTTTTCACTCCTGGCTTATATCCTTCTCCATCGTCAACAACTGATAGATGCACTTCTCCGTCAATGAGCTTCATCTTAACCGTGATTGTGCCTGATTGGTTTTTAAATCCATGCTTGATACTGTTCTGGAGAATTTCATTGAAAATCAAGGATAATGAAACTGCCTGGTTAGACTTTAAAGAAATCTCATCTACATCCAGAACAAGTGTAATCGAATGTTCACTCTGATCGGATTGATAGACGAGCATCTTGGCGATTTTTTCGAGTATCTCGCTGATATTCACCATTTCCATGCCGCTGTAAGATAAAAACTCATGCACGGTCGCGATGCTCATAATACGGTTCAAGCTTTCCTGGTACAGATGCTTCGTGTCTTCAGGAACGCCCCTTCTCATCTGGAGACGCAGCAGGCTAGCAACCGTTTGCAAGTTATTCTTAACACGGTGATGGATCTCTTTAATCACAGCTGACTTAACCACAAGCTGCCTCTCCTTCTCCCTTAGATCTGTAATATCTCTTAAATAAATAAGAACGATTGGAGAGTCTTTTGACTTTAAGCTGATCATTCTCTTAATATACACTCGGCCTTCATAAGCAATTTCTCGCTCCACAATCCCAAAGTGACCGATATTATCCTTTTCGATAAATGGAAAAAGTTCATAAATGGATTTGTCTTTGTATTCCTGGTGAGAATGCTGTCCAAGGTGTTTTTGGATGAGCCTGATCGCATAATTGTTGGCATAAAGGATTTTTCCTTCGTCGTTCAGCAGCAGGAGACCGTCTTCTAAAACATCTGGGATAGATGGCTGTTTAGAGATCATGTCCCAGAAGGTCCTGCCGAATTCCTGGGTCGCTTCTGTCAGGAATGCGATTTCTTTCTCATGCTCAATCTGTGCTGATATGTCTTTTTCAGAGATCATCACACCGATCGCTTTTTCGTTAAAAAGGATTGGAATGACGTTCTGGCTCACATGCTGTCCTTCTGTAGTGACCGCACGCTTCACCATCACGGGTTTCCTAGACTTGAACGAACTGAAAACAGCCGGTTCGAAAGTCTCATAAATAAACGTTCCTACCACTTGCTCCTTGTACAGCAATGGCGATGTTGAAGGAACTGCCTCAGCAACGACGACAGCTTTTTCAGGATGTGCAGTCATGCAGTCAATGAAGACGTGTGATCCTGACAAGTCCGCGATCGTTTGAAGCATATTGCTCTTGTCCACGATGAGAGATATCTCTTCATCAGTGAGGCGAGTATGTTGTCTGCATAAGTTACGAATGTAATCCATGAGAAGCTCCTTTTATAAAAAAAGGCACCTTCAACACAGATGTCCACTGTAAACAGATGTCTCCTGTAAGTTGATAGGCGCCGTTGCCTATTCCTATTCATTTTCAATTTCAGAATACTTTATATTTTCAGCGTTGTAAAGGCTTTCATTATATTACCAGCTTTCAATTCCCTTACTCTGCAAATAGTCCTCCATGTCAGCGAATGAATGCCGTGCTGCAAGCTCCTTAATATCCTCTATCCCTTCTTTTGTAAACGAAGAGGCTGTTACGATCGGCCCTTTAGGCATCGCTCTCCTTAAGAAGTTCCTGGCACGCTCTACATCAGCCTGCGGATGATCTGACTTTGTTACAATACCGATCGGAAGCTTCGGAATGCCCATTGAAAACTGTGGCGGAAAGCTGCTTTTCAGTGCAGACGCATCCTGAATGAACAAAACGTGAGTAACTTCCAAGGATGTTGCCATAAGCGATTTATAATACATCGGGTTTTCCATATATTCTCCGGGTGTGTCGACAATCCAGTCTTTATAGTTCAGTGTCTGGGTTTTGACACTGTTTTCATCCTTTCCAAGCAGTGCATTCGTTAGCGTTGACTTTCCAGAACCGATGGCTCCTATAATCATAGCTCTCGTTTTCTTCACATTATCCCTCATGACTTTGTGATTTTTGATGGCGTGTAGCCCAATGTTTCCGAAAGAAATGAATTGATTTTTATCATCGCCAATTCAACCTCAGATACAGTTCCCACAATAACTAAGCTCCCGGTGAACCGGTCAAGAAAGCCTAAAGAAACATGAGCCGCTTTCGTCGCCAGGTCGCCTGCGATGATAACGGTTTCACTCGGCGTCAGCGTTAAGATACCGATCGCACCTGTCTGCTGGATGCCCAGTTTATCAAACATGTCCTCATCCGGATTTGCGATGATGTGGCTTAATGTTACTTGTTTTCCTGGTACAAACTCTTGTATAAACCGCTGCTTTTTATCCTCTAAACCCTCTAACATTGCTCTCATCCTCCCCAAAAAATAAAGAAAACTTGGCTGACCATGCTTTAAAGTCAGCCTTAGTTGCACTTATACTTTATACTTAAACTTTTTGACGGCACCGAATCTCTTCCTAGCAAAAAAGTTAACCTTAAAGTATAAAATAGCCCTTAGCTTCATAGAAACTAAGGGCTCCGTTGCCGTGTATTATTTTCTTCATTATAGCATGCGTTCCGTTGTTGTCAAAAGTCTGCCTTAATTGTCTTTTACGCGCATAAGCCGCAGGCTGTTCAGCGTAACAATCAGTGTCGCACCCATGTCAGCAAAGATTGCGATCCATAAAGTAAGCCATCCCGGGACGACAAGAAGGAGTGCGAGCAGCTTGATTCCGATCGAGAAGGTGATGTTCTGCTTGATAACCGCCATCGTCCGCCGGCTTAAGCGAATCGTGAATGGCAGTTTTTTCAGGTCATCCGCCATTAAAGCGATGTCAGCTGTTTCTAGGGCAGTATCTGTTCCCGCACCGCCCATCGCGATCCCGACAGTCGCGGCGGCAAGAGCAGGCGCATCGTTCACTCCATCTCCTACCATCGCTGTCTTTCCATACTTCTGTCGCAGCTCTTTTATCGTGTTCAGTTTATCTTCCGGCATGAGACCTGCTTGCACATCAGAAACACCGGTGGTCTTGCCAATAGAACGTGCAGTTCCCTCGTTATCTCCGGTCAGCATAACGGTCTTCTGTATGCCAAGCTCGTGCAGTCTTTGCACGACTTCTTTGCTCGTTTCCCTCACTTCATCCGCAATCGCAATGAGCATAAATACTTGCTGTACAGTTCCAGCCGCGATGACAGTCTTGCCTTCTTCTTGCCACCTTCCAGCCGTGTCTGCTGCTTCTTCAGTTAAATGAAGCTTTAGATTCTCTGTAAAAAGTTTCGGGCTTCCCGCATATATCGTTTCACCGTCTATCGTTCCTTTAACGCCTCTGCCTGTGATCGATGCAAAGTCGTTCACATTCGTTTGATGAAATGAAAGAGTCTCTGCTTTTTTCAAAATGGCCGAAGCGAGCGGATGCTGTGACAGTTTTTCAAGAGCGGCTACTTTAACGAGCATCTCATTTTCTTCTACTCCGTCTTCACACCAGATCTCGGTTACGGCTGGTTCGCCTTTTGTCAAAGTACCCGTCTTATCAAAAGCGATCACCTTAATTGAACCGGCTTCTTCTAAGAAGATGCCTCCTTTTATGAGTACACCGTTACGTGCCGCGTTTCCGATCGCCGTGACGATGGAAACAGGTGTTGAAACAACGAGTGCACACGGGCAG
>NZ_NOII01000110.1 GCF_002245695.1 Fictibacillus aquaticus | reverse complement strand
AAAGAGAGTACATACCGCTTCTTTTTAAAATAGTCAGCTGCTAAAAAAGCTCCTGTGAAAAGCAGCAGCAGTGCGGGATAGAATAGGATATCAGAAGTGAAAACAGCGGCTGCAGTCATAAGAACTCCTAGTAAGAGGCAGGCGGCTATCCACTTTATGCCTTGTTTATAGCTGCTTTTGTTCTTTTCAGTCTTAAGCAGCCTAGTCACATACTCGTATTCTGCGGTGAGCTCTGCTTCCTTAGAAGAGTTCATTCTATTTTGAAAAAACGCCTGTCTCTTTTCAACAAGCTTTTCTCTGTCTTCATCCGGCATAAGCTTTAAACGAAGCTCTTCCTCTTTCATCTCTGCTTCTTCAAGATTCTTACGAGACCTTTCCAGCTGATCATCAAGTATTTCTTTTCTTTGCTGAAGCTGCTGAAGATTGTTAAACATCTGCATCCAGCTATTTTTTGCGGCAAGTGTAAGAATAAGTGACTGCACTTTCTCTTTAGTCCATTCTCCCCCAGCTTCTTTACTGATTTCCCATACAGATCGGCCGTTTTCAGCAAGCGCCGCATGCAGCGTTTCAGCTTCTTCTTTCATCAGCTTGTACCGGTGATACTGTTCACCCATCAATCTGATTTCATCTTCATTGCCTGTAATGTATTTATTCTTTGATGGATCTGTCTCTTGCCGTATCGCATCCATTTTTTCCTTAAGATAACCAAGCTCCCCTTCCATAGATACAGCCTGCGCTCTCCATGCTTCATACCTTCTCAATCCATCCTCAGGAAAAAAATGATCACCTGTCTCGGCTATATATCGGCCGCTTTCGCTCCACTTTTGCAGAACGGGCTCGAGTTCCATCCACTTGTTTAAACGTCCGATCTCTTTTTCTGCTTCTGTAATCCTCTGCAGCAGCTCTCCTTTTGCGGCTGATTTCTGTTCCTTTTCTCTCAGCAGCATAGCGTAGCTTTCATTCTTTTTTTTCCATTTTGCCAGGTTTTCCTCTGCATCCTTCAGCTCAGCAATCTTGCTGTTTATTAAAGGTTTCCTTCCTCCTGGTTTAAACAGTGTGCTCCATTTTCTTTCGAGCCGTCCTTCTAACGCAGAAAGATTTTCCCCTCCTGTCATCCCAGCTCCTAATAGAAAATCCCCAAGTTCTTTTTCACTCATAAGATCGAGCTGCTGAAGACCATCGAGTCCGAAGCTGAAAATCCCTTGAAAGAAAGATTTATCTAATCCGTTCAGCCAGGTTTTTAAAAAATCTTCTCCATGCGTTTCACCGTTTTCCAGGTATACCGTTACATCTCCCGCAGCCTTCGAACTGTCTACCCGTTCAACAGTTACATCTCCCCAAGCAGCATCGTAAAAGACAATCTTTCCGCCCCGCCTGCCTCCATCTTTCGGTTCATAGCGACTTCCGCTCTGCGTTCTGCCTGAAAATCCAAATAAAACGGCTGTTATGAACTGCATAATGGTTGTTTTCCCTGCCTCATTCTCACCGTAAAAAACGTTCAGTCCCGCTGATAAATCCTTTGCTTCCCACTGCTTCATCCCGCCAAATTGGTAGATATACAGATGTTTAATGGATACCATCCCTGTCTTCCTCCTCTCCTGTTTTTAGCTCTTGAACCGTTCCTGCAAAAGCTCATTTTCTGCCTGTTTAATCAGTTCCTTCATCTCTTCTTCCGGAAGTCTATCAAGATATTTTGCAGCCTGCCGATGGTGATACAGATCACCTAATGTTTCCTCAATCCAGCTGCTGTCTTCTAGTGTCTGCTGCACATCGCTCCAAAATCCTGTGTTTGACTGATTACCGTCTGCATCCGCCGGAAAACAATCATTGATGATCTCATGAACATAAACAAAATCTTCTCCGTTTTCTTCTTCATTCAATACATCATGCAGTTCCAGCAAAAAAGCCGAGAGACTTAAGAATATAGAGCTTTTTCCTGTTAAAATGACTCTTAGGAGGACTCCCCTGCTTTCTTCACGCATTTCTTCTTTAAAAATTAAACATTTGTTTAAAAGATCAGACTCACGATCCACCGTTGACATATCCAGGATTATTTCTTTCCAGATAATATCGCAAGTTGGGATAAAGCGGCTTTCCGCCCCGTTCTCATTGAGTGTGACGACATATGCACCTTTTTCTCCTGTCTCGTTTTTATGCCTGCCTTGAATGTTGCCTGAATAACAGACTGGCGGCTGTAAAGACAGCTCGCTCCGTTTATGTATATGGCCTAAAGCCCAGTAGTCATAATTTTTGCTGATCAGTTCCTGCAGCAGAAAAGGTGCGTAAGGATCATGTCCCGTGTACCCCGCTGCCTGGCCATGAAGCATGCCGATATGATGCACGTCCCCTGCTTTGACAGGGTATTGGCTCGTCCGGTTCTCTTCTACAGCCTTCGTTTCATAGCTGAATCCATGAATCAGGGCTGCTGTTACTCCATTCTTAATGAAGGGTACCTGCTGAACGTTGTTCCCAGCAAAAAAGATAACATTTTCAGGCCAGTCTAGATCTGTCCACTGTCCCCCGAGATGATCATGGTTTCCGTGGGAAACAAAGACGGTAATGCCATATTTATTAAGCTTTTCCATTTCTTTATTAAAACGGAATTGTGCTTTAAGGCTTCTCATATCTCCATCAAACACATCCCCGACAATCAGCATAAAATCCACTTTTTCCTCAATTGCTGCATCAGTCAGCCTGCTGAATGAGGCGAATGTGCTTTCTTGCAATCTATCAAATATGGATTTAGGCAATCCTTTCAATCCCTTAAATGGACTGTCCAGATGAAGATCGGCACAGTGAATAAATGTAATCATCATCACACATCCTTTTACCTCTTATTCTCTCATTATTTTACCACTTTAAACGAATTTTAGAGGAGAAAAACAAACGGATGTTCTATGTATACGACAAAAAAACCCTCCATTTAATCTGGAGGGTCTCAATCTCTATCCTTCTATTTTCTTCTCTTCCTTAGACATCAGCAAAGCCTGTTTGATGAGTTTAAGCGATGGGCTTCCTCCGTAAAGAAGTACTCCTCCGCGATAAACTCTTGCTCCGATAGTTGCAAAAATGGATATTGACGCGAGAAGGATACCAAAGCTCAGAAGTATCTCCCAGAAAGGAAGATCCGTCATTCCGACTCTCAGCAGCATGATCATTGGGGTGAACAATGGAAAATATGAAGCTATTGTAACAACTGCTGATTCTGGATTCTCGCGGCCGTAAATCGCAATCATGAACGCTCCAACTATCACCATAATAAGCGGGGTTAAGAGGCTGTTCACTTCCTCCACTCGATTAATAAGCGAACCGAGCATTGCAAATAATGTCGCAAACATGAAAAAGCCTAAAAGGAAATATAACGCTGCGTAAATATATAAAGATAACGGTATAGATCCTAGATTCAATATATCCAGCATGCTGTCTTTCCCGCTTATACTTTCGTTCAACTGTAGAGCCGTGTATACTGAGCCAGCAAAAACGGTTAGCTGTGTAAAGGCTACGAGAACGATGCCGAATATTTTGCCGAACATCTGTTTAACAGGTGACACGCTTGATATCAAGATTTCCATGACACGTGATGACTTTTCCGTTGCCACTTCTGTTGCAATCATCGTACCGTACATCATCACAGACATATAGATGAATAAAAGAAGCACATAAACGAGCACATACACCTGGTTTGCTTCTTCTTCACTTTTTGCACTTTCAAGCAGCGATACTTTTTCAAAACCGACAGGGGCATACATCTTTTCCACCTCTGCAGTCGACAAACCGAGCGATTCCACTGAAACCATGTTTTTTACTTGCTGGAGCGCATTTTGGATATCATCAATGCTGCTTTGCTTTGTAACATCTTCTGCTTTAAAGATACCTTCTGGCAGCCCCTCGCTGCTTTGTTTTATGATAAGGTAACCTTCATGCTTTCCTTTCGAAACGTTTACCTCTGCTGTCTTCTCATCACTGACAGACACAAGTGTAATGTCTTCTTTTAGAGGTTTTACCTGCTCTTGCAAGAGTGGATAAAATACTCCTGACTCGTCAATAACTCCTATCTTGTCAGGCACATCGTTGCCGAACAGTTTAGCGATGTGGTTAATGTTCGCAATAGTAAAAATCAGCACCATCGTTATTGCAGTGGAGATGATAAACGGCTTTGATTTAATTTTATTACGATACGTATGCAGCAGAACAATCCAAAACTTACTCATTAGCTGCACCCACTTTCTCTATGAAAATATCGTGGAGAGAAGGCTCTTCCAGCTCAAACTTCGTAACGAATCCCTTATTGTATATGTTTTGGAAAATATCATGTGCGACTTCCTCTTTTTCCACCTGAAAACGCATGCCATCTGTAAAGCGGTGATGCTTGAGGATGCCGTCTAGCTCGGTTAAATACATAAGGTCAAAATCTGCGTGAACGACAACATTCTTTTTGCCGAACGACCGCTTGATATCTTTCAAATGTCCGCTTACAGCCGCTTTGCCTTTATGCATGATGCAAATGTTCTGGCACAGCTCTTCCACATGCTCCATTCTGTGGCTCGAAAAAACGATGGTCATTCCTTCTTCATTTAGTTCTTTTACGGCTTCTTTTAAAAGATCAACATTTACAGGATCAAGGCCGCTGAATGGTTCATCTAAGATAAGCAGTTCTGGCTTATGCAGCACCGAAGCAATGAACTGGATTTTCTGCTGATTTCCCTTTGATAGTGATTCGACCTTTTTATTTAAATATTGCTCAGCCTGAAAACGCTTCAGCCAAGCTTCTGCAGCTTCAAGTATATGAGACTTTTTCATTCCGCGAAGCTGTCCCAGATAAGTCAGCTGTTCTTTCACCGTCAGCTTCGGGTACAAACCTCTTTCTTCCGGCAGGTATCCTATCGTGTCACTCGTTTTGTACGAAAGCTCCTGCCCATTCCACTTAATCGTTCCTTGACTTGGCGTAAGCAAACCAAGAATCATGCGGAACGTAGTGGTTTTACCCGCACCGTTTGCTCCAAGCAAACCAAATATTCCACCTCGCTCCACTTCTAGGTTAAGTGAGTGGACTGCGGTAAACTGTCCAAAGTTCTTTTTTACATTATGTATGTGCAGCACGTTATCTCCCCCCTAAATAAAGTGTACTACAGTGATAGTACTTTATGGTTATATTTTACAAAAATAGGAGCTGTTTTTTAAAAATGGTTCATTAGAAGGAATTATAAAAATCTTATCGAATAACGAAGAAAGAGAGAAAGGAGCGATTGACATCATGTTATCCTACACACTTACGGTATATGAAAAAAATGGTGAAAAAATAGCGGACGAAACATTGAAGGCAGCTGACGATAAAGCGGCAAAAAGGCTTGGTGAAGAGCGGTTAAAAGAGCTTGAGGCAGAAGAAAAAACACATCGCCTGACATCGCCTAAAGGACAGCTACTTCTGTTCCACCGCTAATAAACCTGCGGGGTGAAGATGATGAGCAACTGTTATATCCGCAAAGCTGTTATGGAAGACAGCGGTGACCTTGCCTATCTTATGGGAGAGCTTGGCTATCCTACTATGCAGGAAGAGATGGAAGAAAGGCTTTCTCTTCTTCTGAACGACAGCAGCTACGCTTGCTTCGTTTCTTGCTATGAAGAGCGCATAACCGGAATGATCGGTCTGACTAAAGGTATGTATTTTGAAAAGAATGGGACATATGCCCGGATTACAGCACTCGTTGTCAGCGAAGAATTCCGCGGCAACGGCTTTGGCAAATCACTCGTTCTGCATGGCGAAGAGTGGGCGAAAGAACAGGGCTGTACAGCTATTTTGCTGAACAGCGGCAAACACCGGACCGACACTCACGACTTTTACCGCAATTTGGATTATGACGATACTGGGCTGCGGTTTATAAAAGTGATGATTTAAATGAAATACTTGATATGGAAAGATTTGTTGCTATTTAGAAATCAAAGAAGCCGTTGATTTCCGTTTCAGGTGCACGCTTTCCGCAGGGTGGGCGGTGAGCCCTCTTGCCGCAATGCGCCCTAAGAGGTCTCACCTGTCCCACTTATCCTGCTGGAGTCGGCA